>NZ_JAMBPQ010000033.1 GCF_024206495.1 Paraburkholderia sp. CNPSo 3272 | reverse complement strand
CGCAGTACCGCCAACCAAAACCGCGCCTTTCGTTTCGGCTCACCGAACACGCATTTCGGCGGAGTGAACAGCCGTTTCGGCGGGCTGAACACCGATTTCGGGAAGATGAACACGCGTTTCGGAGCGCCGAACACCGATTCCGGAATACCCCGAAACCGTTCGACTTCAAACGAAACGGCTGTTCACCTTCCTCCGGAAACCCTGTTCGACTTCAACCGAAATCCGTGTTCGACTTCGCCGAAATACGCATCCTGGCCATGCGGGGGGGCCAACCTTTACGCCAGATGGCCCGAGGCGTCTGACTTTATGAGGGCGCGGAACGGCGTTCGCGCGTTGTTGCAGCGGGCCGCCGCCTGAGTCTGGCCGCCGCCGCGCGCTTTACTTCGGGGCGGCCGAGCAGGGGTGAGCCGCAATACGCATCGGCGGTTCGGCTAAAAGCGCCAGAATTTCGTCCCGGAGCGCATCAGCGAGAGGACTGTTTTCGTAGCCATCCTTGGCCGCATCCGATTTGAAGACCTCGATGTTCCACAACACGTCAGGATCGCCGTCCTCGCGAAGAATGATGAAACGGTCGGAAGCCCCGGACTTCTCCATGCCGACGCTGGCAAGCTCGAACAGCGTGTCCCCGCAACCGGGCTTCGCGCGCATCCTGATGATCTAGGCTGGCTGGTCCTGTAACGTCATACTTGTGTCCTTTTCATAGAGCGATGTTCCAACGCAGCACGATATCACCATGCAAGTCGAAGACCTCGAACGCCGCGTCACCGTCGTGATGCCATGCGGCAAGTACAAAGGCCGACTCATTGCCGACCTGCCCGGGCATTACCTCAACTGGTTTGCCCGCGAAGGATTTCCCAAAGGGGAAATCGGCCACCTGCTCGTACTGATGCAGGAGATGGACCACAACGGCCTGAAGGGTTTGCTCGATCCGCTGCGCAAACGCGGTTAGCGTCAGACAGGGCGAGGAATCGAACCTCTCGCCGCGCATGACCTATGCTGGCAGCACGACACACGCCGTATTGTGCGCGGAGCGCCTCGCCATGGATCGTTCGCCTCTTGTTCTTGAGGTTAGCGGCTATACCGACGCCGATCACTGGAACTGGCATCTCAAGGATGCCCGGGGCGTCACGCTGGCTTCGCACGCCGTAATCCTCGCACACGCCGACTGGCGCCGCGAAGCGCTGTTCAACCTGCCTGCGTGGCTTCACTACCATTGCGCGCCGGACGCCGCAGACGAAGACGAGCGGCGTCATCTACAGGCATTCGGCGCGTGGCTGGGCGAAGTCGTGCTTGGACCGGCAATCGCCGGGCATCTCGTTGCGTACGCCAAACCGGCCGCCCTGGTCCGGCTGGTCTTGCCACAGGCGGCGGCGACGTTGCTTGCCTTGCCGCTCGAGATGGCGCATGTGAGCGGGCAGCCCCTCGCCCGGTATGGCGTGAGCTTCGTTTTCGAGGTCGAGCGCGAGGGCCTCGCGCAAGCGCCGGCCGTTGGCGAGTCGTTGCGTATTCTCGCGCTGTTCAGCGTACCGCCCGCGGGCAGCCCGCTAAACCTGCGCGGCGAGCGGCAACACCTGCAGTCGCTTGTGAACCGGCTCGCCATGCAAGGCCGGTCCATCGAACTACGGGCGTTGCAGTACGGTGTCACCCGCAAACGGCTTGAGCAGCTTCTGGGGGATGGCGGCTGGGACATCGTCCACTTCGCCGGGCACGGAACGAGCGGCGCGCTGCTCCTCGAGCGGCCCGACGGCGCGCCGGACCCCGTGGCGCCCGACGCAATCGCGCGCTTGCTGAGTGTGGCCGGCGCGCGTTTGAAGCTGGTCGTGCTCGTTGCGTGCCATTCGGCATCGGCGAGCGTGGGAGCGACGCTGAGCTGGCTGGGCGCGTCCGGCACCGCTGGCGAACCGGACGCCGGCGCGCAGGCTGCCGGCCGCGTCGAGCAGGGCCTCGCGCAAATGCCCGCATGGGTGCTGGAGCGGGGCCTCGACTGTGCCGTGCTCGCGACGCGTTACGCGGTCGACGATCGGTACGCCATGTCCTTCACCAATGCGTTCTATCAGCGCCTGCTGGAACACGGCGAGCCGCTGCCGCGCGCCGCACGTACCGCTTCGGAACAGGCGCTGCGCGCGCTCGGCCGGGGCGGCGCGGCGCCGGACCGTCCGCTATCCATGACCATGCCGATGTTGCTCGGCCGGCGCGCCGCCGACCTGGCGTTTGCGATGCCGCCGCGCGCGCGCCCGGCGGCCCGCGATGCGGGGCCGGTCGTGCCACCGTTCGCGGCGGAGCCCCGCCACTTCGTTGGCCGTGTGCGGGCGATGACGCTGGCAAGCGAAGCGCTGGCGGAGAACGTCGCCAGTCGGGGGGTGCTGTTCCACGGCATGGCCGGGGCGGGAAAGACCGCTTGCGTGGTGGAGCTGGCCTGGCACCATCTTCGGGCGGCCCGCTTCGAACAGGTCGTCTGGTACAGGGCGCCCGAGTTGAACGCCGACGCTTCGATGACGTTGAGCGCGCTCGCGCTCGCGATGGAAACGCGGGTGCCCGGCATCGCCATGCTTCATGCCGTCGCGAGCGAGTCCGCGCTGGCTCGATGGCTGCCAGTGCTTCGGCAAACCCTGGAGACGAAGGCCGTCCTGATCGTGATCGACAACGTGGAAACGCTGCTGACGGCCAGTGGTCACTGGTGTGATCAGCGCTGGTCCATGCTGATGCGCGCTTTTCACGACCACGGCGGTGCGTCGCGCGTGGCGATGTCGAGCCGGCTCGTCCCGGCCGGCATGCCTGCTTCCTTCGTTATGCTGACTGTGCATGCGTTGCCGCTCGACGAAACCTTGCTGCTGATACGCGAACTACCCAATCTGCGAGCGTTGCTCGAAGGCCGTTCACCCTCTGTCCGTGCCGCGCGCGGCCGCGAATTGTTACGCGACACTTTGCGCGCGGTGCAGGGCCACCCCAAGCTGATCGAGTTCGCGGAACGGCTCGCCGCCGACCCGGAACGCCTCGCGCGGCGATTGCGGGACATCGGCGGCCTCGAGCACGCCGATGCGGACGCAACCGATGCTTACCTGCTCCGCGGCGAAACGCACTTTGACGTGCAGGCGTTCCTCGATCAGCTCGATCGCTGGACGAGCGCGCTTTCTCGCGCGCTGTCGAAGTCCGTGAGAACGGTGTTCCATCTGCTGTGCGCATTGGAGCCGGATGACCGGTGTAGCGCGGTGGTCGAAGCCAACTGGCAGGCGCTCTGGCCCGAAACGCCGCACGTCGATATGCGTGCGGCGATCGCGCGGCTCGAAAGCTGCGGACTCCTCGAGCTGCGCGCCGCGGCAGGGCAGCACGCCCAGCACGTTTTCGCGCTCCATCCGGCAGTGGCGCGCGCCGGGCGGGCCGAAGCGGGCGCGCCATTCCAGACGCGCGTTGACGAGGTCATGGTGAACTACTGGTACGGCCTCATGCGCGTGACCATGGACAACGCGGTGCGGGTGCCGAATGCCGGTGCGACGACCGCACGGGCGGGGTGGTCCGCGTTTCCCTATCTGGGGCGCAACGGCGAATGGGAAATCGCCTCGCAGATGATCGAGCGGGTGATGCGCGTGGACGACTCGCCGCGGGCAACCGCCATGTTGCTGCCCATCATCACGCGAATGGCGGCGGTTACCGCGAAAACGCCGAAGGCTCTGATCACCCAGTCTCTGCTGGCACGCGTGCTGAATCAGGCCGGCCTTTGGCGTGAAGCGGTGCAACGCTGGGAGGCCGTGCTCGATGCCGCCGAGCGCGCGGAAGACTTCACGGTGGCGGCGCCGGTGTGCAACGATCTCGCGAATGCGTGGCAGTCCGTGAACCTCGAGAAGGCACAGGCCTATGCAAAGCTGCATCACCGCTATGCGAGCCTGGCCGGGGCCGGCGCCTGGAGCGAACTGTCCGCGCTCGGGCAGCAGCTTCAAATGCTCTCGCAGAAAGCGCAGTACAGCGAGGTACTCTCGCGCTTGCCAGAATTGCGCCGGCGAATGATCGCCGCGGGCAAACCAGGGCCGCTGGAAGGCATGCTGGACTGGAACGTGCGCAATGTGATCTTCGATACGGCGAGCGATGCCGCGTTTCAATACGGCAGCGCTTGCCGCGCTGAGGCAATGGCCCTTTCCGGCTCGCAGGCGCTCGCCTGGTTGGCCCGCGCGCGGGCCGCGTGGCGCGATTCCCTGAAGTACAACGGCAAGGCGCGAGCCGCCCATCGCCGCCGCGGCGCGTTGCCGCTGGAACTGGCCCGCAGTCGGCTCAACGACAACGGGGCGCTGATCGAACTGGAGCGGTTCTCCGAAGCGTACGCGATGCTTCTCGAATGCAAGGCCGTATTCAAGTCCGAAAATGCGGTCACCGAACTCGGCGACCTGTATTCCGCGCTCGGCACCCTCGAACAGAAGCGTGAGCGCTGCGGGCCGGCGCGCGAATTCGAGGCCAAGGCACTGCGATACAAATATCAAGGTGGCGATGCGCGGCATGTCGCCATCAGTCATTTCAATCTCGCCAACCGCTATCTCGCCGGGTCCCCGGCCGGGGACCGCGACTTCGAGACCGGCGTGGCGCATCGGCTCGCGGCGGCGGTCATCCGGGCTGCGACCGACCCCGATCGTGCCGGGTACTACGCGGCGACGCTGAAGGCGCACATCGCCAAGGGCGGGGGGCAGACGTGCACCGTACTTTCCGGCGATTTCGACGCTCTCTGCTCGATCGTCGAGGCGATAGACGGCGTCGCCTTTCGCGCGCTGATGGCGCGCCTCGCGCCGGGGCGCGAGGGCGCACTCATGAAAGCCATCATCGCGACCGCGCTCGAAGCGTGATCGCACGCGCCTATGCCGTCTCGGCCACCGTGCACCGCAGATCTTTGCCGGTGACGCTGCCTTGCGCAATCACGTTATCGCTCGACGCCTGGAGTGCGAGCGGAGGCGAAGCGGCTTCGATTTCCCAGCCAAAAAAGGCGCCAATGGGCACGGCGCGCCGGCTTCGGGTGCTCCAGAGGCGCCGTTCATCGCGCCATGCTTTGGCGTCGGTTTCCCGTGTGGCGTTCATTGCCATCGACGAGAGCATCTGAAGCGCCAGCGTGTTGCTGGCGGCAAGGCAGGGCGGTCCGATTCTGCGCGCATGCGCGAGCAGCGAGAGGCAGTGCGCCGCGATGCCGGCATCGTCGCTGCCGCTATCGGCGTCGTTGTCGGCGACCGCTGCGAAGGCCCAGGCCGCGGCAACGGAGGCATCCGCGATCCAGTCGTACGCCGCACCGAGCGTTTGCGCGATCTGCGCCGCGTCGGCGATCTGGCCGGTGCGCGCCATGAGCAATGCTGCCGCGACGCTTGCCCACGGTGCGGCGCCGTGCGTCATCAACGCTTCGAGAGCGGCTGCCGTGTCTTTATCGCCGCTGTGCCAATCGTTATCGGTAATCGCCTTCGCGGACGCGACGAGCAGCGAATCGACCTCGCTCGGCAGGGCGCGCTGCACCGCGCCGATCAGCGTGGCCGTCAGTTCGTTCACGGGGCGCATCGTCACGACGAGATCGGGGCGCGACGCAGCGACAGCGGGCCGCAACGTCAGCCAGATGCCTTCGTCCACCACCGGCACGCCAACACGCCAGGGAGCGCGGCCTTCCACGGCAATCGTCAGCCGCAGCGCCGCGCGGCACGGCCATTGGCCGTGCACCAGCTTGAACATGACTTCGCTGTCGCAGGACTGCGCGACTTCGATCTGCGCTTGCGCCGCATGCCATTCGACCACGTCGGGCTGCTCCGTATCGGCGAGATCCGCGCTCGACAGACTGACCGTGAAGGTGCGCTGTTCCAGGTTCGCTTGGGTCAGGAACGGGAAGTTGAGCGGGATCGGCGCGGGCTCCTGAAAACGCGTGGCGTGTTCCGGCAACGAGAGCGGCAAGTTGCCGGCCGGCAAGCCCCGGCTGGGCGCATTCTCGGGCGAGGGGCTGGAGAGGCCGGACCAATCCTGTGGCGACACCACCCGTTGCGATGCGCTTTCGCTCAGGGCGCTCAGGTCGCTCAGGACGCTCAGCAGCCCGCTCCGGCGCGGTCTTGGCAGCGAGGCCAACGCGCTGCTCGGCGCAAAATCCGGGTCTGAGCCAAGCTGGACCGAGGCGGACGCATCGCCTTCGCCGGCCGGTGCCACTGTGAATGCCTGAGAGGTGATGCCGCCGCTGCTCGCGCTTTCGATGGTCGCGTTGTAACTGTCCGGTCCGAGCGCGATCTCGACGGGCTCGCCCGCCGCGGAAAAAACGCGGTTTACCGTCTGCGACTGCGTGCCGACGACGGTGATGCGATAGGCCCCCTGGCCCGGCGGCTGGATCACGACGGTGCGCGCCGTTTCATCGTTCATGGCAGTAACCTGACTATCTGTGCACAGGGATTGGCGTGAAACTTCGCCGGACGATAGGCTTGCGCACCGCTGAAGGTGGGTCTTGCCTCGAACTCGGTGCCGGTTGGCGCGACTTCGAGAAAGCAGTTCGTTTGCAGTGGCGCGGACTGGATGAACGTGAGGCCATCCGAGGCTTCGATCAGCGTGAGGTACGCCATGTCGGCGAGATTGTCGGTACGCACGACCACAGGAATGCGGGCATGCGGCACGGTGACCAGCGTCGCCTGGTTCGCGAATTTAGTGAGCGCCTCCACGTCCAGCGTCGAATAGCCGAAGGCCGCGTCCGCGACTTTCGGCACGTTGCAGAGCAACCGTTCGCCGGTGACGACCCATGCGCCGTTGCTGTCACGGTCAACGCACGCTTCGAAGCTGCGCAGCAAGGCCTGCGTGAAGTATGGCGGGTCGCGGCTGTCCGGGCCCCACGCGAGCTGGCCGAAACGCGAACCCGCAAGCGCGAGCGACCTAACCCGGGTTGACGCTATCTTCCCGAATTTCGCCTTGACCAGTACGACGCCGTCAAGGCCGTCGTACTCGGACAGCACGCTATCGACCAGTTCCTGGCACGCGTCGAGAAAGACCCAGCACGCGCTCGCGCCGATCACCGGCAGATTGGTCGCGAGGTTGCCAATGTTGAGCGAGGCGCCCCACTGGTTGAACGGATTGGTGAGCACGTCTTCCAGCAGCCCGGACACGCTGAGATCCGCCTCGGCAACGCCGTGCGACGACATGTAGAAAAACATGCTGTCATTGGGGCGGCAACGGGCGAGCCATGCGTTGCCAGCGGTTTCGACGTTGACGCGCGTCGCGGCACTCACGCCGTCATCGGCGCGTGGATCGTTGGCGAACTTGCCGATGTCCAGTTGATCGGCACCGGCGTCGGCGTCCGGATCGGACAGCAAACATTCGATCGATGCGAGCGGCGCCGTCAACTCGTCCTGGTGATCGAGCAGATAGCGGACAATCGCACGCGCGCCGGCCACGGTCGATTGCCGCGTAGCGGCCTCGCCAAGCTCGGGGAACCGGCCGCAGCCGATCACGAAGGCATGCGTCGCGGGCGCGGCCCCGGGCGCGCGCTGAAAGATCTGAGTCATGGCAAAAACCCCGCTTGTTTCATGCGTGCGTTGAGCCGCCTATAGAAAACGAGGTTCGTGAAGTAGGCGCTATGGGCGTCGGTGATGCCGGCGGTCGTGCTCGCTTCGAGATCCTCGACGTCTTCGAAAACCGGCTTTGCGAGGAACGACAACACGTCGAGCCGGTTATAGACATTCCACCAACGTTCCGCGCAGCCGGGCTTCGGCACCTTGTTGCCTTGGTTTGCACCATAGCCGGCGCTCGACGCCGTGAAGACCTTCAGTTCTTCGAACAATGCCACCTGGGAACCGACGGTGAGGAAGAGATCGGCCTTGAAGGGTGCGCCCAGCTCGTCGGTGAGCCCTTGCACGAAGGGCACGTCTGTTAAAAGGTCGTACAAAATGACGCCCCCCATGCTGTGCCCGCACACGATGAGCCGGCTGTGCGCGGCGTTCGCCGCGCTTGCCGCCGGAATCAAATACTTGCGGATCTCCGCGCGGATGGCATCGCGCGCGGCGCCCGCCTTGAGATACGTAAAAACGTCGCCAATGAAGATGGCCAACTGCGGAGTGAGCTTGCCGCGTACCGCGAGCACGGCCGGACTGTTCACGAGGTCGGTGGTCGCGCCCTTTAGCTGCGTCGCGGCGCTGCGCACGCTGTCGAAGAGCGAGAGCGACTGGTCCTGCAGGAAGGGGCGCGCGGCAACCTGCAAGCGGTCGAGAAAATCCTTGTCGTCGGTCGCGCCGGTCAGGCTTTTGCGCGCTTCCGGATTTTCGAGCGCCCTTGCCGCCGCGCTCCAGAAACGCACGGCGTTTTCCACGGCGGCGGGGTCGGAGCTTTGCGCTTGCTCGATTGCGATAGAAGAGAGCGAGCCGACGACGGCGTCCAGATCGCTCTTCGCTGCTCGGGCGAGCGTATCGCCGGGGGGCTGAAGCGGCGACGCGCCCGTTGTCCCGCCCAGGATGCCGCCGATGGCGAGCGGTGCGCTGCCTGCTTCGGCTTTCAGCACGTGTCCCGGAACGCAGGCGAGATTCCACGCGGGGTGGGCGGCATGGACACTCCAGAGCGGATTTCGGATCGTCACCGATTTTTCGAACGTCTCGTTCTGGAACATCTGGTTGCGGGCTGCGAGCGCCGTTTGATACTCGACGTATTGCGCGTCGCCCGCGGCGTCCGAGCGCGGACCATCGACGCCATGCACATAGACCAGTTGATTCATCTTCGCTATTCCCCTGCTGATCGGTTGAACAGTGGAAGCAGTGCACGTTTTCGAGCGGTCGGAGCGGGACTGAACTCCTGAGCCCAGTCTAGTCAATCATGGCTCGAAATAGAAAGGCTCCCGAACGCAGCGGCAGCGGGTGCCGGTGTCGTGAACGACGATGGCGATGCTCATCGATACGAGTGCGCGGATGTGGCCTCGAGAACGCGGTGGCATGGGATATGCCGGGTGCGTGGTGATCGGATTCTTGTGATCTTTGCTGGTGATTTAACCGATAAGGACAGTGTTCGTCTGTGGCCTTCCGCACGAACCGTGCTCATATTCCACCATCGCGTTTGCCCGGCAAAGAGGACGGGCGCGTTTTGATCTTACGGAGTTTTAATCGCAAACAGGCATCTTTTGATAAGAATACTTATCTATATAGCTGCGCTGCGTTGCACGTTCGTCCAGGAAGTACCGCGCTCGCGCAGGCAATAAGTACCCGTGCATGTCCGCACCGCATGTCGAGTTGCTGTCATCGCGCCCGAATCCGCGCGCTGGATTCCATGCCACGATCGCTTCTGGTCACCTGGCCGTCCATTGCGTTACTACCGAGATGACTCCCGCGGCGAAAGTCGTGAGTCGCGCCTGCGCGGGCGCGCTGCGTCGAGCGCGAATCGTTCTCGCGATCCAGTGCGGCGAGGCTGTGATCCCGCCCGTTCCGGGCACCTGTTCAAGTGATACCCTGTCCCCATTGACGCTTTGCTACGCCCGCAGGAACATGGAGCATGGCGCTTTGTCGGTGCAGCTTTGGCCTTCAGTGGCTGCGCCACTTATACGAACTTATACGTCGGCGCGCGTTTTGGGTTGGATCATAAAAAAGCAGCGTTCATCGACAAATGGCCCTTGCACTGCGGCCGAGGTACAAGTGATGTCTTTTCGTTATCCAAATCAATCTCCGTGATTACTATCGTCTTTATAGCGAACTCCACGGAATTTCACTCCCACGGCGTCGTCGATGATCTCGACACGCGCCACCTCAATTGGCGACCTCATGAGTTCGTCCAGCGCACATTCAATAAACGCCTGCGAGTCGGGTGTGCCTGCCGCCAATAACGCGTCTCGCATCACGTTGTAGTCCAAAACATCGCACAGTTCGTCGCTCGCGGCGCTGGAGTGAAGATAGCGAACCCAGATCTCGACATTCACGAAATGTTTCTGTGCAAGCGGATCAATGTTTGCGGGGTGCCAGCCGCGAAGAAAAAGGCGACGGCACCCGACCACGAGGTCGATACGCGTGTAGTCCGGCATATCGAAACTTCCTTCCGGTTTGTGTAAAGCAACTAGATGGGCGGCGCCAGGCATAAGTCATTACCTGATTAAAAAAGAAGCTAATTCAGAAATGCGCGAATCATCGCCGAGTAAAAGGGCACTCGTGAGCGGCACACCAGTCGCATCGATTTCCATCGGTTGACGCGGTGCCGGTGTAATTTGGGTGGCTTCGCGTTTACCGTTAACCATGGCCGCGTTCATTACCGCGCGCAACGCGTCGTTTTCCGACCCGCGCGACCCGCGTATGGCGTCGGTGCGCCGCTCGCGCGGTTCGATTGCGATTCCCGACGCAGGTCAGCGCGGCGTATTCCAGTTCGAGGCACATACCAGGACAGAATGCACCGCGGGACGTGACTTCGTGGCTTCTCGCAGTTGATGGAACGACGAGCTGCAAAAGACCGACTTCGAAGGCCATCGCGTTGACTTGAGCCAAAAAGTTGAATTGGTCGAAGTGCTGAATACAAAGAAGGGCCCAAGCCTGGAAGAGCGGTCGCTTACGCAACGTTACCGGAATTATTCCCGAGCATTCGCTCTATGCGCAGCTTCTCGCTGGCCTTCGGCGAGGGCCAGATTCAATAACGCTCGTACGGCCTCGTCTTCAATTCCGCGCACGTCAGATGGAAAGCGGTTTCGCTGTGGGATGAGTACCACGAGACCTTCGATCTGGCATGTGACCAATGCTGCCCGACAGGATAGTTCCAAGGGAGAGAGGTTCGAATTCACGGCCTCTATGAAGCCCTTAAGCATCGAGCGTTGGAGGACATAGGCCTCCTCCATTATCCGACGCGCGAACTCGTGGGTTTGCGCCAAAGCCCACATGTTTATGAACAGGCTCTGGGTCTGTGGTTGTTTGTCCGTCTCAATAAGCAACCGGATCACTTTCTCCAGCCGCTGCAATGGCGTCAGTGACGTGTTGTTTCTGATGCTCTCGTAGGTATCGAAGTACTCGGTTGTCGTCTGTTCCATGATTGCCGCGAACAGAGCTTCCCGGCCAGAAAAATAGTGTTGCAGGTTGGACAAGGCGACGCCAGCGCTCGCCGCGACCTTTCGCATACTGAGTCCACCGTATCCCTCGGCGACAAATATCGCGGTCGCGCACGCCAGTATATGGGCAGCGGTCTGCCGCCCACGCGCATTCATTGGGCGCTTTGTGGATTCCCGTACTGAAGCGTTCGCCAGTGAGCGAAGCGGAACGTCTTTCTGGATCGGGTTGTCTTCGGGCATTGCTTGTCTCGGCATGTTGCGGATTCAGACTTGTTGACCTTACAGATTGTAGGTCGAACGACCGAATCTGGTCAAGCTGGTTGCCACCGCACTCCTTGCGGCGGCGTCTGTTCAAGGTGGCTCATAGTCGCTGCGGCTGGGAAGCGAGGTAGTCACTGACACCTCTCAGATCTCGTTCCATCTAGGTGTTTATGCCATCCATATGTTTCGTCTGACCTATGCGATCCGAATAAATGCTGCGTTCGATGAACCCTAGGGCTAACACCCACTTGCCGACTATTATTTTCCGCTCTATAAATATAACTAGGTCATCCGACATATTTATGGAGTGTTCGGGACCACCAACATGGTTTCGCCCGGAGTCGTCCTCGGTAGCGCTTTTGATGTTCGGGTGCCGGGCCGGATTTCGGGCGCAGGTGGAATCATCTGGTGGTACTTTGGAGGCCAACGCGCAGGAGGCCAACGTCGAGGGTCTTCGACCTGTAGTCTCCCTCTACCAATCAGGCTGCTGGAGAAGATTTGCATGGAGAATCAACCGCGGGCGCCGCAAACGCTGCGCAAAGACGCCTTAGGACTGCTGTCGATCGTCTTTCTCGTGATTGCGACGAATGGCCCGCTGACGGCACTGGTGGGAGCTGTGCCCGTAAGCATCGCGATGGGCAATGGTATCGGTGTGCCGGGTTCGTTTGTCGTTGCGGGGGGGATTTACCTCCTGTTCAGCATTGGTTACGCGGCAATGAGCCGGTATGTGAAAAACGCTGGCGCCTTCTACGCGTACATCGCCGCAGGCTTGGGGCGGCCAGCAGGCGTAGGAGGTGCTTTTCTTGCATTGCTGGCTTACAACGCAATCCAGTTGGCTTGCTACGCCCTGGTAGGTTTTTTCCTGAGTCAGGCACTGGTTGACAAGGCGGGAATTTCTGTCAGTTGGTGGATTAGTGCTACGTGCATCGCGTTGATCGTGCACTATTTTGGGTACAGGAACGTTGAATTCAGCGGACGGTTCCTGTGCATTCTCATGCTGTGCGAGATCGCTATCATCCTTCTGTTTGACGCGGCCGTCGTCGTGCACGGCGGCGGTCCGAAGGGCTTCCCGCTCGCATCCTTCTCGCCGTCGACCGTTTTCACCAGCGGATTTGGTCCGTCACTCGTATTTGTTGTTGGCTCTTATATGGGTTTCGAGACAACCGCGATCTATTCGGAGGAGGCGAAGGACCCTGGTAAGACAATACCGCGGGCAACCTACGCAGCGATTACCATAATCATGGTCTTGTACGCGGTTTCGGTGTGGATGATCATTTCGGCTTACGGGCCGGACGCGGCCGTTGCGCAGGCCAACAAGGATCCCGGAAATATGTGGTTCTCAATGACGGCCAAGCTGGTTGGTACGTGGGCCTCAGATGCGATGGGCGTGCTGATGATCACGAGTCTGCTCGCGGCGCTTATCAGCTTTCACAATACCATTTCACGGTACTTCTATTCACTCGCAAGAGAAGGCATCATCTGGAGCAGGCTAGCCAAAACCCACTCGGTGCAACAGACGCCGTTTGTCGCAAGTATTGTTCAGACCGTGTGCGGGCTAATCGTGATCGTCGTATGCGGGCTCCTCAAAATCGATCCGTTGCAGGGTGTCCTGCCATGGTCAAGCGTCGTCGCTTCAGTGGGGATCGTCGCTGTGCAGGCGTTTGCATCATTGGCCGTCGTAGGCTTCTTTTGGAGAAGTCATCGGGGCGTGTCAGTCTGGCAGCGTACCGTTTCTCCTGCACTGGCCTCGCTTGGTCTCTTTCTATGTCTGTGGCAGATCATCATCCACGTAGATCTGCTCAGTGGCAGCAAGTCAATCTGGTCGGAACTCGTGCCGTGGGCAACGCTCGCGACGGGTCTTGGCGGAGCCTGCTTTGCAGTATGGCTGAAGACGGCACGCCCATCGCTTTATAACAACTTGGGGCGGCTGCTAAATGAGGTCTAACGGAACTTTTGGCGCCGGCTTGGATGGCCAGCGACGGCCGGAACGTCATGGTGTCGATGTCAGATTCGTTGACGAGACGATGGAATTCGTTGCGCGCATGACTCGCATCCGCGCACTGGCATTCTACGTCGTCAAGGAGGAGAGCGATGATTGTGCGTTTCGCAGGTTAGATATTCCGGAAGCCTTCCACAGGGAATACAAGGCAGGGATGTGCCAATACGATCCTTTCAGTTTCACGAGGGTCCCTGGTACCGTGGAGCGCGCCGCGCTGCTCAGTCAAATGGCTGAGCTTGAATCTACACCGGAAACACAGCATTACGTGCGCTTCCTCAAAGCTCACGGATTCGACGACATCGTTGAAGCGGTGTTCCGCAGTGAGACGCGGGTGTTAGGTGGAATCAGCCTGCTGCTTCGACGGGGCGAAGACTGCTCTCAGGTCGCGGCGGTAGTCGATGCAATGCAGCCGTATATCGAGTACAACCTAAGAGGATTCACCGGGCGAAGTAAAATCCAGTTGAGGGAGGATCTCACCAAGTCCTTCTTGCTGTCGCCTCGTGAGCTTGATGTGACGGAGCTGTTAATGTTGGGGGAGACGAACAATTTCATCGCTGAGTCGCTCCACATAAGTGTGGCGACGGTCAAGTCACACGTCTTGAAGATCTTCGAAAAGGTAGGAGTACAGAACCGGGCGAGTCTCGTTTCGCTGCTTTCGGAGTATGAAACACACTGAACCCCAGATGGGGCGACGGGGCGCATAAAAGAAAAATTCCGGCGCCCGCTGAATCCGAAATACACATTCCCACGAGCATTGGTCCGGTGACGCGGCAGTGGCGGGCTTCCTAAAGCCCGCCATTCGGCCGTCCAGAAGGACGGCTCACGCCGCCAAAACTGTCGTTTCCTTCGTTCCATCACTTAATTACTTAGGTATCCAAATATATGGAAGACGACTTGTGTGATCTTTGTCGCGTGTCGCAAGCCGAAGCTGCATCGACGCGCTGGGGTTATCCATAAGTTTGATGCAAATCATCCCTTTGGTTGATCCATACGTGGATTTCGGACAGCCAGAATGAATTCACACGGTCGGAATCGGCATTCTCTTTCATCTGACTCCGTGACCGCGATCTTTTTTTGTCGAGAGGATTAAGGCAATGCGTATGTATCTCAAAACCGCACTTGCAATTGGGTGCAGTGCTGTCATTGCTGCTGCCTGGGCACAGTCAACGGGTAGTCTCACAGTGACCGGTGCCGAAGCTGGCGCTTCAAAGGACGGACAAATTCCGGCATTTTCGGGCGTCTCGAGGACTCCAGCCGGATGGACGCCGGGAAAGCTGAGGGCGGATTTCTCACCCTTTAAGTCAGAGAAGCCACTGTTCTCCATCACGGCGGACAATGTAGCCCAGTACGCCGACAAGCTCTCGCCTGGGCAGCTCGCGTTATTCAAGCAGATCAAGGGGTATCGGATGGATGTCTATCCGACGCACCGTGATTGCGGATACCCTGCGTGGATCCAGGAAAACATCAAGAAAAATGCGGGCACGGCCAAGCTGGATTCGAGCGGGGACCACTTGCATGCTGCGGTGCTTCCGGGTCTGCCATTCCCGGGCGCAAAGACCGGTCAGGAGGCGATATGGAATTATCTGTCCCGCTACCGCGGCATTGGCGCGGAGTGGTCGAAGCTCAACACGATCGTTTCGCCCCGTCCAGGCAGTTCTGACTTCATCGACGTCGTCAGTCACCAGACCTTGTTTTTCCCGTGGGGCAAGAAGGGCGCCAATCCGCTACAAGGCGATGAGCCACTGTTCTCGATCTATTTTGCGTATCAGTCTCCCGCCGCGCTTGCTGGGCAAGGTCTCGTACAAACGTTCAATTTCGCAAACAGTGATTCGCCGACCTTCTACTACTTCTCTGGCCAGCGACGTGTTCGACGGATGCCGTCGTATGACTACGACGCGCCGCAGATCGGCTTCGAAAACCAATATACGGTCGACGAGCCCTGGCTGTTCAATGGCGATATTGACCGTTTCAACTGGAAGCTGGTGGGTGCCAAGGAAATGTATGTACCATACAACGACTTTGGTATGTATGACTTCCAGAAAAGCGTGAGTGACGTCTACAAGCCCGACACGGTCGATCCATCCGTTCGGCGCTACGAACTCCACCGCGTCTATGAGGTTGAGGCGACGCTTAAGGAGAACATGCGTCATATCTCACAGAAGAAGGTTCTGTATCTCGACGAGGACACTTACCTCGCTCTCGCGGGAGAGGACTATGACGCACAGGGCAAGCTGTGGAAGGTCAAGGAAGGCTATCCGATTCCGGTATGGGAACTGGGAGGCACTTGCGACGTGGAACCCTTCACCCAGTACAACCTGACCTCAGGACGCTACGTCGCGGATCAAGGTGCGGCTGGTATGGGATCCGATATCCGGTATTACGAACAATCAAACGACCCGCACTTCACCCCCGACTTCTATACCGCAGAGAATCTGCAGGCAATCAGCGAGCGCTAGGGTAGTCGTATTGACGAAGAGCATGCGTCACAGGATGGCGCATGCCGAAAACAACTGACCAAAGGGAAATCATGAGAAAGGCTGGGTTAAATGCCTCGGTCTCGCTCGCGATGTTGGGTGGATTCGCGGCGAGCGCGTATGGCTACGATTTCACAACAGGAATGGGGGACCTCTCCGGATCATGGGTCACGAACCTCACTGCGGGCGCGGGCCTTCGAACGAAGAACCCGAGTTGTTCGCTCACGGGCGACCCGAACGCCTACGGATGCGGCGCCGCAGCCAACACCAATCAATGGGCGTTCGGTGACAACGGCAACCTGAATTACAAAAAGGGGCAGTTTTACAGCGCATACGTCAGCGCAACAAGCGAGCTGCTGCTTACAATGCCGAGCGAAGGGTTAAAGTTCATGGTTCGAGGGATGGCGATGTACGACTTCGCCGTCCGCGATACTGAAAGAACCGCCCTGTCTAGCACCGCCCTCGCACAGGTCGAATATCCGGTGCGTCTCCTGGATTTATGGGGTGAGAAAGACTTCGCAATCAATGGGCAGAGTGCCCACGTGCGACTGGGTAACCAGGTCATTAACTGGGGGGAAAGCTACTTTGCCGTTGGTGGTATCAATGCAACGAACGCGGTCGACATCCAGACGCTGATCACTCCAGGCACCCAATTGAAGCAGGCCCTGATTCCAGCTCCGATGCTGAGCTTTGCTTCCGGCATTGGAGGCGGTTTCAGCACTGAGGCCTACTATCAGTTCGGGTGGACCTCAAACCGCTATCCGCCGGTGGGAACATACTGGTCTGTGGCCGACAACTTCGGGCGCGGGGCGGAACCCGCGACTGTCAGCTCGACAAACGTTAACGTCGGAGGGGCCGACGCTGGAACTATCGCTGGCTCGAATAGTGGGAATCCGGCAACAATATCCGGAATAAACACGGGACTGGTGAACGGCCAGTACGCAGGGGCTCCGTACCACTCAATCGGCGTACCTGTCTCGACCGTGCTTCCATCGCAATACAAGCCACAATTTGGGTTGAGGTTGAACTACAAACCAAAAGCGCTCGACGCCAATTTTTCCTTCTACTACGAGAATTATACGGACAAGTCACCGGTACTCTCGACACTGCCCGATGGCTCGAATCAGTGGTCGTATCTGCAGAATCGTCAGCTCTTTGGCGTCAGCGCAAACTTCGGGATCGGCGACTGGGCGATCGGCACTGAACTGTCCTATCGTCCGCACGATGCAGTCGCGTTGTCAGGCTGTTTCAATCCAGGCGGTCCACTGGACCTGAATACAAATGGCGTAAGTGGGATCGACTGCCAGCAATGGGAGGACAGAAAAAAGATTCAGTATGATATCAACGGTCAGCTCAGTCTCACGCGAAGCGAATACCCGTTTCTTAAGCTGATCGGCGCCGATATGGCAGTACTGACAGCAGAGGTTACGTGGATCTACTACCCGGGACTCAGCTCCAGCGGCGTGACGCGAAACATTGGCGGACAGACGGTTACCCAGGTACCCGCAGCAGGCTACTACGCTTGGCTCAACAACGGCTCCAGCCTCGGTTATCCCATAGCCGCAGCCCAAGGTACTTCGAGCTCGATAGGTGCGACTATCGACTTCAACTGGACTTATGATGGCACGGTGATCCATGGCTGGCAGGTCACCCCTGGTGTGACGTTCACCGATGCACTTTACGGGTATACGCCGACATTCACCGCGAATTACCTTCAGGGCGCAAAGTCGATAAATCTCTACGTTCTGTTCAATCAGAACCCCGCCAACTGGCAGGCTGGAATTAACTACACCGCATTCTTTGGTGGCCACAACACGGTTGGACAGGCATACGCCGACCGCAACTTTGTTGGAATGTTCGTTACCCGCAACTTCTGATCCCAGAAGGTGCCTTGCTGCGCGTGCGGAGCGCGCAGCAGTCATTTAGAAGGAAGACGCTGTGATAAGCCGCTTCGTTGTTCGCCTTGAGCACTTCTTTTTTGGACATCGTGGAGTCGTTGTTCTGGCGATTGCCGTTTTTACCGCCATCATGGCCGTCTTTGCGGTGCAGCTGCGCATGGAGGCGGGCTTCGAGAAGCAGATGCCAATTGGTCACGAGTACATCCAGACCTTTCAGAAATACCGAAAGGATTTATTCGGCGCGAACCGGATCACGGTAGTGGTTCGATCGCGCAAAGGAAGCATCTGGACACCTGCCGGATTGACCCGACTGTACAAGGTCACGCAGGCTGTAACGTTTCTTCCAGGTGTCGACAGGCAGGGGGTAATGTCGCTCTGGACTCCCAATGCCTTTGTCAATGAAATCACCGAGGACGGCTTCAGGGCCAACCCGGTGATCGACGGTACCATTACGCCAAACCAGCTTACGCCCGCCGTGGTTGACAAGATCAGAAAGTCGGCGATCAACGGTGGATACATCGGAACGCTCGTGTCGCACTCTGAAGACAGTGCGATGATTACCGCTGAGCTGAATGAGCGCGATGGCTCGGGCAAGACGCTCGACTACGTGCAACTGAACCACCTCCTTGACGATCAGGTCAGAAAGCCATTTGAAGACTCGGGATACGAGATCCAGATTATCGGTTTTGCAAAGCAGATTGGAGACATTGCTGACGGCGCGAAAGCTGTGCTGGGTTTCTGTTCGATCGCGCTTCTGCTTACGGCGCTCGCGGTTTACTGGTACTGCCATTCGGTACGATTCACGGTATTGCCGATTATGTGTTCGCTGACATCGCTGGTTTGGCAGTTCGGCACGCTCAGGCTACTTGGTTTCGGACTCGATCCTCTCGCGGTTCTCGTGCCATTCCTGGTATTTGCGATTGGCGTGTCGCACGGCATACAGCAGGTCAATTTCATCGTCAGGGAGTTGTCGCACGGAAGTAACACAATTGAGGCCGCTCGCCGCAGCTTTAGTGGCCTGCTTGTCCCGGGAACACTGGCTCTGGTTACGGCGCTCGTGTCATTCGTCACGCTTCTTTTGATTCCGATACCCATGGTCCGGGAACTAGCAATCACAGCGTCCCTGGGCGTTGGCTACAAGATCATCACGAATCTCGTCATGCTCCCGGTCGCTGCATCGTTTTTCAACTTCTCAAAGGCGTATGCTGACGACGCCCTGGAAAGAAGGGAACGCCGGTCCCGGTGGCTGCGCAGTCTTGCTCGAGTCGCCGAACCGCGGAACGCTTACGCCGTGGTGTGTATTACAGCGGTCGTATTTGCGCTGGCCGTTTGGCAGAGTCGCGACCGAGTTATTGGTACGTTGCAGCCGGGCGCGCCCGAGCTTCGTGCAGATTCACGATTCAACCTTGACGCTGTCTCGATAGCGAACAACTACGACGTCGGACTTGACTGGCTGACCGTGGTTTTCGAATCGTCTGGTGCAGCGTGCGATAACCCTGTTGTAGGGATTTATGAGGATGATTTCGCGTCGACCATGAAGCACGAGCCGGGCGTCGTGTCTGTTGAATCCTATCCCGCCATGCTTCGCGACTACAACGAGGGGTATAACGAAGGAAACCCGAAGATGAATGTTGTGCCGATCGATCCGGGTAACTATGGCGGCCTGTCGGCGGAGATCGGACGTCTCAAGGGTTACATGAGCAAGGACTGCAGCATGACCGCTGTGCACCTGTTCCTGACAGACCACAAGGCCACCACGTTGACGCGAGTCCTCGACGATGTCAAGCAGTATCGCGAATTGCATCAGGTCAACGGCATCACGATCCGGTTGGCCGCAGGCAACGCTGGGGTGATTGCTGCAACGAACGATGAGGTCGCGAAGAGTGAACTGCCAATGATGCTTTATGTCTACGCGGCAATTCTGATCCTCGTCTTTCTCGCATATCGCGATTTCCGCGCGATGGTGGCCTGCTGCGCGCCCTTGACCGTGGCAACCTTCATAGGCTACTGGTTCATGAAGGAGTTGCAGATAGGGCTTACGGTGGCAACATTGCCAGTGATGGTACTTGCTGTAGGCATCGGCGTCGATTACGCGTTCTATATTTACAATCGACTGCAGCTTCACATGGCTAATGGCCAGCCTATCGTTAAGGCTGTGGAACATGCAATGCTCGAGGTTGGCGTCGCGACGATTTTTACCGCCATTACGCTCGCGATCGGTGTGGCCACATGGAGCTTCTCGGCGCTCAAGTTCCAGGCTGATATGGGGAAACTGCTCGCCTTCATGTTCATCGTCAACCTGGTGATGGCAATGACTGCATTGCCTGCCCTCGCGGTAGTTCTCGAAAAGCTGTTTCCGCGGCGGTCGCCAGTACGTGCCCCTGGTCTGCTCAGCCATTGACGAGATCAAATAAACGAGGAGTATTCATGAAAACACATCTGCGGAAACTGGTCGCCCTGGCAGGTATCTGTGTCTGCGCATTGGCACAGGCGAGTCAGGGGACGACCCCGGAACTGAAGGTTTCTCCAGCGCACGCCTGGGTGGATGCGTCCCATATGATGTTGCTTGATGCTGCACGTGCTGGATCCCGCATCGTCGCCGTTGGAGAACACGGGCTTGTATTGTTCTCCGACGACAAGGGTAAGACTTACAAGCAGGCGAGCGTGGTGCCCATTTCTTCCACACTCACCAGTGTTTACTTTTCGGATGCTTCGCATGGGTGGGGTGTGGGTCAGTGGGGGGCGATTATCGCCACCCAGGACGGTGGAAAGACGTGGCGAATTCAGCGGGCCGACACCTCCACAGACCGACCGCTTTTTTCTGTCTACTTTACCGACCCATTGCATGGCTGGGCGGTCGGCTTGTGGTCGCTGATGCTGCAAACGAGCGACGGGGGGGCGCACTGGAGCCCTGTTACGTTGCCACCGCCGCCGGGTAGCACGAAGGCCGATCGCAATCTGTTCCGTATCTTCGGTGCTGCCGATGGGACATTGTACGTTGCAGCGGAGCAGGGGTTGGTGCTTCGATCGCGCGATCATGGCACGACTTGGGAGTACCGGAAAACGGGCGGAAAGGGGAGCCTTTGGGCGGGAGCGGTTGCATCGGATGGTACCGTTCTGGTCGGAGGACTGCTTGGGCACCTGTACGAGAGTCATGACGGAGGCGATACGTGGGCGGCAGTCGAGACGAGAACAAGCAGTTCGATCACCGACCTTGCAGTAACCGGTGACAGGGTCGTCGGGGTAGGGCTGGATGGACTGATGTTGTCAGGGACCGCAAACTCCCAGGATTTCGATGCGAAGCATCGGGAAGACCGTCGACCACTTACGGCGATCATCTCGTTAGCAGGCTCAAACGCCACTGTGCTCTTTGCAAAGGATGGCGTGGTATCGGGCGATTGATCGTGCTGGGGACCCTGGGATAAGCCGACAAGACGAAGCTAGATGCAGCGCGCGAGGAAGATCAGGCAACGATGCGACAACATCTTCACGATTCCCCCTCAAAGGGAAGTGATGCGAAGGATCAGGGCTACCAGGTAGCGGAACTTCAAACGATGCGGAGTATCACGGGTCGGATGCGAGGTTTTTTGTACCGCTGCCTGAACGACGAGCATTACACGATGCTCTACACGTCGCCGGCCATCCTGGCGCTGACAGGTTTCCCGGCCGCCGACTTTATCGGTAACGCGGTTCGAACCCTTCCTTCATTGACAGACCCGTCCGACGAGGAGTACGTCTCGCGGGCGGTCGCCGCAGCGCTGCGGGACCAAAGAGCGTGGACTGCGGACTACAGGATTCGTCGCGCAGACGGGCAGTCCGTGTGGGTACGCGAAGTGGGCGGGGGTGTTTTCGATCAAGCCGGCAAGCTGCTCTATCTGGAGGGGCTGGTAATTGAAGTGCAGGGTGAGCGTGCTGCGCAAATCGCGACGGAACAGCGTCTTTCGGCAATGACGAGTGCGACGAACGCGATTCTCTCCGATGTCGACGACATAATCAGAACCATCCGTTCGCTGTCGATCCTGTCGTTTAACGCGCGTGTTGAGGCAGCCCGTGCTGGTAATCAAGGGCGCGGATTCTCGGTGGTCGCCGCAGAAATAAAAAAGTTGGCAGACGAGACCGACAAGTTGATCAAACAGGTTTCTACCAACGTCAAGGCCGTACGGCAAGTCATGGCCAGCTAGTCCGTTGAACCGGATGAATTGCACCGGATTCGCCGCGATGGATCGGAGTGCTTCCATTTCAGTGGAAGCGCCTGCTTGTGGCGGGTAAGGAGACTGCATCGCCGCCGCCCCTTCCCCAAAGAACCGCCCAAGCGACTTTCGCCGCAAACGTCTCAGGCATCGCGTGGAAGTGACCTACCCGAGGAACTTCTCACGATGCGGGAGCATCACCGCTCGAATGAGAGGTTTTCTGTACCGGTGCATGAACGACGAGCACTATACGATGCTCTACACGTCACCAGCGATTTTTGCGTTGACGGGATATCCAGCCGAAGACTTTATCGGGAACCCAGTTCGGCCCCTGCTTTCTTTGACAGACCCGTCCGACGAGGAGTATGTCTCGCGCGCCGTGGCCAAGTCGCTCCGTGAACGAAACGCATGGACCGTGGATTACAGAGTTCGTCGCGCATCTGGTGACACGGTTTGGGTGCGGGACGTGGGCGGAGGCGTGTTTGACGAAGGTGGCGCCCTGCTTTACCTGGAGGGACTGGTTATCGAAGTCCAGGGGGAGCGCGCGGCCCAGATGGCGACTGAACAACGTCCGTCTGCCATGACAGGCACGACGAACGCGATTCTTTTGGATGTTGACGACATACAGAAGACAATCCGTGCACTTTCCATCCTCTCGTTTAACGCTCGTGTCGAAGCTGCTCGTGCAGGCGAACAACGGCGAGGGTTTTCTGTGGTCGCGGCCGAAATAAAGAAACTGGCAGACGACACTGACAAAGTAATCAAACGGGTCTCAACGAACGGCAAGACTGTTCGGAGTGTGATGGCCGCCCAGTAACGCTTGGAGGATGACATTCGAAATTAGCGTTATTGGAATGGTCGGGGAAGACTCTACTGTTCGGACACTCTCTCCGAAAATTACTCAGATATCTTCTTTTGCGCGGGAAGCCGCGCCCCTCAAAATCCAACCAAAGGTTGATTGTTGACCACCGGGGTGAGACCGAGAATGTTCTTAACAACTTCTTATGGCTCGCACCATGTCATACCCTAACCTCAAACTGCTGATTGACGGCAAATGGATCGATCGTACCGACAGCGGTACGTTGCCGGTTATCAATCCAGCCGACGGACAGGTAGTCGGTCACCTGCCGGTTGCCGGACGCGGCGAACTCGACAGCGCCGCTGAAGCGGCGCGCCGCGGTTTCCAACGCTGGTCGGCCATGCTCCCGTTCGAGCGTTTCCGCATCATCGCAAAGGCCACCGAGCTGATGCGTCAACGGGCAAAAGAAATCGCAGCTGTTCTGACGCTCGAGCAGGGAAAGCCGCTGGCTGAAGCTGTCCGGGAAGTCACGCTCTCCGCAGACATCATCGACTTTTTGGCCGAGGAGGCCAAGCGGATGCCTACTCGGGGGGTCCCGGCCAGACTGGAAAATGTACTGAGCCAGACGGTCACGCGCGTTCCCATCGGACCTGTCGCCGCATTCACACCGTGGAATTTCCCCGCGAACCTTCCGTCGAGAAAGCTGGGCGGCGCGCTCGCAGCGGGTTGCAGCGTCATTATCAAGCCCGCGGAAGAGACGCCTGCGACCTGCATGCTGATCGTGCAATGCCTGGTTGACGCTGGCATTCCGGAAGGCGTTGTCAACATGGTGGCGGGCGACCCTGCATTCATCTCATCGTCGCTCATCGAGCACCCGAACGTCGCGAAGATTTCCTTCACGGGGTCGGTTCGGGTAGGGAAGCTGCTTGGGGAGCAGGCGGCGCGACACGTGAAGCGCTATACAGCGGAGCTGGGTGGTCACGCGCCGGTAGTCGTGTGCAAGGACTACGACGGGGCGAAGGCCGCAAGATTTTCGGTGTCGGCCAAGTTCCGCAACGCCGGGCAGGTTTGCGCATCTCCCATTCGCTTCATTGTTCATCGCACGCAATATCAATCGTTTCGAGACGAACTGGTGCGCAGCGCGTCCGCGCTGAAGATTGGCTCCGGTCTCGAAGAAGGTGTGCAGTTCGGTCCGCTAATCGAGGAGCGGCGTGTCCGCGAGATGCAAGCCTTCGTCGACGATGCGGCCGAACGCGGTGCCACGATTGCGTGTGGCGGCAAGCGCATAGCGCGGCCCGGGTTCTTCTTCGAGCCGACGGTGATCGAGCACGCATCTCTGGATTCCCGGGTACAGAACGAAGAGCCGTTCGGTCCCATCGCGGTGCTCGACGTATTCGATGACCTGGGTGATGCGATCTCGCGTGCCAACCGGCTGCCGGTCGGCCTCGCGGCCTATGGATTTACTTCCGACCTCGATTGCGCGCATCGCCTTAGTGCGCAACTCGAGGCCGGCATGGTTGGAATCAACCATTTTGGAGTGTCCCAACCCGAGACGCCGTTTGGTGGTGTCAAGGAGAGCGGCTTGGGCCATGAGAGTGGCCTCGAAGGTCTGCTGGGATACACAGATCTCAAACTTGTTTCGGTAGCTAAATCGTGAACTCCATTTCAGTTCCGAAGGGTCGGGACGCGACTGACCAGCGGCGCGCCCTAGTCCCTCAACACCGCCCGAAGGCACTTCTACTCGATTTCGGGAGCGTTATCAGTGTGTCGGTATTCGAGCGCCACCGTGAAACGGAAGCGACGCTCGGCCTTCCTCCGGGAACGCTGGCCTGGCTTGGGCCGATCGATCCGTCCACCGACATGCTCTGGCAGTCGATGCAGCGCGACGAAATCACCGAGCGGGACTACTGGGCAATGCGCGCACGTGAGATGGGGGCATCTATCGGCGAGCGGGACTGGGATGTTCGCGCGATGCTCACGCGTACACGGCAGACGGATCCGAACGCTGTCGTGCGCCCGGCGATGGTGAAGCTTATCCGTCGTGCACGTGCGAACGGAATCCTCATCGGAATCTTGTCGAATGAGCTGGAGTTGTTCTACGGCGCGGAGTTTCTGTCGCAGATGTCTGTGCTCAAGGATATGGCGGCAATCGTCGACGCGACACACACAGAGATTCTGAAGCCGGATCGCCGGGCCTACCAGTTGGCGATGGACGCCCTGAACATGAAAGGGGAGGACATCCTCTTTGTCGACGATCAGATGCGGAACATCGTCGGTGCGGTGAAAGCGGGGCTCCAGGTGCAGTTCTTCGACCTGCGCGACATCAACGGAAACATTGCCGCTATTGCCACGCGGCTCAATCTATCGGTGGAGGAACTGACATGACAAAGATGAAGCTCGACGAGCTGAAGGCGGCAAACGCGAAATACCTGTGGCATCCCATGGCTCACCCGCAGGCCATGATCGACACCCCCCCGGACATCATCACACGTGGAGAGGGAAGCTGGATCTGGGACGCGGATGGAAAGAAATTGCTCGATGGTGTTGGCGGCCTTTGGAGTGTGAACCTCGGGTTCGGCCGGACGGAAATCCGCGATGCCATCGTCTCCCAACTGGATGAGCTGCCGTACTACAACACCTTCCGAGGCACCACACATCCGCGCGCAATCGAACTGTCGGCTCGTCTCGTCGGGATGATGGAGGCCGATGGTGTCTCATCGGTTTTCTTCAGCAGCGGTGGCTCCGACGCGGTGGAAGGGGCGTTGAAGCTCGCGCGCCAGTACTGGAAGATCAAGGGTCAGGCTGATCGGACCAAGTTCATCTCGCTCAAGCAGGGTTACCACGGGGTGCACTTCGGTGGAATGAGCGTCAACGGCAACACGAACTTCCGACGGGCGTACGAGCCGCTCCTGCCCGGCTGCTTCCATATCGACACACCTTGGGTTTATCGAAATCCGTACACGGAGGACCCGGTCAAGCTGGGTGAAATCTGTGCACAGCTCCTCGAGCGCGAGATCCAGTTTCAGGGACCTGACACGGTTGCTGCATTCATTGCCGAGCCGGTGCAGGGCGCCGGTGGCGTGATCGTGCCGCCGGCGAACTATTGGCCGCTGGTCCGTGAGATCTGTGACAAGTATGGAGTGCTTCTGATCGCAGACGAAGTTGTGACCGGTTTTGGCCGTACTGGGCAACTGTTCGGCACCCGCCTCTGGAATGTGAAGGCTGATCTGTGGTGCCTGGCCAAAGGCATATCTTCTGGCTATGTGCCGCTCGGGGCGACCGCGATTTCGCAAAAGGTCGCTGACGCATTCCGGGCCGGCGACGCGTCGATGGCGGCGATCTCACACGGCTACACGTACAGCGCACACCCAGTTGCCGCAGCGGCGGCTCTGGCCGCACTGGATTTGCTTGAGCGCGAGAACGTGGCGGCGAATGCTGCCGAACAGGGCGCGTATCTCCATCAACGGCTCGCGGAATTGGGAAAGCAGTCGAGGCTGATCGGCGACGCCCGCGGCGTTGGCCTCATGGCGTGTCTCGAGATGGTAGCGGACAAGACGACCAAGGCTCCCTTCGGACGGGGTGCCAAAGAGGTCAGCCGCGTCGCTCGCGAAGCCTATGATCGCGGCCTCATGGTCCGGACTTCGGGGCCGAACATCATTCTTTCGCCCGCGCTCACAATTAACCGGCAGGAAATCGATTTCATGTGTGACGTCCTCGAGGCGTCGTTCAAGGCTGTGGAGGGCTAGGTGCCATGACGCAGCAACTGAGTATTCTCCTGATTGGTACGGCAGACACCAAGGCAGACGAACTGCTCTTCATGAAGGACTGCATCGAGAGGCAAGGCTCTCGCGCCATCGTAATGGATGTCGGCGTTCTCGGGCAAGCGCCGTTTGAGCCACAGATCAGCAACAGCGACGTCGCACAGGCCGCGGGTAAGACGCTCGAAGAGATTGCCGCTTGCGGCGACGAGAATGAAGCCATGGCGGCGATGGCAGAGGGCGCTGTGAACATCGCGATCGAGCGCTACCGCTCGAATCAGATCCACGGCGTCCTGGCCCTCGGGGGCACGATGGGTACCGACCTCGCGCTTGACGTGACTGCGGCGCTGCCGTTGGGTCTGCCGAAGTTCGTTGTATCGACGGTGGCCTATTCGCATTTGATTCCTCCCGAGCGGTTGGCTCCCGACCTGATGATGATTCTTTGGGCCGGCGGCCTCTATGGACTAAACGACGTCTGCAAGGCGGTCCTGAGCCAGGCATCGGGAGCCATTCTGGGTGCGTGCCGGACAGTCGAGCCCTCACGGGCAGATCGACCGAAGGTGGCTATTGGTTCCCTGGGCAAGTCCTGCCTCAGCTACATGGTGCGACTTACGGCGGAACTGGAGGAGAGAGGCTACGAGCCCGTCGTCTTCCATTGCACCGGCATGGGTGGTCGCGCGATGGAAGCGTTGATCGCGCAGAAGCAGTTCGTGGCCGTGTTCGACTTTGCCCTGTGCGAACTGGGTAACGAGGTGCATGGATCTGTCGTCACCGCGGGGCCGTCCCGACTGGAGGCCGCGGGACGGCTTGGAATCCCTCAACTCGTCTCGCCGGGCGCAAGCGACATGATTGACGTGCAGACGTGGAAGCCCCTGCCCAAGGTGTACGAAGATCGGCTCTATCACGCACACAACCGGCTGATTGCGTCCGTGACGATGACGCCGCAGGAGCGGCGCGCTGCCGCCCGGGTACTTGCCGATAAGGTCAACAAAGCCGCTGGGCCGACCGCATTTCTGCTGCCCACGTGGGGGATACAGCAGTGGGACCGTGTCGGTCAACCTCTACATGACCCGGACGGCCTGCAGGCTTTTCTCGAGGAGGTCAGGTCGGCGGTCAAACCGCCGGTCAATTTCATCGAGCTGGACTGCCATATCAACGACGACTTCTTTGTCGACGGGGCGCTTCAGGTCTTCGATCGTTGGGTAAGCGAAGGCAAGATCGCGGCGGGTGTGCGTTCGGCGAAGCACGCGGAAGTGTGAGCATTAACGGTTATAGGACGCTTCGGCTGGACGGCCGGAATGAAACGCGGAGTAAAGAAAATGACGGACAGGCTTCCTGAGCGGGCACCGGTAGTAATCATTGGCGGTGGCATCATCGGTGCATCGACGCTTTATCACCTCGCCAAGGCCGGCATTGAAGGAGCCGTTCTTCTCGAACGCGACAAGTTCGCATCGGGAACGACCTGGCATGCGGCGGGGATTGTGGGCCAGCTGCGCGACTCAAAGGCTCAGACCGAGCTGGCTCAATATACGACGAACCTTTTCAAGTCCCTTGAAGCTGAAACCGGTCAGGGGACTGGCTACAAGGAAAATGGTTCGATGACCATCGCGCTTACGCCGCAGCGACACGAGCTTGTGAAGCGTGCGGTGTCGGCCGCCAAGCGCCTCGGCGTGGCGGCCCACTATCTCACGCCCGACCAGATCAAGGAGTCATGGCCCCTCCTGAGTGTCGAGGATGTGCTTGGCGGGATGATTGTTCCGTCGAACGGGCAGGTAAATCCGCTTGATGTGACGAACGCGCTCATCAAGGGAGCGAAGCTGCGCGGCGCACGCGCATTTGAAGAGACACCGGTCGAAGATCTGATCATCCGCAACCGGAAAGTGGTGGGGGTGAAGACGACGAAAGGCGAGATTGCCTGCGAGCGGGTTCTGGTCGCGGGTGGCATGTGGTCCCACAAGTTCGCGAAGCGCTTTGGCGTGCCCGTTCCGCTCCACGCGGCCGAGCACTTCTACATCGTCACCGAAAGCATGCCTGGTCTGGACCGAAAGACGCCGGTCCTTACCGTTGCCGATGAGCGTGCCTATTACAAGGAAGATGCCGGGAAACTGCTCGTCGGCGGGTTCGAGGCATCCGGGAAGGCATGGCCAGCCGCCGGTACCGACATCCCGACGACTTTCTCATTTGACGAGATTCCGCCGGACCTCGAGCACATGGAGCCTCTGCTGGAGAAAGCATTCGCCCGTGTGCCGCGACTCACGGAGACCGGCATCCAGCTCTTTTTCTGCGGACCAGAGAGCTTCACCCCGGACGGTCGCGCGTACATGGGACCGGCGTCGGAAGTAGATGGCCTGTTCATCTCGGCGGGCTACAACTCGAACGGGATTCTGTCGTCTGGCGGCGCCGGCAAGGTGATGTCCGAATGGATCATGCAGGGTCTTCCCCCCGTTGGCATGGGTGCACTTCACGCGCAGCGTGCGATGCGGTTCCAGTCGAACACACGATATCTGCGCGAGCGGGTCGTCGAGTCGATCGGCCTGCACATGACCTTGCATTGGCCCGGCCATCAGTTCGAGACCGCGCGCGGAGTGCGCCATATGCCGGTCCATGACCGACTGATCGCCGCTGGCGCAGTAATGGGTGAGCGTGTGGGTTGGGAAATGCCGCTCTACTACGCTGATCCCGCTGCCCCAGTGGCGCGCGAGCCGAGCTTGGGATATCAGAGCTGGTTTCCTCTGGTGGAACAGGAGTGTCTCGCGGCGCGCGACGCGGCGATCTTCGTCGATCAGAGCTGCTACGCAAAATTGCTCGTTACCGGACCGGATTCCGTCGAAGCATTGAACGCGGTTTCGGCCAACGAAGTCGACGTGCCGGTTGGACAGTCCGTGTACACGCAGTGGCTCAATGAGCGTGGCGGCATCGAGGCGGATATTACGATCACGCGTCAGTCCGACACTGACTTCTTCGTCATCACGGGCCACCCGAGCCAGGAGCGGGATAGGGCATGGTTTAAGTCGCACGTTCCAAGTGGCCTGAACGTGACGATTTTCGACGTGACCAGCCAGTTCGGCATGTTCTCGGTTTCAGGACCGAAGTCACGAGAGATCCTGCAAGCGTTGACGGATGTCGATCTCTCGAACTCGGCGTTGCCGTTCGGGGTCGCAAAAGAGATCGACGTTGGCTATGGCCGTGCCTGGGTGCTGCGTCGCTCCTTTTTCGGCGAACTCGGCTACGAGATCTATCCCACGACGGATCTCTGCCGTCACGTGTATGACGAGCTTCATCGCGTTGGCAAGCCTCTCGGCCTGCGTCATGCGGGATTCTTCGCCATGGGCCATTGCCGTCTCGAGAAAGGCTTTGTGCATTTCGGCCACGACATCGGCGAAGACGACACTCCGCTGGAGGCAGGTTTGCGCTTTGCGGTTGCCATGGATAAGCCAACGCCGTTTGTCGGACAGGAGGCGCTTCGCCGGCAGATAGAAGCTGATCCGCTGGAAAGTCGGCTCGTGAATGCGCGAGTCACCGGCGCGTCGCTTGAACAGGGCCCGTTCCTGTTGCGTAGCGAACCGGTATGGAAGGCGGGGGAAATCGTCGGTTATGTCACATCAGGCGCATGGGGCTTCCGCATTGGCGCGTCTCTCGGGATGGTCGCGGTGCGCCATACCGGCGGCGTGACGGCCAACTGGCTGAACGAGGGGGGCTTCGAAGTCGAAGTGGCGGGCGTCCGTTACCCGATCGAACTGCAATTCGCATCGTTTTACGACCCGAAGAGCGAACGCTTGAAGTCGTAGTGAACCTCGAGTCCCCGGCGATGCGAGAGGACAATCTGAAGTTGGAGTCAGCATGACAGACGAAATGGTAGACAGCCGGTATGCAGCGTTGTTCACGCCGGTCAAAATCGGGCCTGTGATAGCGAAGAACCGGTTCTTCGCGGTTGCACACAGCGCCGGTATGGGCTTCGCCCAGCCGCACGCCACGGCATCACTGCGGGCGATGAAGGCAGAGGGGGGATGGTCAGTCGTGTGTACCGGGGTTTGTGAGATCGATGAGACCTCGGACATGATGGGGCACCAGAACGACAGGCTGTGGGACGAACACGACGTCGCATGCCATCGACTCGCAACGGCCGAGATTCATCGACATGGTGCACTCGCGGCGGTCGAGCTGGCGCATCTCGGGCTAGGGGCGAGAAATCTCTACAGCCGGGTCGCCGCGCTCGGTCCGGGCAGTCTGAAGTGCACATCAGCGTACGTTCCGACGCAGTCGATGCCGATGACCGTTGCCGACATCCAGGCGTTTCGCGCATCGCATCGGCGGGCCGTGCGCCGCGCGATCGATGCGGGCTACGACATCGTCTATGTGTACGCGGCGCACGACCGCGCGTTGCCTCTGCACTTCCTCTCCACCCGCTACAACAAGCGGACCGATGAGTATGGCGGCTCGCTCGAGAATCGCATGCGACTGCTGAAGGAGCTAATCGAAGATACGCTCGACGAGGCTGCCGGGCGGTGCGCTGTTGCGGTCCGGTTTGCGGTTCACGACTTTACAGGCGGCATCTCGCTGAAGGAAGAAGGTCGGGCGGTCATCGAAGCGCTGGGTGAACTCCCGGATCTGTGGGATGTGAACGTGAGCCCCTGGTCTTTCGACTCGTCGACGGCAAGATTCGCCGAGGAGGGCTTCCAGGACGACTACATCGGCTTTGTCAAGAAGCTGACGAGCAAGCCCGTGGTTGGTGTGGGGCGCTTCACGTCCCCAGATGCGATGGTGTCGCGAATCAAGAGCGGCCTGGTCGATTTCATCGGTGCCGCCCGTCCCTCGATTGCGGACCCGTTCATACCCGAGAAGATCAGGACCGGCCAGATCGATGAAATTCGCGAATGCATCGGTTGCAACGTCTGCGCGTCAACCGAGATGTATGGCGTACCGATCCGGTGTACGCAGAACCCCACAATCGGAGAAGAGTGGCGCAAGGCATGGCACCCCGAAAAACTCAAACCGGTGTCGAAGCAGGAGCGCGCTCTGGTTGTCGGTGCAGGCCCGGCAGGCCTTGAGGCCGCGCTGACGCTTGCGCGCCGCGGCGTAGAAGTCTCCCTGGTGGAGCGTGAAAGCTATCTCGGAGGACGGATAGAGTGGGAGTCAAAGCTACCTGGCTGCCAGACGTTGGCTCGCGTTAGAGATTACCGCGTCTATCAGCTTGAGCGGATGAGCAACGTTCAGATCTACCGCGGCTCGCCGGTCGAAGCTGACGACATCCTGCAATTTGGCGCGCACCGGGTCGTGCTTGCCTCCGGCGCGAGCTGGAGGACAGATGGCGCCGGACCGGGCACGCCAAACGGACTTTCTTTCGGTGGCGGCGTTACCGTCCTCTCTCCGGAAGCCGCGCTGCGGGAGCCCGCGCTGACGGGCCCCGTCGTGGTTTATGACGACGACCACTACTACGTGGGTCACGGCGTTGCGGAATGGCTGAAGGCGAAAGGGCACGACGTCACCCTGGTGACTCCCCTCGCGGACGTTTCGCAGTGGTCGTACTACACACTCGAACTGAGGCGACTCGAAGAACGGCTTGAAGATGCGGGAATCGTTTGTGTCACGAAGAGCAAGATCAAGGAGGCGAAGGACGGATCGGTCGTCGTGGCTTCCGGCAAACGCCTGACTTCGCTTGCCTGCGGAACGGTGATCCCTGTGACGCTGAGGGAACCCAATCGCCGGCTGCTTGACGCCATGGAACTTCGCAAGGACGAGTGGCGTGACGCCGGCATTGAATCGGTCACGCTCATTGGTGACGCGCTCGCCCCGGGAACAGTGGCGGCGGCGGTATATGCGGGCGCAGCCTACGGCCGTGAGCTCGGCGAGCCTCAGCGCGCCGAGTCGTTCCTGCGCGAACGCGCAACGCTCTGAGTCGGCCTCCCTTCGTTTTGCTCACTTTATAGATAACGCGACGCATCATGACCCTTACCACCAAACTTCCGAATACCTATGTGCTGCGGGTCACCTGCCCGGCAGCTGTGGGAATCGTGGCAGCAATTAGCGGCTACCTTGCCGCGCATGGCTATTACATCAACGAGATGTCGCAGTACGACGACGAAGAGACGCAGCGGTTCTTCCTGCGCGCGGTGTTCCAGGCGCAAGGAGAGATTGCCGATGACGACCGCGACATGCTGATCGGATTCGAAAACCTTGCCGCGCGTTTCAACATGGAGTGGACAGTGCGTCGTTCGGATCGGCCGCGAAACACGGTCCTCATGGTCTCCAAGTTTGACCATTGCCTGCGCGACCTTCTCTATCGATGGGAAGCAGGCGAACTCAACATGGAGGTCGTCGCAATCGTCTCGAACCATGAGACGCTCAAACACATCGCAGTCCGCTACAACCTTCCGTTTATCTACCTGCCGGTCACGCCGGAAACCAAGGCGAAGCAGGAAGCAGCGTTGCGCGCTTTGGTAGCGGAGAGGAAGGCCGAACTGGTAGTGCTGGCGCGCTACATGCAGATCCTCAGCGACGACATTGCCCGTGATCTGCACGGTAACTGCATCAATATTCATCATTCGTTCCTGCCTAGCTTCAAGGGCGGATCGCCATACGCACAGGCACACAAGCGTGGCGTGAAGCTGATCGGCGCAACGTCTCACTATGTAACCGGTGACCTCGACGAAGGTCCGATCATCGAGCAGGACATTCGTCGCATCGACCATCGCTATTCAGTCGCAGAAATGCAGGCAATCGGCCGCGACGTGGAATGTCAGGTGCTCGCTCGCGCGGTCCGCATGCACCTCGAGGAGCGCGTATTTATCGATGGGAACAAGACGATTGTCTTTTCCTGATCCACATCGTTAGCCAGACGAAGGTTGAGGTCATCAATGGCAGCAAAGCTGATTGACGGGAAGGCGTTCTCGCAGTCCCTTAGAGGAAAGATCGCGACGGCGGTCGCGTGCCTTAAGCACGAACACAACGTGACGCCGGGACTTGCTGTGGTCCTCGTTGGCGAAGACCCCGCGAGTCAGATCTACGTAAAGAACAAGGCACGACAGACTGTGGAAGCGGGAATGCTCTCGTTCGAGCACAAGTTGCCTGCAACAACTTCCGAGGCAGAGCTGCTCTCGTTGATCGAGGAGCTTAATGCCGATGCTGCTGTGCACGGAATACTTGTCCAGCTTCCTCTGCCGGCTCACATCGCAGAAAAGGCGGTCATTGAGAGCATCGCGCCATGCAAGGACGTGGACGGCTTTCATCCTGAAAACGTGGGACAAGTCGCCTCCGGGGAGGGCGGCGTCGTGCCATGTACACCCTTGGGGTCCCTGATGTTGATCAAGGATGCACTGGGAGACCTTTCGGGAAAGACTGCAGTCGTTATCGGTCGCTCAAATATTGTCGGGAAGCCGATGGCTCAACTGCTTCTTGCCAACAATTGCACGGTGACCATCGCCCATTCCCGTACGCGCGATATCGCGTCGGTAGCGCGAGCGGCCGACATCATTGTTGCTGCAGTCGGCCGCCCGGAGATGATCAAGGGCGACTGGATCAAACCCGGGGCGTGTGTCATTGACGTCGGGATCAATCGGGTCGACAAGCTGGATGGCACGGGTCATCGGGTGGTTGGTGATGTTGCTTTTTCCGAGGCGTCGGAAGTGGCAGGGAATATCACGCCGGTTCCTGGCGGGGTAGGGCCGATGACGATCGCGTGTCTGCTTGCGAACACGTATCTGGCCGCTTGCCGGTCGGTAGGTGCGACTGCAGTCGACATCTTCTGAATCGCGGGCGCGGGCGCCCGTGCCTCGGGAGTGGACTGGTGAATGAAAGGATCGAAGTATGAAAATTGTTGTAGGCGTCAAGCGAGTCGTCGACTCGAACGTGAAAGTCCGGGTGCGCGCGGACGGGACTGCTGTCGACATCAACAACGTGAAGATGTCGATGAATCCGTTCGATGAAATCGCGGTGGAGGAGGCTGTCAGGCTGAAAGAAGCGGGTGTAGCCACGGAAATTGTCGCTGTATCTGCTGGGCCCGCGCAATCGCAGGAGACGCTCCGCACTGCATTGGCAATCGGCGCAGACCGCGCAATCCTGATCGACACAAACGCGGATCTGCAACCCCTTGCGGTCGCAAAGCTACTGAAGGCTGTTATCGACAAGGAGCAGCCGCAACTCGTCATCCTCGGGAAGCAGGCGATCGACGATGACTCCAACCAGACTGGTCAGATGCTCGCGTCGTTGGCCGGCTGGCCTCAAGGTACCTTTGCCTCAAAGGTTACCCTGGAGGGAAAAGACGCAACCGTTGCGCGAGAGGTCGACGGTGGAACCGAGACGGTAGCCCTCACACTGCCTGCGGTGGTAACGACCGATCTTCGACTGAACGAACCTCGCTATGTGACGTTGCCCAACATTATGAAGGCAAAGAAGAAGCCGCTCGAGACGACGACGCCCGAGTCGCTGGGCGTTGATGTGTCTCCGAGGCTAAAGACTCTCAAGGTTGCGGAACCGCCGACGCGCAGCGCTGGTGAGAAAGTCGCAGATGTAACGAAGCTGGTTGAAAGGCTGCGTGAGGCCAAGGTACTTTGAGTAAAGGGAGACAGCAAATGACGATTCTTGTAATTGCGGAACACGACAACACCTCGCTCTCCCCGGCGACACTAAATGCAATTTCGGCGGCTTCGGTCATTTCGACCTTCGAGGATGGTGCAGTCGAGGTTCTTGTCGCAGGTCACAACGCAGCCGCCGTTGCTGAACAGCTCACGAGCGTGGCGGGTGTCAGCAAGGTGCTTTACGCGGACGCGGGGCACCTGGAAAACGGTTTGGCAGAGAATGTCGAAAGTGCGGTACTCGAGGTGCTTCGTAATCCGACGCGCCAGTATTCTCACCTGGTTGTTGCCGCGACAGCATACGGGAAGAGCATTGCCCCGCGGGTCGCTGCTCAGCTGGATGTGGCGCAGGTGAGCGATGTAATCGCGGTGCTTGGCGCGGACACTTTCGAGAGGCCGATCTACGCCGGGAATGCCATCGCGACGGTGCAGTCCGTGGATACCATGAAGGTAGTCACCGTACGCACTACTGCATTTCCGTTGGCTTCAATCGGAGGTGGCGCGACGGTCGAATCGGTTTCGCCTGGACACGACGCGGGCGTATCACGGTACGTGGGCCGCGAACTGACGAAGTCAGAGCGGCCGGAGCTTACTGCGGCGCAAATCGTCGTATCCGGAGGCCGCGGACTCGGTAGCGGTGAAAACTATGAGGGCGTCCTCGCGCCGCTCGCCGACAAGCTGGGCGCTGCGCTTGGCGCATCGCGCGCGGCAGTCGATGCAGGATTTGCACCCAACAACTATCAGGTTGGGCAGACCGGCAAGATCGTTGCCCCCCAACTCTATGTCGCGGTCGGCATCTCTGGCGCGATTCAGCATCTGGCGGGCATGAAGGATTCGAAGGTAATCGTGGCGATCAACAAAGATCCGGAAGCACCGATCTTTAGCGTAGCCGATTTAGGTATCGAAGGTGATCTGTTCGAGGTTGTGCCGGCGCTGGTGAAGGCACTCGACTAACTTTTCATTAACGCGAAAATGATCAAACACACACCGTATTATCACAAGCTCGTCGCTGCGGGCGCGAAGCTGCAGGACCGCGGCGGATTCGCCACGCCGAATTTCTTTACCTCTATTGCCGACGAACACAAGGCGGTGCGCGAACGCGCTGGAATGTTCGACGTGTACTACCAGGTCGGGGTTGAGATCAGTGGCAAGGATGCCGAAGCGCTGCTTGCGCAGGCACTGGTCAATGACGTACGGCGCATGCGTGATGGCGGCGTGATCTACAGCTCAATCTGCAACGAGAAGGGTGGGATCATCGACGATCTGACCTGTTTCCGGTTCGACGGCAACAGGTTCTGGCTGTCTCCGACGCCGTCACGCGTTCAGGCTGTAGTGACGGCCGTTTGCAAGCTCATTGGTGGGCGCAGCGTGACGGTGACCAACCTGGGCTACTCGAATGCGTATCTCTCTGTCCAGGGGCCGTCGTCACGAGAACTTCTCGGTGCGCTGACCGATGCAGATATCTCAGCCGATGCGCTCAAGTATTTCAACTTTACGCATGGGAAACTGGGAGACGTGCCACAAGCCATGATCTCCCGAACGGGATACTCGGGTGAGCTTGGATTTGAACTGTTCTACCCGGTCGAATACGCGGAGTATGTCTGGGGTCGCGTTTCCGATGCGGGAAAACAGTTCGACATCCGTCCGTGCGGGATGAAGACGATGCGCTCGCTTCGAATCGAAAAGTCCTATCTTCTGTACGGCCTTGATATCAACGAAGACACCGACCCTCTGTCGGCCGGACTCGGCTGGACCGTCAGGTTCGACGATCGTGACTTCGTCGGGCGCGGCGCACTGGAAGCAGTCAAGTCGGCAGGTCCAAAGCAGCATCTGAGGCTGATCGACACCGGGGCAATCCACCCGATCGTGCACGGGGAGAAGGTTCTCCACAATGGTGAACAGGTCGGCGTGGTGACGTCGGGCGATCCGGGATTCCATATCGGCAAGACTTTTGCTTTTGCCTATCTGCCATCCGGGCTGGATTCGAATGGCACCCAGGTCCAGATACAGCTTACTGACGGAAGCGCAACCGTGACCGGAACCGTCGTCGACCGCGCGCCGTATGACCCGGAGCGGCGTCGCCTGACCTCCTGACCGCGACGTTGGTCACCTGCGGCCGAGACGTTCTCCCCCTTGCGAGCGAGGACGTCGAGTGCCGAGAGATTGTAGACAGGGCCTTGATGTGGGCGCCGGAAGTTGGTCCGAGTTGTCGTCGCCTGCGACGACCCGCAGGTATGATCCCCGTGCAGCTGGGTGCCGGCGGATGGCCGAAACCCCACCCTTCCACCAGTCGTGCGCACGTACGATGGTTTTGCAGGACACTCTGATGCCCGCGCATCGTCCAGAAGTTCGAGTCGGGGTGTAGGCGGTGGCCGTTACTGTGCTACGTGGCGTGACAACTCAAGCAATTGCGCAACAAACTCCTGCTTGCGAGCCTTCGAGAATTGCGACGCGCCAAGCGCTTCCGCGAGCCATAGTCCATCGGTCGCCATGCGGATGACGTCCGCAGTTGCCGGGCTGATACCATCGTTTCTCGCGCGCTGTGACCATCTACCGTGAGCGTTCTCATACAGCTTTTTCACGGCGCTGTCCTTTCCGAAGTATGCGACGATCAGCGCGGCAGAAGCGAGGCTTTCGGCTTCTGTTATCGAATTCGTATCAAACGTGGCGCGTACGTATGCACGCAACCATCCTCCTGGCTCATTGTCGTCGCGAGCCATGCTGTCGACCGAAGCTTCGAAGTTGGCGAACGCGAACACGAGCAGTTGATGAACAAGCTCGTCCTTGGTCTTGAAGTGGTAAAAGACGCCGCCTTTGCTCATATTGGCGGCGGACGCTACCTCTTCGAGTGTCAAGGCGCCAACGCCATGCTGAAGAATGAGCCTTTCGGCAGCCCTGAGAATTGTGTCGCGATTGTTTGGCCGCATTACCCGATCCTGATACTCATCCTCACAGTATATCGGAGCCATCAGTCGTCGGGATCGGGAAGCAGGTTACCTACATATTCGGATAGTTGGGGCCACCGCCACCTTCCGGCGTGACCCAGACGGTGTTCTGCGTCGGGTCCTTGATGTCACAGGTCTTGCAGTGCACGCAGTTCTGCGCGTTGATCTGCAGGCGGTCGCTGCCGTCGTCGTTCTTCATGAACTCATACACGCCCGCGGGGCAAAAGCGCGCTTCGGGGCCCGCGTAGGTGCGCAGGTTCACGTTCACGGGCACGCTCGCGTCCTTGAGCGTGAGGTGCGCAGGCTGATTCTCTTCGTGGTTCGTGTTCGAGATGAACACCGAGGAGAGCCGGTCGAACGTGAGCTTGCCGTCAGGTTTCGGATACTCGATCGGCTTGCACTGCGAAGCGGGCTTGAGCATCTCGTGGTCGCGGTGCTGGTGATGCAGCGTCCAGGGCACGTTGCCGCCCATGAGCTTCTGCTCGATACCCACCATCAGCGTGCCCAGGTAGAGGCCCTTGCTCATCCACTGCTTGAAATTGCGCGCCTTGTACAGCTCCGTGTGGAGCCACGACTGCTTGAACGCTTCCGGATAGGCCGCGAGTTCATCGCTCTGGCGACCGGCCTGGACGGCTTCGAACGCCGCGTCCGCAGCCAGCATGCCGGTCTTGATGGCCGCGTGGCTGCCCTTGATGCGCGAGGCGTTCAGGAAGCCTGCGTCGTCGCCCACAAGCGCACCGCCCGGGAATACGAGCTTCGGCAGCGACATCAGGCCGCCTGCCGTGATGGCACGAGCGCCGTACGAGACGCGCTTGCCGCCTTCGAGGTACTTGCGGATTTCCGGGTGCGTCTTGTAGCGCTGGAATTCCTCGAACGGCGAGAGATACGGATTCTGGTACGCGAGACCGACGACAAAGCCCACCATCACCTGGTTGTTGTCGATGTGGTACAGGAACGAGCCGCCGTACGTATCCGATTCGAGTGGCCAGCCGGCCGTGTGGATCACGAGGCCGGGCTGGTGCTTCGAAGGGTCGATTTCCCACAGCTCCTTGATGCCGATGCCGTAGACCTGCGGGTCCGAGTCCTTGCCCAGCTTGAACTTCTCGTTCAGTTGACGGCCCAGATGACCGCGACAGCCTTCGCAGAACAGCGTGTACCTGGCGTGCAGCTCCATGCCGAGCTGGAAGTTCTCGGTGGGTTCGCCATCCTTGCCGATGCCCATGTTGCCGGTGGCGACGCCCTTCACCGAGCCATCGTCGTTGTAGAGCACTTCGGCAGCGGGAAAACCGGGGAAGATTTCGACACCCAGCGCCTCGGCCTGCTGACCCAGCCAGCGCGTGACGTTGGCGAGGCTGATGACGTAATTGCCGTGGTTCTTGAAGTTGTCGGGCAGCGCCCAGTTCGGCACGCCCTTCGCGCCGGTTTCCGTAAGGAACAGGAACTTGTCCTCGGTCACGGGCACGTTCAGCGGCGCGCCTTGCTCTTTCCAGTCCGGAATCAGCTCGTTCAGGGCACGCGGATCCATGACCGCGCCCGAGAGGATGTGCGCCCCGATTTCCGAGCCTTTCTCCAGCACGCAGACGCCGATTTCAGCGCCTCTTTCCGCGGCCTGCTGCTTCAGGCGGATCGCGGCAGACAGCCCGGCGGGGCCGCCGCCAACGATCACCACGTCGTATTCCATCGACTCGCGGGAATGAAAATGCTTGTCGCCCTGATTGTCCGTTGCCATCTGTCGCCTTGATAGTCGGGTTTGTGTCGCTGTCGGAGACAGATTTTCTGGGCCGTTGACCCGAGCGACAATCAGTCTTAAGGCTGAATGTGTTCTCAGCCGTGCGTGGCGGATGCTTTGTTCAGTCCAATCAAGCGCGTGTACCATGAACCAAACTCTGCGATCTTGCTTTCCTGAGCGGAATACGGACCGGGGCGATAGGTGCTGGAGCAGACCCCCGCTTGATTGTTTTCGGTTATGGTCTTGTCTTCCAGCAATGTGACTGTCCACACTGCCTTGATGTTCTCCGGATCGTAGTCGACGCCTTCCTGAGCATCCTTCGAGACAAGCCAGAAGACTTCGACGTCGGTCGAAAGAGGTCCGCGCGGATTGAACCGGAAACCGATAGCGTGGTCGCTGTTGGCGAGTAGCACACTCACAGGATTGAATACGCATCCCGTCTGCGCGCCGTCGTACTCTCGCTCTTTGACGATCAGCGGAGCTACAGCTTTGCCATCGAGAGACTCGGTTGCATTGCCCCTTCCGATCGGTAGGCGGCCCGCAGACTGGAAGTAGGGTGTGTCAGGTCCGTCTGCGAACATGTCGGTCTGTCGGCCTGCGTGACGCTCTGCTGCTTCCCACGCGCTGAACGTCTCCATGTACTTCGCAGCGAGCCCATCCGACGAACCAGGCCCCGCGCCGAACGCGAGCATCTTCATCTCGTCGTGCACTGAGCAATAGGTGGGGTGGGCCGGTTTGCAGTGGTAGCACTCAAAGAAATTTTCGATGACGAGCTTCCAGTTGGCGGTCGTCGGAAATACCTGCCGAACGGCCACTTTGGTGCTGGTCAGATCGTGTCGCTCAAGTATCGGACCGAAGCGCGCAATGAAGTCCTCGAAGGAAGGCCCCTTGTCCCTCGCGAGGTTGATGAAGATCAGGCCGTTGAAGACACGTACGTTACAAGGATTGAGTCGGTATTCTGCAGCCGGGAAGTCCTGAGGCATATAACGCGCTGCTTTGAGATTGCCAGCGAGATCGTACGTCCAGGCATGATATGGGCACGTCAGTGCCCGAGCGCTGCCCTGTTTCTCGAGGCAGATACGCGAGCCACGATGACGACACACGTTGTAGTGTGCGTGCACGGAGTTGTCCTTGTCACGGACAATGATGATGCTCTCGCTGCCGACATCGACCGTGAAATAGTCGCCTGGCCGCGCAATACGGCTTTCATGATCCACCAACAGCCATTGGGACGTAGCCAGCGCTTCGATATCGCGAGCGAAGACGGCCGCATCGCGATAGAGATCTCGTGGCAGCGAGAAACCTTCTCGCCACTCGTGGGTTGCGGACTGCAGTTCGACGGTCGACATATGTTCCTCATCAATGGTTCGGTTATGCGGGGCCAAAATTCAGAGATTCAGCGTTAGATATCCGTGCCCTCGGGACACGCAAGGGCACATCAGGCGTTGAGCGTTCCTCTCTTCATCCGAGAGAGCGTCGTCCAGATGGGTGACCGACCCGGAAATCACTTCGGTCGCGCACATTCCGCAAACACCCTGCTCGCAGCCGCTTGCAATGGACACGCCGTTGCGGCGGAGCACCTCGATCAAGGTTTCATGGCCGCCCACTTCGAGCGTCGCGTTCGACTTTGCAAGGTGAACGATGAAGGGGCGGGCGTTTGCGTCCGGGGTGGCAGCACCGAATGCTTCGGTATGTACGGAAGCGCTGGGGAGCAGTTGAGATGACAACCCGGAAAGCGTGGACATGAAGCCATCGGGCCCACAGGCGTAGATAAATCTGGATGCGGCTTCGGCCTTCAGCGCCAGTTCCATTTCAGCGGCGATACGATGCCGATCCAGATCGAGATAGAGTTTGAGGCGGCCTTCGAATCTGGAGAGTGAAAGCGCTTCTTGCAGATCGTCAGAATCGTCGCTACGAGTGAAGTGATGCCAGGTGTAGGGTCGCGCCAAGGAGTCCAGTTCATGGGCCATCGACAGGATCGGCGTAATCCCGACTCCGGCCGAGAACAGCAGATGTGGTCCGACGTCGTCAACAAGCGAAAAACCATTGCGCGGTATGCCAATTTCAAGCGTCTGGCCTGCCGATAGTGTGTGGATCGACTCCGATCCACCTCTCGACTCCGGCTTGACCAGAATGGACAAGGTGGAGGTGTCTCGGGGATTACCGCAAAGCGAGTATTGCCGCACTGCGCCGCTGGGGGTAGTCACGTCGATGTGAGCGCCGGGCACGTACGAGGCAAAAGGGGAGCCATCGTCGCGGACCAGGAAAAACAGCTTCATTTCGGTACCGACGCGTTTGACTGTATCGATTAGAACCTTCATTTGTCACTCGTAACTATACCGGCCAGTCGGTATAGTTACGGTTCAATAACCGGGCGTCAATAGCCGTGTGCCGCGTTGAGGGTAAACACCGGCGGGGACCTTCCTGGTTTGCAGGCGCGCTTGGAGAACGATCCAACCAATGGTGGATTCCGCGATGCCCACCGGCCTCATACAGTCCGGGATGGGACTTCGACACTTTTCAGGACGGCTGCTGTGAGTGAAATGCAAACTTGGGCGGCGACAATTAGCTTGGCCGGTCGTTGACGTTGGTTTTGGCCGGTGGTGAGGAGTCGGAGGCGGCGTAGCCGCCGGAGGCGACGAACCACCGGCGGCGCCGCGTCGGCGGGGAAATAGGATGGCTGATCGATTCCTAAAGAAGAAGCGGTCAGCACATGTCTGGAACCCGCATCACCGACCAACAGGTTCGCCTCTACATGAACAAGCGCAAACACCATCCGCAGGAAGTCGCGGCCGCCAAGGCAGGAATAAGCGTGCGCAGCGCACGCCGCATCGAGCGTGACGCGACGTTGCCATCCCAGAAGCCGCGGCGCTCCTGGCGTACGCGTCCCGATCCATTCGTCGATGTCTGGGACAGCGAGGTCGTGCCGTTACTACGCAACGCCCCTCATCTGATGGGCATCACGATCCTGCGCAAGCTGCAGGATGATCACCCGGGCTGCTATCCCGACAGCATGCGTCGCACGCTGGAACGACGCATTTCTCAATGGCGGGCGCTCGAAGGTCCCAGCCAGGAGATCTTCTTCCCCCAGGAGCATCAACCCGGCGTGCGCGGGTTGTCTGACTTCACCGATATGAGCAAGCTGTGCGTGACGATTGGCGGCGCGCCCTTCGAGCACCGGCTGTATCACTTCGTGCTGGCGTTCTCGCGCTGGGAGTACGCCTGCGTCGTTGAGGGTGGTGAGAGCTTCGAAGCCCTCGCCAACGGTTTGCAGAACGCTCTATGGCAGGCGGGAGGTTGCCCGCGCGAGCATCGCACCGACAGCCTGTCAGCCGCCTTCAAGAACCTGAGCGAGAAGGAGGACTTCACGACCCGTTACAAGGCGCTGCTCGATCACTACGAGATGCAGGGCACGCGTAACAATCGCGGTCTGGGCCACGAGTATGGTGCGGTAAAAAATATGTGCTGCTCGATTACGAACTAGGCCAAGGCGGTACCTTTGTGGAAAGCGAACAGCACATATTATTCGGTTACAAGGTGCGGAGGAAGGTCATCAGGTCGGGCTGATCCCGCCATTGCTTTTGTCCTTCGGCACCGCCTTCCACTTCGCATGTCGCTAGCGCCCGCGCCTTTGTTTCCAGATTGATCTCGGCGTAGATATTGGTCGTCTCCAACGAAACGTGCCCAAGCCAGCCGCGTATCGTATTGATGTCGACACCGGCCTGGAGTAGTAGCGAGGCGGTCGTATGCCGAATCACATGTGGGTGCACATTCTTGCCGGCAAGCGACGGCGCGTTGGCTGCAGCACGGATAGCGCAGCGCTTGACCAATGCATGAATGCCGGAGCGCGTCATCGTCTGGTGGAATCGATTGAGGAACACCGGCGCGTCTGCGGCCCTCCCCTCGGACTCTGAGCGCAACGCATCGAGTGTGGATTTCCAGAGCGGGCAGCGGCGATGTCTGTTCCCCTTGCCGACGATGCTGACCGAGCACGTGTGCCAGTCAACGTCGCCAATCTTGAGCTGCGCAGCTTCGCTTGCACGCGCTCCTGAGTTAAACATGAAGAGCAGTAACGCATGTTCGCGCTGCCCCTGCGCTGTATTGACGTCAGAGGCAGCGAGCAGGGCGTCCATTTCCTGCCTGCTAAGGTAGCTGATCTCCGGCCGACTGGTTCTCTTGACAGGAATCAGATGAATCTGTGCCCACCAGTCGACGTATTCAGGCGCATGTTCGCCGATGAAACGAGCCAGCGCATGGATGCCGCCAAGCCGCTGATTTCGTGTGCTGACCGTACAGTGGCGTTGTTCTTCCATGTGCGTCAGGAACAGACGGACCATTTGCGCGGAGAGATCATCAACGGTCAGGCGATCGATCCGCTTGTCGACCTTGGCGGCTAAATACGGAAGCAACAGCATGAGCATGTCGCGGTAACTTCTTTGCGTATTGACGGCAAGGTTACGTTCGCCCACCAGATACTCAATCAGGAAACGTCGGATCCACGGACCCAGCAGGGATGAGTTATTCATGTTGCACCTCAAGGACGTATGTTTCAAAGCGCGTGCTCGCTGCATTCAGCAACTCGGGCGTCAGGGTAAGGTAGCGTTGGGTGCCCGCGAGATCGATGTGGCCGAGATAGGTCGCGAGCTGCGGCAACAACAGTTGCAAATCCGCGCCGCAGCGATACAGGCGATTAGCCGGTGCACTGCGCCTGAGTGTCGCAAATCATGCAGCCTCGGCTGGCAGGACGCACCGCCTTCGCGTTGGATATTTGCCAGAGTACGCTGTCGCTGAAAGGCCTTGCGCACAGCTTTCTGGCTCAGGGGGCGACCATCGCGTAAGCAGAAGAACGGCGCATCCGGTGCCTGCCCAAATCTCTGGTTGCGTTGCCGGGCATAAGTTTGCATCGCTCTATTCAGATCTACGCCTAGCGGAACCAGCCTGGATCTATAGAATTTGCTCTCGCGCACGTGCAGGACGGCTTCGTCGAGATCGACGTCCTGCATGGTTAGCCGCAAGGCTTCGCCATGGCGGAGGCAACCGCCGTACAGAATGAGAATGAGTGCACGCAAAACATATGCATCCAGCAGACCGCGTGGACTGCATGCCGCCGACGCCACGTCGAGCAGGCGCTTTAATTCCTGCTGCGAATAAATATAGGGTGTCAGCGGTGGCGGCAATCTCGGACTGTAGCGAGGAAGCGGCGAAGCCTGGACATATCCACGCGAGAGAGCAAAACGAAACAGGCAGTCAAGTACAGACCTTCTCTTCCGCCAATGGTTAGTCAGCGGCCTGTTGCCTGTCAGAAAGTCCTGTACCTGTCCGACCGTGACCGATTCCACATCAATGTTGCCATCAACCCGGTGGCAGAATGAGGCAAGCGTGGCCGCCTCGGAATTGAAGCGCATGCCCAACGCCCGTTTGTGGCTCACGTATTGGGCGACGAGTTCGGAGAGCTTCATAGCAGACTCCCCAGATCGATTTCGGCTACACACCGCAGTCCGGTCAGGTCGACCTTCGCATAGATTCTCGTCGACGAAGCGCTGCGATGGCCGAGGTGATCACCGATCTCCTTCAGCGCAAAACCCGCGTCGAGTAAGTGCCGGGCGTTGGCGTGCCTCAGGCAATGTGCGCCACGCCGCGGAATATCGATGCCCAGCGTCGTGAGACGCGAGCGGACAATGCCGCTTACGCGTCCGGGTGACAGCGGTCGGATCGGCGCCTCGACCGACAGGAAGAGCTCTCGATGGTCGCTTCGTGGACGCGCTTCCTTCAGGTAGCGCAGAATGGCGTTTCCAACGGTTGCCACCAGCGGATATTGCTGTGTGCAGCGTTGCTTCGGACGATTGACATGAAGGATCTCGCCGCACCAGTCGATGTCCTCCAGACGGAGCCGTACTACCTCGCCGCGCCTCAGTCCGTAAACAACCAGCAGCATGATCATCGCACGGTTGCGTAGATCGATCGTGCTCTCGCCGACAAAGCTGGCGACAAACCTTTGCACGTCATCCCAGTTCAGCCCGAGCGGCAACCCCTCCTCTCTATACACCACAGGTGCCTCAATGCCCGACGCAACGTTGGTAGCCCACCCTTGTCCTTCTGCGTACCGGAAGAAATTGCGCAGCGTGCTCGCAAGCGCGTGCAATGAGACTCTGCTCCAGCCGCGGTTGCCTTGATAGGCGAGGTAGGTGTCGACATCGTGGATGGTGAGAGCATCGAGTGCCTTGTCAGGGCGACAGACCATTGCCAGAAAATGGCCGATCTCATCACGACAGGTTGAAATCGTGGCAGAGGAAAGTCCTCGCTGGTCGCGCATGAAATCGACGTAGTGCTCGACATAGCGAACAAATGGTTCTTCTATAGGATGCCGTTCCTCCAGACGCCCCAGAAAACGCAGCCAGGCCGTGGCGGTATGGATGAACAGAAGCCGCGAGCTGCGGGACTCGTTCGTGCGCTCACTTCGGAGAAGTCGAATCCGATGGTCAACCGCAAACGCGATTTCCTCGTGCGTCATTAACCGCGGGCGGGACAGATCAATGCTCTGTGAGAAAACCAGCAGGATCCACGCGATCTTCCGAATCGACCTGAGCGGATAACCCTGTTCCTGACAATGTACGAGGAAGCGCTTCCTGGATTCCACGCAGGGCGCGAGATTGTGGGCAGCAAGAACATGCGGACGCGTAAAGAGAGTCTCGAACATGATATTCCCCCATCATTGATCAGTGGAATATCAGTATCAGCCTGAAAATTATGTCGTCATGGAAACGTCAACGCGATAGACGATGGGTGGTTGTTGAGAACCACTGTGACATATTTTTTACCGCACCATACTCGTGGGCAACGCCACGGTTGTTGCGTGTGGGCTGCATGCCGTAGTGGGCGCACAGCGCATCGTAACGCGTGGTCAGATCCTTGCGCGCGTCGGCATCGAGATTGCGGAACGCCGCCGACAGGCTGTCGCTGCGGTGCTCGCGCGGCGCGCCCCCGAGTGCCCAGATGGCGTTCTGCAGCCCTTCGGCCAGCGCGACATAGCTCTCGCCGCCGAGAATGACGTGAGCGTGCTCAAAGCCCGAGCAGGCCAGCCGGAAGTGATAGAGGCGGTGGTCCAGCGTGACACCCGCCACGGTGACGCCCAGGCTGTCCATCTCTGTGAAGTCGGACAAGCCTAGCTGACCGGGCTGGTGTACCTGACGGAACATGACGTCACGTTCCTCGCCATGGAGTGCGCGCCAGTCTCGGATACGCCGCTCGAGTGTGCGGCGCACGTTGCCCCGGAGGTCGGGATGGCGCCGAAGCATCTCGTCCAGTACGGCTATCGGCCGGATGCCGGGAGCGGACTGGAGCAGTGGCACGATCTCCGTGTCAAAGATCGCGACCAGGGGATCGGCCCGCCGACGCCCGCGCGGGACCTTCTTCTGCGACGGCAATCGCGGGTCCTCTTCGATGCGATAGCCCGTGGCGGCGCTGAACCCAGCGCGCGCAGCCGCCTGGGACGGCCCCTCCTTGAGTCTGTACTTCATGTAGAGCCTCATCTGATGGTCGTTCACGTGTCGGCCGGGCAACTCAGCCTCCCTTCGCTACATGGAAGAGCTGTTCATACCCGATTTACCGCGACCACCGACAAGGCACCCCGACAGCGGGGGGCTCCTCGGCGCGGCGTTGCGGCAGCGGTTCCGGGCTACGCCCTCCACCGCTGCCGCAACGCCAGTGCTCTCATCCTGATTGACGCGCTGCTCTCATCTTGTTTGACGCGCGGCACGCTGGGCACATCGCCTGGGCGGACAGCTTACCGCGCCAGCGTCTGCAGGCGTTCATTCGCCGCCCGACGGTCGAAACGCCCGTCCAGCCAGATCAACAATTCGTCGGCCTCGATGCGCAGATCGTCCATGTCAATCTGGCCTTCGCGTAAAGTCTCAATCCACTCGAGAAATTCGTGCTCGCCATAAACTTCCACAGCGTCCATGTATCTCTCGGACCCACCGGTATCTTCCGGAGGGCAGCGCCCGGCGCCGGCGATACAGCGAGGTGGTGGTCTTGACAGCTGGTCGCACGTTCGCCGCTCGACGCGCACGTCATGTAACCACCACGAGTTGAAATCGTACACGTAGACAAAGCGCTCATGTTCGTGCAGGCCAAACGCTGCCAGCGACAGGGTTTCTGGGCCGTCGAAGAACTGCAACGCGCCGTCATGATGTCCACCATAACGCCAGCCACGGATGATGAACCGGTGCAGGTGTTCGTCGTTCCAGCCCATGGCGAGCTGCATCACATGATGCAGTTGCGCAATCGTGACCCGCTCGGGAATCAGCACCCGCCGCCAGACCGGCGGGCTGACACCGCGCAGACTGATTCGCAACTGGAGGACTGAAGGCGGATCGGAAGGGTCGGAGTCCATTGACCCACTATAGACTTCCTATCGGCCGTACTCGCTGCAACTCGACTTCGCCCCTGCTTTGGCGCGGTCTCCCGCTTACGTTCACACACTCGAGCACGAGCCTGCCGATCGAATGCTGGCCTTTCTCGCGCAGGAAGGCGTCGGCGCCGACCAGCCGGTAACTTTCCTGTCCGACGGCGGCGACACCGTGCGGCGCGCCCAGTTGGACTTAGGCGATTGTGGCGAGAGGGTACTCGACTGGTTTCACGTCGCCATGCGTGTGCAGAATCTCGAACAAATGATCAAGGGGTTGCCGGACCGCGACGAACGGCGATCCGTCGACGCGCTGGTCGATGGGCTGCGCGGTGCAAAGTGGCACCTTTGGCACGGTTGCCCTTATCCGGCGCTCCAGCGGCTCGAAAGCCTGGGCTGGGAACTCGCTACGGATGGCAGTCCCGAGGAGGCCAGGCTGCTGGCCAAACTGGAGGAGTTCGTCGGTTACCTCGAGAACAACCAGCGCTTTATAGTGAACTACGGAGACCGCTACCGTCATGGCGAGCCGATCACCTCGAGCTTCGTCGAGTCGGCTGTCAACCAGGTGGTCAGCAAGCGCTTCGTGAAGCGGCAGCAAATGGCGTGGCGACCGGCTCATGCGCAGGGCCTTCTGCAGGTGAGGACAGCAGTTCTGAATGAGCAGTTGCGCTCATGCTTCGAGCGATGGTATCCGGCGCTCGCTGTCAACGATCATGCTCACGCTATCGCGGGATAGAGCCCCCGCTTTGGCGCGGTCGCGTTTGCAGCATGATCCACGGGATCGCGCTCGCGGTGTCCGTCAGGCCGGACAGCTTGCCGGCATGAAGTGCTGCGACGACTGTTGCGGCCGGGAGAAAGCCGGTCGCCATGAGGAAAAGGCTCGCCAGTACGCAGCCTAGCCACGCATCGCGTGGTCGGCGCGCCACGATGACGAACTGCTGATAGTCCGATCCTGTGATCACCAGAAACCCGACTGCAGCGATGGCCACCAGTGTTTCGGCGGGTGGCGTGGCGCCTGTCTGTCTCAGCCAGAATGAAACCCGCAATTGCGCGTGATCCGACTCGCTGCGGCGACAACAGCCTCAATCACGTTTTGTCGTTTGAGTTCAGGGCTGAAGTGCTTCGAGTAAGCGACACTGATCGCTGTCCGCATCTGCCCGCTGACATCCCCGACGAGGGCGCCTACTGAGGAGATCCCCATAACCTGTTCGTCCTCGATCAGAGCATATCCGTCGGTCCGAATCTTATGCAAGGACGCAACAAGTTTTTCCGGGTCGGTAATCGTCTTGGCCGTGCTCTGCTCCAGCGGTTCTAGTCGCAGCAGTTCAAGGGCCTGGTCGTCAGGGAAGGACGAAAGGATGGCCTTACCAATGGCCGTATTGTGTAGTCCAATAGGAGACCCGGGTTGTACCCTGACGGTCACTGGTCCCTTGCCGTCGACACAAAGCAGATACATTGGGGTTTTGTCCTGAAGCACGCCAAGATAACCATCGATACGCATGCTGTCAGCCAGCAACTGGAGTTCTCCGCGGGCCTCCAACAACAACGTGTCTCGCGCCATCAGCGCTGCCCCCATATTCAACGTCTGGTACCCGATACTGTACCGACGCGTAACAGGGTCTCGTCTCAAATAATGCTTTGCGGTCAAGGTGTTGAGGAGACGCTGAACGATGGCCGGACTTAAACCGAGCCGACGGGATATTTCTCGAGGCCCCATCGGCTCCTGCGACGCATTGAGTAGCTCCATGACGTCGAGGCCGCGCTCAAGTGATTGACTCTTCATTGGGTCTTGTCTATACGAAAGCCTGGCGGCCTATGGATGGTCGGGTTGGGCGATGGGCCCTTACTTTACCCGATCTTGGCATAGTTCCCGAGTCGAATGGGTCAAAAGCTCGTGTCCGTCATCCGTGATGATAGCCGTATCTTCCACCATCATGCCGCCCCAACCGAGTTCGTAGTAGGGGGTCTCGACGCAGAAGACCATGCCCGGTTCGAGTAGGACGTTCGAATTGGGGGCGATGGGGGGAAATTCATGGGAATGCAAACCGATGCCGTGGCCACAGTGACTCCGCTGGTAATCCGGCAGCGCACCTTGCCGAACAGTGTCGATAGCGATCTTGTAAATGTCGCTGGCCAACGCGCCTGGTCTCAAGGCCGCAATTTGCGCCTGCTCGCCGGCAAGCAGTGCCGCGTAGCGCTCGGCTTGTTGATCGCTTGGGCCCCCAACCGTCAGAGTACGGGCCATGTCTGAACAGTATCCCTGTACGGTGCAGCCAATGTCCATGCGCACGAGGTCTCCGTTCTCAAGGCGCTTGGCGCGAGCGTAGGCATCAACCCGTGAGCTGCGCTCGCCGGACGTAACTACGACGAAGCGCGGGATGCCCCCCCCTTGAACGATAGCGCCGTTAATTTCGCCTGAGATATCGAGTTCCGTGACGCCAGCTCGAATCATAGGCACGATGGATTCGAGCGCTTTGTCGGTGATGCGTGAGGCATGACGCAGCAATGCGAGTTCGCCTGGCAATTTCGTTGCGCGCGCTCGCTTTAACGAAGGCGCCCCGTTTTGGAATGCCACCTGAGGGAATTGCTGCCAAATTATCCGTGCCAATTTTTCGTCGCGCGTGTCCAGGCCCACGCGGCCGCCGCGGATTTCGAAGCTACGTAATGCGGACACGATCGTATCGACAAAATTGTCACCCGGTGCCGGCATGTCTGCATAGCCGGCCACTCTGGCCGTTGCGCCGACGTAAAAGACGCCGTATCGCCAGATGCACGATGGGTCTTCCAATTCCTCCAAAGCAGCGGCTGCATCGCTCGCGCCAGTAATCAGGGCCACCCGATCGCGTGTTGCGATCGCGGCTTGCGCATATGGACCAGCGTCCTGAAGGATGCTCCGGTAGCCCGTCAGGTAACCGACGTGGACAGGGTCCGTAGTGATGATTGCGTCAAGTTCCGGCGCAGCCGAGAAGAGTTTTTGCCTGCACGAGAAGGCAAGGCTGAGGGTGTGTTGCTCGAGAGTATCGACAAAGCTCATGGATTTCTCCGTTCTGGTGACTGTACCTATTATAGGAACGACGTTCCGATAAAGCAAACCATGTGTCAGCGCTCGTTAACCCCCATAACGTTGCCCGTGCCCGACGTCGATAATAACGGAACAGTGAACCGATATTCGGAACAGACGGACAGCAGGATGTGGGTCTGTCACTTACCTTTCCTGGAGGAGATCGACGATGTTCAAAAAGAGGCTTGGTACTGCGATGTTCGTGTGCGTCGCGGCTGCGGTGTTCGGGCATTCGGCTGCCGTGCTGGCGGACGGCAACGTGACGACCGCTAAGTTGGCTGTCGGAGCTGCGCCCGATGCCCCACCTTTCTCGTATATCCAGGGGGGCAAATTTCTTGGAATTAGCAACGACATCCTGCAGAGGGTAGGGAAGCTAGAAAATCTTGATATGCGTTATCAGCAGATGGCATTCGACGGTTTGATTCCGGCACTCCAGGTTGGACAACTCGATATCGCCGTAAGCGGTATCTTCATTACGAAGGAACGTCAGGCAATTGTGGACTTTTCGACGCCTTATTTCGTCGAAGGTGCTCTCGTCGTAGTTCCGGTGAACAGTGCAATCAAGAGCCTTGCCGAACTCAAGGGCAAAACGATTGCTTGCGAACAGGGCTCTGCCGCACTGAAAGTAGCGCGTGAGCACGCGGCTGAATGGGGCGTCACGCTGCGCATCCTCCAGGATCCGGCAAGTATGCAACTTGCGATGAGATCGGGTGACGTGGCCGCGATGATCTACGACTCCGCACTGGTGAACTATCAATTGCGAATCGAAGGTGCCAAGCCTACGATCAAGATCGTGAGTCCTGTGCTAGATCCGACAGGTATCGCGTTCGCCTTCCCGAAAGGCAGCAAGTGGGTCGCAATCGTCAACCGGGGCATCGCGAAATTGAAAGCCAGCGGCGAATTGGATGCCATTGCGAAGACTTACAACATGAATTGAGGTGCAGCTACTCATGAAAGATTTGAATTGGCTTTGGGATTACCTTCCTTCTCTTTGGGAGGGGTTGAAACTAACGGTGATCCTGACAGCGACATCGATGATTTTCGGCGGCGTACTAGGTTTGCCTCTCGCGTTTATGAAAATGTCCAAGTTCCGCTTAGCGGCTTCGCTTGCCGGAGCATATGGAACCGTCATCCGCGGCATGCCGCTACTCGTCCAAATTTTGCTAGTTTACTTTGGTCTACCCGTGTTGACGGGTGTTCGGACACCCGCAACAATTGCCGGCGGAATTGCCATGGCGCTATACACGGCGGCGTTTCTGGCCGAAGTCTTTCGCTCAGGGATTCAGGCAGTCGATCGAGGGCAAATGGAGGCTGGACGTGCAATCGGGTTTGGTCATTGGCAAACCATGAGACTGGTGATTATTCCGCAAGCATTTCGAACCATGATTCCGAATTTGGCGAATCAGCTTAGCATCACGCTCAAGAATACGTCGCTTTTGTCTGTTATAGGTGTAACGGAACTCACACTCGCTGGGCAGAACATTTACATGCAGAATTTTGACATGATCCGTGTCCTCTCGATAGTGGGCGGCATGTATCTTGTCATATACCTCATAGCCGAACGCATGACCGGCTATCTCGAACGAAGGGTTTCTCGATGAATGCGCCAATTCGTCTTCTTTCTGAGCTCGGAGGTCAATCCGAGCCAGGTGCTAGCGCGCACCAGGTTGCAGCCGAAAGTGTCTCCATGATTTCTGCGAGCGGTGTCGAAAAAGCGTTTGGATCAGTTCAAGTGCTCAATGGCGTTAGCATGTCGGTCGCCGAGGGCGAGGTGGTTTCCTTAATCGGTGCATCTGGATCTGGAAAATCAACGTTCCTCCGCTGTCTGAATTTACTCGAGACGCCGGACGCTGGAACCATACATATCGACGGCGAAGATGTGCTAAGCAGGCGGTACGACGTAAACAAATTGCGTCGAAAGATCGGCATGGTGTTTCAGAACTTCAACCTGTTTAGCAATATGACGGCACTCGAGAACGTGACTCTCGGACCGACGAGGTTGCTGGGGATGTCAAAGCTGCAGGCGAGGGAAGAAGCTGAGGAGCTATTGGCTAAGGTGGGCCTGATTGAGAAGGCCGGTGTAGTGCCGCAAAAACTGTCCGGCGGGCAGAAGCAGCGCGTCGCGATCGCCCGCGCGCTGGCCATGAAGCCGCGTGCACTTCTCTTCGACGAACCGACGTCGGCGCTTGACCCTGAGATGGTACGTGAGGTGCTGGACGCCATCAGGAATCTCGCCCGCGATGGGATGACGATGGTTGTTGTTACCCATGAAATGGGGTTTGCTCGTGAGGCAAGCAAGCGCGTCGCATTTATGCACGGCGGGAAAATCCTGGAAATTGGGCCGCCGGCCCAGGTGCTTGGCAATCCGCGTGAAGAACGAACGCGCGAATTTCTCTCAAAAGTGCTGTGAGGTGGCGCAAAAATGGCAGATCATGTTTTTGAACAATCGACTCTGTGCGTTCATAGGACTGGCGCGAGCACCGAGGGATTTCGGAGCTTTTCTACGCCGGTGTATCGGGCGTCCACGATCGTATTCCCAAGCGCACAAAGTTATCGCGATCGTTCCCTTCAGTTCCCGGACGGATATAGCTACGGGTTGATGGGGACACCAACGACCCGTTCACTCGAGGAACAACTGACCCGACTCGCAGGGGGCGTTCGTTCCGTCCTTGTTCCGTCAGGGCAAGCCGCTATATCAGTCCTCATGTTGACTCTATTGGCGCACGGCGATCATGTCCTGATTCCCGATAGCGTCTACCCGCCGGTGAAGGATTTTGCGGAGGAGGTCCTGCAGCGCTATGGAGTCGCGTTCGACATCTACGACCCGATGAACCTGCAGTCTCTGCGCAGCTCTATCAGAGTTGGGCGGACAAAGCTGATTTGGATAGAAGCTCCGGGTTCGACAACAATGGAAGTCTGTGACATCCGTGAAATAGTAAGTATCGCGAAAGAAAATGATGCGTTGACCGGTTGCGATAACACATGGGCAACGTCGATTTTTTGCAAGCCGATTTCGCTAGGCGTGGACGTCGTGGCTGAAGCGTTGACCAAGTATGTCGGCGGACATTCCGATCTTTTGCTGGGTGCGTTGAGCTTTGCGTCGATGGATGTTTATCTGCAGGTAAGAGAACAACTCGCAAATTTGGGCATAGGTGTATCGCCTGATGACTGCTCTCTAGCGCTGCGTGGCATTGAAACCATGTCAGTGCGCCTGGCACACGTCGGGTCGACCGCCCTGGAATTCGCACTGCGCTTGAAGGACCGCCCTGAAATTGCCCGTGTTATTCACCCGGCGCTTCCGGAGTCTCCCGGACACGAGTATTGGAAGCGGGACTTTCAGGGGAGTACTGGCGTATTTTCTGTCCAACTGCAGATGCAAGACACGGCGCAAATCGACCGGGCACTGGGTCGTCTTGAATTGTTCGCAATCGGCGCGTCATGGGGAGGGACGCGAAGCCTCGTTGCACCGATGTCGCTCGATGGGCAACGTAGCTTTGGAGCGGGCAGTTGTAATTCAACGTATTTGAGATTCAGCGTCGGATTGGAAAGTCCGCTCGATCTTTGGCGTGATATCGAGCGATTGTTGTCAGCCCTTTAGTTAATTTTGTTCTATCGAGGAGGGGTACTTTTGATATCCTCGGTGATGATGGTTGGCAAGGTGCCGTTGGAAATCGTCAGTTATTTTGTGTTGATGGTTTTGCTGGTGGTGTAAAAGGTGCTAAAGGTTGGGTTGACTGCCTGCTTGTGTGGTCGGCAAAGTTATTAATGTGCTGCCCATTTACTCTATAGTAACTAATTTTGTGCCGTCGCTAACTTTGGCTTGGTGGCGAGACTTAATTTTACGAGTAGTTTATTTCTTGTCGATTAAGTTAGTATAACTAATATCAAGAGGCGAATTGATTTTTAGATTGGCGATATCGGAGGCGGAGGAGATATGATGAATAGGATTTTTGCTGCAGCTGTACTTGGGTTGTCTGTAACAGTATGCCATGCTCAATCCAGCGTAACCATTTACGGGGTCGTGGACGACGCTTTCATGTTCAATTCCAACGATGGCGGAAAACATCAATACGCCTTGATGGACGGCGCGATGAATTCCAATCGTTGGGGATTAAAAGGAAATGAGGACCTAGGGGGCGGATGGGCTGCGCTGTTCGCCGTGGAGGGTGGTTTCTCCTTAAATTCGGGGGCGATGGGGAACAGTAACACGTTGTTCGGTCGACAATCGTTTGTCGGCCTTTCCGGCCCCTACGGCAAGGTGACGTTAGGACGTCAATACTCCGCTGGCGATTCTTACACCGGTGAACTGTCGGCGGGTGGGACCTGGGCGTTCAACGGTTCGGGCGCCGGGGCGCACCCGGCAGATGTCGATAATCTGGACGACTTCAGGTGGATAAACAATGCGATCATCTATGCCACTCCCGAGTACAGGGGGCTGAGCGGGAAAGTAATGTATAGTCCTGGCGGTGTTCCCGGTTCGACAAAACAGAACAGCATCATCGGATTAGGTGCAGGATACAATAATGAAAACCTACGCGTCGGCATCGGCTATCTTATAGTTAATAATCCGAATTATTCTTTTTACGGTAACAATGCTGGATCCAGTACGACCGGATCGAATTTCTGGAGTCCGGTTGATTCGGGATTCGCCTCAGCGGGGTCCGAGCGGATATTTTCTGTCGGTGCATCTTATAGTATTGGCCCCGCAACACTCGGCGCTGTCTACAGCAATACCCAGTTTAGAGATTTGGGGAGAACGCCGGTGGAAGGACTGACAGACACGGAAAATGCATATCGTGGCACGCAAACATTTAATATCGGCGAACTCAACGCAACATATCAGTTTTCGCCTGCGACGCTGATCGGGGTATCGTATTCTTATACGCATTCATCGGGCGTCACATCCGCCACTTATCATCAGGTAAACATCGGATTCGACTACAGCATTTCGAAGCGTACCGACTTTTATGGGGGTGTGGTGTATCAGCGTGCAGCGGGAACCGATTCGCGCGGCCTGCCTGCTGTAGCTAACATTGCAGCGGTTGATCCATCGTCTGGTCAAAACCAGACCGTCGCTCTAGTCGGAATAAGCCACAAGTTTTAAGTGGCTCGAGGCGGCCGTCACGAAAGTTGTGGGGGCCGCCTCCTGTCGGTTACTGAATGTCGATAGGTTCTTGTTCTGTGGATCGAAGTGACTGCCGGCATATTTGACAGGCGACTAGTCGACTGCGTCATTGAAATGGCACTGGCCGAATTCGTCGTGATGGATCATCGTATTTCCATTTGATCGGCTTGGGATTCTTGTTGTGCTCGCGGATGTAGCGCATCAGCTTGCGGTCCAAATCCTTCACCGTGGTGAAGATGCCTCGCGCAATTACATCGCGCTGGATGCGCGAGAACCAGTTTTCCACCTGATTCAGCCAAGAGGTATAGGTTGGCGTGTAATGCAACCGCACGTTGCGGTGTTGTCGCAAGAATTCGTGCACGCGCGGTGTCTTGTGGCTGCTGACGTTGTCGCAGATCACATGAATCTCTTGTTTGGGCCGCTGGCTGGCGATAACGTCGGTGAGGAAGGCCACGAACTGTTCGCTGGTATGGCGCGGTGCGGTCTTGCCGATGACTTCTCCGGTTGCCGTATTGAGCGCAGCGAACAGGCTAAGCGTGCTGTTACGTTTGTATTCGAAGCCATGGCTCTCGGCGCGCCCTGGCGACAGCGGTAGCATCCGATCCTTACGATCCAGAGCTTGAATTGCCGTCTTCTCGTCCACGCAGAACACCACCGCATGTGCGGGCGGGTTCAGATACAGGCCGATGACGTCTGCAGCCTTGGTCTCGAAGTCAGGGTCGTTTGAGACCATGTGCGTATCGAGTCGATGGGGGCGCACGCCGTGCTTGCGCCAGATGCGCTGTACCGTCGAGGCGCCTACATCGCCCAGAGCCGCCGCAAGCTTATAGCTGCTCCAATGCGTCGAGCCGTCCGAGGGCCGGTGCTTAAGCGTGAGATTCAGAACCCGCGCCTCGAGCTTTTCAGGCGGATGCACAGGAGCTCGTCCCGGATGGCGCGCGTACAGGCCTCCCAACCGCTCCGCCAAAAACCGACTCGACCAACGGGTAATGAAGGTATGCGATCCATCATCGACGCCACACAGAGTCGCATGACGAAGAACGTGAGGTGAGTCAGGAGCGTGGATCAGCGCAGATCGACCGGCAGCTTCCAAGGAAGCAGTGCGTCGTAATCGTCAATTGTTGTCGCCAGTGGTAGGCGCTGGAACAGCCAGGTGAGGTAGCGGTATGGATCGATACGGTTCGCCCGACACGTCTCGACCAGTGAGTAGAGATTCGCACTCGCGTTTGCGCCGTTCACGGTGTCCGCAAACAACCACGAGCGCCTCCCTACACAGAAGGGGCGAATTGAGTTCTCGCACGCGTTATTGCTAACTGGCCAACTGCCGTTCTCGATGTAGCGGATCAACTTCGGCCACTGTTCTCGCAGATAGGTCAGCCCCTTACCGAGCAGGCTTTTTGGTACGACATTCCGAGACTGCTCGAGTGCGAGCGCGTGAATGGCGTCGAGTACCCGAGCGCTGTATCGTCGTCGCAGACGCTGTCGTCGATCAGCCTCCCATTTTTCGCTGCGTGCCTCCGCGGCGAACAGCTTGCCAATCAGCTTGATGAAGCGCGTCGCGAGCAGATCTGGTGTGCGCGCCGCTTTCGGTACACTTTCTTCGGCTTTAACGAAGTACCGTCTCAGGTGCACCCAGCATCCGAGGTGCTCGAGTTGGTAGCGCTGCGCGATGTCGTTGTAGGGCTCGTAACCGTCCGTCATAAGAACTGCGCCCTTGCGGATACCGGCGAATAGCTTGTCGGCCAGCCTAGTTCCACGTCCCGGCGTATAGCTGAAACAGCGGATGGGGATCCCTGTGCCGGTCATCTGTGCCCAGATATAACTTTTGGTTTGTGGTCTGCGTCCCTTCTCTTTTAATACCTGGAGCGTCGTTTCATCGCAGTAGAGCAGATCGGCATCAAGCAACGCGTCGCGCATCAGGTTGATCACGGGCTGCGTCGCGAGGCCGACACGGACCATGCTCGCGGCGAGCGTATTCGACGAGATATCGCCGCCGAAACGACGCAGTAGACCAGCCTGACGATAGATTGGCATACCAAACTGATATTTTCCTGTGGCAATCCACGCGAGTGCTGATTCGCTCAGCAGCCCGCGAGGTATGATGCGCGGTGGCGCTGGCGTCACCTTGATACCAAGTTCGCAGCACGGGCATGCATACTTGACGCGCTGGTGCTGGATCACACGAAGCTGCTCGGGTATTACGTGCAGCTGCTCGCTGATCTCCACGCCGAACTCGACGAGCGCGTAACCGTCGTTTGCACAGAAGCGTTCGTCTTCGGGAAGTTCGTGCCGCACAATGTCGCGCGGCAGGTTGGGATCGAGCGGCTTACGATGACCGCGCTTCTTGCGCGTATGTGCCGCGACCGTCGATTCTGGAGTTTCCTCCAGGGCGGGCGTGTTACCTGAGCCGAGCACTTCCGCTTCGTTGAACAAGCCAAGCTGATCTGAATTCCGCGCTTCGCTCTTCGCGCCGAACAACTCGTGACGGTAGGCCCGCAGGCGCTCCTCGGCAAGATCGCGTTCGGCCGTCACGAGCCTCAGGGCTCCGCGTAACGCCTCCTGTTCCTCGCGCAATGCACGAGCAGCATCGCGTTCGGCGAGTAAGGCTTTCAGTTCCTCGGCGGTGATCGTCACGTTGTCCGGCATGCCTGATTAGACCAGCATGGCTACCAACTGTTCAGCTCACACGCAGATATTCCTGCTTCGGATGCCGACGGACCGTAGTGATGTCATCGCCGTCCAGCAGCGCGTGCAACACGCTGGTCGTCATCGTTACAACTTCGGCCTTGTTGTCGGGCCACATGAAACGGCTTGCCTCGAGACGTTTTGTCATAAGCCAGAAGCCGCTACCATCCCAGAAGAGTATCTTGATGCGGTCGTGACGCCGGTTGCCAAAGATGTAAAGAGAGGAGTCCATCGGGTTTAGTTGCATGACCTGTTCGACGAGAATGGACAGGCTGTTCATGCCGTAGCGGAAGTCTACTGGATCACGGTGCAGATAGACCTTCAGATTTTCGTCGAACCGGAACACGGCATCCTCCCGAGCATCTGGATGATCGTTGCGATCTCTTCGACACTCGCCTCACCGAAGTCGAGTTCAACACCGTTGGGTAACCGAACTTGCAGCGCGAGCACCATCGACGGCACCGGATCACACTGCGTCAACGACGATACCGGGCCAGATACGACGGGTACAAAAGCGGGTAAGGCACTTACATTGCCGGGGCTATTGAGCGCCGGAGCAGGAACATCGATTGAGACACCGTCGATCACCATTGAGTCTGACGCTGGACAACCGTGCTGCATCTGCGGCTGATAGCGCGCGATCCAGCGGCGTAACTGGTTTGGATTGACGTCATGATCCATGGCGGCCCGCGCGATCGACACGCCGGGCCTCAGGCATAGCGCGACCAGTTCGCGTATGGCGTTCTCGTCAAATTCGCGCCGGCCATCCCGTTTCTGGCCAACAACCAGTCTGCTGCGGAGGTCTCGATTTGCGGTCATAGAGGTCTGAGTGCATGTGTCCACGCGGACACTTAGGTTCAGACCTTCAGCCACTCCATGGAAGGGCGTCGTTTATCGACCGCATACTAATGAAGCGCGAGTCACACCGCAGCCGCTGCATGATCGCCTCACGTGCTTCGCCTTCATCAAGCATCAAGATCAGCCGTGCACGCCGCGCGTCCGCTGCGCGCACCGTTTGGCTACGAGTTGCTGACAGCAATTGTTTGCGCTCAAGCGTGGTCAAATTCATCTTTTCCATGCGTTTCATTGAATACCAAATAAGGTGCTTTTTCAATGACGCAATGGACTAGGGGTGGAAGGACGGCCTGCCGGTTCAGGCAGTTCATTTATAATGTGTGGATAGTCATGGGGCCCGGAGTTCGCCCGGGAGGCCGCCTCACTGGTCACCACCTCGGGCACCGCGCCGTGCGGCTCCATGAGCAGGATGACCGAGCCTTCCGACACGGCATCTCCGACCCTGAGCTTTATTTCACGAACGACGCCGCCAAAAGGACTCGGCACATCCATGGTGGCCTTGTCCGACTCCAGCGTAACCAGCGATTGCTCTTCCCGTACTACATCACCCGGCGCAACCAGCACCTCGATGACGGGGACGCCCTTGTAGTCGCCGATGTCAGGCACCTTAATCTCTGTTACATGCACTTCTGTAATCTCTCAATCGCGTTTCAAAGCGAGAGCAACGATCGATTCGTAGTGTGTCTCATGAATGCCTCAAGGCCGGAACAGGCAGCAGGCAGCAGGCACCGCGGTGCCGGAAATTCTGGCCATGTTCAACTAGCGGTCGACATCGCACGAATTCATCAGCATGTCCGTCAGTCCCGCGCCCGCTCGAACCATAGGCCAGACGTTCTCGGACGGATCGACGGCAAAGTCCATGAATACGGTACGGTGCTTCATGGAAAGAGCTTCGCGAAGGATCGGCTCGACATCGCACGGTCGCTCGATGCGAAAGCCGACGTGCCCGTAAGCGCGGGCGAGCGCATCAAAGTCAGGCAACGCGTCCATGTACGAGTGGGACTAACGGTCGCGATAATTCACGTGCTGCAGCTGCCTTACCATGCCGAGGTAGCCGCTGTTAGATACTGATATGACTTTTGCTGTCAAGTACCACAAGGTTTTGTTGTGAGCGTCTTTTCGCTTTTCGGTGAATCCGCTGAGGGCGGCGCAGCCTGTAACGTCGACGGTGGATCCGGCTGATATCCGTGGGTTGGTTACCACATTACAGGGTGCCGTCTTGTGAACCTGCCGCGCTCTATGTCCGAGAGTCTGGCCGTGAGGCCGTCTCGTAGTATCTTCGCGGATTGTTCACGGACCGTGCTGCGCCGTCCTCAGCAGACAGTTCCTTCCGTTGGATTTTGAATTCGCATTGGTGCGGCTATCAGTGCGCCTGTGTTTTCCACTCGGGCGGATTTGAGGTCATTCGCGCGATTTCCCAGACGAATGCGGCCAGCTCGCGTGCAATCGCGATTACGGCGACGTTGGAATGCTTGCCACGTGCGACCAGCCTGCGATACCGCTTGCACAGCCGCAACTGTGCATCCCACGCGCGATCGATGATGGCCTTGGGCAGTCCTTCATGGCGTCGCTGGATGACGGCGCTTACCTTGGCCGGGTGACGGTATGACCATGCCGCTTCAACCAGCAGGTGACGCGCATGGCCGTTGCCGGCCTTCGTGATGCTGCCCAGCCTGCGTCTCTGGCCCGAGGAATGTTCGGATGGCGTCAGACCAAGCCATGCAGTGAGCTGCCGCGGGTGATCGAAGCGTGACAGATCACCGAGCTCGGCAAGCAAGCCGATGGCGCTGGTGAACTGAATGCCACGTAGCGCCTGGAGCGCTTTGACCACCGGATAGAAACGCCATTGTGGCGCCATCTCGCGCAAGGCCGTCTCGAGTCGTTCGCACTGCGCGAGGCGGTCTTCAATGGTCCGGCGATACTCCTCGAACGCAAGCTGCTGCCAGTGCGAATCGAACGAGTAACTGCTGATCCAGCGCCGGTGTGCCGGCCCCCAGTCGGCGCGCCCGGTATAGCGCACATCGTGGACGAGCAGGAAGGCTTTGAGACGTTGCCTGGCCTGCTTCAGATCCTGTTTGGCGGCGCCCCAGGTGCGGACCAGGTCACGAAACGCTTCGTCCTCGACGGTGGGCACGTGCACGGGCGACAGATCTCCAGCTCGAAGTGCGCGTACCAGTTTCGCCGCATCGCGGCGGTCGGTCTTGACCCGCTCGCCGGGCTTGCGGGGAATCAGTGACGGCGCGCAGACCATGCAGGGGTACCCCTTCGCGGTCAACTGGCGATGAAGGCCATAGCCGCACGGTCCGGCCTCGTAGACAAATACGACGTTCGACGCTTTTGACTGCATGCGTTTGCACAAACGATCGATATCAGCCGCTCGCGTTCCAATTTTGCCAAGGACTTCTACCTCTCCTAATCCGGCCGAATACGCGACCATAATCGAATCCTTGTGGACGTCCAGGCCGACAAATACCGTGCTATCGTTTTTCACGCTGACCTCCGTGCCGGAAACAGGTTGTTGAGTATTGGCTTAGACCATACTCTTGCGGCTCTGGCATTCGTTGCTAACCCGCGCTTCACCTCCGCGCGGCGGTCAGCTTCGTGCGCAGCGAAAGTCATACTGTCTATGAGGGCAGCAGAAACGAAGCCTGAGGAGTAAAACGGAATGTGCAAACCGTTTTCTTCATGGGAGCACGCAAATGGACACGTCCGGCATGGCCCGTGTCAGCGGGCGGCGTTATAGAGCCAATTCGGGGGCGGCGTAATCGGGCCACTTGATGGGCGGCGTAATGGAGCCAGTCCAGGGGCGGCGTAATCGAGCCACCTCATGGGCGGCGTAAAGGAGCCACCCATCGGGCGGCGTGTAGAAGCCAGCGGTAGCGGGCACAAGCGCAATTCGAACTTTCCAAGTCGGTACGCTTCGTTCATTTGAACGGAGCGCCTATGGCCAACAGGAGGTTTGAGTTGTTCGAATATCGTCACATCCTCGTGCGCATGCGGCGCGGTGATTCCGACCGCGACATCGCGCGGCGACGCCTGATGGGCCGAGCCAAGCTCGCAGCACTACGGCAGGAAGCCCAGACGCGAGGCTGGCTCGATCCGGCGCAGCCCATGCCGGAAGACGCAGAGATCGCGAGCGTCCTCAACGGCGTACCGAGACAGGTGCCACGCAGTAGCATCCCCACGGTGGAGCCGTACCGCGAGCAGGTTCGCGAGTGGCTCGACGCCGGCGTCCAGGGCACCACAATCCATGCAGCCCTTCAGCGTAATCACGGCTATACCGGCAGTTACGACGCCGTTAAACGCATGCTGCGCCGGATTGCGGCCGAACGCGTCGTCAAGGCGACGACGATCCTCGAGTTCGCCCCCGCCGAAGCCGCCCAGGTTGATTTCGGCGCCGGCCCCGTGCTCACGCACGAGTCCGGTATCCCGCTCAAGACGTGGATCTTCGTCATGACCCTGTGCTGGTCCCGGCATCAGTACGCCGAGGTTGTACTGGACCAGACCGTCGAGACGTGGCTGGCCTGTCATCGCCGCGCCTTTGAATGGTTCGGGGGCTGTCCTTCCCGGGTGACGATCGACAACGCCAAGTGCACAATCATCCGGCACTGCATGCATAGCCCCGAAGTCCAGCGTTCCTACGCGGGGCTCGCCGAAGCATATGGTTTCCGCATCGACCCATGTCCGCCGCACGACCCAGCCAAGAAGGGAATCGTTGAATCCGGAGTCAAGTACGTCAAGAAGTCCATCGTACCACTACGCGAGTTCCGCGATCTGGCCGATGCGAACCGTCAGTTGCGCGAGAGGATCCTGCAGCAGGCCGGCGTGCGCGATCACGGCACTACACACGAGCAACCGCTCACGCGTTTCGCGATCGAGCGGCCGCTGCTCACGCGCCTGGTGCCGCCAGTACTGGCCGTGTGGTCCGAGGTCAAGGTGCATACGGACGGCCACGTTGTCTACAAGAAGGCGCTGTACTCAGTGCCCTTCACGCTGGTCTGCAAGCAGCTATGGCTCAAGGCCACCGACACGGTCGTGCAGGCGTTCCACCGGCACGAGCTCGTCGCAACCCATCCAAGGCTACGCAAGCCGGGGGACCGCCACACCGTGCGCGACCACCAGCCGCCCGAGCCACAGGCCTGGCTCGAGCACGATCCCCAGTGGTGCCTGGCGCGTGCGAAGGATATCGGGCCTGCCTGCCATGCCGTCATCCTCGCGATGTTCAACAACACGGTGCTTGAGAACCTGCGCGGCGCACAGGGCATCGTGAGGCTGCGCGAGCAGGTTGGCGATGTGCGCCTGAACGCCGCGTGCGAGCGTGCGCTCGCGTTCTCCAGCCCCCAGTATCGCACCATCAAGACGATCCTCGACAAGGGGCTCGACAGCGAGGCTGCGACGCCATCGACCACGGCGGCGCCCACCGACACCTACGTGAACGGTGGCCGCTTCGGCCGCGACCTTCAATCCCTTCTGATCCATTGAGCCGGCCATGAATCCGAGCCCCGAACTGAACACTATCCTCAAGCAGCTGCGCCTCTCCGGTATCCTCGACTCGCTCGAACAGCGAAACCGCGAAGTCATCGACGGGCAGCTTGCCTACACCGAGTTCCTCGCCATGCTGCTGCACGATGAAATCGCGCGACGCGACACGAAGAAGCTGGGCGTACGACTTGCCCGTGCCGGCTTCGCGATGGGCAAGACGCTCGAGACGTTCAACTTCGATCTGGTGCCCAAGCTCAACCGGATCTATATCCACGATCTCGCTACCGGCCGCTACATCGACGAGAAGGTCTGTGTCTTGCTGGTCGGCGGAACAGGCGTCGGCAAGTCACATCTGGCGCAGGCACTGGGCCACTGCGCGGCCCGGCAAGGGCGTGACGTGCTGTTCATCTCACAGACAGATCTGCTCAAGAAGCTGCACGCGGCCCGCGCCACGGGCCTGTACGAGCGCAAGTTCCAGCAGTTCGTGCGTGTGCCGCTGCTCATCATCGACGACTTCGCCGTCAAACCGCTGCACCCACCGCACGACGAAGACCTCCACGACCTGATCGCCGCCAGATATGAGCGCGCGGCTTCGATCGTCACGTCGAATTTAGATCTGAGTGAATGGGGTGATGCGTTCCCCGACAACCGCATCCTGGGTGCCGCGACGCCGGACCGGCTACGCCACGGCGCCTATCGAGTCGTGATCGAGGGCGAGAGCTTCCGCAAGCCCAAACCGATGCCGGCGAGCAGTGAAAACGCGGTTGCCAAATCGGGCAAAAAACCGCATTCTTGAGCCCGTTCGAATCTGCGCTTTACCCCCGTTTCTGCTGGCTCCATTACGCCGCCCATCCCCGGCTCGATTACGCCGCCCCGTGACAGCCCGTAATGGACAGGATGCAAAGGTGGTCGGCTCGTTGTATGTCGCCTTTGAGTTGGGCGACAGGAGCTGGAAGCTTTGTCTTGGCGACGGCGTTCGCTCGCCGAGCCGGTGTACGGTGGCTGCCGGCGATACCGCGGCAGTCCTGAAGGCGATTGCGAGAGCGAAGGTGCGCTGCCGCCTGCCCGACGACGCTCCGGTTCGCAGCTGCTACGAGGCCGGACGTGATGGTTTCTGGCTGCACCGCTGGGCGAGCGCGCAAGGGATCTCCAACCTGGTGGTGGACCCTGCCAGCATCGAGGTAAGCCGGCGGGCACGCCGCGCGAAGACCGACCGGCTCGACGCCGACCGGCTGCTCTCGATGCTGATGCGCTACCACGCAGGCGAGCGGCGGCTATGGGCGATCGCACGTATCCCGAGCCCTGAGCAGGAAGATGAGCGACGCGTGCATCGGGAACTCGGCCGCCTTCGGCAGGAGCGCACGGCGCACAGCAACCGTGTCCGCTCGCTGCTCGTGCTGCACAACCTGCGCACTGAACACATCGGTGGACGCACCTGGGGAGGCTGGTGGGCCGCACGCTGCGCAACTCCTGCCGGACCTGCGCGCCGAGATTGAACGTGAGATCGAGCGACTCGCTCTTGTCGCCCGGCAGATCAGGACGCTTGAGACAACGCAGGCCCGTCAGGTGCGCAACGGCGGGCAACCGGCCATTGCCGGGCTGGCACGGCTGGCAGGCATTGGCACCGGCAGTGCGTGGACACTCGTGAAGGAACTGTTTGGATGGCGGCGGTTTGCCAATCGCCGCGAGCGCGCCGGCTGCCTGGGCCTGGCGCCAACGCCCTATGCAAGCGGCACCAGTGAAGTCGAACAGGGCATCAGCAAGGCGGGCAACAAGCGGGTGCGGTGGCTGATGGTGGAGCTTGCATGGAGCTGGCTACGCTTCCAGCCGGCCAGCGAGCTGAGCAAATGGTTCAACCAGCGCTTTGGCGGTGCGGGGAAGCGTTCGCGACGCATCGGCATTGTCGCGCTTGCGCGCCGTCTTGCAATCGTAATATGGCGCTATCTCGAACATGGCGAGATTCCGGCAGGGGCAAAGCTCAAACTGGTGGCAGCGGCGGAGCTTTAACCTGAGCGACGACAGTCATTGAACACAGGGCAGACAGGTTTGCGCACCCGGACAGTAAGAGGGTTGCCCGGCGGGTAACCGTAGTTTTAGATGGGGTGCGTTGGTAACGGAGTGGTCCCAGCGCTCTGCGCATGCGGTATGTGGTGACCGGCCTGATGCCGGCACGGATAGAAGTTACACCGGGCAGACCGCCCGGATATCAGACACTCCGGCCTCTAACTTGCTGAAGAGCAGTCACATACAAAGGAATCCGAACAGAAACAGATATCTCAGAATCTCAAACGGAGGTCGTCGAATCGAGGAAAGCACATCGTAAAAGGGCTTGACTTCCAATGCCCCATAGAAATCTTACTGTGTCATAAGATAAACCTTTGATTTCGTCGGTGGCAGTATGGACACATTGCGAGTCTTGCGATCAACAGGAAGCTGAGTTGATGACGAATCGTGGTGATCGAATCAGCCACGTGGCGCTGTGCGCGCAGGGCTCCCCAGTGGGATGTAATCCGCAGGAAGCGAAGGCGCCTGGCGGGAAGCGAAGTTTTTTTGGCGCTGACGGAAGCGCCGGCAGTAAGTCGTTCAGAGACGAGGAACCCGTACGCCGCGATACTTAGCGTGGCATGGTGGTGGAAGCCTCGCCATCCTCGGCCTTCGTAATGCCCGAGCCCCAGCTCCTGCTTCAAATCCTGGTAGTCGCGTTCGATACGCCAGCGCATGTGTGCCTGGGCGACGAGTTCTTCCAGTGCAACGTCAGCCGGAAGGGTCGACAGGAAGTACTTCAATGGGTCAGCGTCTCCAGGTGGCCACTCGATGAGCAGCCACTGCTCGGGCCGCAGACGCGCCTTGCCGCTATTGCCGCCGGCATGACGCACACGCACGGCTGCAAAACGTCCACTGAGCGTTGCGTTCGAACCTTCGCGCCAACTGATCGTCTGGAAGGCGGCAGAAGGCAGCGAATGCGCCAGGTCCTTGACGTTCGCCGGTTGTCGACTGCGCGTGCGCCGCGGCACCGCCGGCGGCCAGACCACGACCGCCGAGGTGATACCGACCACGTAGGGCAAGCCCAGATCGCTCAGACGCTGGCGAAACGCGTTATCCACCCCGTAGCCGGCATCCGCTAACACGCAATACCTGGGCGCGCCAGAGGCCAGCAGCGTTTTCATCTGTTGCAGAGCAATCTCAGTCTTGGTCGCGAACTTTACCTCGGCGGTTCCACTTCAAGTTTGAGGTCGTCTAACAGTCACGGCGACGCTCGCGCTGAGGACGAGCGCAGTGCCCGCGAGTTGCAGTGCTGTCATCGCCTGATCAAGCACCACGAAGCCCGCTAGTGTACCGATCGCCGGTTCTAGGCTCATCAGAATGCCAAACGAAGCGGCGGGCATGTGCCTTAGAGCCACCATTTCCAATGCATAGGGCAGTAGCGGTACAAGTAGCGAGAGCCCAGCCGTCGTGGCCAACTGCAGGGGAGGGACATGCAAACGATTCTCAGCGATCCCAAACGGCGTGACCGCCAAGGCAGCCACTATGAGCGATACTGACAGGCCTTCGAGTCCGTTGAAGAGCGTGCCGGCTTTCTTCACCAATACGATGTAGCTTCCCCAACCGGCCCCGGCGCCTGCGGCGAGCAGCATGGCTATGGGGTCGCCGATCCACCCTGCGGAGTCATGGGCAAGCAACAGCACGCCGGCAGCCGCGGGAAGCGACCAGACCAAGGTCCGCAGTCGCCGCGCGCTGGCCGTGGCGACCGTCAGCGGGCCCAGGAAGGCGATCGTAACTGTCAGGCCAATCGGTATTCGCTCGATTGCCGAGAACAAGCACAACGTCATCCCGGCCATTGCAATGCCCAGTGCGCCAGCTGCGACCCAGTGTCTCCAGGAGTAACGATGCAGCTTTGGACGCACGACGAGCGCTAGGATGACGGCCGCCCATGCAAGCCTGAGCCAGATCGTGCTGAACGTACCGAACGCATCCATCGTCGGCACGGACAGTGCGACACCAAACTGCACACAAAGCATGGACAGTAAGCCGAACAGGGCTGCGACGTTGGCAAGCCGATCCGGTGAGGCCGACGCAGGTCTGTCCGAAGAACGAGTGGTTAGCATATGAGACAAAGGCGAAGCGACGTGCGTCGCTGGGTTTGCACGCGTGGAATCTCGCGATGGATCTTCCTGAAGCTCACGGAAATTGAACGACGGAGACGATAGTACCTGGCAAAATGGTCGTGAGAATTGATCACCGTCAATGAACGGGATTAGGGAAAGGCGAAAATAAAGATGTTCGTTGTGGCGTCGCCCTTCATTGGCTCTCAGTGGAGGCAAAGTTTGATGCTGGCGCTGGTATGGCATGACTTCAGTATCAGCCTCATTGGGCTAATGCTCCTCGGGGATTGTGTCTCCGAAGTTTATTCCCTCATGCTTGCATCAAGCCCTTAACTGGAGGAACCGATGAGCTACACCGACCTGGCGCTTCTTGAGCAACAAACCGCCGACCTGGCCGCTGCCTGCAGGGTGAAATTCTTCTCGACCGCGCCAGAGCTTGACGTGATCATCACCATGGACCCCGTTCACGTGGGCTACCTGACAGGCTATCGAAGCATCCTCCAGGATGCCGGACCGTATGCGCAGGCAGCGATCGCCACACGCGATCGAGTGGTCCTGATTACGGGCGCGAGCGACGCAGCTGCCGCTCTCGAGCAATTGGATGACGCCTCCTGCATCTGGCGATATGGCACCTTCTATGTGGGCGCAACGGCGGGAGTCGCGAGCTATGCGGACATGCCCGCGCAAGGCGCAAATTACGTCGATACGGTGGTGTCCGCCTTGCGAAGCTTTGATCTCCGTGGGGTACGAGCCGGCCTCGATACGCGGGACGAAAGGCTGACGCGGGCAATCTGGCAGCAGTTCCCACAGGCAGCCTTCCAGAACGGGGCACCGTCGCTGAAGCGCGCGCGCGCGACGAAGTTGCCAGCCGAGCTCGCCCTTCTTCGCCACGCGTCACACATTACTGATAGGGCACTCGAATCCGTCGTGCCGATGGTCCGCGCTGGCGTCACCGAGCTCGATATTGCACACGAAATCACCGGTACTATCGTTCGAGGGGGAGGCATCCCGCGCTTCGTCGTGGTGACTTCAGGCGAGCGCAGTTCCCGCGTTGACGCCTATGCTCGCAACAAACGCCTCGAAGCCGGGGATCTCGTGCGCATGGACATCGGTTGTACAGTAAATGGGTATTGCTCAGACATGGCGCGCACGCTGACTGTCGGCGCGCCGTCTCACGAACAGGCTCAGCGCTACGCGGCGTTGCTGGCGGGCGAACAGGCACAAATTGCTACATTGCGACCCGGAGCGTTGGTTAGCGACATTTTCAACATCGCTATTGATGCCGTTCGCAAAGGCGCTTTGCCGGAATATCAGCGGAATCACTGCGGACACGGTATCGGCTTGCAATCCCATGAATTTCCGTCGATCGCTCCCGGCTCCGACGTGCTGCTTGAGTCCGGCATGGTGTTCTGCGTAGAGACTCCGTACTACGAGCTCGGTTGGGGCGGCATGATGGTTGAAGATACAGCTATCATTACGGACGACGGGCACGAACTGCTGACCTGTTCATCGCGGGAGCTCTATCAGGTAAAGTAATGGATCAGCAGACTCACACCGGCTGTTTGCAGGCCATCAACCTTCGTATAGACAAGATCTCAATGAAGATCCAGTCACTTGAACGAGGCCTCGACGTAATGGAGTTGCTCAATGCGTCGCAGGAACCCTTGGGTACCCGTGAGATATCGCGTCAGCTCGGGCTAAGTCCGGCGATCGTTCAACGTCTGCTCAACACGCTGACGGAAAAGCACTATTTGCGGCGCGACCCTGTGACCAGGCAGTACAGTACTGGGTATCAAACCCTGAATATGGGCGCAGGGCTGATGGCTCGGGACACGCTGCTGCTCGAGGCCCGCAAAGAACTCCAGCACTTGGCGGACAGCATGCGCATCGACGGCTATCTGGGAGTACTCCAGGACAAGACCCCGATGTACTTGCTTTGTATCGACGGAAAGAGACCGGTCACCGTCAGGGTGCTTCCCGGGTCGCCAATTGGTTTGCACAACACGGCCATCGGTAAGGCTATCCTTTCGTCTTTTCCTGACGAGAAGGCGCTGGAACTGCTCCGAACGGAACCGCTGGAGCAGAGCACGGCCAAGACAATTACTGACCCGGAGCAACTCGTCGCGTCTTTGCACAGGATCCGGACTGACGGATATGTGTTGATTGAGGACGAACAGGTCGAGGGCATCTCGTCAGTTGGCGCTCCCGTCGGAGACGTCAGCGGACAGGTGCGGGCAGCGATCAGCGTCGCATACTCAATGCATTTCAGCCCCGACCTCGATCTGAAAGATGTGATCAGCGCGATACTGGGTGCAGCGAGTCGGATTACGCGCAACTGCGGGTTCCGTTCTGGATGACGGCTGGGACAGAAGCATGAGTGGGTCGAAAATTAATTTAATGTCTTAATGTCGAACTCGTCAGTTCAACATTTTGGCGCCAATGGCTTCTACATTCTTGAATGTGAGCTTGTACTCCGAAAACAAATTCTTTTGGAAGGGCTTAAAGTCAAGAGATGGAATCAACCATACACGCTGCAAGGCGGCGATCCGATGCACCTTTGGATTCGTGCTTTGCACGCCGCCGCTGGTAGAGCTTGCCTGCGCGTTAGCGCCGCCGCCTCGACACTGGATTTGTGCGGAAGTGGCATGCTGCGATCGAAGCATGACGTCTTGCCAAAGGCGTGTACGTACTCGGTCTGCAGAATGGCGTGGGGCCAGACGGGGAGTTGGAATGGGCGTGGATCAGGGGTTGCGAGACTCCCAGAATCAAAATGGAATGGACATATCTTCCGGGCTTGAGAACTGCCGATGAGCACGCCCGATTTCTTCCGCAGCCGCCTCCAGCGATGATCGATTTGCGTCACCCGCTGGCCGTACTGGCTAGTCGGATGGCATGGGGTGGATCGAAGCGACGTTGATGCCAATGTTCGAGCGGCGTGTTCGTGAAGAGCGGGTGCGCGCATAGGTTGGTCTGTTCGGCGTGACGCCGACGCTCGCTGTGCAGGATGTCAGCGCTGCAGGGCGTCCTCGCCGTAAGCGGCTCAGTTGGGCCGTTCGCCCTTTCGCGAGCGCGTAAAGCATGATGGTGTACTGGAGCGGCCGGTCAGGTAGCGGCATCTGGCGGACTGCCTGGCGTGTGTAGCTTGTCGGCGACATGCCAAGGCAGGAGCTCGTCGATGCGATTGATTTTGTGACCGGCGATATGGGTCAGCACATAGTCGAGGTAGGCACGCGGATCGATGTCATTGAGTATGCAAGTGCCAATCCGTGCGTAACATCGCGGCTGCCCGTTCGCCGCCGCTGTCTGAGCCGGCGAATAAAAAATTTTCCGACCCAGGCTTACACAACGCGGCACGTTCTCCGCGATGTTGTTATCTGGCATGCTCTTCGTGCGCGCCTCCCGGCGCGCACGCACCATATAAGTGGCGTATCGTGCGGGTTCCGGGATAGGGGCGTCGGGAGCATGTCTTTCGGGCAGGCCGGCATTAGGGCTACGCTGATCAAGCCGTGTAAACACAACGGGTTGCGACCAAGGCATGTGAAAACTTTTGAGATCGCGAATAACAGCCGTAAAAGCGAGCATTCCTGCTCATGTTGGGCTCCTTGAGGGGCCCTGCACGGGCTTGCCGCCCGTCTTTGGCCCTCTACGGGCGCACCTGTGCTGTCGAGCGACCTCGCCACATGTAAAGATTGGCCAGCGCGAGCGCAACGAAGGCGCGATTGGCGTTTTTCGACAGCCCGCGATAACGAACCTTCGTGAAGCCCCACAGCCGCTTCACGACCGCAAACACATGCTCGACCCGGGCACGGATCTTCGACTTGTTGCGGTTCTTGCGCCGCGCCACTTCGTCGACGACGTCCTTGCGACGCGTGCGCTTGTTGGTGAAGTCACGTGCCTTCGGAGCCTTGCTGTGAATCAGTGCTTTCTGGCTCGCGTATGCGCTGTCACCGTAGACGCGTTGCTCCTCACCGTGCAGCAACTGTGGCAGCGGATGATTGGGTAGCCCCCTGCCTCTCGGCAGCGGGGCCCCCGAAGAACCGTACTTGCGGGCTTTCCCCGCATACGGCTCGAGCACAGCATTAAGCGTCGTACTGACGCCGGTCGCACCGGCACTGCATACGACCTTCGTACGCGTCACATCGTTGATTCACCTCGCTACCGAGGGCAAGGGCGCTGAACCTGGAACATGTCCGGCTACTCACAAGCTGCCCTGCGCGGAATCTCAAATGTAGGCCTACGACAACTGCACCACGCGGAAGTCTGCATCCTTTCAGATCAGGGCAAATTTTGAACCCCTATGTGGCCTATTACCGACCACCCTTCGCTTTTTCCGCGTTCTCATACCCACTTGTCCAACAGTTTCCCTTGCGAGTCATCTGCCTTTGCCCCCCCAAAAAAACTAGCGTGGGCGGACAATTGGGCTTACCACGTTCCCATCCTTGCCGACCCGAATGTTCCCTGTCTGTCTAGCGCCTGTCTCTCCCCCGGCAGCCCTTGTGACGACGTACTCCCTGACAAGACGGAAGCAACCGGCTGCACACCTTTTGGTCAGGGCCTAACAGCCGCTTTGGCCCATTCGTACTAACGAGGTTTATCAACAGTTCACTTATGTTGCGCATGCAGAACTTGCCTGGCACCTCACACCGCACGGCGGCTGGCAGTGTCGATCTATCCCCCGTCGCCGGGGTGAACCGTCAGTCGCGAGGCGCGTTGTCTCCAGAGCTTCACACCCAACCGTTACCGGTTACGCATGTCTGGATAGGCAACTGCTGGTCGTACAGCAAGGTCAATGCCGACGAAACGGCGCAGGCTGAGGCTGTCGTACAGCGCCTCTTCGCATGCAAGGTCGGCGAGATTGAACCAGTGCTGCACAAAATGGATTCGCAACATGCGCTCCAGCGCAATCGGCGGGCGACCATTGCCGCGTTTCGGATAAAACGGCTCCACCACCGCGCACAGCTGCGCCCACGGCACGATCGTGTTCATCTCATCGAGAAACACTTCGCGTCGCGTAGGTTTGCGCTGCGCCCCGAATCCCGCGCATTGATCGACAGCCATCGCCAGTGTCAGTTGCTTCATCGTTTTTTGCTTTCGCCGTTGCATGCTCACGCTATAACGCGTGACAGTCGTGAACGGTAGACTTGATCAGCATTGCCTTAAAGAAGACGGTTTTCCGACAATGTCAGACACGCGACACTACTATCAAGGACCGCCGGTTGAATTATATGGACCTCTTCGTATGGCACGATACATGCATTGCCTAATCTAGGGAGAAACGCTGATATTAGGAGAAGCCCGTGTCATCCTCGAAAGCTATCGGAACTTACACGCTCGACATACTGCCAGTAAGTCAACTTCGTCCAAGTGAGAATATCAACGTGCCACGCGCACAGACGCTAGGTAAATTAATCGCGGAAACTGGACAGTGGACCACACCTATTCTGGTAGAGCACCGCCATTTCATTATTATGGACGGCCATCATCGCTATTTCTGCGCCAAGGAGCTAGACTTGTCGTTTGTTCCGTGTATTTTGCTTTCTTATGATGATCCCAACTTGAATGTCACCTACTGGGATAATCCTGCGCCAGTGGTTATTGATCGTATCATCCATGCTGGTCTTTCTGGAAATTTGATGAGTTTCAAGACCACTCGACATGCGTTGAATGGCACTTTGCCGAATTGTGCGATCGCGCTCAATGACCTGAGATAATGCGCTGTCCCAGACTTCATAGCCTTGGCTTGGAGGACGCAATATCTTTATTCAGAAATTTGGTGCACGATCTTCTGAATAGTCGATTCGAACTATGGCTGGGATAGACAGGTCCATAGCGGGACTTACTACCGTGCGTACCAACTAGCAGGCCGCTGAAATACCGCTTAAACACGTCATCGCATAGAGCTCGTGAGGCGTTGATAGATGGACCACTACTTGTCCCCTGGAGATCATGCGCGGCGCCGACACATTCACCGAGAGTCTGTTTTCCATGCGCAAGCTGGACGACTTCGTCCCCAAGTGGCATCCGTTGCGTTCGATCCGCGTGATGGCGAACGAAGCGCTGGCGAAGATGGATCGACTGTTCGCCCAGATGTACGAAGCGGACATCAAAGGTGGGCGGCCGAGTATCGCGCCAGAGAAGTTGCTGCGAGCCATGCTGATTCAGGTGCTTTTCAGCATCCGCTCAGAGCGTCAGCTGATGGAGCAGGTGCAGTACAACCTACTGTTTCGCTGGTTCATCGGCCTGGCGATGGGCGACGAGGTGTGGGTACCGACGGTCTTCACGAAGAACCGCGAGCGCCTGATCAAGCACGATGCGATCATCGAATTCTTCAACGAAGTGGTGGCCATCGCCGGGAAGAAGTGTCTGCTCTCGGGTGAGCATTTCAGCGTGGACGGCACGCTGATCCAGGCGTGGGCCGGACACAAGAGCTTTGTACGCAAGAATGGCGACGATCAGGACAACGACGGTGGCGGTGCGGGCGATTTCAAGGGCGAGAAACGCAGCAACGAGACACATCAGTCGAGAACCGACCCAGATGCGCAGCTCTATCGCGAAGGCAAAACGGCCAGCGAATTGCGGTACATGGGCCATACGCTGACCGATAACCGGCATGGCCTGGTGGTCAACGCGCGCGTGACACGCGCCGATGGGCATGCTGAGCGTGAAGCGGCCAAGATCATGATCTACGACGCACGGCAGGCGGCAGAGGATCCGGACGCGGAAATCACGCTGGGTGCAGACAAGGGTTACGACGCACAGGAATTCATCGAGGCGTGCCAGCAGATGAAGGTCACGCCGCACGTTGCGCAAACACTGCGTAAGTTGGTCGAACAAGGTTTCGGCTGGGCCAAGACCGTGGGGCGCATGCGCCAGGTGATGGTGCGTGGCTTGAAGAAGGTGGACCAGATGTTCGTGTTGAACATGGCGGCCTACAACCTCGTGCGCATGCGATCGCTGGCACAGTTCCGTCCATAGTGGCGGGAAAAGGCGCCAATGAGGCCAGAAGTCGGCCTCACAGCGCTTTAAAAAGGTTGATTCGCGTTGAAATTGCACAATGCGAAAGATTTAGCGACGGCGGCCGCGGAGATCGAGGAAGGCCGCATCCGTCGAGGGTGTATTTCCGCAACCTGCTAGGTCAGGACAAGCCAACTTCAATGGCGGGATAACGCGCATAAGGTCGCTGTTGATCGTCCCGCTTGGGTGGCGGGGCACGTAGGTGCTATTCGTTCATCTGACTGTGCGGAATGCGCCGAAAGCCAGCGCGCAAGTCGTTGCCTCACTGAAAGGCCTTCCGTATTCGGATCCTTCTTGAGGGTATGAAGTTGACTGGCCTCATTGCGCTGTGACAAGGGGGACAAGCGGGAAGCCAAGAGGCGGGGAGTAGTCGATGCCGGAGATCGTTTTCCTCACCGCACGCATTTTTGCGTGACATGAACCGGGAAAATACTGGAAGGATATTTCGGCGCGGAGATGGTGAATGCTCTTTGCATTGTTATAGAGCCTGTAGAAGGAAGTCGAAAGATTGTTCAACCGATCGCCCCATCGTGCATCTCTAGCGTGTTAGGTGCTCTATTAATCAGGTATACGAAATGAACCAGAATCAGTACGGAGAAGACTACAAAGTGCAGCCCGGCGAGGGTCTCGGGCAAGCGCTCGTAGTCTGGCGCAAGCTGCCGAAATCGGTTCAGCCAGCCGAAGCTGGGCTCCACTACCCAGCGTCGTGGCAACAGAACAAAGGCTTTCTTCGCCTCCGCCAACTCGATTACCTGAAGTTCGATTCCCTCATCAAGCGCTGCCTGCGCGGGCTCCTCACCGGTATATCCCTGATCGGCGAACGCTACCTTGACCGTCTGGCCCGTGGCCTGCTAAACCTGACGCGCCAGTTCCCCGACCTGCGCGCGCTCCTGTTCGTTGGCCGGCGTCACATGCACAGCAAGCAACTGTCCCAATGTATCAACTGTCATGTGAACTTTGCTGCGTTGTTTCCGCTTGTAACCGTCGTAACCTGCGCGAGGTTCCCTCTCGCAGGCCGACTGCAGCGTGCGCCCGTCGAGAATGACAGCGCTGGGATAGGCGAAACTTCACCAAGATTGGGAGTAGATAGATGATCGTCAATAGCATACTAGATACCATCGGGCATACGCCCCTGCTCAAAATTCCTTTGCGCGGTGAGGAAGTTAACCTTTATCTCAAGCTGGAGATGTTCAATCCGTCTGGATCAATGAAGGACCGGATGGCGTTGAGTATGCTAAACCATCGTCCACGTGCATTGAATAAAGATGCTTCTGATATAGTCGAATCTTCTTCTGGGAATACGGCTAGCGCATTGGCGATGATTTCAGCTGTGCGAAGAATAAACTTCACAGCTCTCATGGACTCTCACGCAAGCCTTGATAAAATTCTTACTGTTCGTGCGTTCGGAAGCAATGTCCAGATCGTTGGCGGCGGAGACGGTGTTTTAGCGACTGATATACGGGACCGAGAGGCAATGAGAATTTCCTGTGAAGAAGGCGCCTATTGGACTGAACAGCACAACAATCCCGCAAATGCAGCCGGTTATGCTGGACTCGCTGCAGAATTGCTTGACGACCTGGGCCCAACAATTACGCATCTTGTTTGCGCAATCGGTACCGGCGGGTCACTATGTGGTTCTGCACGCCAGTTGCGGACGCGTATTCCTGAGCTCCAAGTAATCGGGGTTGAGCCCGCCGGAAGCATCATCTTCGGCGGTGAGGGTCTAGATTACCTCCAATCGGGGACTGGCACGCCTGAAGGTGCTGAAGTGGGACTGGCCATTGACTACGGCGTAATAGATTCGGGCCGCAAAGTGAGCGACCGCATGGCCTTTTCGACATGCCATTATCTCGCCCAGCGGCACGGTTTGCTGGTTGGCGGATCAACGGGGGGGGCGGTCTACGAGGCGTTCAGTGTGGCTCGACGCGCACCGGTTGGATCGCGTATCGTAACAATAGTCTGTGACAGTGGTACCAAGTACCTGGACACGGTTTTCAATCAAGACTGGTTGTCGATCCATGGGATACAAATTATCGATATTGAAGAGCATTTCGAGGGGCTCATTGCGGACGCCCGCAGGCGGCCTCAAATCTGAAGCGCAACACCGTTTGATATAAGGTGTCGCGATGGCACTGTCATGCATGGACGCCCCCGGTTTGCCAAGCTTCACGTTGTGATGGTTCAAAGGTCGTGATTGCAGCCATGCATCCGGACTTCAGTGCCGAGCGCAGGCCGGCTGTCCCTGATGGAATATGCTGACGAGGTCCCGATCAACTTGGCGAGCCTGGTGCTCTTTGACAGTGTTGGGTTTGGCTCGTCACGGTCTGACCTGTCTTGCCATCACGTCATGATTGCCTTGGCAATCGGTGGAAGTGTCCCTCCGTTCGCTACGAACTTCGTGCCGTTCGAGGCTAAATATTTGGTATCGCGGACTCATGGTCGGGTCGCGACGTTCGCTCGTGAGTCAGCAGAGCCCACACGATCCGCGCGTTCTTGTTGGCCAGCGCAACGGCGGCCACATTGGAATTGCGTCGCTGCAGCAAACGGGATAGCCATCCTTCCTTGTCGCTCCTGCGTCGGGCCGCGTGGATGACAGCACGCGCTCCGTGGATCAATAACGTTCGCAAGTACGTGTCGCCTCTTTGATATGACTTACTGTTACGTCTCGCGGTAACCGGGGTTCGGCATCGCGAGATATTCGAGACGAGACGGCGCCGATTGTCGCGGGCTGGTCGAGTAGAAGTCCTTGCTCAACTGATTGCGGGTTTTCCGAAGGGGCCGAATTTGTCTGCGAGCCCCACCGGGAATGGCTTTCGGAGCTGGCGAGGGGGGAGCGGTTAAAGTCAGGGCTTTGCGGATGCGAAAATGGCTGCAAACCATGGCCGGCAGGCGATTCCCACGAAATTGAGTGAAGCGCAGTTCGGGCAACTTGTCTTGCCGCACCTGAGCCGGGGCCGGCGCGGCCCGCCGCCGACGTTGCCGTTACAGAGGATGTTCAACTACGTCCTGAAGGCGCTCTATATGGGGTGTCAATGGAAGATGCTGCCGATCGAAACGGATGCAAAGGGGCTGCCTGAAATCCACCACACCCGGCGTGGTTCATCCCGGCGTTACACAGGCAGGGCAGAAATGAAAGTGCGGGTAATGTGGCCCACTTTAATTTTGGCGTCCCCATGACTTCATCCGTCTGCCCTGTTTCCGTAAAACCGGCTGGCTGCGACCGCAAGATGATGGCCGTTCGCGCCCTGGCGGGCGCTGAACCCGTCAGCGCCGTGGCCGCCCGCCACGGTGTCAGCCGTCCACTCGTCTATCGCCAGATGCGCAAGGCGAGCGCCGCGCTGGATGAAGCCTTTTCGCCAACGCAAATGGACGAAGACGCCGACAAGGTCCTGTTCTCGCTGCGGGTGACCCGACGATGGCTGGAGCAGGTCATCCTCGCACTGACGATGATCGGTCACGCCTCGATGCGCGGCGTCATCGAATTCATGAGCGACCTGCTGGGCGTGTCCATCAGCCTGGGCACCGTGCACAATGTTCACCAGCGTGCCGCGCAGCGGGCGATGGCCATCAACAACAGCATCGACCTGTCGGCCATCCGGGTGGGACTGCACGACGAGATCTTTCAGGGGACCCGGCCGGTTCTTACCGGCATCGATGCGGCTTCCACCTACTGCTATCTGCTGGCTGACGAAGACCACCGTGATGGCGATAACTGGGCCATCCATCTGCTGGACCTGCAGAGGCAGGGACTGCATCCCGACTTTACGATTGCCGACGCCGGCACGGGTCTGCGCGCAGGCCAGAAGCTCGCATGGCCCGATACCCGGGGTTCGGGGAGCAACGGAACAGCCAACCGACTTAAGCGTCGTGGCAGTTCGAGCGACCCTCGCGGCCACTGCGGGACGCCTCAATGACGAGGATTCGTATTGTTGTGCAATGTTTCGCGTCGCCTTGCATCGGTGGCAAGACATCGTGTCACCATTAATGGTTTTTTTGGTGGCCGATTGCCAGCAGCGGATGCGGCAATCTGTGCCTCAGCCCTCTAAACTTTTCTGAGCCAGATGCAAAGAATGCAGGTAGCGCTCCCATTGGAGGAGGCGATTCTCCATGCCAGGCAAGTGGCAGCGAATCGTCGCGTGCTTGTCGCGCTTATTGGCCAAGCCGACACATGCTGGTGGGGTGGACATATCGACAACTGGCACCCGGATGAGACGTTGTTTTCGTCGGGCGCAGCACTGAAGGGATACAGAAAGCTTGTAGATCGCTTCAAGAAGGGCAAAACGGCCAAAGCGCACGTACTGATGTTTCACAATGACGGCTCGTGCGGGGGTCTGTCATAGATTTTGTGTTCAAGGCATAACATGTAGCTCAAGGAGCATGTATGCCACGCAAACCCAAGACAACTACCGAAGCGCAGACAGCGTTACCGTCCATTCCGAAGGAGCTGATCGACCAGTTCGTGAAGGGACCCATGACCGCCGAAGCGGTGCACGCCGCTTCAGCCGCGTTCAAGAAGGCGCTGATCGAGCGGGCGCTGGGTGCCGAACTTGGACACCATCTGGGTTATCCGGCGG
>NZ_JAMBPQ010000032.1 GCF_024206495.1 Paraburkholderia sp. CNPSo 3272 | reverse complement strand
CCGCACACCTGCCAGATCTACCTCCCCGGTCTTTGATGGTTGTGGACTTCGCGATCATTTGCTCGCTCGTCCGACCTGGTGGGCCTCATATCTGGTTTCTGTTCGTCAGGTCGCGGCTTTGCTACACGCTTCCTTCAGACCCCGCCTCGCGACGACGCCCTTGCGTTTCACTAGCCCTTCGCCCCATCTGGCTGGGCAGGGGACTCTCACCCCCAAGCTGTTGCGCATGCTCGGCGCACAAAAAAAACCCGCCAGGGGCGGGTGTCAACTTAAAGCGGCAATGCCTTAGCGCTTGTTGACGGCGTCCTTGAACGCCTTGCCAGCCGTGAACTTGACGGTCTTGGCAGCGGGAATCTTGATGGTTTCGCCGGTCTTCGGGTTACGGCCCGTACGGGCTGCGCGCTTGCCCGAACCGAAGCTGCCGAAGCCGATCAGCTGAACCGCGTCACCTTTCGACACAGCCTTCTTGACCACTTCGAGGAGCGTGTCCAGCGTCTCGCCGGTTTGTGCCTTGCTAGCGCCCGTCTGTGCTGCGACGGCGTCGATCAGTTCCTGTTTATTCATTGAGAAGTTCCTTTCTGTGTTTAGGTTGACACGAACAGCGCGAACGCGCCGATTATACGGACGCGTGCCGCGCCGTCGAGCAGCGACGGACCCGGAGCACCCCGGCGTTTTCGCGTTGCGGCGACTAGCGTGTGTCTGCTGCCGCAACGTCCGTGCTGCCGCTTCCCTGGGCGGCGCTTGCTATGATAGCGCAGCGCAAACCCAATAACGACAAGGGTTTCGAAGATTTCGCGCGGGAATTGCGGGTTTTTGGAGCTTGCAGACCTTTTTAGGGTGTCCACCCCCGCAAATCCCCCCGCCTTCGACGTTTTTCCCGCCGCATACGTTGCGCCGCGCCAACGCAGCATGCGCGCAAACGCCGGTCCGGCAAGCGTTTGCGGCGACGCGATCGGCCTTCGCCACACGCTTTTTCCAGCCTCGCGGCTTGCCCGTTTCCTCTTTACCTCTGGCTTCGCGTTCCCATGACCGCCACCCTGACACCCGCCACGCTCGCTTTCCGGGAAGACGGCACACCGTTTTCGCCCATCTATGGCGACGTTTATCACAGCACCGCGGGCGCATTCGCACAGGCCCAGGCCGTCTTTCTGAACGGCAACGCGCTGCCGCAGCGTTGGCAAGACCGGCGAATCTTCACCGTGGTCGAAACCGGTTTCGGCATGGGCGTGAACTTTCTCGCCACGTGGTCGGCATGGCGCGACGACCCCGCCCGCTGCGAACGCCTGCATTTCGTGTCGGTGGAAAAACATCCGTTCGCGCGCAACGACCTGCAAAGCGCACTCGACGCAGTCGTTGCGCACGCACGCGAAGCGCCGCTCGCGCGTGAACTCGTGAACGCCTGGCCGATGCTCGTGCCGGGCAGCCACCGCCTGGAGTTCGAGGGCGGACGCGTCACACTCACGCTCGTGTTCGGCGATGCACTCGAGGTATTTCCCAAAATGTGGCTGCGCGCCGATGCGATCTACCTCGACGGCTTCGCGCCCGCGAAGAATCCCGACATCTGGTCGCCGGCCATTTTCAAGGCGCTGGCACGCATCGCCGGCGAGGACGCCACCGTCGCGACCTGGAGCAGTTCGGGCGACGTCAAGCGCGCGCTGCAGCAAAACGGCTTCGAATACCAAAAGGTGGAAGGCTTCAACGGCAAGTGGGCGATGCTGGTCGGACGCTTCGCACCGCGCTGGCGCGTGCGCCGCTACGAGCCGCCGCTGCCGCTTGCGCTGCGCGAGCGGCACGCCGTCGTCGTGGGAGCGGGACTCGCCGGCTGCGCGCTGGTCGAGCGGCTGGCCGTGCGCGGCTGGCGCGTAACGCTCGTCGAACGCAACGCCGCGCCCGCGCTCGAGGCATCGGGCAACCCGGCCGGCGTGTTTCATCCGCTGATTTCGCGCGACGACAGCAGCGCATCGCGCATCACGCGCGCGGGGTTTCTCTACGCGCTGCAACGCTGGGCCGCGCTCGAAGCCGCCGGCCATGCGCCCAGGCGCTCACGCGCCGGCTTGCTCCATCTCGCCACCGACGAAGAATCGCGCGCCGTCGCCGCCGCGCTGGAATCGTTCGGCTATCCCGAAGAATTCGTGTGCGCGGTTACGCAGGAGCAAGCGCAGGCGCTGGCCGGCGTTGCGCTCGCTCAGGGTGGGTGGTTCTATCCGCAGGGCGGCGCGATCGACCCGGCAACGCTCTGCCGCGCCCAATGCGCCTTCGCCGCGGCGCTGCCCGGCGCCCAGGTCGAAACACGTTTCGGTGTGCGTATCGGTCACATTGCCCGCGCCGGCGAACAGGAATCCGACGAATGGGAGGTGTTCGACGACGCGGGACGGCTCGTGGCCCAGGCGGGGGCGGTGATTTTCGCCAACGCCCAGGACGCCTCGCGCGCCGCCGCGCTCGCGCATGCGCCCACGCGCATCGTGCGCGGCCAGCTGACGCTCGTCGATCCCAGCCCGCTCGCGAACCTGCGCGTGCCCGTGATCGGCGAGGGCTATGCGGTGCCGCTCCAAGGCGGCGTCACGCTCGCGGGCGCCACCTACGAAGTCGACGACGCCGACGACGCGCTGCGCGCCGCCGGCCATACCGAGAATATCGAACGCGTCGCGCCGATGCTCCCCGAGCTTGCCGCGGTCCAGAGCGAGCGCGACTTCGGGGGCCGCGTGGCGTTCCGCTGCGTCACCAGCGACCGCATGCCGATGCTCGGCCCGCTCGCCGACGAAGACGCCGCACGCCGCGACGCCCAGCGTCTGGCCGGCGCATGGCCGCGCGACCTGCCGCGCGCACGCGGCCTCTATGGCGCCTATGCGTTTGGCTCGCGTGGGCTCGTGTGGGCGGAGTTGGGAGCCGAGTTGATCGCGTCGCAACTGGAAGGCGAGCCGTGGCCGCTGGAGCGGGAACTCGCTGACCAGCTGGATCCGGCGCGCTTCCTGCAGCGCGCCTTGCGCCAGCGCAGTCTTTGAAGCGCGTTACGCGAAAAGAGCCGCGCAGGTTATCCACCCAAATCTGTGGATAACCGCGCGAATTGGCAGCGAATCGAGTGTGGAAGCGGTGTGGACGTAAACTGGGTAACTCAGCACGACCCATTCCAGGCCCAAAAGTTACTCTTCGAAGTGCGCATGGACCGCACATGCTTTGCGCGTGGTTGCGCGAACGCCAACTCGCGGATTCCTTTCGGTAAACCGCGGTTATCCACAGGAAATCCAGGCCCTTGTTAACTTCTACTACGTATACATACGGTAAACAGTAAACCCCAAAGCTTGCGCCATCGCTGCCGGCAAGCTGCGCTCGAAACCCCTGACGAAAGCCGCGGCGCCGGTGCGGTCATTTTTTCCGGATACGTCGTCAAAAGCGCCCAATGCGGACGCAATTACCGTCTTTGTCGATGCTTTCGAAGAGGTCGGAACAATTGCAAAAAAGCTATGGCACAATCGCCGTTCTTTCCGCGTCAAATGCCGCATGAGACGGTCGACGCATCCAAGGAACGGTTGCCCCTCGTCCTGAATCTGAGTGCTCAGGGTGGACGGCAGCGTTCGTTCATCCAACGCGGGCGCAGCCACACCACACGCAAAGCGCCCGTACCGGCTGTTCGCCGCACCCCGGCGCTGCCTGCCGCAGCGTGTTGCCGCACTGGTTTGCCTGCACTCGCCGCACGAAGCGCCTCGTCGCGCCAGCTCGTCCAATCGTCATATCGTCGGGCCAGCGGGCTGCACGGGTTGAGCGCGCCAGGCAGGCAGACAGTGCGGCACGCGGCTTGCCTGTTAGCCAGCCGTATGTCGATCTAACGTCGGACAGCCGGATTCGATCCCCCGCAAGATGTCGTTGCCAAGGAGAAGCCATTACGATGAAGTCGGCGTTTTCGTTTTTTCCCGCCTGGCCGTTGCAACTCGACGGAATTTTCTGGGCCGGGCTCGCGCTGCTCGCCGCCGGTTTGTGCGGCGAGCTTTGTTATCGGGCCTGGCGCTTGCCGCGGATCTCGGGCTATGGGGTGATCGGGCTGATTGCCGGATCGGCCGGCTTCGGCGTGATCGACGCCGATGTCGGCACGGCCGCGCGGCCGTTGCTCGACGTCGCGCTCGGGCTGCTGCTGTTCGAACTGGGCAGCCGTCTCGACCTGCGCTGGATCCGCCGCAATCCCTGGCTCATCCTGTCGAGTCTTGCCGAGTCCTCGCTCACCTTCGTGCTCGTGCTCGCGGTGCTGCTGTTTCTTTCCGTACCGACGATGATCGCGCTCGTCGTGTCCGCAATCGCCATGGCGACGTCGCCTGCCATGGTGATCCAGCTCAAGACCGAGCTGCGCGCAGAAGGCCAGGTCACGCAGCGTCTGCTCACGCTCACGGCGCTCAACAGCATGTATGCGGTGATCGTCGAAAAGCTCGCCTCTACCTGGCTGCATCAGGAAATGTACGGCAACGTCTTCGCGACGATCCTGCAGCCGCTTTATCTGCTCATCGGCTCGCTGATTCTCGCGTTCGTGCTGGCCCGCGCGTGCACGCTGTTTTACCGTCGGCTGAGCCCGCAGGACGAGCACTCGTTCGTCGCGCTCTTCGGCCTCGTGCTGCTGGCGATCGCCATTGCGCACCTGCTCAAGCTCTCGACGATCCTGAGCCTGCTCGCCGCGGGGATCATCGTGAAGAATCTGGAGCCGCGCCCGCAGCTTTGGCCGCAGCATTTCGGCACCGCCGGATGGCTACTCACGGTGATTCTGTTCGTGCTCACGCTCACCGCCTTCGAGTGGCACGACATTCTCGTCGGCGGCGCGGCGGCGGCAGGGCTGATCGTCGCCCGTCTCGCGGCCAAGCTCGTCGGCGTGCTGATATTCGCCAAGCCGAGCGGGCTGCACTGGAAGCAGGGTGTGGCGCTCGGTCTCGCCTTGACGCCGATGTCGGCGCTCGCGCTGCTGCTTGTCGAGGACACCTACGAGCTCTATCCGACGTTCGATCCGCGCCTGCGCGCGATCATTCTTTGCTCGATCGTCGTGCTCCAGCTCTTCGGACCTTGGGTGGTCTATCGCGCGCTTGCGCTCGTCGGCGAACGCGGCGAAAAATGAATCTCGCGGCGCGCGCGGCCGGCGGCTTGCGCGCGACGCCCCGACAGGAAACGCCATGTCACTTGAAACGTTTGTCGATTCGAAGCCGTTCACTTTCGGCGTCGAACTCGAAATGCAGATCGTCAACACGCACGACTACGATCTGACCAAGGCGGGGAGCGACCTCATGCGCCTCCTCAAGGATCAGGAGATTCCGGGCAATATCACGCCCGAAATCACCGAAAGCATGATCGAACTCTCCACCGGCATCTGTACGAATCACGAGCAGGCCGTGGCCGATCTGCGCAAGATTCGCGACACGCTCGTCGCCGCGGCCGATCGTCTCAACGTCGGTCTGTGCGGCGGCGGTACCCACGCGTTCCAGCAATGGAGCGACCGGCGCATCGTCGATACGCCGCGCTTTCAGTATCTTTCCGAGCTGTACGGCTACCTGGCGAAGCAGTTCACGGTGTTCGGCCAGCACGTCCATATCGGCTGTCCGGATGCGGACAGCGCGCTCTTCCTGCTGCACTCCCTTTCGCGCTTCATCCCGCATTTCATCGCGCTCTCGGCATCGTCGCCCTATGTCCAGGGCGTGGACACCGGATTTCATTCGGCACGACTGAATTCCGTGTTCGCGTTTCCGCTGTCGGGCCGCGCGCCGTTCGTGCTGAGCTGGGAGGAGTTCAAGGAGTACTTCTCGAAGATGGTGCACACGGGCGTTGTCAACAGCATGAAAGACTTCTACTGGGACATCCGTCCGAAACCCGGCTTCGGCACGATCGAGGTGCGCGTGATGGACACGCCGCTTTCGGTGGAGCGCGCGGCCGCGATCGCCTGCTACATCCAGACGCTCGCGCGTCATCTGCTCACCGACCGGCCGATCGCGCCGCTCGAAGACGACTACCTCGTGTACACGTTCAACCGCTTCCAGGCATGCCGTTTCGGCCTGGCCGGCACCTGCGTGAATCCGCAAACGGGCGAGCGCCGCACGATTTCCGAAGACATTCTCGAAACGCTCGACAAGATCGCGCCGCACGGCGAGGTGCTCGGTTCGACGCGCGCGCTCGCCGAAATCGGCGCAATCGCCCGTGCGCAGAACAACGACGCCACGTGGCTGCGCAGCGTGGTGGCCGAGGAAAAATCGCTGCACGAAGCAGTGCGTCAGCAGTGCCTGCGCTGGCGCGCCTGACGGGAATCGAAAGGGGAGCCAGCGGACACACAGGACCACTGACCGATTTTCGCGGGGTGCCGGGCGCACCCCGCGCCGGCAAGACGGGACGCAAGGGCAGCTTTCGGGCTGCCCTTCGTGCTTTCCGGAACCGGAAAACGGGTAGGAAGCGTGTGAAAAGCGGGCCAAATACGGGCCGCGTTGGTTCCGCACGCCACTTTTTTCGAAGCGGACAAAATTTTTTTTGCCTGCTTCGAGGTACCTGGGGGTTCTTATTTTTTTCACCTGGGTCCCGACATGGTCCATATTCAAGGACAAATGGCCCAGGCCGTTGTGGGTAACCTTCGTTTTCCCTGCAAACTCAATGGACTACGTAATGATTGGTTAAGCACGATCGGGCAGATTCCAGTTGCGTTCGAGGCAGAAATCCGCGATAACCTGCAAGGGTCGCGGGGCGACGACGGCGAGCAGCGAGGAACCTGTACACAAGTCAATCGCGTGCTTATCAACGGGTTATCCACAATTCGCGTTGGATAAGTTAGCTGTGCGATTTGCCGCTCTCGCATAGAATGTCGGTTTGCTGCACCGGCGTCGGGACTTGAAGGATGTTTCCGGGGCCTGCGGCAAGAAACATGACAGTGCAACGCATACGATTGCGTGTGCGAAGCAGGAGTTTTTTAGATGGTGCGGCGCTCAGGGAACCGGGCGCCAGCGTTCCCACAGGCCGTCGGTCAAAGCGGCGGCTGACGATGCAGCGCAAGCTGCCAATAACCAGCGAAAGACTATGAGCGAAGGCGTATACGGAGAGCAGGCAGCCGGGCGGGTGACCCATAGCCTGCTGCGACTTAGCACGGCAATGCGGAGCCAGGCGTGGGACTGGGCCGAAGGGGCAGGACTCACGCCTACCCAGGGCGAAATTCTCGTGCTGCTGATGCAGCGTAAGGGGCCGATGCGCCTCGGCGAGATCGCGCGAGAAACGGCCCTCACGGCCGCGACCACGAGCGATGCGGTGAGCACGCTCGAAACCAAGGGGCTCGTCGAAAAGCGCCGTGCGCTCGACGACGGCCGCGCACTCGCGGTGCGTCTCACCTCGCGCGGCCGCACGGCGGCGAAGAAGGCCTCGCAGTGGCCCGATTTCCTGTCGAAGGCGGTCGGCACGCTGAAGGCGGACGAGCAGTCCACGCTGTATCGCACGCTGCTCAAGACGGTTTTTCTGCTCGAATCGCAGGAAACCAGCCCGCAACACCGCATGTGCCTGACCTGCTCGCATTTCGAGCCGAGCAAGAACCCGAAGAAGACGCCGCATCACTGCCAGCTCCTGAACATCGACATGGCTGACACGGATCTGCGTCTCGATTGCTCGGTCTACGAACAGGCCGACGTGACGACCCAGAAGAAAAACTGGAAGATCTTCGCGGTTTAAGGCCGAAGCTGCGCCGCCGCCCCATGCGGGCGGCGTGCGTCATGCATGTAATGCACCGTAATGCGAAGCATCGCGCGGTTGTTGGCCTGCCGACTTTGCGTGCCGAGTTTGCGTGCCGACTTTGCGTGCATCAAATGCGTGCATGGCAATTTGTGTAGTTCTCGCAAGTATTGGCCACACATTTTGTGTCACGACCGTTGGCCCAAACGATCGCACGCGCCGTGAAAAAGTGGTGACGTGCATGCCGCCCACAGCCGACCCGGGAATTTGCCGATGAATCGCGAAGTATTGGCCGTGCGCCATGTCTATTTCGAGGACCTCGGCAGCTTCGAGCGCGTGCTCGGCGACCGCGGCCGCCCCGTGCGCTACGTCGATGTCGGCTTTGCACGTGTCCGTGCGCTCAATCCCTTGTCGGCGTCGCTCATGGTCGTGCTCGGCGGCCCGATCAACGCGTGCGACGATGCGCGCTATCCCACGCTCGTTCCCCTTGCCGCGATGATCGAAAAGCGCATCGCGGCGGGTCTGCCTACGCTCGGCATCTGCCTCGGCGCGCAACTCATTGCGCGCGTGCTCGGGGCGCGCGTGTATGCGGGCCCCCAGCCCGAAATCGGGTGGACGCCGCTTACGCTCACCGAAGCCGGCCGCGCCTCGCCGCTGCGGCACCTCGACGGCGCGGCGACTTCCATGCTGCACTGGCATGGCGATACCTTCGATCTGCCGCAGGGCGCAACGCGTCTCGCTTCCACGCCGCTCTGCGAGAACCAGGCGTTTTCGTGGGGCGACTACGTGCTCGGCCTGCAGTGTCATCCCGAAGTGCGCGCCGACCGCTTCGAGCCCTGGCTGATCGGTCATGCGGCCGAAATCGCCGGCGCGGGCGTGGACGTGAACGCGCTGCGCGACGACACGGCCCGCCACGGGCCGCTCCTCGAAGCGCAGGCGAGCCGCATGTTCGGCGAATGGCTCGATGCCGTCGACGCCCGGATGGCCGCGCGCCAGCCCTGACCCGCGCCTGAACGCGGCTTGATCGACCTCGCGCGGGCGCACGCCGCGCAGGCGTTGTGTGGCTTGTCGAACGCGTGAAAAAAGCGCGTGCTATCCTCGAACGCTTCTGCCAACCGTCCGTGGACCTCCCATGAGCAAGCTCTTCACTCCGCTCGAACTGCGTGGCGTGACGCTCCCCAATCGCATCGTCGTTTCGCCGATGTGCCAGTACTCCGCCGAGCGCGGCGAAGCCAGCGACTGGCACATGATCCATCTCGGCCACCTGGCGCTTTCGGGCGCGGCGATGCTCTGCATCGAAGCGACGGCCGTCGAGCCGGACGGCCGCATCACGCCGGGCTGTCTCGGACTGTGGGACGACGTGACCGAAGCCGCACTCGAGCCCGTGATCGCCGCCATTCGCCGCCACTCGCCCATTCGCGTCGCCATGCAGATCTCGCACGCGGGTCGCAAGGCGTCGAGTCATGTGCCCTGGGACGGCGGCCAGCTGATTCCGGTTGCCGACGGCGGGTGGCTGCCGCACGCGCCTTCGGCGCTCGCGCACAAGGAGGGCGAGGCGCCCCCGCTCGCACTCGACGTTGCGGGGCTGAATCGCGTGCGCGATGCGTTCGTGGCCACGGCGCGCCGCGCGGCGCGTCTTGGCATCGACGCCCTCGAAATCCACGCGGCGCACGGCTACTTGCTGCACCAATTTCTCTCGCCGATCGCGAACCAGCGCAGCGACGAGTACGGCGGCTCGCGCGAAAACCGCATGCGCTTTCCGCTCGAAGTGTTCGACGCCGTGCGCGCCGAATTTCCCGCCGATCGCCCGATTGGCGTGCGCGTGTCGGCGACGGATTGGGTCGATGGCGGCTGGACCCCTGAGGACACCGTCGTCTTCGCGCAGGCGCTCAAGGCGCGCGGCGCCGACTGGATCGACGTGTCGTCGGGCGGCGTGTCGCCGCTGCAAAAGATTCCGCTCGAGCCCGGCTATCAGGTGCCGTTCGCGCGCAAGGTGAAGGACGAAACCGGCGTGACGACTATCGCGGTGGGCCTGATCACCGACGCCTTGCAGGCCAACCAGATCGTCGAAGACGGCGAAGCCGACATGATCGCGATGGCGCGCGCGATGCTCTACGATCCGCGCTGGCCATGGCACGCCGCGGCGCAGCTCGGCGCGAGCGTGAGTGCGCCGCCGCAATACTGGCGCTCGCAACCGCGCGAGTTGAAGAAGCTGTTCGGCGAGACGACGCTCGGCCAGCGCTGAAACACGCTGCGGGCGTCGGTTTTTCACGGCGCATATGGGTTGAACGAAAGAGCCGCGAGCGTGTACGATGCCGTCTGTGGCGCGCCGGGCGTCGCATGAGCGCGGCGCCCAATCGGCGCCGCGTTTGCGTACGGAGCGCGACGAGCCGACGCGAGGTTTGATGCAAGGCCAGGCAGACCGCCAGGCACGGCTTCATGAGAGAGCCGCGGGCGGCGCGCGCGAGGACATGTTCCAGGCCGCCTGTCATGACCGGGACAGTCTCCCCCAGTACTTCACAAGGATTCATTCAATGAGTGAACGCAGGATCGTCGTGCGCCAGTCGGGCGTGCACGGCAAGGGCGTGTTTGCGGCGGTCCCCATTGCGACCGGCGAACGACTGATCGAATACAAGGGCGAGCGCATCTCCTGGAAGGAAGCGCTGCGGCGTCACCCGCATAATCCTGACGAACCGAATCACACGTTCTATTTCGCGCTGGACGACGGCGACGTGATCGACGGCAAGGTGAAGGGCAACAGCGCGCGCTGGATCAATCATTCGTGCGCGCCGAACTGCGAAGCCGAGGAAATCGAAGGACACGTCTATATTCACGCGCTGCGCGATATCGCCGAGGGCGAGGAGCTCTTTTACGACTACGGCCTCGTGATCGACGCCAAGCAGACGAAGAAGCTCAAGCGCGAATACGAATGCCGTTGCGGCGCTCGCAAGTGCCGCGGCACGATGCTCGCGCCGCCCGACGACGACAAGTCAGCGAAGGGCGCGAAAGCGTCGAAGGGCAAGAGCAAAAAGAAGAAGTAAGCGGTGCAACGCGCGTCGCGCCGTATAACACAAGGGCCGCATGAGCGGCCCTTGTCGTTTTGCTGGCACTTGCAGCGTCAGAGATCGATGCTCGCCTGGTGGGTCGGTTTTTTCTCCTGCCCGGGGCCCCCGGCCTCGACCGTTCGCAGATGTGCGCCCTCGAAGGCGGTAGCCTCCTTGTTGTCCTTGCGGTCTTTGGCGTCCTTGCCGCCAGGCACGCCGCGATGCGCGAGCGGCACCCGCACGATGAAACGCGCGCCGCCTTCGGGCGCATCTTCGTAATGCACGCTGCCCCGGTGCAGCGTCATGATGTCGTGGACGATCGCGAGGCCCAGGCCCGCGCCGCTATCGACACCGCTTTCGCTCTGACCGTCGCCGCGGAAAAAGCGCTTGAAGAGATCCGCCTGCTGCGAAGCGGGCACGCCGCCGCCGTTGTCTTCCACGACGATCTCGGCCATCGGCACGCCTTCCGTAGAGGACTGCGAAACGGTGACGGTGATGCGCGCGCCTTCGAGACGCACGGGCGGCAAATACTTGAGCGCGTTGTCGAGCAGATTCGCGATGACCTCGTGCAGCAGCACGGGGTTGCCGCGCACCATCAACGGCGTGTCGTTTTCGGGATCGTCGAGGCGCTGGAAGCCGAGGTCGACGTGGCTCGCCAGCGCACGCGGCACCCACTCGGCGCCTGTTTCGAAGGCGAGCGCGGCCATGTCGATATCGACGAAGCGCGCGGCCTGTTCACCCGGCTCGGCACGCGCGAGCGAGAGCAGCTGATTGGACAGACGCACCGCGCGATCGGCGGCCGCACGTAGCTCGCGCACCGCGTCGCTGACCTTCTGCGGCTCTCGCGCGTTCACGGCCTGCTCGGCGTGCAGCTTCACCGCGGTGAGCGGCGTACGCAACTGGTGGGCGGCGTCGGCGATGAACTTGCGCTGCGCGTCGAGCGCCATCTTCAGGCGTCCGAGCAGCGCGTTCAGCGCGCCCGTGAGCGGACGGATCTCGACGGGCACGTAGGTCTCGTCCACGGGTTCGAGGGACGTGTGCGTCTGCCGGTTAAGCGAATCGGCGAGCGCGGTGAGCGGGTTGAGCTGCTGGTTGACCACGCGCCACACGATGACCCAGCCGGCGAGCAGCAGGAGCAGCAACGGCATCATGATCGCGACGAGAAATTCGGCGGCGATGCGAAAGCGATGATGCACCGGCTGACCGACTTCCACGACGATCGGATTGCCATGCGCCTGCGGCACGCGCACCTGGGCGACGCGCACGGTCACGCCCCGATAGCTCGTTTCGAACACATACGCGTAGTGCATGCGGCGCACGTTGGTGCCCTGCAGCGGCAGGTCGTGGTCGCCCGCAATTTCCGTTTCGCCGTTGCTGATGCGATAGACGAGGTGCTCGACGGGGTCGGAAAACATCGCCTGCGCGAGCGGCGGGACGGTGTTGGGGGCATCGTCGCCGGCGATCTGGATCTGGCGGGAAATGGCCGTGGCGAGGTCGGCGAGCGAGCGGTCGACCACGTGCTGCGTGTACTGCCAGGCGAGCCAATAGGCGATCAGGCCGCTCATCAGCGCGAGCAGCGAAAGCGGGGCGGCGAGGCGCCGTAGCAGCGTGCGCCGCAGGCTCGTTGCGGCCGGTGAGGACATGATTGGCTTCGGGGCGAATGATGAATCGTGGGTGCGGCGGGGTGCGCGGCACGGGACTGATCCATTGTACGCGGGCCGTGGGCATGGCGGCTGATGCGCCAGTACGGCGCCAAAAGCCGGCGCCATCAAGCGCAAACGGCGGCGGATTGCTCCGCCGCCGCTGGCTGGCCCGGAAAACGAGGCGTATCAGGCCGCCTGGCGGATTTCCTGCAGCAGATAGCCGAAGCCGCGCACCGTGACGATTTCGACGCGGCAGTTCTCGAGCTTTTTGCGCACGCGGTGCACGTAGACTTCGATCGCGGTGTCGCCGAGGTCGCCGCCGAAGTGCGTGAGGTGGTCCTGCAGTTGGGCCTTGCTCACGACGCGGCCGTGACGCAGCAGCAGCATTTCGAGCACGGCGAATTCGCGCGGCGAGAGTTCGAGCGGCTTGTCGTCGTTGAAGATGCGGCGATCGACGCCCGACAGGCGCACGCCGCCGAGCGACACTTCAGGGCGCGGCACGTCGCCATGCGGGCCGCTGCGGCGCATCACGGCGCGAATGCGCGCTTCGAGCTCCGCCGGTTCGAACGGCTTGAGCATGTAGTCGTCGGCGCCCGAATTCAGGCCCTGGACGCGGTCGTTCAGTTCGTCGCGCGCGGTGAGCACGATCACAGGCGTATGCCGGTTGCTTTGGCGAAAACGCGAAAGCAGCGTCATGCCGTCGATGCCCGGCAGCCCCAGATCGAGGATCACGAGCTCATGGCGATTCTGCGTGAGGGCCTGTTCGGCGAAGATGCCGTCGTGGACCATGTCGACGGTAAAGCCGGCTTGTTCGAGGCTGGACTGGATACCGCGTGCGATAGGGCGGTCGTCTTCGATCAGAAGGAGTCGCATGGGATTCGCTCAAGTACAATGGGTTTTAGCGTTCAGGCACGCAGTTCGCAAAGCGTCGCTTGCTGGCCACGAGGCACAGCCCGACGGTTGCGCGATCACGATCCACATGTCCGATATTTCGATCACCGAACTCGAAGCCGCGATCAACTTCTGGCGCAACCGCTCGCCTTCGATTGGCGATGAACTCGCGTTGTGCCAGGAGGCGAGTGCGCTCTCCAAGCCTTATGCGCTGCTGATTGTACAGCGTCAGAACGCCATATCACCGGAACGTTTAGACCCGATTGCCCGCGCTGCCTGGGAGTCTTACGTATCCATCAAGAATAGCCTTCAAAGCTGAAGGTTTAAAGGCCCGGCACCCTGCATTATGCTTTCACGACGCGCTGTGCGCTCGTTGTGTGCGCTCGCCATGCGCACAGCGTACCCATGCCCGGTACCGCTGCTTATGCGCTGAGCGGCCCCGGCGCGATCGAATCGATGAAGCGCGCGAGTTCGATGTCACGCGAGGTGAGGCCGTCGGCTTCGTGGGTGGAAAGCGTGATCTCCACGCGGTTGTACACGTTGAACCACTCGGGGTGATGGTTCATTTCCTGCGCCTTGATGGCGACGCGCGTCATGAAGCCGAAGGCTTCGTTGAAGTCCGCGAAGCGGAAATGGCGCTGGATCGCATCGCGGCCGGCGACGGCCTGCCAGCCGCGCAGGTCGGCGAGTTGCGATGCGCGCTCTTCGGATGTGAGTCGGTTGATCATCGTTGCACCTATATTGAGCTTGAGGCCGGGCGTGCGCCGTGAGCCGATCAGCCATTTTTTCACGTCTGAGGCACGCGTGCGAGCGCTCGCATCAAGTAACGCGCGGGCTGCGGCGTTGAGCCCCGCGTGTCGTTCAGACGTCGCCGTCGTCGAGCCAGCCCTCACGCGTGCCGCGCGTGATGATCGTGTCGCCGTGCAGCACGTCGCCGGCCGCATGAGGCTGCGCCGCGATGAGCGCCGCCGGCTCAGCCAGATGCGAAGCAATGCCCGCGCCCAGCGCTTCGAAAAGCTGCGCGAACGAGTCGATCACGAAGTAGGTCTTCTGGAACGTGTCGATGCGATAGCGCGTGCGCAGCACGCGCTCGAGGTCGAACGCAAGCCGGTTGGGCGCCGCGCTCTCCACGCTGTATAGCGTCTCGCCCTTGCTCGAGACGATGCCCGCGCCGTAGATCTTCACGCCGTTCGGGACGCTCGCATCGCGCATCAAGCCGAACTCCACCGTGTACCAGTAGAGCCGCGCGAGCAACGGCAGCGCGCGTTCCTCGACGGCGAGCGCGGCGCGGCCATAGGCGTGAATCGCATCGGCGAAAGTGCGGTCGGTGAGCAGCGGCACATGGCCGAACAGGTCGTGAAAACAGTCGGGTTCCTCCAGATAGTCGAGCTGATCGGGACGGCGCATCCACCAGGTGACCGGAAAGCGCCGGTTCGCCAGGTGCTCGAAGAAAATGCGCTCGGGCACGAGGCCCGGCACGGCCACGATGCGCCAACCGGTTGCGGCCATCAAGCGCTCGCTTACCTGCGAAAAGGACGGAACGTGGGCGACATTCAGGCCGAGGCGCAACGCACCTTCCATGAAGGCATCACAGGCGCGGCCTTCGAGCAGGGCGCGCTGGCGCCGGTAGAGTTGGTCCCAGACGGCGTGATCGGCCGCGCCGTAGCGCTCCAGCGGCTGGGCAATCGTGAAATCGGGACGGGTGGTGAGACCCGCGTCGAACTGCTCCTGCAGTTTCGCGGTGGCGGCGGCCATGTTCGTAACGCTCCACTAAAAAGGCTTGCTGTCATGCAAGTCTAGAGCGGACGGCGCGCGGTATGTGCGCGTAGTTCATGGGTTACAGCTTGATTATGCAATAATCGAGCGCAATACAGTCACTAAATGCGGATTTCATTCATGCTTGAACTCGACCATTTCGATCTTGCGCTGCTCGACGTGCTGCAGCGCTTTGGCCGCGCCACGCATCAGCAGCTTGGCGAGCAGGTGCCGCTCTCGCCATCGCAGATCGGCAGGCGGCTGCAGCGCCTCGAGGCGTCAGGGGTGATCGACGGCTATCGCGTGGTGCTGCGGCCCGAAAGGCTCGGGCTGGGCGTGACCGCGTTCACGAGCCTTAAGCTCAAGCATCATGGGGATTCGATCATCGAGCAGTTCCAGCAGCAGATCGACGTGCTACCCGAAGTGCTCGAATGCCATGCCGTGGTGGGAGACGCCGATTATTTGCTGCGCATCGTCGCGCCCGATCTGAACGCGCTCTCGACCTTCGTCATGAAGAAGCTCATGCGCGTGCCCGGCGTGGACAGCGTGCGCTCGAACATCGTGCTCACTACGTTCAAGCGCAACGGGCCGCTGCCGCTCGGGCACCTGGAGCCGGGCGCGCCGGCGGCGTGAGTGGCATGGGCGGGATGGCGTCGCGGGCCGCAAGGGCCCGCCTGGCCAATTACAGATGTCAGGCCCCGCTGGCCGTATTGAGCAGGTCCACGTAAGCCACCGCGACGAGATCGCTCTCGTCCACGCCGAGCTTCGCGAACACCGCATGCGCTTCGGCTTCGCCTCCTTGTTCGTCGTCCTCGGGGCCGAGCACCACTTCCAGCTCCACGAAGTCGCCCAGACCGTCCACGCGGTCCAGGTGGATACGAGTGCGGCCCGCCAGATACACGTGGCGCTCCTTCGAGACGATGCCGCGCGTAGTGAGCGCCGTGGCGAGCAGCGAGTGCATGGCCTCGGCATTGGTGACGGGGCTGCGCGTGTAGTACGAGGCCTTCGGGCCGTCGCGGTCGTCGCGCTGATAGAAGATCAGCTCGGGCGGCGTGCCGTCGTCGAACTGGCGCAGCTTCAGGCGGCCGCGCGGTACGTCGTAGAAGAAGTCCTGCTGGCGAAAGATCAGCGGCGCTTCGGTGCCGAGCTGGGAAGCGCGATCGCGCAGGGCGTCGAATTGACGGGCGCGGGCTTTGATTTCGATGTTGCGGGCCATGCAAGGCTCCTGTCGAACGAAGGGAACAAAGGGGGACGATGGGAGAGGCTGGAGACGCGCCGCGCAGGATGAGCACAGCCATGGGCGTGCCGAAAACGCGGAGCGAATTCCCAATCTATCAAATCTTGTGTGACAGCGCTGTTACGCGACGAGGCTTGGGCTTTCGTCAGACATGAACGGCGCACGCGCGTCTTCATGAGCGCGGCTCATATCGCCCACTGCGTTTCAATCGACTTGAGCGCCGCCGCGATGGTGGGCTCGTCGCGCCGCGCGGCCAGCGTGATGAAGGTGAGTTCCGTGGGCACTGTCACGCCTTCGACGATGGTGAGCCCGTGCGCGTGCGCTTCGGCGAGGGCGGTGGAATCGCGCGCGAGCGTGAGTCCCACGCCTGACTTCACGAGATCGAGCATCGACGGCTCCTGGTCCACCTCGGCCACCTTCACGGGTTTGGCATGGGCCGCCTCGAACAGCGTGGTGAGCAGGCGGTTGTGCGCGGAGGCGGGCGGTGTCCAGATCCACGGCAGCGCGGCGAGCGCGCGCCAGTCGCGCGCATCCTTGACGCGGTCCTTCCAGCCCGCGGGCGCGAGCACACGGTACTGGAAGCGCGTGAGCGTGATGACGTGGAAGGTCTCGGAATCGGGCGCGGGCTGGCCGATGTAATAGCCCACGTCAAGCTCGCGCGAGCGCACCTGGTCGAGCACCCAGCCAGACATGCCGTGGCGCAGCGCCGTTTCGATCTGCGGCCAGGTTTCGACGAGCTGGCGCAAAAAGCCGCCGAGGCGCAGGAACGCCGGATCGAGAATGGTGCCGATGCGCAAGCGCCCGCGCACCTCGTGCCGCAACGCGGCAGCGGCGCGCTGCACGTCGCCGGCTGCGGCGAGCGCGCGTTCGGCATGCGGCAGCAGCGCCTGGCCGTCGCGCGTGAGCGCGAGGCCGTGCGAGGTGCGCGTGAAGAGCGCGACGCCCAGGCCCTCCTGCAAATGCTTGATCTGCAGGCTCACGGCCGGCTGCGTGAGATGCAGATGGGTGGCCGCGCGCGTGAGGTTGCCCTCGCGCGCGACCGTGACAAACGCTCGGAGCAAGGTCAGGTCCATATCCTGATATTAAACCGCCTTATATCGCTGTTGAGCATTAATCATTGGATCGTGCCGAGGCCAGGCGATTACGCTAGTTGGATCGAGGCTTCACGACAGAAGAGGCACATCATGGGCGAGACACACCAGAACGAAGCCGGCGTACGCATGTTGACCCACTTCGTCAACGGCAAGCCGCTGGCCGGAACGAGCGAGCGCCATGGCGACGTTTTCAATCCGGCGTTCGGCAAACCGAGCGCGCGCGTGCCGCTCGCAACCGTGGCGGAGGTCGACGCCGCCGTCGCCGCTGCGCAGGCCGCGTTTCCCGCGTGGGCGGAGATGGCGCCGATCAAGCGCGCGCGCATTCTCTTCAAGTTCAAGGATCTGCTCGATCAGCATCACGACGAACTCGCCGAACGCATTACGCGCGAACACGGCAAGGTGTTCTCCGACGCGAAGGGCGAGGTGATGCGCGGCATCGAGGTGGTCGAGTTCGCGTGCGGCATTCCCAATCTGCTGAAGACCGATTTCACCGACCAGATCGGCGGCGGCATCGACAACTGGAATTTGCGCCAGCCGCTGGGTGTCGTGGCGGGCATTACGCCGTTCAACTTCCCGATGATGGTGCCGTGCTGGATGTTCCCGATCGCGATCGCGTGCGGCAACACGTTCGTGCTGAAGCCTTCGGAGCGCGATCCTTCCGCTTCCGTGCGGCTTGCCGAACTGCTCAAGGAAGCGGGCCTGCCCGACGGCGTGTTCAACGTCGTTCACGGCGACAAGGTGGCCGTGGACGCGCTGCTCGCGCATCCCGATGTCACCGCGCTGTCGTTCGTCGGCTCGACGCCGATCGCCGAGTACATCTACACGGAAGGCACGAAGCACGGCAAGCGCGTGCAGGCGCTGGGCGGCGCGAAGAATCACCTCGTCGTGATGCCCGACGCGGACCTCGACCAGGCCGTCGATGCACTGATCGGCGCGGCCTACGGCTCGGCCGGCGAGCGCTGCATGGCGATTTCGGTGGCGGTGGCCGTGGGCCATATCGCCGACGAACTCGTCGAGCGTCTCACGCCGCGCGTGAAGGCGCTGCAGATCGGCAGCGGCATGGACGGCGCCTCGGAAATGGGGCCGCTCGTCACGGGCGTGCATCGCGCGAAAGTGCAGGGCTATATCGAGGCCGGCGTGGCGGCGGGCGCGAAGCTCGTCGTGGACGGGCGCGGCCACAAGGTGGACGGTCACGAGGAGGGCTTCTTCCTCGGCGGCACGCTGTTCGACGACGTGAAGACCGACATGACGATCTACCGGGAAGAGATCTTCGGTCCGGTGCTGTCGGTCGTGCGCGTGCCCGATTTCGCGAGCGCCGTCGAGTTGATCAACGCGCACGAATTCGCCAACGGCGTGTCGTGTTACACCTCGGACGGCGGCGTCGCGCGCGCCTTCTCGCGCCAGATCAAGGTGGGCATGGTGGGCATCAACGTCCCGATTCCGGTGCCGATGGCATGGCACTCGTTCGGCGGCTGGAAGCGCTCGCTGTTCGGCGATCACCATGCGTACGGCGAGGAAGGCGTGCGCTTCTATACACGCTACAAGAGCATCATGCAACGCTGGCCCGACAGCATCGCCAAGGGCGCGGAGTTCACCATGCCGGTGGCGAAGTAGGCGGCCGGGAGCCGGGCGGTTCGAAAGGAATCCGAAGCGTTCGATGCCGTCTGGCGCAGTAATCGCAGTCCAAAAATACAACATAAAGAGAGCAGTCATCGCTGGAGACACATCATGCCTGCACCGAGCGAAGCTCAGGCCGCGCGCCGCCTCGAAGGCGAATTCGACTACGTGATCGTTGGCGCGGGCACCGCGGGCTGCGTGCTCGCTAATCGCCTGACCGAAGACGCCGACGTTTCCGTGCTGCTCATCGAGGCGGGCGGCGCGGACGACTATCACTGGATCCACATTCCCGTGGGCTACCTGTACTGCATCGGCAATCCGCGCACAGACTGGCTCTACAAGACCGCCGCCGAAAAAGGCCTCAACGGCCGCTCGCTCTCGTACCCGCGCGGGCGCGTGCTGGGCGGTTCGTCGTCGATCAACGGCATGATCTACATGCGCGGCCAGCGCGAAGACTACGACAACTGGGCGCGCGAGACTGGCGATTCCGGCTGGTCGTGGGACAGCGTGCTGCCCGTGTTCCGCCGCAGCGAGGACCATCACGGCGGCGCGAGCGAGTTTCACGGCGCGGGTGGCCAATGGCGCGTGGAGAAGCAGCGGCTGCGCTGGCAGATTCTCGAATCGTTCGCGCACGCCGCGCAGGAGCAGGGCATTGCCGCCACCGACGACTTCAATCGCGGCGACAACAGCGGCGTGGGCTATTTCGAGGTGAACCAGAAGCGCGGCGTGCGCTGGAATGCGTCGAAGGCGTTCCTGCGTGCGGCGATGAAGCGGCCCAATCTCACGGTCGTCACCGGCGCGCTCACGCAGCGCGTGATCTTCGAAGGCAAGCGCTGCGTGGGCGTGGAGTATCGCGGCGACGTCGATTACGTCGCGCGGGCGCGTTGCGAAGTCATCCTGAGCGCCGGCGCGGTGAATTCGCCGCAACTGCTCGAGCTTTCCGGCATCGGCGACGCTGCGCGGCTCGCGCAACTCGGCATTGGCGTCGTGCAGGATCTGCGCGGCGTGGGCGAGAACCTCCAGGACCATCTGCAACTGCGCATGGCGTTTCGCGTGAACGGCGTGCATACGCTCAACACGGCCTCCGCGCACTGGTGGGGCAAGCTCATGATCGGCATGCAGTACGCGTTGTTGCAGAGCGGCCCCATGTCGATGGCGCCCTCGCAGCTGGGCGCGTTCGCGAAATCGGACCCGGATGACCCCGCGCTCACTCGGCCCGACCTCCAGTACCACGTGCAGCCGCTTTCGCTCGACCGCTTCGGCGAGCCGCTGCATCGCTTCAACGCGTTCACGGCCTCGGTGTGCAACCTGCGGCCCACGTCGCGCGGCAGTATCCACGCCGTTTCGGCTGACCCCTCGCAGGCGCCCGCGATCGCACCCAATTATCTTTCGACCGATCACGACCTGCGCGTTGCGGCCAACTCGATACGGCTCACGCGGCGCATCGCGGCGTCTGGCGCGCTCGCGCGTTACCAGCCGCACGAGATCCTGCCGGGGCTCGCGTTCCAGACTGAGGAGGAACTGCGCGAGGCGGCGGGCAACGTCGGCACGACGATCTTTCATCCGGTCGGCACGTGCCGCATGGGCCGCGCGGACGACCCCGACGCGGTGGTCGACGCGCGCCTGCGTGTGCGCGGCGTGGAGGGCCTGCGTGTGGTGGATGCCTCGGTCATGCCGACCATTACCTCGGGAAACACGAATTCGCCGACGCTGATGATCGCGGAGCGCGCCGCCGGGATGCTGCGCGCGGACCGCCGCGAGGGTGCGCGTGCGCAAACGGAGGCCGCCGCCGGTGCAACGCTGACGACCGCCTGAGCGCATGGAGCGACGCGCAAGATAGCGTCGAGTCGACGACTATTTGGGACGCGAGGGGAAGCGCTTCCGCTCGCGGGTTTCCGTACGCCCTGAGACAAGGATTTGCCGCGATCACGCGACGAACGTGCGGCTATCTTTCATCGTACTGTCGTCAATTGTGGGGTGTGATGTTCGCTGTCCTTGTGACGCTCCCTTAAGTGCAAATCCCAATGATTGCGCTGCATCATTTGGCGAGACAATGACGCAAAAGTCGGCAGGCGCGCGTTGCGCGCATCGGGAGGCGCGCCGCCACGTCCGCGCCGGACCTCACCGTGCACCACGAGTCACGGACGGTCTGCAGTGTTACGCCTTACCACGCTCGGAAGGGGACATGATTCTCGGCGACACGATTCTGGAGACGCGCGACCTCACGAAACAGTTCAAGGGCTTCACGGCCGTGAACGGCGTGAACCTGCGCGTGTGCCGCGGCTCGATCCACGCACTGATCGGGCCGAACGGGGCAGGCAAGACCACCTGCTTCAACCTCCTCACCAAATTCCTCGTGCCCAGCGCGGGGCGCATCGTCTTCAACGGCATCGACATCACGCATGAGCGGCCCGCGCAGATCGCGCGGCGCGGCATCATCCGCTCGTTCCAGATTTCGGCCGTGTTTCCGCACCTCACGGCGCTCCAGAACGTGCGCGTGGGGCTGCAGCGCTCGCTCGGCACCGCCTACCACTTCTGGAAGAGCGAACGCACGCTCGCGGAGCTCAACGACCGCGCGATGGATCTGCTCACGCAGGTGGGCCTCACCGATTTCGCCGACGTGCCCACGGTCGAGCTGGCCTATGGCCGCAAGCGCGCGCTGGAAATCGCCACGACGCTCGCGATGGAGCCCGAGCTGATGCTGCTCGACGAACCGACCCAGGGCATGGGCCACGAAGACGTGGACCGCGTGACGGCGCTCATCAAGAAAGTATCGAGCGGGCGCACGATCCTCATGGTCGAGCACAACATGAACGTGATTGCCGGCATCTCCGACACGATCACGGTGCTCCAGCGCGGCGAGGTGCTCGCCGAAGGCAGCTACGCCGAAGTCTCGAAGAATCCGCTCGTCGCCGAGGCCTATATGGGCAGTGCCGACGCGGCGCTGACGGGGGCGCACGCATGAACACGGTCACCGAACGCGAAACGGCTGCGGCCGCCGGCGCAGCCGAGAGCGCGAAGGCGCTGGAGATTACGAGGCTGCAGGCGTGGTATGGCGAGTCGCACATTCTGCACGGCGTCGATCTTTCCGTCGGGCGCGGCGAGGTCGTGACGCTGCTCGGGCGCAACGGCGCGGGGCGCACGACGACGCTGCGCGCCATCATGGGGCTCACCGGGCGTCGCACGGGCTCGATCCGGATTGGCGGGCGCGAGACGATCCAGATGCCCACCTATCGCATCGCGCACTGCGGCGTGGGATATTGCCCCGAGGAGCGAGGCATTTTCGCGAGCCTCTCCTGCGAAGAGAATCTGCTCCTGCCGCCGCATGTCGGTGCGAAAGGGGCAAAAGTGGCGGAGGGCATGTCGCTCGACGAGATCTACGCGATGTTTCCCAATCTCGCCGAACGGCGCAACAGCCAGGGCACGCGGCTTTCCGGCGGCGAGCAGCAGATGCTGGCCGTGGCGCGCATCCTGCGCACGGGCGCGAACCTGCTGCTGCTCGACGAGATATCCGAAGGTCTCGCGCCGGTCATCGTGCAAACGCTCGCGCGCATGATCCTCACGCTTAAGTCGCGCGGCTACACGATCGTGATGGTCGAGCAGAACTTCCGTTTTGCGGCGCCGCTCGCGGACCGCTTTTACGTGATGGAGCACGGGCGCATCGTCGAGCACTTCGGTACCGCCGAGCTCGAGGGAAAGATGCCGGTGCTGCACGACCTGCTGGGCGTTTAATTTTCTGTTCTGATTTGCTGCGCGACGCAACGGTGCCGCGCGAATCGCTTTGCCCCCAGCGTTCATGGAATGTTCCTGAATAACTACGCAACCAAGGAAGGAGACTGCAATGAAGAAAACCACGTTCGCGCGGCTCGCGGGCCTTTTTGCCGCCTCGGCAGCTGCGATGGCGTTCAGCGCGGGGAGCGCGCAGGCCGCCGACGACGCGGTGAAGATCGGCTTCATCACGGACATGTCCGGCCTCTACGCTGACGACGACGGTCAGGGCGGCCTCACGGCGATCAAGATGGCGGTCGCGGACTTCGGCGGCAAGGTGCTCGGCAAGCCGATCCAGATCGAGTACGCCGATCACCAGAACAAGGCCGATATCGCCGCTTCGAAGGCGCGCGAATGGTTCGACCGTGACGGGCTCACCATGCTGCTCGGCGGCACGAACTCGGCGACGGCGCTGGCGATGAACCAGGTCGCGCAAGAGAAGAAGAAGGTGTACTTCAACACGGGCGCGGGCACGGACGCACTGACGAACGAGCAGTGCACGCCGTACACGGTCCACTACGGCTATGACACGGTCGCGCTCGCCAAGGGCACGGGCCTCGCTGTGCTCAAGCAGGGCGGCAAGAGCTGGTTCTTCCTGACCGCCGACTACGCGTTCGGCAAGTCGCTCGAGAAGAACACCGCGGACGTCGTGAAGGCGAACGGCGGCCAGGTGCTCGGCGAAGTGCGCCATCCGCTCTCGGCGTCGGACTTCTCGTCGTTCCTGCTGCAGGCGCAAGCCTCGAAGGCGCAGATCCTCGGCCTCGCGAACGCGGGCGGCGACACGGTCAACGCGATCAAGGCCGCGAAGGAATTCGGCATCAACAAGACCATGAAGACCGCTGCGCTGCTGATGTTCCTGCCCGACGTGCACAGCCTCGGACTCGACACCACGCAGGGCCTCGTGCTCACGACCGGCTGGTACTGGGACCAGAACGACGACACGCGCAAGTGGGCGCAGCGCTACTTCGACCAGACGAAGAAGATGCCGTCCGAACTTCAGGCGGCTGACTATTCGGCGGTGACGACGTATCTGAAGGCGGTGCAAGCGGCCGGCACGACGGATTCCGACAAGGTCATGGAGCAGCTCAAGAAGACCAAGGTCAACGACTTCTATACCAAGGGCGGCTACATCCGCCAGGACGGCGTGCTGATCCACGACATGTATCTCGTCGAGGTGAAGAAGCCGTCCGAGTCGAAGAAGCCGTGGGACTACTACAAGGTGGTGCAGACGATCCCGGGCGAGCAGGCCTATACGACGAAGCAGGAGAGCAAGTGCGCGCTGTGGAAGTGAGCGCGCGCGCGTAAATGCTGCAGTCGGATGCCGCGCCCGGCGCCCCGAAGCGGGTGCGCCGGGCGCGGCATGATTGCGTAATCCGTTAATGCGTTAATGCGTCAATGGGCGGCTTTCATGACGATTTTTGGCATTCCGCTTCCGGCAATGCTGAGCCAGTTGCTGCTCGGGCTCGTGAACGGCTCGTTCTACGCGATCCTGAGCCTCGGTCTCGCGGTGATTTTCGGCATGCTCAACGTGATCAACTTCGCCCACGGCGCGTTGTTCATGCTGGGCGCGATGCTTACGTGGATGGGGCTCGCGTACTTCGACCTGCCTTACTGGGTGATGCTCGTCGTCGCTCCGCTCGTGGTCGGCCTGTTCGGCGTCGTGATCGAGCGCTCCATGCTGCGCTGGCTTTATAAGCTCGATCATCTGTACGGACTCCTGCTCACTTTCGGTCTCACGCTCGTGGTGGAGGGCGTGTTCCGCTCGATCTACGGCTCGTCGGGGCAGCCCTATGATGTGCCTGACCTGCTCGCCGGCGCGACGAATCTAGGCTTTATGTATTTGCCCAACTATCGCGCCTGGGTGGTGGTGGCTTCGCTTGCCGTGTGCTTCGCGACCTGGTTCGTAATCGAAAAGACACGCCTTGGCGCGTATCTGCGCGCGGGCACGGAGAACCCCAAGCTCGTCGAGGCGTTCGGCATCAACGTGCCGCTCATGATCACGCTGACCTACGGCTTCGGCGTCGCACTCGCGGCGTTTGCGGGCGTACTCGCCGCGCCCGTGATCCAGGTCTCTCCGCTCATGGGCCAACCGATGATCATCACCGTCTTCGCCGTGGTCGTGATCGGCGGCATGGGCTCGATCATGGGCTCGATCCTCACCGGCCTCATGCTCGGCGTGATCGAAGGCTTCACGCGGGTGTTCTGGCCCGAGGCCTCCGCGACCGTGGTGTTCGTAATCATGGCGATCGTGCTGCTGATTCGCCCCGCGGGTCTCTTCGGCAAGGAACGATGATGCAAAGAAAAGCGCTCTATGGTTTGTTGCTGATCGGGCTGATCGTCGCGCCGTTCGCCGGCGCCTATCCGCTCTTCGTGATGAAGGTGTTGTGCTTCGCCCTGTTCGCCGCGGCGTTCAACCTGCTGATCGGCTACACGGGCCTGCTTTCGTTCGGCCATGCGATGTTTCTCGCGAGCGCGGGCTATACGGCAGGCTACGCGATCCAGTCGCTCAATTTCACGCCCGAGGTGGGCGTCCTCGCGGGCACGGCGGTCGCCACGGTCCTCGGGCTCGTGGTTGGCATCTTCGCGATTCGCCGGCAGGGCATCTACTTTTCGATGGTCACGCTCGCGCTCGCGCAGATGGTCTATTTCGTGTTCCTGCAGGCGCCGTTCACGCACGGCGAAGACGGTCTGCAGGGCGTGCCGCGCGGCAAGCTGTTCGGCGTGCTTTCGCTCGGTTCCGATCTCTCGCTCTACTACGTCGTGCTAGTCGTAATGGTGCTCGCGTTCGGTCTGATCGTGCGCATCGTGCATTCGCCGTTCGGGCAGGTACTCGTGGCGATCAAGGAGAACGAGCCGCGCGCCGTCTCGCTCGGCTACGACACCGACCGCTTCAAGCTGCTCGCGTTCGTGTTGTCGGCGGGGCTCGCGGGTCTAGCCGGCGCGCTGAAGGTGCTCGTGCTCGGCTTCGAAACGCTCGGCGACGCGTACTGGACCATGTCGGGTCTCGTGATCCTCATGACGCTTGTGGGCGGCATGGGCACGCTGTTCGGGCCGCTGCTCGGCGCAACCCTCATCGTCGCGCTGGAGGACCGGCTGGGCGATATCGGCACGGCGCTCGCAAGAGGGACGGGCGTCGAGTGGTTCCGCTCACTCGGTGAGTCCACAACGATCGTCACGGGCATCATTTTCATTGCCTGCGTGCTGGCATTCCGGCGCGGCATTGTCGGCGAGATCGTGGCGCGCGTGCGGCCCCTGCGCGCGTGACGGCCGGGCGTGCCGGACTACTCCGGACTGCGATAGAATGATCGGCCGCCCGCCCGAGGTGGCATAGCCCGCGCAAAGATGTCGCGCTGCGGCATCCCGCAGAGGGCCGCCGTGCGACAAATCTGTGGCGACGCGCCCCAATTCGGTGCCGCACTGCACCACTAGGGTAAATGCTAGTTGCTGCAGAGGGGGGTGAAGTTTAAAGTTGCACTTAGTTCTGATGCACCGAATTTGCAGGTGGAGAACGAGGAGACAACTGAGGCACCAAGTGCCCGGACAAGGAAGCGCTGTTGGACGAGAGTCCAACAGCGCTTTTTATATTTCTACGCGCCTGTTTTCGACGGCGGGCCGATCATCTTTTTCGGCTGCGTGGCATGCGACTTACGCACCTTCGCAAGCGCCGATTATTCCTTTCCCAAATTACGCAAATCGGGCCGCGGGCCGGACCTCGCCCGCAGCACAAGCGTTTGCGCATTACGCAAAGCGAGCGCGCAATCCTGCTCACTGTAAGCAGATGGAAAGCGCTTGCCATCTGAATACGCAGACCGCTACACTCGCCAATCACCGACCGTGCGGTCAGCATTTTTGCGTTGATTTCCCGCAGCCGCTTATCGATTTGCGTATGAGGTAATCGGCCGCGGTGCGCCACAAATCCGTAGCAATAAAGAAAACGAATAGAAGGAGTGGAGATGCAGTTGGTTTTGCGTTGGATGGGGGCGGCCTGCGTCGCGACCGGGGTGCTCGCCGCGACGGCAGGCGGGGCGCATGCAGATGTGAAGATCGGTGTGACGCTGTCGGCGACGGGGCCGGCTGCCTCGCTCGGGATTCCGGAAAAGAACACGGTTGCGCTGCTGCCGAAGGAAATCGCGGGCCAGAAAGTCGATTACATCGTGCTCGACGACGCCACGGATTCCACCCAGGCGGTGAAGAACGCACGCAAGCTCACGAGCGAAGATCACGTCGACGCCTTGATCGGCTCGACGGTCGTGCCCAACTCGCTCGCCATGATCGACGTGGCTGCGGAAACGTCCACGCCGATGATCTCAATGGCCGCAGCGGCCTCGATCGTCGAGCCGATGGATGCCAAACGCTCGTGGGTCTTCAAGACGCCGCAGAACGACGCGCTGATGGCCGGCGCCATCGCGCAGCACATGGCCGCGCACGGCGTGAAGACGGTGGCCTTCATCGGCTTCGCAGACGCCTATGGCGAGAGCTGGTACAAGGAATTCAGCGCGGCCGCTGCCAAACAGAACATCAAGGTCGTGGCGAACGAACGCTTCGCGCGTAACGATGCCTCGGTCACGGGCCAGGTGCTCAAGATGATCTCGCAGCACCCCGACGCAGTCCTCATCGCGGGTGCGGGCACGCCGGCCGCGCTACCGCAGAGAACGCTCAAGGAGCGCGGCTACGCCGGCAAGTACTACCAGACGCACGGCGTGGCCAACAACGACTTCCTGCGCGTGTGCGGCAAGGACTGCGACGGCACCTGGCTGCCCGCCGGGCCCCTGCTCGTCGCCGATCAATTGCCGGATTCGAATCCCGTGAAGCAGTCGGCGCTTGCGTATAAGGCAGCGTATGAAAAGGCCTATGGCGCAGGCTCGATCTCGACTTTCGGCGGTCACGCCTGGGACGCGGGCCTCTTGCTCCAGCACGCGATTGCGCTCGCGCTCAAAGCGGGTCAGCCGGGCTCGAAGGCCTTTCGCGAAGCGCTGCGCGCCGCGCTCGAAAACTCGCATGACGTGGCCGGCGCGCACGGCATCTTCAACATGAGCGCGACCGACCACGCGGGTCTCGACCAGCGTGCCCGCGTGATGGTGGAGATCGTCGGCGGCAAGTGGAAACTCGCCGGCGATTGAGCGCCGGTTGAACGAAGCATGAAACACCAAAAAGGCACGCTCGATTGAGGTGCCTTTTTTGTTGCCGTGGCAACAGATTCGCAGCGCATTTCGCAGCAGCAGGGAAGGCAGTAAGGGCAAGGCAGCAGGCAGTCGATAAAAGCGGAAAGCGCACCTTGGCGCGCGGCGGCTTGTGCGCCGCCGCAGGCAGGGAAAACCATGCATTACACGCGCGATCCCGATTACTACACTCAAAGGCCGGCGTCGATTTACGAACATCCTAGTAATCGGCGCAGGATCAATCGACAACACGTAGAGCAAGCGTTTGGAGACGCGCAATGAAAACGAAGAAGTGGGTATTGAGCTCGATCAGTGCCGGACTCGCAGCGGCGCTGATGGGCGCGGCGGGCATCGCCGCTGCGCAGGTGAAGATTGGCGTGACGCTCTCGGCAACGGGGCCGGCCGCGTCGCTCGGCATTCCGGAGAAGAACACCATCGCGCTGCTGCCCAAGGAAATCGCGGGCAAGAGCGTGCAGTACATCGTGCTCGACGACGCCTCGGACACGAGCAAGGCCGTGCAGAACACGCACAAGCTGATCGACGAAGACCACGTGGACGCTATCATCGGCTCGTCGGTCACGCCGAACTCGCTCGCCATGCTCGACGTCGTCGCGCAGGGCAAGACGCCGATGATTTCGCTCGCCGCATCCGCCGCGATCGTCGAGCCGATCGACGCGAAGCGTCAGTGGGCCTTCAAGACGCCGCAGAACGACAGCCTGATGGCCGACGCGCTCGCGAGCTACATGGAGAAGCAGGGCGTGAAGACGGTGGGCTTCATCGGCTTCACCGACGCCTACGGCGACAGCTGGCTCAAGGAGTTCACCAGCGCGGCCGGAAAGCACAATCTCAAGATCGTGGCGAACGAGCGCTATAACCGCACCGACTCGTCGGTGACGGGCCAGGCGCTCAAGCTGATGTCGGCGAACCCCGACGCGATCCTGATCGCCGGCTCGGGCACGCCCGCGGCGCTGCCCGCGACCACGCTCAAGGATCGCGGCTACAAGGGCAGGATCTATCAGACGCACGGCGTGGCGAATAACGACTTCCTGCGCGTCTGCGGCAAGGATTGCGAAGGCGAACTGCTGCCCGCGGGCCCGATCCTCGTGGCCGACCAGTTGCCCGATTCGAACCCTGTGAAGAAGTCGGCGCTGGCCTACAAGACGGCCTATGAGAAGGCCTATGGCGTTGGCACGGTGGCGACCTTCGGCGGTCATGCATGGGACGCCGGCCAGTTGCTCCAGCGCGCGATTCCGGTCGCCTTGAAGGCGGGCCAGCCGGGCACCGAGGCGTTCCGCGTGGCGCTGCGCGCCGCGCTCGAAAACTCGCAGGACGTGGCGGGCGCGCACGGCATCTTCAACATGAGCGCGACGGATCATGCGGGCCTCGACCAGCGCGCACGTGTGATCGTCGAGATCGTCAACAACAAGTGGAAGCTGCAGAGCGAATAAGGTGCGGCGCACGGGAAAGCGCCGCGCGTTTTCCCGTGAAACACGCGCGCGCGTCACGGCGTCATTCTGGCCACTGACAATCGAGCACAAGCAAGGACAAGCATGACCGGTGCGCGGATTTACCTCTGCGCACCGGCTTTTCATACGCGAAGTCCGAACCGCGACTCGCACGGTTCACCAGCATTTCCGTTTTTCGACGTCGCTGTTTTTCCAGGTTCCAGAAGGTTTCAGGAAGAGGGGAGTATGGATTTATCGATCGCCGCGATCCTCGCGCAGGACGGCATCACCACCGGTGCGATCTATGCGCTGCTTGCGCTCGCCCTGGTGCTGGTGTTCTCGGTCACGCGGGTGATCTTCATTCCGCAGGGCGAATTCGTTTCGTATGGCGCGCTCACGCTCGCCGCGCTGCAATCGCAGAAGTTTCCGGCCACCTGCTGGCTGCTCGTCGCGCTCGGCGCGGCGTGCTTCCTGGTCGAGACCGCCGCACTCGTGCGTCACGCCGAACGGCGGCGCCACGCGGCGCGCACGCTCGTGACGCTTGCCGGCAAGTATCTGCTCTTTCCCATCGCGCTTTATGCGGTGACGCGCGGGGTAGCGAGCCAGCAGCTGCCGATGCTCGTCCAGATTGCGCTCACACTCGCGATCGTGGTGCCGATGGGGCCGTTCATCTATCGCCTCGCGTATGAGCCGATCGCCGAAGCGACCACGCTGCTGCTGCTGATCGTCGCGGTGGCCGTGCACTTTGCGATGGTGGGCCTCGGGCTAGTGATGTTCGGCGCGGAAGGCTCGCGCACGAATGCGTTCTCCGACGCCACGTTCAACATCGGCAGCCTGTCGATCTCGGGCCAAAGCCTCTGGGTGATCGGCACGGCCGCCGTGTTGATCGTCGCCCTGTATCTCTATTTCGATCGCACGATCTCGGGCAAGGCGCTGCGCGCGACCTCGGTGAACCGGCTCGGCGCGCGGCTCGTCGGCATCGGCACCACGCAGGCCGGGCGGCTCGCGTTCACGCTCGCCGCGGGCCTCGGTGCGCTGTGCGGCATTCTCGTCTCGCCGCTCACCACCATCTACTACGACTCAGGCTTCCTGATCGGCCTCAAGGGCTTCGTCGGCGCCATTATCGGCGGTCTGGTGAGCTATCCGCTGGCTGCGGCGGGTTCCGTGCTCGTGGGCCTGCTGGAGTCGTACTCGTCGTTCTGGGCGAGCTCTTACAAGGAAGTGATCGTGTTTACGCTGATCATCCCGGTGCTGCTGTGGCGCTCGCTCTCGACGCCGCACGCCGAAGAGGAAGAGGAGTGATGCGATGAAACGATTCGTCATGCACAACCGCTTCTTCTGGCTGTTCCTCGTGGTGATGTTCGCGTTGCCGGTGCTGCCTCATCCGGTGCATGTGCCCGAGTACTGGATCACGCTGCTCAACTACATCGGCCTGTATTCGATCGTCGCGATCGGGCTCGTGCTGCTCACCGGCATCGGCGGGATGACGAGCTTCGGGCAGGCGGCGTTCGTCGGGCTCGGGGCTTACGCGACTGCCTATCTGACGACGCAGTACGGCGTTTCGCCGTGGCTCGCGCTCATCGTCGGCGTGGTGATCACGGCGCTCGTAGCGCTCGTTCTGGGGCTCGTCACGATGCGTCTGTCGGGCCACTTCCTGCCGCTCGGCACGATCGCCTGGGGCCTCGCGCTGTTCTTCCTGTTCGGCAACCTCGACATGCTAGGCAAGTACGACGGCATCAACGGCATTCCCGTGCTGAACGTGCTGGGCATCGACCTCGAATCGGGCCGCCATATCTACTACCTGATCTGGGTCGTGGTGCTTGCGTCCGTGCTATCTGTTCAAAATCTGCTTAATAGCCGCATGGGGCGCGCGATTCGCGCGCTGCGCGGCGGCGGCATGATGGCCGAGGCCATGGGCGTGAACACCGGCTGGATGCGCGTGGTGATCTTCGTCTATGCGGCCGTGCTCGCAGCCGTTTCGGGCTTCCTGTACGCGCACTTGCAGCGCGCGGTGAACCCGACGCCGTTCGGTCTGAATCACGGCATCGAATATCTCTTCATGGCCGTGGTGGGCGGCGTGGCGCACGTCTGGGGCGCAGTGCTGGGCGCGGCGATTCTCACCGTGCTGCAGGACTGGCTGCAAACCCTGCTGCCGAAGCTGCTGGGCGAGAACGGCAACTTCGAGATCATCGTGTTCGGCATATTGATGGTGCTGCTGCTGCAATACGCGCGGCGAGGCGTCTGGCCGTTCGTGGCGCGCTTCTTCCCGCGCGGCCCGCAGGCGCATGTGCCCGAGCACGCCGAAGCCTTGCCGCAGCGCAGCAAGCCGGCGACCGGCGAAATGCTGCTGACGGTGAACAAGGCGCGCAAGCAGTTCGGCGGTCTCGTGGCGGTGAACGACGTCAGCTTCGACGTGAAGGCGGGGCAGATCATCGGCCTGATCGGTCCCAACGGTGCGGGCAAGTCGACGACCTTCAACCTCGTGACCGGTGTGCTTCAGCCGACCAGCGGCGAGATCACGTTCCGCGGCGAGCGCATCGACCGCCTCACTTCACGTGAAATCGTCGCGCGCGGTATTGGCCGCACGTTCCAGCACGTCAAGCTGCTGCCGACGATGACGGTGCTCGAGAACGTCGCCATCGGCGCGCACCTGCGTGGTCGCGCGGGCGTGTTGCGCAGTGTGGCCAAGCTCAATGCCACGGAAGAAGGGCGGCTCATGAGCGAGGCGGCGAAGCAGATTCGACGCGTGGGTCTCGAGCAGCATATGTATGACGAAGCGGGCAGCCTCGCGCTCGGTCAGCAGCGCATCCTCGAGATTGCCCGCGCGCTCTGCTGTGATCCGACCTTGCTGCTGCTCGACGAGCCTGCGGCGGGCCTGCGCTACCGGGAAAAGCAACAGTTGGCGGCATTGCTTCGCAAACTGAGAGAAGAGGGGATGAGCGTGCTGCTGGTCGAACACGACATGGATTTCGTGATGAATCTCACCGACCGCCTCGTGGTGATGGAGTTCGGCACGCGCATCGCAGAAGGTTTGCCGCAAGAGGTGCAAAAGGATCCAGCCGTTCTGGAAGCGTATCTGGGCGGGGTGGAATGATGACGACTCCCGTACTGGAAGTTTCCGGACTCGCCGTTCGCTACGGCAAGATCGAGGCGCTGCACAAAGCGGCGATCAAGGTAGGCGCGGGGCAGATCGTCTCCGTGATCGGCCCGAACGGCGCGGGCAAGTCCACGCTGCTCAACGCCATCATGGGCGCGCTGCCCGTGACGGGGCATGCGAGCGGCCGCATCGCTTATATGGGCGAAGAGATCGGCGCTCTGCCGATCGAGCGGCGCGTGGCGCGTGGCATGTGTCTCGTGCCGGAGAAGCGCGAACTGTTTGCCTCGATGACGGTGGAGGACAACCTCGTGCTCGGCGCGTACCGCCGCAAGCGCGCCGGTGAACGTAATTTTCTCGATCAGCTCGAGCCGGTTTTCACGCTGTTTCCGCGCTTGAAGGAGCGCCGGGCGCAGGCCGCTGGCACGCTTTCGGGCGGCGAGCGCCAGATGCTCGCAGTCGGCCGCGCCTTGATGGGCAAGCCCGATCTGTTGATGCTCGACGAGCCGAGCCTCGGTCTTGCGCCGCTGATCGTGAAGGAAATCTTCCACATCATCAGTGCGCTGAGGCAAACCGGCGTTGCCACGCTGCTGATCGAGCAGAATGCACGCGCTGCATTGCAGATTTCCGACTACGGCTATGTGCTGGAAACGGGCGACCTGGCGCTTGAAGGGCCGGCGGGGCAGTTGGCGCAGAACCCGCGCGTGATTGAAACGTATCTCGGGTTGGCGAAGAAGCCGGTCTGACTTCGCCTATCGCTGTAGAAATGTGCGGCGTGTTTCACGTGAAACACGCCGCTTTTTTTGGTCAACGCGGGCCAATCTCGGGAACAAATTCGGGTGTGAACGGCCGAAAAGCCGAAACCGTTATAATTCGCGCATACCACTTTTTCTGAGAAGGCTCACGCGGTCGTTTCCGTCCAAGCGTGAGGTCCCGCCATGCTTTATCCCACAGAATTTGACGTAATCGTCGTCGGCGGCGGTCACGCCGGAACCGAGGCTGCGCTTGCAGCCGCCCGCATGGGCGTCAAGACGCTCCTGCTTACGCACAACATCGAAACGCTGGGCCAGATGAGCTGCAATCCGTCGATTGGCGGCATCGGCAAGGGCCATCTGGTCAAGGAAGTCGATGCGCTCGGGGGCGCCATGGCCGCGGCAACGGACGAGGGCGGGATCCAGTTCCGCATCCTCAATTCGTCCAAGGGCCCGGCAGTTCGGGCGACGCGCGCGCAGGCCGACCGCATTCTGTATAAGGCGGCGATCCGCCGACGCCTCGAGAATCAGCCGAATCTCTGGCTCTTCCAGCAGGCCGTGGAAGATCTGATGGTCGAAGGCGATCGCGTCGTAGGCGCCGTAACGCAGTTGGGCATCCGCTTCCGCAGCCGTGCAGTCGTGCTGACGGCGGGGACTTTCCTCGACGGCAAGATCCACGTGGGCCTGAACAACTACACGGGCGGCCGCGCCGGCGATCCCGCTGCCGTGACGCTCTCGTCGCGCCTGAAGGAGCTGAAGCTGCCGCAGGGCCGCCTCAAGACGGGCACGCCGCCGCGTATCGACGGCCGCACGATCGACTTCTCGGTGCTCGAAGAGCAGCCGGGCGACCTCGATCCGGTGCCGGTGTTCTCGTTTCTTGGCCGCGCGGAGCAGCATCCGCGTCAGATTCCGTGCTGGGTCACGCACACGAACGAGCGCACCCACGACATCATCCGCGGCGGTCTCGACCGCTCGCCGATGTACACGGGCGTGATCGAAGGGGTGGGGCCGCGCTATTGCCCGTCCATCGAGGACAAGATTCATCGCTTCGCCTCGAAGGAATCACACCAGATCTTCCTCGAACCGGAAGGCCTGACCACGAACGAGTTCTACCCGAATGGCATCTCCACGAGCCTGCCGTTCGATGTGCAGCTCGAACTCGTGCACTCGATGCGTGGCCTCGAACATGCGCACATCCTCCGTCCGGGTTACGCAATCGAATACGATTACTTCGACCCGCGCGGGCTCAAGGCTTCGCTCGAAACCAAAGTGATCAATGGGCTGTTTTTTGCGGGCCAAATCAACGGTACGACGGGCTATGAAGAGGCGGCAGCACAAGGCTTGCTCGCCGGTATGAACGCAGGCCTGCAGGTGCAGGGGAAGGACGCCTGGTGCCCGCGCCGCGATCAGGCGTACCTCGGGGTGCTAGTCGATGATCTGGTGACACGCGGCGTTTCCGAGCCGTATCGCATGTTCACAAGCCGAGCCGAATACCGCTTGAGCCTGCGTGAAGACAACGCGGATATGCGTCTGACGGAGGTCGGCCGCGAGCTGGGCGTGGTTGACGACGTCCGTTGGGACGCATTCTCCCGTAAGCGCGATGCTGTTTCACGTGAAACGGAGCGTCTGAAGTCCACCTGGGTGAACCCCAAGACGCTTTCGGCTGAAGAAGCGACGGCACTGCTTGGCAAGTCGATCGACCGCGAATACAACCTCGCGGACTTGCTGCGTCGCCCGGGCGTGAGCTATGACGGCGTATGCGGTCTGCGCGAAGGCGCTTGCGCGCCGAAAACCCCGCTCGCCGACGATGAAGTTCTGCTCGCCCAGATCAAGGAGCAGATCGAAATCGGCATCAAATATCAGGGTTATATCGATCGCCAGGCCGACGAGATCGAGCGCAATGGCGCGCAGGAAAATGCCCGTCTGCCGGAAGGCATCGATTACGCGGAAGTGCGCGGCCTGTCGTTTGAAGCGCGCCAGAAGCTGAATCAGTTCCGCCCTGAGACGATCGGCCAGGCGTCGCGCATTTCGGGCATTACCCCCGCCGCGATCTCGTTGCTGATGGTTCATCTCAAGCGTGGCCTTGGCCGCCGTCGCCAGAATCCGGGCGCCACAGACGAAAGCGGCACCGACTCGACGCCGGTGGCGCAATGACGGGGCGCCCGAGGCAACCCGGCATTGCGGACCGCGACGCGCTGGCTCGTCTGCTGAAAGAGGGCGCAGGGGCGCTTGGCGTCGAACTCACCGAACGGCAGTACGAGCAGTTGCTCGACTACGTTGCGCTGCTCGCCAAGTGGAACGCCGTGTACAACCTCACGGCGATTCGCGATCCGCGCCAGATGCTGATCCAGCACATTCTCGATTCACTTTCGATCGTGCCGCATCTGCCGGCGCGCGCCGACGCAACCGTGCTCGATGTAGGCTCCGGCGGCGGACTGCCTGGCATCGTGCTCGCGATCGTGCGCCCGCACTGGCAAGTCACGCTCAACGATATCGTGCAGAAGAAGTCGGCGTTCCAGTCGCAGGCGAAGGCCGAACTCGGACTCGCGAACCTCTCGGTGGTGACCGGCCGGGTCGAATCGCTGCGTCCTGGCATGGAAGTACCGAAAAAATTCGATTTGATCGTGTCTCGGGCATTCGCGGATCTCGCCGATTTCGTTACACTGGCCCGTCACCTCGTTGCCGAGGGCGGCGCGATCTGGGCCATGAAGGGTGTGCACCCCGAAGGTGAGATCGAGCGCTTGCCGACCGGCACCAAGGCACTCAATACGATCCGCCTGAGCGTGCCGATGCTCGACGCGGAGCGCCACCTGATCGAAGTGTCGGTTGAGCCGGTCGCCGCGGCCTGAGTCGGTCGAGCGATGGCCAACGGGCCGAATGGTGCGTGAGGCGGTTGCGTCATAACGTAAGCAAACTACTTAAGGCAGTAAAAGGGACACACAAAAGATGGCAAAAATCTTCTGCGTTGCGAACCAGAAGGGCGGCGTCGGCAAGACGACGACAACGGTCAATCTCGCCGCGAGCCTCGCATCGCAGGGACAACGTGTCCTTCTCATCGACCTCGACCCGCAGGGCAACGCGACCATGGGCAGCGGCATCGACAAGGCCGCGTGCGAGAACACGGTCTATGAGGTGCTCGTCGACGGCGTCACGGTGAACGCCGCGCGCACGCGGCCGGAACAGGTCGGCTACGACGTCCTGCCGGCCAACCGCGAGCTGGCCGGCGCCGAGGTCGAACTGGTGACGGTCGAGCAGCGCGAGCGGCGCCTGAAGGCCGCGCTCGCCGAGGTCGACGCCGAGTACGACTTCGTACTCATCGACTGCCCGCCGGCGCTTTCGCTGCTCACGCTCAACGGCCTGTGCGCCGCCCATGGCGTGGTGATCCCGATGCAGTGCGAATACTTCGCGCTCGAAGGCCTTTCGGATCTCATCAATACAATCAAGCAGGTCCACGCGAACATGAATCGCGACCTGAAGGTGATCGGCCTTCTGCGCGTGATGTTCGACCCGCGCATCACGCTGCAGCAGCAGGTTTCCGAGCAGTTGAAAGAGCACTTCGGCGACAAGGTCTTCGACGTCGTAATCCCGCGCAACGTCCGCCTTGCCGAAGCACCCAGCTACGGCTTGCCGGGTGTGGTGTTCGATCGCGCCTCGCGCGGCGCACAGGCCTATGTGCAGTTCGGCGCGGAAATGATCGAGCGCGTGCGCGCACTCTGACGAGACTGGGGAAGCACGATGAATGCAGTAGCACGGAAGAAGGGACTGGGCCGGGGGCTGGAAGCATTGCTCGGCGGCAGTGCGGACATCACCGAGGCGGTTAAGATCGACGGTGCACCTAACACGCTGCCGCTCACCCAGATGCAGGCCGGCAAGTACCAGCCGCGCACGCGGATGGACGAGGGCGCCCTCCAGGAGCTGGCAGCGAGCATTCGCGCACAGGGTCTGATGCAGCCGATTCTCGTGCGCCCGGTTGCGACGGGGCGCTACGAAATCATTGCGGGCGAGCGACGCTTCCGTGCCGCGCACATCGCCGGCCTGACCGAAGTGCCGGTGCTCGTGAAGGACGTGCCCGACCAGGCCGCCGCCGCGATGGCACTGATTGAGAACATCCAGCGCGAGGACTTGAATCCGCTGGAAGAGGCGCAGGGCATCCAGCGCCTGCTCGACGAGTTCAGCTTCACGCACGAGCAGGCGGCCGAGTCGGTGGGACGCTCGCGCAGCGCGGTGTCGAATCTGCTGCGTCTGCTCAACCTCGCAGCGCCCGTGCAGACGATGCTGCTGGCCGGCGATCTCGACATGGGCCACGCCCGTGCGCTGCTCGCCGTGGACGCTGCCACGCAAATCACGCTGGCGAACCAGGTGGTCAACAAGCGGATGTCGGTGCGTGAAACGGAGAAGCTCGTTTCGGCCACCACGAAGGCCGCACCGGCAGTGAAGGCGAAGGCCGCGCACGACGGCGGGCGCGACACGCGCCGCCTCGAAGAGGAGTTGTCGGACCTGCTCGCCGCATCGGTGAAGATCAAGCTCGGCCGACGCGGGCGAGGGCAGCTCACGGTCGACTTCGGTGACCTCGACGCGCTCGACGGCATCCTGCTGCGCCTGCGCGGCGAGACGGCGGCGTGATGGCTGTGATGCAGATCGCAGCGGCAAACGCGCGCGCCGGCGCATAAATCCGGTGCGCGAATCGGAGCAGGGCGCGCGTGAGCCCTTGAGCCTGTTGCGCCGCATCGGCGCATTCGCCGTTTCGGAGCCGGTGCTCGCGATCCTCATCGTGGCGTTCGTGGCGTTGCAGATTTACGCACCTCGTCCCATCGCCTCGCTGCCCGCACTTGTCGATTGGCAAACGGTGATGACCCTCGCGGGTCTGCTCATTCTGACGAAGGGTATCGAATATTCAGGACTGCTGACCTGGCTCGCGCACAAGCTCGTCCACTACATTCACTCGGAGCGCGGGCTCGCGTTGCTGCTCGTCGCGCTGGCCGCGGCGCTGGCGATGATCGTGACCAACGATGTGGCGCTTTTCGTCGTGGTGCCGCTCGTGCTGTCGCTGCACAAGCTCACGCCGCTGCCGCTCAAGCGCCTCGTGATCGTCATCGCGCTTGCCGTGAACGCGGGGTCGGTGCTCACGCCGCTCGGCAACCCGCAGAACCTGTTTCTCTGGCAGGTGAGCGGGGTATCGTTCGGACGCTTCGTCGTGGCGCTCGCACCGCTTTGCGCGTTTCTCATGGCGATGCTCATCCTGCTCACGGCGTTTCTTTTCAAGGCCACACCGCTCGACCTCTCGAAAGACGCCGCGCCGCAGCGCGTCGATCGGGCGCTTGCGAGCGTGGCGGCTGTGCTCTTCGTCGCGTTCGTGCTGCTCGCCGACGCGCACCACGCAGGTGTCGCGCTGGCCGCCGTCGCCGCGGGCTTCGTGGTCTGGCGCATTCGCATCGTACTCAAGATCGACTGGCTGCTGCTGCTGATCTTCGTGCTGATGTTCATTGTCCTGCGCAGTGTGGCCGCGCTGCCCGCCATCCATCACGCGCTTACGTCACTCTCGCTGCAAACGTCGATGCGCGCTTTTGCCGCAGGCGCCGTGCTGTCGCAGGTTATTAGCAATGTTCCGGCCGCCATTGTGCTCGCGGGCTTCACGCATGACTGGCGCGCGCTCGCGTTCGGCGTGAGCGTGGGGGGCTTCGGGGTCGCCATCGGCTCGCTGGCGAATCTCATCGCCGTGCGTCTGTCCGGCGAGCGCGGCGTGTGGCTGCTGTTTCACCTGATCGCCGTGCCGTTCTGGATCGTGGCCTTTTTGGGCGCCGCGCCGCTGCTGCATCTGTTTTGACGGCATTCCGTCTCACATGCTGGGGCGGAGCCAGCATTGCGCGCCGGATGGCTTCAAAACTACCTGGTCATCCTGACGATTGCTCCTTGCCTGCCTCCTCCCTTACAGTTACCGGTCACACCTTCGCGGCGCCGCCTTTTCCGCATGATGAAGTCGCATTTCACCGGTGTTATTGAAGGGCCTAAAGTCTTGAATTGCCTGCAACTATCGCTTACAATCGCCCGGATTTATTTGGTTGGCGATGCTGTAAGTGCGCTGTAATAAAACGCGTGCAAGGCGAATTTCCGGAATTAGCGATGGTGGGTCAGAGGCCAGACGAAGCGCCGCAGGCGCATGAAGGGCCCGATGTACCGCCGGGCGAAGTCGGAGCATCCAGCCGGGGGCAGGATGCAGCCGCCAAAAATTCCGGGCGCGTGGATCACAACGCGCGCTGGGACAAGCTGGACGCCAGCCAGCAAGATAACAACGACATCGTTCCGCTCACCCGGGTCGAAGCCGAGCAAATTTTCGGCGCGCAGGTGAGTCGCCCATCGCGCGTCACGCCGTTTCGTGTCGTCGCGGCGCAAGTGGTTTTGTCCCTGGTTGCAACGTTGGCGTGGTGGCTGTTTTATAAGCCGCCGGGCAGTGCTGCGTTGTCGGCGTTCCTGGGCGGAGCGATCTGCTGGTTTCCCGGTGCGTTGTTCGCGGCGCGCCTGAAGCAGTTGAGCAGGGCCGGCACCGTGTTCAACTGGATGCTCGGCGAAGCCTTCAAGATGGGGGCGACGATTGCGATGTTCGTCGCCATCGCGTTCTGGTATCACGACGTGCAGTGGATTCCCCTGCTCGTCACGTACCTGATCGCACTAAAGACATATTGGATCGCGCTCGCGTGGCGCTGACCCACCAACATCGCGCCGCCTCAAGTCAGGGCGTCGAAGCGAAGACGGTGGAAGTCGGCTGGCCGATGCGAAGCAGATAAGACACGATCCACGGCGGCGCGTTCCCGCAATACAGTATTGCGGCGGGAGCGGCCGAAAACGATTTTCGACAATTTGGGTGGCTTTAACGATATGGCAGCTAGCGAAGGAACGAGCGCACCGGGTCCGTCCGAGTACATTGCTCACCACTTGCAGAACTTTGCGACCTCGCACCAGACGTCGATCGTCGACTTCAGCGTCTGGAACATCGACACGTTGTTCTGGTCGATCCTGTGCGGCGTCGTGACGATCCTCATCCTGCGCCTCGCTGCGCGCAAGGCGACCCCGGGCGTACCGGGCCGCTTCCAGTGCGCCATCGAAATGCTGGTCGAGATGGTGGAGGACCAGTCCAAGTCCATCGTCCATGGCAACCGTGCATTCATCGCACCGCTCGCGCTGACCGTGTTCATCTGGGTCGCGCTCATGAACTCGCTCGACTTCATTCCTGTCGACCTGCCCACCCGCGTGATCGGCTGGCTCGGCCTCTCAGAAGTGCTGCCGCACCAGCGCATCGTTCCGACTGCCGACCTCAACGGCACGTTCGGCATCGCGCTCGGCGTCTTCGTGCTGATGATTTACTACAACCTCAAGATCAAGGGTCCTGGCGGCTTCGCACACGAACTGCTCTCGGCCCCGTTCGGCGCGCATCCGCTCCTGTGGATCCCGAACCTTGCACTGAACATCATCGAGTTCGTCGCCAAGACGGTTTCGCTCGCCCTGCGGTTGTTCGGCAACATGTACGCAGGCGAACTGCTGTTCCTGCTGATCGCGCTGCTGGGCGGTCTGTGGAGCTTCGGCGCGGACACGACGGTGCTTGGCTTCATCGGCCACGTGATTGCGGGCAGCGTCTGGGCGATCTTCCACATCCTGATCGTTCTGCTGCAGGCGTTCATTTTCATGATGCTGACGCTGGTGTACATCGGCCAGGCACACGACAAGCACTAAGTGCTCGTCAAACCAGATTTGCAGTTTTAAATCCCCAGTTCCAGAAAATCTCAATAAGGAGTGATCATGCAAGCTTTCATCGCCAACATCCAGGGTTTCACGGCCATCGGTATCGGCATCATCATCGGCCTGGGTGCAATCGGCGCCTGTATCGGTATCGGCCTGATGGGCGGCAAGTACATCGAAGCCTGCGCACGTCAGCCTGAACTGATGAACCCGCTGCAGACGAAGATGTTCCTGCTGGCTGGTCTGATCGATGCAGCGTTCCTGATTGGCGTTGGTGTTGCAATGCTGTTCGCGTTCGCTAACCCGCTGCTCTCGAAGCTCGCGGGCTAAGTTCCCTGGAAGGTTGCGCCTGACCTATAACGGGTAGTGGGCGCATGGCGGAACGGGAGACGAGGCGCTGATCGAGTTTCACAACCGATGAGCGCCTTGCCGTTTCAATTCCCCGGAATAGCAACGATTAAGGAAACACCGTGAATCTCAACGCAACCCTGTTTGCGCAAATGGTCGTGTTCCTGATCCTCGCGTGGTTCACGATGAAGTTCGTGTGGCCGCCGTTGATCAACGCCCTCGACGAGCGCTCGAAGAAGATCGCAGACGGCCTCGCCGCTGCGGAAAAGGGCAAGGCGGAACTCGAAGCGGCGCACAAGCGCGTCGGCGAAGAGCTCGCTACGGCCCGTAACGAGGGTCAAAGCCGTATCGCCGACGCTGAAAAGCGCGCGCTGGCCGTCGCAGAGGAAATCAAGGCCCAGGCGCACGCCGAAGCGGCACGCATCATCGCTCAGGCGAAGGCCGACGCCGACCAGCAGGTCGTCAAGGCACGCGAAGCGCTGCGCGCCGAAGTCGCCGCCCTCGCCGTGCAAGGCGCCGAGCAGATCCTGAAGCGCGAAGTCGATCAGTCGGCCCACGTCGAACTGCTGAATCAACTGAAAGCCGAGCTCTGATCATGGCCGAACTTGCAACCATCGCCCGCCCGTACGCAGAAGCATTGTTTGGCGTGGCCGAAGCTGGTGACACCGCTGCCTGGTCCACGCTCGTTTCGGAGCTGGCACAGGTTGCGGCCTTGCCCGAGGTGCAGTCGGTCGCGACGAGCCCGAAGGTGAGCCATGCCCAGGTCGCCGAGCTGCTGCTCGCGGCGGTGAAGTCGCCGGTCAAGGAATCGGGCGAGGTGAAGAACCTCGTGCAGATGCTGATCGAGAATCATCGCCTGGCACTGCTGCCGGAAATCCAGACGCAGTTCGAAGCGCTCAAGAACGCCAAGGCAGGTGCTGCTGACGCAGTGATCGTCAGCGCGTTCCCGCTCGAAGGCGCCCAGTTGAACGACCTCGTCGCCAGCCTCGAACGCAAGTTCAAATGCAAGCTGAAGCCGACCGTCGAGATCGACAAGTCGCTCATCGGCGGCGTGCGCGTCACGGTCGGCGACGAAGTGCTCGATACCTCGGTCCGCGCGCGGCTCGCCAGCATGCAGGCGGCGTTGACCGCCTGAGCGCCTCGATTAAAAAATCGGGCGCGGCGGCTGGCACGCAACAGAATTGAACATCAGGAGCGAATAATGCAACTCAATCCCTCTGAGATCAGCGAGCTGATCAAGAGCCGGATCCAGGGCCTTGAAGCGAGCGCAGACGTTCGCAATCAGGGCACCGTGATCTCCGTGACCGACGGTATCGTGCGTATCCACGGCCTGTCGGACGTGATGCAGGGCGAAATGCTCGAATTCCCGGGCAACACCTTCGGCCTCGCGCTGAACCTCGAGCGCGACTCGGTCGGCGCGGTGATTCTGGGCGAGTACGAGCACATTTCGGAAGGCGACATCGTCAAGACGACGGGCCGCATTCTCGAAGTGCCGGTTGGCCCCGAACTGATCGGCCGCGTGGTCGACCCGCTCGGCAACCCGATCGACGGCAAGGGCCCGGTCAACGCCAAGATGACCGACGCGATCGAAAAGATCGCTCCGGGCGTGATCTGGCGTGAAGGCGTGTCGCAGCCGGTGCAAACGGGTCTGAAGTCGATCGACTCGATGGTGCCGATCGGCCGTGGCCAGCGTGAGCTGATCATCGGCGACCGTCAGTGCGGCAAGACCGCAGTGGCCGTCGACACGATCATCAACCAGAAGGGCAAGGACCTCATCTGTATCTACGTCGCCATCGGTCAGAAGGCTTCGTCGATCCAGAACGTGCTGCGCAAGCTCGAAGAAACGGGCGCGATCGAATACACGATCGTCGTCGCCGCTTCGGCTTCGGAATCGGCCGCGCTGCAGTACCTCGCGCCGTACGCCGGCTGCACGATGGGCGAATACTTCCGCGACCGCGGTCAAGACGCCCTGATCATCTATGACGACTTGACCAAGCAAGCCTGGGCATACCGTCAGATCTCGCTGCTGCTGCGCCGCCCGCCGGGCCGTGAGGCTTACCCCGGCGACGTGTTCTATCTGCACTCGCGTCTGCTCGAGCGCGCCGCGCGCGTGTCGGCCGACTACGTCGAGAAGTTCACGAACGGCGAAGTGAAGGGCAAGACGGGTTCGCTCACCGCACTGCCGATCATCGAAACGCAAGCCGGCGACGTGACCGCATTCGTTCCGACGAACGTGATCTCGATTACCGACGGCCAGATCTTCCTGGAAACCGACCTCTTCAACGCAGGCATCCGCCCGGCAATCAACGCCGGCGTGTCGGTGTCGCGTGTGGGTGGTGCGGCTCAAACGAAGGTCGTGAAGAAGCTGTCGGGCGGTATCCGTACCGACCTCGCGCAGTACCGTGAACTGGCTGCATTCGCCCAGTTCGCATCGGACCTCGACGAAGCGACCCGCAAGCAGCTCGAGCGCGGCCGCCGCGTGACGGAACTGCTCAAGCAGCCGCAGTATCAGCCGCTGCAAGTGTGGGAACTGGCTGTTGCGCTGTTCTCGGCGAACAACGGCTACCTCGACGACATCGACGTCAAGGACGTCCTGCCGTTCGAAAAGGGTCTGCGCGAATACCTGAAGTCGAAGCACGCCGACCTCGTCGCGCGCATCGAGGACAAGAAGGACCTGTCGAAGGACGACGAGAACGCGCTCCACGCGGCTCTCAAGGACTTCAAGAAGTCCGGCGCATATTGATCCGTCCGGGAATCAATCACGATAAACGGACTGGGACCCGAGTCAGCGCGAAAGCGCTAACTCGGGTCGACAAAGGAGCAAAGCAATGGCTGGAATGAAGGAAATTCGCGGCAAGATCAAGAGCGTGCAAAACACGCGCAAGATCACCAAGGCGATGGAAATGGTCGCGGCGTCGAAAATGCGCCGTGCCCAGGAGCGCATGCGCGCCGCCCGCCCGTATGCCGACAAGGTCCGCGACATCGCTGCGCACATGAGCCGCGCGAACCCCGAGTACCGCCACCCGTTCATGGTGGAAAACACCGGTGCGAAGGTCGCAGGCGTGATTCTCGTCACGACCGACAAGGGTCTGTGCGGCGGGATGAACACCAACGTGCTGCGCGCGACGCTGCAGAAGTTCAAGGATCTGGAAGCATCCGGCACGTCGATCGAAGCAACTGCGATCGGCAGCAAGGGCCTCGGTTTCCTGAACCGTCTGCGCGCGAAGGTCGTCTCGAACGTTGTGCAACTCGGCGACACGCCGCACCTCGAAAAGCTGATCGGCGCGATCAAGGTGCAGCTCGACCAGTACTCGGAAGGCAAGCTTTCCGCCGTGTACCTCGCGTACACGCGCTTCGTCAACACGATGAAGCAGGAGCCTGTGATCGAGCAACTGCTGCCGCTGTCGGCCGAGCGTCTGGAAGCGGATGACGACGGCACGACGCCGAAGTCGGCGTGGGACTACATCTACGAGCCGGATGCGCAAACCGTCGTGGACGAACTGCTGGTTCGCTATGTCGAAGCCTTGGTCTATCAGGCCGTGGCGGAAAACATGGCTTCGGAGCAGTCGGCCCGTATGGTGGCGATGAAGGCGGCGTCGGACAACGCGAAGACGGTCATCAACGAACTGCAGCTCTCGTACAACAAGAGCCGCCAGGCCGCGATTACGAAGGAACTTTCGGAAATCGTCGGCGGCGCAGCAGCCGTTTGATCAAGCGACGAGCGCGAACCGATTGCGAAACCGCGCCGGTGTATGCCGGTGAGCGAGTGAAGAATTCAGGTATCTAAAGGAAAATCGATGAGTACAACTGCTTTGGTAGAAGGCAAGATCGTACAGTGCATCGGCGCGGTGATCGACGTGGAATTCCCGCGCGAGAGCATGCCGAAGATCTACGACGCGCTGATTCTCGAAGGGTCGGAACTGACTCTGGAAGTGCAGCAGCAGCTGGGCGACGGCGTTGTCCGCACCATCTGTCTGGGTTCGGCTGACGGCCTGCGCCGCGGCACCGTGGTCAAGAACACGGGCAACCCCATCCGCGTGCCGGTCGGCAAGCCGACCCTCGGCCGCATCATGGACGTGCTCGGCCGTCCGATCGACGAAGCCGGCCCGATCGTGAGCGAAACGACGCGCTCGATCCACCAGAAGGCTCCGGCGTTCGACGAGCTGTCGCCGTCGGCGGAACTGCTCGAAACCGGCATCAAGGTTATCGACCTGATCTGCCCGTTCGCAAAGGGCGGCAAGGTGGGTCTGTTCGGTGGTGCTGGCGTGGGCAAAACCGTCAACATGATGGAGCTCATCAACAACATCGCCAAGGAACACGGTGGTTTCTCCGTGTTTGCGGGCGTGGGCGAGCGTACCCGTGAGGGCAACGACTTCTACCACGAAATGAAGGACTCGAACGTTCTCGACAAGGTCGCGCTGGTATACGGCCAGATGAACGAGCCGCCGGGCAACCGTCTGCGCGTCGCGCTGACCGGTCTGACGATGGCCGAGCACTTCCGTGACGAAGGCCTCGACGTGCTGTTCTTCGTCGACAACATCTACCGTTTCACGCTGGCTGGCACGGAAGTGTCGGCACTGCTGGGCCGTATGCCGTCGGCAGTGGGCTATCAGCCGACGCTGGCTGAAGAAATGGGCAAGCTGCAAGAGCGCATCACGTCGACCAAGAAGGGCTCGATTACGTCGGTTCAGGCTGTGTACGTCCCTGCGGACGACTTGACCGACCCGTCGCCGGCTACGACCTTCGGCCACCTGGACGCAACCGTCGTGCTCTCGCGTGACATCGCCTCGCTGGGTATCTACCCGGCAGTCGACCCGCTCGACTCGACCTCGCGCCAGATCGACCCGAACGTGATCGGCGAAGAGCACTACTCGATCACGCGCGGTGTGCAGCAAACGCTGCAGCGCTACAAGGAACTGCGCGACATCATCGCGATTCTGGGCATGGACGAACTGTCGCCGGAAGACAAGCTGACGGTGGCCCGCGCTCGCAAGATCCAGCGTTTCCTGTCGCAGCCGTTCCACGTCGCGGAAGTCTTCACGGGCTCGCCGGGCAAGTACGTGCCGCTGAAGGAAACGATTCGCGGCTTCAAGATGATCGTTGACGGCGAATGCGATCACCTGCCGGAGCAGGCGTTCTACATGGTCGGCACGATCGACGAAGCCTTCGAAAAGGCCAAGAAGATCCAGTAAGGGTTAGTTGCCGAAGTGCGGATAAGTCGCGCGACTTATCCGCCACAGCAGCCAATTAATCCCCAAGGAGTCGACACATATGGCAGCAACCATCAAGGTAGACGTCGTCAGCGCCGAAGAGAGCATCTTCGACGGCCAGGCGAAGTTCGTCGCGCTTCCGGGCGAGGCGGGTGAGCTGGGCATTCTGCCGGGCCACACGCCGCTCATCACGCGTATTCGTCCGGGTGCAGTGCGCATCGTGGCGGAAGACGGCGGTGAAGAGTTCGTGTTCGTCGCAGGCGGCATTCTCGAAGTGCAGCCCGGCGCCGTCACGGTGCTCGCCGACACCGCGATCCGCGGCAAGGATCTCGACGAGGCGAAGGCCACGGAAGCGCGCAAGCGCGCTGAAGAGACGCTGCAGAACGCCGGCTCGAACCTCGAGTACGCCACCGCCCAGGCTGAACTGGCCTACGCGGTCGCGCAACTCGCGGCGATCCAGCGCCTGCGCAAGATGAACCAGCACTAATCGGTTCTCGTACGCGCGCCCTTGTGGCGCCGCGTTCGAAGCGAAAAGGGCTCCCCAACCGGGGAGCCCTTTTTGCATTTGCGCGCCGCGTGAGCGGGCACGGCCCGATGGCATCGCGATGAAAAACGCGGCATAAATGCCGTGAGCGACGGTGGTCGACCAAAACGCTCCGGCATACTTGACGTTTACGGAAAGGTAATGCCAAATCATGCGTTCGGAGCCGGCCCAGACCCTGCGGGTAAGACTTGATGCCGCCCCCGGCAAAGCCGGTGGCACAATGGTTTTCAAATTTTACGCTCCCCAGGAGACAGCCATCATGGCAATCGACGCAGCAGGCGCGCGCGCCGCGCCCGGTGTACATGAGCCGCTCATCGCGCCGAAAGACGGGCTTTCCTACGTGCGAGGCACGTCCGACCTGCCGCTCAGCAACGCGACCCTCGGCACGTTCCTGCAGGAGACCGCGAACCGCTTCCCCGAGCGGCCTGCCGTGGTGTTCCGCGAGCAGGGCATCCGCTGGAACTGGCGCGAGTTCGCCGCCGAAGTGGACGTGCTCGCAGCCGGCTTCGCCGAACTAGGCATCGTCAAGGGAGACCGCGTCGGCATCTGGTCGCCCAATCGCGTCGAATGGCTGCTCACCCAGTTTGCGACCGCGCGCATCGGCGCGGTGCTCGTCAACATCAATCCCGCCTACCGCCTCGCCGAACTCGAATACGCGCTGAACAAGGTCGCCTGCAAGGCGATCGTCTCCGCGGAGAGCTTCAAGACCTCGAAGTATCTGGAGATGCTGCAGACGCTCGCGCCCGAGCTTGCGAGCGCCACGCCCGGTCAGTTGCAGGCCGCGCGCCTGCCCGAACTGCGCGCGGTCGTGCGCATGTGCGACACGGCAACACCCGGCATGCTCTGCTTCAGCGAACTCGTGGAGATGGGCCGCGAGCGCATCGCCCGCGACGGCACGGCGTGGCTCGACGCCATCAACGCGACGCTATCGCCCGACGAGGCCATCAACATCCAGTTCACGAGCGGCACGACCGGTAATCCGAAGGGCGCGACGCTCACGCACCGCAACGTGCTCAACAACGGACGTTTCATCGCCCAGGCGATGCGCCTCACCGAAGAAGATTCGCTTTGCATTCCGGTGCCGCTCTATCACTGCTTTGGCATGGTGCTCGCGGTGCTCGCGTGCGTATCCGTTGGCGCGAACATGGTGTTCCCGGGTGAGGCTTTCGACCCGCGCGCGACGCTCGAAGCCGTCTCGGAAGAGGGCTGCACGGCATTGCACGGCGTGCCCACGATGTTCATCGCGGAGCTCGATCATCCCGAGTTCGCGCGCTTCGATCTTTCGAAGCTGCGCACGGGCATCATGGCCGGCTCGCCGTGCCCGATCGAGACGATGAAGCGCGTGGTCTCGAAGATGCGTCTCGCCGAAATCACGATCGCCTACGGCATGACGGAAACGAGCCCGGTGTCGTTCCAGAGTTCGACCACCGACCCGCTCGACAAGCGCACGACCACCGTGGGCCGCATTCAGCCGCATCTCGAAGTGAAGATCGTCGACGCACTGGGCAATATCGTGCCGGTGGGCGAAACGGGCGAGCTCTGCACGAAGGGCTATTCGGTCATGCAGGGCTACTGGGGCGACGCAGAGAAGACGGCCGAGTCGATCGTCGATGGCTGGATGCATACGGGCGATCTCGCGACGATCGACGCCGAAGGCTACTGCAACATCGTCGGCCGCCTCAAGGACATGCTCATCCGCGGCGGCGAGAACATCTATCCGCGAGAGATCGAAGAGTTTCTGTTCCGCCACCCCAAGGTCCAGTCCGCGCAGGTGTTCGGCGTGCCCGATGCGAAGTACGGCGAGGAAGTGTGCGCATGGATCGTATTGCGTGCGGGCGAGACGGCAACGGCGGAGGAGATTCAGGCGTTCTGCCAGGGGCAGATTGCGCACTACAAGATCCCGAAGTACATCCGCTTCGTCGACGAACTGCCGATGACCGTGACAGGCAAGGTGCAGAAGTTCGTGATGCGCGCGCGCATGATCGACGAACTCAAGATCAGCGAGCAGAAGACGGCTTGACCGCTGATTTTGCGACGCCGCGGCGGCCGAACGACGTCGCCGTGGCGGCATTCCAGCGCGTGCAAAAAAATGGTCGGGAAACCGAACGATTGGCTGGCGCGGGGGTGTGGATGCAGAGCGATGCCTGTTGAATAACGGAACGTACAGGCGAAAAAAAAGCGGGCCTGGAGCCCGCTAAAAACCACACGCTACGGGGTTAGCGCGAGGAGACCAAAGGAGGAGCCGGGTCATGAAACGTCTTGCACGCCGGTCGCGGCTCCAACAAGGATGCCCCTCGAGAGGGCTTCGGCGTAGTGCCGACCGGCAGGTGTTTTGTGTCCGCTCACACTGGCACCGCGCCACATCCGTGTTGAAACCGTTGAAGGCATTGTGGGCGAATTAAGATTGGTTCGCGGTAACAAAGTGTTTCAGGTTGTAACGCCCGTCAGATAAGGCTCTGCGGCGCTTTTGCCATCTTGAGCGTTTCGCGGAAGTCATTTTTACCGGTTTTTTTTGAGGTTATTTGACCGGGCTCCAGGGCCTCTCGTGGGCGAGCATTCGAACCGCATGAAGGGAAGCCCACGGCATTGGGACTTTTACGCGTGACAGCCACCGAACATAATTACCGGGTGCGCACATGCGCAATGCGTCGACGTTGCGTTCGCGCGTGAAATGCAAACTTTGCGCGCCTCATGTCACCAAACCTTCTGCAACTCATCGTAGCAATTCGAAGGGCCATAACAATGCGGCGCGCTTCAACACGTCACTTCAGCCACTTGTCGGAGATTGCCTGATATTCGCCGCTCGCGCGCGCCAGGTGCAGCCACTGATCCACATATTGCTGGAACACCGCGTCGCCGCGCGGCACCATCCACGCTTTCTCGCCGTATTGAAAGGGCTTGTCGGGATGCACCGAGCACAGGCCCGGATTGAGCTTCTGCTGCAGCATGGTCTCGGAGGCGTCGGTGACCATCACGTCGGCTTTGCCCGCGAGGATCTGTTTGAAGATCGTCACGTTGTCCGGATACATGATGAGATTCGCGTTCGGCAAGAACTGCTTCGCGAAGCGCTCATTCGTGCCGCCTGGATTCATGATCACGCGCACCGAAGGCTGGTTGATCTGTGCAACGGTCTGGTACTTCTTGACGTCTTCACATCGCACGATCGGCGTCTTGCCGTCGACCTGATAAGCCTCGGTAAAGAACGCGCGCTTCTGGCGTTCGAGCGTCGTGGAGACGCCGCCCACCGCAACGTCGCACTTCGCGAGGAAGTCGTTCATGAGGTTCGACCACGACGTCTTCACGAACTCGGCCTTCACGCCCAGTGACTTCGCAAGCGACTGGGTCATGTCGATGTCGATGCCTTCGAACACGCCGTCCTGCCTGTAGAACGAGTAGGGCTTGTAATCGCCGGTCGTGCAGGCGCGCAGCGTGCCGCGCGCGATGATTTCGTCGAGGCGCGAAGGGGTGGCGGCGGTCTGCGCACCATTGACTGGGGTACCGGCGGACTGGCCCGTGGCGCACGCGCTCAGCAAAGCGGCGCTAACGATCGTCAGGCCGAGGGCGGCATATTTCATCGTGTCTCCAGATCTGGTTTTGATTGATGTAATGTTTTGGAAAGCTGTCTGATGATAGTCCTCGCGTCCGCGGCAGATAAGCGCGGACTTACCTGGGTAGTCAGAACCTATACTTCAGTGGCATTGCGCTTTCTGATCCCGCCGATCAGCGGCGTGGCGCGGCGGCCGCTCCGGTAAAATGGCCGCTTGCTTTTGAACCTTGGCGCGAGTTCGCGCATCCAGCACGTGGCCCACACTCTCCTGAACGACACCTTCCTGCGCGCGCTGCTGCGCCAGCCGACCGAGTACACGCCGATCTGGCTGATGCGCCAGGCGGGCCGCTATCTGCCGGAGTACAACGCCACGCGCAGCCGCGCGGGCAGCTTCCTCGGCCTCGCGAAGAATCCCGATTACGCGACCGAGGTCACGCTGCAACCGCTCGAGCGCTATCCGCTCGACGCCGCGATCCTGTTCTCCGACATCCTCACGATTCCGGACGCGATGGGCCTCGGTCTCTCGTTCCAGGCGGGGGAAGGGCCGAAGTTCGCGCACCCGGTGCGCACCGAAGAAGACGTGGCGCGACTCGCCGTGCCCGATATCGGCGCGACGCTTGGCTACGTGACCGACGCCGTGCGCGAAATTCGCCGTGCGCTCACCAATGCAGAAGGGCGTCAGCGTGTGCCGCTGATCGGCTTCTCGGGCAGCCCGTGGACGCTTGCCTGCTACATGGTCGAGGGCGGGGGCTCGGACGACTTCCGCACCGTGAAGTCGATGCTGTACGCGCGCCCGGACCTCATGCAGCGCATTCTCGAAGTCAACGCGCAGGTGGTCGCGGCCTATCTGAACGCGCAGATCGAAGCCGGCGCGCAGGCCGTGATGATCTTCGACACCTGGGGCGGCGCACTCGCGGACGGCGCGTATCAGCGCTTCTCGCTCGCGTACATCGCGCAGGTCGTAGCGCAGCTCAAGCGCGAGCACGATGGCGAGCGTGTGCCGGTGATCACGTTCACGAAGGGCGGCGGTCTCTGGCTCGAGGAAATCGCCAATACTGGCGTGGACGCCGTTGGCCTCGACTGGACCGTCAACCTCGGCCGCGCGCGCGAACGCGTGGGTGATCGCGTGGCGCTTCAGGGCAACCTCGACCCCACGGTGCTCTTCGCTTCGCCAGCCGCGATCCGCGAACAGGCGCGCGCGGTACTGGACAGCTTTGGCGCGCACCCGGGCCACGTGTTCAACCTCGGCCATGGCATTTCGCAGTTCACGCCGCCCGAAAGCGTGGCCGAACTCGTAGACGAAGTGCATCGTCACAGCCGCGCCATTCGCGCGACCGGTGCCTGACTTTTTGGTGCATCGCAGCAAGCTGGGCTCCGGGCGTCAGGGTATGACCGGGCTCAGGAGGGCATCCAGACGCCATCGGGGCCCTGTCAAGACTTGACTTATACACACTTGCCTCGTTGCGGCGCGCAAGACGGAAAGGTTGTCGCAGGCGCCCGTTCAGGTCTGAGCAGAATCAATCAGACCCTTGACAGGCAAGGCTTTCGGCGCTCCACGGCGCTGTGTGCGGTATCCCACATAGCGACGACACTCGGGCGCGCTGCGGCGGCGCCCGGCAAGTTCTCAACAAAGTTATCCACAGGCGCAGATTCGGGGGCGCGATTGTTCTGCGGAATCCAAAACTTAGCGCGAAATCTCAAGTATTACTTTAGGTTTGCGTGTCTGTGCGCTGACGTACGGAACTTCCCTGGGGGCAAGGCATGACAGGGCGTTACGTGCGCGTGGCTCTCGACCATCCACTGGATGCGCTCTACGACTATCGCTATGGCCTCGACAGCGCCCCTGAGCCCGGGATGCTTGTGCGCGTGCCGTTCGGGCGTCGCGACGTGGTCGGCCTGATCTGCGAAGTGAACGCTCACAGCGATGTGCCCGCGAACAAGCTCCGCGACGTGAGCGCGGTGTGCGCCGCCTGTCCGCCGCTTTCGGCGCAATGGCTGGCGCTGGCTGGGTTTGCTGCCGACTACTATCAGCGAGGCCTCGGCGAGGTCGCCCTGCCGGCGCTGCCGCAGGCGTTGCGCGATCCGTCGCGCTGGGCGCGGCTGCTCGCCCCCGAGGAGCGCTACCGTCTGTCGCCGCAAGGGCGCGCCGCGCTGCCCGACGCCTTGCCGGCGCGCGCCCAGGCGCTGCGCCGCCTCGCGCAGGCGCTCGCTGATGCCGGCGAACTCGATGCCGCCGCGGCCCGTGCGCTGCATCCCAAGGCGATTGCGACGCTCGAGGCCTGGTGCGAAGCCGGCTGGGTGGAGCATGAGTCCATCGAGTTCGGCGCGGCACCAAGCGTGGCCAACAGCGCCGCGCAGACCGCCGCCATGGTGGAAGTCCCGCGCCTGAGCGACGAGCAGGCCGAAGCGGTGGAAGCCATCGGCGCGGCAAGCGGCTTCGCGCCCTTCCTTTTGCACGGCGTGACGGGCAGCGGCAAGACCGAGGTCTATCTGCGCGCGCTCGCGGCGCTGCTCGAGCGCGAGCCGGGCGCTCAGGCGCTCGTGCTGGTCCCGGAAATCAACCTTACGCCGCAGTTCGAGGCGGCCTTTCGCACGCGTTTTGCGGCCCGGCTCGCCGACGAGGCCATCGTCACGCTTCACAGCGGACTCGCGGAAGGCGAGCGCGCCCGCAACTGGCTCGCGGCGCACACGGGCCGCGCGCGCATCGTGCTCGGCACGCGGCTCGCGGTGCTCGCCTCGCTGCCGCGTCTCGCGATGCTCGTGGTCGACGAAGAGCACGACCCCGCCTACAAGCAGCAGGAAGGGCTGCGCTACTCGGCGCGCGACCTTGCGGTATGGCGGGCCAAGCAGCTGGGCGTGCCCGTCGTGCTGGGCTCGGCCACGCCGTCGCTCGAAAGCTGGTGGCAGACCGAGCAGGGCCGCTACACGCGCCTCACGCTCTCGCGCCGTGCGATTGCCGACGCGGTGCTCCCCACCGTCAAGCTGATCGATCTCGAAGAGGAGCGGCGGCGCGGCCGCGCTTCGTTCGAAGGGCTCTCCGGGCCTTTGGTCGCGGCGATGAAGGCGCGCCTCGAGCGCGGCGAGCAGAGCCTCCTATTCCTGAACCGTCGCGGTTACGCGCCCACGCTCGCGTGCGATTCCTGCGGCTGGGTAGCGGGCTGCCCGCGCTGCAGCGCGTACGTCGTACTGCACAAGCCCGAGCGCGCGCTGCGCTGCCATCACTGCGGCTGGGAATCGCGCATTCCGCATTCATGCCCCGAGTGCGGCAACGTCGACATCGCGCCGATGGGGCGCGGCACGCAGCGCATCGAGGAGGCGCTCGCGAGCGCGGTGCCGGGCGCGCGGGTGCTGCGCATCGACGCCGACAGCACGCGCCGCAAGGGCAGCGCGCAGGCGCTTTTCTCCGACGTGCACGCCGGCGAAGTCGACATCCTCGTGGGCACGCAAATGATCGCGAAGGGGCACGACTTCCAGCGCGTGTCGCTCGTTGGCGTGCTGAACGCCGACAATGCGCTCTTTTCGCACGATTTCCGGGCGGGCGAGCGCCTGTTCGCGCAGCTGATGCAGGTGAGCGGGCGGGCGGGGCGCGCCGGACTCGCCGGCGAGGTGCTCGTGCAGACGCGCTATCCGCGCCATGCGCTCTATCACGCGCTGGCGCGCCAGGACTATGTAGGCTTTGCGAATACGCAGGTCGCGGAGCGGCGCGACGCGCACCTGCCGCCGTTCGTCTATCAGGCGTTATTGCGCGCCGAAGGGCGCACGCTGGAGGCGGCGCTGGCGTTTCTCGCCCAGGCCGCGGAGGCGCTCACGGCGATTGCCGGCGCCGAGCGAGTCATGGCCTACGACGCGGTGCCGCTCACCATCGTGAAGGTGATGAACGTGCATCGCGCGCAACTGCTCGTGGAAAGCCAGTCGCGTGCCGCGCTGCAGGCCACGCTGCGCGCATGGCAACCCGCGCTGCGCGCCTTGCGCGGCGTGCTGCGCTGGAATCTCGAAGTCGATCCGCTCGATATCTAGCCGCGGACAGCAGCCGACATGGCCCCGTCACCGCAGCAGCGGGGCCACCTGGCATCGACTTCCCGTTTCTTCCTTACTGGCCGATGGTATCGGCCACTTCCTTACGCGCCGCGCGCTTCAAGCTCATGCGGCGTTCATCCGGCGCGGTCGCGCCGCGCATGAACAGCACGGCGCACATGGCGCACATCGTCCAGATCCCTGCGATTACCAGCAGCTTTTCCATTTTCCGGTCCCTACGCACTTTCTTGTGATCAACAACCCCCGCTCTGTTTGTATAACGGCACGGCCGCGGAATCGATTAGGGTTGTCCAGCGTGTTGTTGGGCCAGGGAAAATACCGAGCGCGACCCGCGCGGCCCGGTGGGCGGACATCGGCCGCAAACCCAGGCTGCACAAGGCCTCGATCGTGGTGCAACCATTTCGACAGTGTGGTTGCACCTTTTTATTGGTAGGGTTACGATTCGCCAACTTTTTGGTCACCGCCGGTGGGGGTCTGCCGGCCTACGAAGGAAACATGGCTAGCACCACACTTGGCGTCAAAGTCGACGATCTCCTCCGCTCCCGCCTCAAGGACGCCGCCACGCGGCTCGAGCGCACGCCGCACTGGCTCATCAAGCAAGCCATCTTTGCCTACCTCGAGAAAATCGAGCACGGCCAGCTGCCTCCCGAACTCAACGGTCATGTCGGTGCGACCGATCTCGCCGAAGGTGCTACCGCTGACGACGACGACGCGGCGTCGCATCCGTTTCTCGAATTCGCGCAGAACGTCCAACCGCAGTCGGTGCTGCGCGCGGCCATTACGGCCGCGTACCGCCGCCCCGAGCCGGAGTGCGTGCCGTTCCTTATCGGCGAAGCGCGCCTGCCCGCCAACCTCACGGGCGACGTGACGAAGCTCGCCACGAAGCTCGTCGAAACGCTGCGCGCGAAGGGCACCGGCGGCGGCGTGGAAGGCCTGATCCACGAGTTTTCGCTGTCGAGCCAGGAAGGCGTGGCGCTGATGTGCCTCGCCGAAGCGCTGCTGCGCATTCCCGACCGCGCCACGCGCGACGCGCTCATCCGCGACAAGATCAGCAAGGGCGACTGGAAGTCGCACGTGGGCCACGCGCCGTCGCTGTTCGTGAACGCCGCGACCTGGGGCCTCATGATCACCGGCAAGCTCGTCACGACGAACAGCGAAACCGGTCTCTCGTCGGCGCTCACGCGCATGATCGGCAAGGGCGGCGAGCCGCTGATCCGCAAGGGCGTGGACATGGCCATGCGCCTGATGGGCGAGCAGTTCGTCACGGGCGAGAACATCTCCGAGGCGCTCGCCAACAGCCGCAAGTTCGAAGCGCGCGGTTTCCGCTACTCGTACGACATGCTCGGCGAAGCCGCGACGACGGAAGCCGATGCCCAGCGCTACTACGCATCGTACGAGCAGGCGATCCACGCCATCGGCAAGGCCGCCGGCGGCCGCGGCATCTACGAAGGCCCTGGCATCTCGATCAAGCTCTCCGCGCTGCACCCGCGCTACTCGCGCGCGCAGCAGGAACGCACGATGGGCGAACTGCTGCCGCGCGTGCGCGCACTCGCCGTGCTCGCTCGCCGCTATGACATCGGCCTCAATATCGACGCCGAAGAAGCCGATCGCCTCGAAATCTCGCTCGACCTGCTCGAAGCGCTGTGTTTCGATCCGGAACTCGCGGGCTGGAACGGCATTGGCTTCGTGGTGCAGGCTTACCAGAAGCGCTGCCCGTTCGTGATCGACTACATCGTCGATCTCGCGCGTCGCAGCCGTCACCGCATCATGGTGCGCCTCGTGAAGGGCGCGTACTGGGATACGGAAATCAAGCGCGCCCAGGTGGATGGCCTCGAAGGCTACCCCGTGTACACGCGCAAGATCTACACGGATGTATCGTACCTCGCCTGCGCGAAGAAGCTGCTCGGCGCGCCGGATGCCGTGTATCCGCAGTTCGCCACACACAACGCGTACACCCTCTCGGCGATCTATCACCTCGCGGGCCAGAACTACTATCCCGGCCAGTACGAATTCCAGTGCCTGCACGGCATGGGCGAGCCGCTGTACGAAGAAGTCACGGGCCCGCTCTCGCAGGGCAAGCTCAACCGTCCGTGCCGCGTCTACGCGCCGGTCGGCACGCATGAAACGCTGCTCGCGTATCTCGTGCGGCGTCTGCTCGAAAACGGCGCGAACACGTCGTTCGTGAACCGCATCGCCGATGCCTCCGTGCCGGTCGCCGAACTAGTCACGAACCCCATCGACGACGCCGCGAAGGTCGTGCCGCTCGGCGCACCGCACGCGAAGATTCCGCTGCCGCGCGAGCTGTATGGCAACGAGCGCTTCAATTCGATGGGGCTCGATCTGTCGAACGAGCATCGTCTCGCGTCGCTCTCGTCGGCGCTGCTGGCGAGCGCGCATCATCCGTGGCGCGCCGCGCCGATGCTCGGGGACAGCGATATCGCAGACAGCGCCGCACGCGACGTGCGCAACCCCGCCGATCATCGCGATCTCGTCGGCACCGTAGCGGAAGCGACGAGCGAGCACGTGAGCGCCGCGCTCTCGCACGCCGTGGCCGCCGCGCCGATCTGGCAGGCCACGCCCGTCGAAGCGCGCGCCGATTGCCTCGCACGCGCCGCCGATCTGCTCGAAGCGCAAATGCATACGCTGATGGGCCTGATCGTGCGTGAAGCGGGCAAGTCGCTGCCGAACGCCGTGGCCGAAATCCGCGAAGCCATCGACTTCCTGCGCTACTACTCCACGCAGATCCGCGAAGAGTTCTCGAACGACACGCATCGCCCGCTCGGCCCGGTCGTGTGTATCAGCCCGTGGAACTTCCCGCTCGCGATCTTCATGGGCCAGGTGGCCGCGGCGCTCGCAGCCGGCAACACGGTGCTCGCGAAGCCCGCTGAACAAACGCCGCTGATCGCCGCGCAAGCCGTGCGCATCCTGCGCGAAGCCGGCGTGCCGGCGGGCGCGGTGCAACTGCTGCCGGGCAACGGCGAAACGGTGGGCGCGGCGCTCGTCGCCGATCACCGCACGCGTGCCGTGATGTTCACGGGCTCGACCGAAGTCGCGCGCCTCATCAACAAGACGCTGTCCGAGCGCCTCGACTCCGAAGGCCGCCCGATTCCGCTGATCGCCGAAACCGGCGGCCAGAACGCGATGATCGTCGATTCGTCGGCACTCGCGGAGCAGGTCGTGGCCGACGTGCTGCAAAGCGCGTTCGACTCGGCTGGCCAGCGTTGTTCCGCGCTGCGCGTGCTGTGCCTGCAGGACGACGTGGCGGACCGCACGCTCGAAATGCTCTCGGGGGCGATGAAGGAACTCGCGGTGGGCAATCCCGACCGCCTCTCGACCGACGTCGGCCCCGTGATCGACATCGACGCGAAGCGCGGTATCGATACGCACGTGGCAGGCATGCGCGAAAAGGGCCGCAAGGTCCAGCAGATGCCGACGCCCGACACCTGCGCGCAAGGCACGTTCGTGCCGCCCACGCTCATCGAGCTCGACAGCCTCGACGAACTCAAGCGCGAAGTGTTCGGCCCGGTGCTGCACGTGGTGCGCTATCGCCGCAGCCAGCTCGACAAGCTGCTCGAGCAGATCCGCGCAACGGGCTACGGCCTCACGCTCGGCATTCACACGCGTATCGACGAAACGATCGCACACGTGATCGGCCGCGCGCACGTGGGCAACATCTACGTGAACCGCAACGTGATCGGTGCGGTGGTGGGCGTGCAGCCGTTCGGCGGCGAAGGTCTCTCGGGCACAGGCCCGAAGGCGGGTGGCGCGCTGTATCTTTCGCGTCTGCTCGCGAAGCGTCCGGCTGGTCTGCCGAAGTCGCTCGCCGATGTGCTCGTCGTCGATGCGCCGCAAGTTGCTGAAGGCAACGGCGCGCCGCAATCGGCACAGGCCGCGCTCACGACGCTGCGCGACTGGCTCATCGCCGAGCGCGAGCCCGCGCTCGCGGCACGCTGCGACGGCTACCTCGAATACGTGCTCGCGGGCGCCACGGCGGTTCTGCCGGGCCCGACGGGCGAGCGCAACACCTACACGCTTTCGGCGCGCGGCACGGTGCTGTGCGTGCCGTCGACGGCCACGGGCGCCCGCGCGCAACTCGCCGTTGCGCTCGCAACGGGCAACCGCGCGCTGTTCCAGGGCGCAGCGGGCGAAGCGCTCGTGAGCGCATTGCCGGCGGCACTGAAGGCGCACGTAGCGATCAAGAAGACGGCGGATGCCGACTTCGATGCAGTCCTCTTCGAAGGCGACAGCGACGAGCTGCTCGCACTCGTGAAGGAAGTGGCCAAACGTCCTGGCCCGATCGTCTCGGTGCAGGGCGTGGCGGCGCACGCGCTCGCCAACGGCGATGAAGATTACGCTCTCGAACGGCTGCTCGCGGAACGTTCGGTCAGCGTGAATACGGCAGCAGCAGGCGGTAATGCAAATTTGATGACGATCGGTTAAGCACCAGCCATACTGTCGGTCGTCTCAAGACAAGGAAGCGGCAAGGCGCATTGAATCCGAAGCCGCTCGTTCGATACCTGGTACCAAGGAGAAGCAATGCAACACACGATGAAGCAGCTGGCAGGCGCAACGCTTGTTGCCGCCCTGTCGCTGGCGGGGACTGCGCAGGCACAACAAGCCGAAGACGTGAAGATCGGTTTCGCCGGTCCGATGACGGGCGCGCAGGCGCACTACGGCAAGGACTTCCAGAACGGCATCACGCTCGCAGTCGAAGACATCAACGCGACGAAGCCCGTGATCGGCGGCAAGCCGGTTCACTTCGTGCTCGACTCGGCCGACGATCAGGCCGACCCGCGCACGGGCACGACGGTCGCGCAGAAGCTCGTCGACGACGGCATCAAGGGCATGCTCGGTCACTTCAACTCGGGCACGACGATCCCGGCTTCGCGTATCTACGCGAACGCAGGCATCCCGCAGATCGCCATGGCGACGGCGCCTGAGTACACGCAGCAAGGCTTCAAGACGACGTTCCGCATGATGACCTCGGACACGCAGCAGGGTTCGGTCGCAGGCACGTTCGCAGTGAAGAACCTCGGCTTGAAGAAGATCGTCGTGATCGACGACCGCACGGCGTACGGCCAGGGTCTCGCCGACGAGTTCTCGAAGGCTGCGAAGGCTGCGGGCGGCAACATCATCGACCGTGAATACACCAACGACAAGGCCGTCGACTTCAAGTCGGTCCTGACGAAGGCGAAGGCGATGAACCCCGACCTCGTCTACTTCGGCGGCGCGGACTCGCAAGCGGCACCGATGGTCAAGCAGATGAAGTCGCTGGGCATCAAGGCCCCGCTGATGGGCGGCGAAATGGTTCACACGCCGACCTTCCTGCAAATCGCGGGCGACGCAGCGAACGGCACGGTGGCATCGCTCGCCGGCCTGCCGCTCGACCAGATGCCGGGTGGCAAGGACTACGTCACGAAGTACAAGAAGCGCTTCGGCGAAGACGTGCAGACGTACTCGCCGTACGCCTACGACGGCGCCATGGCGATGTTCGACGCGATGAAGAAGGCCAACTCGACGGATCCGGCGAAGTACCTGCCGTTCCTCGCGAAGACCAGCATGCCGGCAGTCACGACGTCGGACCTCGCGTACGACACGCGCGGCGACCTGAAGAACGGCGGCATCACGCTGTACAAGGTTGTCGACGGCAAGTGGACGACGCTGCAAAGCGTGGGCGGCAAGTAAGCGCCTGAGCTTTAGCTGAAGTCAAAAGCCCCGCAGGATCGAAAGATCTGCGGGGCTTTTGTTTGTGCGCTCGCTGCTGCTCGTCCAGCGCGACAGGTGAGCTTATTCAGGATTCCTTTTCAGTCATTCTCCGCGCATTTTCCTGCCTGCTTCGCGAATCTGTTCGAGCGTGGCCGCAGGCGTGCTCGCTTCCTTCGTCACACGGATTTCGATCAGCGCGGGCTTGCCTGCCGTGAGGGCACGCTCGAGCGCGGGGGCGAATTGCGCCGTGGTCGTGACGACTTCGCCGTGCGCGCCGAACGACTGCGCAAACGCTGCGAAGTCGGGGTTCGTGAGCTGCGTGCCGTGCACGCGGTTCGGATAGTGGCGTTCCTGATGCATGCGGATCGTGCCGTAGTGCGCGTTGTTCACGACGATGAACACGACATTCAGGCCGTACTGCATCGCCGTGGCGAGTTCCGACGAAGCCATCATGAAGCAGCCGTCGCCCGCGAGCGCGACCACGGTGCGCGAGGGGTATTGCGACTTCGCGGCGATTGCGGCGGGCACGCCGTAGCCCATCGCGCCGCTCGTGGGCGCGAGCTGCGAACGGAAGTGGCGATACGCGAAATGGCGATGCAGCCACGTTGCGTAATTGCCCGCGCCGTTCGTGACGATCGCGTCGTCGGGCAGGCGTGCGCGCAGTTGCTGCATGACTTCGCCGAGCTGCACGTCGCCGGGCATCGGCAGCGGCTTGCGCCATGCGTGCCACGCCTCGTGCGCTTGCGCGGCGCTGCCGCCCCACGCGGGTTGAGCGGGAGCGGGCAGTTCCGCGAGCAGCGCGGCGATTTCCGCGAGGCCAGAGACGATCGGCAGATCGGCTGCGTAGACGCGGCCGAGTTCCTCCGCGCCCTGATGCACGTGAATGAGCGTTTGCTTCGTTTTGGGAATGTCGAAGAGCGTGTAGCCGCCCGTCGTCGATTCGCCCAGACGCGGACCGAGTGCGAGCAGCACGTCGGCTTCGCGGATGCGCTTCGCGAGTGCCGGATTGATGCCGAGGCCCACGTCGCCCGCGTAGTTCGGGTGATCGTTGTTGAGCGTGTCCTGAAAGCGGAACGCGAGGCCGACGGGCAATTGCCAGTTCTCGACGAAGCGCTGGAAGTCCGCACAAGCCTGCGGGTTCCAGCCATGGCCGCCCGCGATCACGAACGGCTTTTTCGCGCCCGCGAGCAGTTCGCGCACGCGTTCCATCTGCGCGGCGGAAGGCGACGCCTGCACGCGCTGCGCGCTCGGTGCGATGGGCTGCGCTTCGGACGCGGGAATCGCGCCGCTCAGCATGTCTTCGGGCAGCGCGAGCACGACCGGGCCCGGCCGTCCCGACATCGCGACATGGAACGCGTGGCTCAGGTATTCGGGCACGCGGCGCGCGTCGTCGATCTGCGCGACCCACTTCGCCATCTGGCCGAACATGCGTCGATAGTCGATTTCCTGGAACGCCTCGCGGTCCATCTGCTCGCGGGCGACCTGGCCGATCAGGAGGATCATCGGCGTGGAGTCCTGAAACGCCGTGTGCACGCCAATCGAGGCGTGCGTGGCGCCCGGCCCGCGCGTGACGAGCGCGATGCCGGGCCTGCCCGTGAGCTTGCCGATCGCTTCCGCCATGTTCGCCGCCGCTGCCTCGTGACGGCACACCACGGTTTCGATCTTTGCGGTTTCGTCGGACAACGAATCGAGCACCGCAAGATAGCTCTCGCCCGGTACGCAGAACACGCGCTCGACGCCATTGGCGACGAGCGCATCGACGACGAGGCGAGCCCCGGTGGTAGTGGCTTCGGTGGTGGCGGATGCGTTCGGCTGCTGCATGACGGTCAAGTCTCCTTCAATCGTTACGTGATTACGTTCGGATGCTTCAGGCAAGGCGACAGCGCTTCAACGAATCAGCACTCGACGATGTTCACCGCGAGGCCGCCGCGTGAGGTCTCCTTGTACTTCGTCTTCATGTCGGCGCCAGTCTCGCGCATCGTCTTGATCACCGAGTCGAGCGAGACGTAATGCGCGCCGTCGCCGCGCAGCGCCATGCGCGCGGCGTTCACGGCTTTCACCGAGGCCATGGCGTTGCGTTCGATGCAGGGAATCTGCACCATGCCGCCCACGGGGTCGCAGGTGAGGCCGAGGTTGTGCTCCATGCCGATTTCGGCGGCGTTTTCCACCTGCAGCGGCGTGCCGCCCAGCACCGCGGCGAGCGCGCCGGCGGCCATCGAACAGGCCACGCCCACTTCGCCCTGGCAGCCCACTTCGGCGCCCGAAATCGACGCGTTGAGCTTGTAGAGAATGCCGATGGCGGCCGCGGTGAGCAGGAAGTCGATCACGCCCTGTTCGTTCGCGCCCGGCGTGAAGCGCACGTAGTAGTGCAGCACGGCGGGGATGATGCCCGCTGCGCCGTTGGTCGGCGCAGTCACGACGCGCCCGCCCGCGGCGTTTTCCTCGTTCACGGCGATGGCGTACAGGTTGATCCAGTCGATCATCGAGAGCGGATCTTGCAGCGCGCGCTCGGGGTTGCTGGTCAGCGCGCGATGAAGCTGCGGCGCACGGCGCTTCACGGCGAAGGGGCCGGGCAGCGTGCCGTCGGCGTCGGGATTGTTGATGCCGCAACCGCGCGATACGCACGACTGCATCACGTTCCAGATGTGTAGGAGACCTGAGCGGATCTGCTCGTCGCCGTGCCAGACGCGCTCGTTTTCGAGCATCAACTGCGCGATGCTCTTGCCTGTCGAGGCGCACAGCGCGAGCATCTCCGCGCCCGTCGTGAACGGATTCGGCAATTGCTGGGCCGCCGCGAGCACCTTCGTGTTCGGCGCGCCGGCCGTGACGACGAAGCCGCCGCCTACCGACAGATACGTGCTTTCGCGCAGCGTATCGCCGTTCGCGTCGAGCGCGCGCAGCTTCATGCCGTTCGGGTGTTCGGGCAGCGCCTGACGATAGAACGCCACGTGCTCCTTCGGAACGAATGCGATGGGATGGCGGCCGAGCAGCGCGAGTTGGCGCGCGGTGCGCACGGCTTCGAGGCGCTCGCTGATGGTGTCGGGATCGACGGTGTCGGGCGCGTCGCCCATGAGGCCCAGCATGACGCCGCGGTCGGTGCCGTGGCCCTTGCCGGTGGCGCCGAGCGAGCCGTACAGCTCGACCTTCACGGCGGCGGTGCTGGCGAGCAGACCATCGCGATCGAGTCCTTCGGCGAACATCAGCGCCGCGCGCATCGGCCCGACTGTGTGTGAGCTTGAGGGCCCGATGCCGACTTTGAAGAGATCGAAAACGCTCACTGCCATGGGTACTGCTCCTGCTTGTCTGACGTTGGTTTGTAGGGATGCGGCGCGTTCCGCGGCATCGTTATTTCCGTGCCGCCGCCGCAACCCGCGCGCGTTTTACCGCGCGGGCAACGGCAGACAGACGGCGAGCCACGCGGGTGGCGTGGGCGCGAGTTTCAGCGCGACTGGCGCAAAGCGGCCGTCGAGTCGCGCCGCGAGGTGAAATAGTTCGGCGGCGTTTTTCGGGTCCCACTGGCCGGTGTAGCCCGGCAGGCCCGCTTCGCGCCGCTTTGCGTCGAACGGTACGTTCGAATGCACGAATTCCTCGTGCGTTTTCTGGCCGAGCGCATAGGGCGTGAGCCAGTCGAGCGCATTGGCGAGCGTCGTGCCGTTGGCCGCGCGTTCGGTCAGCCAGTTGCGGTTGTGGCGGCGCGCGGCGAGTGCGGCGGTCACGAGCGGCTGCAAATCGTAGGTCACGTAGTGCAGTGCGTCGCGCTCGGAGAAGTCGAGTGTCGAGCCGTCGGGCGCGACGTTGTCGCCGAGATGCTCCACGAAGAGCCGCTGCGCCGTTGCGATCATCTTGCGGTTGTCGAGCGTGAACGCGATCATCGCTATCAGTTTGACCCGATGGCTCTGCCAGTTGTTCGCGAAATTTCCCTTGAGCGGGCGCGGCTGCGCGTCGATCTGCGCGATATAGCCGGTCGCGAAGCTGTTCAGGAACTGCATGGTCGCGTTGCGCGTTTTCACGGGCAGCGCGCTCGCGGTCATGTCGTAGGCGAGTATCAGCCCCTCGAAACGCGTTTCGTCGATGGGATTGAAGCTCGGCTTGTACGTGGTGACCCACGCGAGCAGAAAGCGGTCGACGAGCTTCAGGAAGCGCTCGTCGCTCGTCGCGCGCCACGCGAGCGCGGCGTTGCGCATGAGGTCGAGTTCCTTCGCGGCCTCGACGCTCTGGTCGTAGATGCCCTCGTGCGGCAGCGTGCCCTCGGTGTGCAGGCGCGGCAGCGGACGCGGCGTGTCGTTCACGTGCGTCAGCACCTCGGCCACGAGCGCCTTCACGCCCGGATCGGAGTTGGTGCGCTCGCTCGATTGCAGCGCGGGGGCCGCGCAGAAGTTCATGGCTGCGTGGGCCGCGCCGGCGAAGGTGCCGGTGAAGGTGGCGCAGGCCAGCGCGAGCGCCGCGGCAAGGCGCTGCGGGCGGCGTTGCAGCGCACCGCGCGCGTGCCGGCACGGCCGGACCGAATTCCGCGTTGCGGTATGCGGTAAGTCCCGCACCGAGTCCCGCAATGGAACCATTCGCACCTTCCGCGCCATGCGCGACTCCCTGATTCAAGGCTGACAGGTGTGTGATGTTAGCGGTTTGCGGCGGCAAATGTGAGAGGGATGACCGCCGCCGCGTGAGCCGAAGGTCACGCGGCGGCTTCACAAGGGCTTATTCGCCGGCGGTTTCGTCTGCATGTTCGCCCGCATATTCGCTGAGCGGCACGCACGAGCAGAACAGGTTGCGGTCGCCGTAAGCGTTGTCGGCGCGGCCGACCGGCGGCCAGTACTTGCGCGCGACGAGCGATGCGACCGGGTAGGCGGCCTGCTCGCGCGAGTAGGCGTGCTTCCAGTCGTCGGCGACTACCACGGCGGCCGTGTGCGGCGCGTGACGCAGCGGGTTGTCTTCCTTGTCCGCGCGGCCGTCTTCCACAGCGCGGATTTCCTCGCGGATGGCAACCATCGCGTCGATGAAGCGGTCGAGTTCCTCCTTGGACTCCGACTCGGTCGGCTCGACCATCAGCGTGCCCGGCACCGGGAAGCTCATGGTCGGGGCGTGGAAGCCGTAGTCCATCAGGCGCTTGGCCACGTCGTCCACGGTGATGCCGCTTGCATCCTTGAGGGGGCGCAGGTCGAGAATGCACTCGTGCGCGACGAGCCCGCCCGGGCCGCTGTAGAGCACCGGGAAGTGCGGCGCGAGCTTGTTCGCCACGTAGTTGGCGTTGAGGATCGCGTTTTCGGTCGCAGCGGTCAGATTGGCCGCGCCCATCATGGCGATATACATCCACGAGATCGGCAGGATCGAGGCCGAGCCGTAAGGCGCTGCGCTCACCGCGCCGATGCCGTGACCCTTATCGGTCGAGCGCTTGTAGCCCGACGAAAGCTGGTTCGGCAGGAATTGCGCGAGGTGCGCGCCCACCGCCACCGGACCGACGCCCGGGCCGCCGCCGCCGTGCGGAATGCAGAAGGTCTTGTGCAGGTTCAGGTGCGAGACGTCGCCGCCGAACTGGCCCGGCGCCGCCAGACCGACCATGGCGTTCATGTTCGCGCCGTCCACGTACACCTGGCCGCCCGCCGCGTGCACGATCTCGCAGACTTCGCGCACGTTCTCTTCGAACACGCCGTGCGTGGACGGATACGTGATCATGATTGCCGCGAGCTTCGCAGCATGCTGTTCGGCCTTGGCCTTGAGGTCGCCGAGATCGATGTTGCCTTGCGCGTCGCAAGCGACCACGACCACCTGCATGCCGGCCATCTGCGCCGATGCGGGGTTCGTGCCGTGCGCCGAAGCGGGAATCAGGCAGACGTTGCGATGCGCTTCGCCGCGCGAGGCGTGGTACGCCTGGATGATGAGGAGGCCCGCGTACTCGCCCTGCGAGCCGGCGTTCGGCTGCAGCGAGACGGCGGCGTAGCCCGTTGCGGCCACGAGCATCTGTTCGAGTTGATCGACCATCTCGCGATAGCCAACCGTCTGCTCGGCAGGTGCGAACGGGTGGATGCGGCCGAACTCGGGCCACGTGACCGGCAGCATTTCCGAGGTCGCGTTGAGCTTCATCGTGCACGAGCCGAGCGGGATCATCGAGCGGTCGAGCGCGAGGTCCTTGTCGGAGAGGCTGCGAAGGTAGCGCAGCATTTCCGTTTCCGAATGGTGACGGTTGAACACCGGATGCGTGAGGTATGCACTCTCGCGCACCAGCGCGGCCGGGAACGTCAACGCGGCGGCTTGCGTGAGTTCGGCGTCGATCTTGTCGACCGAAGGCGCTTCGCCAGCGAACGCCGCTTGCGCGAACACGGCGAGCAGGTCGGCCAGATCGGCGCGCGAGATGGTTTCGTCGACGGACACGCCCACACGCGTCTCGCTCACGTGGCGCAGGTTCATGCCGCGCGCGAGGGCCGCGTCGTGGAGCGCCTGGGTGCGCGGTCCGGCTTCGAACGTGAGCGTGTCGAAGAACGCTTCGTTCACGAGCGTGTAGCCCAGTTGCTTCGCGCCCGCGGCGAGGATCGCGGCGACGCGGTTCACGCGTTGCGCGATACGCTTCAAGCCTTGCGGGCCGTGGTAGACGGCGTACATGCTCGCCATGATCGCGAGCAGCGCCTGTGCCGTGCAGACGTTCGACGTCGCTTTTTCGCGGCGGATGTGCTGTTCGCGTGTTTGCAGCGCGAGGCGCAGCGCCGGGTTGCCTTGAGCGTCGATGGTCACGCCGACGAGACGGCCCGGCATCTGGCGCTTGAATTCGTCCTTCACCGCGAGGTAGGCGGCGTGCGGGCCGCCGAAGCCCATCGGCACGCCGAAGCGCTGCGAGTTGCCCACGGCCACGTCCGCGCCCCATTCGCCCGGCGGCGTGAGCACGGTGAGCGCGAGCAGGTCGGCAGCGGCGATCACCGCGCCGCCGGCTGCGTGCACGGCTTGCGCGAGCGCGCGGTAGTCGCGCACGTCGCCGTTGACGCCCGGATATTGCAGCAGAACGCCAAAGGCGCCTGTGGTTTTGGCAACTTCGGCCGCTTCAGCGGCCGGACCGACCTTCACCTCGATGCCGATCGGCTTCGCGCGCGTCTTCACGACTTCGATGGTCTGAGCCAGTACGTCGTCGGCGACGAAGAAGACGTTCGACTTCGACTTGCCCACGCGCTGCACGAGCGTCATGGCTTCGGCGGCGGCGGTGGCTTCGTCGAGCAGCGACGCGTTCGAGATCGCGAGGCCGGTCAAGTCGGTGATCATCTGCTGGAAGTTCAAGAGGGCTTCGAGGCGGCCCTGCGAAATTTCCGGCTGGTACGGCGTGTACGCGGTGTACCACGCCGGGTTTTCGAGCACGTTGCGCAGGATGACGGCCGGCGTGTGCGTGTCGTAGTAGCCCTGCCCGATATACGAGCGGAACACCTGGTTCTTGTCCGCGAGCGCGCGCAGGGCGGCGAGCGCCTCGGCTTCCGAGCGCGGCTGCGAGAACGGCCCGAGCGGCAGCGTCTCGTTGCGGCGGATCTTCGCCGGAATCACCGCATCGATCAGCGCGGCGCGCGAGGCGAAGCCGAGCGCGTCGAGCATCGCCTGCTGGTCGGCCGTGTCGGGGCCGATGTGGCGGGCGGCGAAGGCGTCGTGCGCTTCAAGTGCAGCAAGCGAGAGCGGGGAGTTCATCAGACGATCCGGGTGTTCGAGCTTCATAGGGATTCCTGCGGGCGCGGGCGGCGTTCTGAGCGCGCCGCCGCGCCATGGCGGTTAAGGCAAGGTTGCGATTTACGCGCCGATCGCCTTTTCGTAGGCGGCGGCGTCGATCAGCGAGTCGAGCTTGGCGTCGGCGGCGGGCTTGATCTTGAAGAGCCACGACTCATACGGCGCGCCGTTCACCTGGTCGGGCGTGTCGACGAGCGAGGTGTTCGCTTCGATGATTTCGCCTGCGACCGGCGCGTAGATGTCCGAGGCGGCCTTGACCGACTCGATTACGGCTACGGCGTCGCCGGCGGTGACCGCGCGGCCCGCTTCGGGCAGTTCGAGGAAGACAATGTCGCCGAGCGCTTCCTGCGCGTGGTCGGTGATGCCGATGGTCAGCGTGCCGTCGGCTTCGGTGCGGATCCACTCGTGCGATTCGGTGTATTTCAGTTCGGCCGGGATGCTCATGGTTGCTCCAGTGCGTGGTTCGGTTTTTGTTGCTCGAAAAGGGGAGGGCGTGCGCGCTGGCAGGATCCTCGCGGATCAGGCGGCGAGCACCTTGCCGTTGCGCACGAACGGCAGTTTTACCACGCTTGCGGGTAGGGCTTTGTCACGGATCTGCACCTGCACGACATCGCCCGGCTGCACGCCCTGCGGCACGCGCGCGAAGGCGATGGATTCCTGCATGCTCGGCGAGAACGTGCCGCTCGTGATCTCGCCATCGCCGTGCGGCGTGAGTACTTTCTGGTGCGCGCGCAGCACGCCGCCGGCCTTGCCGTTTTCCTTCTGCAGGATCAGGCCGACGAAGGCCGAACGCGAACCGTTCGCCTCCAGCGCCGGGCGGCCGACGAAGTCGCGCGGCTCCTTCATGTCGACGGTCCAGGCGAGGCCGGCGTCGAGCGGCGAGACGCCGTCGTCCATGTCCTGGCCGTAGAGGTTCATGCCCGCTTCGAGGCGCAGCGTGTCACGCGCGCCGAGGCCGCAGGGCTTCACGCCCTGGCGCTGCAGGGCGTCCCAAAGCTCGCAGACGGCGGCGGCGGGCACCACGATTTCGAAGCCGTCTTCGCCGGTGTAGCCCGTGCGCGCGATCATCAGTTCGCCGAACGGCGTGGCTTCGACCTTCGCGGCGTTGAAGGGTTTGAGAACTTCGGTGGCGCTGCGCGACGAGGGCGCGACTTGCCAGACCTTTTCGCGCGCATTCGGGCCCTGCACGGCGACGATCGCGAGATCGCGGCGCGGCGTGATGGTGAGGCCGAAGCCGCCGTCGGCGTTGAGTTTCTCGAACCAGGCGATGTCTTTTTCGGCCGTTCCGGCGTTGACGACGGTGCGGAACTGGTCGTCGGCGAAGAAGTAGACGATCAGGTCGTCGATCACGCCGCCTTCGGGGTTCAGCATGCACGAATAGAGCGCCTTGCCCGGCGTGGTGAGCTTGGCGACGTTGTTGGCGAGCGCGCGGGAGAAGAACTCGCGCGCCTTCGGGCCCGAAAAGTCGACGACGCACATGTGCGAGACGTCGAACATGCCGGCGTCGGTGCGCACGGCGCGATGCTCGTCGATCTGCGAGCCGTAGTTGACGGGCATGTCCCAGCCGCCGAAGTCGACCATGCGGGCGTTCAGCGCGCGGTGCGTGTCGTTCAGCGGGGTGCGTTTGAGTTCGGTCATGGGGCCTCAGGCGGTCGCGAATATTCGCGCGAAAACGAAAAGGGCCATGCAGGAAGCGCCGCAGGCACGATGCCCGTGGTCGGTTCTTGCATGGCCCCTCTGTCCTCGGTACCTGAGAGATTGCGCCGTTGCCGCTGGCGCGCGCCCCTTCGGTGGGCAGCCTGAACGCGTGGGGGTTACGATCCGCCGCCGCCCGTTCTACTGCCGCTCTCCAGAGTTGCGGACTGTGTGCTGCTTCGTGTCATCTCGCGCAAAAAGCGCAAATGCAACGAATCAGCGGTCCGGCGCGCACGGTCCTTTTGCCTGAGAGTTTGTGGGTTGCCCCTTCGGCGGCGCCGGTTGCACTAGCGAAAGCGAGCTAAGGCAAACGGCGCGCTCTCCCGGCGCGCGCAGCGATTGTGCGCGACGCCTCGGGGCTATGTCAATGCGGAAAAATTCTCTGCGCGGCCCGAGCGAAGGGGTGTGAGGCTTGCTGGTATTGGCTTGCGCGGATCGGCGGCGCACCATGCATCGCGGCGGGGAAAAACGGGGGCGGTTCGGGTCGGCCAGATGGTGCGGCACGAACTGCGAGCGCGCAGTCCGTGCCGGGGTTCGATACGCGTAGCGCTTACTCGCCGATGGCGCGAGCGGCCGTGTCGAGTTCCTGGTTCAGCACACGCTGCTCGTCGGGCGAGATGCCGCCGCCGTGCTGCGCGGCCATGTCGTGCGCTTCGCCGCGGATCGTGTCGAGGCGGTGATGGAGCGCGCCGCCCTGGGGCGGCGGGTAGTAGCCCTGGCTCACGCGCATGTCGATGCGGTGGCCCAGATTGTCGATGCGGCTGTCGACCTGATGCAGGCGTTCGACGGCGACTTCGTGCGGATTCGGACCGGGCGGGGGCGGCGGAGCGGGACGCGGCGCCGGCTGGTTGACCACGCACGCCGCGAGGGTCGAGACGAGCGCGCCGGCGGCGATAAGGCGTAGAGCGTGGGTGTAGCGGGTCATTCAGACTCTCCTTTGTCTTGTCGTTGCTGCTTTTTTGTCCTGCATGTCCACAAACGTCTGGCTATTGCCGCGTGATGACCCCGTCGCGGCAACCAGATGTAACCATTTGTATGGACCTTTCAGCGGCGTCGGCGAAATGCAAGGTCGACGCCGCTGCCGAAAGCGAGAGCCGTCGCGATCAGGACTGGCGCACGAACGCCACCGAGCGGCCGTCCTTCGCGCTTTGCATGGCGAGTTCGATCAGCGTCATGACGTCGATAGCGTCCTGCGGACTCACCGGAAACGGCTTGCCTTCGCGGATCGCCGCAGCAAGCGCGCGGTACAGATCGGCGTAATTGCCCGCGGCGTTGGGCACGTCGAGATCGGCTTCCTGGCCGTCGTCGCGCAGCACGTGCAGGCGGCCCGATTCGTTGCCCGCGCCGAAACCGGGCTGGCCCGGGCGCAGGCCGTCCTTGAGCTGATCTTCCTGGGTGTCGAGCCCGTTCTTCAGGTAGCTGCCGCGCGTGCCGTGAATCGCGAAGCGCGGCGCGTACGCGGCGAGCGCGCTGGCGTGCAGCACGGCGTCGTGGTGCGGGTAGCGCAGCACGAGGTGCGCGTAATCCGGCGCGCTCGCGTTTTCGCGGCGCGTGTGCACGAATGCGGTGATCGACTCCGGGGCGCCGAAGAGCGCGAGCGTCTGGTCGATCAGATGCGGGCCGAGATCGTAGAGCAGGCCGCCACCGCGCGTGGCGTCTTCGCGCCAGCGCTGCTTGACTTGCGGGCGGAAGCGGTCCAAATGCGATTCGTAGTGCGTGATGCGCCCGAGTTCGCCGCGCTCGATCAGCTCGCGCACGGTGAGAAAGTCGCCGTCCCAGCGGCGGTTGTGGAACGGCGCGAAGACGAGGCCGCGCTGCTTCGCGATGGCCGCGAGCGTGCGCGCTTCCTCGGCCGTGAGCGTGACCGGCTTGTCGACCAGCACGTGTTTGCCGCGCTCGAGCGTACGGCGCGCGAGGTCGTAGTGCGTATCGTTGGGCGTGGCGATCACGACGCATTCGATGGCGTCGATCGAGAGCAGCGCGTCGAGGTCGGGCACGATCGCGGTGCCGGGATAGTCTGCCTGGGCGCGTTCGGCCTGGCTCGTGGCGATGGCGGCGAGCTGCGCGGCGCCGCTATGCGCGATCACGGGGGCGTGGAAAGTCTGGCCGGCGAAGCCGTAGCCCATCAGGCCGATTTGCAGCGGTTGCGGTGCAGTCATTTAGCGCTCCTCTTTCCAGCGAGTGCGGGTGGCGGGAGCCCGTTATTGTGGCACGGCACGCATAACGTGCGGAACGAGGCGAGGCACGGTGAGCCGTGGCAGGAGGAACATCGGGGGCGGCATCGGCCTATCGCTGTGCCGTGTTAACATCGCACCTCCCGCGTGAGAGGCCGCTGCGACGTTCGCACGCCTCGCGCCGTGCGGCGTCACGAAAGGCTACACGCCTCGCCTGCACGCCTCCCAGCCGTACCACCCGTTTTTCCAATCCAGCAACGATGTCCGCAGGCCTCAATTCCGCCCAAAACGAAGCGGTGCGCTATCTCGACGGTCCCTGTCTCGTGCTCGCCGGCGCGGGCAGCGGCAAGACGCGTGTCATCACGCAGAAGATCGCGCACCTCATCGAAGCGAAAGGCTTCGAGCCGCGCCATATCGCCGCCGTCACCTTCACCAACAAGGCCGCCGCCGAAATGCGCGAGCGCGTGGGCAAGCTGCTCGAAGGCAAGACGCTCACCACGCCCGGCAAGGAAGGCCGCAAGGTGCCGACCAACCAGTTGACGGTCTGCACGTTCCACTCGCTCGGCGTGCAGATCCTGCGCCAGGAGGCGGAACACCTGGGCTTGAAGCCCCAGTTCTCGATCATGGACGCCGACGACTGCTTCGCCATGATCCAGGAGCAGGTGGGCTCGACGGACAAAGGCTTCATCCGCAAGATCCAGTCGATCGTCTCGCTCTGGAAGAACGGACTCGTGATGCCCGAGCAGGCGCTGGCCACGGCCTCGAACGAGGACGAGCACCAGGCGGCCATCGTCTACCGCAACTACATGGCGACGCTGCATGCCTATCAGGCGGTGGACTTCGACGACCTGATTCGCCTGCCTGCCGAGCTGTTCGCGAAGAACGAGCAGGTGCGCGATCGCTGGCAGAACAAGCTGCGCTACCTCCTCGTCGACGAGTACCAGGACACCAACGCCTGCCAGTACGAATTGCTGAAACTGCTGGCGGGCCCGCGCGCGGCGTTTACGGCCGTCGGCGACGACGACCAGGCCATCTACGGATGGCGCGGCGCCACGCTCGAAAACCTCGCGCAACTCGGCAAGGACTTTCCGAAGCTGCACGTCATCAAGCTCGAGCAGAACTACCGCTCGACGGTACGCATTCTCACGGCCGCGAACAACGTCATCGCGAACAATCCGAAGCTGTTCGAGAAGAAGTTGTGGTCCGAGCACGGCATGGGCGACACCATCACCGTCACGCCCTGCAACGACGAAGAGCACGAGGCCGAGTCGGTCGTGTTCCGGCTTTCGGCGCACAAGTTCGAGCGCCGTGCGCAGTTTCGCGACTACGCGATTCTGTATCGCGGCAACTTCCAGGCGCGCATCTTCGAACAGGTGCTGCGCCGCGAGCGCATTCCCTACGTGCTCTCGGGCGGCCAGTCATTCTTCGACAAGGCCGAGATCAAGGACATCTGCGCTTACCTGCGCCTAATCGCCAATCACGACGACGATCCCGCGTTCATCCGCGCGATCACCACGCCGCGCCGCGGCGTGGGCAACACCACGCTCGAAGCGCTCGGCTCGTTCGCGGGGCAGGCGAAGGTGTCGCTGTTCGAGGCCGTGTACATGGGCGGTATCGAAGCGCGGCTTTCGGCGCGCCAGGTCGAGCCGATGCGCGTGTTCTGCGACTTCATGCAGCGCCTCGCCGAGCGCGCGCAGAAGGACCCCGCGACGGTCGTGCTCGACGACCTCATGGACGCGATCCACTACGAGGCGTATCTCTACGACGCCTTCGACGAGCGCCAGGCGCAATCGAAGTGGCAGAACGTGCTGGAATTCCTCGAGTGGCTCAAGCGCAAGGGCACGAAGCCCGAGCAGGAGATCGGCGAAGACAGTGAAGCCACCGGATATGACAATGCCGACGGTCTCGCCGACACCGGCAAGAATCTCATGGGACTCATTCAAACCGTCGCGCTGATGTCGATGCTCGAAGGCAAGGAAGAGGACCCGGACGCCGTGCGGCTTTCGACCGTGCATGCTTCGAAGGGACTGGAGTATCCGCACGTGTTCCTGGTCGGCGTGGAAGAGGGGATCATGCCGCACCGCGGCGGTTCGGAAGACGATGTGATCGACGAAGGGCGCATCGAGGAAGAGCGGCGCCTCATGTACGTGGCGATCACGCGGGCGCAGCGCAGCCTGCATCTGAACTGGTGCAAGAAGCGCAAGCGGGCGCGCGAGACGGTGGTGTGCGAGGCGTCGCGCTTCATTCCGGAAATGGGCCTCGACGACGCGCCGCCGCCGACCGCCGAAGAAGCGCCGATGACGCCGAAGGACCGGTTGGCGAGCCTGAAGGCGTTGTTGCAGAAGGGGTGATGACCCTGGCGTGCAGCGGGTGTTTGCTTTACGGGGACGCGAGCGGCGGTAGAGTGAACGCCCCTGTTCTGTTCGCTGCCGCCGATGGAAGATCCATTACTGCCGCATTACCGTCACGCGCTTGAAACGTATATCGACGCGAAGGACAACACGAAGCCTGCACGGATTCACGAAGCATTCGCGCAGGATGCGGAACTGACGTTCTCGCTGGCCACACCGAACATCGCGTTTCCGGCGCGTAGCGTCGGCGCCGAAGCGATCGCGAAGACGCTGGTTAGCGATTTCGGTGGGCGCTATTCGCGCTGCCGCACGTTCTACCTCTGCGAGGCCGCCGCGCTCGTAGTGCGCGAGCGCACGATCGAAGCGCTGCCCTGGCTCGTCGTGATGCGCGAGGACGCGGCGGGCGCGCTGCGCATCGGTCATGGCACCTATCGCTGGACTTTCGATGCGAACGCCATCGCGCCGCGTGTTTGCGCATTCCACATTCACATTGCCCGCATGGACGTGATCGACGACCCGCACGGTGCGCGGCTCGAGCGCCTGCAAGAGGGCTTGAGCTATCCGTGGCTCGCTCCCGCCGAACTGGCTGCGCGTTACGACGCGCTGGCCGGGGATGCTTCGGGTGCGTTCGCCTTTGCCCGCGAATTTGCGCGTACCGTGCGCTGACGCGCGACCGCGTTTGCATCGGCGGATATAAAAATCCCCGCGCCGTATCGCTACGGGCGGGGATCGTTGCGCGCTTTGGCGCGCTGGGCGCTTACTTCGCCGCGCTGACCATGTAATCGACGGCGGCCTTCACGTCCGCGTCGGAGGCGGTCGAGCCACCCTTGGGCGGCATCTGGCCCTTGCCGTGCAGCGCGTAGTTGTAGACGGTGTCCATCGGGTCTTTGAGGCGCGGCGCCCAGTCGGCCTTGTTGCCGAATTTCGGCGCGCCCAGTACGCCCGCGGCGTGACACGCCTGGCAAACCTGCTGATACAGCGCCTTGCCCGCCTGCGAAGCGTCGGCGCTTTGCGCGCCGCCTGCGGCCGGAGCGGACGAAGCCTGCGGAATGGCCGCGATTGCAGCTGCGGCGGCTTGCGCCTGGGCGGCGTTCGCATCGGCGCCCGATGCACCCGAGGCCGGTGCAGCGGCCGCCGCGCCCGACGCCGCGTTGGCGGCATTGGCCGCGCCTGGCGCGGGCTTGGGCGGATCCTGGAAGTTTGCCCCGGCGTGGTTCGCCATATAGGCGACGGCGAGGCCGATTTCGTAGTCGCTGTAGTCGTCTGGGCTCGTGCCGCCGCGCGGGGGCATCGCGCCCTTGCCGGAGAGCGCCGTTTTCCACAGCGTGTCGAAGCCCTGCGCGATGCGCGGCGCCCAGTCGCCCGAGTTGCCGAACTTCGGCGCGCCGGCGGCGCCCGAGGCATGACACGCCGAGCAGACAGCCTGGAAGACCTGTTCGCCGGTCTTGTAGACGTGCGGCGCGTTGGCGTCGCGCACGTTGACCTGCGCGACCGGCGCAATGCGCGCGGCGACCTGCTGGGTCGAGAGCTCGTCGGTGCCCGCGCCGGTGCGCGTCGTGTTGTCGACGTAATAGACGAGCAAAATGATGATGACGATGGGGACGGCAAACCCGGCGATGACAGCGGCGATCAGCTGGCCGGGCGTTTTGATCGGGGCTCCGTGGGGTGCTTCGCTCATGCTTGTCTCGACTCCCGTTGGTTTTATGGTGAGCGGTACAGCAGGACGGCAATGGCCATGCGGCAGATCAAACACCGACGATTATAGACGGAAGGTTTTCCGGCTGGTGGGTGGGCGCGGAGGGAGTTCAGCGGGCGTTTACCCGGAGGGGACCGGTCGCGGCGCGCGCTGTTGTGGCTAGTCGATGCGGCCCTTAATAGCCTGTGCGGTGGACGGTTTAACCGAAACCGGTTATTCTCTCGGTCTCTCTTCGGCGCTGCCTTTCCCGTATTCTTCGGTCAGTCGGTGGCGCCAGCAAGTCAACGCGCCCGTAGCTCAATGGATAGAGTACTGCCCTCCGAAGGCAGGGGTTGCTGGTTCGATCCCAGCCGGGCGCGCCAATGAATCTTCCGCTTTTCCAGCGCTTCGCTGCTTCCTTTTTTTAGATCTGCCACTAGTTGACCGGCCAGGCAAGGCGGGTACGCCTATGTATTCGCGCAGTGTCAAACGGAGAATTGCCTGTGAACTCCGTGCCTGCTTGGAGAATTGCGGCGCAAGGGCATGGCTTAGACTGCCCGCAGCCCAATTGCACCCGGAACAGCGCCAGCTTGCCCATGTCTGATACCAAACCCCTGAGCGGGGAAGCCGCTGCGCACGACGCTGTCCGCGAGGACTCGCCCCCGGCGACGAGCGCGCGTGCAATGAACAATCTCGTCTATCAGATCTTTTATTCGCCGGAAACTCACGCGGGTCTCGATTCCGGCTTCATCCCGCTCGACAACACGGGGCAGCGGCCAGACTGGTACGAATACTGGCCGATCAGAAACTTCCTGATGCGCGAATCGCTCGACGAGAACACGCGTTACGGCTTCCTGTCGCCCAAATTCGCCGGCAAGACGGGGCTGGATTCCGCGCAGGTGATGCAGTTTCTTTCGGAAACGCGCGATGACGTCGACGTCGTGACTTTCTCGCCGTTTTTCGATCACTCCGCGCTTTTTCTCAACGTTTTCGAGCAGATGAAGTTTCTGCATGCTGGCAGCGACGAAATCATCAAGCAGGCGCTCGAATTGGTCGTGCCCGGCATCGAGGTCGATAGCATCGTCATGAGCACGGCCAGCACGATTTTCTGCAATTACCTCGTCGCGAAGCCGGCGTTCTGGCGCCGCTGGCTGCAAAAATGCGAGCTTCTGTTCAACCTCGCGGAGGACGAGAGCAGCCAGTTCGGCCGGCTGCTGAGCGGCGATGTCAAATACGACCATAAGGCCGCGCCGGCAAAGGTATTTCTTGTCGAGCGAATTGCTTCGCTGATCCTCGGCACCGAACCGCGTTGGAAAGTACGCAGTTTCAACGGGATGAAGCTGCCGTTTTCATACAACTCCCCGCTGATGGGCAATGCACTGGATCTCGTCGCAATGGACGCGCTCAAGCGCGCCGCGACGGAAACGGGGCATCCGGAATTTCTGACGGCTTTCTTCCTGATGCGAGCCAGTCTGCTCGATCGTCTTGCTGCCCAGCGCGCGGCGCAGGTCTAGTATCAAAACGCCATTCAAACCAGTCGCCCTACGAGAGGTTCGCGGTGCAACCCGTTCAAGACATTCAGCAAACACCGATCAACGACATTCACAATGCCGATGTCCTTCATATGATGCGCAAGGACGCCGCCTGCGTGGCGGAAGTCGGATCGAGCAGTGGTGCGCTGGCACGCGCTTATCGTGAGATCAATTCCAATTGCCGGTACATAGGGATCGAAATCGTCGAGGAATACGCGCGGGCGTCCAGGCGCTATTGCACTGACGTGATCTGCGGCAACGTCGAGAAGCTGGACGACGAGGCATTCAGCGACCTTTCATCCGCCCAGTCCTGGGTATTCGCCGACGCGCTGGAACACCTTTACGATCCGTGGAAGCTTCTGAAGAAGATCCGGCAGAACGCGAGAGGTCCGGTGGAGGTGGTCGCTTGTGTGCCGAACGCACAGAATTGGAGCCTGCAGACCTGCTTGAACTCGGGCCGGTTCGTCTATCAGGACTCGGGACTGCTGGACCGTACGCATATCCGCTGGTTCACGAGGCTCACGCTCATCGATCTGTTCCAGTCGAGCGGATTCCAGATCGTCGATATGCGCGCCCGCATCTTCCATCAGCCCGATCCCCAGGTACTTGCCGCCATCGGACAGATGGCAGAGGCGACTTGCGTCGATCCGGAACAGGCGAAGCAGGACGCGATCGCGTTTCAGTACGTAGTCAAGGCGGTCGCCGAACCCCTGGTCGAGCAAACGCCACCTGCCCCGCGAGCCAAGGTCAAACGTCGGAAGGCGGCGTAAATCGTCCGGCAAAATCAGTGAAGCCGATGCGTTGAACTTCGGCTTCCAGTCGTGGGTACCACGACTCCAGCGACGCGTCGAAGCAATCGTTGCGATCGTATTCGGTCCACCAGCTATCGGGCCTGACGAATGCCTGGCCCGCATCCGCCGCGCCCGATCGCTGCTTGAATTTGCGGAAGAATTCAAGGCTTTGGCAGGCGTAGTGATTGATCCTGAAGTACTGGTGGGTGGGATCGTAGGGAGCCGCCCCCGTGGTTACGGGCCGCATGTTTTCATCGACGGTTCCGTACGGCGTGTTGAAAATGTGGGCGTTCGGACCGACCGACGTATTTTGCCTTCCCCGCACAATGCTCTTGACGTGCCTGTTGGCCGGCGCGTCGAAATCAAACCGGTGCTGGTAGTTCTTCACAATCAGGCCCGCCGGTTCTTCCACGTGGCCTGAACTTCCAAAGCACGACCAATACGCGCCGACTGCGGAAATCTTCTCGTAGTTGAATCGGTCGAGCGCCTCGCCAATCGTGCCATCCGCGACGGGAAACAGAAACTCGTCGCCATCGATAAACGCAAGCCAGTCGCACTCGTGCCCGAAATTCTCATAGGCATGTTGATAAGCGCTTAACTGGACGTGATTCTGATCCGTAGTAAGCGTGAACGACTTGATGTCGTAAATCTGGCCCAATGTCTGCAATACCTGCGCCGTATCGTCGGTGCAGTTGTGGGCGTAAAAATAAAATCGGTTGAAACCGGCCAGATGGTGAAACGCAATCCATTCCGGAATCCAGGGTGCCCGGTTCTTTTGTATTGTGACAATTCCAGTGCGCATGATAGATCGCGTTATTAATCTGTAAGGCTTTTGCTTCGCGTCGCCTTCTGCGATAGATCGCGTGGCAACGCGTGCCGCTTACTCGATAGGTAATTTGTAAGGATTCCAGCGTGAAAGTGACCGGAACCGACGTTGCCGCGCCTGGATCCGGGTGGCCGCTGCAAATATATCGGAAATTCCCGGGCCGAACACGCCATCAAAGCCTGACGAATCGGCTTGGCACCGCCTGGCGCCTGCGTTCGGGAATCGCCGCCGAACGGCTTCGATTCATGTTGTTTCCCTTCTGAAAGCTTCGATTTTCTCTTTTGAAACGTTTGCGCCTTTCGTGCGTAAAAACGGTGGCGGTGCTATTTCATCGGCTTCCTTACATATAGCCTGAAGTTCTTACCAAATTTTTCTTCTAAACCCTTAACTCGCCCTGGGAGGTGCCGTTATGCACAGAGGCTGCACTCTAGCGCTGAGAGCTCGGGCAGTGGCCAATGTTTACAAAGGGCCGACACTTTTTGGTTTGGTGTGATTGTCGGCGGCAACGGCAGCAGTCAGGCCACACGCGAACCTCACTGGATGCAATCGGAAGGAAAATAAAACATGACTTCGATCATCTCGTCGCTATCACCGACGCAGGTCGGGCAGCTGTCAACACAGCAATTTGCGACGTTTACCTCGGCCGATGTCGCAGCACTGACCACAGCGGATATGAGCAGCCTCAGTTCGGGCCAGCTCCACGCGATCAGTGCATCGGCGATCGTTTCGCTAAGCAGCACAGCGATCAACCAGCTTCAATCCGAGCAACTTGCGGGTCTCTCCACTTCGGCGCTCCAGGCGCTGAAGACGAGTCAGATCGCAGCAATCAACGCAGGTGCAATCGTTGGTCTTGGCACCGATGCGATCGGCACGCTGCAGACGTTCCAGGTCGCCAGCTTGAGCACGGCTCAACTGTCGAATCTCACCTCCGCCCAGGTTGACGCGCTGAATTCGGCTGACATCAAGGCGCTGAGCACTAACCAGGTCGTGAACGGTCTGGGTTCGGCGGGCATCGCGGCGCTGACGTCCACCCAGGTTGCGCAGCTCGGCACGGCGGACCTGAGCGCGCTGAACACGGCAGAAGTGCAGGCGCTGGGCTCGGCGGGCATTGGCCAGCTGACGTCGTCGCAAGTGCAGTCGCTGACCTCGACGGCGCTCAACGCGCTGACGACGTCGCAGCTGGCGACGCTGTCGGTGAACCTGCTGACGAGCGCCCAGGTCTCGGGTCTGAGCACGGGCCAGCTCGCGGCACTGAATTCGACGCAGGTGCGGCAGCTGAACTCGGCTGACCTCAAGGCACTGAGCACGAGCCAGCTCGTGAGCGGTCTTGGCACGGCAGGCATCGCCTCGCTGACCAGCACGCAGGTGCAGTCGCTGACCACGACGGCGCTGAACGCACTGAGCACGGCCCAGCTCGCAACGCTGGCAATCGCCTCGCTGACGACGGGTCAGGTGGCCGGTCTGAGCACGGGCCAGCTGTCGAGCCTGATTTCGAGCCAGGTCCAGCAGCTGGGTTCGGCTGACATCAAGGCGCTGAGCACTAACCAG
>NZ_JAMBPQ010000031.1 GCF_024206495.1 Paraburkholderia sp. CNPSo 3272 | reverse complement strand
CCCTGGAGCCCGCATGCCACTTTCTGCGCCCCGCCCCGCCGTTGCCGACCCCGCCAGCGCATTTGCCCTTTCCTCCGCCGCCAACGCATTTGCCGCCGAAGTGCGCGCAGGCTTGATGCGCTCGCCGCAAAAGGAACTGCCGTCGAAGTATCTGTATGACGAAGTCGGCTCCGCCCTCTTCGAGGTCATCACCGTGCTGCCCGAATATGGCGTCACGCGCAGCGAGGAGCGCCTGCTCACGCGCTACGCGTCCGAGATCGTCGAGGCGCTGCCTTCCGACGTGAAAGTCGCCGAACTCGGCAGCGGCAGCGGCCGCAAGACGCGCCGCATTCTCGAAGCGCTCTGCCGCAAGCGCCCCACGTCGTACTGCCCGATCGAGATTTCGCGTACCGCGCTGCAACTATGCCGGCGCGAACTCGCCGACATCGAGCGCATTTCGATCGTCGGCTACGAGCGCGACTATCTCGCCGGACTTTCAGAGGTGAGCCGCCAGCGCAAAGAGGGCGAGCAACTGCTCGTACTCTTTCTCGGCAGCACGATCGGCAACTTCGCGCGCCTCGCGGCCACGCGCTTCCTGCGTGACATCCGCGCGATGCTGCGCCAGGGCGACACGCTGCTGCTCGGCACCGACCTCGTGAAGCCCGTGGACACGCTGATCGCCGCCTACGACGACGCCATCGGCGCGACGGCCGCGTTCAACCTGAACTTGCTGTCGCGCATCAACCGCGAGCTGAACGCCGACTTCAACCTGCACGACTTCGAGCACGTCGCGCGCTTCAATCCGGACGTGCGCAGCATCGAGATGCATCTGCGCGCGAAGCGCAACGTGCACGCCGAGGTGCACTCGGCGAATCTGACCGTCGAGATCGGCGCAGGCGAGACGATCTGGACCGAGAGCAGCCACAAGTATCACGCCGACGAAATCCCGGCGATCGCCGCCGACGCGGGCTTCGAATGTACGCGTCAGTGGGTCGAAAAGGATTGGGGATTCGCGGAGAGCCTGCTGGCCGTGAAGTAAGCAACGTCTTGAACGAAAAAGCGGTGCGCCAGATGCCTGGCGCACCGCTTTTTTATCGGGCGAATCTCAGTGCTGCTCGAAGCGTTCGTAGCGTTTTTCGGTCAGGCGTTCCTCGCTCTCCACCGAACTGACGCGCGCAGCCGGCGGCCCGTGGCGCAGCCACGAAAGCATGCGGTCCACCTGGTTCGCCGTGCCCTGGATCACGGCTTCGACCGAGCCGTCCTCCATGTTCGCGACGTAGCCGCGAATGCGCAGCGCGTGCGCCTGGCGCACCGTCGCATGACGAAAACCCACGCCCTGCACCGTCCCGTGCACGCGCACGTAGTACGTTTCGAGGCGCGTATCCAGATCCGGTTCGCTCATTGTTCGTTTCTCCAAGCAGGCTTTACGGTCGGCATTGTAGACGCCAACGCGCGCACGCGCCGGGCTAGCGCCACGTACAATCCGTGCCACGCCGCCGCGCCAACACCGAACATGGAAACGACCCTGCAATGACCGACACCTCCCGAGCCAACCGCGATCTCGTGCTGATCACCGGCGCGTCCGGCTTCGTCGGCTCGGCCGTCGCCCGCATCGCGCAGGAAAAGGGCTATGCGGTGCGCCTGCTGGTGCGCGCGACGAGCCCGCGCAAGAACCTCGAAGCGCTCGACGCCGAAATCGTCACCGGCGACATGCGCGACGCCGCCTCCATGCGCCGTGCGCTCGACGGCGTGCGCTACCTGTTCCATGTGGCCGCCGACTACCGTCTGTGGGCGCCCGATCCGCACGAGATCGAACGCGCCAACCTCGAAGGCGCCGAAGCCACCATGCGCGCGGCGCTCGACGCTGGCGTGGAGCGCATCGTCTACACGAGCAGCGTGGCCACGCTCAAGGTCACGAGTTCGGGCAAGTCCGCCGACGAAACCTCGCCGCTCACGCCCGAGCAGGCCATTGGCGTGTACAAGCGCAGCAAGGTGCTGTCCGAGCGCGCCGTGGAGCGCATGATCGAGCGCGACGGGCTACCCGCCGTGATCGTCAATCCGTCCACGCCGATCGGCCCGCGCGACGTGAAGCCCACGCCCACCGGCCGCATCATCGTCGAAGCGGCGACGGGCAAGATTCCCGCGTTCGTCGACACCGGCCTGAACCTCGCGCACGTGGACGACGTGGCGAACGGCCACTTCCTCGCGCTGGAGCGCGGACGCATCGGCGAGCGCTACATCCTCGGCGGCGAGAATTTGCCGCTGCAGCAGATGCTCACCGACATCGCCGGCATGGTCGGCCGCAAGCCGCCCACGATCGCGCTGCCGCGCTGGCCGCTCTATCCGCTTGCGATGGGCGCGGAAGCCGTTGCGCGCTTCACGAAGCGCGAGCCGTTCGTGACCGTCGATGCGCTCAAGATGTCAAAAAACAAGATGTATTTCACGTCGGCGAAGGCGGAGCGCGAGCTGGGTTATCGCGCGCGGCCGTACCGCGAGGGCTTGAAAGATGCGCTCGCATGGTTCCGCGAGGCCGGCTATCTGAACGCAAAATGAGCGAAGCAAAGGAAACTGTTACAACTTTTCTTGCGACATGCATACAACGCCTGAAGGGCAATGCATGTGAGCTGCGGGTAGAATCGCGGGTCTTACCTGAGAAGCTCGCATGAATCTCCAAGACCAGATTGGCGTGCTCGAAGCGGGCGTCGATCAGCTCCTTCAGGCCGCCGCCGCCGCGCACGCACCGCGCGCCGATGAACGCGCCGCCGCAGTTCCCCACCAGGAATCTCCCGTTGCAAGCAGCGAAGCGGAGCAAACCGCCGCTGGGCAGCCGCCGACCGTTGCCGTCGATACGGCCGCGGAGGCTGCCGATGCGGCCGCCACCGCAGAACCCGTTGAAGCCGCCAATGCAACCGTGATCGACACTGCCGAAGCCATCGAACCCGCTGTCGAGGCGGCCCACGCCGCGCCTGCGCAGCCCGAACTGCACGTGGCGCGCCCGTCGCAAAACGAGATCACGCTGACGATCGGCGGCCAGACGGTGACGCTCAACGCGCTGCAAGTCGGCCAGATGATCGAGGAGCTGTCGAACGCACGCGCTTCGATGCAGCCCGAACCGCCGCCCGGCATTCCGCAAGGCTGGCGTTTCGCATCGACGAAGAATCCGATGATGGCCGTGCAGAAACAATCCAACGGCGACCGCCTGCTGGTGCTGCGTCACACGGGCCACGGCTGGGTGCCGTTCACGTTCTCGCCCGACATCGTCGTGCAGATGTACATGCTGCTCACGCAGCGCTGACGCGCGCGCGGATCGAAAAAAAGCCGTCGAAACCGACGGCTTTTTTCATTCGCAGCGCTCCTCGCAAGAAGCGCCTCAACGCCCCTGCACCGGCGCCTGCACGCGCGCCTTCCACTGACCGCCCTTGCCGCGCCAGAAGCGCCACGCCGAAGCGAACGTCGCGCCCACGTAGAACAGCGCGACGAGCGGCAGGAACGGCGCCCACAGCGGCGAACGCCGGTAGTAGGCGAGCATGGGCGAGTACGCGCAGCACATCAGCGCCCAGGCGATCCACGCCGGCCACCCGTGCGGCCCGAGCACGAGCGCGACCACGGGCGGCGCGAGATAGATGATCGTCATGCCGAGAAGCGTACCCGCGAGCTGCCACGCCGAGTAATGCAGCTGCGTGAACGCCGTGCGCGCGATCATGTTCCAGATGTCCTTCCACGAATCGTAGGGGCGCAGCGACACGCTCTTCGCGGCGACGTCGAGCCGGATCGGATGATGCCCTTCGCCGCGATGCTTGATGCGCGCGGCGAGGCTGCAGTCGTCGATCAGCTCGGCGCGGATCGATTCGATACCGCCCGCCTCTTCGAGCGCCTGGCGGCGCACCAGCATGCAGCCGCCGGCCGCGGCCGCCGTGCGGTTCTTCGGGTTATTAACCCACGAGAACGGATACAGCTTCGCGAAGAAGAACACGAACGCCGGGATCAGCGCCTTTTCCCAGACGGAATCGCAGCGCAGCCGCACCATCAGCGAGACGAGGTCGCGGCCTTCGGCTTGCGCGCGCACCACGAGTTGCGCGAGCGCTTCGGGCGGATGGCCGATGTCGGCGTCGGTGAGGAGCAGGTAGTCGGCGGGCAGCTTGAGCGTGCGCACCGCCTCGATGCCCTGCGACTGCGCCCACACCTTGCCCGACCAGCCCGCCGGCAACGGCTTGGCCGTAATCACGCTGAGCTTTTCCGGGCACTGCAGCGCGAGCGCGGCGGCGCGCGCGGCTTGCGCCGTGCCGTCGGTGCTGTGGTCGTCGATCACGATCACGTGAAACTCGCCGCCGTAGTCCTGCTGCAGCAGCGAGGTCACGGCCTCGCCGATCGCGTCGGCCTCGTTGCGCGCCGGCACCACGGCACACGCGGCAGGCCAGCCGGCCGCGGGCTCGACGATCGGCAGCGGCTCGGCCGGGCGTGCGCGCCAGAATCCGCCGCGCCCGAACAGCAGCACGAGCCAGATCAGCAGCGAGAGGCAGGAGACGGCAAACAGAATGGTCGTAGTCATGCGTTGTTACTCTCGATCGAAGGGGCGCGCACGCCCACGCGGCGCGACAGCCACATGGCCGCCGTGCGCAGGAGCACCACGGCCCAGTCGGGCGCGCGCAGCGCAGGCCGCGCGCGGAACACATCGTAGCCGCCGCGCTCGATGATTTCGAGCACGCGCAGCCCGCCATGCACGACGCTGCATAGCTCGAGGCCGAAGCGCCCCGGCACGCGCAGCGCGAGCGGCGCGCCGCTCACCATCAGCGCCCGTGCCCGCGCCACCTCGTGCGCCATGAGCGCGCGCCAGGCGTCGTCCACCCGGCCCGCGGCGATCTGCGCTTCGGTGACGCCGAAGCGTTCGCGCTCGGCGAGCGGCAGATAAATGCGGCCGCGCGCCCAGTCGGCATTCACGTCCTGCAAGAAGCTGACGAGCTGCAAGGCGGTGCAGATCGCGTCGAAATCGGCCAGATTCTCGGGCGTCGCTGCGTGGATCAGATGCAGCATCAAATGGCCGACCGGGTTCGCCGAGCGCCGGCAAAAGTCCAGCAGCTCGAAGCGGTCGGCATAGCGCGTCGTGTCGATATCCTGATCGAACGCCGCGACGAGGTCGTAAAACGGTGCGAGAGGCATGCGGCACTCGCGCACCACCTCCGCGAGCTTCGCGAACAGCATGGGGTGCACGCGCGCGGGCCGGCCTTCGGCCACGGCGTTCAGGCCTTCGCGAAAATCGGCGAGGCGCGTGTGGCGTTGCTCGGGGCTCCAGTCGCCTTCGTCCGCGATGTCGTCGAGCGTGCGCGCGACGTGGTAGATCACGCCGACAGGCCCCCGCAGCGCCTTCGGCAGCAGTACGCGCGCTACCGGAAAATCGTCGTAGTGGTCGGGTTCCATCAAGGCGTCCAGAATGGGGTCGTATCTCCGGGTGCCATCCAGGCGATCCGGGACGCCGTATTTTAAGGGTTCCCGGAGCATGTTGCACCGCGCAACGGTGGTCCGCCGGCTCCGGCGCCGGCGCTGACCGGTGCCGCGTGCGCGACGCGCTGTGGTAAGGCCGTGGGAGCGCCACGCAGAGGGCTTTGCATGAAAAATTGGGCGCCGACCGGGCTGCGCCGTCGCGCGCACGCCGCACCCACGAGAGCTCCACACAGCAAACGAAGGGCGAAGGGGTTAAAATGCGCGTCTGGTTTTTACTCCGTCGCCTCTTTGGCGGATTTTTGCATCTTTAATAATAGACAGCCGCCGGCGATCAGGTCATTTTTACCGACTTGCTCACCTTGTGCGGCAGGTCGGAGTTCGCCACCCTATGCGAGTGATCCTTGCCCAACCCCGCGGCTTTTGCGCGGGGGTTGTCCGCGCTATCGAAATCGTCGATCGCGCACTGCAGAAACACGGCGCGCCGGTCTACGTGCGCCATGAAATCGTCCACAACCGTCACGTGGTCGAAAACCTGCGCAACAAGGGCGCGCGTTTCGTGGAAGAGCTCGACGAGGTGCCGGAAGGCGCCGTGGCGATTTTCAGCGCCCACGGCGTGGCCAAGACCGTGGAACGCGCCGCCGAGGAACGCGACCTCGACGTGCTCGACGCCACCTGCCCGCTCGTCACGAAGGTTCATGTGCAGGGCCGCCAGTACGTCGCAGCGGGCCGCACGCTGATCCTGATCGGCCACGCCGGTCACCCTGAAGTGGAGGGCACGATCGGCCAGATTCCCGGCACCGTGCTGCTCGTGCAGAGCGAAGCCGATGTTTCGAAGCTCGATCTGCCGCTCGATGCACCGCTCGCGTACGTGACGCAAACCACCCTTTCGGTGGACGACACGCGCGGCATCATCGACGCGCTGCTCGCGCGGTTCTCCGACATCGTCGGTCCGGACACGCGCGACATCTGCTACGCAACGCAGAACCGCCAGGCAGCGGTGCGCGAACTGTCGGATCAGGTGGACGTTCTGCTCGTCGTTGGTGCGACGAACAGCTCGAACTCGAATCGTCTGCGCGAGATCGGCAGCGAAACGGGGGTGCCGAGCTACCTCGTCGCCGACGGTTCGGAAGTGAAGTCAGAGTGGTTCGCCAATGTGCAAACGGTCGGCATCACGGCCGGCGCATCGGCGCCTGAAGAAATGGTTGAGAACGTCATTGACGCGCTGCGCGCGTTGGGGCCTGTCGAGGTGTCGACGATGGCGGGCCGTGAAGAAAAAGTCGAATTCAAGCTGCCGTCGAAGCTCTTGCAACCGCTCGTCGCGCGCGAAGTTTAAGGAGGACACGCTTTGTCTATTCCGCTGCTACAAAAAGTCCGCGTTGGCTCGTACATCTTCCGCCAGCATTTCAGCGGCAACAAGCGCTACCCGCTCGCGCTCATGCTCGAGCCGCTGTTCCGCTGCAATCTCGCCTGCAATGGCTGCGGCAAGATCGACTATCCGGATCCCATCCTGAACCAGCGCCTGTCGCTGGAGGAATGCCTCGAAGCCGTCGACGAGTGCGGCGCGCCGGTCGTTTCCATCGCTGGCGGCGAACCGCTGCTGCACAAGGAAATGCCGCAGATCGTCAAGGGCATCATGGCGCGCAAGAAGTTCGTGTATCTCTGCACGAATGCGCTGCTCATGGAAAAGAAGATGGACGACTACCAGCCGAATCCGTACTTCGTCTGGTCGGTGCACCTCGACGGCGACCGCGAAGCGCACGATCACTCGGTCTCGCAGGACGGCGTGTACGACAAGGCCGTCGCGGCCATCAAAGAAGCCAAGCGCCGCGGCTTCCGCGTGAACATCAACTGCACGCTGTTCAACGACGCCGTGCCTGAGCGCGTGGCGAAGTTCTTCGACACGGTCGGCGAGATCGGCGTGGACGGCATCACGGTGTCGCCGGGCTATGCGTATGAGCGCGCCCCGGACCAGCAGCACTTCCTGAACCGCGACAAGACCAAGAACCTGTTCCGCGAAATCTTCAAGCGCGGCAACAGCGGCAAGAAGTGGTCGTTCAGCCAGTCGAGCCTGTTCCTCGACTTCCTGGCCGGCAACCAGAGCTACCAGTGCACGCCGTGGGGCAACCCCGCGCGCACGGTGTTCGGCTGGCAAAAGCCGTGCTATCTGGTCGGCGAAGGTTACGTGAAGACCTTCAAGGAGCTGATGGAAACGACCGACTGGGACAAGTACGGCACGGGCAAGTACGAGAAGTGCGCGGACTGCATGGTCCACTGCGGCTTCGAGGCCACCGCCGTGATGGACACGGTTGCGCATCCGCTCAAGGCCGCGCGCATCGCCCTCTCGGGCCCGCGCACGACGGGCGCGTTTGCGAAGGACATCCCGCTGGAAGGCGCGCGTCCTGCTGAATACGTGTTCTCGCGTCACGTCGAGATCAAGCTCGAAGAGATCAAGAACGCCGCCAAGACGAAGAAGCCGGCTACGGTCGCGGCTAGCTAAAGCGGTTTTCGCCACAGGCGAGTGAAACGCAAAAAGGGCGCAACGGTTTTAGCCGTTGCGCCCTTTGTCTTTTTTGTCATTTCGCGCTGAACGGCGACACCGTCGCATTCGCTGTGGTCGTGCTCGCCGCCGCCGGCGTCCACCGATACACCACCGCGCTCGAAGCGTTGTAATTATCCTTCGTCACGACATACTCACCCGTCGAGCGCAGATACGCGCGCAGGCCGTACATCGAATCCACGTCGTTGCCCACGTACACCGCGTTCGAGTTGCTATTGACGAGCGTCGTGTCGATCTCGCCCGTGGTGAGGTTGAACGCATCGATGTTCGGCACGGTGTGCACGTAGCCCACGAACAGATAGTTACCGGCGGCCGCAACCGATTTGGGATTCGCGCTCGTGAGCGTGATCACCGGATTCGGCGCGCTCGTATTGCCGGCGAGCCAGCCGTGATACACCTCGACGCGCGTGCCGACTGCCGTCCAGTCGGTGATGCTTGCGTCTTCTCCCGTGAGGATCATCGTGTCGCTTTCAGGCAGGTAGACGATGCGGGTGAGCCGCGAGATCGTGGCGGGAATCGGCGTGGTGATCGCGGCGCCCCAGGTCGGCTTGCCGGTCGAGTCGAAGCCGGTCAGCGGGTAGTGGGAAATGACGTTGGTCTTGTCGAGGCCGACCCACAGGTCGCCCTTGCTGTCGAGACAAAAGCCGTTGCGCACCGGGGCCGTCGTATTGAACGCCGTGCCCGGCAGCGTGTAATCCGGAATGGCGATATAGCCGCTCGCCGCGTTGAAGTGGGAGAAGTAGAACGTATCGGGGTTCTGGCCGGCCGCCACGAGAATGCGCTTGCCACCTACGCTTGCCACCTGCGCGAAATGGTCGCCGCGGCCGGCGTCGGCGAGATTGATGCGCGGATCGGACGGATACGTGATCGGGTCGATCGTGTTGGCAACGAAGGTGCCGCCGGCCGTGCCCGAATAGATATTCATGCCGCCGTAGAACAGCGCGCCGTCGGTGCCCGGATCCGGCGCCGCATTGCCTTCGAAGTTGAGTGACTGCAGCTTCCAGCGCAGTGTGCCGCTGCCGTCGTAAGCCTGCAGATCGGTGCCGCCGTTGCGGCCGAGATCCCACGAGCCGCCCCACGGATTGTTCAGCACGTACAGCGTGCCCGCGGAATCCTTGCCGATGCCGACCACGCGCGTAAAGCGCTTGTCGCCCACCTGCCCCTTGATGCCCGTGGTCGTGTCGAGATAGCCGCCCAGAACGCCGAACGTGCCGGTTTGAGAAGGCGTGCCCGCTACGCTGAAAGTCTTGATGTTCATGTCGGGACCCGAGTCGCCGATCATCAACTGTGAGGTCTGCGAGTCGAAATACAGCGACGACGGCCGCGCCGTGGACGCCAGCTGGATGGTGTTCAGGAGCTGACCGCCGGCGCTGAATTCGAGCACGGCGCCCGCGCTCTTCTGGGCGACCCAGACGTTGCCGCTCGCGTCGAGCGTTAGCGCGCCCGGGCACGCCACGCCGATATCGCGTTGCCAGACGCCGTCCGTGGTGTACACGCGCACGCGGTTGCCGGGCAAATCGCTCACGTAGAGCAGCGAGCCGGAGGTCGCGAGTCCGGTGATGACATCCGCGAGCTTTTCGGTCGTATCGGCGCTCACGGGGATCAGCAGATCGCGCGCGCCGCTCGTGCGGTTATAGCGCCCGACGTCGCCGCTGCCATACGTGGCGTTGTACTGCATGGCGACGAACAGGGAAGTCGTGTTGCCCGTGATCGCGCCGCCCTGGAAGTCGCCGTGGCCGCCGATCGAGCCGAGGCTCTGGCCGTTCTGGTAAATCGCCACGCCGCCTTCGTTTTCATCCCACATCGACGATGTGTAGATGACGCCTTCGGGCGCGACCCACATCGAGCGGGCCACGTTGCCCACGTGCGTCGCGTTGGTGCCATAAGTGTTCGCAATCCAGTCGGTGGAGTATTGCGCTTCGCAAACGGGCGCAACCGTTGCGGTCAGAGCAGCAGCAAGCCATGCTGCGCCGATTCGATGCAAGATCATGAAAGATTCTTTGATTCGCACACCTTACGGTGCGACTGTTGAAGATGCCGGTTGCCCAAGGGGCAAGCCCGCAGGCCGATTCCCGACGATTCGAATCCGTGCGCGCCGCCGCGGCGGCGTCATGCGTCGAATTGGTGTGGAACTTCGTTAAAGTTAACGGCAGCCGCCCTGCGGGAATTGAGTGCTTTTTGAGTGAGCGCCGGGTCGCGAAGTTTACAGGCGTAAAAAAGGCGCGACGGCCTTCGCCGTCGCGCCTCGTGCTGAGCGTATCCGCTCAGTCTGGAGTCAGCAGCACTTGCCTGCCCCCGACCCATACCTGGCGTTTTGCCGCTCGCGGAAAAACTCCTCGTAGGTCATGACCGGGCGCTCGGGATGCGTCTCGCGCGCATGCGCGACGTAGCCCTCGTAGTCCGGCAAACCGACCATCAAACGCATGGCCTGGCCGAGATAGCGCCCGGCCGTCTGTACGTTGTCGCGAAGTCCCGAGAACATGGTGCGCTCCGTTCAGTAACGTCGATTCAATGTACGCGATTCGTCACGGCCGCCGCGCCGCCGGCCGGCATCGCCTGATAAGGCGTTTCCTGCACGGTCGGACGGTCGATGCGGCGCGCACGCGCAATCGCGATCAGGCCATACACGACGATGCTCACCACCACGAAGATGAACAGGCCCGAGAGCGCGGCATCGACGTAGTCGTTGAATACCATGCGCTGCATTTGCTCGAGCGACTTGGCGGGCGCGACGATCTTGCCATCCGCGATCGCCGCCGAAAGCTTCTGGGCGTGCGCGACGAAGCTCACCTTCGGGTTGCTGTCGAAAATCTTCTGCCAGCCCGCCGTGAGCGTGCAGATGAGGAGCCACACCGTAGGCAGGGCCGTGACCCAGGCGAACTTCTCGCGCTTCATCTTGAAGAGCACGACGGTGGCGAGCATCAGCGCGATACCCGCGAGCATCTGGTTCGAAATGCCGAAGAGCGGCCACAGCGTATTGATGCCGCCCAGCGGATCGACCACGCCCTGATAGAGGAAGTAGCCCCACGCGGCCACGCACAAGGCCGTGGCGATCAGGTTGGCCGGCAGCGACTCCGTGCGCTTGAGCGACGGGTGGAACGTGCCGAGCAGGTCTTGCAGCATGAAGCGGCCTGCGCGCGTGCCCGCGTCGACGGCGGTCAGAATGAAGAGCGCCTCGAAGAGGATGGCGAAGTGATACCAGAACGCCATCATCGCCTCGCCGCCCACCACCTGGTGCAGGATCTGCGCCATGCCCACGGCCAGCGTCGGCGCGCCGCCTGCGCGCGCCACGATCGTGGTTTCGCCCACGGCCTGCGCGGTGTGCGTGAGCATGTCCGGCGTGAGCATGAAGCCCCAGTGGCCCACGGTCTGCGCGACCGCGTCCGGCGTCGTGCCGAGCACGGCGAGCGGTGCGTTCATCGCGAAGTACACGCCCGGCTCGATCACCGAGGCGGCCACGAGCGCCATGATCGCAACGAACGATTCCATCAGCATCGCGCCGTAACCAATGAAGCGCGCGTTGGTTTCGTTATCGAGCAGCTTGGGTGTCGTGCCCGACGAGATCAGCGCATGGAAGCCCGACACCGAGCCGCACGCGATCGTGATGAAGAGGAACGGGAACAGGTTGCCCGACCAGACCGGACCCGTGCCGTCGATGAACTTCGTGAAGGCCGGCATCTTCAGTTCCGGCGCGACGATCAGAATACCGATCGCAAGCGCGAGAATCGTGCCGATCTTCAGGAACGTCGAGAGGTAGTCGCGCGGCGCGAGCAGCAGCCACACCGGCAGCACTGAGGCGACGAAGCCGTAGCCGATCAGGATCCAGGTGAGCTGCGTGCCCGTGAACGTGAACCAGGCGGCGAGCGTGGGCGAATCGTGCACGTGCTGGCCGAAGGCGATGGAAGCCATCAGCAGTACGAAACCGATGATCGAGATCTCGCCGATCTTGCCCGGGCGGATGTAGCGCACGTAGAGGCCCATGAAGATCGCGATGGGAATCGTCGCGGCCACCGTGAACGTGCCCCACGGCGAGTTCGTGAGCGCCTTCACCACGATCAGCGCGAGCACCGCAAGAATGATGATCATGATGAGGAAGGTGCCGAACAGCGCGATCACGCCGGGCACCGGGCCCAGCTCCATCTTCACGAGGTCGCCGAGCGAGCGGCCGTCGCGGCGCGTGGAGAGGAACAGCACCACGAAGTCCTGCACGGCGCCCGCGAATACCACGCCCGCGAGAATCCACAGCATGCCGGGCATGTAGCCCATCTGCGCGGCCAGCACCGGGCCCACGAGCGGACCCGCGCCCGCGATCGCCGCGAAGTGATGGCCGAACAGCACGTACTTGTTGGTGGGCACGTAGTCGAGCCCGTCGTTGTGGCGCACGGCCGGCGTCATGCGCAGGCCGTCCAGCTGCAGGACCGTGCTCGCGATGAAGCGGCTATAGAAGCGATACGCAATCAGATAGACGCACACGGCGCAAATCACGATCCACAGTGCGCTGATTCGCTCGCCGTGCGCGAGCGCGATAGTGCCGAACGCGAACGCGCCAAGCAGCGCGACCAGCGTCCAGACGACAAAACTGGATGTCCGACTCATGCGGTGTCCCCATTGTGTTTTTAGCTTTGTGTCCGGCATCGGAACCGGACCCTGGCGCGCGCCGTCCACAGCATCGTGGCGAGGGCGGCGCACGCATGACGCGTTGCGCCATGTCGTGGGCGGTAGTATTCGCTTTCAGACCGTCAGCCACAACCGGACAACTACGTAAGTGCGCTACGTAGAACTACGTAGGGAAGCCAACAATTCGTTGCGCGCGCAACGACAATCGCATCGGCCGCGCAAGGACGCCGTCTCGCACGGCGCGAGAATTTGGCGCCTGCGCGGCGCGCGCCCGGTTATGCTTCCAGTCTCAGCATCCGAACACCGTCATGCCCGCCCCATTTTTCTTCGCCGACCGCCGCCTGAAGACGAAAATCTTCCTGCTCGCGGTCGTACCGTTCCTCGCGGCCATTGCCGGCATCGGTATCGGCGTGCGCCAGCAGGCCACACAGCTCGCGCAAACGCAGCACGCGACGATGCAGAGCGCGTATATGTCGAGCAAGGAAATCGAGCTGCGCCACTACGTGGAGCTGGCCACGAGCGCCATCGCGCCGCTCTATGCGCCCGAGGAAAACGCCAGCGACGCGTTGCCCGCGCCCGAGAGCGAAGCCGACCGCCAGCTCGCCGCGCTAGCCGTGCTGCAGAAGATGGACTTCGGCCCCGACGGCTATTTCTTCGTCTACGACATGCACGGACGCTCGCTCATGCATCCGCGCGAACCCGCGCTCGTCGGCCAGGATCTCTGGAATCTGCGCGACCCGCAGGGCGCGCTCACGATCCAGCAACTGATCGCCGCAGCCCAGCGCGGCGGCGGCTACGTGCGCTATATGTGGCACCGGCCGTCCACGGGCAGGCTCGCGCCCAAGCTCGGCTATGTCGTGCCGCTGCCGCGCTGGGGCTGGATGATCGGCACCGGCATCTATCTCGACGACGTCGATTCGACGCTCGCGCACATCGACGAGCGCGCCTCCGCGAACATCGAGCACACCATTCAGTGGCTCGGCGCGATCGCACTCGCGGGCGTGCTCGTGATCGCGCTCGGTGCGCTCGTGCTCAACGTGAGCGAGCACCGCAGCACCGACGCCAAGCTCAAGCGCCTCGCGCAGCAGGTGGTCGAATCTCAGGAGCAGGAGCGGGCGCGGCTCTCGCGCGAACTGCACGACGGCATCAGCCAGATGCTCGTTTCGGTGAAGTTGCTGCTCGAGTCGGCGCTGACACGCTTCGAGCGCGGCGAAACGCGGGTGCCTGCCGCCGAAGCGTCGCTCGCCACCGGGCTCTCACGTCTTTCCGATACGCTGCGCGAAGTGCGCAGCATCTCGCACGCCCTGCGCCCCTCGATGCTCGACGACCTGGGCCTCGCCGCCGCGCTGGAGCAGCTCACGCGCGAGATGGCCGAGCAAACGGGAATCGAGATCGCCTTCACGCAAACCGCGCCGAAACCGGCGAGCAAAAAGGCGCAAGTTCCCGCGCTGCCGGACGCCGTCAACACCGTGCTCTTTCGCATTGCGCAGGAAGCGCTCACCAACATCGTGCGTCATGCGCAAGCGGGGCGCGCCGCGCTCACGCTGGAGGTCGCCGCGAGCGGCGTGACCCTCGCCATTGCCGACAACGGCCGCGGCTTCGACGTGGCGCACGCGCTGGCCGACCCGCGCGCGGGTCTGGGCCTGCGCAACATGCGCGAGCGCCTGGAGTCGCTCGGCGGCCGCCTCGACATCGCTTCGCAGCCCGGGCATACGCTCGTCACCGCGTGGGTGCCTGTTGCGTCGAACGCGGCGTCAAATGCGGCGTCCAATGCAGCGCCCGATGCAGCAGCCCAAGCCGCTGTGTCAGGAACACCGAAATGACGATGACGAATGCAAACGTGAACGACTCGATCAACCCGGGTGCCAGGCCCGCGCGCCTCGTCCTCGTGGACGACCATCCGCTCGTGCGCGACGGCCTGCGCGCACGGCTCGAAGCCGTGCCGGGTTTCGAGGTGGCAGGCGAAGCCGGCAACGCCGACGAAGCCATCGCGCTCGCCGCGTCGCTCGAACCCGATCTCGTGCTGATGGACGTGGGCATGGCCGGCGTGAACGGCATCGCGCTCGCGGGCATTTTCCACGAACGCTTTCCGGCCATCCGCGTGTTGATGCTTTCGATGCACGACAACGTCGAATACGTGACCGAGGCGGTGCGTGCGGGCGCGAGCGGCTACGTGCTCAAGGATTCGCCGGCCACCGAGATCATCCGCGCGATCGAGGCGGTGCTGGCCGGGCGCACGTATTTCAGCGCGGGCTTGAGTGCGCGCATGATCCATGCGTCGGCTCGCAGCACGCCCGTCGAGCGTCTCACGCCACGCGAACGGGACATCCTCGACGCGCTCGCGCAAGGACTCTCGAGCAAGCAGATCGCGCAGCGCGAGGGGCTTTCGGTGCGCACGGTGGAAACGCACCGGCTCAACCTCAAGCGCAAGCTGGAGATCGAAGGCCAGGCAGAGTTGATCAAGTTCGCGGTGGAGCACCGCAGAAAGTGAAACGGGCGCACCGGCTTGCCCGGAGCGCCCGCAAAGTCACAGTGCGTGTGCAACCACCGATCGGCGATCGGCGCTCAGCTACGTGCGTTATGGTCGACGAGGAACTTGATGAGCCCGTCGATGCCGCCCTTGGCAATCTGGTCGGCAAATTGCGTCTGGTAGACCTGGATCAGCCACGCACCCATCATGTTGATGTCGTAGATCTTCCAGCCGTTGGGTGATTGCGTGAGACGGTAGTCGATCGCGTCGTCGCCGCCGTTGCTGATCACGTGCGACTGCACGACGGTGTCTTTCGCGCCCGCCCCCGTGTTCGACGGTGCGAACTTGAAGCTCACCTGCGTATCGCGCAGTTGCGAGAGCGACGACGCATACGTCTTCACGAGCAGGAGTTGAAATTGCTCATACAGCTTCTGCTGCTGTTCGGGCGTGGCCGTCGCCCACGGTTTGCCAACGGCGATTCGCGTGGTGCGTTTGAAGTCGGTGGCGGGAACGAAATGGGTCTCGACCACCTGGGTGATCTTGTTCATGTCGCCGCCGCGTGCCTGCGGGTCGGCCTGCATGGCCTTCACGGTGCCTTCCACGGCGGCCTTGACGATGGCATCCGGCGTAGTCTGCGCGAACGCGGCGCCCGAAACGCCCGTGAAACAGGCGGCGACGAAAAATGCGGTCAGGTAACGTTTCATACGCTCTTCTGGAACAGTGAAATTCAGGCGCCGGTACAGTGCGACTCAGTGCGTGCGGTTAAGTGCAAGTGCAATCAGAAACCTTCGCGCCGCCGGCTGAGCCAGTATAACGGCTTTGGCAGATGCGCTGCCGGGGCGCCGCCTCGAGCCCAGGTGTGCATGATGGCCCGCGCCGGGACGGGCGGGGCCGGTATACTTGTGCGTTTCGCGTCAAAGAACCTAATTGACAGGGCCCCCTCGCCTGTATGCTGAAGCCATTCATCATTAGCCTCGTCGCCTGGTCGGTGCGCCGCGCGGCGTGGGTGATCACACTCGCGATCGTGCTTGCCGTGCTCTCCGGCGTGTACGTTGCGAGGCATTTCAAGATCAATACCGACGTCAGCGGTCTCGTCGAAAACACGGCCGAGTGGGCCGCGTTGAGCGAAGCCAAGGACAAGGCGTTCCCGCAGCGCGCGAGCTCGCTGCTCGTGGTCGTCGAAGCCGACGCGCCCGAGCTCGCCGACGCCGCCGCCGACAAGCTCGCGCAAGCGCTCAAGGCCGACTCGCGCGAATTCAGCGCCGTCTCGCAGCCCGCTGGCGGCCCGTTCTTCCAGCACAACGGCCTGCTGTTCCCGTCCACGGCCACCGTGCTCTCGACCACGGGCCAGCTCGTGCAGGCGCGCCCGCTCGTGAACCAGCTTGCGAAGGACCCGAGCCTCGCGGGTCTGGCCGGCACGCTCACGACCACGCTGCAACTGCCGCTCACGATCGGCCAGATCAAGTTGCCGCAAATGGCGAATCTGCTCGGCAGCGCCGCCACCGTCGTCGACGAGGTGCTCGCCGGCAAGCCCGCGGCGTTCTCCTGGCGTGCGCTCGTCGACAAGGACGCGGCCACGAAGCCGGCGTTCGCCTTCATCACCGTGCAGCCGGTGCTTAACTTCGGCGCGCTCAAGGCGGGCGCAAACGCGTCGGAGGCGATCCGCGCGACCGCCGCCTCGCTTCATCTCGACAGCGAGTTCGGCGCGCGCGTGCGCCTCACGGGCGAACAGCCGCTCGCCGACGACGAATTCGCCTCGGTGCAGGACGGCGCCGCGCTCAACGGCGTGATCACCCTCGTCGTCGTGCTCGCCATCCTGTGGCTCGCGTTGCGCTCGGGCAAGCTGATCGGCGCAACGCTGATCACGCTCGTGGTCGGTCTCGTCATCACGGCCGCGCTCGGCCTCATGATGATCGGCTCGTTCAACATGCTCTCGGTCGCCTTCATGGTGCTGTTCGTGGGGCTAGGCGTCGATTTCGGCGTGCAGTTCGGCGTGAAGTATCGCGAGGAGCGCTTCCAGGACGAGCGGCTCGACGCCGCGCTCCTCAAGACCGCGCGGACCATCGGCGTGCCGCTCACGCTCGCGGCCATCGCCGTGGCCGAAAGTTTCTTTTCCTTCCTGCCAACCGCCTATAAGGGCCTCTCGGAACTCGGGCAGATCGCGGGCGTCGGCATGTTCGTGGCATACGTGTGCAACATGACGGTGCTGCCGGCGCTCATCCGCGTGTTCAATCCCAGGGGCGAGCGCGCCTCGCCGGGCTTCGCGTTCCTCGCGCCCGTCGACAGATGGCTGGCCGAGCATCGCAAGCCCGTGCTGATCACCACGCTCGTCATCGTGGTGGGCGCGACACCCTTGCTGCTGCATTTGCGCTTCGACTTCAATCCGCTGCATCTTAAGGATCCGCATACCGAGTCGATGGCGACGCTGCTCGCGCTCAAGAACTCGCCCGTCATTTCGATCAACGATGTGAGCGTGCTCGCGCCGTCGCTCGAAGAAGCCGACAAGATCGCTGCGCGGCTCTCGAAGCTGCCCGAAGTAGCTCGGGCCACCACGCTCAGTTCGCTGATTCCCGACGATCAGCAGCAAAAGCTCATGCTGATCTCGAGCGCCGCGCAGCAGCTTCTGCCCGCGCTCACGCAGCAGCCGTCCTCGCCCGTGACCGACGAAGTGCGCGTGCAGACGCTCAAGCGCGCGGCCAACCAGCTTTCGCTCGCCGCGAGCGACCACCCGGGGCCGGGCGCGGCCGAGGCGAAGCATCTGTCCGACTCGCTCGCGAAACTCGCGAACGCGAGTCCGGCCACGCGCGACCGCGCGGAAACCGCCTTCAGCCTCACGCTCAAGCTGGCCTTCGCGCAGCTCGCACGCCTGTTGCAGCCCTCGGAAATCACGCGTGAAAACCTGCCGCCCGAAATGGTGCGCGACTGGGTGGCACCGACCGGCCAGGCGATCGTGGACATCGCGCCGCACGTGCCGCCGGGCGTCGATTCCAACGACGACGTGATGCTCGCGCGCTTCGCGCACGCGGTGAAAGCCGCAGAGCCGAACGCGATCGGCGGGCCGATCTCCATCCTGCACTCGGCGAACGTGATCATCCTCGCGTTCTTCCAGGCAGCGGGGTGGTCGGTGCTGCTCATCACGGCGCTGCTCTGGATCACGCTGCGCAATTTCGGCGACGTGCTGCGCACGGTCATTCCTCTGCTGGTATCGGCGCTCGTTACGCTCGAATTGTGCGTCGTCTTCGGAATTCAGCTAAATTTCGCCAACATCATCGCGCTTCCCCTGATGCTCGGCGTCGGCGTCGCGTTCAAAATCTACTTCGTGATGGCCTGGCGCGCGGGGCAGACCGGCCTCCTGCATTCGAGCCTCACACACGCGGTCCTTTTTTCCGCCGCGACCACGGCCACGGCGTTCGGGAGCCTGTGGCTATCGCATCATCCGGGCACGTCGAGCATGGGCAAGCTGCTCGCACTGTCCTTGTTCTGTACGCTGATAGGCGCCGTGGTGTTCCAGCCGGTGTTGATGGGCAAGCCGCGCGCAAAACGCGCGAGATCGGAAACTCAGGGGATCGACCAATGAAGAAGAATCAAGCCGCGCTCACCATGGCGGCGGCGAGCCTGGCGCTCCTCGTGACGTCGGGTTGCGCCACGGGCCCCGACCGCAAACCGGGCGATCCGTTCGAGCCCGCGAATCGCGCAATTTTCACGTTCAACGACAAACTCGACACCTACATCGCGCAGCCGGTCGCCAAGGGCTACCAGAAGGTGACGCCGCAGCCGCTGCGTCAGGCGATCACGAACTTCTTCTCGAACATCGGAGACGTCGACAACTTCGCGAACAACGTGCTGCAGCTGAAGATCACCGATGCAGTCCAGGATCTGATGCGCATCGCGATGAACACGACCTTCGGTCTGGGCGGCCTGATCGACTTCGCGACGTTGGCGGGGCTCCCCAAGCATCATCAGGACTTCGGCCTCACGATGGGCCATTACGGCATGCCGGCCGGCCCGTATCTCGTGCTGCCGTTGTTCGGGCCCAGTTCGGTGCGCGACGGCATCGGCATGGCCGTGGACGTGAAGTTCAACGTCATCAACTACTTCGAGCCGGCGGTGCGCAACCCGATGTATCTCGCGCAGTTCATCAGCGCGCGCGCGGACCTGCTCGGCGCGACGGACCTGCTCAAGCAGGCGGCGCTCGATCCGTATTCGTTCGTGCGCGACGCCTACCGCCAGCAGCGCGAATCGCTGATCCGCAACTCGCGGGGCAACAATGCGCCGCTGCCCAATTACGGCGAACCGGGCGGCGAGGCGACACCGAACGAGAACGGGGCACCCAACTACGAGGACCCGGGCGAGTCGGGCGGTGCCGGCGGCGCAGCCGCCCCCGGCGCGTCGAACAATGGTCTGCCGAATTACCAGGATCCGGGCGAGGGAAGCACGGCGGGCGCCGCGGGGGCTGCGGCTGCGAGCGGCGCGGCGGCGACGGGCGCGGCCGCGGCTGGCGCGGGGCCGGGTGCTGCCGCGGCGGCTGGCACGGCGGGTGTGGTGGTGCCAGCGCCTTCCGCGCCGGCGCCGGCTTCGGGTGCGAAGGCAGCGCCTGCAAAGCCGGCATCGGCGCCCTGAACTCGATATCGCAGGCGGCCGTCTGCGGGCGGACGGCTTATCCGCGCAAAAAAACCCGGCAACCTCGAAAGATTGCCGGGTTTTTTTATCCCGCCGCGAGCACCGCTCAATGCACCGAAGCGTCCTCGCTCTCGGTCTGGCGCTCCGCTTCATTGGCCGCCGCCAGCGCGGTAGCGTCCGCCGTCGTCTGCACCGTCTGGCGATAGCGCTCGTAAGCTTCGTCGGCGTAGCGGATGCGTTCGCGGCCGTGCGGGGCCGGCTTGCCGTCGGCGCCCAGGTTCACGAACACCATCTTTTCGATCGTCAGGATGCTCTTGCGCGTGATCTTGTTGCGCACTTCGGCGCGCAGCGTGATCGACGTCCGGCCGAAATCCGTGGCCGTTATGCCGAGCTCGATGATGTCGCCCTGACGCGCCGAGCTCACGAAGTTGATCTCCGACATGAACTTGGTCACCACGCGCTGGTTGTCGAGCTGGCAGATCGCGTAGATCGCCGCTTCTTCGTCGATCCAGCGCAGCAGGCTCCCGCCGAACAGCGTGCCGTTCGGATTCAGGTCTTCAGGCTTGACCCATTTGCGCGTATGAAAATTCATGGCTGTAACTCCCCGAAATGTGATCTTCCCCAGTTCGCGAGTCCGATACCAGGGTTAACACTGAGATGTTACCAGAGATAGGGGTTTTCCCTAGGTATTTCAATAACCCGCCAGGGTCATGTGGGAAAAAAGGCGCCGGCGGCCGTCAACACCTGGCGCGCAGCGCTCAGCGACTGGCGTGCCGCTTTCGCGTCCGCCGCCACGCGCAGCAGCCCGCCCAGCTGCCCCGGCTCGCGCGCCAGCTCGCGCAGGACAGGGAGCACCGCCGTCGTGCCGTCGTCGCGCAACCCGGCCATGGCTGCTTTCGGCAAGCTGCGCCACGCCGGATCGACGATCGCGCGGCACACCGCGAACGGCACGCCATGCGCGGCCGCCGCGGCGGCGGCCAGATGGGATTCCATGTCGACGGCGAGCGCCCCGCTCGCGCTGAACAGCGCTGCCTTGTCCGCCGCGCCGGTGAGCGGCGCGGCCACGGCTGCCTCCACGCCGCGCCGGGTTTTCGCGGCGAGCGGCGAGGCCATCAGCGCGTCGGCCATGCGTGCGCTCCATGCGGCGTCGGCCTCGACGCGCCCGAACGGCCCTTCGATCGCTTGCGCGATCACGAGGGTGCCCGGCTCGAGATCGGGCGCAAGGCCGCCCGCCGTGCCGAAGCTGACGATGCCCGCCGCGCCGTCCTTGAGCGCCGCCGCGAGCGCGCTCTGCAGTAGATCGGCGCGCGCGGCGTAGACGGCGCGTACGCCGTCCTGGCCTTTGCCCGCGGCAATGCTCGCCTCGAAGGCCATGCCCGTCACTGCGATCACGGGCAAAGCGCACGTCTTTACGCCAGCCACCGCGCTCACAGACCTACCGTGACGCGCGTCACGCCCGCGCGCTTGAGGTTGCGGTAGCGCGCAAGCGCCCACAGCGGGAAGAACTTGCGGTAACCGTGGTAGCGCAGATAGAAAACGCGCGGAAAGCCCGTGGCCGTGAAGCGCGTTTCGTCCCAGAGGCCGTGTTCCTGCTGCGTTGTCTGCAGATACTCGATGCCGCGCGCAACCGCCGGATGATCGACCGCGCCCGCGGCCATCAGGCCGAGCAGCGCCCAGGCCGTTTGCGAAGCGGTGCTGGTGGCGCGCTCGTAGCCGCGGTATTCCAGCTTGTAGCTCGTGCCGTCTTCGCCCCAGCCGCCGTCGTCGTTCTGGATCTGCACGAGCCATTGCACCGCGCGCTTCATGCGCGGGTCGTCGTGACCGAGACCGGCCGCGTTGAGCGCGCACAGCGCCGTCCACGTGCCGTAGATGTAGTTCATGCCCCAGCGGCCGTACCAGCTGCCATCGGCTTCCTGCTCTTCGAGCAGGTAGTTGTACGCGCGGCGCGCGTGCTCGCTCGCGGCCGGCAGTTCGCCGAGCTGCGCGAGCATCGAGAGGCAGCGGCCCGAGACGTCGGCGGTCGGCGGATCGAGCAGTGCGCCGTGGTCCGAGAACGGGATGTTGTTCAGGTAGTACTGCGTGTTCTCCGGCTCGAACGCGCCCCAGCCGCCGTTGCTGCTTTGCATGCCGACCACCCATTCGCGCGCGCGGGCGATCGGGGCGTCGTAGGCGTTCGTGTTGTCGAGCTTGTCCACACGGTCCATCGCGGCCACGACCACGGCCGTGTCGTCGACGTCGGGGTAGTGCGGGTTCGCGTACTGGAACGCCCAGCCGCCCGGGCGCACCGCCTCACGGCGCGAGATCCAGTCGCCGCGCACGTCGAGAATCTGCAGCGGACGCAGCCATTCGAGGCCGCGGCGCGCGGCGTCCTCGGCGCGGGCGTCACCGGTCTCCAGCAGGGCATGCGCCGCCAGCGACGTGTCCCACACGGGCGAGAGGCAGGGTTGGACGTACGCCTCCTCCGTGTGAACCGTCACCAGCTTTTCGAGCGACTGGCGCGCGATCGCGCGATGCGGATGATCGGCGGGATAGCCGAGCACGTCGTACATCATCACGGCGTTGGCCATGGCCGGGAAGATCGCGCCCAGACCGTCCTCGCCATTCAGGCGCTCGTCGACGAACGCCACCGCGGCGTCGATCGCACGCTGGCGCAGGTAGGTCGGGAAGAGCGGATCGGTCACGCGCAGCACGCCGTCCACGGCGCGGAAGAAACCGAACCAGCCCTTGCTCTGATGCGGGGAGCGGGCGTTCAGGCCCACGCTCACCGGCGCGCCGCGGAACAGCTCGTCGATGCGCACGCCACGCGGGTTGCGCGCCACCGGACGCTTCGCGCCCAGCACGAGCAGCGGCACGATCACCGTGCGCGCCCAGTACGACACCTTCGAAAGATGGAACGGGAACCACTGCGGCAACAACGTGATCTCGACGGGCATGATCGGGACTGCGTACCAGGTCACCACGCCAAAGAGCGCGAGCAGGATGCGCGTGAACACGTTGACCTGCTCCGCGCCGCCCGCCGCGAGAATCGCCTCGCGCGCACGCACCATGTGGTCGGCGTCGTCGGCGTCGCCAATCATCTTGAGTGCGAAGTAAGCCTTCACGCTCGCGCTCACATCCATCGCGCCGTCGGTGAAGAGCGGCCAGCCGCCCTCCGGCAGCTGGATGCGGCGCAGGTAGCGCGCGATCTTCTGTTCGAGCTCGAGGTTCGCGGTTTCGCCCAGGTAATGCACGAGCAGCACGTATTCGGCCGGGATCGTGGCGTCCGCTTCGAGTTCGTAGACCCAATGGCCATCGGCGCGCTGGTCGGCGAGGATCGCGTCGGTCGCGCGCACGACGGCGGCATCGAGCGTCGCGAGCGGTGCGCCGACCGGTGCGGCCGTCTCGTCGGCAAACGTGGGAGCGGGCATTGCCACGTCCGGCGTGACGACGCCCCGCGTGGCTTGGGATAAATCGTTCATCTACGTTCCAAATTTTCGGTCAGGAGCAGCTCGGCGGCCTTGCGGCCCGAGCGGATCGCTCCTTCGATCGTCGCGGGCAGACCGGTAGCCGTCCAGTCGCCTGCAAGCATCAGATTGTTCCAGCGCGTGCGCGTCGCGGGCCGGCGCCATTCCTCGTCGGGCACAGCGGCGAAGGTCGCGCGCGCATCGGCGCACACGCGCCAGGCAGGCAGCGGCTCGAGCGGCAGCGAGGCCGCCTCGGCCACGTCGGCCCACACGCGGCGCGCGATCTCCTCGGGATCGAGGTCGAGCACGCCGTGCGCGTCGTGGATCGTCGCCGAGAGCCGCCCTTCGGCCGTGCACAGCCAGTGGGCCGTGCCGTTGACGAGCGCCATCGGCGTCACGAGGCCCGACGGCGCCGGCACCGCGTAGTGCACCGTGACGATCGCATTGTGGCGCTGCGGCGCCTGCAGCGCCGGCACGAGCGCCGCGGCGGCCGCGCCGGGCACGGCCAGCACCACCGCCTCATCGGGCGCGAGCGTGACGCGCCCGTCTGAAAAATCGAGTGCGACGACGCGGGCCGCCGCGTCGTCGTACACGATCTCCCTAAGCGGCGAGTCGAGGCGAATCGCCGCGCCGCCGTGCTGAAGCATGCGCAAGGCCGGATCGACGAACGCGCTCGAAAGCCCTGCGCGCGCCGCCAGCGGCCGGAACGACTCGCCGCCCGCCGTGAGCGACTCGCGCAGCATCGCGCCCGCCAGCTCCGCGCTGCCCACGCGCGGCTCGACATTGAGCGCCGTGAGAAAGAACGGGTGCAGCAGCCGGTCCCACAGCACGCCTTCGCAGCGCATGGTCTGCGCCATCGTGCGGCCCGGCTTGGCGAACAGGAGCGGCAGCAGGCCCAGATAGTCGGCGGCGCGCGTACCCGGCACGCGCGAGCGCGAGTCGCCGATCCAGAACGGCATGCGCGAACGCGAGAAGCGCACCGTCCAGCGCGCGCGCGCGGCGATATCCATGAACGCGAAGCCCGGCTCGGTGGGGCCCGCGAGCGCGTCGCCGGCGCCGATCGTGCGCACGTACTCGAGCGTGCGCGCATGTCCTGCCAGCACCAGATGATTGCCCGTGTCGAGCGTCGCCGAAAGCGTGCGGTCGTAGTACGAGCGGCAGCGTCCCCCTGCCTGGCTGGCGGCCTCGTAGAGCGCCACCTGCACGCCGCGCCGCTGAAGCCGCACGGCCGTCGCGAGGCCCGCAAGCCCAGCGCCGATGACGTGGACTAGCCGAGGCATCAGAACAGCGCGTAACGCGCGACGATCCACATGAGCCGTGCGCGCGGCTTGCTGACTTTCGTGCGCGGCAGGTCGAAGCCGCGATCCACGGTGCGCTCGAGCAGCACGCGGTAGACGCCCGACATGATGCGCGGCGCTTTCACCTGCGCGCGCGATGCGGCGTCCATGATCGCGTCGGCCTGCGCGAAGTGCGCGCGGGCGCGCTGCACGAGCGTCTCGCACACACGCGGCAGCGACGGGTCGGCGGCGATCGTGAGCGGATTGCCCGCCGCGATCCCCTCGCGCGCGAGCAGCTCGCGCGGCAGATAGCAGCGGTTGATGTCCGCGTCTTCGTCGATGTCGCGCAGGATGTTGGTGAGCTGTAGCGCGCGCCCCAGATGGTGCGACAGCAAGCGGCCCGGCTTCTCCTGCATCCCGAAAATCCTCACCGACAGCCGGCCTGCGGCGCTCGCCACTCGGTCGCAGTACAGGTCGAGCGTGTCCTCGTCGGGGGCGCAGATGTCCTCGGCGGCGTCCATGGCCATGCCGTCGATCATCGCGTGAAAATCTTCGCGCTGCAGCCCGAACGTATGGATATGGCGCGTGAGCGCCGCGAGCGAGGCGCGCGGCGTGCCGGCATAGCACGCGTCGATGTCGGCGCGCCATTGTTCGAGCCCCGCCGCGCGCTCGGCGCGCGGCAGGTCGCTGTCCGCGATGTCGTCGACAGCGCGGCAGAAGGCGTAGACCTGATACATGGCGTCGCGCTGCGCGGGGGGCAGGATCCGCATCGCCAGATAAAACGAGCTGCCCGACGAAGCGGCGGCAGCGTCGGTTTGTTGTGTATCGTCCACGACGAGATTGGAAACAGCCAAGACGATCTCCGCTGGGGCGCCCTCACGGGCGTTCGACTCAATTCGGGCCCGCATTGCCGCGGGTCGCCCGCGCGCGCGGACACGCGCGAGGCACCCGACCCTTAAATTGTTCGCCAGGAGGCGTGCAAGGCCGGAAACGGGCAAAAGTATATCAACCTTTGGGGCGGCCCGCGTAGGGCGGCCCGCGTAGGGCGGCCCGCGTAGGGCGGCCCGCGCAGGGCGGCCCGCGTAGGCCGGTCGGAGCATCGGGCCGGTGAAGCCACGGCCGCGTGGCCCGGAACATGGGGCGGTGAAGCGCATTGAGGCGGGGGCTGTCCGCGCCGCGGCAGGAATCAGGCGAGCGCGACCGAGCGGTTGCGCCCCTGGCGCTTCGCCGTATAGAGGGCGGCGTCCGCCTCGTTGATCATGCCTTCGTAGTCGGGCGCACCCGTGCGCGCCGTCGCGGCGCCGACGCTGGCCGTCACGGGCACGATCACGCCCTGCACCTCGATCGGCTCGTCGCCGATCGTGCGGCGGATCTTCTCCGCCACGTAGAGCGCGTCGTCGAGCGGCGTGCACGGCAGGAGCAGCGCGAATTCCTCGCCGCCGAAGCGGCCGAACACATCCTGCTTGCGCACCACGCCCGAGACGCGCTGCGCCATCGAGCGCAGCACCGTGTCGCCGGCCACGTGGCCGAATTCGTCGTTGATGCGCTTGAAGTGATCGAGGTCGAACAGCAGCATCGACAGTTCGCCGCCGTAGCGCTGCCAGCGCAGGAATTCATCGGCGAGACGCGTTTCGAAAAAGCGCCGGTTGGCGATGCCGGTGAGGCCGTCGCGGTCGGCGTATTCGCGCAGCCTGGCCACGGCGTCTTCGCGCTCGCGCTGCATGACGCTCACGTGAGTGACGTCCGAGATGGTCACGCACACGGCGATCACATCGCGCCCGCGCATGAGCGGCATGAAGGTGCAGTCCTGCTGCATGTAGTCCACACCGCCCGTGATCGGCCGGTCATGGTCGAACTGGAACAGATACGGGCGCTGCTCCCACGAGCTGAACGCAAAGCTGCCCAACTGGAACACGCTTTCCACCTTGCGCGTGAGCCACGCGCGCGGCAGGTCGGGAAAGCGTTCGAAGATCGAGCGGCCGATCACGTCCTCGGCGGTCACGCCGCTGTGATCCTGCATGAAGCGGTTCCAGCTCAGCACGTTCATGTCGCGATCGACCACGAATATGCCGAAGCCCACCCGTTCGACCACGAGGTCCGCTAGTGTTGGCAACCCGGCTGGCTCGTTCATAGGCTATGTAACAACGCGTCGATGGCCCGGCTCACGACATGGATCGACTCCTCGGCCATCAGCATGACGAGGTGGGCGCGAAAGCGCTGGTCTTCCAGCGCGAAATTGACTTCGACGAGCAGCGCGACGTCCCAGGCGAGCAGCCCCGGCTGGAACACCTCGTCGAGCATGATCGCCTCGCCGAGCAGGCCTGGCTGCGAAAACACCGGCATGCGTCCGAGCTGGTCGAGCATCGACGACACGCACGCGCCCGTGAGCGCGTTGGCGACGTCGAACATCAGCTCTTCCTCGGTGAGGGCATCGTCGCCGATCGTCGCGTAAGGTCCGCCGACCAGGCTGCCAAGTTCGGCGATCTCGCCGCTGCGGCAGATCACCAGCGCCTCGCCCTTGATTTCCGAGCGAAAGCCCTGGCGCACGGCCGCAACCGGGCCGTCGATACCGGTCATCTCACGCAGCGCCTCCGCGGCCTCGGAGACGGCGACCACGCGCACGCGCGGCACCGACAGCTCGATGAAGGCATTGAGCAGCCCCGACAGTCGCGTCGCGGCCTGCCCCATGCCGAGATTGGCGATCTCCTGCAGCGCGTCGCGCTGGAGTTCCGTGAACACTCGATCAGGCATACAACCCGTACTCCTTCAGGATGGGCAGCAGCGCCTCCTGGGTTACCGGCTTTGCGACGAACGCCGCCGCGCCGAGCGCCTGCACGCGCTCGCGGGCACGAGGCTGGACGTCCGCGGAAACGACGATCACGAACGTATTCAGGTCTTCGTGCTGCAACGCTTCGAGGACCTGGAAGCCCGTCAGGTCGGGCATCGTCAGGTCGAGGAACATTACAGCCGCGCGACCGGCGCGGTAATGGGCGAGCGCTTCGTGTCCGTTCGACGCGTACGAAATGGCCACGTCCCAGTCCTCGGGCAGCGCCTTCGTGAGCACCTTGCGGGCTAACAGCGAGTCATCGGCGATCACGATGGGCAAGGACATGGATATGCTGAATGAGTGTGCGTTGGACGGAGTGCGTTTCGACGGATTAACGGCGGCGCGGGCAATTACTTTAGGGAAACTTCAAAGAAAATTGCGAAGCGGGCCGAATAATGCGTAACGCATGAACGGACGCGCGCTGGCGCGCCGACGCAAGACGCATGGCGGCGCCGTTGCGCAATGGCTACCGCCGGCAACTCGTGCGCCGGTTGCGAAGGCCCTCGTCTGCATGCCTGCAGCCACCCCGTAGCATGGCCATGCGCCGTAATGGCGAGCATGGCGCTCATGCGAATACGTTATTTATCGTGTCCGCGATTCTCGAATCAAATTGAATCAAATGCAACTCGCCGTTAATCAATCACCGAACAGAATCGACTCATTCTGGCTAATTTAAGGAAATAAATTGACCAACTCATAAATAAAGAACGTCAATTATCCCTTTGTGGTACGTTTGCGCTTCGCCGATTTTCGCGAATTCGGCATCCCGCGAGACGAAAACCCCCGGCCGGCCTTCCCGACGGATGACGATTGCGGCGCGCGGGGGCACGCGCCGGCCGCCGGGGCGGCATCGCGGTCGTTTATCATGTCGACTGCCCCGCCGCCTTTTCCCTGCTTTTCCGTACGATGATTGCTGACCGGCCCCAGCGGCCAGACGAACGCATAGCCCAGCCGCCCCCCGCCGACGACGCGCCGTTTCCGGCCGCGCCTGGCCACGACTTCACGGTGCGCCGGCGCACGCTGCTCGCGCTGCTCGTCGCGGCGATCGTGCTGCCGTGCCTCTACGTAGCCGCCATGGCATACAACGACCTGCGCGCGCGCGAAGCCGACGCCACCGACACCACGCTGCGCACCGTGCGCGTGGCCGAAGAGCACGCGCTCAAGGTGTTCGACATGAACGAGGCGCTCGACGCGCGGGTGGTCGACTTCGTGCGCGGCCTGAACGACGACGGCATCCGCGCCAGCGAGCCGCAGATCCACGAGAAACTCGATGCGATCGGCGGCGGTTATCCGCAGGTGGCCGCCGTATCGATTTTCGGGACCGACGGCACCCTGCTCGCGAGCAGCCGCTATTCGCCGCCGCCCCCCATGTCGATCGCCGTGCGCGAGGACTTCACCGGTATCCGCGACGGGCGCGTGCTCGACCACGTCTCGCGCGTGATGCAGGGCCAGGTGAGCGGCGAGACCGTCTTCAACATGGGCGTGGCGCGCCTCGACGACGCCGGTGGATTCGCGGGTCTCGTCTCGGTCGCCTTGCGCCCGGGCTATTTCAGCTCGTTCTACCGCGACCTGCTCGGCCCCGGCTCGCCGATGTCGCTCGGCCTCGTGCGCAGCGACGGCACGATCCTCGCCTTCGATCCGCCGCCGCGCGTGGACGGCCCGGCGATCACGCCGCACTCGCCGCTGGGTGCCGCGCTCCAGCGCGGCACCGAGTCCGGCGTCGTGCGCATGCATTCCGCGCTGCTCGGCAGCAACGTGATCCTCGCGTTCCGCCGCGTGGGCGCATACCCCGTTTATGTGACCTGTGCGTATCGCACGCCGGCGATCTGGGCCGCCTGGTACCGGCACCTGAGCGTGCTCATCATCTCGATGTTCACGCCGTCGATTGCCCTCTGGTGCGTGATCTGGCTGTCGCTGCGGCGCCTCGCCGCCGAGGAGGAGGCGTGGGAGCGCTGGCAGGCCGAGGCCTCGATGCGCCGCTCCATCGAATCCGCCTACCGGCAGTCGCGCAAGATGGAAGCGCTCGGCAACCTCGTGGGCAGCGTCGCGCATGACTTCAACAACCTGCTGATGATCGTCTCGGCCAACGTGCAGATCGCGCGTCGGCGCGGTGCGGCGGGGTTCGAGCGCGAACTCTCGGCGGTCGAGCGCGCGCTCAAGAGCGGCCAGTCGCTCACGCGCCAACTGCTCGGCGTGGCGCGCAAGCAGCCGCTGCGCAATGAGACGATCCACGTCGGGCGCTGGCTACCGGCGGCCCGCGAACTGATGCGCGCGTCGCTCGGCGCGAAGGTGTCGCTCATCGTCGAGGTCGACGACGACGTGTGGCCCGTGCTCGTCGATGTGGCCGAATTCGAGCTCGCGCTCATCAATCTCGCGGTGAACGCGCGCGACGCGATGCCCAACGGCGGCCGCTTCACGGTGCGGGCGCGCAACATCAGCTTCCGGCCCGGCGAAGGCTTCCCGCTCGACGGCGACTTCGTGCACGTCACGCTCGAAGACACCGGCACGGGCATGCCGCCGGACGTACTCGCGCGCGCATTCGAGCCGCTCTATACGACCAAGTCGAAGGGTACGGGCACCGGCCTCGGGCTGCCGCAGGTGTTTGCGTTCTGCGAGCGCACCGGCGGACTCGCCGCCATCGACAGTGCGATCGGCGCGGGCACGACGGTGCATCTGTATCTGCCGCGCTCGCTCGCAGAGCCGCCCGCGCCGCGTGCGAATGAGCCGCGCGAGGAGAGCGCCCAGGTGCAGCACGGGCTGAACGTGCTGCTCGTGGAGGACAACGACGAAGTCGCGGCGGGCACCGAGGCGCTCCTGCAGATGATGGGCCACCGCGTGACCTGCGCGAGCGACGCGGCGAGTGCGCTGGAACGGGTCGAAGCGCCGCCTGCCGAGGGCGAGCCCACGCCGCGCTTCGATCTCGTGCTTTCCGACATCCACATGCCGGGGACGATGAACGGCATCGATCTGGCCGAGGCCCTGCAGGGGCTCGAGCCGGACCTGCCCGTGATCCTCGTGACGGGCTACGCGGAGGAGCTCGAACGCACGCGCAATGCCGATGTGCGGGTGCTGTCGAAGCCGTTCGACATCGCGCTGCTTGAGAAAATGCTCGAGGCGATTCGCGAGGACCGCCAGGCGCGTGCGAAGCGCGAGCACGATGCGACGCTCCCGAGCCCACGTGCATGACAGGACGCGGGTGACACGCTGCGCGGCACGAGGCTTGCGACAGCCAGCACGACCCGCAGAAGCAGGCGGTTAGACGTCGCGCGCAGCATGCGCCAGCCGATGCACGAGCCACGCACAATCGGCGCATGATGTAAGCGGGCGTCGCCATCTGACGAAGGAGGCTGCCATGAAACAGACCGTGACCGGCGTTTTCCAGACCTACGAAGAAGCACGCCACGGGCAGGCCGCGCTGCTGCAGCGCGGCTTCGCGGCGGCCGACATCGACCTGCAGGCGCGCACAGAGGGCGTGCTGGCCGGCATCGAGCGGCTCGTGGGAAGTTTTTTCTCGTCGACGGGCGATGTGCGTCGCACCACTGAGGCCCAGTCGGGCATGACGCCGCCGCCGGGTGAAGCGGTGCGCATCGGCGTGCACGTCAGTGACGAGGCGCATGCCAACCTCGCGTACGAGACGCTGCGCGAGGAGCATGCGACGGAAGTCGCGCTACGCGGCACGCCGTGGGCATGGCCCGCGACGGACCGCCCGGTCGCGCGCGAGCACTCGGCGCTCGACGAACTGGGTCTCTCAGAATTCGCCGATGCCATGCGCCGCCGTGCCGCGCAGACCGAAGCAGCGCGCGAACCAGGCTCGGTTGACCCGACGCTCGACCCCATCGACCCCCACATCGACCCCACCGTCGAACCGATGCGGCCGACGAGTGAAGCCGAAGCGACCGTGCTCACATCCGCAAGCGCACCGGGCGCCGGAGCGGTGATGGGCGCGCATCACGTGGACGTTCCTGGCGCGCCCGAAGCGACGCGACCCGCAGCGGGCGTCGCGCCGCAAATCCCGGACGAATTCCTCGAGTACGAGGAAGATACGCCCGAGCACCACAAGGACATGCCGGGGCAGCGGCGCACGTTGCATTGAGCGCGCCAGCGCAAAATGCCGGGTGGGCTGTGATCAGGCGTCAGCGGCCGAGCTGGCGCTTGACCCAGGCCACGTACGAATCGACGAAGCCCTGCAGGAATTTGCGCGTATCTTCGCTGACGATCTCGCCTTTCTCGTTGATGCGGCTCGGCTCGTGCTTGATGAACATCTCAGGCTGCCCGAGCAGGGCGACGTCGAGATAGGCGAGCACGTTGCGCAGATGTTGCTGCGAGAGCGCTGTGCCGGTCGCTCCCACCGACGTGCCGAGCACCGCGCCCGGCTTGCCGCGCCACGAATTCGTGCCCCACGGCCGCGAACCCCAGTCGAGCGCGTTTTTCAGCACGCCAGGAATCGAGCGGTTGTACTCGGGCGTGACGAATAGCAGGGCGTCGGCGGCTTCGATCTGCTGCTTGAGATGGCGCGCCACCTCGGGATAATCAGCGTCGTAATCCTGGCTGTAGAGCGGCAGGCCGCCGATGTCGAGATATTCGAAAGTAAAATCGGCGGGGGCCAGCGACGTCACCGCGTGTGCGAGTTGCCGGTTGAATGAATCCTTGCGCAGACTGCCGACCACAACTGCGATCTTGTAGGCCATTTCGGTTTCCTCGGAAGCGCGCATGAAGCGCAGTGGAAGGAAGCATCATCATAGTCGCCTGCGCATTCCGGCGATGCGCGCACGCGCGGACCTGCCCGGCGTCGGCGAGGCGCTGTGGATAACCGGGGGTAACGCGAATTTATCCACAGATTTTGGGCATAAGCTTGTGGACAACTAGCGTGGAGAGCCGATAAATACGGGCCTCGCGTCGGATTCTTCTGCAGGTTAGCAAAGATGCAATTTCTGTGCGTGCATGCCAGTGATTGCACCTCTTCCGTGCACGCGGTCTATTGTGCTCGCGATTCGCTCGCTTTGGGTGGTTGAGCAGCCCAATGCATTCAGTCCAGCGATCTCAACTAAACAGCGCCGCGATGTTTTCGGTCGGGCGGCCGATCACCGCACGGCCATGGCGTACGACGATGGGTCGCTGCAGCAAAATCGGATGCCGCACAATTGCTTCGTAGAGCTGATCACCTGTGACGCCGGGGGAGTCGAGGCCGAGATCCGTGTACTCGGTTTCGCCGGTGCGGACCATGTCGAGCAGCGGGCCGCCCAGCATCGCGTGCAGCGCCTTCAGTTGGTCGACGGTGAGCGGCTGCTTGAGGTATTCAATCACCTCGACTGGCTCGTCCGCCTTCGCGGTGGACACCAGTTCGCACGCCGCGCGGGACTTGGAGCAGCGGGGGTTGTGGTAGATCGTGATCATGACGTCGGAAGTACGAGAGGGGAGTGGTGGGTAAGCCTCGGCGACGCCGGGGAATGGCTGCGATTTTACCCGGGGGGCGCGCAGGCACGCGTATGGAGCTTCTGCCGACGAGGCTTGGGTGCTCTCGTCACGGTGGTTGCCAAGGCGGGCGCGTGTGACCTTCGCGGCGAGGCCGTTCGGTCGCGCGTTTGCGCGCTTGTGCGAGCCGGGAGGGCGATGGGGGTGGACTTTATGCGCATAAAGCGGCGAGGCGCTTGCATGGTGGTCACCTTCCAGTGCGCCGGTGTTCCACCGATCCACGCTATGCAAAAGAGGCGTCGCTAAGGCGAATGCCGGTGCCGCAGGCGACCGCTACGCGGCTGCACACGCCCCCGCCCGAGCTTTATGCGCATAAACCTTGTCCGAATGGCTAATTTGGCTGCGAATTACGCCAAAAATCATTGAACTGAAAAACATTCCAGGTAAAATCCCATGCTAATAGCAAAAAGGAGAATACCAATTGGCAGCAGAGATAATCGCAGTCACGCAACAAAAAGGCGGAGTCGGCAAGAGCACGATCGCGATGCATCTCGGCGCGGCCTTTCACGAGAAGGGGAAGCGGGTTCTCGTGGTGGATGCCGATGGCCAGAACACGCTGGTCCATTGGGCCAGTGCGTCCGCCGATGGTGATACCGGCATCCCGTTCCCCGTCGTCAATCTTTCCGAAGCCGGTGGCCAGATCCACCGAGAAATCAAGAAGTTCGTCAACGACTACGACGTGATCGTTGTGGACTGCCCGCCGTCGATTACCGAAAAGGTCTCCGGTGTGGTGTTGCTGGCCGCGACCGTGGCAGTCATTCCGACCTCGTCTTCTCCGGCCGACTACTGGTCGAGTGTCGGTCTCGTGAAACTCATCCAGCAGGCTCAGGTCATGAACGAAGATCTGCGCGCGGTATTCCTGCTGAACAAGACCGAAGAGAAGCGCATGCTCACCCGCGAGCTGAAGCGCGCGCTTGAAGAGCTTGGTTTCCCTCTGCTCAGAACGCAGATTCCCACACGTGAGGCGTACAAGCAGGCGATGGCCCTAGGCCAGACGGTTCTGCAAATGAACGACCGCGGCGCTCGCCTCGCCGCAGTGGAAGTGCGCGCATGCGCCGACGAGATTGCGGCGATGCTCCCCTGACTTTATGCGCATAAAGGACCCTGAATGAAACCCTCCCAATTCGCCAAAGGCTTTCAAGCTCGCCCAGATACGACGAGCAGCGAGAAGCGCACTGCACTTGACCGCCTCAACGCCATCGACGGACTCGTCCAGGATAAGCCGATAACGCGCGAAGTTGCTGGGCGCTCGAGTCAGCCTGCGCTGGTGACCGGCCTTGAATCTGCGGTCGAACCGATTCTCGACGATGCACCGGGCCTCGAAAACGAGTCGACCGAATACCGCGGCTGGCGCATCGCCCAAGGCTACCGTCCGGGGCAAATCATCGAATTGCCGCTCAAGGACATCAAGCCGAGCCCCTTCAATCCGCGTCACTTTTATCTGAAGGCATCTATCGCAGAACTCGCTGTCAATCTTGCGAAGCAAGGGCAGCAGCAGGCGATCCATGTGATTCCCGACTACGCGGCGCCGGGCAGTTACTACGTGAGCGACGGTGGCCGTCGCGTGCGGGCACTGAAAGAAGCGAACAAGGAAGTCGTCAAGGCAATCGTCGTCGACCTGCCTATTGGCATTCAGAGCTACAAGCTCGGTTACGACCTGAACGTCCAGCGCGATTCGCAAACCGTTTTCGATAACGCGGTGGTGTGGAAGCGATTCATCGACGAAAAACATTTTCAGAGTCAACGCGAACTGGCGGATCACCTCGGCCTCGACGAATCGACGGTGGCAGTTGCGCTATCGATCGGCAAGTTGCCGGAATCGGTCATGCAGGAAATGGTGGCACGCCCGGACCGCTTCGGCTCGAACATGGCCTATCAGGTCGGGCGCTATCACGGCGCGCGCGGCACCGATGCCACGCTGCGTCTCATCAACCGCATCGTTGCCGACGACCTCAGCACGCGTCAGGTTGCGGAAATCGTGAAAGGCCGGGCGAGCGCGCAGGAAAGCCCAAAACCGGCTGGGCGGCAACGCTACGCGCAACGGCTGGAGATCAAACTGGATGGTGTTGCCGTCGGCGACCTGAAGTCATATGGCGACGACCGTCTCGAGTTGCGTCTGAAGGGACTTTCCAAAGATCGACGCGACGCGATTCTTCAGCAGATCGAGCAGATCCTGAAGACGAAATAACGTTGGAAAATATGTCGACGGCTGCCGCGTACAAGGCGGACCGTCGACGATGGACGGCAGGATCTTTCACACCTCCCCATCAACCGAACAGCCCCACTACCACCGCCTCGCATTGCACGGGCCGGCCACGCCTGACTCAGGCAGCGCGCGTCTGACTCAGCGTGAACGCGAGCAGATCGCCGTCGGTCGGTTCGCCCCATGTCTTGCGCGCGAGCCAGTCGAAGAACGCCGTATCGGCCAGTTTCGATTCGAGCCCGCGACGACGCCAGTCATCGCGCAAATGCGAGCCCAGCCCAGGCAATTCATCTGTTTCAAACGACTGGCGCGCCAGTTCGCGCTCCATGTCGCCCTGCTCCTCGTAAAGCGAGCGCGCCTCCTTGCGCCGATAAGCCGCGTATTCATCGAGCAGCCGCGCTTTGGGATCGTCGGCTGTGATCGCTGCCGCCGCGCTGCGGCCAACGGCCGGTGCGGCGCCTGCCGCGGTCTCGACCGGCGGCGCATAGCCCTTCTTCAACGCGTCCTTGAACAGCGCCGCGGCGCTGCGTACAGGCGGCAAGCTCGTACTGCGCATGCGCTGCTCGGTCAGTTGCAGCGCGGCGCGAATGCGGTTTTCCTCGCTGTCGGCATAAAGCGACTGCGCTTCCTTGAGCGGAATCCCGATCTTGACCATGCGGTCGACGAGCGTGCTGTCGAACACATTCGGATGCTCGTCGAGCGCAAGCATCGGCTGTTTGCGCTCGGTCACGCGAAACTGGATTTCGGCGACACGGCGCCCTTCGCGATGCTCGATCAACTCGACGAAGATGTTCGTGACCGCGTTGACTTCGGCAATCGCGGGCCGCAGATAATCGCGCTTGAAATACTTGTATTCGCGTTTGGCTTCGTCGCCCGCTTCGGTGTCGGGGGTACCGGAAAGGATCGGGCGCCACCACTCCCAGGTCTCGCGCATCGTCAGATGGCTGGGGTTGGTCAGATAGCGCACACAGATCTCGTAGAGCGCCAGCCCCGCACTGCTGCGCAACTGGCTCTGGAATTGCAGGCTCAGGCGGGCGTACTGGACAGGATCCAGCAGCTTCTTCTTGATTTTCGGCGCGAAGGAGAACTCCACCCAGACGCGACGGGTTTGCGGATCCTCGAGAATTTCCGCGTCCGCAATCAGCGTGGAGATACCCCACTTGCGGCCGGGCTTCTGGCTCGACGTGCCCTGGCTCCATTCGACCTGCACCGACACCATGCGGCGCAGATGCTCCTTCACGAGCGCGGTATCGTTCGAATCGAACGCCGAGTTGGCGACGATGTCGGACAGCAGCGCACGGTAGGTATCGCCAGACTCATCGGCCTGCTGGGCGACGGCCAGCAGGACGTTGAACAGCTTGCGGGTCAGCAAGGTGATCTTGCCGCTCTTCGGCTGGATCGCGATCGCCTCGACGGCCTTGCGCAATTCCGCCGAGCTGGGGCTTACCACATCGGTCTTTTTCACGCGCTTCGTGGCCATGCGTCGGGTCGAGGAGAGAATTTCGCGAAAGGATACCGTCTGTGGTGATAGGCGTCTATAGGGCCTCCCTCACCATTGCCGGTGATGCGCATCTCTCGCGCGTCGCTCACCGCCACGCCTTCCCGTATCGCCTCACCGTTGGCCAGACGCCCATCCAGCCGGGCGCTTTGCGTCATGCACGATCCGGCGCATTCCACATTTCTGTCGGTGCACCAAGGGTCGCCATCAGCTCCCGTATCTCCTCACCTTAAATATTTTCAGGCGTCCGGTGAGAAAAGTCTTTCGATGGTCACGAATCCTGGCTACCGACCGGCCGCCGACTAAAAAGTCCGCGGCGATGCGATCGCACTGCAGCAACGCTCGGCGTGTCCTGCGGGCAAAGCGATCAGGAAGTCCAAAATGAGAAGGCAAAAGCCGCCCGACACGGCAATCGAGCGTCAAAAGCATCGACTAGTCGCCGATATGTGCCCAAGGTCTCCCGAAAATTCTCACCTGTCGGCGCGCGGGCCAAACAAGTTCACCCGCGCCCAAAGCGCCGTCGCTGGGGCTGCCACGCAGCACTAGGTCCCGAAAGTCCTCACCTATCGCCTCCGGGTACGGTTCCGCTGCACCGCCGTGGAACCTCCCGAAAATCCTCACCATTCACGGCACCGCAAAGAAAAAACCAATGGATTCCGTGACTTATCCGCATGCGTTGCAGGGGGAAATGCGATACCGGCTCCCGCATTACCTCACCTCAGAGGGAGATGGAGGATCCGGCCAAGTACCGGTTTGCCAGGAAAGTCCTCCCGAAGATTCTCACCTAAGCCGGATCTGAGCCGGGAGAAAGGCCGTTGGCCCCCCTGCAATTTCGGCGTCTGCAGCGCAGTGAACACCAACTTCCTCCCGAATTCGCTCACCTTTGGCATGAAATCTGCACGAAATTGCCCCCGAAAAGCCTCACCTTATCCGTCCACGCATCGACGGATGTCACGTGTTTCGCGGCGCTGCGGCAAGCTCCCGAAAATCCTCACCTTCCACCGGGAGGAGTCGTCGAGACATCCTGCGAGCAGGCGGCAGATCCCGCACGGCCAGGATGCATGCTCCCGAAAAAGCTCACCTGCAAGCTCAAAGGTCCCTATTTCGCCCGATTTCGGGCGTTGGCTCCCGAAAAACTTCACCGTCGATCCGCATTTTTTCCCGCTTCCTCTCACCCCACACGTTTCAACCCCTCGATTTAGCCAAAAAATGGCGTCAATCGATGCTCCCGAATCCGCTCACCGTTGCATTTCCCGTAACATCCGCGCCGAGCCCGGCGGCGCGCGACATGCCCGGCCGTGGCCTCCCGCATTGGCTCACCCTTGCCCGAGAGTCAAGAATCGCACCACTCCTGAACCCGCTCACGTCCTCTCCTGCAGTAGCTCACCGGCGTTCCCGAAGCCCGTCACCCATCTGTCCCGCAGGGGCTCACCCAAGGTCCCGTAAAGCTTCACCCGAGCAGCCGGAAAACCCCGCCAGGTAAGGATTTGCCGTGGCGTTAACGTTTTTAACCGGTATCAAGGTGTTTACTTTTATATCTCTCAAGCAAGAATTCCCCGCGAGCTACCCGAAAGATATCCTCTCCTAAGCCACCATCGCGCCAAGTCCTCGAGGCCGCTCGCGTGAAACATCGGATCGCAGTAGAATCAGCCGAGAAATTCGCGCGTTTACAAGGGCTTATGAAACAAAGTTCGATTTGTTTCACGGAAGATCCATGCGTATCGCGGCTCGCGACGCGTTAAAGAGGCCGTTGATGACGATTTCGCGACCTTGATAATCTCGCTGCGCAAAAACGTAGCAAATAGAACGTAATTTGTTATTATTCGTCGACTCCCTGCCGAGAAGACGAATATGCGAGACCAAGACCGCCAAGCAATCCGCGAAGAAATTGAGGATTTGCGCAAAAACGGAGCACGCAGGCAGGAACTGTCCTTACACGCCTGCAAACGCTTGTTCTTCGATTTTGAGATCAAGCCCTCCATGGCTGCCGTTCGTGAGCTGACCCAAACCGGAAGCGCCAGCGACATCCCCAAGGACATCGAGCTTTTCTGGCAGCGCATTCGCGCGACCTCCAAAGTGCGTGCAGGCGCCGGGGCAATACCGCCCGCGCTGGAAGAGCGCGCCGGCGAGTTGTTGGGCGCGCTCTTCGAGGAAGCGCTCGCGCTCGCGGGCGAAGCCCTGCAGGCTGAACGCACCGAATTCGAAGCCAGCCGCCTCGATGCCGAGCAGGCGACCCGGGAGGCCGAGGCTCGGCGCTCGGTTGCCGATGAGATGCTGCAACGCAGCGAAGCGCGCGTGGAAGCGGCCTATGAGCGGGTGCGCGACCTCGAACGCCAGCTCGCCGCGGCTTCTGCACAGGGCGTCGCGGCGCATGGCAATCGCGAAGTGCTGGTACAGCGTCTGGAGACGGAAAATGACGCTCTGCGCAAGCGGATCGAGGCGGAGCAGACGACCAACGCGGGATTGCGCGACCGTATCGACGGCTTGCACGAGGAAATGCGCAAGAGCACCGAGCACTACGCGCAGCAGATCAAGGACGCGCTCGCCGAGGCCGAACGGCGCGTCAAGCCGATGCTGGTCGAACTGGATTCGTTGCGCTCGATGTCGTCGACGTGGCAGGCGGCCCAGCGCGATGCCAGCAAGAAGGAATTCGATTTCATCCAGCAGCTGGCGACGGCGAAGGCCCGCGCCGACCGGCTTGACGCGGTGCTGCGCGAACGCTCCGACGAGGTGGACGTGCTCAGCCGCCAGGTCGCGGCATTGCGCGGACAGCAAGGACTCGACACCTCGGTCGCGTCCTTGCTGTGTTCACTCGCTGCTGCGGGCCGACTGGGCGCAGCCGAACTGGCGAGTCTCGGCACCGTGGTCGATGGTCACGTCGCCTTGCCCGCGCGTTGTCCTAACTGCCACGAAGGGGAACCGGAATTGTCCCAAGCGGACGATGGTTTCGAATTCACGTGTCCGGAGTGCGAGCACACTTCGGGAACGGGGGCGTCGAAGCTTGCGGCGTACGCGCGCTTCATGGCGGGCAAGCATACGCATGAACAGGCCTGACGTGAGCTTTTACGGGAGGCGCGCAGGCGCCTTTCAACCGCCCAATCGCCAGCCGGTGCGGCGTTTCACGCCTCGTCCGCTTGCGTAGATACGTGTGGGGACGCCTCGCGTTCCGCCCACGTTTTCCATGCGCGATGGAGCCGCCCCGCGGAGATTGGCTGCAGGAAACCGAGCCACTGCCCTACCTGATCGGTATCCACGCCGCGCTCGAACAGGTCCGCCGCGAACGTGTTGCGCAAGGTCTGTGGACTCGCGCGCTCGGCGCGCGTTTCTGCCACGCCGGCTGCTTCCATCAATGCGTCGATGGCGCGCAGCACCGTGGCCTTATGCATCGGGCGTCCCGACGGCGAGCCCGGAAACACCAGCTGCCCGGGCAATCCGGCCAGGCGGCGCGCTTCTAGCCAGGCGCCGAGCACGTCGACGGCAAATGGCGTCAGTCGCGTGACGCGCGTAAACGCCGGGTTGGCCGCTTCGATAGTGACCCACTCCGAGCCGATCGCCACGCAATCGAGCGTGAGCGCGATGGCGTCTCCCGTTTTCAATCCGCCGCCCAGGAAGATGGCGACGAGCGCCCGGTCGCGGCGTTCGCGCCATCGTTTCGCTGCCGACGGCTCGACGAGCGGCGAGAACAACTGACCGATGATCGCGGCACGCTCGGCGGGCGCGAGGAAGCTGGTCGGCTCGTTTTCGCGCGCATTGCGCCATGCGGCTTCGCCGTCCTGGGCGATGAAGCGCGCCGGATTCGTGGAGGCGAGTTCGATTTCGCGCACGTGATCGAGCACGCGCTCGATGAGGCGCAGGTAGCGAAGCCTTTGCGGCTTCTTCACGTCGAGGCTCGCAACGAATTCGGCGATCGTGCCCGTATCCACGGTCGCGATCGTCTTGCGCCTGAGCGCGAGCCATTCGAGAAAGCGTCCCCATTGCACGCGATAGACCTCGGCAGAGGAACGACGCAAGTCCTGTGAGGCGAGCCAGGCGTCGAACGCGGCGACGGGATCGCACTGCCAGTCCTGGCGTTGCTGGTCGAAAAGGTCGCGTGAGGAAGTGGAAGACGCCATCTCTATCATTCCGTTAGTTGCGTTACGCGGTCATTATAGCGATAGCAGTACCCTGGCTGCCGCTATTGTTGCGTGCGCTGCCTCGCCAGCCTGGGATCAGCCACCCCAAGCCCTCGCACGCCGCACCGCGTCGTGGCGTCTTGCCAGCCGGTGCGATTCTTCCGCGCCCTGCGCGGCGCGTTCGTAGGCCGACACGGCGAATGCAAATACGGCCGGCAACGCGTTGGAGTGTCCGAAGTCGACGTTCTCGTCCGTTTCCGGCCAGGCGAGGTCGCCCGGCCGCTGAAAGAGGCCGAGCATGAGGGCGTCGTGACGGCTGGCGAAGCCGAGATCCGCGAGAGCTTCGGCCTCGATGGCGTGCAGCAGGCGCCACGTTAGCGGCACCTGCCGCGCGATATAACGCTGCGCGATGTTGCGAACGATGTGTTCGAGGTCGCGTGCGGCGGCCTGAAAGCGCAAGGCCGCCAGAGCGGGCTCACGCGGTAGTTCGGTTGGGAGGGACATCGACGGCTCCAGTCGGACTTTCACTGTATAAATATACAGTAGTCGGACCGATCGCGCAGCCTCGTCAGTTCGGCTTGGGCCCAGTGGTGAGGCGGGCCGTCAGCCGTGGATCACCACCAGCAGCGCGCGCGCCTCGCCCTTGCCGGCGTTGCGGATCGCATGCGCCTGATCGGCGATGTAGCGCGCCGTGTCCGCGGCCTTCAGGCGCTGCGTCGCGCCGGCCGCCTCGACCTCGATGCTTCCCTGCAGCACCGTGAGATGCTCGCGCGTCCCGGGTTCGTGCGCGGCCGAAACCAGCGCCCCGCCGGGCTTGAGCGTCAGCTCATACCATTCGAAGTGGCCGGCAAGCTCAATGGGTCCCCACACGCGCAACTGGTAACCCGCGTCGTGGCCGTGCAGCGTCGGGATGTCGTGCGGCCCGGCCACCGCGATCGCTTCGGGCGCCTTAGGGGCGGCGAACAGCGAATCGAGTTTGACGCCCAGCGCGTTCGTGAGCCGCCATGCCACGGCAATGGTCGGGTTCGCCTTGTCGCGCTCGATTTCCGATAGCATGGATTTTGAGACGCCCGCGGCGCGCGAAAGGTCGTCGAGTGTCATCTTGCGCTCGGTGCGCAGCCGCTGGATCTGCTCGCCCACGCGCGGCGGCGCGATGGCCGGTATGGCGGAAGCAGGCGGTATGTTGGTCGCCGCGGATACGGCCGACGCCGGTGCGTCAATAACGGTGCCTGCCGGGGCGGTGCGCGGTTTGCGGGTGCTTGCCATTCACGGCCTCATCGATTAGAGTGCGTTCGACATATCGAACTTAGGTTCGAAATAAAGGAAATTTTCGCCAGCGGCTGACGGCGACTATAGCAAACTGCAGACAAACCGCAGGCCTGTCGCAGCAAAACTGCGGCAGGCCGCAGCGATGTGAGGAGCACGATTCATGCGTACCCCGTATCTCGACCACTTGCGCGCGACGCTCGACCAGATTCGCGCCGATGGCTTCTACAAGAACGAGCGCGTGATCGCCACGCCGCAGTCGGCCGACATCCGGCTCGCAGACGGCAGCGACGTGCTCAACTTCTGCGCGAACAACTACCTCGGCCTCGCCAATGACGCGCGGCTCATCGCCGCCGCGAAAGACGGCCTCGAGCGCGATGGCTTCGGCATGGCGTCGGTGCGGTTCATCTGCGGCACGCAAACCGTGCACAAGCAGCTCGAAAGCGCGCTCGCCACGTTCTTGCAGACCGAAGACTGCATTCTCTATTCCAGTTGCTTCGACGCGAACGGCGGCCTCTTCGAAACGCTGCTCGGCGAAGAAGACGCCATCATCAGCGACGAGCTCAACCACGCGAGCATCATCGACGGCGTGCGCCTTTCGAAGGCGCGCCGCTATCGCTACCGGAACAACGATCTTGCGGACCTCGAAGCAAAGCTGAAAGAAGCCGACGAAGCCGGCGCGCGCTACAAGCTCATCGCCACCGACGGCGTGTTCTCGATGGACGGCATCATTGCCGACCTCAAGGGTATCTGCGATCTCGCGGACCGCTACGACGCGCTCGTGATGGCCGACGACTCGCACGCGGTGGGCTTCATCGGCGAGCATGGGCGCGGCACGCCCGAGCACTGTGGCGTCCTGCAGCGCGTGGACATCATTACCGGCACCCTGGGCAAGGCGCTGGGCGGCGCGTCGGGCGGCTATATCGCTGCGAAGCAGGAAGTCGTCGACCTGCTGCGCCAGCGCTCGCGCCCCTATCTTTTCTCCAACACGCTCACGCCGAGCATCGCGGCCGCGACGCTTGCGGTGCTCGAATTGATTGCGAGCGACGAAGGCGCACAACTGCGCCGCCAGGTGCGAGAGAACGGCGCGCAGTTCCGTCGCGAAATGAGCGCGCTCGGCTTCACGCTCGTGCCCGGCGAGCACCCGATCATTCCGGTGATGCTCGGCGATGCCCAGGTCGCCTCGAAAATGGCAGATGCGCTCCTGCACGAGGGCGTCTACGTCATCGGCTTTTCGTATCCCGTCGTGCCCAAGGGCCGCGCGCGCATTCGCACGCAGATGAGCGCCGCGCACACGTCCGCGCAGATCGGTCGCGCCGTCGAGGCGTTTGGGCGGGTCGGCAAGCAGCTCGGCGTGATTTAACAAGGATTGCGAATCAAATGAAGGCACTCGCCAAACTCGAACGCGCGCCCGGACTCACGCTCACGCGCGTGAAGAAGCCCGAAGTCGGCCACAACGATGTGATGATCAAGATCCGCAAGACCGCGATTTGCGGCACGGACATCCACATCTGGAAATGGGACGACTGGGCGCAGAAGACCATTCCGGTACCGATGCACGTGGGCCACGAATACGTGGGCGAGATCGTCGAAATGGGCCAGGAGGTGCGCGGCTTCCAGATTGGCGATCGCGTGTCGGGCGAAGGGCATATCACCTGCGGCTTTTGCCGCAATTGCCGCGCGGGGCGGCGTCACCTATGCCGCAATACCACGGGCGTCGGCGTGAACCGCGAAGGCGCGTTCGCCGAATACCTCGTGATTCCGGCCTTCAACGCGTTCAAGATTCCGCCCGAGATCTCCGACGATCTCGCCGCGATCTTCGATCCGTTCGGCAATGCTACGCACACGGCGCTTTCGTTCAACCTCGTGGGCGAGGACGTGCTGATTACAGGCGCGGGGCCGATCGGCATCATGGCCGTGGCGATCGCGAAGCACGTGGGGGCGCGCAACGTCGTCATCACGGACGTCAACGACTACCGGCTCGAGCTTGCGCGCAGGATGGGCGCGACCCGAGCCGTGAACGTTTCCCGCGAGTCGCTGCGCGACGTGATGAACGAACTGCACATGACGGAAGGCTTCGACGTGGGCCTCGAAATGTCGGGCGTGCCGAGCGCGTTTACGGCGCTGCTCGAGTCGATGAACCACGGCGGCAAGGTGGCGCTCCTCGGCATTCCGCCCGCGCAAACCGCCATCGACTGGAACCAGGTCATCTTCAAGGGGCTGGAAATCAAGGGCATTTACGGTCGCGAGATGTTCGAGACCTGGTACAAGATGGTCGCGATGCTGCAGAGCGGGCTCGATCTCTCACCCATCATCACGCACCGCTTCAACGTGGACGACTACGAGAAGGGCTTCGCGGCCATGCTCTCGGGCGAGAGCGGCAAGGTGATTCTCGACTGGACCACGGCCTGAACGCGCATTGATTTGAAGAGGCTGTTACGGCGCTGCGCCCGGAACCGGCTGCTCGAATTCGGCCTCGATGCGCACGTCGATCTCGTCGCCCACGGCGGGATACCAGCTCGTCAAGCCGAACGCCGAGCGCTTGAAATGGCCCGATGCGGTGAAGCCTAACGTAGGCTGCTTCGTGAGCGGATTCGGCGCGTAGCCGTTCAAGGTGACGTCGAGCGTCACCGGTTGCGTCACGCCGCGGATCGTGAGATTGCCCGTGAGCGTGCCGCGCCCCTCGCCCGTGCGCTCGAAGTGTGTGCTCGTGAAGCGGATCTGCGCATAGCGCTGCACATCGAGCATCTGCGATCCTTTGACCATGGTGTCGAGCGCGCCGACGTTGGTGTCGAGGCTGGTGGCGTCGATGGTCGCGGCGACCGAGGCCGCTTCGAGACCGCCTGCCTGCCAGTCGAGCGTCGCCTGCGCGCGGTCGAAGCGCATCACGAAACGCGTGTAGTGGAAGTGATCGACGTCGAACACGACGCTCCAGTGATGCGCATCCATCACGTAGTGCCCCGCCGGCACGTCGGCTTCCGTGCGGCTCACGCTGTGCGTGACCACGCGCAGCGGCGTGCAGGCGGCGAGACTCGCTGTGCACAGCGCCACGCAGAAGGCGCGGCGCGAACCGCGAACGAGAGGCGCAAGCGATACCGGCGGCCGGTCTTTCATCTCATCTCCCTTTGACTTGTCGACATCCGTAATGACGTTTGGCGACGTGCGTTTCTTCCATCCGGTTCGCGAAGCATATCGCGGCGGGGCCGGATCGCGGCGACCCGCGCAGTTTTTTGTCCAGGTCACGCGCACATTGCGCGCCGCGCGAAACTCGGGTCTCATACGCCGATTGGAGCCCGAACGAGCGGAGAGCCGACCATGCCAGCCACGAACCACGCCGTGCGTTTTCACGCCACGCTCGTGCGCGACGTCGACGCGATGACGGCCGCCACGGCGCGCGCGTTCGGGCGTCACACGCACGACCAGTACGGCATTGGCGTGATCGATCGCGGCGGCCATGTCTCGCTCAGCGATGCGGGCCAGGTCGAGGCCGTGTCGGGCGACCTCATCCTCGTCAATCCGGGCGAGGTGCACGACGGCCGCCCGCTCGACGCCGCCGGACGCACGTGGCGCATGTTGTATTTCGAGCCGCGCTGGGTCGACGCGCTGCAAGCCGACATCACGCAAGGTGATGACGCCACTTTTGCGCTCCACGCGCCGGTGATCAGCGAGCCGCGTTTGCGCGCGCTGTTCGATGCGGCTTTCACTCATGTCACCGACCCAGGCCATGACCTCTCGCAGATGGCCTTCGACGCCGCCGCGCTCGAGGTGATCACGCGGCTCGTCGAGGCGCTCGGCCACCGGCGCGTGCTCGCGCAGTGCTCACCGGCGTCGCTCGCGCGCGTGCGCGACATGATCGACACCGACCCGGCCCAACCGTTCTCACTCGCCGAACTCGCGCAGGCGGCGGGGCTGAGCCGCTTCCAGCTCCATCGCGGCTTTTTGCGTGCGTTCGGTGTCGCGCCGCACGGCTACATCCTGCATCGCCGCGTGGCGCTCGCGCGGCGCCTGCTCAAGGCGGGTCATGCCCCGGCGCAGACCGCGCTGGCCGCCGGTTTTTGCGACCAGAGCCACTTGAACCGCGCGTTCGCGCGACAGTTCGGCGTATCGCCGGGGCGTTACCGGCTTGCGCGCGGCATGAGTCGCACGCGCATCATCCGCTGACGCACAACGATCCAAGACGGCGCGTCGTGGTGAGCCTATACAGGCGTATCACCACGAGGAGCGCTCCATGTCGAACCGATTGCCGTCGCGCGAAAACGCGCGGCGCTTGACCCTCTCCCCCCGATCCGTCGCGCAGGCGCAATTGACGGCGGCCATGCTCACCGTGGGCAGCACGGTCATTGCGAGCAAGGCCATCGGCGCCGGGCTCGATCCGCTGCCGGCCACCGCGCTGCGCTTCGGGATGGCGTTGCCGGTCTTTCTGCTGCTCATGCGTCTGACCGGTACGGCGTTTCCGCGTCCCGGCCTGCGCGACGCGCTGTTGCTCGTCTCACAGGCTGCGATCGGCAGCGTCGGCTATACGGTCTTGCTGATCGCGGGCACGCAGCGTACTTCGGCGAGCGATGCCGGCATCATCCTCGGCACGCTACCGGCGGTCTGCGCGTTGACGGCGGCGCTGGTGCTCGGAGAGCGGCTGCGCGCAAGGACGCTCGTTTCGGTGACGATCGCGAGCCTCGGCGTGGCGATGATCACACTCGCGCCCGGCGAGCATCGCGATGGCGCTCGCTCGCTCACGGGCGACGCGATGATCCTTGGCGCCGTCGTGTGCGAAAGCCTGTTCGTCCTGCTGAACAAACGGCTTTCGCAACCGTGGCCGCCCCTTGCGCAGGCGAGCGCGATGACGGGCATCGGCTTCGTCGTAGCGGGCTTGTGCGCGCTGCCCGGCTGGTTTGGCGCGGCTCACACCGTGCAGTTGAACGCCTTGCTCGGCGTGGCGTATTACGCGCTCGTGCCGACGGTGGCCGGATTCTGGCTCTGGTATGCGGGCGCGGCGCGCGTGCCGGGCGGCGAGGCCGCAGTCTTTACCGCGGTGGCGCCGGTGTCGAGCGTGGCGCTGGCCACGGTGCTGCTCGGCGAGCCGCTTACGCTCACGCGCGTGCTCGGCCTCACCCTGGTCGTGGTCGCCGTGTTCGCGGTCTCAGGACGCGGGCTGTGGGATCGCGTTAGGGCGCAGCGCAGCGCGCGCGACAGCAAAGTGTCTTGACTTGGGAGAATGATCGTTCTACATTGCGGACTGGGAGAACGATCATTCTCCCGCTGACCTTCGCAATCCCGCCGCAATCGCGCCCAACGAGACTAGCCATGAGCCCGCCCGCCGTAACGAACACCGAAGCGAACGCAGACGCGCCGCAGGCCGATGCGCGCGAGCGCCTGCTCGAAGCCGCCGAGGCGCTGATCTACGCGGGCGGCATTCACGCAACGGGCGTCGACGCGATCGTTCGCGCGGCGGGGGCGGCGCGCAAGAGCTTCTACACGTATTTCGAATCGAAGGACGCATTAGTCGCGGCTGCGCTTTCGCGGCGCGACGAGCGCTGGATGCGCTGGTTCGTCGCCGGTACGCTCGCGCGCGGACGCACGCCGCAGGCACGCCTTGCCGGCATGTTCGACGTATTGCGCGAGTGGTTCACGTCCGAGGGCTTTCACGGTTGCGCGTTTCTCAACGCCGCCGGAGAAATCGCGTCACCCGACGACCCGGTGCGCGTGGTCGCGCGCGAACACAAGGAACGCCTGCTCGACTTCGTGCGCGAACAGTGCGAGGCGTGGGTCGCGAGCGTCGGCGCAGATCGCCGGATCGCCGCCCGTCTCGCGCGGCAATGGCTGATCCTGATCGACGGCGCGATCGGCGTCGCACTCGTGAGCGGCGACCCCGATGCGGCGCTCGACGCACGCGCGGCAGGCCGATCGTTGCTCGACGCTCTCACACCGAAAAGCGGTTCCGATTCCCCAAGCCAATCCCAAAACCGATCCCCATCGCGCGCACCGCCACGGCGCGCCGCCCAACGCAAGGAGCAAGACCATGAGTGATTCGCCCGAAGTGCGTCCGCCGCTGCCGCCGTTCACGCGCGAGAGCGCCATACAGAAAGTGCGCGCAGCGGAAGACGGCTGGAACACGCGCGACCCGCAACGCGTTTCGCTTGCTTACACGCCGCAAAGCGTGTGGCGCAATCGCGCCGAGTTCGTGACGGGCCGCGGGGCCATCGTCGAACTTCTCACGCGCAAGTGGGCGCGCGAGCTCGACTATCGCCTGATCAAGGAGCTATGGGCGTACACGGACAATCGCATCGCGGTGCGATTCGCCTATGAGTGGCACGACGATTCGGGCAGCTGGTTCCGCTCGTATGGCAACGAAAACTGGGAATTCGACGCGAACGGCCTGATGGCGCGCCGTCACGCATCGATCAACGACCTGCCGATCCGCGAGACGGATCGTCTCTATCACTGGCCGCTCGGGCGCCGTCCCGACGACCATCCGGGCCTTTCCGACCTCGGCCTCTGACGCTTCGCTTTCATCGGGGCAACTCGCTGCGCATGGCACCGTGCCGGCGGCGAGCGAGTTGCCGGATCCGAGCCTGGACTCCACTGCGCACGCATCGGGTTGCGGTACAGTTCGTCATTCACCGCGAACCAGCAACCAGAAAACAGGCGATCCCTTGGCGGATCGGCGCAAGAAAGGACGGAGAGCCCATGCGGTTTTGGCAGAAGCAAGGTGGCGCAGCAACCAGAACGAGAACGACGGCGACAACGCAGGCGAAGAGAACGAAACGCGGCGCGGCGGCTGCCCTGCTGCTCCTGCCGCTGCTGCTGCTCGGCACGGCGCAGTCGGCGCAGGCGGCGAACTGGTGTAGTTCGGGCCTGTGGGTAGATGCGATGGTGGGCTCGTACCACATCCATCCCGACAAGGACTTCGAACAATTCAATCCGGGCCTCGGCATCGAATGCTGGCCCGGCGACACGTGGGCGCTCACGGCAGGCGGTTTTCGCAACTCGTTGCGCCGGCCCTCTTATTATGGCGGCGCAGTGTGGGCGCCCGAGTTTCTGCACTGGGGTTTCGTGCGGCTCGCTGCGATGGGCGGCATCATCTCCGGCTACAACTATGGCAACTGGGGTCTCGGCCACGACCATACGATCGGGCCCGTGGTCGCGCCTATCGTGATGGTCGCGTACAAGCGCGTGGGCGTGAACTTCATCGTCATTCCGCCGATACCGTCTGACGATCTGCCGTTTACCATCGGGTTTCAGTTGCGGTTCAAGTTCTAGGTCCAACGTCCTCCCGCAAACTCTCACCTTTGCTGCTCACCTGACGCCTTTGCCATATTGGCGTCAGTGACGTGCCACGGCCCGACCATAAGATACGAGCCTTCGCTTCACAGACGCGCGACGTGACGCGCTATCCAGGTCAGAGGAAAAGAATGAAGAAGTTCACACGCATGCTGATCGCCGCAGGCGCACTGGCCATGAGCGCCGGCGCCATGGCCGCCGCGGGTCCTGAGCCCACCTGGTTGCCCGCAACGGCGGCTGCAAGCCTGCAGAATGCGAGTGCGATCGTAGAAGGCGCGAATGGGTCGAACGTGAAGTCGACGCTTTATGTCTTTATGGACCCAAACTGTATTTACTGTCACCTGGTGTGGAAAGCGCTGCAACCGTATGAAGCGGTCGGCCTGCAGGTGCATTGGATTCCTATGGGCTTTCTGAAACCCGATTCGGCGGGCAAGGCGGCCGCTCTGCTGGAGGCGAAAGACGGCCCCGCGCTGCTTAAAGAGCTGGAAACGCACTACTCGGAGAAGGACGAATCGGGCGGCATCGCACCGCTCGCGCACATTTCCGCCGCCGACAAGAACAAGCTCGACGACAACATCAAGCTCTTTCAAGACCTCGGTTTCGACGGTACGCCTACGCTTATTTACCAAGGCTCGGGCGGACGTTGGGCCAATGTCAGCGGCTTGCCGAAGCTGGACGACTTGCCGGGCATGCTGAACCTGCCGGCGCAACCGATCACCGATGCCGAGTTGCAGAAGTATCGTTGAGCGCGCGCGGCGGTGAGTCATTCACCGCATCGTGAGTTCACCGATACAACGATAGGTGAGGAGTTCCAGGAGTCGAATGTCGTGCGCTCCTCCCGGAAAGCCTCACCTTTGTTCTCGTAGCCCAGGTTTCAGAACTTGTAATCGGGATTCTTCGGATCGAATGCTTCGTCGTCGAAGGATTTCGGCGTGATGCTGTCGATGACGATTTTTTCGAACATCTGCCCGTCGTCGCCGTAGGCTTCGACGGTGCGGAAATACGGATGCCGCAGGTCCAGCCCGAGCGTCTGCTTCTTCGCGTAGTACTGCGGCTTGCCGCTCGGCGAAACGTAGGTCAGCGCCACCACACGTACGCCATCTATCGTTTTCACCTCGACTTGCGGCTTGTAGGACGCGCCCACTTCGACGTACTTCTTCGCGTCGGTCATGAACTGGCTCACGATGAATTCGGTGCCGAGATCCGTGATCTTGTGATTCGACTGCGAGCGCGCGAGCGTACCGTCGAGCGCGGTCCACATCGGCATCACGCCGAGCAGGCCGCCGAGGTGTCCGTACATTTCGTCGCTGCGCTTCGAGGCGTCGTAGATCACCTCCTCGCCGGAATGATCGCCGTCGGGCAGCCATTTCGCGTAGATGCGCAGCGGCTCGTGCTCGAGCTTCACGAGCATGTGCGCGGGCTTCGCGGGCCACTTGCCGTTCAGGCGCTCCCAGCGCGACAGCACGAATTCATATGAGGGATAGCCCGCCGGGCCGAGCTTGATGAGCGTGGGCACGACGAGCGGATCGAACGCTTCGAAAAGCGCGGTGAGTTGCACGTCGTCCATCTTCGTGAGCGCGTCGCTCTTCTGCGCGCGCTGCAGCCAGCGTACCTGTTGATCGACGCTCAGTTTCGCGACGTCGGCGGCGGACGTTGCGCTTTGCGATGCGTCGCTTGTTTGCGCGCCCTTGCCTTGCGCGAATGCCGTGCTGCTGGCGAGCGCAAGCGCCGCACACGCGATGAACGTCCGCGCTTTCTGAATTTTCATTTCCTGTCTCCCTTGATGAATGCTTGCGGCCCGCGCGTTCGCACGCGGGCCGACGCATTTTTCGGCTTCGCGATTTCCTCTTCACGCAGCGCACGCCGTGTGGCGAGGCCGGCTAAGTCACAGACGGATTGCCCAACACGCCCGGTGCCGGCGAACCGATGTCCGTGCGCGACTCATCCGCCTCGATCGCGCGCGCGTGGCTCGCGTGCACTGTGCCCGAGAGCGCGGAGAGCAGCCAGTCGTAGGTCGTGGACGGCGCGGTGACGGGCAGCATATGGCCGCCGCTCATCACCTTGAGCGTCACCTGGCTCGTGAGGCGGCTGAGCGCCTCGCCGTGTCGGGTCCAGTCGAGCACGACGTCGTCACGGCCAAACAGAACATCAACGGGAACGCTCAGTTTTGCGTAGCGTTGTTCCATCTGCACGAGATCATCGGCGTCTTCAATCGCGACGAGATCGGCGGAGGCGTTGTAGAAGCCGCTGGGCCGCAAGCTCAGGAGTCCGCCGCCGCGTGTGCGGAAATCGCCCGGTACGGCCTCGGGCGCGAACACCTGCTTGAGGACCGCGGAACTGGTCGCGAGTCCGATGGGGGTCGCGAACGTGCGCGCCACGAAGCGGCGCATGGCCTGCGAGCGCAGCACGAGCGCGCGGAAGGCCTTGGGCACCTCGGTCTGGACGTGCGTGAGCGGCGCGATCAGCGCGAGCCGCGAAACTGCGTGCGGATGATCGAGCGCCACGGCCAGCGCGATTGCGCCGCCCAGCGAGTGCCCGACGAGCACCGGCGATTCGAGACCCAGCGCTTCGATGAAGCGCGCGACCGTGCGCGCCTGCGCGCAGATGTTCGCCGATGCGTGTGGCCCGCGTATGGAGTAGCCGGAGCCTGGGCGGTCGATGAGTATCACGCGATGCTCGCGTGCGAGCGCCTGCATGGGCAGCCACGCGAAGTTGCGCATTTGCCCGCTCAGGCCGTGTATGAACACAATCGGCGGTCCGCTGCCGTACTCGACGTAATGAATGCGGTCGCCGTCGATGTCGATCAGCTGGCCGTCCATCGGCACGGCCGCTTCGATGCGGCGCGTGGCGCGTCGCGAGAATGCGGCAAGCGCAGCGCTTCCTGCGGCAAGCGCAACGCCGGCGGCAACGACCGCGACAGGCAGGGCAACGGGGTTCACTGGCGGTCCTCTGTGTGCAGGTTGGATTCGAAGCGTTGCTCGCATGGCGAAGCGCACGTGGCAAAACGTACGAAGCGCGCCGCGATCTGCCGCGCCTCGCTCACCACGGCCCAATGCGGCGCGGCGATAATCTCGCGCTGATGTTGTCCAAGCCAGCGCTCGATGCCTTCGGACATGGCCGGCGTTACATAGCGGTCCAAACGCGGCACGATGAACTGCACCGGAACGCGTGTGCGGCGCTCGCGCGGACGCAGCGCACACGCTAGAAAGTTCGCGCGGTAGAGTTGCAGCCCATTGAGCGCGTTGCGCAAGCGCTGGGGATCCGGCTCGACGCGCACACACTCGGTCTTGCGCAGCCACCACGGCCACAACGCCGCGCCCCCGAGCCGCCAGACGAGTTCGGGCACGAGCGGTAGATGAAAGAACGCGATGTACCACGACTTCAGCAACTGCGCAGGAACGCGCGGCTTGAGAAAAACGTGGTCGAGACAAGGACCGGATATGGAGGTGTACGAAGCGATCCGCGCGGCGTTCGCCGGATCGGTCACGGCCTCCCAGCACTGGATCGCCCCCCAGTCGTGCGCCAGCAGATGAAACGCGCGCGCGCCGCAGGTTGCATCGGCGACCGCAAGCAGATCGCGCGCGAGTTGTGCGAGCACATAGCCAGAGCGCGCACGCGGCGCTTCGGAAGCCCCCATGCCGCGCACATCGTAAGCGATGACGCGAAATTGCGCCTCCAGTTCGCTGCGCAACGCGCTCCAGATGCGCGCCGAGTCGGGGTAGCCGTGCACGAGCACGACGGGCGGCGCATCGTCGGGCCCGCTGACGTAAACCGCGAGGCGCACGTCGTCGGACTGGACGAACACGGGTTCGGGCGCGCCACGCATGACGCGGCTCACACCGCGCGCGGCGTTGCCGCCGGATGCAGCGGCACGCGGCGCGGGGCGGCGCGCGAGGCGTACTGCGCGTTGGTCTCGTCGATCTGCGCAACGAGGCCGTCGATGCGCGCGAGATGGCGCCGGTTGTCGTGATCCCACGGATGGAAGCCGGGCTTGAAAAAGCGCAGCCATTCGAGCGCGATGCCGGGAAACACGCCGTGACGCGGCCCGTAGAGAAACTTCACGAGCTTCCATATGCCGCGCACCTTGCCCAGGCGGCGGCGGTGCGCGCGCAAGAGCGCGAGGTGATAGTCGAACACGATGAGCCAGAAGAGAACCGTGGTGGCGAGCATCGTACCGGTTCGCATGAAATAGCGCTTGACGCCTGGCTCGACCACGAGATTCCAGACATCGAACGAGACCGACTTGTGCTCGGTTTCCTCCAGCGCGTGCCAAAGCCACATCTGCTTGTAGCCCGCCACCGAGCCTTCGATGCGCGTGCCCGTATCGGCGAGCAGCAGGTCGGCGAGCATGGCCGTGTAGTGTTCGAGCGCCACGGTTTGCGCGAGTTGCAGCGAAGGCGGCAACACCTTGCGCGCGAAGTTGAGGATGGCCCACAACCGCTTGTCGAGCTTGTGCGCAGGCAAGCCCGCCGCCTGCAGCAAGTCGTTGTATTCGACGTGTTCACGCGTGTGCATCGCCTCCTGGCCGATGAAGCCCATGACCTGCTTCTTGAGTTCGGGGTCCTCGATGCGGTCGCGATAGTGCCGCACCGAATCCATGAAGAAGCGCTCGCCCGCGGGAAAGAGCAGCGAAAGCGCGTTGAAGAAGTGGGTGACCGGCACGCCCTTGACGTGCCAGTCACAGGCCCTTTCGGGCGGTAATGCGAAGCGGATGTCGCGCCGTATCGGCATCATGTTGTGGCTCCCTGTTGTGTGCCTGCTGTTGTTCATTGCGTGGCGGCGGACCCGCGCGCGGCGCGGCGGCGCGCCTTCGCGGCTTCGCGCCGCGCGCTCATCACGATCAGCGCCTGGTACGCGGCGGGCAGCGTGCGCGCGAGCCAGTCGGCTGCGCGCGCGTCGCGGCCAATCAGCACGCGCCGCGCGTTGCGCCTCACGCCGTTCAGGATGGTGCGGGCAGCGTCGTCGGCAGTGGTGATGAAGAACTTCTCGAAGTCGTCTTTGCCTTGCTGCTCGCTCGCCACCATAAAGCCGACCATGTTGTGGGCCACGCGGCTCGATTGCGCGATGTTCGTGCGAATGCCGCCCGGATGCACGCAGGTCGCGGACACGCCGCAGCGCATCATGTCGAGTTCCTGGCGCAGCGCTTCGGTAAAGCCGCGCACGGCATATTTGGTCGCGTTGTAGCCGCTCATGCCTGGTTGTGCGAAAAGACCGAACACGCTCGACGTATTGACGATGTGCCCGTCGCCGCTCGCCTTCAGATGCGGCAGAAATGCCTTCGTGCCATGCACGACGCCCCAGAAGTTGATATTCACGATCCACTCGAGGTCGCTGTACGCCATGCCTTCGATGGTGCTCGACAGCGCGACGCCCGCGTTGTTGAAGACGAGGTTGATGCCGCCGTGCGTGGCAACTGTTTCGTCGGCCCACGCGAATACGGCGTCGCGCTCGCTCACGTCGAGCACGCGCGTGCTCACGCGTACTGAAGGGGCAAGCGCGCCCACGATGCGAGCGGTCTCCTCGAGCGCCGGGGCGTTCCGGTCGGCGAGCGCGAGATGACAGCCGGCGCCGGCAAGCTGGAGCGCGAGCGCGCGGCCCATGCCCGAGCCGGCTCCGGTGATGGCGGCGACTTTATTGTCAAAGCGTTTCATGGGCGGCTCCGGGGGGGCGATTGCGCCTCTTCAGGCGGCTTCAGTGGGTTGCGTGGCGACGGTGAGCGGCGCGTCGTGCTGCGTGACGTGCGGCGCGCGATAGACCTGGTAATCGGCGATAGAGAAGCGCGCCGTGGCGCGGCGAAAGCGCCAGGTGAAACCGGGCCACAGCGTCGTGTTCTTGCCGTTGCGCGGGTCGAGGTACCAGCTCTTGCAGCCGCCCACCGACCAGATCGCGCGGCCAAGCTTGTTCTGGATGCGCTCGTTGTAGCGCGCTTCCACATACGGCCGCACGTCGATCGAATCGGCGCCGTCGTGCTTCATGGCGGCGAGCGCGCCGAGCACGTACTCGATCTGCGATTCGATCATGAACACCATCGAGTTGTGGCCAAGGCCGGTGTTCGGGCCGACCAGCATGAAAAAGTTCGGATACCCAGGCAGGCTCGTGCCGAGATAGGCATGCGCGCCGTTGCGCCAGGTCTCGACGATATCGATGCCGCCGCGGCCCACGATCGTGCCCGGCGGGAATGGATCGGCCACCTGAAAGCCGGTGCCGTAGATCAGGCAATCGACCTCGTGATGCACGCCGTCGGCGGTCACGACGCCGGTGCGATCTACACGCTCGATCGCGCTCGTCACCACCTGCACGTTCTTGCGCGAGAGCGCCGGATAGTAGTCGTTCGAAATGAGCACGCGCTTGCAGCCGATCGTGTAGTCGGGCGTCACGGCCGCGCGCAGTTCGGGGTCGAGCACCTGGTGGCGGATATGGCGCAACGCCAGCTTCTGCACGTTCTTCATGAGCGCGGGATGCACCGCGAAGCCGAGCACGCGTGTTTCGAGCATCCAGTAAAGCCCCGCGCGCGCGAGCGCCTGCGTGAAGGGCAGCGTGCGGAACAGCCATCGTTCCAGGCCCGAAATGGCGCGGTCGGGCTTGGGCATGATCCAAGGCGGCGTGCGCTGGAAGAGCGAGAGTCGCGCCACGCGAGGCGCGATCTGCGGCACGAACTGTATCGCGCTTGCCCCCGTGCCAATGACGGCGACGCGCTTGCCTTCGAGCCCATAGTCGTGGTCCCAGTGCTGCGAGTGGAAGGCCTTGCCCTCAAAGGTGTCGAGTCCCGCAATCGCCGGCAACGCGGGGCGCGAAAGGCCGCCCATGCCCGAGATCAGCACGCGCGCGGTGACGCGCCGGCCATTGGCGAACCCGAGGCGCCAGCAGTGCGCGGCTTCGTCCCATGTCGCGTTCGTGAGTTCGTGCCCGAAGTTGAGCCACGGAAAAAGCCGGAACTGATCGACGCAGCGGTTCAAATAGGAGCGAATCTCGGGCTGCGGCGCGAACATGCGCGTCCAGCGCGGATTGGGTGCGAACGAAAACGAGTACACGTGCGATTGCACGTCGCAGGCGCAACCGGGGTAATGATTGTCGCGCCAGGTGCCGCCCACGGCGTTGGCCTTCTCGAATACCGCGAAGTCCTGGTTGCCGCTTTGCAGCAGGCGGATCGCCATGCCGAGGCCGGCAAAGCCAGTGCCGATGATGGCGATGCCGATCGCGTCGCCGGTATGGGCGGGTGCGTTCATCCGGTGCGTCTCCCTGTTGTCGATCCATCTGTGACTGTGACATTGATGGATGTAAACATAGTGCGATCGATGCCGATGCGCAAGGGGCTAGATTCAGCGCTCTAACACATCAACAACAGTAGGGGCGCAAGGAGAGGCCAGCGCGTGAAAGGCTGCCTGGCGGGGCCTTTCACGCGCTCGGGGAAGCAGAAACGAGGAGAGGCACGTGCGCGTTTAACGCTTCTTGAGCGCGGTTTTCTTCGCGGGGCGAGCCAGTTTTGCGGCAGCCGGCGCGCGCGCGGCGCTCTTGCGAGGCGCGGCTTTGGGCGCGCGTTTCTTCGCGGCGCTGGCAGGCGCGGCTTCGCCTGCGCGCTCGCGCCCAAGCGTCTTGTCGAGGATCGTCGCGACCCGGCCGCCCAGATAGTCGCTCGACTGCGCTTCGAGCGCGCGCAGGATCTCGTGCTCGACGAACACCGTGGAAAGCGGGCGCAGCCGCCAGATCGCGTCGACGAGCGCGGGCATGTCCGTGGCGGGGGGCAGCGCGCCCTGATCGTAGCGATCCAGATGGCGCACGACCATTTCCACCAGCACGCGCGCGATGGCGTCGAAATGCGGACGCGTTTCTTCGAGCACGTCGAGCAGCTCGCGCGCGGGAATGCCCTCGCGCACGGTGGCCGCCGCGGCGTCGAGCATGCCCGGATTGCGTGAGACGAACGACAGCCCCTGGCGTTCGAGCAGCCCGAGGTCCGCGAGACGCGAAAGGCTGCTCGGCGCTTGCGGCCCGAACAGCTTGATGAGCTGCGGCAGCGAATACGTTTTCGGCCGCGTATGCGACCAGGGACCGCCAATCGCATTCTCCAGGCCGAGGATCGAGCGCAGGTCGCCGCCGTCGTCGATCGCGAGGATGAGATCCTGAATGTTGGCGAGCGTGTAGCCGCGCGCCAGCAGATGGTGAATGAGCTTGAGCCGCGCAACGTGCGAATCGTTGTAAATGCCGACGCGTCCGCGCTTCTCGGGCGGCATGAGCAGGTCGCGGTCCTGATAGGCGCGCACGTTGCGCACCGTCGTGCCCGCCACGCGCGCGAGTTCGTCGACGGTGTATTCGCTGTCGGTGACCCGCTCGGGCGCGGTATCGGTCACGGGGGCTTTGGGCGTTTTCGGCATGCCGCGATTTTAGCGCGAGCGGCCGCGAGCACGCGAGCGCACGCAAAGGTGCGCGCTTTGCCGCAGGCTTTCTCGCCCTTACGCGCATGCGCCTCCTCGCCGTTGCGCCGGCACGACGCGCCCTTAGAAGCGGTAAGAAAGCGCGAGGAACGAGATGATCGGATCAGCCTTGAGGTCGGCCCGGCTCACGCCGAGCTCGCTGCCGTCCGCTGCCTTGACGATCACCGAGGACGTCGTCTTCAGCGGAATATAGGTGACCGACGCAACGATCCCCAGATGCTTCGTGACGTTGTAGGTGGCCCCGAGATTGAAAACCGGCGACCACGATGACGACGCCTTTGCGCTGATCTGCGTTTGCCCCGACTTGCCCGCGCCCGCCGCGAGCACGGAGCCGAGATCGTCCTGGGTGGCCTTCACGAAGTTCGGATTGAGCTGGATATCCGAGAACCAGTTGTACGACACGCCGATGCCGAGGAACGGGCGGAATTTCGCATCGGCGTCGCGAAAGTAGTACTGGAAGATCAGCGCCGGGCTCCATTGGCGCACGCTGCCGACGATGGGGTTCGTCGCCGGGTCGCTGAGATTCTGGCTACCGAGCGCGCCCGCGGGGCCTGGCGGCTTGATCGTGCCGTGACCATAGAGCTTGAATGTGGGCGGCACGCCCGCCACCGAGGTAAGCGCGATATGGTCCGTGAAGAAGTGGCTGATGACGAGGCCGACCGTATCCGCATTCGATGCCGAAAGCCCCGTGCCCGCCGAAGTGAACGAACTGGGCAGCCGCAGCGGCGTGTTGATCGGCACGGGCGCGACGTCCGTGGTGAGCGGCGTGCTCGAATGCTGCGTCGTGACGTGAAACCAGCCGAGTGCGACGACGTTGTCGCCGGCGTGCTGTGCATACGCACTCGCCGTCAGCCCGGCGGTCAGCGCCGCCACTGCAATGCGTTTCATCATGTCCCTCCCAGGAACGGGTGCGCCTTACCCGCGCGCGGGACGGCTCGATGCATGCTTCGGGATGTCTGGCATGCGTCGTCCGCCTTTGCTGCGCGCGCCTTTGTGGCCCGGCCGCCGCCGCCTTGCGCGACGGCCGGGAGTGGCCACCTCGTGAATGGCGCGGTTCGCCGCGCCGGTTATTGTTCGATGCGTTGCTTTGTGATCCTTACTGAACGAACGCGCCGGCCGTGAAGTACGGGTTCGATGGCGTCGTCATGTCGAGGTAGCCGAACACGCCGCCCGTGAAGATCATCTTGCCGGTGGGTGCCGAGCCGGTGGAGGCGCCCACGTGCGTGGTCGTCACCGTGCCCGGTACGGTCTGGGTGAAGTTCAGATCGAGGGCCGTGGCGAGTGCGGCCTGCGAGGCGTTGAACGGATCGAGCAGCGTGGCCTGCGTGCCTTCCAGCGCGAGCGTTCGATAGTCGAACTGGCTGTCCACGCCGATGTATTCGCCGTTCTGCGAGCCTTGCGCGATGGCCGTTTGGGGCGCGAGCACGGAGATGCCCGATTCGTCGTCGGCCACCGGGCCCGTGGCGCCGCTTTGGGGATCGACACCGACTTGCGGATACGCCACGCCGGTGCGTACGAGCACGGGCACGAGCTGGCCGCGCAACTTGCCGACGATCATGAAGCCCTTGCCGGCCGGCTCCGTGGTGACGAGCGTCGGCTTGACCTGCCCCTGGAAGTGATCGGTTTCGAACGCGCCGCTGCCGTCGGCCGACTGCGCGAAGTTGGTGCCGGGCTGCTGGCACTTGCCGGCGTTCACGCCCGTGTTGTCGCATTCGGTCCAGGTGCCGTTGGCGTTGATCGTGATCTTTGCGTCGACTGCTGCGGGCTGGAAATTCTGCGAAGGCACCTGGTGATAGCCGAGCTGGCTGTACGTGCCGGCGACGTTTGCGAGATTCGTTTCGATCGCGGAGAAGCCGATGAACGGGTAGTACGGGAACGTCGTGTCCGGCACGACGCCAATACCGCCCGAGCCCTTGTACGCGATCTCGGCTCCCGGAATCGTGCCGCCCGCGACCCCTTCGCCGATGAAGACGCGTGCGGGGCGATTGGGATCGAGACTCGCGCCATTCAGGCGGAACGCGCACTGATTGAGCTTCGCCGTGGGCAGGCCGGTTTCTGCCGTCAGCGTACCGGTGGCGAGCTGACCTTTTCGCGTGGGCGTCACAGTGCCGGTGGTCTGCGGGATCGGCGACTCGACATAGGTGATCTGCCAGGTCATTTTGGCCGTGTCGAGCTGCAGCTTGACGAGTTCGCCGTCGCCGCCGCCGCCGGTGTACACCGTGTTGTAGTCGAGCGAGGTGGGGCAAAGCGCTGCTTCCACGAGCGGAGGGCTACTGCTGCTGCCGTTGCCGCCACCGCATGCGCTGAGCGCAGCGATCATCGGTGCGGCAATCGAGAGCGCCGCTAAAAGTTTCCATTTCATACCGCGTCTCCAGAATCTTGTTGTTGGCGAGAGCGCCTGCCAGTCATTCGTAGTGCGAAGTTATGGCCGTCGTGGCAGATTGGGCTGCCACGACCGCCTGATGGACTACTGTGGCTGGATCAGCGCACCGACACCGAAGTAAGGCTGATTGGGCGTGGCGCTGTTCGCCGAACTGGCCGTGACGCCGCCGTTTTCCTCGCCGTTGATGAAGATGCCGTAAAGGCCGCCCGCCGCAATCAGGTTGCCCGCCTTGCCCTGGGTATCGGTCACGCCGATCAGGCCGGGGTGCGTCTGCGTATAGTCGAGCGTGAACTGGCTCTGCGTCGTCATCGTCGAAGGCTTGAGGAAGCCGGCCTGCTGGCCGTTGATGAGCGTTGCCGTGTAGGCGAAGTTCGAGTCCGCGCCAATGTAGCTGCCGTCGAACGCGCCCGACGTGAGCTTCGTGGCGGGCGCGAGCAGGGCGATGCCGGACTCGTCGTCCACCGCGATCTGGTTGCTCAGGCTGATGGTTTCGTTGACGTAGCCGGTGCGCACGACCACGGGCACGATGGCCCCGTTGAGCTTGCCGAGGATCAGGTGACCGGCGCCCCCCTGGCGGCTGACGATCACGTTGTTACCGAGGCTCAAGGGGAACGGCAACGGTGTGGGCGTCTCGATCTGCGGTGCGTCGGCGCTGTCGAAATAGCTGCCGCTCGTGCTCGCCGTCCATGCATTCGCAGCGGTTGCGCAACTCGTGTTGGTCGCGCCGCTGGGCACGCTGCAATTGCCGCTGGCGTCGTACTGCTCCTGTGTGACCTTCGCCGCCGGCGCGAAACTGCTGGAAGGCAGGATGTGATAGAGCAGCGCGTTATACGAGCCTTTGAGATCGGCGAGGCTCGTGCTCACCGAAGAAAAGCCGATGAACGGATAGAAGTCGAACGTGCGCGGCGCCACGCCGCTAAAGAGCAGATTTGCGGTGGTGTCGCCGTCGATGTTCACGGTCGCGCCCGGAATGCCGCCGCCCGCCACGCCAAAGCCGACATAGATCGTGGGCGGATTGTTGGCGTTGTACGCCGTGGTGTAGGTGCTGCCGTTGATCGTGCCCGTACCCGCCTGAAGCTGGAACGCACACGTGATCTGCGCCGCGGTTGGCAGCGAGCCCGCGGGCGGATGCTGCACGGCGCCCGTGATCGTCAGACCCGCACGTGTGTTTTGCACCGAACTCGCGGCCACGGGAATGGGCGAGGCGAGGAACGTGAGCTTGTACGTCATCTTCGTCGGGTCGATGTTCAGGCTCACGACCTCGCCACTGCCGGCGCCGCCCAGGTACGTGTTGGCCGCGATGTCCGCCGCGGCGGGACACAGCGCCGTGGCCGTGGGTGCGCTGCTAGGCGGGCCCTGGTTAGCGCATGACGAACCCGAGCATTGCGCCGGGGTGATGGGTGCCGGATTACTGGCGGTACCTCCGCCGCAGGCGACCAGCAAAGGGGTCGCGGCCGCGGCCAGCATCAAGCTGCTGCGGACAATGCTCTCCATGATTTGTCTGCCTCCCTGTGTCGTATTTATGCGCAGAAGATTGGATCATGACATTGACCACTGTCAATTGAACGAACCGTCTAAAACGCAAGACGAGATCGCTTCTGCCTGATGCTTCGGGGGTTGCGCACGCAGCAAGCGGGGTTTTTCCCGAGGCCGCCGTGCGCGCGCCGAGCGCCCCTGCGCAATTGGCGTGCCTGGAAACGCCTCGTTGACATGTCATCGCGATTCGTTGCGTGCGCCACAGTCGCTGAAAGGCAGAGGAAAGCCGTTGACCGAATCGTCTCAGTCGATCAATTTGGTTCGGATTGCAGATGGATATGCACATACTGTCACGACGGTGAGGATATTCGGGAGCAGTCACCGCACCGCAATGTTCCAACGGTGAGTCCATACGGGAATGGTCGGCGAAGCACTGCACAAACCTGTTCGCAGGGCGAGCGTCCAAAAGAAAACCAAAGGTGAGCGTGTGCGGGAGCATCGGTTCACTGCGGTGTGCGCTGCGCAGTTTTGCGTTGCACTGTTGCGCACATCGGCGGCCAGGTTGAGGTTTCTGTGACGCGCGTCACGTAACCAAAAGGTGAGTGTTTCCGGGAACATGACCGCAACGCCCGGCGTTGCTGCGCCGCGGCAGCGTCGCCGCGGCGGGGCCGTGATTCGCGGTATAGTCATTCGCGACAAGAGGCCTCGTTGTGCGCCCTGCGCTTCACCGCCGCCGCGTTCGAGCGGTCTGCAACGGAGTTATCCATGGGTATCCTGGACAGGCTTTGGCCGCGCGCGCGCGCGAAGCAGGTGCCGGAATCGCCGCAAATCCAGGCGCTGATCGAGCGTCTGCTCGTGCTCAGCCCTACGCTCAAGCTCGTGCCCGCCTGGCGCGAGCGGCTCGCCCCCGCGCTCGCGCAATCGGTCGCGTACGTGCGCGAGGTGGTGGAGCGCATGCCACCCGCGCGCGAAGCGAGCGCCGCCACCTGGTCGAGCGACCCCTATATCCACGCGTTTTTCGCTGCGCCCGACGAGGTCGGCCATGTGCTGAGCCGCTCGCCTGAACTGCATGCCTGGTTCGAGGCTCATCCACTTGCGCGCGAGACTTACGCGGTGCTCGGCATGGCCCTGAACGAGCGGCGTGCCTTCGGTGCCGAGCAGCATGGCGACGAGGTGCACACCGATGTCATGCAGACGACGTTGAGCTTCGACGACCATCAGGTGCGCGTGTGCGGCGAAACCGAAAGCGACCTTCGCGAGCAGATCGTGCAGCGCGTGGTCGAGCAGATCGCCCTGGAAGGCCTCGCACTGATCGGCGCCGACGAGTCGCGCCGCGACGTGCTGGAACAGGAGCGTGCGCTGCTCAGGACGCGGCTGCAACTGCTCACGCGTCACGGCGCGGGGACGCAACGCATGCTGGGCGAGCACGCCGTGCCAAACGCCGCCGAAGTGGCCAAGGTCGAGGCGCAGATTGCGCAGAACGAGAGCGAGATCGCCGCACTCGGCCTCAAGAGCGAAGCGCTCGAACATCAGCTTACGGTGATCTGCAGGGTGCTCGCGAATCCCGCGCAATACACGAACGTCGAAATGCGCGAGATCTGCCTGAGTCCGATGAACGTCCTGCTCGCAAACGGCGGCCCGGGCAACAGCGCCTCGATCACGTTCCCGCTCGCGCGTCTGCCGTCGAGCCCGCAAGGTCTGCGCGCCTTTTCTCTGGTGCGCTTCGCGCGCACCGACCTGCAACCGTTGCCGCGCGTGCTCGTGGAAGACAGCCGCTTCATGATCTGAGCACGGCGCCGCGGTCATCGGTGAGAAGATCCGGGAGCCGTGTGCCTGGCATCGAGACGGTTCGTCGACGAAGCGTGCCGAAATCACCGTCGCGCGTGATCGGCTGCGAAAGTTTCGCGATCCAGATGGACAGGAGAACCTGGTTCCAGCGCGCAAGATTTTCCTGGTAGTCCCAGGTTAAGGCATCCGAATATTGCCGACTACCAGGTGTTGGCAGTCAAAACCTTGCGCGCCTGGGCGCGAGACGCCTAAAGGTGAGCGTTTTCGGGAAGCGTGATCAATGGTGCAGAACTGCGTATCGGATCGCTAACCGCTTATGCAAAAAGCCCCTGTTTGAGGGGCTCTGTTGTCATCAGCTGCAACAACGGTGCAGGTATGTCGCCGCGAAAGGTGAGCATTTTCAGGAGCCGTAAATCAGGCGCCCTGCGGCGCCGGCCAGGCGAGCACGCCGTTCGCGTCGATCGAGAAGCGCAGATCGCCAGCATGCGATGCCGGCGCATCTTCTGCGGCGATATCGAAGGTTTCGCCAGCGATCTCGACGGTAACGTAGCGGTCGCCATGACGCAGCGAGGTGCCCGCCATACGCCCTTGCCACGCGCCTTCCTGCGTCGCGACGAGCGCGCGCGGCGAGACTCGCCACATTACGCGCGTGCCCACCGCGAGCGAGGTATCGGCGCAGGGCAGATTCAGTCCCGTCGGCGTTTCGATTGCGCCGCCAGCCCGCACGATCCCCTCGCCGACGTTGTGCAGGCCGAGCAGTTCGGCCACGCGCAGCGTGGCGGGCCGCTGGAATACGTCGGCCACGGCGCCCGCCTGCAGCACGCTTCCCTGTTCGATCACGAGCACTTCGTCGGCGAGCAGCGCCGCTTCGTCGGGGTCGTGCGTGACGATCACCGTCACCGCGCCGACCTCGCGTTGCAGCGCCCGCAACGACTGCTGCAGACGCCGGCGCCGCGGCGTGTCGAGCGCGGCGAACGGTTCGTCGAACAGCAGCAGTTGCGTGTGCCGCGTGAGCGCGCGCGCGAGCGCCACGCGCTGGCGCTGGCCGAACGAGAGCTGGCGAGGCAGGCGTTCGGTGAGCGTGTCGAGGCCGAGGTGCGCGAGCCAGTAGCGGGCGCTGGCCGCGTCGGCATCGACGGGAAACGCGAGCTGCTGCGCCACCGTCATGTGCGGGAAGAGCCCGTAATCCTGCGGCATGTAGCCGATCTGGCGGCGCTCGGGCGGCAGCGCGCCGAGGTCGGTTGCCCCGAGCGTGACAGAGCCCGCGTCGTTGCGCTCGAGCCCGGCGATGATGCGCAGCGCGAGCGACTTGCCCGAGCCCGAAGGGCCGATGATCGCGAGCCGGCGCGTTTGCGGCTGCCACGCCACATCGAGCGTGAACGCGCCGAGATGCCGGCGCGCCGCGAAGGCAAGACGCAGGCCGGCGTTTTCGGCCGCGGTGGCGGCCGGCGTGATATTGGTGAGCTCGTCGCCGTTGTCCAGGCTCACCGCCATCGTCGAGCGTGTGCTGCGGCTATAGACGGAGAGCACCGCGCAGATGATAGCAATGCCGAGCGTGGGCAGCAGGAGCGGCATCATCGCGGGCAGGCCCTGGCCGCCGAATACGACGTACGTATACACAGGCAGCGAATAAGGGTGATACGCGACCATCACGGTCGCGCCGAATTCGCCGAACGCGCGCAGCCAGGAGAGTGCGAGCCCCGCGCGGATGGCGGGCCAGGCGATGGGCAGCGTGACGCGAAAGAAACGGCTGGCGGCGTGATGGCCGAGCGTGGCGGCGACGTCGTCGTACACGGGATCGACGGCGCTGAACGCCGAGCGCGCCGCGACGATCAGGAAGGGCGCCGCCACGAAGGTCTCGGCGAGCACGATGCCCGTGAAGGAGTCGGTGAGCGAGCCGCCGAAGAGCTGGCCGATGCCGCTATACGGCCCGATGAGAAACAGCAGCAGCACGCCGCTCGTGAGCGGCGGCAGCGCGAGCGGCAACTGCACGACGAAGCCGAGCAGGGCAATGCCGCGCGCGCGAGAACGCGCGAGCCAGTAGCCGAGCGGCACGCCGCCCAGCAGAATGATGAGCGCGGCCACGCTCGCGCTCGCGACCGATACGCCAACCGCCGACCAGGTGGCGTGCCAGTCGACGCCGGCCCAGTCCGCCTGCCCGATCTGCGGAATGCTCGCGACGAACGGCGCGCACAGATAGACCGCGAGCAGCGCGCCGAGCCACCAGAGCGGCTGGGCGCGCTTCACGGCAACCTGCCCGGCACGCTGTGCGGCTTGTGTCATTGCTGTGCGGCGTCGATTACGGCTTGCACCGACGGCGGGATCGCCTGGGTCCGGCCGTTGACGGCAGGCCTGGTCACATCCACGCCGTGCTCGGCGAGCAGCTTGCGGCCTTCCGCCGAAAGCAGGAAGTTCACGAAGCGCGCGGCGCCGGCGCTGTTGGGCGCGTCGTTGAGAATCGTGAGTGTGTAATTCGCCTTGATATTCAGTTCCGGCGCGGGGTGGATCGCCGGAATCTTCAGGTCGGACGTTTCGGTCGAGTAGAAGAAGCCTGCGTCGAGCTGACCCGACTGCAGACGGCCAACGAGCGTTTCTTCCGGCAGGACCTGCTCGGGATTATCCGGCGCGCCCAGTGTTTTCTGCACGAGGTCAGGCTGGTTGTACGCCTGCGCAGCCTTCGTCATGAGTTCGACGGTGAAGGCGCCCTTCGGGTCGAGCTTCGGATCGGTGCGGCCAAGACGGATGCCCGGTTCCTGCAGCACCTGATCCCACTTCTTCGTCTTGAAGTCGTTGGCGAAACGGCTCTTCGCGTTGTAGCCGACGAGGAGCGGCGATTCGGCGAAATTCACGTACCACGTAACGTGATTGCCGTTGGGCTCGCCCATCAGGCTCGCATTGACCTTCGGGCTCGCGCTGATGAACACATCGCCGCGGCGCAGCTTGCCCTTGATCTCATTGGCGATCTTGTTCGAGCCGGCTGCGTAGCCCTTGAAATGCAGGCCCGTTTCCTTTTCGAACGCGGGGCCCACGCTCTTTTCCATGAGGTTCACGAGCGAGCCTGCATAGAGCACGTTGACATCGGATTCGTCGGCGAATGCGTTGGCGCTTGCACCCATCGCGCCCATCACACCGCTCATCACGACGACTGAGGCCGCCAGCTTGCGGATAAACATGTTCGATACCCGTGCGTTATAAAGGTCAATATATTACGATGGACTGCTGTATCCATGTGCTGGTGCGATTCGCTATTTTGGCGATCAGTGCCTGTGCGCGTCACATTGACACGGCTAAACTGGGGGTCCAGTTCTTCGGGGTTCATTGTTCTGTTCAATTGTGGAGGCCCTCATGCGTACCAGCGCGCGTAACCATTTCTCCGGCCAGATCAGCGCGGTCAAGGCTGGCGCTGTCAACGACGAAGTCACGCTGCGTGCCGACGGCGGCCTCGAGATCGTCGCGATCATCACGCATGGCAGCGCCGCTTCACTGGGTCTCGCCGCTGGCAAGCCGGCCTTCGCGCTCGTGAAGGCATCGTCGGTGATCCTCATGGTCGACGGCGATGCGAGCAAGGTGTCCACGCGCAACGTCGTGGCGGGTACGGTTTCGTCGGTCACAAAGGGCGCGGTGAATGCGGAAGTCGTGCTCGCGGCGCCGGGCGGCGCGCAGATCGCGGCTATCGTGACGAACGATAGCGTCGATCGTCTAGGCCTCGCGGCCGGCAAGCAGGCCGCGGCGCTCTTCAAGGCATCCAGCGTGATCGTCGGCGTAGACGGTTGATGCGCTGCGAACGCGCGTGAGTGCAATGACACCGGTCAGTCAGGACCCAAACGCGCCGCCTCCGCGTGATGTCGATGCGCTGGCCGCCGCGCGCTGCGACGCTCTGACGGGGGCGCCAGAGGCGCCGCGCACGCCCGATGCCTGGCTCTTCGCGCGGGTCGTCGCGGCGCGCGAGGTGCGCGGCGAATTGCCGTTGCTCGGTCTAACGCGCACGCAGATCGACGCGCTCGGGGCCCGGCACTTCGTGTGCGCGGTGACGAGTGAAGCGCCGCACACCTACGTGATGGTCGATGCGTCGCATGCTGCATTCGTCACGGCGATGGATGACTTTCTCGTTGCGCTTGCCGCACCGCAAGCCGACCCCGACGACGTGCGTTGCCTCGCCGCGATCATTGCTCATGCGTGCCTGCGCCCCGACCATCTGTGGCGCGATCTCGGCCTGCGTGGCCGCGATGACGTGACAGGCATGCTGAAGCGCTTCTTTCCCGAGGTCGTGGCGCGCAACGTGGAAGGCTTGCGCTGGAAGAAACTGCTGACGCGTGAACTCGCGCTGGCGTCGGGCGCCTCGCCGGGCCCTGCGCCCGGTTGTCCCGGTTGCGAGGACTTCGGCTTCTGCTTTCCCGCCGGGCGTTAGCCATGCTGAGGGGAACGGCGCGTAGCACGCATCGTGTATGCTTGCGCGCATGACCAAGTCCCCCAACGATCAACCGCGCGCAGACGCTCCCGCGCCCGCACAGGGACAGAAACCGGCCCGACCCGACGTCCGTTTTCGCATGCGCATCGTCCAGGACGGCACGATCGCGCTCGGTCCAGGCAAGGTTTCGCTGCTCGAGGCCGTTCGCGAACATGGCTCGATCTCGGCTGCGGCGCGCAGCATGAACATGTCGTACCGGCGCGCGTGGCTGCTGATGGATGAACTCAACCGCGCGCTGGAGTCGCCGGCCACGGTTTCGGAGCATGGCGGCCAGAGCGGCGGCGGCAGCATGCTCACGCCGGTGGGCGAAGAGATCGTTCGTCTGTATCGCAGCATCGAGGCGCGCGCGGCAGCGGTCTGCGAGGCCGAGATCGAAGCGCTCGTCAAACTCGTGAAATCCTGACGTGACGTGACGTGACGTGACGCGGCAGCGCACTGCCGCCAACGCCAGGCGCCTAGCCGTGGCGCAGGCAGAAACGCGAGACGGGCACCGCCGCGAGCTTGGGCGCTGCGTTCGCATGTAGCCGCATCATCAACTCGACGAAGCTGGCGAGACTCGCCGTGCGCAATGGGTGCCATGTGACCTGGTGGCGTTCGCACACACGCTTGAGCGTGCTCATCGAATCGTGGTCGATGCAGTCGACGGGAAACACCGCGAGATCCGCGTTGGCGAGCGCTGCGGCGAGCAGGCCCTTGCGATCCTCGACGCCGCCGTCGTGCACGGTCAGCTCGCCCCCCGCCGACTCCACCCAGCGCCTGAGCGCGTGATTTGAACCCGGCCTGCCACCCACGTAGATAATCCGCCGCCCCTTTAGCGCATCCTCGGGAAGCGCGCGTTGGGCCTGCGGATTTTCGTGCGCTTGCGTGGTTTGCTCCATCGCGTGGACTTCGGCGCGCAACGCGTCCATCAGAGCGTGGGCTTCGTCGAGTTGCGCGCGCAACATGTGTAGCGCGGCGGCATCCGCATTCGCGCGCTGCTCTGCGATCTCGCGGCGGCTCGTGTGCAGAGCGATCCGCGCGTCGCGCGCTGCGAGTGCTTCCTGCAGCGCTTCGAGCTGCGCGTGCTGCGGTGGGGCTTCGCGCTGCGCCGTCAGCTGCGCGGTTTGCGCATCGAGGGCTTGGCGCGCGGCGTCGCGCTCACCACTCATCTCGTGCAGGCGCGCCTGCTGGCGCTCGATTTTGGCCCGCAGTTCGGCGTTTTCCGCTTCCAGCGCCACGAGGCGGCGCAGGTCTGCGCGATTGGCCGCGCCGACCAGATGCGAGAGCATGTGCAGCTCGCCGAACGCGGCCTGGCGTATTTCCATCGTCGTGGCCGGATGTGTCATCACCGCCCAGTACGCGGGCGGAATGTCGCCGTTCGCGAGCGCTTCGTTCCACAGCGCGAGCACGGCTTGCGTGTCGCGCGCACTGGCGAAACGGCGCAACGCGCCTGCATAGCGCGTGTCGAGGGCCTTTTGCAGTGCCTTGCCGCCCGCGCCGCCTTCTATCGCCAGCTCGACGGCGGCGTGATGGATCTCGAGATCGCTCGCGCGCTGGGCGTCGAGCCGCGTGAATTTCGGGACGAGCTTGCGCAGCTCGTGCGTGCTCAGGCAGGTGCCGATGATGGAGCAATGTAGATGGGCGTCGAGTTCGACGAGGCGCGTGCGCTGGCGCGCGCGGCCGAGTTCGGCTTGCGAAGGGCTGCAGCAGTCTGCGCTCGTCAGGCCGCGCAGCGTGGTCCCTTCGGCGGATGTGCTGCCCGGCGTGCGGGCGAGGCGGAATGGCGGTGCGTGCATGGCGATCTCTGATCCACCGCGGAACGCGGGGCTGTGCATGGGCGCGTCCGGCGACTGTGCCTCGAACCGCTTGGCGCCCCCGGCTTGGCGCCCCCGGCTGGGCGCGCGCCGACAGCGAAATATACCATGGAATATAACGAAGGGCTGATGACGGCCAGGAACGCCGTTCAGGCGGCGGGTTCGCGCACGAATGCCGTTGTGACGGCGACGGCTTTGAGCACTGAGCGGCCCACGGCCGCCCCGGACGATCGCGCGTCGGCGCACGCTTCGGCCGCACTCGCGTGCTGCGCAAGTACATGCTCGACGCCGAGCCCGACGAAGGCCGCATCGAGCCGTTCCAGTTCGGCTACGGTGCGGCGCAGCGCTTCGGTATCGAGACAGAGCGCGTCGCTGAAAAGCCCATCGCGCGTCTTGTCGAGGCGTCGCGCGTCGCGAATCGCGCGCCGGAGTTCGCGCTGGCGGGCGAAGCGTGCCAGATCGATGCGCCGCGAGAGCGCGGCCAGAAGCGGCTGAAGCGACGCCCCCGCTGGCGCCGTGTGTGCGCCGCCAGCGCCACGACCATCGCCCGCGTCGTCGCCACGCGCGAGCATGTGCTCGAAGCGCTCGATACTGTTGCGCAGGCGCCGGAAAGCGTCGATCACGTCGCGGATCAGTTCCGCGCGCTCGTGCCCCGACGCGGGACGCAGCGTGGTGATCGTGGCCGCGAAGCCGCCCACGCCCACTGGCGCGGGTGCGCGGCGTGCCTGTGATATCGACATTGCCGATGTTGCGCTTACGAGGCGCCGACTACTCGCCAATTCCTGCCTCCGTCTGCTGGATGATCGATCGATGTATTCTATAGGATATAACGATTCAGAGATGGAGCGCATGAAACATGCTGCCCCGGTATTCCTGTGGCGCCACGTCGCATGAACTAAAATTGCCGCTTTGCGCCTCGCTGGTACCTGGTTGCGCACGCACCCGATTTTTCGCCTTCCCCCGCTGTTCAATGACCACACCTTCCCCGGAGGCGGCGTCCGAGGACCCGCCCAGGCTTTCGCGCAATCGCGGCTTCCAGCGCTTCTATGGCGCGCGCGTGCTGTCGTCGCTCGCGTTCCAGATGCTCGCCGTCGCCATGGGCTGGCACATCTACGCGCTCACGCATAGCGCGTTCGCGCTCGGTCTCGTCGGCCTCGCGCAGTTCCTGCCGATGTTCTGCCTCACGCTCGTCGTCGGCCACGTGGCAGACCGATACGACCGCAGACGCATCGCATCCGTCTGCCAGCTCATCGAATGCGCCGCCGCGCTCACCTTCGCGGCCGGCACCGTCGGCGGCTGGCTGAGCGCGCCGCTCATCTACGCGCTGGCCGCGTGCGTAGGCGCGGCGCGCGCGTTCGAGTCGCCCGCCATTTCGTCCCTGCTGCCGGGCGTCGTGCCGCGCTCGCAACTGCCGAACGCGACCGCGTGGTCGACCTCGGCGAGCCAGACTGCCAACATCGTCGGTCCGGCGCTGGGCGGCCTGCTGTACGGCATCGGCGCGACGCCGGCCTACGCGGCCTGCTCGCTCGCGTTCGCGGCGGCCGCCACGCTCTCGGGCACGATCCCGCTGCGCGCCAAACCTCCCGCGCGCGCCCCCGTCACGCTCGAATCGGTGTTCTCGGGCATCGCGTTCATCCGTTCGCAGCCGGTCATTCTCGGCGCGCTGTCGCTCGATCTGTTCGCGGTGCTGTTCGGCGGCGCGACGGCGCTCTTGCCCGTGTTCGCCCGCGACATCCTGCATGCCGGGCCCATCGCGCTCGGTCTGTTGCGCTCGGCGACGGCCGCCGGCGCGCTGGCGGGCTCGATCTGGCTCGCGCACTTTCCGCTGCGGCGCCGGCCGGGTCTCGCGATGTTCGGCGGCGTGATCGTGTTCGGCTGCGCAACGATCGCGTTCGGGCTGTCTCACAACATCGTCGTGTCGCTGACGGCGCTGGCGGTGCTGGGCGCCTCGGACGTGGTGAGCGTGGTCGTACGCACGTCGCTCGTGCAGCTGCGCACGCCCGCTGAAAAACTCGGCCGCGTAAGCGCGGTCAATTCGCTTTTCATTGGCACGTCGAACCAGCTTGGCGAGTTCGAGTCGGGGCTCACGGCTGGCTGGTGGGGCGCGCAGCGCGCCGTGCTGGTGGGCGGCGTGGCGACGATCTGCGTCGCGCTGCTGTGGATGCGGCTCTTTCCGGCCCTGCGCGATACGCGCTCGCTCGCGCGCGAAGAGGCGCACGCCACCGCCAGCGCGAACTGATCGCGCGTGGCGGCAGCCTGCGCCGCCCCCCCGCTGCCGTGCGCCGGAGTTTGCCGTTATCCTTGCTCCAGGCCCTGCTCGCAGCAGCGGTCCCCGTTTTTCTCATCCACCCATCAAGTCATGCATCCACCGACCATCGCACCGAGGAGCGCCGCATGCGCGTAGGCCGCCCCGTCAAGGCGCTGCCGCAGCCGCTGTGCGATTACTGCGGCGCGAAAGCGGTGCTCGCGCGCTTTGCCGACGAGGCCTACCCGTATCGCGACGATCACGGCCCGCTCTGGGTCTGCACGCCCTGTGAGGCCTGGATCGGCGTGCCCGCGCGCAGCACGCGCAACGTGCCGCTCGGCCGGCTTGCCAACGCGGCGCTGCGCGAGGCCAAGAGCCGCCTGCACGACGCGCTCGAACCGCTGGTGGCCGCGAAGATGCGGCGCGACAAGGTGAACGCCTTCGAGGCGCGCGGCAAGGCCATCCGCTGGCTCGGGGAGGAGCTGGGCTTCGATCTGCCCAATCCGTCGATCCACCTCCTGAGCCTCGAGCAGTGCGAGCAGGCCATCGCCCATATCGAGGCGTTCATGGCCGCGCGGCGCGCGGAGGGCGGCGGTGAGCGCGAGCCGCGCTGAGACGGCCCGCGGCCAGCCGGTTGCCCGCCCGTCAGGCGATGCGCAGCGCATGTCTGTCACTGATCGTTACATTGATTTGAGGGTCGGCGCTTAACCTTCGGCGCGCCGTGCCGTTATTGCACGGAACAGACTCTTACTTGCCCTTCCATGGCCAGGACTATCCCTTTTCCGCAGCGCTCGCAAGGCGGTCGCCCCCGACGCAGCAAGTCGATGCTGCTGCCGATCCCGCGCGCGGTCGCCAACGAGCTCGCGCTACAGGTGCACCTCGCGCTTGCCGCGCTGCGCCGCGGCGGCAACGGCGACGACGCTCGCGCCTTGCTCCATGCTCACGTGCTCGCGCAATCGATTGCGGAGGCGGGATATGGCGTGCTCGAGCCTGAACAGGTGCGAGCGGCGGATGCGGCGCTAATCGCCTGCTTTGAGCGCGGCAACACGGGCGGCGGCTGGCAACTCGAAGAAGCGGGCTTCGAGGCGGTTGTGCAACTCGTGAATGTGTACGACCGGCAGTTGCAAAGCGCGCCCCTATGGGCGCTGACCGAGGCAAGCGAGCGGCTCGAGCGCATGGGCGCGGGCGATGCCAGCCAGCAGGCCTTGCGCAAGAGCGCGTGACGACTCATGCTGGGTACGTGCCTTGCAACATGGTTCGATTGGCCGTCGCCGCACAGAAGCAGCGCGGCAGCAGGCGGTATGGTGAAGTGAACGATCCCTCTTTGAGAGACGAGCGGATCGAGGCGATGGACAGAAGGCCGCCGGCGATGCATTCCCAATAGATGCATCGGTGCTGCAGTCGAGCCTGGGATGCGCCGGAGCGAACCTGGGGCGAGCCAGAGGCGGGCCGCCAGCGGGTGCCGTGGCGACATTGGCACGAGATTTGACGCGGGAGGCGAATCGTGTTGACTTCGGATAGGTGGCGCGCCTAAAATTCGCCCGTCTTAACAAAAGGGGCTGACGCCTTGGACAGTAGCAGTTGTCGATCTTCGAACAGTTTCGCTGCCTGACCGGCAGGACGTCCGCGCTCCCTTTCTTTCAGCCGCCGTCTTGCCAGCCAGGCAGATGGTGCGCGTCCAGCAGTAAATCCTCGTGCACTCTTGAATAGCGTCGACCGAACGCCGCAGCGCCTTGACCATATCGAGCGCCGCGGATGGCCGACATCGCGCCGTAAGCCCGCCCTGATCGATGCGCGCTTGCGGCACGGTTCGTTCGTTGCGCCCCGAGCGCTACGCGCGGATCGACACATGCGCGCCTTGAGGCCCTTGAAGCCGCTTCGCGTTCGAGCCACCGGCTCGATGCAAGCCCTGGGGTCAGCCGCCGTGACGATAAGGAGTTCCGATGTCTGACAGTGACAGTTATCCGTTATGCCGCTTCCTTTTCAATTGCACTGAGGAAAGCGGGCAGACGCGAGCCGCCGCGCGCTGAACAAAGCGCGCTGCCGGGTCTGCTGGCTTTCCTCCCCAACGCGTCCACCCGCGACGCCAGGAGAACCAGTATGAACTTCGGCCTTCTTTTGCCGCATCTGTCGCAACTGCAACAAACGCAGGACACCCTCCATCCCGATCTGCTCGGCGCGCGTGAGCGCGCGAGCGCCCCGCCGCCCTGCCGGAAATCGCGACTCGCCGCGCGCTGGCGAGACCTGCGAGCGCGCGTGTTTCGGGTCTGAATCAGACAAGCAGTAACGGATCCCCGCGCGTACGCCCAGCCGGCCCGGCCGGCCGTACGCGCCGCGCGAGGGATTCGAGCAATAACCAAACGCCGGTGCTTCGACATGAACCAGTTCAACCACACATTGCGAACGACCCGCCGCGCAGCGCGCGCCCGCGCCGGCGTGCTCGCGCCCACGTCTGTACTCGCTAACGGAGGCCGCTAATGGAGTTCAGCTTCAACCTGAACCGCACGGCCAACGCCTCGGCGTGGCGCGTGCTGCCGAACCGCTGGGACTTCGTGGCGTTCCCGCTGATGATCGGCCTGATCGCGATGGCGGCCGTGGGCTTTCACGAAACGATGGCGCCCATCTCGACGCTGAAGACCCAGGTCATCTCGCTCGATCCGGCCAATCTGCCCGAGTACGCCATGCGCACCACGCTGCGCATGCTCGCGGCGATGGTGGCGTCGCTCATCTTCACGCTCGTGTACGGCACGCTCGCGGCGAAGAGCCGCCGCGCGGGCCAGGTGCTCGTGCCGATTCTCGACATCCTGCAGTCGGTGCCGGTGCTCGGCTACATCTCGTTCACGGTGACGTTCTTTCTCGCGCTGTTTCCCTCGCGCGTGCTCGGTGCTGAACTCGCCGCGATCTTCGCGATCTTCACGAGCCAGGCCTGGAACATGACGTTCAGCTTCTACCAGTCGCTGCGCACGGTGCCGCGCGATCTGGACGAAGTCTCGCGCGGATTCCACCTCACGGGCTGGCAGCGCTTCTGGAAGCTCGAGGTGCCGTTCTCGATGCCTGGCCTCATCTGGAACATGATGATGTCGATGTCGGGTGGCTGGTTCTTCGTGGTGGCCTCCGAAGCGATCACGGTGGGCAACAATACGATCACGCTGCCGGGCATTGGCGCGTATCTCGCGCAGGCCATTACCGAGAAGAACCTGCACGCGGTGGGTTGGGTGATTCTGGCGATGACCGTGGTGATTCTCGCTTATGACCAGCTCCTGTTCCGCCCGCTCGTGGCCTGGGCCGACAAGTTCCGCATGGAGACGACGAGTTCTGGTGATGCGCCCGAGTCGTGGCTGCTCGACCTGATTCGCCGCACGCGCCTCATTCACCGCCTGCTCGTGCCGATGGGCTTCCTGCTCGCCACGCTCGCACGCGTGCCGTTCCGGGTGCAATTGCCGAAGGCGCTGCCTGTCGTGGCCACGGTAAGCAAGCGCTCGCGCATCGGCGACATCGTATGGGCCGTGTTCGTGATCGCGCTGACCGTCTATGTGGTGTGGCACGTGGTGGCCTATGTGCGCACGGGCGTGACGCTCGACGAGGTCTGGCATGTGTTCGTGCTCGGCCTCATCACGCTCTTTCGCGTCGCCGTGCTGATCGCGATCTCTTCGGCGATCTGGGTGCCGCTCGGCGTGCTGATCGGGTTGCGTCCGGCGCTTGCCGAGAAGATCCAGCCGCTCGCGCAGTTCCTTGCGGCATTCCCGGCGAACCTGCTGTTCCCGGTATTCGTGATCGTGATCGTGCGTTTTCACCTCAACCCGGACGTCTGGCTCTCGCCGCTGATCGTGCTCGGCACGCAGTGGTACATCCTCTTCAACGTGATCGCCGGTGCCAGTGCGTATCCGAACGATTACAAGGAAGCCGCGAAGAATTTTCGTATTCGCGGCTGGCAATGGTGGCGCAAGGTGATGCTGCCCGGCATTTTCCCGTACTACATCACGGGCGCGATCACGGCTTCCGGTGGCGCCTGGAACGCGAGCATCGTCTCCGAGTTCGTGCAGTGGGGCGACACGAAGGTCGTTGCGCACGGCCTCGGCGCGTACATCGCACAAACGACCGCCGCCGGCGACTTCCCGAAAATCATTTTGGGCATCGCGATGATGTCCCTGTTCGTTACGCTGTTCAACCGCGTGCTCTGGCGGCCGCTGTACACGTACGCCGAGTCCCGGCTGCGCCTCGATTGAGATGGAGTGACATCATGCTGAATCCGAAAATCGTCTCTTCCGATCTGCTGCCGATGCGGCCCGCCCCCGGCCAGGAAGTGCTCGCCGTCAAGCACGTTTCGCGCGGCTTCGCGAAGAAAGAGGACGAGCGCCTCGTGCTCGACGACGTGAACCTCACGCTGCGCGAAGGCGAGATCGTCGGCTTGCTGGGCCGTTCCGGCTCGGGCAAATCCACGCTGCTGCGGATCATCTCCGGGCTCATCGAGCCGACCGAAGGCGAGGTGAACTGGCTCGGCAAGCCGCTCGAAGGGCCGGCCGAAGGCGTGTCGATGGTGTTCCAGACCTTCGCGCTGTTCCCGTGGCTCACGGTGCTGCAGAACGTGGAAGCGGGCCTCGAAGCACAGGGCGTGGGCGCGCGCGAGCGTCGCGAGCGGGCGCTGGCGGCCATCGACCTGATCGGTCTGGACGGCTTCGAAAACGCCTATCCGCGCGAGCTTTCGGGCGGCATGCGCCAGCGCGTGGGCTTCGCGCGTGCGCTCGTGGTCGACCCGACGCTCCTGCTCATGGACGAGCCGTTCTCCGCGCTCGACGTGCTCACGGCCGAAACGCTGCGTACCGACCTGCTCGACCTGTGGACGCAAGGCCGCTTGCCGATCAAGTCCGTGCTGATCGTCACGCACAACATCGAGGAGGCGGTGTTCATGTGCGACCGCATCCTGGTGTTGTCGTCGAACCCGGGGCGCGTGTCGGCCGAGATCAAGGTGCCGTTCAAGCATCCGCGCAACCGTCTCGACCCGACGTTCCGCAAGCTCGTCGACGACATCTACGCGAAGATGACGGCGCGCGAAGCCGCCGAGGCAACGACTCGCCGTCTGGAAGTGGGCAGCCGTCTGCCGGACGTGTCGACCAACATCATGGCGGGTCTGATCGAGACGCTGGCGGCCGCGCCGTATCACGGCCGCGCCGACATGCCGGAAATCGCGCGCTCGCTGCACCTGGAAGTCGACGACCTGTTCCCGATCGTGGAAATGCTGCAGCAGCTCGGCTTTGCCGACGTGCGCGAAGGCGATGTGCTGCTCACGCCGCCCGCACGCGTGTTCGCCGAGATGGGCACGCAGGCGCGCAAGCTCATGTTCGCCGATCATTTGCTGCGCAACGTGCCGCTCGCGGCGCGGATCAAGAAGGTGCTCGACGAGCGGCCCGGCCATCGCGCGCCGCGCGTGCGCTTCGAGCAGGAGCTGGAGGACGTGCTTTCCGATGTCGACGCCGAAGAAACGCTCGATACCGTGATCGAGTGGGCGCGTTACGGCGAGGTCTTTTCGTACAACGACCAGTCGGAAATCTTCAGTTTCGAGGACGTCGAGGCGTAAGGCCTGCGTCCTCGTAAAAAAACGGGCGGTTCATTGAACCGCCCGTTTTTTTTTGCCGTCGGAAACGGCTGGCCTTACTGGCCGATCCCGATCAGCTCGATCTCGAACGTGAGGTCGCTGTTCGGCGGGATCGGGCCGACTGCGCGATCGCCATACGCGGTCGCCGCCGGGCAGGTCAGCTTCGCCTTGCCGCCGACCTTCATCTTCTGCACGCCCTGCGTCCAGCACGGAATCACGCGATTGAGCGGGAAGGTCGCCGGGCCGCCGTGCTTGTCGGAGCTGTCGAACTCGGTGCCGTTCGCGAGCGTGCCGCGATAGTTCACGCGCACGACGTCGGTGGCGGTGGGTTGCGGACCGGTGCCTTGCTTGATGTGTTCGACGACGACGCCCGACGGCAACTTGTCGATGGTGTTGGCGGCGAACGCAGTCGTTGCAACGGTGGCAGCGGCGACCAGGGCAATCAGTGATTTCATGAGATGTCCTCGTTGAATGGCAAAGCGATTATATCGGGCGCGCCGCGCAGGCAGAGGAAAGGTGAGCTTCTTCGGGACTCACCGCGCCGCGCGTGCGGCGCACCATGCCACAACTCGCAGACCCTTGATTAGACGGAGAACTTTACGCTGCCAGCGTTGCGCCGCGAGGCCGCTTCAGGCGTATCGGTGAGATTTTTCGGGAGATCGATCGGGTGAAGCGACGGGTGAGGCCGGCGCGCGCGAGCCGCGCACCGGCCATGGCGTGCACGCATCAATTCGGCTTGCCGCTCGACGACCCGTTACCGTCGCCCGATGCACCCGCGCGGCTGTTGCGCGGCTTGCCGCCTTGCGAAGCCGTCTTCGAAGCGCCGTGCGCCTGCGCCCGCGCGCGATCGTTGTCGGTGGCGTCGTCGTGGCGATCGTCGCCGTACGTATGCCCTTCGACATCGTCACCGCGCGCCATATCGATGAGGAAGTTGCGCTGCGGATTCGCCAGCTCGATGCCGCGCTCCGTGAAGCGCAGCAACACGCGCTTGTTGAACTCGCGCTGCACGCCCCAGCGCGCCGAGTCCTTGCACTGAATCTGCCCCACGAGCGTGACGGCCGCGCCATCCACCTGATCGACACCCCAGTATGCGAAGTCGCTGAGAATGCCGTTCTTGAACGCGTCTTCGTTGCGGATTTCGGCGCCGATGTCCTTGAGCGTATCGATGGCGCGCTGCAGATCCACGCCGTGCGCGATCTGCACCTTCACCGCCGCGTTGCCGATGCCGCGATTCGTGTTGTTCACCGTCGTCACCGAGCTGAACGGCACGGTGTAGAGCGAACCGTCGCCGCCGCGCAGACGCACGGTGCGGATCGAGAGAAACTCGACCGTGCCCGAGACGCCCGCCACCGTCACCCAGTCGCCTACCTGCATGGCGTTTTCCGTCAAGAGGAAGATGCCGGTGATGAAATCCTGCACGAGCTTTTGCGAGCCAAAGCCGAGCGCCACGCCGAAGATACTCGCGCCCGCGATCAACGGCGCGGTATTCACGCCGAGTTGCGAGAGCGCGGTGAGCCCGACCACGACGAGGATCGAAACGAGCAGCGTGGTGCGGAACATCGGCAAGAGCGTGCGCAGGCGCGCGGCGCGTACGAAGTCGCCCGCGTCGGTCCATGCGTTCAGGCGCCGCTCGGCCGCGCCGTTCGCGAACTCCCAGATCGCGACGGCGGCAACGACGGCGATCACGATAGTGAGGACTGCAGAGCCCAGCAGATGCCCCATCGGCGCGAGCGCGAGAATGCGTGCGGGACGCAGGCCCCAGACGTGCAGCAGCAGGTCGAGCGAGACGATCCAGATCGCCACGACGACGATGCGCCGCAGCGCCGGGTAATAGCGATACGCACGGCGCTGCCCGAAGCTCATCTTCTCCTGATCGTCGCGCAAGCCGAACGCGCGACTCAACGCGCCGAGCAGGACGATCGCGCTCACGCGCGCGGCGAGCAGGACGACGAGCGAGAGTCCGCCCGCGCGCAGCAGCGCCGCGTAGCCGCCGCGCAGATCGAGCGCCCAGACGAACCAGAGGGCGAGGACGACAAAGAGCGCGACGCCCACCCAGATGTCGGCGAACCATTGCATGAACCAGGCATACGAGCCATGGCGCGCGGCGGCGGCGCGCATGGCGTCGGCCACGGGGCGGCGCAGCTGCAGGATCATCACGGCAAGCGCGAGGTGGCCGACCAGCGTGACGACCTTCACGAGCGCGAGATGCGCGTCCTCGGTCATGCCGAGCGGCACCGCGCCGCCAATCGCTCCGCCCACGCCGCCGATCACGACGATGCGCACGAGCCAGCGCTGCGCGTAAGCGGCCCAGTCGTCGGGCAGCGGCACGAGGCGCAGCGCGGCGGCGTCGGGCGCGAACAGCAGCTTGCCGAACATCACGATCACGCGGCAGATCACATACGTATCGACGATCTGGCCTACGGCTTCAGCGGGCGCGGCGTCGTCGGGGCCGAAGAGCGACAGCACGCCCGCGGCGCACAGGCCGAAGGCGATCACGGGCACGACTTCGAGCAGCATCACGAGCAACGCGCCCGGCAGACGCTGCAAGAGGCGCCAGTGATGCGCGCCGCGCAGCGCGTGGTAGGCCTCTTTGGCGCGGTCCGCGGCGGTTTTCGGCGAGGCGCCGGCGTTGTCCTCGGCTTGCGCCGCGACCACGGTGGCGCGTGCCGCCGCGTTGGCGCGCGCGTTCGCGTTGGGGCCCGCGTTCGGGTCGCTGTCCTTATCTTCCTTGCCGTCCTTGCCCTCGGCCGGCTCCATGCCGGCGGCTTCGCGCAGGGCGTCTTGTTCCGCGTCGGCCTTCGCATCGGCGGATTTCGCCTGCGCGGCGAGCGCGACGCTCGTGCCCGTCGCTTCGGGCGTTTGTGGCTGCGGCGTCGGCGTGCCGCCTTGCGGGGGTTCGCCGTCCTCGCGCTGTTTCGCGGCCTGATGCGCGGCAATGGCCCGCTCCGGCGAGGCGACGACGCGGCGCAGCAGTGTGGCGAGCGCGAGCGCGGGCACGAGCGTGAGCAGCAGCACGCGCAGCAGCGCGAGCATCAGCGCGTGGCCCTGCGGCGTGTTCAGATGGTCCTGCCACCAGTTGCGCGTGGACCAGAGGCCGAGCAGCGTCGCGAACGTATGGCTCAGATGCTGGCCCATCGTGCGCGCGCCGTGCGCCGCGTGATAGGCGATCTGCACGACCAGACCGTTGGAGCGCAATGCGCCCGCGAGCGGCGCCGAAGCGGGCGTGGCGGCCGCCGCGCCGGAGGCCGTGGCGGGCGCACTCGCCGGCGCGCTCGCGGAGGCGGGCACGGCCAGCGCGCCGGCGGCGGCGATGGCGCGCAGCGTGTCTTCCATGTGGCCGCGCTGCACGGGATCGTCGAGAACACGCAGGGCGGCTTGCGCCTGGGTGGGCGTGAGCGCCACGGCGGCGGCCGGGCTGGCCGCGTTGGCGTTAGTGGCGGGCGCGGCAGGCTGGGCGGGATGGGCTGGGCT
>NZ_JAMBPQ010000004.1 GCF_024206495.1 Paraburkholderia sp. CNPSo 3272 | reverse complement strand
GTCGATCTGGATGAGCTCGCCCAGGCACGTACGCCGTGCGCGCGGCTGATAGATCTTCGGCGGCCGCTGCCGGCGCGCAACCCATAGTCCTGCGTCCATCATGAGTTTGCGCAACGTCTCCTTCGCCAGCTGGATGCCGTGGCATTCCCGGAGCTTCTCGCAGGCCAGCGTGGGCCCGAAATCGGCGTAACGCTCACGGACAATCGATAGCGCCCGGTCTGCCGTTACGCGGTCTAGCCGGTTGTTGCTGGGCCGCGAGCGTCGCCGCGACACGAGGCCTTGCGGCCCGTGCTCACGAAACCGGCCAACCAGCCGGCGAATCTGCCGGGTCGTCAGCCCAAGCCGCTGCGCTGCGCGCAGCGGCTTGAGCCGTGCGTCCACCACGTCCTGAATGAGCTTCAATCTGTCCAGCTCGCGCATCGTCATTGTTATCCGTTCTGTTGCCGCCATTAAAGCTCCCAAACACTGGATTCCCAGCGATCTGTTAGCTTACGATCGTCCAAAAAGCGGACATCTGAACTTGGCTAAAAGCGGACACTACAACTTAGCCCGTACAATTAAAAAGTGCGATAATTTATCTTATGTTAAATAAGAAAAATCGACGGGCGCCCCCGCCTGGCAAGGCTTCCCGCCCGTCTGCACTTCTGTCCCGATAGCCCGCAAGCATCGGGACGATCGCTTACGCAGCCGGTCATCGAGCCTCCTCGAACGAAGGCCGCACGGCAGCCGGCTCCAGTTCGATTTGCTTCGCACCGGGATTCGGATGCAACGCAAATGTCGATGCGACGAACGACGGCGCCAGATTCCAGCGGTACGTCACTTCATGGCGCGGCCTCGAAGGCTGGGTCGTGTCGGTAACGACCAAGCGGCACGGCAGCGGCCGCCGTCCCTGCTCGATCCACATTTCCCAGTCGGCGCCTCGCTGCTGAAACGCGTAATGCGTGCACCAGCGCGTATCGACTTTCTCAACGCCGAGCACCTGCGCCGCCGAGATCGCCGCGTTGTCGTCCTTGCCGTTGCCCCAGTAGAAAAGCTCCGCGAGCGGCGCTTCGATACGCCAGCTATTCGCGAGTTCGCGTACGAGGCCATCGAGCGTCGGTGGCGCGGCATTGCGCGTGTAATAGCCTTTCTTTTCGTTGAACGTCATGAACTCGCGGCCGTCATAGACCAGTCCGCGCACGTTGCCGTTGCCCGTGATGTCGGCGCGAAGTCGGTCGGGCCGCTTGATCTTGAGTACCGTATGGCGCAGCAGCGCGGCGTTCTGGCCGTCGTCGAGCACGACGTCGGTCGACGTGTCCGCGGTGACCTCGAACTTGTGCAACGTGCGCAGATAAGCGCCCATGGCATTGAGTGCGTCGAGCGCCTGCTGATCGACGGCTGGCTGCGGCGCGTTCGCGGCGGCAGTACCCTCGTTGTTGGCGAGATCGGTGAGCGGCGATGGCACATTCGATTGAGCTTGTGTGTGCCCTTCGCTCTCCGGATGCGCACATCCGCAGAGCGCGATAGCGGCGCCAAACGACAAGGCGAGCGCGGCAGGAACTCCAGCAAGGACTTTCTTCTTCAAGACGTCTCCTGACTGTGCATCCATATAAAACGACCGGCGATTAGCACACGACATACCCGGTAGCTGTCCGCAAGGCGCACGCCGCCTTCTGCCCCCAACGTCCGGACTCAGTGAAAGCCCTGGTCAGCCGGCTTCCCGGCCCGCAGTATCATCGAACCATCTTGTAGAACGCCGTTCTGGCAAATAGAACGAGCAGACAGATAAACGAAGCGCTCAGGAGGTTCCGATGTCCAGCTTGCCAATCGGAGCGACACACACGTCGCTCCGGGACCATGCCGCCACGCCAGTCAGTGCGGCCGAGATCAACGCGCGCATTGACCGCCTGCCGGCCACGCGCGCCATCTGGACGCTCGTGCTCCTGCTTTCGCTGGGCGGCTGGTTCGAGTTCTACGATCTGTTTTTTACGGCCTATGTCGGGCCGGGCCTCGTGAAAAGCGGCCTTTACTCGACCACCACGGCTTCGTTCTTTGGCTTCTCGGGTCTCGGCGCCTTCGTCGCGGCGTCGTTCGCGGGGCTCTTCATCGGCACGTTCTGCCTGACCGGTCTCGCGGACCGCTATGGCCGCCGCACGCTGTTCACCGCATCGCTGCTCTGGTACTCGGTGGCGACCTGCGTCATGGCGCTACAGACAGGCGCGCCCGGCATCAACCTGTGGCGCCTCATCGCGGGCATTGGCGTGGGCGTCGAACTCGTCACCATCGACACCTACGTGAGCGAACTCGTGCCAAAGCATATGCGAGGCCGCGCGTTCGCGTTCGTGCATCTGGTGCAGTACACGGCCGTGCCGGCCGTCGCATTGCTCGCGTGGTGGTTCGTGCCGCGCGCGCCGCTCGGCTTCGACGGCTGGCGTTGGGTCGTGATGTTCGGCGCGTTCGGCGCACTCATCGCCTGGGCGATCCGCCGCCGCGTGCCCGAAAGCGCGCGCTGGCTCGCCCAGCGCGGCCGCACCGAGGAAGCCGCGCGCATTCTCGCAAGGCTCGAAGCGAAGATCGAGGCGCAGTACGGGCGCATGCTGCCCGCGCCAGTCGTCGAATCGGTCAGCGACGAAACGCTGGCCAAGGCGCGTTTCGCGGAAATCTGGCAGCCGCCTTACCGTCGCCGCACGATCACCCTGCTCGTCTTCAATCTGTTTCAGGCCATCGGCTTCTACGGCTTCGCCTCGTGGGTGCCGACGCTGCTCGTTTCCAAGGGCGTCACGGTCACGCACAGCCTGCTCTACTCTTTCGTGATCGCCGCGTCGAATCCGTTCGGTCCGCTGCTCGGCATGGCGATTGCCGACCGCATCGAGCGCAAGACGCTCGTCGTGCTCTCGGCGCTCGCCATCGCCGTCTGCGGCACGCTGTTCGCCATGCAGACTTCGGCAGGCATGCTTATGTTCCTCGGCGTGCTCATCACACTGGGCGGCACTCTCCTCTCGGTCGGCTATCACGCGTACCAGGTCGAACTGTTCCCCACGCGCATGCGCGCCACGGCCGTTGGCTTCGTTTATTCGATGTCGCGCCTCTCCGCGATGTTCTCGGGCTTCATGATCGCGTTCGCGCTGCGCCACTTCGGCGTGCCAGGCGTTTTCGCGCTGATCACCGGCGCGATGATCGTGGTGATGGCGGCCATCGGCATCTTCGGGCCGCGCACGAAGAATCGCGCGCTCGACGACATCTCCCGCTAATTTATTCAATACGAGGCGGTAACCATGCTCCCGTTAGCCGGCGTGCGCGTCCTGGATCTGTCGAATGTGCTCGCGGGTCCGTTCTGCGCCTATCAACTCGCGCTCTTTGGCGCCGAAGTCACCAAGGTCGAGCATCCTGAAGGCGGTGACCTTGCGCGGCGTCTCGGTGCCGACAAGGACGCCGCGGCGCGCAATATGGGCGCGTCGTTCGTGGCCGTGAATGCGGGCAAGCGCTCGATCACGCTGAACCTGAAAGACCCGCGCGGGAAGGCCATTTTGCTCGATCTGGTACGCCACGCCGACGTGCTCGTCGAAAACTTCCGGCCTGGCGTGATGGACCGCCTCGAACTCGGATACGATCAGTTATCCAAAGTGAACCCTGCGCTGGTCTACTGTGCCATCTCCGGTTTCGGCGACGAAGGCGAGCTCTCGCGCCGCCCGGCGTATGACCAGATCATTCAGGGCATGTCCGGCGTGATGAGCGTGACGGGCGACGCGCATAGCGCGCCGCTGCGCGTGGGCTATCCTGTCTCCGATACGGTGGGCGGCCTCACCGCCGCGTTCGGCATTTGCGCCGCGCTCGTCGACGCGCGCACGAGCGGTCGCGGGCGGCGCCTCGACGTTTCGATGCTTGAAGCCACGCTCGCGACCATGGGCTGGGTCGTGTCGAACTACCTGAACGCCGGCGTCGAGCCCGCGCCGATGGGCAACGAGAATTTCACGGCCGCGCCCTCGGGCTCCTTCCGCACCGGCGCCGGCCTGCTCAATATTGCGGCAAACGAAACGCGCCAGTTCGAAAGCCTGTGCGAGGTGATCGGCCGCCCCGACCTGCCGCGCGACGAGCGCTTCTCCGCGCGCCATTCGCGCAAGCAGCATCGCGATGCGCTAAAGGACGAGATCGAATCCGCGCTCGCCGCCGACAGCGCGGCCAACTGGGAAGCGCGCCTGCTCGAGCGCGGCGTGCCTGTGGGCCGCGTGCTCTCGGTGCCCGAAATCCTCGCGCATCCGCATCTGGCCGAACGGCGCTTCATCCGCGAGTTCGAACCGGCACAGGGCGAAGCCGCGCAACGCGTGACGCGCGCGGGCCTGCGGCTCGCCGATGCCGATGCCGCACCCGCCACGCCCGCCCCGGTTCTTGGCGCCCACACGCGCGAAACGCTCGCAACACTCGGTTACGAAGCCGCCCAAATCGCCGCCCTTCACGATGACGGAGTGATCTGACATGCCGACGACGAACCCAACGACGAACACAGCCACGCCCGATCTCGCCGAGCTTTGCGCCGACTACTGGAGCACCTCGATCATCGACATACATCCGGGCTCCATCAAGGTGCGCGGTTATCCGATCCAGGAGCTGATCGGCAACGTGAGTTTCCCGCAGATGATCTGGCTGATGCTGCGCGGCGAGCTGCCCGGCGACGAAGAGGCCACGCTGCTCGAAGCGGCGCTCGTGGCCTCGGTCGACCACGGACCACACGCGCCTTCGATCGCGATCTCGCGCATGGCCACGAGCTGCGGCTTGCCGATCAACGGGGCAATGGCCTCGGCGCTCAACGCGCTTGACGATGTGCACGGCGGCGCCGGCCAGCAGGCGGTCGAACTGTATGCCGACATCGCCGCGCGCATTGTGGCAGGGGCCCCATTCGAAGCGGCGGTCGAAGCCGGTGTGGACGAGTTCATCGCCAGTCACGGCAAGTATCTGCCAGGCTTCGGTCATCGCTTTCATCCGGTCGATCCACGTGCCGGACGGCTGCTCGCGCTCGTCGATGCACGTGTGGCGTCCGGCACCATCGAGGGCCGCTATGCCGCGATTGCGCGTGGCATCGAAGCGCTGCTGAAAAAGCGCAAGGACCGGCCCGTGCCGATGAACATTGACGGCGTTACGGCCGTTATCTACGCCGAACTGGGCTTTGCGCCCGAACTGGCGCGCGGCGTGTTCTGCCTCTCGCGTGCGGTGGGCATCCTCGCGCATGCGTGGGAGCAACGCGGGCGCGGCGAGCGTAACAAGGGGCCCATGCCGCGCCAGATCCCATACGCCTATACTGGCGCACCGGAACGACACCTGGAGCAGTCCTGATCAACGCTCCGTGAAAGCGACGCGTGCAAACGGCGCGGGCCAAGCGTGGCTTCAGGCGTCCTGACGTGCGCGCGCGGCGTGCGCACGTTGGGCGGCGCGCAGCGCGAGCGAGTCGCCGCCGAGCGCGTCGGTAGCGCGTATCGCGCAGCCGAACAGCGCGTCGAGATGGCGCTCGACGAACGCCCCGTCGATACGCGAACTCGGCCCGGCGAGCGTGAGCACGCCACGCAAGGTATCGTGAACACCGAACACGGGCATGGACACGCCGGCGGTTTCGCGGTCGCGTTCACCGATCGAGATGCAGTAGAAGTCGTGGCGAATAGTCTCGAACGGCTCGCCCGGCTCGCCGCCGAATGCCAGCAGCGCGCGGCCGCCAGATCCGCTTTCTAGCGGCAGCACGTCGCCCTCGCGCACATGGTGGCGCACCACATGATGGGAGTCGACGCGATGCAGGCACACGCGCACCGCGTTGTCGCGCACGTAGAACGAAACGCTCTCGCCGCTCGCCGCGGCCAGTTCACGCATGAGCGGCAGCAGAATGTCGCCCATGTTGAGACTGCGCTGATAGAGCGCGCCCAGCGCAAACGTGGCGGGACCGAGCTGGTAGCGGCCGTCGTCAAGGCGCAGCAGCAGGCGATGCTGAATCAGCGCACCGGCCAGCCGCAGCAACGTACTTTTATAGAGGCCCGTGCGCGCCGCGAGTTCGGCGAGCGTGAGCGCACTGTCTCCGGGTCGAAACGCGAACAGGATGGCACACGCGCGGTCGATGACAGCGACGCCCTCTTCTTTCTTGACCGTACCAGCCGGGTCTTGCGCGGGCATGAATGGAAAACGTGGGGATTGGGAATGGGCTCGATTTTACGCGACTTGCCGCCTCCCAGGTGCGGCTCCCCCGACCTAACCTTCGCCTCCACCGCTGTGGCTCGTTGCACGCAACGCGTACGTTACTTCGCCCGGACCACCGAATCGCGCATCGTCACACTCACGGGGAAGGTGCGCTCGATCGGCCACTGTGTGCCGTAGCACTGGTTGATGAGCCAGCGCACCGCATTGCGCGTGAGCTCCGCGGTGGGAATGTGCACCGAGGTCAGCGCGGGCGCCATGTAGGCCGCTGAATAATCGTCGTCGTAGCCGATCACCGAAACGTCGTGGGGCACGCGCAAGCCTGCCTGCTGCAGGCGCGCGAGCGCACTCATGGCCATCGTGTCGTTCGCGCAGAAAAGCCCGGTGAAGCGGTGTCTGCGCTCGAGAAGCGTCCCGGCCGCCACATAGCCGCCTTCGGGCGAGAAGTCCGAGACGATATGCGGCACAGTCCGGCGCTCGATGCCGTGACGCGCCAGTTCGGCGAAAAATCCATGCAGACGCGCGGCATTGTCCGATGACGTGGACGGGCCGCCGATCACAGCAAGCTCGCGATGGCCGTGCTCGATGAGCGTGCGGGCGGCCATCTCGCCGCCGTGAAAGTGATCGGCGCAAAACGATGCTTCGGGCAACTGATCGAATGAGCGGTTCAGGAAGGCCATGCGCGGGTGCATGGCGTGCAGCATCTGGAGGTCGTCGTCGTACAGATCGTGGCTGATGACCACGACGCCGTCGCAATCGCGGCCGATCAGAAAGCGCACGGCCTCGATGGCCTGCTCGCGCGGCGAAGCTTCGCCGCAACCGGTAGCGACCACCACATGGCGCCGCACGGCGCGCAACTGCGTATCGGTTTCCTTCAGGATGGTGCCGTAGTACGAGCCGAAAAACGTCGGTACGAAGATACCGATGATGCCGAGCGACTTCGTGGCCATCGCCCGGCCGATGGACGAAGGCCGGAAGTTGAGCTGCTCGATCGCAGCCTGTACGCGCGCGGCTGCTTCCGCCGAGACCGGACCGTTGCCCGATATCGCCCGCGAAGCCGTCGAAAGGCCCACGCCGGCCAGCGCCGCCACGTCTTTCAGGGTCGCCACGTTCCTGGTCTCTCTGTCTTTGTCGGTTGTATTCATCAAATCCGTGCGCCGGTTTCTTCGTCGAACAGCGAAACATGCGCACCGTCGACGGAGAACGGCACCGCCGCCCCACTCGCCAACGGCGTCTTGTCCTGATCGATCGATGCGATCTGCCCTCCCTGATGCTCGATCCACAGGACCCGATGATTGCCCATCGGCTCCACGAGCGTCAAGCGGCCGTCCCACGTCGTTTCATGAGGGCGCACTGCACCACCTGCGCGCACGTCTTCCGGGCGCACGCCGAGGACGCAGGGGCGCGTCGGATCCGGCGCGCCCTTGAACGCGTAAGCCGACACATCCACGTCGAGGCCTGGCCCGCGAAAGCGCAGCCGGCCTTCGTCGGCTTCGAGCCTGCCACGCAGCAGGTTCATCGGCGGCGCGCCGAGGAAGGTCGCGACGAACAGGTTCTCGGGGCGCGCGTAGACTTCGGCCGGCGTGCCGAACTGCTGGATCGCCCCGCCCTTCATCACCGCCATGCGCGTGGCGAGCGTCATCGCCTCGACCTGGTCGTGCGTCACGTAGATCATCGTCGCGCCGAGTTGCTGATGCAGCTGCTTCAGTTCGCGGCGCAATTCGGTGCGCAATTTGGCGTCGAGGTTGGAGAGCGGCTCATCGAACAGGAACACGTCGGCCTCGCGCACGAGTGCCCGCCCGATCGCCACGCGCTGGCGCTGGCCGCCCGAGAGCTGCGCGGGTTTGCGCGAAAGCAGCGGCCCGAGCTGCAGCATGTCGGCGGCGCGCTTCACGCGGCGGTCGATCTCCGCCTTCGGTGTGCCATTGATACGCAGTGCGAACGAGAGATTGCGCTCCACGTTCATGGTCGGGTAGAGCGCGTACGACTGGAACACGAGCGCCACGCCCCGATCCTTCGGGTCGGCCCAGGTCATGTCCTCGCCGCCGATCTCGATGCTGCCGTCGGTCACGTCGACCAGGCCCGCGATGCTGTGCAGCAAGGTGGATTTGCCGCAGCCCGAAGGCCCGAGCAGCACGACGAACTCGCCTGCGCGCACGTCGAGATCGAGTTCGTCGATCACCGTGTTCGCGCCGAGGTCGATGCGCAGGTTGCGTACGGAAACGTTCGTGAGATTGCCCATGCCCTGCTCCTAGCCTTTCACCGCGCCCGAGGCGATGCCGCGCACGAACCAGCGCCCCGAAATGAAGTAGATCGCGAGTGGCACGGCCGACGTGAGGATCGTCGCGGCCATGTTGACGTTGTAGATACGCTCGCCGGTCGTCGTGTTGATGATGTTGTTCAACTGCACCGTCATCGGGAGGTTTTTCGTGCCCGCGAACACGAGGCCGAGAATGTAGTCGTTCCAGATGCCGGTGACCTGCATGATGATCGCCACGACGATGATCGGCACCGACATCGGTAGCATGAGCTGCAGGAAGATGCGCCAGAACCCGCCGCCGTCGATGCGCGCGGCCTTGAACAGCTCCTGGGGCAACGACGCATAGTAGTTGCGGAACAGGAGCGTCATGACCGGCATGCCGAAGATCGTGTGTATCACCACGATGCCCGGCAGCGAACTGAACAGATGCACGAAGGCGAGCACGCGCACGAGCGGGTACACCATCACCTGCACGGGAATGAACGCGCCCGCGAGCAGAATGCCGAACAGCACGCCCGCGCCGCGCGGCCGCCAGAATGACAGCGCGTAACCGTTCACGGCGCCCACGGCGATAGAAATAACCGTGCTCGGCACGACGATGCGCACCGAATTCCAGAAGCCCACGCGGATGCCGCCGCAGTCGAGACCCGTGCACGCGGAGGACCACGCGTCGCGCCACGGCGAGAGCGTGAAATGCAGCGGCAGCGCGAGCAGATGACCGAGGCGGATCTCGGTCATCGGCTTGACCGAAGTCACCAGCATCACATAGAGCGGCAGCAGGAAGAACAGCGCCGCGGTGAACAGAAACGCATATACGCCGAGCCGCGCGGGCGTTAAGCGGCTGCGCGGCTTACGCCGCTTGTGTGCGGCACGCGCCGGAGCGGGCGCGGGCCGCAGCGAATCGGCCAAAGGCGTGCTCATGCCCGGTCTCCTTTGAGCGCCGCGCGGCTGCGCGCGTAGAAGAATGGCGCAAGAATCGCGAGGACGGTAGCGAGCAGCACGATCGACGCGGCCGATGCGAGCCCGATGTTCGCGCGATTGAACAGGTAATCCATGATGAATTTCGCGGGCACCTCGCTCGCGGTGCCGGGGCCGCCCTGGGTCATCGCGACCACGGCGTCGTAGAGCTTCACGACCATCACGAAGAGCAGCACGAATGCCGTGGAGAGCGAGGCCTTGAGCATCGGCACGACGATGCTCGCGTACACGCGCCAGCGAGGAATGCCGTCGAGGCGCGCGGCCTTCCATATTTCGTCGTCGATGCCGCGCAGGCCCGCGAGCATCAGCGCCATCACGAGGCCCGAGGCCTGCCACACCGTGGCGATCACGAGCGTGTAGATCGCGAAGCGCTGCGTCACTATCCAGTCGAAACGCGCGTGCTCGAATCCCATGTGCCGCAGCACGGCCTGCACGCCGAGTTCGGGGTTGAGGATCCACTGCCAGACGAGGCCCGTTGCGACGAACGACATCGCATAGGGATAGAGAAACACCGTGCGCAGCGCGCCTTCCGCCACGACGCGCTGGTCGATGAAGATCGCGAGCAGCAGCCCGATCACGAGGCATGCCGCGATGAAGCAAACACCGTAGATCACGAGATTCTGCAGCGACAGGATCCAGCGGTCGTTCTGGAAGAGCCGCACGTACTGCGTCACGCCCGCGAAAGTGTTGGTGGGCAGCGAGCGCGAGAGGCTGAGCGAGACGCGCGCTGTCCACAACATGGTGCCGAGATACGCGAACAGGACCGTCGCCGCCATCGGCGCGAGCGCGATCCAGGCGGCGAGCGAGATCCGCCGCCGCGCGGGGCGCGCGCTGCGCACTTGCCCCGCTTGGCGTTTGGCCGGGTGCAGCTTGGCGGCGTACATGGTTGCGCTCAGCTCTGGATTGCCGTGGCGAAGGCCTTCTGCGCGTCTTCGGCCGACTGGTTCTTGTTCCAGAAGTTCGTGATGACGTCCTGGAGCGCGCCCTGGACATCAGGCGGAATCAGCATTTCCGGGTTCGGCAGTTGCCGCGGCTTGTCCTTCATGATCGTCATGCCCTCCTTCGCGCAGATGTCGAAGCCCGAGGTGTCCACGTCCGGGCGAATCGGAATCGAGCCCTTCTTCTGGTTGAACGCGACCTGCGCGGCAGGCGACGTCATCACCGTGGCGAGCAGTTGCTGCGCCTTGACCTGCTCGGGGTTGTCGGTCTTCGGGAACACGAACACGTCGCCGGCGATCATGTACGGCGACTTCGGGAAGCCGGGGAAGCATCCGAAGTCCTTGCCCGCCACCTGGTTCGCGGCCGAGAACTCGCCCTTGGCCCAGTCGCCCATGATCTGCATGCCCGCCTTGCCGGAAATCACGAGCGCCGTGGCGTCGTTCCAGTTGCGGCCGGGCGAGCCCGGATCCACGTAATTATGCAGCCGCTTGAAGGTCGTGAGCACGTTACGGAACGCCGGCGAATTCACGGCGTTCGCGTCGCGGTCGCGGTAGACCTTCATGTAGAGGTCGCGGTCCATGTCGGCGAAGATGGCGTCGAAGGTGATCTTCTCCTGCCAGGCCTGGCCGCCCAGCGCGAGCGCAATCAGGCCAGCCGACTTTAGCTTGTCGAGATCGGCGAAGAGTTCGTCGAAATTCTGCGGTTCGCTCTTGATCCCGGCCTTGGCGAACGCGGGCTTCGAATAGAAGAACCAGTCCTGCATGTGGATATTCACGGGCGCGGCATAGTAGTGCCCTTTGACCTTGATCGCCGTGAGAATCGATTCAGGAAAGATGCCGCTCCAGTTCTCCTTCGTTGCGACCGCATCGACATTGTTAAGGAGTCCCTGGTCGATGAGGTCGTGAAACTGCGTGGACGTATTGAACTGCGCGGCGGTGGGCGGATCGCCGCCCACGATTCGGTTGATTGCCGTTGCGCGCGCCTGGTCCCCGCCGGCGATCGCGTTGTCCACCCACTTCCCACCCGCCTGATCGTAGGCAAGCGCGAACTGCTTGATCGCGGCCGACTCGCCGCCCGACGTCCACCAGTGAATTACGTTTGCGTTGAGCGGCTGCGCGGCGTGGGCCGCGAGCGCGCCGGCCAGCGCGAGAGCGGCGACGATGCCGCGCAGAACGGGTGCGTTGTGCTTCATTGCGTCTCCTGTAGATCCGGAGTTGGCGCTTCAGCTGTCGCCTGGCGTCAGTGCTTTCGGCACCGGCGTCGGGCCCATGCAGGGCTCCGGTTGCTCCGGGTTGGTCTGCAAAAGCTTTTGGATTGGAAGTTTCGTCGGCCACGGCGCGTCGTACGGCATGCCCGAGCGTCGCATGCCCTGCCGTGGTTGTCACGCTAGTTGTTGCCCTTGCTCGGTGACCCTGTCAAGCGCCCTTGATCTGCCATCAAGCGCCGTCAAGCGCGCGCCGCTGCGCGATGAAATGCGCAATGAGTTCCGCGCTGCGCTTGGGCGTGCGAACCTGCGTCTCGTAATCGACATGCACGACGCCAAAGCGCCGCTCATAGCCGAACGCCCATTCGAAGTTGTCGAGCAGCGACCAGACGAAATAGCCGCGCACATCCACACCGGCCTTGATCGCAGCGTCCACGGCAGCGAGATGGCGCTTGAGAAACGAGATGCGCTGCGTGTCGTTGACCTTGCCGCCGCTCACGCGGTCGTCCGAAGCCATGCCGTTCTCGGTGATGTAGATCGGCGGCAGGTTCTCGTAGGTGCGGCCGAAACCGATCAGCAGGTCGCGCAGACCGTCGGGGTGAACTTCCCACCCCATCTGCGTGCGCTCGACGTCCTTCAGCGGCACTTCGACGAAGCCGTGAGCGCCGTCGCTCTTCACATTGGTGCGGAAATAGTAGTTGATGCCGAGGAAATCGAGCGGCGCCGAGATCGTCTTCATGTCGCCTTCGAGCACGAGCGGCTCGGTGCCGGGCCAGAGCTCGAAGAGTTCTTCGGGATACGCGCCCTCGAGCAGCGGATCGAGAATCCACGCGTTGTGCTGCACCTCGAAGCGGCGCGCGGCGCGCACGTCTTCCGCAGACGAGGAGTCGGGCGTGCCGCGCCCCACGTTGGCCACGATGCCCTTGGTCGAGCCAGGATCGTTCGCGCGCAGGACGCCGGTGGCGAGGCCGTGCCCGAGCAGCAGATGATGCATGGCCTGGGTGGCGTAGCGGCCGTTCGCGAGGCCCGGCGCATGATGGCCGTTGCCGTAGCCGAGGTACGCCGAGCACCATGGCTCGTTGAGCGTCATCCATGCGTCGACGAGGCCGGACAGTTCGCGGCTCATGAGGTCCGCGTAGTCGGCGAAGCGATAGGCGGTGTCGCGGTTGAGCCAGCCACCGCGATCTTCCAGATGCTGCGGCAGGTCCCAATGGTAGAGCGTGGCAAAGGCGCGCACGCCCTTCTCCCTCAGCCGCTCCAGCAGACGCTTGTAGAACGCGATGCCTTTGGCATTGGGCCGGCCCGCCTCGTCCATCACGCGCGGCCATGCGATGGAAAAGCGATAGGCCTCGAAGTTCAGGCTTTCGAGCAGATCGAGATCGGCCTCCCAGCGGTGATAGTGGTCGCAGGCCACGGCGCCCGTGTCGCCCGCGAGCACCTTGCCCGGCGTGGCGCTGAAGGTGTCCCAGATCGACGGCAGGCGCCCGTCCTCGTGGATCGCGCCTTCGATCTGGTACGAAGCCGTGGCCGCGCCCAGGAGGAAGTCGCTGCGCCACAGGGCGGAGCTGGCGGGCGGAGTGAACGGATCGTCGGCAACTGCGGCGGCGGAATGCGGCAATGCGGTGTCCTGAGTCACGAAGCCTCCTGCGCGGAAATCACCGGGGTTCGGGGTAGCCGGATCGGGTTGGAGTGGAAGCGCTTCCACAGCGCTTGAGGGGCACAATAGCAGCGGCGAATTCCAACGGGCAATCGGGGTTTTTCTGGACGTTTTTATGTAGCCGCTTCACCCGTTTGCCGCACTACACGCCCTTTTGCCTTGTAGCATGGCTACACGGAGTCAGGCATCTGAGCGCGACGCCAGTTCGGGACGCACCGCCGCGAGCGCTTCATGCAGGGTCGGGAAGATGTTCGCACGGCCCACCACGGCCGTGATGCCGTGCCGAGCCATATCCGAAAGCAGATAGCGGTTCACGCGGCCGAAAATCACCTTCACGCCGCGCTCCGCGAGTTCCGCGCAAAGGTCGATCACGGCGCGCCCCGCGGAATAGTCCAGATCGGTAATCGCCCCCGCATCGACGACCACGCAGTGCACGGGCGACGGCGCCCGATCGATCAACATGCGCAGCTCGTCGACGAACAGGTGGTCGTTCGCATAGAACAAGTCCGCACCGAACCGATAGACAATCAGTCCCGGCGCCGTGAGCTGCCCCGCTTGCGCGGGTTCGGGCAGCCAGTGCCCCTCGTTGTTCGGCACGAGCACCATGGTGTGCGGCCGGTAGCTATGGCGCACGTGGCGCAGCAACGACAGGCCGATCGCGATGAGGATACCGTTCTCCACGCCGATCACGACGACGGCGAGCGCGGTCGTCACCGCGAGCCGGAATTCACCGGGACTTTCGCGGCGAATGTCGATCAGTTGGCGAATGTTCACCAGTCCCACCGCAATCGTGAAGACGATCGCGGCCAGCACGCAGTGCGGCAGATATTGCAGCAGGCGGCTGAAGAACAACAGCACCACGAGCACGACGCCCGCGAACACGAGCTGTGCGAACTGGCTGCGCGCGCCGGCCTGATCGGCCATGGCGGTCTGCGTGAGGCTGCCGTTTACGACGAACGCGCCGCTCATCGAGGCCGCCGCATTGGCTGCCGCGAGGCCGAGCAGATTAGTGTCTTCGTCGGTGCGCTCGCCGTAGCGCTCGGCAAACGCGCGGCTCGTGGCGGCGCTCTGCGCGACGATGATGACGAAGCACGACGCCGCCACCTGCAGCAGATCGATCATCTGGAACCAGCCCACCGCGGGAAAGCTCAGGCGCGGCAAGCCGCCCTGTACGGGGCCGATCACCGAAATGCCATGGCCCGCGAAGTTCAGCATGGCGCTCGCGGCGATGCTCCCCGCCACGGCGACGAGCGGCACCGGCCAGCGCGGCCGGAACGTCTTGAAGACCAGGATCGCCGCTACGACGACCACGGCGATGGCAAGCGTCGGCCAGTGTATCGCGCCGAGTTGCGTCACGATCTGCTTGATCTGCAGGACAGTGCGGCGTGAATTGACAGTGATGCCAAGCATGTCGCCGAGCATCGCCACGCCCACCTGCACACCCACGCCCGTGAGAAAACCGGCGAGGACGGTGCGCGAGAGAAAGTCCGCCAGAAAGCCGAGACGAAACATGCGCGCGATCAACAACATCACGGCCGTGAGCAAGGCGGTCATGCCCGCGAGCGCGACATACTCGGCGCTCGAAGGCGCTGCCATTGTCGTAAGACGGCTCGCGAAAATCGTGGCCGTAGCGGAATCGGCGGCGACAACGAGATGACGCGACGCGCCAAAGAGTGCGAACGCAACGAGCGGCAGGAAGCCGGTGTACAGGCCGGTTACGGCGGGCATGCCAGCGATGCGCGCATAGCCAAGCAATTGCGGCACGTTCATCGAGGCGAGTTGCACGCCGGCGAGCGCATCGCGCAATGCAGACGCGCGAGAAAGCGGCCGCACGCCGCGAAACAGTTCAAACGCCATTACGCCATCCTTTCGAAATCCGCCTTTATGTGCGGTGTTTTTAGCTGCGGGGTCACGGGCGCTGTATGTTAGCGCGCGCGGGCGTTCCAGAACGCATTCGATTGCAACGTCGTTGCCCGCGCATCAATGAAAGAGGCCAGCCCGCAGGCTGGCCTCATGACTGATATGCTCAGTCGCGTCACGCAGCGCGACGGCTACACCCGAATCGGTGGCGGCACGTAACGGCATTCATAGCGTTTTCGGACCGTGCCGTTCTCATCCACGCTTTCGAGGAACACGTCGAACTGCCAGAGGCGCGCCATGTGGCGCAGCACTTCGTCGGTGTCGCCCGAAAGGTGGCGATTGTCGCTCATGAAATGACGCAGCGTGAGACTGCGGTCGCCGCGCGTATTCACCGACCACACCTGGATATTCGGCTCGCGATGATGCATGTCGTACTGACGCGAGAGTGCCTGGCGCACGTACTGGTAGCCGCTTTCGTCGTGGATGGCCGAGACTTCCAGTGCGTCGCGCATGTCGTCGTCGAGCACCGAGAAGAGCCGCATTTCGCGGATCAGATGCGGCGAGAGATATTGCGCCACGAAGCTCTCATCCTTGAAGTTGCGCATGGCGTAGTGCAGCGCCTTCAGCCATGGACTGCCGGCCAGCTCGGGGAACCACTTGCGGTCCTCCTCCGTGGGGTTCTCGCAGATGCGGCGAATGTCGCTCATCATCGAAAAGCCGAGCGCATACGGATTGATGCCGCTGTAATACGGCTTCGTCACCGGCGGCTGATAGATCACGTTGCTGTGCGAATGCAGGAACTCCATCATGAAGCCGTCTTCGAGCTTGCCCTGCGTATAAAGCGTGTTGAGCAACGTGTAATGCCAGAACGTGGCCCAGCCTTCGTTCATGACCTGGGTTTGCCGCTGCGGATAGAAGTACTGCCCGATCTTGCGCACGATGCGTATGACTTCGCGTTCCCACGGTTCGAGCAGCGGCGAGTTCTTTTCGGCGAAATACAGCAGGTTTTCCTGCGGCTCCGGCGGAAAGCGCTCGTCGATCTCCTCGGCAACGGGCATTTGCTGCTTGGGCAGCGTACGCCATAGCTCATTGACCTGGGACTGCAGATAAGCCTCGCGTTCCCGGCGCAATGCGGCCTCGCGCTCGAGCGACAGCTTTTGCGGACGTTTATAGCGGTCCACGCCGTAATTCATGAGCGCGTGACACGAGTCGAGCAACTCTTCCACGCGGTCGAGACCATAACGCTCCTCGCATTCGGCGATGTAATTCTTCGCGTAGACGAGGTAGTCGATAATGGCGTGCGCGTCCGTCCACAGACGGAACAGATAGTTGCCCTTGAAGAACGAGTTGTGCCCATACGCGGCGTGCGCGATCACGAGCGCCTGCATCGTCATGGTGTTCTCTTCCATGAGATAGGCGATGCAGGGGTTGGAGTTGATGACGATCTCGTAGGCGAGGCCCATCTGCCCGCGGCGATAGCTCTTTTCCGTGGAGAGAAAGTGCTTGCCGAACGACCAGTGGCGATAGTTCACCGGCATGCCAACGGACGCGTAGGCGTCCATCATCTGCTCGGCGCTGATCAGTTCTAGCTGGATCGGATAAACATCCAGTTCGTACTGCTCTGCAACATGCGAGATGTGTGTGTCGTACTCCTCGATGAGTTCGAAGGTCCAGTCGGAGGGGCACGGCAACGGCCGTTTGTCGGCTACGTTCATTTGCACTTCCCTTTGCTGGGCGAGCCCATGCTCCTTGTGGTGAGCAGCCCCGGCGGCATGTCCGGGCGCTTCGGCGTCTTCGTGGTGGCCGGGCTTGCGCTCGTCACCGTTATCGCCATGATGCCCTTTTTTGTGGCCGCTCGTCTTCCGGCGCTCCGGCTGGTAGCCGCGCGCCTCATTGTGCAGGTGGCGTGTCGTCATGAGTGCTCCACCTGCTTTTCGAAAAGCTCCCGGAACACCGGGTAGATGTCCGCCGCGGTGTCGACTTTTTTCATCGCCAGATGCGGTTCGGTGAGTGCGAGCTGCGCGTATTCGAGCCAGAGGTTCTGCTCCTCCGGCGTCACCTGAATATACGCAAAATAGCGCACCTGAGGCAGGATGTCATCCGCGAGAATCTTGCGGCATTTGGGCGAATCGTCAGTCCAATTGTCGCCGTCCGAAGCCTGTGCGCCGTAGATATTCCAGTCGCTTGGCGAATAACGGTCCTCGATCACTTTTTTCATCAGCTCCAGTGCGCTCGACACGACCGTGCCGCCGCTTTCGGTGGAATGAAAGAAGGTGTCCTCGTCCACTTCCTCGGCGCGCGTATGGTGGCGAATGAAGACCACCTCGATCTTTTCGTAATTGCGCTTGAGGAACAGGTACAGGAGGATGAAGAAGCGCTTGGACAAATCCTTGCGCTGCTCGTCCATCGACCCCGATACGTCCATCAGGCAGAACATCACGGCCTGGCTCGACGGTTGCGGCTGCTTCACGCGATTCACGTAACGCAGATCGAACGGGTCGATGAACGGAATGCGCCAGATGCGCCCGCGCAGGTGATGAATCTGCTCTTCGAGCACTGCGATCTCTTCGCGCCGGTCGGCCGGGTCGGCCTTGAGCGCTTCGAGCTGTTCCTCGAGTTCGTGCAGTTCGTTGACGAGCGGCGCGCCGAGCGCGATGCGACGGCCGAGCGCGCTGCGCAACGATCTCACGACGTCGATGTTGTTCGGCGTGCCTTCGGCCGCCCAGCCCGCGCGGATGCTCTTCCACGTGGGCACTGCCATTAGATGGGTTTTGACGAGGCGGGGCAGTTCGAGGTCGTCGAAGAAGTACTGCATGAATTCTTCGCGGGAGAGTTCGAACACGAAGTCGTCCTGACCTTCGCCCTCGTTGCTCGCCTGGCTGCCGCCACCGCCGCCGCCGCCCTGTGGGCGCGGAATGCGGTCGCCGCGAATGTAGTCCTCGTTGCCTGGGTGAACCATTTCGCGCTTGCCGCCGGCGCCGTGCCGGAACGACGGCTCCGCGATGTCCTTGCGCGGAATGGTAATGCTCTGGTTGCTTTGTATGTCCCTGATGCTGCGGTCACGCACCGCTTCCGAAACGGCGTGACGAATATAGTTCTTCACGCGGCGCAAAAAGCGCTCGCGGTTAGCAATGCTCTTGTTCTTTCCGGCTAGCCTGCGGTCGATGATTTGATGAAGCACATCCAGTCTCCCGCTCCAGTTGCGAATGGGCGAGGTGCGCAGTGTTCATTGCCGCGTCTGCCATTGTGCGTGCCGCGTTCACCCGCTCATGGCCACGCCGCCTGCGCCCCGCCGGGGGTCCTTTTGCGCCGCCGCAAAACTGCGGCAGCGCACTCGGACGGTAAAGCCTCTTCGTTCACGACGACTTGCGCACCCGCAGATACCAGTCGCAGAGCAACCGGACCTGCTTCGGCGTATAGCCCTTCGCCACCATGCGGTTGACGAAGTCTTCGTGCTTGCGCTGCTCTTCCGCCGATCCTTTCGCATTGAACGAGATAACCGGCAAAAGTTCTTCCGTGTTCGAAAACATTTTCTTTTCGATCACCACGCGCAGCTTCTCGTAGCTGATCCAGGCCGGGTTCTTGCCGGCGTTGGCCGCACGCGCGCGCAGCACGAAATTCACGATCTCGTTGCGGAAGTCCTTCGGGTTGCTGATGCCCGCTGGCTTCTCGATCTTCTCGAGCTCGGCATTCAACGCCGCGCGATCGAAGCTTTCGCCCGTATCGTGGTCGCGGAACTCCTGATCCTGAATCCAGAAGTCGGCGTAGGTGACATAGCGGTCGAAGATGTTCTGCCCGTATTCGGAATACGACTCGAGATAAGCGGTCTGAATCTCCTTGCCGATGAACTCCGCGTAGCGCGAAGCCAGCACGTCCTTCACGAACGACAGATACTTCTGCTCGGTTTCCGGCGGGAACTGCTCGCGCTCGATCTGCTGTTCGAGCACATACATGAGGTGCACCGGATTCGCGGCCACTTCGGTCGAGTCGAAGTTGAACACGCGCGAGAGAATCTTGAACGCGAAGCGCGTCGAGACCCCGTTCATCCCTTCGTCGACGCCCGCGAAGTCGCGATACTCCTGGTACGACTTCGCTTTTGGATCGGTGTCCTTGAGGTTTTCACCGTCGTACACCTGCATCTTCGAAAAGAGACTGGAGTTCTCCGGCTCCTGCAAGCGCGTGAGCACGGACATCTGCGCCATCATCTTCAGCGTGCCCGGCGCGCACACGGCCTCGGCCAGCGACGAATTGCGCAACAGCTTCTCGTAGATCTTCATCTCTTCCGAGTAGCGCAGGCAGTACGGCACCTTCACCACGAAGATACGATCGAGCAGTGCCTCGTTGTTGCGGTTGTTGCGAAACGCCTTCCACTCCGACTCGTTCGAGTGCGCGAGGATGATGCCGTTGAACGGAATCGCCCCGAATCCTTCGGTGCCCTTGAAGTTGCCTTCCTGGGTGGCCGTGAGCAGCGGGTGCAGCACCTTGATCGGCGCCTTGAACATTTCGACGAATTCGAGCAGCCCCTGATTCGCGAGACACAGGCCGCCCGAGTAGCTGTACGCGTCGGCGTCGTCCTGGGCATATTGCTCGAGCTTGCGGATGTCCACCTTGCCGACGAGCGACGAGATGTCCTGATTGTTCTCGTCGCCAGGTTCGGTCTTCGCGATGCCGATCTGGCGCAGGATGGACGGGAAGCGGCGCACCACGCGGAACTTGCGGATGTCGCCGTTGTATTCGTGCAGGCGCTTCACGGCCCACGGGCTCAGGATGCTGCGAAGGTAACGGCGCGGTATGCCGTATTGCTCTTCGAGTATCGGGCCATCTTCGTCGTAGTCGAACAGCCCGAGCGGAGACTCGTTCACGGGCGAGCCCTTGATCGAGTAGAACGGCACGCGCTCCATGAGCTGCTTCAGCCGCTCGGCGATGGAGGACTTGCCGCCGCCCACCGGACCGAGCAGATAGAGAATCTGCTTCTTCTCTTCGAGTCCTTGCGCCGCATGGCGGAAGTACGCGACGACCTGCTCGATCACGTCTTCCATGCCATAGAACTCGCGGAATGCGGGATACACCTTGATGACCTTGTTCGCAAAGATGCGCGACAGACGCGGATCGTTGCGGGTGTCGATCTGTTCGGGTTCGCCGATTGCCGTCAGCATGCGTTCGCCAGCCGTGGCGTACGCATTGGGATCTTCCTTGCAGAGCGCGAGATACTCCTCGAGCGAGAACTCCTCCTCTCGCGTTTTTTCGAAGCGGGTCGCGAAGCTGCTATAGATATCCATGCTACCTCCTCGCCAAGATCTGCGACCGATGTCGTGCGCGGCGCGCTATTCGGAAACGACATCGCTCAAATTCATCCTAAACCCTTTTGAAATTTTTCGCACCGTTAAATCGCGCCTGATGTGCCCTCTAAAGCTAAGCATTATTGAGCGCTTGGAGGGCGCCAGACAACGACTTACAATGATCTTCCCTGCTGGTGCAAATTTCAGACCGGGGTCATGCTCGCGCCCAGATGCTGTGCCTGAGTGTTGGCCAATACCTCAGCGCCGGGCATTCGCTGCAAGCCACTTTTTACCTGGTGTTCGACCGGCTTTTCGCCTTGTCATCCGGCCTGTGCGGCGCCACGGCATACGCAGTGCCTCTTCATCAAACGCACCAGTGCAGCGCCGGTGCACACCCGTTCGTTACGATTTGTTCGTGAGCCCGCGGAGCGCGCTCACGTTGCGCACTGACACGCAGATGTTGTGAGCACGCGTCAATGCGATTTTTTCCCGTTTTACGCGTCGATTTCACCATCGTCGGTGACCTGCCGCGCATTCTTGCGCAGATGCGATCAACGCTGCGAGGCCCTGTCGGCAGTAGTGGTTTTCCCGCGCCGATCAAACGACGCGCGAAGGAAATGGCGCCCGTGACAGGTTGCCAGGTTTACACCCATGAGCCACACAACGCGCACAAAAAAATAAAGCCGCCGCGCAATGTGCGCGGCGGCCGTTCGTGAGGGCGAATATGACAGGTGCGACAGTTACATGGTGCGCCCTTGGGCGACCTAGACGAACTCGACTTCGACTTCACCCAATCCGTCGATGTGCCCGTGCAGGAGGCCGGGTGTATCGATACGGTGCGCACCGACATAGGTACCCGTCGTAATGGTCCATTCGGGCTCGATCGTGATGCCCATCGCGGCGCAATGATTGATGAACCAGACCAGCAGCTCGCGCGGATCGCCAGCGGGGTTGCCCGGCGCCTCCGGCACGAGCGAGGCGCCGTCGAACGACAGTTCGAGCTCCGGCGCGACGAAATCGAACACGCGGGCAAGCGTTGGGTACGCCAGCGCATGGCCGGTCACGAGTGCGCCGTTGTTCTGCGCATCGGCGAGCTGGGCGAGCGGCGCGACGTTGGGCCACTGCGCGAAACGGCTATCGACGATCTCGATGGCCGGCAGGATCTGGCCGACGCGCGCTAGCACCTCGTCGCGCGCATAGGCTTCGGCGCGCGGGACGATCGGTTCCGAAAAACGAAAGGCGATCTCCAGCTCCACCAGCACGCGGAAGAAGTGGCGGCGCTCGAAGCGCGCCGGCGAGGCGTGCACGAGCGGCGCCGGGATCGGCGCGCCGGAGGCAGGTCCGCCCGGGGCGCGCGCGCCCACCTTCCAGCCGCCCGTGGTGGTCTCGAGCCCGGCGAGCACCGCCTGCTGGATCGCATAGGCCGTGGCCGCGTCGGGCGGCACGCGCTCGGGTTCCAGCGTTTCGATCAGATGATGATGCCGGCGCGCATTCACGAGGCGTTGCGCGAGATCGTCATGCGTCATGTCGGGTTCCTTGTTGTGCTGTCATGCGGCGCCGGCGCTCGATGCCGGCGCAATCCGTCCTGCGTGGCGCCGTGCGCCCTCCCTTGCCGCTGCGGCGCGGGTCCTTCCTCTCGCGGCGCCACCCCGTATGGGCCGCGCTCGGACATCGGCGCGGGCTGAACGGTCCAGCACAACACCATGCCGCTCGCGGGCACCGCTGGGCGCCGCAGTGTAGCGCGCCGACCGGGCCGCGCAGATGACACGGCTGACAATGTACCGTAACGGCGCGCGTATGGCGCACGGCCGGGCCGCACAACGGGGTCAAAGGCATAAAAAAAGCCGCTGCGGCGCAGCGGCTGGCTCTCGCGCGAGAACGGCCCGCGCTCCTGATCGGAGGATTGTCAGAAGGTTTCCCAGTCGCCGTTCGAACCGGCACCCGACGCCGCGCTGACGGGCGCTCTCGCGGTTGCGGCGGGCCGTGCGGCCGGTTGGACGGCGCCGGGAGCAGCCGGAGCGCGGGGCGGCGCGCGCTTCGTGGCGGGCGCAGCAGTCACGCCGGCTGCTGCCGGGCGCGTGACAGCCCGGGACACGGCAGCCGCCCCGCCGGGTGCGCGCACGGGCTGTCCCGGCGCCGCCCCTCCCGCGGCATCTTCCAGATTGAACACCGCGACGGCCTCGCGCAGGCGCCCCGCCTGGTCCTCGAGGGACTGCGCCGCCGCGGCGGCCTCCTCTACGAGCGCCGCGTTCTGCTGGGTCACCTCGTCCATCTGCGTGACTGCGCGCGCCACCTGGTCGATACCGCCCGACTGCTCCTGCGAAGCCGCCGCGATCTCGCCCATGATGTCGGTCACGCGCTGCACCGCGGCGATGATCTCGGTCATCGTGCGGCCCGCCTCGTCGACGAGAGCCGAACCCGCCTGCACGCGCTCGACCGAGGTGTCGATGAGCCCCTTGATCTCCTTGGCCGCCGCCGACGAACGCTGCGCGAGGCTGCGCACCTCGCCCGCCACCACGGCGAAGCCGCGCCCTTCCTCGCCCGCGCGCGCCGCTTCGACGGCCGCATTCAGCGCGAGAATGTTGGTCTGGAACGCAATGCCCTCGATGATCGTGATGATGTCGGCGATCTTCGTGGAACTGTCGTTGATGTCGCCCATCGTGCCGACCACCTGATTGACCACCGAGCTGCCCTTATTGGCGATTTCCGAGGCGTTGGCGGCGAGCGCACTGGCCTGGCGGGCGTTATCGGCGTTCTGCTTCACGGTGCCCGTGAGCTGCTCCATGCTCGAGGCGGTTTGCTGGAGCGCAGAAGCCTGCTCTTCGGTGCGCGACGAGAGATCAAGGTTGCCCGCTGCGATCTCGCGCGTGGCCGTGGCGATCGATTCGGTGCCCGAGCGCACCGAGCGCACCGTTTCGGTGAGGCTGCGCTGCATCTGCGCGACGCCGCCCAGCAGTTCGCCCATCTCGTCGTTGCGGCGCACGACTACGGGCCGGCGCAGGTCGCCGGCCGCGATCGCGTGGAAAGCGCCGAGCGCTTCGCCGAGCGGCTCGGCAATGGCGCGGCGCAGCGAGAAGAACGAATAGGCGGCCGCGCCGATGCCCACGAGCAGCGCCGCGAGGCTCGCAATGCGCAGTTGCGAGAACGCCGCCTGGGCGTCGTCGAAGCCCTGCTGCGCTTGCGTCATCTGGAACTTGTCGAGCACGGCGTCGGCCTTGGAGAGCCCGTCGTAGGACTCCTTGAGCGCCTTGGCGCCCGCCACGACCTTCGCCTGGTCGCCCGACTGGACGGTCGTCATGAACTGGTCCGCGATCTGGTGCAGGGCATCGCGCCGGGCCGCGACATCCTGGGCGAGGCGCGCTTCCTCGCCGTCGTGCGGCAAGGTCATGTACTTCTTCCAGAAGTCGTCCGACACGCCACGCAGCATGCGCGCACGGTCGATCGTCGCGGCGGCGTCGGGGGTACCCAGCTCGAAGGCGGCTCGATCGAGCGCGAGACGCTCGCGCGCCGCATAGATCTCGGCCAGGTTGACCGCGTGCGAACTGGGCATCTGGTCGGTGAAAGTCTCGCGATACGCGTCATTCGAACGCGTGAGACCCAGCAGCCCGACGGCACTGATCGCGACGATCAACGTCGCCAGAAAGCCCATTGTGATGCCGATGCGCGCCTTGATACTGATGCCCTTGCCCATGACTCCCCCAACGCTTGTGGTGTGGTCGGGCCCAACGCCCGACATCGAGTTATCCCTCTAACAGGCGTTTACGGCACAGCGATTCATGGTCTTGAAATATGTATATGGTATGAAGAATCGGCGAAACGCATCCATGCCCGGCACGAATAAGCCGCGCCGCGGCCGGCTATGGCTTATGGCTGTGAGACGTGCAGATACCTGCAGATCCGCTCAGCCCGCGAGTTCGGCGAGCGTGGGAATGGAAGGTTGAGCGCCCGCGCGCGTCACGGAAACCGACGCGGCACGCAATGCGAAAGCGACGGCATCGAGCGCGGGCGCACCGGCGGCCAGGCGCGCGGCCAGAGCGCCAATGAAAGTGTCGCCGGCCGCCGTCGTGTCCACCGCATTGACGCGTGGCGCGGGCAGATGAACTGGCGCGGCGGCGTCGAGCAGCGCGCATACGCCCTGCGCGCCGAGCGTCACCAGCACGTTGCGTGCGCCCGCCTCGCGCAGCGCCGACGCCGCGCGCGCCGCCTCGTCTGGCGTGCCCGCGGGCAGGCCGGTGAGCGCAGCGACCTCAAGTTCGTTCGGTACGAGGTAGTCGATCAGCGGGAGCCACTGCGCGGGCAGCGGCCCCGTAGCGGGCGCTGGATTGAGGATGGTGATCTTGCCCAGGCGCCGTGCGGCGGCGAGCGCGGCCGCCACGGCGTCGGCGGGCGTTTCGAGCTGGCAGACCACGACCTCGGCCTGCGCGAGCACGGCTTCATGGCGCGCGATCGTTTCGGGCGTCACCTCGCCGTTGCTCCCGGCCACGATGACGATGGCGTTCTGGCTCGCGTCGTCGACGATGATCAGCGCCACGCCGGTCGGCGCGCCAGGCGACGTTTCGAGCGCGCCGCAGTCGATACCTTCTGTCATCAACCCCGCGCGCAACACCTCGCCGTTGCTGTCCGCGCCGACCCGGCCAACCATCGCCACCTGAGCGCCCAGGCGCGCCGCGGCCACGGCCTGGTTGCCGCCCTTGCCGCCGGCCACCTGCGAAAACGCATGGCCCGCGAGCGTCTCGCCGGGAGCCGGCAAGCGCGGCGCACGCGCAACGAGATCCATGTTCAGACTGCCGACCACGGCCACGCGAGCGCGTGCGTAGGTCGGCCTGGTTGCGTCAGTCGTCACGATGCCTCCTCGATGGCATGCGCCTTCGCTACGGCTACCCTGCCTCAGGCCGCGAGCGGCGCGTATTCCGCGGCACCGACCCAGGGCCCCGTCGATTCGCGAGCGAACAGCGTAGGCGGCATGACGCGCCGCCGCGCCCTCGCGCCTTCCTCGCGGGCGTTCGCAATGCGCTCGATCAGCGTGAGCGCCGCCATGTCGCCGAGCGCACGCGCCGGCTGGCCGACCGTCGAGAGCGCGGGCCAGGTGAAGTTGCCAAGCTCGATATCGTCGAAGCCGATGATCGAGCAGTCGCCCGGCACGCGCAAGCCGCGCTCGGCGGCCGCGCGCAAGGCGCCAATGCCCATCATGTCGTTGCCGGCGAAGATCGCCGTCGGCCGCACGCTGTCGAACAGTTGCGCCGCCGCGCGGTAACCGCCCGCCCCGGAAAAGTCGCTTTCGACGATCGCCCCCGGCGCGATCTCCACGCCCCGCTCCGACATGGCGCGCAGGAAGCCGTGCATGCGCATTGCGCTCACCGCGGTCGTCACCGGCCCGGTGATGCAGCCAATGCGCGAGTGCCCGAGTTCGAGCAGATGCCGCGTGGCGAGCCAGGCGCCGCGCTCGTGGTCGATCTGCACGAGATCGGCGTCGAGTCCCTCGATGTTGCGGTCGATGACGACGATCGGCTCGCGCGTATCGGCGAGCGTCGAGGCCAGCACGGCGTCGTCGCCGGCCGAGGCGACGATGAGGCCGTCGATGCGCTTTTCCTGCAGCACGCGCAGGTAGCTGCGCTGCTTGGCCGGGTCGTCGTCGGAGTTGCAGAAGAACACACAGTAGCCCTTGCGCGCGCAGGCGTCCTCGACGCCGCGCGCAAGCTCCGCGAAATACGGGTTGGTGCCGTTCGGCACGAGCAGTCCCACGGTCGCCGTGGCACGCGCCTTGAGCGAGCGCGCCACCGCCGACGGCACGTAGTTCAGGTCGCGGATCGCACGCTCGACCTTGGCCCGCACGTCCGCCGACACCGGACGCGAATTGTTCACCACATGCGACACCGTCGTGAAAGATACCCCCGCCACGGCGGCCACATCCTTGATCGTCGCCATATTTATGTTGCTCCTGCTTTTTTGCTGCCCTGTTGCTGCCGGCTCTCTGCGCGCCCGTTGTTGGTTTGGTCTGGCGTCGCTTCCCCGGTCATTTCCGCCGGCCCGCGCTGCGTTGCGGACCGCGCCCTCGAAAAAATTGTTATGCCCTGCTGCCTCTGCGACTTCGCCTGCTGCGGTACGTGTCGAGCACGACCGCCACGACGATCACCGCACCGGTGATGATCCGTTTGGTTGGCTCGTTCGCGCCGATCTGCGCGAGCCCCGCGGCCAGCACCGAGATGATCAGCACGCCGAAGAACGTGCTGATGACCGAACCGCGCCCGCCCATCAGGCTCGTGCCGCCGATCACCACGGCAGCGATCACCTGCAGTTCCAGCCCCACGCCCGCGTTCGGATCCGCGGCTTCGAGGCGCGAAATCTGGAACAGCGCAGCGAGTCCGGAAAGCGCGCCCATCAGCGCGAACACGATCACCTTGTACGGCCGCGGATCGACGCCCGCCAGGCGCACCGCTTCCTCGTTGGTACCGATACCAATCAGATACCGTCCGAACACCGTGCGCGTCAGCGTGAGCTGCGCGATCACCATCACCGCGACCGCGATCAGGAACGCAGGTGAAATGCCGAATGCGATCGGGTTCGAGAGAAAGTCGAACGCGTCGCCGATATACGCCGTGCGCGAATTCGTCATCTGGTACGCGAGCCCGCGCGCCGCTTCGAGCACGCCGAGCGAGACGATGAACGACGGGATGCGCCAGCCCACCGTCACCGCGCCCGTGAGCGTGCCCGTGGCCGCCGCGGCGAGGAGGCCGAGCAGTGCCGCCGGCAGCGCGCCCCAGCCCCACTTGAGCGACGCCACGCTCACCACCGAAGCGCCGAGCGCGAGCACCGAGCCCACCGAAAGATCGATGCCCGCGATGATCAGCACGAAGGTCATGCCCACGGCCATCACCACGAGATCGGGTATCTGGTTCGCGATCGTGCTGAACGTATCGTAGGTGAGGAAGTGTGAACTCAGCAGCGAGAACAACACGATCATCGCGATCAGCGCGAGCGCGAGGCCCAGGTAATTCGAAAAGCCGAAGCGCGTGCCGACGGGCTTGCCGCTCGCCTGCATCGCATGCGGCGCCGACACTGGCGCAGCGCCCGGCGCGATTTTGGCCGAACCGGTACGCCCACCGCTTTCGTCGCCCTGCGGCGACGGTTGCCCGCGCAACGGGTCGTTCGTCATGAAGCGCTCCCTCGTGGGCCGTCGTTTCGTTCCTGCGGCTTGCGCGTGTCTACGGGTGGCGGCACGTCGCCCATCTTCGGCAGATCGCACGCGTTCGCGACCAGCGCATCCTCGGCGCGCAGCCCCGCGAAGGCGGCGGCGAGCAGCTTGTCCTGGCTCCACTCGTCGCGACCGTAGATGGCCGTCATCTTCCCCGCCGACATCACGCCGATGCGGTCGCAGATCAGCATCAGCTCGCGCAGGTCGCTCGACACCACCACGAGCGCCCGGCCTTCGCGCGCGAGCGCGCTCATCAGCGCGTAGATGTCGAACTTCGCGCCGACGTCGATTCCGCGCGTGGGCTCGTCGAACAGCACGACGCGCATCGACTGGGTAATGTCGCGCGCGAGCCAGCGGCCGATCACCACCTTCTGCTGGTTGCCGCCCGACAGCTCGCCCACCGGCTGCGCGGGTCCGGATGCGCGGATTCGCAGCGCGTCGATCTGCGTGCGCGCCAGCGTGTTCTCGCGCGCCGCGTCCACCACGCCGTAGCGCGACACCGCGGCCACGTTGCCGAGCGTCACGTTTGCGGCGAGCGGCTGCGGCAGCAGCAGGCCTTCGCCCTTGCGGTCCTCGGTGATGAGCGCGATGCCAAGCTTAACCGCATCGGCGGGCGAGGCGATCTGCACCGGCTGCGGCGCCGCGCCCGGCGTGGGCGCCAGCGCCACCGTGCCGCGCTCCATGCGGTCGGCGCCGTAGATGAGCCGCATCAGCTCCGTTCTGCCCGCGCCGATCAGCCCCGACACGCCGAAAATCTCGCCTGCGCGCACTTCGAACGACACGTCGCGCACGGCCTTCGCGCGCGTGAGCCCCTCCACCTTCAGGAGCGGCGCGCCGATGCGCCGCTGCCCGAGATCGATGCGCTCGCCAAGCTCGCGCCCCACCATCAGCGCGACGATGCGCTCGGGCGTGAGGTTGGCCATGGCGTCCACCCGCACGAGCTTGCCGTCGCGCAGCACCGCGACGCGCTGCGCGATGCGCTCGAGTTCTTCGAGCCGGTGCGAGATGTAGACGATCGCCACGCCGCGCGCCTTCAGGCGCGCGATCTGCTCGAACAGCAGCTCGACCTCGCGGGCCGTGAGCATGGCCGTCGGCTCGTCGAGGATCAGCACGCGCATGTCGCCGCCATCGGCACCACTGGCACCATCGGCACCAGCGGCGCTGCCGATCAGGTTGCGCGCGATCTCCACGAGCTGCTGATGCCCGATACCCAGCTCCCCGACCGGCGTATCGGGGTCGATCGCCTCGAGCCCGACCTGAGCCATCGCGGCCCGCGCGTCGTCACGCAGCCGCCGGCGATCGATCCAGCCGAACCGCAGCGGCCCCGACTGCGGCAGGCGGTCCAGAAACAGGTTCTCGGCAACAGTGAGCGTGGGCAGCAGGTTCAGCTCCTGCATGACCATGCGCACGCCGCGCGCCTCGGCTTCGCGGCGGCTCGCCGGAGCGTAGGCCAGGCCCATCATCGTCATGCTGCCCGCACTCGGCGCCGTGAGGCCGCTCACGATCTTCGAGAGCGTGCTCTTGCCCGCGCCGTTTTCCCCCGTGAGCGCAAGCACTTCGCCGGCGTGCAGCGCGAGGCTGACGTCGGCGAGCACCGGCTGCTCGTAGGTCTTCCCGACGCCCGTCACCGTAAGCACGGCGGGCGCAGGGGACGCTACGTCGGGGACATTTGCATCCATCACGATCCTGTAGTCGCGAGCCGCGCCGCCGGGTTCAACCGGTGAGTCGCGCCGCCCGGATACTGCGGGTCCGCACCGCCGCCGCACGCTCCGGTAGAGCGTGCCTCGAACGGCGCACTGGGCAGCGATACGCCGCACAGCGGAAGACGGCCGCCCATGCGGCCATCCCGGTACAAATAACGGCTGCGCGGCGAGATTCTTGAGCGCTTATTACGTTGCGCACGCAAATACCGCCGCACCACGGCATGGCGCCTGCGGGCAGCGCTTACTTCGTGACGAGCACCACGGGCGTTTCGACGATGCCCGACAGCTCCGACTGCTTCTTGTGCTCCTTGAGCGCCTTCAGGGCCGTGTCGATGCCGAACACGGCCTGTTTCGCCGCGTACTGGTCGGCGGTGGCGAGCACGCGGCCGTCCTTGAGCATGGGCTTGATGGCGCCGATGTTGTCGTAGCCGACCACGTACACCTTGCCCTGCTTGCCCGCTGCGCGCACGGCCGACACGGCGCCGATCGCCATGTTGTCGTTGCCGCACAGGAGCGCCTTGATGTCCGGGTATTCATTGAGCATGGCGGAGGCGACGGCATTGCCCTTGTCGATCTCCCATTCGCCCGACTGCGTCGAGACGATCTTCGCGCCCACGGCGTCCATCGCGTCCTTGAAGCCCGCGGTGCGCTGCTGCGCGTTGGTCGTGGTGGAGACGCCCTCGACGATGCCCACCTGGTCGCCCGACTTCAGGCGCTTGGCGAGGTAGTCACCCACGAGGCGGGCGCCCTTGCGGTTGTCCGGGCCGACGAACGGCACGTTCAGGTCCTTGGACTTGAGCACGTCGGAGTCGAGCTTGTTGTCGATGTTCACGACGATGATGCCCGCGTCCACCGCCTTCTTCACGACGGGCACGAGCGCCTTGGAGTCGGCGGGCGCGAGCACGATGGCGTCGACCTTCGAGACGATCATCTGCTCGACGATCTGGATTTGCGCGGCCGTGTCGGTCTCGTTCTTGATGCCGTTGGTGATGAGATCGAACTGGTCGGCGTTGTGCTTCTGATAGTCCTTCGCGCCGGTCTCCATGGTGAGGAAAAACTCGTTGGCGAGCGACTTCATGACGAGCGCGACCTTCGGCTTGTGAGGCGCCTGGGCGCGGGCCGCGAGCGGCAAAGCGCCTGTTACGGCGGTCGTGGCGAGCGCGCTGGCGGCGAGGAGGATGCGGCGGCGAATGCGGGAGTTCATTTCTGGAAGTCTCCGGTTTGTCGGACCCGGCTGGGTCCTGCTTTCTGGTTATGCGCAAACGTTTTCTGCCGGCCCATTCTCGGCGCAGGCGCTGAACGATGTCAACTTCCCTCTGTCACTGGCGTTGCTGCCGCTGATGCGGCGCCGCAGCAACGCCCGCCCCGCCGCAGAGCCGGCCTTAGAGCCAGTTAATACGACGAAACAGGAAAAACAGGAAGATATCGAGCACGAGCATGGCGGCGAGGCAGATCTGGTAGCCAAACCTGAAGTGCAGCTCCGGAATGTGCTCGAAATTCATGCCGTAGATGCCCGCGATCATCGTCGGCACGGCGAAGAGCGCGGCGAACGAACCTAGCCGCTTGGTCACCTCGTTCTCCGCGAGCGAGATCATGCCGAGGTTCACCTGGATGGCCGTGACGATCATTTCGCGGCGGGCGTCGATCATGTTGGACACGCGCACGAGATGGTCGGAAACGTCGCGGTAGTACGCCTGCATGCCCACGCAGATCTGCGGAATGCGGCCGCCCACGAGCTTGCCGACGGCATCGACGAGCGGCGTGACGTGATGCGCGAGGATCACGAGACGGCGCTTGAGCGAATAGAGATCCTCGATGATCGCCCGCGAGCCCGCGAGGTCGTGCTTATCGAAGATGCGGTCCTCCAGTTGCTCGATTTCGGCAGAGAGCGTTTCGAGCACCGGCGCGTAGCGGTCGACCACGCTGTCCATGAGCGCATAGAGCACGAACCCGGAGCCTTCGCGCAGCAATTCGGGCTCGCGCTCGCAGCGCGCGCGAACGTCGGTGAAACCCTGCTGCGCGCGGTGGCGCACCGAGAGCACGAAATTGGGGCCGGCGAATACGTTCACCTGGCCTGTGATGACTTCGCCGTCGTCGTCGAGTTCGAGCGTGTGGAGCACGCAAAAGAGCGTGTCGCCGTATTCCTCGATCTTCGGCCGCTGGTTGCCGTTCATCACGTCTTCGATGGCGAGCGAATGCAGGCCGAACTCCTCCTTCATCGCCGCCATTTCGCCGGCGTCGGGATCCTTGAGCGCGACCCAGACGAAACACTCGGGCTTCGCCAGATAGTCGCTGATGGCTTCGACGGTGACGTCGGCCAGTTTCTTGCCGCCTTGATACGCGGCGCAGTTGATTAGCATGTTCCTTTTCTTCCGCGCGGCGGGTCGCTCCCGCGCCGCTTCGAGTTGCACCGGTTGCCAAGTGTAAGGGGTTGCGCCGAGCGGCGGCGTCCGGACGGGATGCCCGTGCGGCGCGCCCCGCCTGACGGGGCCTGACTGGCGTGCGGGAGCACTGCACGTGCCCGCCGCGCAACGGCGGTTGCGACTGGCGGGCGGCCTACTGCGCGACGCGGCGGATCCCGATGCGGCCATCCTTGTCGAATGCGACACTCGCGCGGTTGGTGTAGCGCGCATCGACGAGCAAGCGCAGCTCGATCACGGGATCGAACTGCGTCGTCACGGCGATGCGGTGCACGCCGGGCTTCAGGTAGAGCGTGACGTGCTCGCCGTCCATGAGATCGGTCACGCGCTCGCCATCGATGTAGACCGGCGCGTCGCGGAATTTGACGATGACGTTGCGGGTGCGCTCGCGGCGCACGTCCACGGCGACGAGGCCCTCGCCCGGTTCGGTGCAGCCGGACTTCAGGATGCGTTCGGCCGGCACGGGCTTGAACGGCATGGGCTGCGGCTGCTCCTCGGCGCAGCCGCCGAGTGCGAACGCGGCGACCACCGTGACGGCGGCGGCGAGACTCGCAATCGATCTGCGCGACGGCAAAGGCGGCATGGGCGCTTTCCCCCTTTCGGAGCCTGGCTGCTGGTTCGCGCCCATCATATCCGCACGGGCGCCGGATCGATCATCGTTGTTATATGCTTTGGGGAATGCGCGGCAGCGCGCGCAACCGGCACAAAGAGGAGGCAGCGGCCATGTGGTACCGCTCGTGGATCACAGGCATCTTTGGCATCATCAACGCGATGGGGCTCGACGCCAACGACACATTCCTGAACGGACACGAGCCCGGGCAAACCGCCCCGAAAAACGCGCCTTCGGCAGACGCCGGCACACAACACGGCGAGGCATGCCGCCCGTGACAAGACTGGTGTTCTTCTGCGGCCACGCCGGCGCCGGCAAGACGTCGCTCGCCAAACGCCTCTTTGCCCCGCTCGCCCGCGAGACCGGCGAGCCGTTTTGCCTGCTCGACAAGGACACGCTCTACGGCAGCTATAGCGCCGCCGCGATGGACGCACTCACGCACGACCCGAACGATCGCGACAGCCCGCTTTTCCTGCAGCATTTTCGCGAACCCGAGTACCGGGGGCTCATCGACACCGCCCGCGAAAACCTCGAGCTTGGCGTGAGCGCGCTCGTGGTCGGCCCGCTATCGCGCGAAGTGCGCGAGCGCAAGCTGTTCGACCGCGAGTGGCTCGGCGTCGGTCAGGAAGTGGGGATCAGCGTGGTGTGGGTGCATACGAGCGAGGAAACGGCGCACGCGCGCATCGTCGCGCGCGCCCATCCGATCGACGCCTACAAGCTTGCGCACTGGGACGAATACCGGCAGCGGCGCTTCATGCCGTCGGGCGCGCAGCTCGACGGCCTTCTTCTCTTCGACACCAGCGCGCCGGCCGCGGCCAACTACGACGCCTTGCTCGAGGGCATCGTGTCGGCAACGGCATCGACCTGAGCTTTCAGGCCGCCACCTTCGCGCGGCTGTCGAGCGTCGCGCCTTCGTACACCTGACCGAAACGGTTCGCGAGGAACTGCTGGAGCGACACCTGCTCCTGGCGCACGAACCCGGCTTGCGGCAGACGTTTTTCGCGGAACAGGTCGAGCACCGCGCACATGGCGCCGGCCGTGGTGATCTGGATCGCGCTCATGGGCACGCCGCACACCGTCTTTGCGAAGATCTTGCGCGTGAACACTTCCTGCACGAGCTTGCCGTCGCGCATGCCGGTCACCGTCATGAAGATCAGCACGACATCCTGCTCCGTGGCAGGCACCGAGCGGCGCATGATGGACTTGAGCGTGTCGCGGTCGCTGGACAGGCGCAGGTCTTCGAGCAGGAACTGCATGAGCGCGCGATGACCCGGATAACGCACCGACTTGTAGTCGAGCGACTCGACCTTGCCCGAAAGCGTCTCGCAGAGCGTGCCCAGACCGCCCGAGGTATTGAAGGCCTCGTACTCCACGCCGTCGAGCGAGAAATGCTCGAGGCCTTCGAGCGGCTGCACCCACTGCGTGCGGCCTTCGCGGATCGCTTCGCACGGCTGGCAATACTCGTTGATGAGACCGTCCACGCTCCACGTGAGGTTGTACTTGAGCGCGTTGGTGGGGAACTGCGGCAGCGCGCCCACGCGCATCTTGACGTCGCGGATCTCGGTGAAGCGGCTCGCTAGCGCATGGGCCGCAATGCCGATGAAGCCAGGCGCGAGACCACACTGCGGCATGAAGACGTGATCGGCGTCCTCGGCCAGCGCGCGGATCGCGTGGGTCGCGCGCACGTCCTCGGTCAGGTCGAAGTAGTGGACGCCTGCGCCCTTCGCCGCCGAGGCGACGTTCACCGCGAGGTAATACGGCAGCGCGTTGATCAGCACGTCGTAGCCTTCCAGCGCGCCGCGCAGCGCGGCGGCGTCGCCGGAATCGACACGCGCGGTGGGGATGCCCTGCGCCGCAAGCGGCTCGAGCGCTTTCGCATCGCGGTCGAACGCCGCGACTTCGTAGTCGCCGCTCTCACGCAGCATGTGGGCAATGGTGTGGCCGATCAGGCCGGCGCCTGCAATCGCAACTTTCATGTGTCATCTCCTTTGGTTTTCTATGCTTGGGGATGGGCAGCGCCCGCTCAGACACAGTCTAGGGAGAGACGAATACGGTTCATAGGCGCAAAACGATGCGATTCGAACTCGGTTTTCGTCGTTATGACGAAGGTTTTCGTCGAAATGACGAAAGCTCCCATTTCGGATGGCGAACGCCTCGCCGTTCGGCCAAGATCCGGCTCGCGTTTCAGCCCGTCACCGAGCCGCGATCGACCTTGCGCGCAAGCACAATCGACGTGGTTGTGCGCTCCACGCCGGGCATGCCGCCAATCTGGTCGAGCAGATCGTTGAGGCGGTCGGGCGAATCGGCGCGCAGCCACGCCACGTAGTCGTACTCGCCGCTCACCGCGCACAGCAATTGCACTTCGGGCATCTTGCCGAGGCGCTTTTGCACATCAGGCCCATGACGTGGCGCGATGATGAGCCCGACCCACGCCTGCAGGCTCGCGTCGAGCACATCCTGGCCGAGGCGTACGCCGTAGCCGGCGATCACCTGCGTGCGTTCGAGCCGCTCGATGCGCGCAAGCACTGTGGTGCGCGCGACGCCCAGGCGCCGCGCGAGATTCGCGACGCTATCGCGTGCGTTTTCCTGCAGCAGCGCGACGAGGCTGCGGTCGAGGTCGTCGAGTTGATCGAGGCGCGGAGGTCTCATCGGGCGGCGGTCTGGGTGGAAAGTTTGAACGGCGTCATTATCGCGCGCGGTGAGGACGCCGGGCGGCGCGCGAGTCAGGTCATGCGCGACGGGTATTTCCACGCGTTTCGTTTGTAAGCAAGTGTCGCAGCCGGGGCGTGGCGAAGAGAGAACGTGGTACTAATAGCGCCTGCAGCCGTTCTGGCCATGCTACCCGCTACGAAATGATCCAAGGAGTCACAATGAAGAAAGCTTTCGTCATCCTTGCCGCCTCGCTCTCGATGAGCGGCGCGTTTGCGCAAAGCGCCGCCCCGGCCGCTTCGGCAACCGCTGCGGCCGCATCGAGCGCCGACGTGCGCGCCGCGCAGCATCAGCAGCGCGTCGAGGAGCGCATCACGTGGCTGCATACGCAGCTCAAGATCACGCCCGAGCAAGAGCCGCAATGGAAGACGTTCGCCGACACCATGCGCAGCAATGGCGAGACCATGGCGAATCTCTTCAAGCAGCGTGCGGAGAGCGAAAGTTCGCGCAACGCGCTCGACGACATGAAGCAGTACGCGCAGATCGCCCAGGCGCACGCGGACGACATGCAGAAGCTGGTCTCGGCGTTCGAGCCGCTCTACACGAGCCTCTCGCCGGAACAGAAGAAGCTCGCCGATCAGTCCTTCCGCCACGGCAATGAGCACGGCCCGTCGGGCAAGCCGGGCCATATGAAGCACAAGGGCAAGGCCAAGCCGTCCGCGGGCGACGCAGCCAGCGACACCGAAGCGGCCAGCACGCCGGCCGCGCAGTAAGACAGAGTAAGGCGCACCTGCGAATCGGGCCGCGCTCCCATGCGTGCGCACCGGCCCGATCCAGGGTACCCTTGCGGACCGCGCGACGGCCGGCGAAACTGCCCGGCCGTCGCTTCTTTGAGAGCCGTTTTTTGCGAAGACCGTCCGCTGCCGCCGCCATGATTGAACTGACCCAACTCGACCTGCGTGTCGATCCCGCCGCACAGCGCGTCGTCAAGGACGAGACCGTGAGCGTGGAGTTCGCAGCCGTTGCCGGCGAGCTGATGAGCCTGGAAGGCCCGAACCGCTATGCGCCCGGCGACGCGATCATCACCGGTTCGACCGGCGATCGCTGGGTCGTCTCGCGCGACCGGTTCGATGCGAAGTACCTGCCGGCGAGCGACACCCTCGCCCATGGCCACGCAGGCGCGTATCGCAACCACCAGGTCGTGGTGCTCGCAAGGCGCATGGACGAGCCGTTCACGCTCGTGCGTTCTGCCGGCGGCGACCGGCTCAGCGGCGTGGCTGGCGACTGGGTCATGCAATACGCACCCGGCGACTATGGCGTCGTGCAGGCCGCACGTTTCGCCAAGGTCTACAAGCTCGCCGACTGAATCCCGGCGCAACGCAGACTGGGCGCAGTGCGCCCATCGCTTCAAGCAAATGCGCTTCCAGCAAGCGTTTTACGCAAATTCTTCGTCCAGCGCGATCGTCACCTCGCGCGGCACGTCTTCGCCCTTCGCGTGCTGTTCCTCGAGCGATTCGATCGTCGCCTCCACGTAGGCTCGCAACACCGCGAAGCTGCGCCCGCGCAGCCGCGGCGGCAATGCGCGATAGCGTGCGAGCGGGGCGGGAGCGACTGCCACCGTGAGCGCCATGCGGCGCGCTTTCGAGCCGAAGCGCATCGCTACCCAGTGCACGACCAGTTGCGGCGCGCCGTTTTCGTTCGGCTCTTCGGCAAAGCGCGTCTGCTCGGGAAAGATGTCGGCGATCACGCGGGCGAGCTCGTCGAATTCGGGGCTCGCGCATTCAAACAGATAGGCTTCCATTGACGCCAGAAAAAAGAAGTGAGACGCGCACACTCACGCCGCGCGTGTGACGCGCGGCTGCGGGCGGCACGTCCTGAAAAGCACGACGGCGACCACTACGGCTGCCACCACATACAAACCGTCCACGGCCACGAGCGGCACGAGATGCGCCTGGTACATCGCGGCAGGCACGTCGATGAGCGCGTGCACGAGGATCGCGAGCGGCAAAATCCCCTTCCATCCCGCGCGCACGCCGCGCCACATCAGCACCGACAAACCGATCTGGAACACGAACGCGGCCGTGCGCTCTAGCGCGAACACGCCCGCGAACAGCGGCGAAAGGCTAGCGAGGATCAGATGCACGCGCAAGACCGAGTCCATCGTGAGATTGGAGAGATGCTCGTCGAGATCGCCGCGATTCGCGAGCACCGCGAACACGATCCATTGCAATTGCACGAGCACGCCGACGAACCACGCCTCCGCGCCCGCATGGCCGATGCCGTAGCCGAACGCCGCGCTGTCAGCGGGTGCGTTGGGCTTGCCTGCACTGCGGCGCGCGATGAGCCGCATGGCGATATAGCGCCCGACCTCCTCGCACACGCCAGCCGCGAGCACCCCGTATAGCACGAAGAAAACGGGATTCGAAAGGACCTGCGCGACGGCGGCGTTGCCGTGCAGCATGTAGTCGTTGATGGCGCGCTCGATCACGGCCGCGAACAACGCGAAGATGGCGACGCCCGTGATCGTATCGCGCCAGTCGAGCGCGAACGGCCCGCGCAGCCGGCGATACAGCGATATGGGCAAGGCGGCGACGAACAGGGTCGCGAGCGAGAGGCAGACGAGCGTGACCGGAGCTACGGACATGGGCTTCCTTATGACGTTCGGCACGCACGCGCGCGCCGCAGCCCGAATGATCGCAGATATCGGCGCCTGCGCGCAGTCCTGACTGCGCAAGAGACCAGCAATCGCGCCGTGCTCACCCCAGCGTCGAAGCCCTCACCACCAGTTCGCCCTCGAACGCCGCCGCGCGCGCCCTGGGCGCCGCGCCCTCGATGCGCTCGTGCAGAAACTCCACCGCGCGATAGCCGATCGCGCGCGTAGGCTGGCGGATCGTCGTAATGCCGGCAAGTTCGGCCCACTCCGGATCGTCGATGGCAAGGAGCGCCACGCGCTGCTGCCACTGCGCGCCGAGCGCCGCTTTCAGATGCAGGGCGAGGCGCAGCGCCACCGGCGCGTTGGCCGCGAACAAAGCGCACCGCGCACCGTGCGCGAGCGCCCGGGCCACGTGGGCGTCTAGCGTCGCGAGCGCGGCCTGCACGGCGGCTTCGTCGTGGAGATCGAGCACGTGGGTGAGGCCACGCGCCGCGCCTTTCGTCGCCTGCATCGACTCGCGAAACGCCGTTTCGCGCTCGCGCCGCGAACTCACCTGTTCGAACGGCTGCACGACGAACACGATGTCGTCGTAGCCGCGCGCAAGCAGATGCTCCGTGCCGAGGCGCACGGCCGCCGCGTTGTCGAGGCCGACCATGTCCGCATCGAGGCCGTCGACGGTACGGTCGATCAGCACGGCCGGAATGCCGCCGCTGCCCACGGGTTTCAACATCGATTCGCGCACGCCGAGTGCGTTGACGATCACGCCTTCCACGCGATATGTGGTGAGCAGCTGAAGATAGCGCCGCTCCATGTCGATTTCGTTCGCCGCGTGGCAGATGAGCGGCATGTAGCCGAGCGCGTGACACGCCTCTTCCACGCCCTGCAGAATCTCCACCGAATAGGGATTGGCGAGATCGGCGATCAGCAGGCCGAGCAGACGGTTGCGGCCGCGCTTGAGCCCGCGCGCCATCTGGTTGGGGCGATAGTCGAGCCGCTCGATCGCCGCCTCGATGCGCGTGCGCAGATCGGGCGAAAGCACGCCCAACTCGCCGTTCAGATAGCGCGAGATGCTGGTCTTGCCGGTGCCGGCTTCACGCGCCACGTCGCTGATGGTCGCGCGGCGCGGCGCCGTCGCCGCGGCGCCCATTTCCGCGTGATCGACGTCGTGCTCGCGATCCGCGCCGCTCGCAGCCATGCTCATCGCGCGAGCACGTCGCGGTTGACGACGTTCACGTCGAGCGTCCCAGCGAGCGCTGCGACGAGATTTTCCGCCGCGCAGCGCGCCATCGCGTGACGCGTCTCGTGCGTGGCCGAGCCGATGTGCGGCAGCGCCACCACGTTCGGCATGCGCAGCAGCGGCGACGCGGGATCGATCGGCTCGCGCTCGAACACGTCGAGACCCGCGCCGTGGATCGTGCCCGCTTCGAGCGCCGCGATCAGCGCCTTTTCGTCGACGGTCGCGCCGCGCGAGGCGTTGATGAGAATCGCGCTCTTCTTCATCTTCTTGAGCTCGTCTGCGCCGATCAGGTGGCGCGTGGCGTCGGTGAGCGGCACCTGGAGGCACACGAAGTCCGCGCTGGCGAGCAGTTCGTCGAGTTCGACACGGCGCGCGCCATAGTTGCGCTCGGCCGCTTCGTTCGGGCTGCGGTTCGTGTAGAGCACCTTCATGTTGAAGCCGAGCGCCGCGCGCCGCGCAACGGCGCCGCCGATGCGCCCGAGCCCCACGATGCCGAGCGTCTTGCCCTGCACGTCCACGCCGAATTGCGCCGGGCCGATGCTGCCCTTCCAGTGGCCCGCCTTGACCCAGTCGGCCAGGTCGACCACGCGGCGCGCGCTCGCGAGGATCAGCGAGAAAACAGTGTCGGCCGTCGATTCGGTCAGCACATCGGGCGTGTGGGCGAGGACGATGCCGCGCTTGGTGAGGTCGGGCACGTCGAACTGGTCGTAGCCCACCGAGATCGTGGAGAGCGCCTTCACGCGCGAACCGTCCAGCATCGCCGGGGTGATCTTCACGCTCGCGCCGATCGCGCCGTCGGCGTCTTTTAGCGCGGCGGCGAGTGCGCCGGACTGGTCGGCATCGACGTCGATGATTTCGGCATGCTCGCGCAGATAGTCGGCGACGTCGGCGGGCAAGGCTTTGTAGACAACAATTTTCGGCTTCATAAGTGCGCTAGAAAAGAGAGGTTATTTTCCGTGAGCCGGCGATGCATAACCACGGGCGGCGGCGCGCTGCGGCTTGACGGCGAGCGTGAGGCCAACCGAAACGAGCAGCGCCGCGCTCATGAACGCATAGGATGCCGCAGGCGAGCCTGTCGCGCCATTCAGATACCCGACCACATAGGAGCCGACGAACGAGCCGAGCGCGCCCATGCTGTTGATGAGCGCCATCGCGCCGCCGGCTACGTTCTTCGGCAGCAGTTCCGGCACGATCGCGAAGAACGGGCCATACGGCGCATACATCGCCGCGCCCGCCACCACGAGCAGCGCGTAGGAGATCCAGAAGTGCGTCGAGCCGAGTGCGTAGGAGAGCGCGAAGGCGAGCGCGCCGACCAGCAGGAACGGCCAGACGAAGGCGCGGCGATTGTCGAGCTTGTCCGACGCCCACGAGGCGGCCAGCATCGCAATGGTCGCCGCGAGATACGGCACGGCGGAGAGCCAGCCCGTTTCGACCATGCCGAGCGCCGAGCCGTTCTTCACGATCGACGGCAGCCACAGCACGAAGCCGTACACGCCAATGCTCCAGCAGAAGTACTGCGCCGAGAGCAGCATCACGGCAGGCGTGCGGAACGCCTCGGCATAGTTGCGTACCGGCTTGATCGCGGCCTGCTCGGCGCGCATCGCGGCGTCGAGCGCGCGCTTTTCGTCGTCGGAGAGCCAGTTGACTTGTGCGGGCTTGTCGCGCACGAGCAACCACCAGCACACGGCCCACACGACAGCCGGCACGCCCTCGGCGATGAACATGTGGCGCCAGCCGAAGGCATGCACGAGATAGCCCGATACGACCGACATCCACAGCACCGTGACCGGATTGCCGAGAATCAGGAACGTGTTGGCGCGCGAGCGCTCCTTTTTCGTGAACCAGTTGCTGATGAAGATGAGCATGGCGGGCATCACGGCCGCCTCGACCACGCCGAGCACGAAACGGATCGCCATGAGCGACGGAATGTTCGTGACGACGCCCGTGAGCGCGGCGCAGCCGCCCCACAGCACGAGGCTCACGAACACGAGCGTGCGCACGCTGCGGCGCTCCGCATACACGGCGCCCGGCAGCTGGAAGAAGAAGTAGCCGAGGAAGAACAGCGCGCCGATCAGCGACGACAGCCCGGGGCTGATGCCGAGATCGCGGTTGATGCCGGCCGCCGAGGCGAAGCCGTAGTTGGCGCGGTCGAGATAGGCGAGGCTGTACGTGATGAACACGATCGGCATGATTGCCCACCAGCGGCGCGGTGCGAGCGAGGTTGAGGTCATCGGTGTCTCCAGTTGAATGGGGCTCGGTACCTGACAGTGCCGCCCTCTGGTGTCATGTCACTTGGCGCGCCGCGCTTTGCGTTGCGCCGCCTGTTCTGCTATGCGGCTGCCTGCGTTTGCGCAGCTTCGAGCGCATCGAGCTGCGCGCGCGTCGGCAACCCTTCCGAGTCGCCGATCACCTGAACGGCCAGCGCGCCGATGCGGTTGCCGCGAGCAACGGCCGCAGCAAGCTCACGCCCTTCGAGCAGTGCACTCACCACGCCCACGGCGAAGCCGTCGCCGGCGCCAACGGTATCAACCACGCGCTCCACGCGCTGCGCCGCGGCGCGGCCCTGCTCGCCTTCGGCGGTGGCGTAGTACGCGCCCTCTGCGCCGAGCTTCACGATCACGCCGCGCGCGCCGCGCGCAAGATAGAACTGCGCGATGGCTTCCGGATCGTCCGAGCCCGTCAGCACAAGGCCTTCGCCGACGCCGGGCAGCACCCAGTCGGCGAAGCTTGCGAGTTCGTTGAGCGTGCCGACCATTTCGGCTTGCGAGCGCCACAGCGTCGGGCGCAGATTCGGGTCGAACGAAATCGTGCGGCCCGCGGCGCGCATCTCGTGGGCGAGCTTGAACGCCAGTTCGCGCGACGAGGGAGAGATCGCGGGCGCCACGCCGCTCAGATGCAGATGGCGGGCGCCGAGCACATAGTCGGCCTGATAGTCGCAAGCTGAAAGCTTGCTCGCCGCCGAGCCGCGACGGAAATACTCGACAGCGGGATCGCTGCCGTCGTCGTTCTTCGACTTGAGCTGGAAGCCGGTCGGAAAGCGCGTGTCGGTGCTCACGCAACGCGCGTCGATGCCTTCGTGCGCGAGCACGTCGCGCACGAACTGGCCGAACGAATCGGCGCCCACGCGGCTCATCCAGCCCACCTTGAAACCGAGGCGCGCGAGGCCGGTCGCGACATTGAGTTCCGCACCCGCCGCGCGTTTCGTGAAATGCGCGACCTGAGCGAGCGGCCCCGGCTCCGTGGCGACGAACATCGCCATCGCTTCGCCGTAGGTGATGACATCGAGTGCTTCGGTCATGAGATGCGTTCCTGATGAATCGTATGGAGTCTGGTGCGCGGTTTCGAGGCTTCGCGCGGCGCTCAGGCGGCCGCGAGCCACTCGACGTAATGCGCGGCGTCGTCGTCCATGCGCGCCGGATCGAACGGAAATTCGATGCCGCGCGGCACGTGGGTCGGCAGCAGCGCGAGCGCAGCGCGGCACAGCGCGTCGTCGTCGGCCGGCGCGGCAGCGAAGCGGCGCGCGCCCTCGCCCACCACGGCCTTGCAATGGATGTATTCGACGTGCGTCGCGAGCGCGGCGGCGGCGAGCAGCGGCGGCTCGCCCGGCCATTGCCAGTTGCCGATGTCGAAAGTCATGCCGATCACGCCCGGCGCGCCGCCGTCGCGCAGCGCGTTGAAGAGGCCGATGAACTGGTCGAGCTTGCCGCCCTGCACGAGCTGGCCGTTCTCAATGACGACGCGCGGGCCGTTGCTCGCGTCAACAGTGTCACGGGTACGCGCCCCCAGTTCTTCGAGCAGGCTCGCGAGGCGCGCGGCCTTTGCGTCGCCTGCGAAACCGCCCAGTTGCAGCTTCACGAAACGCGCACCGAGCGCCCGTCCCGCGGCGACCGCGGCGCCAAGCGCCGCCTCTTCGAGCTCGCCATCGTCGCCATAGAGCGCGTCCGGCGTGGACCAGACGCGCCACAAACCTTCGTCCGCAAGCGCCGTTCCGAGCGCGCGCAGCGCTTCGGGCTGCGCGTCGGCTTCGTGCATCAGCTCGCGCCGCACCTCGAACGCCTGCGCGCCCGCGCGCCGTGCCGGCCGGCTCCATGCCGCGTGACCGTCCCGCCTGATTGCCTGCGCGCCGAACGCGCTCGCCACGATTGCTACTTCCGCCATTGCCGTCTTCCTGTTGCCTGCCGCCGCGTACTTCGCCTTTTTTGGAACCGGTTCCAAATCCAGCCCGAAAAAAAGCGCCTGCGCGCCGGTTGATTAGGGCGGATAGTGCGCGCTAGCCGCTCGCGCCGCCATTCTGGATTGCCCTGGGTCTGGTGGATCAGGCGCCCGGAACATCGGCGAGACACAGTTCCAGGAAACGCTGCGCAACGCGCGAAGCCGCGCCCGCGTGCGGCACCAGGATCGAGAAGCGCCGCGCAAGCGGCTCAGGTCCAAGGCGGATCTGCCGCAAGGCGCCGTTCTCGTGACGCATCGACATGGCCGAGACGAAGCCGATGCCCATGCCCGCCCGCACCGCCTCCTTCACGCCCTCCACGCCGGCGATTTCCAGCGCCACCCGCATGGGCACGCCCGCGCGCGCGAACGCGCGTTCGACCACCTGGCGCACGCCCGAGCCATCCTCGCGCAGGACCAGCGGCCACTGCGCGAGCGCTTCCAGGGTGATGGCCGGCATCGCTGCGGCCGCCTCCCCTTGCGCGTCGAGCTGTGACACCAGCGCGTGCGAGCGCGGCACGATCGCGACGATTTCGTCCTCGTGCCAGGGATGCACGGCGGTATCGGGCGGCAACTGCTCGCCCACCGGGCCCTCGATCAGCGCGATATCGACCGCGCCCAGCATGCCCACGACGTCCGTCGAATTTCCGCTCGACGTTTCGAGCTTGACCTGCGGATAGCGGCCGTGGAACTGCGCCACCAGATACGGCAGCCGATAGCTCGCGGGCGTGGTGGTCGCGCCGATGCGCAGCGTGCCGCGTTCGAGGCCGCGCAAGGCGTCGCGGTAGGTGAGCGCGTCGCGCCAGGTGTCGCGCAGGCGCGCCGCGTATCCCGCGAGCTGTTCGCCGGTGGGCGTGAGGCGCACCCCCCGGCCGTCGCGCTGATAAAGCGCCTCGCCGATCTCTTCCTGCAGCAGCCGCAACTGGCCCGAGACGGCCGGTTGCGACAAATGCAGTGCCAGCGCAGCTCGACTGATATTGAGATGCTCGGCGACGGCAGCGAAAGTTATCAGTTGTTCCGGGGTCATCGTGGAAAACCATCGTGTTTTCCTATATATTACGTCACAAATCACGATTTTTTATATCGATATATCTAAATTAGGATTAGGCCATTCGATAGCGACGTGTTCGCTACCCCATTTTTCGCCCGGATCGCCCGGTAGAGAGGCCGTCATGTCCACACCCAGTCTTGCGCACGCATCGTCGCCGTCCACGCGGGGGCAGCTCAACGGCGTGCTGTTCGTCGCACTCTTCGCGGCCGCCGTCACCAGCGTCGCGTCACTGCCCGCCATCGCCGGGCTCGGCATGAGCCCGCTGATCGTCGGCATCGTCGCGGGCGCGATCTATGGCAATGCGCTGCGCGACGGCATGCCCGAAAGCTGGGCCGCCGGCGTGAACTTCTCGGCGCGCAAGCTGCTGCGCATCGCCGTGGCGTTCTTCGGCCTGCGCGTGAGCCTGCAGGAAATTGCCCAGGTCGGCGTGCCGGGGCTGGTCGAGTCGGTCGTGATCGTCGTGAGCACGCTCCTGATCGGCACCTGGGTCGGCATGAAACTCCTCAAGCTCGACCGCGACACCGCCATTCTCACGGCGGCCGGCAGCGCGATCTGCGGCGCAGCCGCCGTGCTCGCCTTCGAATCCACGCTGCAGTCGAAGCCGCACAAGAGCGCCATGGCCGTGGGCAGCGTCGTGCTGTTCGGCACGCTTTCGATGTTCCTCTACCCGGTGCTGTTCCGCGCGGGCTGGCTGCATCTCGATACGCTCGGCGCCGGGCTCTTCTTCGGCGGCACGATTCACGAGGTCGCGCAGGTGGTGGGCGCGGCGAGCAACGTGAGCCCGGAGGCCACGCACATCGCCACCATCGTCAAGATGACGCGCGTGATGCTGCTCGTGCCCGTGCTGCTCGTGCTCGGCGTGTGGCTCAATCGCTCGGCGCGCAGCAAGGCAGCGGCCGACGGCCACACCGGCCAAGGCGGCGCGCGAAAGCTCGCGGTGCCCTGGTTCGCGCTCGGCTTCCTCGCGCTCGTGATCGTCAATTCGCTCCACGTGCTGCCCGACACGGCCACCCACGCGGTCAACACGCTCGACACCTTCGCGCTCACCATGGCGATGACGGCGCTCGGCATTGAGACGCGCGTCTCGCAGATTCGTCAGGCCGGCCCGCGGGCGCTGACCGCCGGTTTCATCATCTACCTCTGGCTAGTCGGCGGCGGTCTCGCGATCACCTGGGGCGTGCAGCGCCTGTTCGGATGACCCGGCGTCCGAGGGCCGCGCGCCCCGACCCGATCCCCTGTGCGCCGGCGCTGCCGGCCACCGGCCCCGCCTGCGGCGGGGCTTTTTGCGTTTCTGCGCGCGGCGCCCTTGCGCCATTTCGCGAGCGCACGCCACGCGCGAACCAGGCGCGAGCGTTGCGAGCGATACTGTGCGTTGCTGCCCGTTGCGTGGGCGGCGGCCGCGCAGGCCGTGGCGAGCACGGCCATGAACGCAAGGGAACGACCGATGGCATACGAACTCTATTACTGGGACGGTCTGCAGGGCCGGGGCGAATTCGTGCGGCTCGCGCTGGAAGAGGCGCAGGCGCCCTACGTGGACGTTGCGCGCGGCGAGAAGAAGGACGGCCTCGGCATCGGCGCGCTGATGGGCGAACTGGAGAGCGACGAGCCGTATCCACCCTACGCCCCGCCCTTTCTCAAGGATGGCGACCTGATCGTGCCGCAAACCGCCAATATCCTTTTCTATCTCGGCCCGAAGCTCAAGCTCGCGCCGCGCGACGAGCGCTTGCGCATCGTCGCGAACGGCCTGCAGCTGACGATCGCGGACCTCGTGACCGAAGCGCACGACAGCCATCATCCGATCGCAAGCGGCCTCTACTACGAGGACCAGAAGGACGCAGCGAAGGCGCGCTCGGCGGACTTCATCGCGCATCGCATTCCGAAATTCATGAGCTATTTCGAACGCGTGCTCGCGCAGAATCCGCAGGGCCCGCGCCACATGGTGGGCAACGCACTCAGCTATGTCGATCTGTCGGTGTTTCAGATCGTCGAGGGCCTGCGCTACGCGTTTCCAAAGGCGACGAAGCATTTCGCGGACCACTACCCGCATGTCGTTGCGCTGCGCGACGCCGTGGCCAGGCGCCCGCATATCGCCGCCTATCTCGACTCGGAGCGGCGGCTGCCGTTCAACGATACGGGCATCTTCCGGCACTACCCCGAACTCGACCGGGCCGTGCGCTGAATGCGCGCGGGCCGTGGAAGGCGTCCTCCGCCGCCCGGTTTCGTGCACGCGGCGCTCAATTGCCGCCGCGCACCCGTTATGCTTGCCGCCGCACGTCGCGTCCCGCGCACGTGCGGCTTTCTTTCACCCGTAACCTGACCCGCCCGCCGTGCTGTCATTCCTGCTGAAACTGCGCACCCGCGCCCGCGATCTCTTTCGCCTGTCCGACGCCCATACGATGCTGATCTGGTCGGTCATCGTCGGCGTGGCGGGCGCGTTTGCGACCGTGATCTTTCGCGAGGGCATCGCGCATGTGCAAATGCTTTTCACGGGCAGCGAAGGCAGTCTCGTCGAGATGGCGCGCCACCTGCCGTGGCATCGGCGCATCTGGATGCCGGCCGCGGGCGGCTTCATCGCGGGATGCCTGCTGCTGCTCGCGCGGCGCAAGGCGCCCAGCAGCAGCGGCAAGGCGATGCATGCCGACTATATCGAGGCGGTGGCAATCGGTGACGGCGTCATGCCCGTGGGGACGAGCATCTGGCGCAGCCTCTCGTCGCTCTTCACGATCGCGAGCGGCGGCTCGATCGGCCGTGAAGGCCCGATGGTGCAGCTCGCCGCCCTCGCCGCTTCGCTGATCGGCCGCTGGGTCCACTTCGATCCGCCGCGGCTGCGCCTGCTCGTCGCGTGCGGCGCGGCGGCCGGTATCACCTCGGCGTACAACGCGCCCATCGCCGGCGCCTTCTTCGTGACCGAAATCGTGCTCGGCTCCATCGTCATGGAAAGCTTCGGGCCGATCGTGGTTTCCTCCGTGGTCGCCAATATCACCATGCGCGAGTTCGCGGGCTACAAGCCGCCGTATGAGATGCCCGTATTCCCGCCGGTGACGGGCGTCGAGGTGCTGCTCTTCGTGGCGCTCGGCCTCCTGTGCGGCGTGCTCGCGCCGCAGTTCCTCATGATGATGGCCACAGCGAAAAAGGGCTTTGGCCGCCTCAACGCGCCGCTGCCCGTGCGGCTCGCGCTCGGCGGCCTCGTGGTCGGCATCCTTTCCGTGTGGACACCCGAGGTGTGGGGCAACGGCTATAGCGTCGTGAACTCCATCCTCCATTCGCCGTGGACCTGGACCGCGCTCGCCACGGTGCTCGTCTTCAAGCTCATCGCGACGGCCGCGACGGTCGGCTCGGGCGCCGTAGGCGGCGTGTTCACGCCGACGCTCTTCATGGGCGCGGTGCTCGGCTGCCTGTTCGGCCAGGGCATGCACGCGCTCTGGCCCGACGGCACCTCCGCTTCGTACGCCTACGCGATGGTGGGCATGGGCGCGTTCCTCGCTGGCGCGACCCAGGCGCCGCTGATGGCGATCCTGATGATCTTCGAGATGACGCTGAGCTACCAGGTGGTGCTGCCGCTCATGCTCTCGTGTGTGGTTGCGTATTTCGTCGCGCGCGCGATCGGCAAGGCGTCGATGTACGAAATCACGCTGCATCGCAACCGCGAGGAGGCCGAGCGCATGCGCCTGCGCATGACGCAGATGCGCGAGCTGGTGCGCCCCGCGCAGACTGTCGTGCTGGAGAGCGCCACAGTGCAGGAAATGACGCGCGTGTTCCTCGAATATCCGGTCAAGTACCTCTACGTGACCGACGAGACAGGACGCTTTCTCGGCGCAGTCGCGCTGGCCGACATCACCTCGGACCTGCTGCAAAAGCGCGACACCGCGAACAAGCACGCTCGCGACTATCTAAAGCCGACGTTCGACGTGCTGACGCCCGACATGCCGCTCGCCGTCGGCCTGCAGCACTTCATGTCGTTCCAGGGCGAGCGTCTGCCCGTGGTCGAAAGCACGCGCGAGCCGACGCTCGCGGGCGTGGTGTACAAGACTTCGCTGCTCGACGCCTATCAGCGCATGAACGCGGAGCGCTAGGCTTCGCCAACCGGCGAGGCGCGTGGCAAAGCGCAGCGGATTTTCTAGAATCTAGAAGGAAACGTACTACGCGACCCGCCTCGTGCGTCCGCGCCCCGACGTGCGCGCAGCGGGCCGCAAGAATCGACGCGGGGATGACTGGAGCGAAGATGAGCGAACCCTCACTCGAAGCCGAACGCCGCGACCACGCCGGCTGGATATTCGTGCACTTGCAGGGCGAGCCTTACGACCGCGGCGAGCAGCACGGCAAGTTGCTCGCCAACGAAATCCGCAATGCGATTCGCACCGCGCGCTACCTCGCGAAATGGGACACGGGCGAGGACTTCGACACCTTCATCAACGCAGCGATCGTGCAGTTCGCGCCTCGCCTCGACACCGAATTCGCCGACGAGATCCAGGGCATCGCCGACGGCGCCGGTCTCAAGTTCGCCGAAGTCCTCGCCTGGAACGGCTACATGGACCTGTTGCAGAGCTGGTGGCCGGTTCATGTTGCATCACAGCAAGCGCAGCCCGCCGTGCGCCCGTGGCGCGGGCGGCGGGGCCACCACTGCAGCGCCTTCATTGCCACGGGCAGTGCGACGCGCGACGGCCGCATCGTCATGGCGCACAACTCGTGGGACCGCTACGCGGCCGGCGACGCCTTCAACGTCGTGTTCGATATCGTGCCCGACTCGGGGCACCGCATCCTCATGCAGGGTCTGCCCGGCTGTATCTCGAGTCTCACGGACTTCTGCGTCAACGGCGCGGGCCTGATGGTGACCGAGACGACCATCTCGAACTTCATCGGCTATCGCGCGAACGGCGCGCCCGAATTCTATCGCTCGCGTCGGGCCACGCAGTATGCGTCGAGCATCGCGCAGTGGTGCGAGATGTTCGCGCAGGCGAACAACGCTGGCTACGTGAACAGCTGGCTGCTCGGCGACACCAAAACGGGAGAGATCGCGCGCTACGAACTGGGCCTGCAGCACGCGGGCTTCGAGAGCACGAAAGACGGCTTTTACAGCGGCTTCAACGCGGCCACGGACCTCAAGATTCGCAACCAGGAATGCACCGGCGAAGCCGACGACTACACCGACGTGCGCCGCAACGGCGCGCGCCGCCTGCGCTTCATGCAACTCGCACAGGAGCACCGCGGCGCGATCGACGCCGAACTCGCCAAGGCGATGATCGCGGACCACCACGACGTCTACCTCGAGCGCAGCGACAACCCGTGCTCGCGCACGATCTGCGGCCATCTCGAACTCGACGACGCGCGCTTCGGCGGCGCAGACCATGGGCCGTTCAACCCATGGGGCGCGAACGACGGCAAGGTGGTCGACAGCGAAATGGCGCGCGATATGTCGTTCTGGGCGCGCTGGGGCCATCCGTGCGGCCGCCCGTTCGACGCCCAGGCGTTCATGCAGCGCCACCCACAATGGAACTGGCTCAACGGCTATATGCGCGACCGCCCGTCGTGGCCCTGGACGCGCTTCGAGGCGCTGCGCAGGCCCTCGCTTTAATCCCGCGTAACGGCGGCGCCGAGAGAAAAGCACGCGCGTTCGAGACGTGTCGACTCATTTCCTGCCATCATGGTATTTCCGTATGCGCGTGGCGCACATGAACCGTCCAGGCGGCTCGTTATGCCTTCGCGTAGCGGCGCGCCGGGCCGCCCGGCTGGCGCGGCTGCCTGCGCCGCCACCCAGGCTGGCGAACGCGGTACGGCGCTTGCTGCGACCTACGGGCCGCATAGGAAAGGAGGTCGAGTGATGAAAACCTCGACGCTGATGACCACCGTGCTGTTGTCGGCGTCATGCTTCGCCGCTCCGGTACGCACCGCGCAGGACTCACCGGTTGCCCAGGCCAGCGCGCATATCCCGCTCGCAAGTGGACAGTCCCACGCCTACGACGCCCCCGTGGCGCCCCCCGCCCCCAACGTGCCCGCGACCGCGAACGGTCCGCAACGCTGGGAGTACCTCACGCTGCCCAGGTCGCATCGGCTGGACAAGACGCTAAGCCCGGACCTGCACGAGCAGACCTGAGCCTGACCGGTACTCCCGTTTGCGAACAAGCGGCAAGGAAAAGTGACGTATGGGCGGCAAATGAGCAGCGCGCGCGCACGCCGCGAGGGCGTGCGAGGTGGATTGTGTATCCTTGAGGCGCGGCGCTAGCGCTGCGCGCCGCCATGCAAGCCAGGCGCGAACAAAATCTGAACAAAAATCCGCACAACGAACGAGACGACGACGCGGACCGCCAACGCCGGCCGCCCGCGCAAAGGACGCCACGCATGTCAGCCTCTAGCATTCCCGACGAACCCATCGACCTGCAATTCGCCGACGTGCTGCGCGAAGTGCGCTGGCCCGCCAACAAGGACGAACTCGTGGACGCCGCGCGAGACGCCGGCGCCAGCAACGAGGTGCTGGCCATCCTGGACGGCATGCCCGAGCAGGATTACCAGGACGTCGCGTCCGTTACGCGGCTGATCGGCAGCAACTACGGCCCTGGCCTCGGCGCCTGAAGCGCGGGCGTCGCGAGCTGAGTGCACGCCGGGCTCACGCGTCGCGACCGAACACCACTCGCGCGAAGAACGTCCCCAGGACGGTTTCCACGACCGGTGGCGTGACATGCTGCGGATCGGCCGTGGCGAGAAACTGCAACCCGTCGCACAGCCCCATCAGCCCGAGCGCGAGCAACTCTGGATCGAGCGGCACCGGCATGCCCACGCGCGCCGCAAATTCCTCGACATAGACGGCGAGACTCTCGCGCTTTTCCTTCATGAACGCGTTGTAGCGCGTGCGAAAGCGCGCGTCGCGCGCGGCCAGCAGCCTCGCTTCCACCCACAGCAGGAAGACCTTGTTGTCCTGCGGCATGCGGCTGTAGTAAGCGAGCACGCGCGCCTCCATCTGCTCGCGCGATACCTCCGTCTCGAAGATGGCGCGCAAATCGGTCTGCATGGCTTCGTGATCCCGCCGCAGCAATTCCACGAGCAGGTCCGACTTGCCCGAAAAGTTCGAGTAGAACGCGCCGCGCGTGTATCCCGCCGTGTGTGCAATGTCCTCCACGCTCGCGCCTACGAACCCTTTTTTCATGAACATGGCCTGCGCGGCATCGAGCAGGCGCTCGCGCGTCTGGTCGCGGCTTTGTTCGCGGGTGAGTCGGATGCGCTTCATGGCGTGGGGGTTATGTATCACGGATCAACCCGAGTCTAGCACTGAAACATTCCTCGGATTCAGTTTCGCACTCAGATACAAGGTTGTATTAGAATCCGGCTCATCATCCCAAGTCCGGGTCGGTGCGCGAGCCGCGCCCCGCCCGCGACTCAACGGCGGCGCAACCGGTCCGGCGATATTGCGGTCTGCGTGCGCACCCAGCCTATTCGAGGTCCAGGTGAATCGTTGCGGTCGTGGCGCATCGAGCAGGATGCGCAGTGGTACCGGTAAGTTCAGTGCGCCATGGCGGCATGCCGCGAATGTGCTTCTCATGCTCGGCGTCGCCGCGCTGGCTGCCTGCGGCAAGGAAAAGGAAGCCCCGCCGCAGCCACGCCCGGTCGTCTCGCTGACCGTGCACCCCGACGGCGGCGGCGTGAGCCCCGCCTATCCCGGCGATATCGAGGCGCGAAACGCGACGCCGCTTTCGTTTCGCGTGAACGGCAAGATCATCGAGCGCAGCGTGCGCCTGGGCGACAGCGTCAAGCCCGGCCAGACGCTCGCGCGGCTCGATCCGGCGGACTTCGAAAAGAACGCGGCAAGCGCGCAGGCCCAATTCGACGCCGCGCAACATCGCCTCGTCTTCGCGAAGCAGCAGCTCGATCGCGACACGGCCCAGTCGGCGGCTAATCTCATCGCCCGCTCGCAACTCGAACAAACGCAGGATGCCTACGCCTCGGCCGCGGCCCAGCGAGATCAGGCGCAGCAGCAGCTCGCGCTCGCAAAGAACCAGTTGCGCTACACGCAGATCGTCGCGGACCACGCGGGCGTCATCACCGCCGAAAACGCCGACACCGGCCAGAACGTGCAAGCCGGCCAGGCCGTCTACCAGCTCGCGTGGAGCGGCGACGTCGATGTGGTGTGCGACCTGCCCGAGCGCGCCGTGGCCGCGCTTCGCACCGGCGACACCGCGCAGGTTACGCTTGGCGCCCTGCCCGCTCGCCACTACACGGCGCGCCTGCGCGAACTCGCCGCCGCGGCGGACCCGCAAAGCCGCACGTGGCGTGCGAGGCTCACGCTCGAACACCCCGATGCCGACGTGCGTCTCGGCATGACCGCGAACGTTGCGTTCGCCGCCCCGAGAGAGGCCAATGCGCCGGCCGCGTTTACCGTGCCGGCCACCGCGCTCTTCCACGACGGCGAGGCGCCCGCCATCTGGGTCGTACACGCGCCCGACAACGTGCTGCAGTTGCGGCGCGTGAGCATCGCGCGCTATGACGCGCGCACGATCACCGTGGCGGGCGGCTTGCAGGACGGCGAGCGCATCGTGCTGCAAGGCGTCCACACCGTCCACGCGGGCGAGCAGGTACGGCCGGTCGCGCCGCTGCATCCCGAGGACTTCGCGTCATGAGCCAGACGAAGGACTCGGGTCCCGGCGCCGATCACGACGAGGGACGCTTCAACCTGTCGGCGTGGGCGCTGCGGCATCGGGCGCTCGTCACCTTTCTCGTTGTGCTTGCAACGATATTCGGCGCGCTGGCCTATACGCGTCTTGCGCAATCGGAAGACCCGCCCTTCACGTTCCGCGTGATGGTCATCCAGACCTTCTGGCCCGGCGCGAGCGCGCGCCAGGTCGAGGATCAGGTGACGACCCGCATCGGCCGCAAGCTGCAGGAAACACCGTATATCGACTTTCTGCGCAGCTATTCGCGGCCCGGCGAATCGCTCGTGTTCTTCACGATGAAGGACTCCGCGCCCGTGAGCGAAGTGCGCGAGACCTGGTACCAGGTGCGCAAGAAGGTCGGCGACATCGCGTACACGCTGCCTCAGGGCGTGCAAGGGCCGTTCTTCAACGACGAGTTCGGCGACGTCTACACCAACATCTACACGCTGGAGGGCGACGGCTTTTCGCCCGCGCAACTGCACGACTACGCGGACAAGCTGCGCGAGCAGCTGCTGCGCGTGCCCGACGTCGGTAAGGTCGACTATTTCGGCGATCCGCAGCAGCGCATCTACATCGAAATTCCGAACACGCAGCTCACACGCCTCGGCATCTCGCCCACGCAACTCGGCCAGGTGATCGGCGCGCAGAACAGCGTCTCCGCCGCGGGCACGCTCACGACCGCCGACGACCGCGTGTTCGTGCGCCCGAGCGGCCAGTACGAGGACCTCAGGACGCTCGCCGATACGCTGATCCGCGTGAACGACCGCACGTTTCGCCTGGGCGACATCGCCACGATCCGGCGCGGTTACGACGAGCCGCTCGCCACGCAGATGCGCTTCCAGAACCAGGCGGTGCTCGGCATCGGCCTCACGATGCAGCCGGGCGGCGACGTGATCCGCCTCGGCAAGGCGCTCGATGCGCGCGTCGAGCAGTTGCGCGCGCAACTTCCTGCGGGGCTGAAGCTCGTGAAGGTATCGAGCATGCCCGATGCCGTCGCGCGCTCGGTGGACGACTTCGTCGAAGCCGTGGCCGAGGCCGTGGGCATCGTGCTGCTCGTGAGCCTCGTTTCGCTGGGCGTGCGCACGGGAATGGTGGTGGTCATCACCATTCCGATCGTGCTCGCCGTCACCTCGCTCGCGATGTACCTCTTCGGCATCGGTCTGCACAAGGTGTCGCTCGGCACACTCGTGCTCGCGCTCGGCCTGCTCGTGGACGACGCCATCATTTCCGTCGAGATGATGGCGGTGAAGCTCGCGCAGGGTTGGAACCGCACGCGCGCCGCCGCCTTCGCCTACACCAGCACCGCGTTCCCCATGCTGACCGGCACGCTCGTCACCGTTTCGGGTTTCCTGCCCATCGTGCTCGCGAGGTCGAGCACCGGCGAGTACACGCGCTCGATCTTCCAGGTGTCCGCCATCGCGCTGATCGCCTCGTGGTTCGCGGCCGTCGTGCTGATCCCGCTGCTGGGCTACCGGCTGCTGCCGGAGCGCAAGCCCGATCCGGATGCGGCGCACGCCGTCCATGGCGACGATCACGAGCACGAAATCTACGACACGCGCTTTTATCGTCGCCTGCGCGGCTGGATCGGCTGGTGCATCGAGCGCCATACGATCGTGCTCGTGCTGACCATCGCCCTCTTCGTGGCCGCGCTCGCGTGCTTCAGGCTCGTGCCGCAGCAGTTCTTCCCGAGTTCCGACCGGCCCGAGCTGCTCGTGGACGTGCGCCTGCCCGAAAGCGCCTCGATCGATGCGACGCTGCGCCAGACGAAGCGACTCGAAGCGGCGCTCAAGGGCCGCCCCGAGATCGGCCATTTCATCGATTTCGTCGGCACCGGCGCGCCGCGCTTCTATCTGCCGCTCGATCAGCAGTTGCAGCAGCCCAATTTCGCGCAGTTCGTGATCACGGCGAAGTCGGTCGAAGACCGCGAGAAGCTCGCAAGCTGGCTCGAACCGATGCTGCGCGACAAGTTCCCGGCCATCCGCACGCGTCTGTCGCGGCTCGAGAACGGGCCGCCGGTCGGCTACCCCGTGCAGTTCCGCGTGAGCGGCGACGACATCCCGACCGTGCGCGACATCGCGAACAAGGTGGCGGCGACGATGCGCGCCGATCCGCGCACCGACAACGTCAGCTTCGACTGGGACGAACCGGCGGGACGCTCGCTGCACTTCCAGATCGACCAGCAAAAGGCGCGCGCGCTCAATGTCTCGTCGCAGGACATTGCCAACTTCCTGCAGATGACGTACTCGGGCTATACCGTCACGCAGTTTCGCGAGCGCGACAAGCTCATCAGCGTCGATCTGCGCTCGCCCGCGACGGAGCGCGTCGATCCGGCCCGCCTGCTCACGCTCGCCGTGCCCACGCCCAACGGACCGGTGCCGCTCGGTGCGCTCGGGCATCTCGCCAACGATCTGGAGTACGGCGTGATCTGGTCGCGCGACCGGCAACCCACGATTACCGTGCAGTCCGACGTGCGAGCGGGCGCGCAGGGCATCGACGTCACGCATGCGCTCGACGGCAAACTGGAGTCGATCAAGCGCGCGCTGCCGCCCGGCTACCACATCGAGGTGGGCGGCTCCGTCGAGGAAAGCGCGAAGGGCCAGGCGTCCATCTTCGCGCAGTTGCCGGTGCTCGCCATTGCCGTGCTCACGCTGCTCATGATCCAGCTGCAAAGCATCACGCGCGTGCTGATGGTCGTGCTGACCGCGCCGCTCGGCCTGATCGGCGTGGTGATCGCCCTGCTCGTGTTCGGGCAGCCGTTCGGCTTCGTGGCCATGCTGGGCGTGATCGCCATGTTCGGGATCATCATGCGCAACTCGGTGATTCTCGTGGATCAGATCGAAACCGACATTCGCGCCGGGCACAAGCGCTTCGACGCCGTGGTGGGCGCCACGGTGCGCCGCTTCCGGCCGATCATGCTGACCGCCGCGGCCGCCGTGCTCGCGCTCATTCCGCTCTTGCGTTCGAACTTCTTCGGGCCGATGGCGACGGCGCTGATGGGCGGCATCACGATTGCGACCGTGCTCACGCTGTTCTTCCTGCCCGCGGCTTACGCGGCCGCGTTCCGCGTGCGCAGCAGCGAGACCGACGAGACCGGCAAGACGCCGGAACAGGCATCATGAAGACGGATTCTTCGACATTGGATTTCGGCGCGCGCGAGACGGCGCGTTTGCCCGCAACACGTTTTCCACTCGCGCCGGGTTTGCTGGCCGCATGCGCCGCGCTTGCGCTGGCCGGCTGCGCGCTGGGCCCGACCGGTGAGCCGCCCGCCATGCCGCAGCCCGAGCACTACGGTGTGCAGGCGCAACCGGCACAGACGGTCGCCGCCCAGGGCGTCGCGCAGCAGTTCGTGACGGGCGCGGAACCGGTGCCGCAATGGTGGACGCTCTACGGCTGCGACGCGCTCGATGCGCTCGTGAACGAGGGGTTCGCCAACAGCCCGAACCTCGCCGCCGCCGACCACAACCTGCAAGCCGCGCGCGAGCAGTTGCGCGGGCAGATCGGCAGCTCGCTCCTGCCGACCGTCGACGCCATCGGCATCGCGCAACGCCAGCAGTCGCCGGCGATCCCGCAGTTCGGCATCGACCGGCTGCAATATGCGATTTTTGCGGGCTTGATCGACGTTCGCTACACCTTCGACGTGTTCGGCGCGACCCGCCTGAACAACGCGGCGCTCGCCTCGCGCGTGAACGTGCAGGCGTTCCAGTTCGAGGCCGCGCAGCGCGCGCTCGCGGCGAACATCGTGGCAAGTGCGCTCGGCGCGGCAACGCTGCATGCGCAGATCGACACGACCGAACAGCTGATCGCGCTCGCCAATGCGCAGGCCGACGACGTACAAAAGCGCTACGCGCTCGGCTCGGCCTCGCGCACCGATCTGCTCAGCGCGCAGCAGAGCGCGGCGTCGCTCGCGGCGAGTCTGCCGGGCCTACGTCAGCAATGGATCGCGCAGCGCCATGCGCTCGCCGTGCTGATCGGCCGCACACCGGACCAGGCGCCGCCCGACCTCGATCTCGCCAGCCTGACCTTGCCCGCGCAGGTGCCCGTGGTCATCCCTTCAGAACTCCTGAGAACCCGTCCCGACATCGAAGCCGCCGAAGCCACGCTCAAGGCGGCCGCAGCCGGCGTCGGCGCCGCGACCGCGCAAATGTACCCGAGCATCACGCTTTCGGCGGCGCTCGGCCAGGGCGGCTTCAGCTGGCCGGTCGTCACATCGGGCGCGGGAGCGCTGTGGGCGATCGGCGCTTCGCTTTCGCAGCCGATCTTCCACGGCGGCGCACTCGTTGCGCAGCGGCGCGCGGCGCTGCAGTCCTACGAGGCGGCCAACGACACCTATAAGCAAACGGTGCTCACGGCGTTCCAGGATGTCGCCGACCGCCTCGCCGCGCTCGATCACGACGCCCAGGCCCTCGACGCAGCCAGTACCTCGGCACGCACGGCCGAGGGCGTCTACGAAGACACCAACGCGCGCTACAGGTTGGGCGCGGTGCCTTGGTACGCCGTGCGCCAAAGCGAGCAGCAATGGCGTAACGCGCGGCTCGACGAAATCCGCTATCGCGGCACGCGGCTTGCCGATACGGCCGCCCTCTTTCAGGCGATGGGCAATCCGCCGGTCAACCCGGCGACGCTCGGCAACGGACGCGGGGCGGACACGGCCGCCGCCACGCCTGCATCGGACGCGCCAGGCGCGGCGCAAGGCAAGTAACACTCGCGATTGTCCGGGCGCCTCGGAGTACCATGATCGCAAGCGCCGCGCACGCCGGCGCAACCGCTTCACGGAGACGACAGCATGCCCCGTCCGTCGCTCGACTTCTGGTTCGACCTCGCCAGCAACTACAGCTATCTCAGCGTGATGCGTATCGCCGCGCTCGCCGAACGAAATGGCGTGGATGTTTGCTGGCGGCCCTTCCTCCTCGGCCCCATTCTCGACGCCCTCGGCTGGGAGGGTCCGCCCTTCGTCGTGCAGAAGGAAAAAGGCGCCTATGTGTGGCAGGACATGCGCCGGCAGTGCCGCAAATACGCGCTGCCGTGGCAACAGCCCAGCGAGTTTCCCCGCCGCACCGTGCTCGCGACGCGCCTCGCCGTGCTCGCCGCCGACGAGCCGTGGCTACCCGACTGGTGCCGCGCCGTCATGACGCGCAACTATGGCGACGACCGCGAAGTCGATTCGCCCGAAGCGGTTGCCCACCTGCTCACCGGGCTGGGATTGCCGGCACAGCGGCTCATCGAGGAAGCCGGCAGTGAAACGAACCGGCTGCACCTGCGCGAGCGGACGCAGGCGGCTCGCGATCTCGGCATCTTCGGCGCACCGACGTTTTTCGTCGGCGCGGAAATGTTCTGGGGTAACGACCGGCTCGAAGACGCCATGGAAACGGCGCTCCGCGCGCCGCGGAACCGGGACACTGCGTAGTCCTGCTCTGTGCGCTTCGCTACCGTGGAGCTGTTCGTATTCCTGCCTATCCAGGCCGTCATGTATTCGCGCGGTTCGCACAGCCAAACCTTCGGACTGCGTTCTGACGATGTATTTCGAGGTGCGATGCCTCATACCGCCTGTCTGCGAACAAAGCCTTTGGCGTCAGCCAGTTAGCCTCGATATCCCAGGGTTATAAACAGGGGCTTCAACAAAAACTGTGGAAAAGTCGGCGCGAGAGTTACCCACAGATTTCGTTGACAGCCCAGTGGAAAAGCCCTGGAAAGCTCAACCAACTCCTTGGCTAACAAGGAAATTCCGCTCACCAAACAAAAACACGGCGCGCCGTTGCCGACGCGCCGTGTTTATCCTGCAGAACTCATCAAACCAGCATCAAGGCTTGTTCGATTCGAACAGATCCATGATCTGCTTCTTCTCCGTCGTCGTCACGTTCGGCGGCGTCATGCCGCCCGGACCCATGCTGCCGGTCGCGCCGCTCGCATCGCTCGCCGCACCCGCCGGGTTCGCCGAGTCCAGACCGATGCTCGCCACGAAGCCGTTGCCCGGCGTCATGTCCGAGAAGTACAGCTCGTCGTTGATCGTCGTGAGGCCCTCGGGCATCGCCGGCTCTTCCTGCGGCACGCCGCGCAGCGCACGCTGCATGTACTCCACCCAGATCGGCAAGGCAAGCTGCGCGCCGAATTCGCGGCTGCCGAGACTTTTCGGCTGGTCATAGCCCATCCACGCCACGGCGACCAGTGTGCGCTGATAACCCGCGAACCAGCCGTCCTTGGCGTCGTTGGTCGTACCGGTCTTGCCCTGCAGGTCGTTGCGATGGAGCACGTTGGTGCCGGCGCCCGTGCCCGCCGTCGCCACCGAGTGCAGCAGGCTGTTCATCACGAATGCGTTGCGCGGCGAAAGCGTTTGCGGCGCATTCTGGCCCGCCACCAACGGCTGCGCGCGCAGGATCGGCTGGCCGCGCGCGTCGTCCACTTCGGCGATCAGATACGGGTTGATGCGATAGCCGCCGTTCGCGAACACGCTATACGCGCCCGCCGACTGCAGCGGCGTGACGAGGCCCGCGCCGAGCGCCATCGGCAGGTACGGCGGGGTCTTGTCCGCGTCGAAGCCGAAGCGCTGCGTCACGTAGTCCTGCGCGTACTTCGTGCCGATGTACGAGAGGATGCGGATCGACACGAGGTTCTTCGACTTCTGCAGCGCGAGGCGCATCGGCATCGGCCCTTCGGGCTGGTCGTCGTCCTTCGGCTCCCACGCATCGCCGCCCGGCGTGCTGGGGGGGAAGTACAGCGGCGCGTCGTTGATGATCGTCGCCGGTCCAAGGCCCTTTTCGAGCGAAGCCGAGTAGATGAACGGCTTGAAGCTCGAGCCCGGCTGACGCCACGCCTGCGTGATGTGATTGAACTTGTTCTTGTTGAAGTCGAAGCCGCCGATCAGCGCACGGATCGCGCCGTCCTGCGGCGTGAGCGAGACGAGCGCGCCTTCGACCTGCGGCAGCTGCGTGATCTGCCAGTTGCCCTTTGCGTCCTCCATCAGGCGCACGATCGAGCCGGGGCGGATGCGCAGCGCCTGCGAGGCGCGCGGCGAAAGCGCGGCCGCGACGAAGCGCAGGCCCTCGCCCGTCACCGTCACCGAGGTGCCGTCGAGCTGTTGAGCCGTCACCGACTTCGGGCCCGCGTCGGTCACGACCGCCGAGACGAGGTCGCCGTTGTCCGGGTGATCGGTGAGCGCATCTTCGATGGCCTGCTCGCGGTCGTCGCCGTCGGCGGGCAGTTGCACGAAGCCTTCCGGTCCGCGATAGCCATGGCGGCGCTCGTAGTCCATCACGCCCTTGCGCACGGCCGCGTACGCGGCGTCCTGGTCGGCCGAATCGATCGTCGTCGTGACTGTGAGGCCGCGCGTATAGGTCTCGTCCTTGTACTGCGCGTACATCATCTGGCGCACCATTTCCGCGACGTATTCGGCGTGCACGTTGTACTCGGTGCCGGCAGTCTTCGTCTGCAGCGGCTCCTTGATCGCTTCGTCGTACTGCGCCTGCGTGATGTAGCCGAGATCGAGCATGCGCTTGAGGATGTACTCCTGGCGAATCTTCGCGCGGTGCGGATTGACGATCGGGTTATACGCCGAAGGCGCCTTCGGCAGGCCCGCGAGCATCGCCGCCTGGGCGAGCGTGATGTCCTTCAGGTCCTTGCCGAAGTACACGCGCGCCGCCGCCGAAAAACCGTAGGCGCGCTGACCCAGATAAATCTGGTTCATGTACAGCTCGAGAATCTGGTCCTTCGTCAGGGCGCGCTCGATCTTGTAGGCGAGCAGCATCTCGTAGACCTTACGCGTGTAGGTCTTCTCGCTCGACAGGAAGAAGTTGCGCGCCACCTGCATCGTGATCGTGCTCGCACCCTGCGAGGCGCCGCCGTGCATCAGGTCGGCCACGCCCGCGCGCAGGATGCCGATGAAGTCCACGCCGCCGTGCTCGTAGAACCGGTAGTCCTCGATGGCGAGCACCGCCTTCTTTTGGATGTCAGGAATATCCTGGAAGCGCACGAGCTGACGACGCTCTTCGCCGAACTCGCCGATCAGCACGTGATCGGCGGTATAGATGCGCAGCGGCACCTTGGGCTGATAGTTGGTGAGCGCGTCGAGCGATGGCAGTTGCGGCTCCATTACGACGAGCGCGTAGCCCAAGAGCAGCGCACCGACTACGCAGAGCGTGCCGATCAGCCCGACGAACCAGAGCGCGAGCGTGGTGCCGAGGGAGCGCCGCTTCGGGCTCCCGTCGCGCGGCCCATTGCCGCCCGACCCGCCGCCCGATTCAGGCCGGCGAGGCGGCTGGCGCCCGTTGTTGAAGGAGGGTTCCCGATCTTCGTTCGGGTACTGCGGTGAAGGCGGTCGTTTGATGATAGGCATGACTGGAATGATGGGCGCGTCTCGCGCGCGCCGGCTGCGCGCAACTCGCGCGCATGGATCTCGACCACGGCGTCATGGCGCCAATGCGGCATACGACGTCGCCGGCTCAAATACCGGCGACGCGGCGCGACCGGCAACGCCCCCGTCCGGCCGCGCGGCGCGCACTACGGCACGCCACATGCGAATACACGCCCGTTCAGGCGCCATTCGCGAAATGTAACAGCGCATTCTAAAGAAATCGCGAACGCCGGGTCGCGCTTTTTTTGTAAGAGTTTCCTGGGGAACGCTTCCTTGCCGATTTTTGCGCAGTCCAGGCGCTGGCTTGCGCCGATCCCGGGCTTCCCGCGCGAAAAATTTCGCCGCGATCGTTCTATCACGCGACAAATGAGTCTTCGGCCGGGTGCTTACGGCAGATTCTTGCAGGCAGGGTTGTTCCTGGTCGCGCACCTTCCAATTGCGCATCGGCGCACTCGCTTTATGATGAAAGATCTGGTCCACGCCCCTGTCCGCGCCCAGGCGAGCACGCATCCATTCTTACAAAAGCTGTTGCGCAGGCAGGCAAACCGACGTCATACGAAGCCGACCCAACGGCCCGTCGATCATGAACAAGCCCAGCGAACGCATCGTCGTCTTCGTTACGCCCGCGCAAAAGCGCGCGATCTCCGCCACCGCCGACGAACTCGGCATCAGCATCAGCGAACTCATGCGCCGAGCCGTGATCGCGTTCAGCGCCACGAGCGATCAGGTGAAGGCCGCGAGCATCGTCGACCGGCTGAACGCACCGCGTCAGCCCGACGCCCTCGCCCAGGTGCTGCAAAAGGCGGCGAGGCCGCTGCGCCCAGGCCGTGGGGGCGCGAGCCGGCCGCGAGTAGGCGCGGGGGCGGCCGTCGGGACGAGCGACGCGACCGCCGACGCGCAGAAGGCCAGCGAAGCGGCCGCGGCCCGTCATGACGACGCCCCCCGCGAGGCAACGCCCCACGCGCCAAACGCCCCCCTGCCCGCCGCGCACACCGACGAGGCGGACGTGAGCCATGCCGCGCGCGAAATCGCCCAGGCTGTCGCCCGGCTGAGCGCCGAAGCGGCCGCCGCAGCGGAAAGCGCCGCACTCGACACGGCCGCGGCGCAGTCGGTGGAGGTCGAACCGCTGCAGCCGCTGAGCTCGGCGCCCTTCGCCCGCTCGCGGCGTGACGCGAGCGCTCCACGCGACGAAGCCCGCAGCGACGACGCCGCGCCCGAAGGCGGCAAGTACGCCTGACACGGGCCGCATCCGCGCCGCCATACGCACGAGTCACAATCGGCTTAACGCCCGCTTGCACACGCGCCGCGAGCGCTGTACAAGCCCGATTCCTTTAAGTCCCTTTTAAGACGGGCCGTGGTGTAATATCCGCGATCGATGGCGGCGCCCCGCCCGCGGCGGTGCTTCGCGCCGCACGGCGAGGCCGCGTCCGGATGAACATACGCGTGCAAGAAAACACCTTCACGCTATTGCAATCGCCGCACTCGCCCCGATTTGCGCCGTGCATGCGCGCCAGGCGTAAAGCGGCGTAAGCTGGCAGATGGATCTGCCATCTGCCAGCTGCGACCGGCTGGCGCGTGAGGCCAAACCGCATGCACGCACCTCGGCCCACCATGGCCGATCTCATTTCACTGGAGGAATTCATGTCGCTTTTCGACTCCATCTCCCGCACTGTCAAGGGCCTGCTCAACGACGCGGCCGACTCTGTGCAGGATCCGTCGCGCGACGCGCGCCAGATCGTGCGTGAGCTCGACGACAGCATCGGCCGCGCGGAGAACTCGCTCGTCGAGATCCAGGCGCAGGTCGCGACGCAGCAAAGCAAGCGCGACGTGGCCGCCGACAAGGCGAAGAAGTATGAAGACGGCGCGAAGCGCGCGCTGCAATCGGGTGACGAAGCGCTCGCTCGCGAAGCCCTCGGCGCGCAGCAAACCGCCGAAGCCGAGCGCGACGCGCTCGCGGGCGAACTCGCGAAGCTCGAACCGTCGGTCGATCAACTGAAGCAGCAGATCGACGACATGCGCCAGCGCCGCAACGACCTGAACGCGCGCTCGAACATCCTGCAGGCGAAGCAGCAGATCGCCCAGGCGAAGGATGTCGCAGCCACGGCGCTGGGCGGCATCGGCGGGAAGAATCTCGACGGCGACTTCCAGAAGCTGGAAGAGAAAGTCGCGCTCTCGAACGCGCGCTCGGACGCCCGCTTGAATTCGTCCGACCAGTCGAGCGGCAAGGCGCTCGACGACAAGCTCGCGGCGCTCAACAAGGGGCCGTCGGTCGACGAGCGCCTCGAGGCGCTCAAGAAGCAGATGAACACCCCGGCACAGTAAGCGCGCCGGAGTGCTGGATGCGGCGTGGCATGGTCCGTGCGGCCTATGCAGCCGGCAGGCGCCCGATAGCGCCGCATCCCCGAACCGAATGCCATGGAGACGGGCGTCAATCCGCCCGGCCTGCAACATGAAAAAGTTTCTCGCCGCTGCCAGCATCGCCGTCGCGTCGCTCGCCTTCACGGGCGGCGTTGCGTTCGCCGTGCCTAGCGTGCAGCAGATCGAATCCGCGATGTCGCAGGGCGACTGGCAACGCGCCGACTCCGGCCTGAACGAAGTCCTGCAGGCGCATCCGGACAACGCGCGCGCGCACTACCTTTACGCGCAGGTACTCGACCGCGAAGGCCGTTACAGCGACGCGCTTACCCAGATCGAGCAGGCGAAGTCGCTCGATCCGCAAATCCGCTTCACCCAGCCGCAACGTTTCGGGCAGGTCGAAGCGAAGATTCGCTCCGACGCCTCGCGCGCCGGCAGTGTCAACACGAACAGCACGGGCAACCCCTTCACCCAGCAGCAGCTGGCAGCGCCCGCGCCACAGAAGCGAGGTCCTGGTATGGGTATGTGGATTGGTATCGCCATCTTGCTGGTCGGCATGGTGCTCGTCCTGCGCTGGACGCTGCGCCGCGCGAAGTCCACGGAAGACGTGAAGGCCGGCGACGACCGCCGCGACCAGCTAAAGCGCGCCACCGAGCTGCTCAACGGCGTGCGTTCGCTCAAGCTCGACGTGAAGCTCTCGACCGCGCCTGGCCACGAAGCGCTCGAAAAGGAAGTCGAAGGACTCGAAGCGCAGTTGCGCAGCCTCGTCGAAACGCTCTCGAACAGCGCGAGTCCGCGGCCGCCGTATGAGATCGAGGATCTCGAGCGCCAGTTCGCGAGCCTCAAGGCGCGCGCCGAGGGCCGCCCCGATCCGAATGCGCAGCCTGCGGCGCCGGACTATGGCAGCAACTCCAGCTACGCGCGCGAAGCCGACGCCGCTTTCGGACATCAGCCGCAGTATCAGCCTGCGCCGCCGCAGCAACCGCCGCAGGTCATCGTGCAGCAAGGCGGCGGTGGCATGGGCGGCATGGGTGGCCTGCTCACGGGCGTGCTGCTCGGCGAAGCCCTGAACCATGGCCGTGACCGCGTGATCGAGCGCGATGTATATGTCGACGACGAAGGCCGCCGCGTTCAGCGCGACGGCAATAACGGCGGCGGCCTCGACTTCGGCCAGGGCTCGAACGACTGGGACGACGGCTCGGGCGGCGGCGGTGTCGATATGGGCAGCAACGACAGCTCGGACGACTGGAACAACTCCTGAACGCCTGAGGCTTCCCCAGCGCACGCCGCTAAAGCAACGACGGGCTCCTTCATGGAGCCCGTTTCGCATCGGCGCAAAACATACACATCACAAATGACGGCGGACGCTCATGGCCAATAAAGCGCTCGGCAACGGGGTCGCTCTGCGCATCGCCATCATCGGCAGCGGCTTTTCCGGCATCGGCATGGCGATCCGGCTGCGGCGCATGGGCGTGGATTCGTTCACGATCTATGAGGCCGCCGAAGGCCTCGGCGGCACCTGGCGCGACAACGCCTATCCGGGCGCCGCTTGCGATATTCCTTCGCACCTCTACTCGTTTTCGTTCGAGCTGAATCCGGCGTGGACGCGTACCTACGCGCCGCAGCACGAAATTCTCGACTACCTGCGCCATTGTGCACACAAGTACGACGTCGAGCGCTTCATCGAATACCGTTCGCGCGTGCTCGCGGCGCGCTTCCTTGAGGCGCGCGGCGTCTGGCAAGTGGAGGTCGAACGCGACGGCGCGATCACGACGATCGAAGCCGATATCGTGATCGCCGCGAACGGTCCGCTCTCGCGCCCGGCGCTGCCGAATATCGCGGGCATCGAGCGCTTCGAAGGCAAGCTGTTCCATTCCGCGCGCTGGGACAACGACTATGCGCTCGAAGGCAAGCGCATCGCCGTAATCGGCACCGGTGCGAGCGCGATCCAGTTCGTGCCGCATATCCAGCCGCGCGCGGCGCAACTCACGGTTTTTCAGCGCACGCCGCCGTGGATCATGCCGCGGCGCGACCGCGTGATCAGCGAGCGCTGGCGCTGGATTTACCGGCGCCTGCCGTTCGCGCAACGCGTGGCGCGCGCCAGGATTTACTGGCAGCACGAATCGCGCGCGCTCGGCTTCGCGGTGGAGCCGCGCCTGCTCAAGACGCCGACGAAGTTCGCGCTGAGCTACCTCGCGCACAAGGTGAAAGACCCCGAACTGCGCGCGCGCCTCACGCCCGACTATCTGCTGGGCTGCAAGCGCGTGCTGCTGTCGAGCGACTACTACCCTGCCCTCGCGCAGCCCAACGTCGAGCTGGTGACCGACGCGATGCGCGAGGTCGTCGCGGACGGCATCGTCACCATCGACGGTACGCATCGGCCTTACGACGCGATCATCTGCGGCACGGGCTTTCAGGTCAACGATGTGGACGCGCCTTTCCAGGTGACGGGCGTGGGCGGCCAGGACCTCGGCGAGACGTGGCGGCGCCACGGCCCCGAGGCCTACCTCGGCGCGAGCGTCGCGGGCTTCCCGAATCTCTTCTTCGTGATCGGGCCGAACACGGCGCTCGGGCACAACTCGATGATCTACATGATCGAGTCGCATATCGCCTACATCGCGGCCTGCATCCGCGCGCTGCAGCGCTCGGGCGCCCGCACGATGGAGGTCCGCGCCGAGGCGCAGCAAAGCTGGAACGCGCGCGTGCAGGCGCGCTTCGCGCGCACGGTGTGGCAGTCGGGCTGCCGCAGCTACTACCTCACGCAGGCGGGCAAGAACACCGCGCTGTGGCCCGGCTTCACGTTCGTGTTCCGCCGCAAAACGCGCCGCGTGCGCACTGCCGACTACGCGTTCGAGCGCTAGACGCGCTGCGGATGCCCCGCGTACACGCGCGTCTCGTAGGCGAAGTTCACGGTGCCGTCTTTTTGCGTCGCCTCGAACAGCTCGCGCAGCGCCGCGAGCATCGGCGCGTGGCGCTCGTCCCCCGCGCGCGGCGCGTATGACGACGACATCAGCCGTCCGCGCAGGCCATCGAAGTCGAGCAACTGCGCGTTCGGGAATACGGTCTGATGCTCGAAGCCGTCGCCGAACCAGTCGGCCATGGCGGCCGAGTCGGGATAGGTTTCGGCCACGCGCGCGTACTCGGGGCAAAAACGCTGCAGGAGCGCCTCGTAGCCCGCCAGAAACGCCGAGCCTTCGAGCAGGCGGCTGTTCCAGAACAGCACGATCTTGCCCCGCGGCTTGAGGATGCGCGCGAATTCGCGCTGCGCGTCGGTCTTGTGGAACCAGTGGAACGCCTGCGCGGCGCTCACGAGATCCACGCTCGCGTCTTCGAGCGTCGTCGCCTCCGCCGTGCCCGCCACGCTGCGATAGCCTCTATAGCCGCCCAGCAGTTCGTCCGCTGCGGCGCGCATGGCTGCGTTCGGCTCGACAGCCGTGACCGGATGGCCCGCGTCGAGAAAGAGTTTCGTGGAAAGGCCCGTGCCCGCGCCGATGTCGGCCACGGGCGCGCCCGGTGCGATGCCGCACTCCACGTGCACGAAGGTCGCCACTTCGCGCGGGTAGGTCGGCCGGAATTTCACGTAGTCTGCGACCCGGTCGGTGAAACGCCGGGTGGAATCGTCGATCATCGTCTGCCCTTTCGTCGTTCAACCGCCGCCGCCGAGGAGCTTCACTAGCTCCCAGAGGAAGCGCAACACCATCACGATCAGCTCCCAGAGCTGGATCAGCTGCTGCCAGAGCGCGAGCGGCGCGCTCCCGCCGAAAATCGCTTCTATCATCTCGCTCCCGTCGCGACGCCCCTTTCCTCCGCTTTTCCGGCTGTCGGAGCGCCCGAGTTCCCGATCATAGCGCCAGGCGCCACGTCTGCGCTCAAGTCGCCGTATTACGCGCCGTAAACAAGTTCAGATAGCCCGGCGATCGGACCTGCCGACGACCGGGCACGCAGCTTTGGGCAGTTGTCCGCAGCTTTCATGGCGCACCGGGAAAGGAGACACCCGATGACACGTTTGCGTTTGCTGGGCCTGCGCGGTCGCCGCGCGGGAAAATCCGCCGGAGTGGTCGGCGACATCGCCGCACATGCCGGCAGACTCGGTATCGAGATCTGCGACGTGGCGGGCCATGTCGACGAAGTCGCCGCGCGCGTGCAGCGTCAGACCGACGTCTGCCACGCCCTGCGCGAGTCGGCGGCCCACACCCTCGCCGGCAATCACCAGATCGCCACGGCCGCGCGCGCCATGCGCACGCTAAGCACCGGCACCGCCGCCACCGTGCAGCAGTCGCAGCAGACCATCGAGGCGTCGCTTGCCGACATTCACGGTCTCGTGGAGAGCGTCACCGTCATCGAGACGCAGATCCGGGCGCTCAAAAGCGCGCTCGCGCATGTCTCGAAGGTCTCCGAGGAAATCTCCCTGATCGCGCGGCAAACTCAGCTTCTCGCGCTCAACGCGGCCATCGAAGCGGCGCGCGCGGGCGAGTCCGGCAAGAGCTTCGCCGTGGTCGCGGCCGAGGTGAAGAACCTCTCCGCCAAGACCGCGCAGGCCACCGGCCAGATCGAGCAAACCCTCGGGCAACTCACGCAGCAGACCGAGCAGCTCATCGCCGAGGGCACCGCCAACACCGAACGCGCGCACCGCGTGCGCGAGGGCACGCACACGATCGGCGAGGCCGTGCACAGCACCGGTCAGGCGATCATGCAGCTCGACGAGCACGCGGGCCAGATCGCGCAGCTCACGGGCGAGATCGAAACGAAATGCGACGGGCTCGAAAGCCAGGTGGGCGAGATGGTCGCGGGCGTCGAAGATTCGGGACGCAATTTCGTGCAGGCGAAGGATCAGCTCGGCAAGCTGCTCGAAGTCTCGGAAACGCTCATCGAGCTTTCCGCCGCAACCGGTGTGGAAACCGACGACACCCGCTTCATCGAGACAGTGCAGCGCGCCGCCGCCCAGGTGAGCAAGCTGTTCGAAGGCGCGCTGGCGCGTGGCGAGATCGGCGAAGCGGACCTGTTCGACAGCGTCTACACGCCGGTGCCGAATACGGACCCGCAGCAGCATATGACACGCTTTACGGCCTTCACTGACCGCGTCTTGCCCCCCATCCTCGAACCACTGCTCACGTTCGACGAACGCGTCGCCTTCTGCGTCGCGATCGATCCGCGCGGCTACATACCGACCCACAATCGCAAGTTCTCGCATCCGCAGGGCGCCGACCCGGTGTGGAACGCCGCGAACTGCCGCAATCATCGAATATTCAACGACCGCGCGGGCCGCGCGGCCGGTTCGCATACCAAGCCCTTCCTGCTGCAAACCTATCGTCGCGACATGGGCGGCGGCACCTTCGTGATGATGAAGGACGCCTCCGCGCCGATCTTCGTGAACGGGCGGCACTGGGGCGGGTTTCGCATGGGATACCGGCTGTAAGGACTGCGCCGAATAAAGCAAACGGCGCGCGGACATGACTGCCCGCGCGCCGTTCTTTGCAGGCGCTTCGAAGCGCGGCGGCGCTCAGACCGCCATCGCCATCCGCTTGCGCTCCGCGCGCTGCATGAAGTAGTTGCCGGCAATCACGCCCACCGTCACGACCGCAATGAAGAGCGTCGCGAGCGCGTTCATCTCCGGGTTCAGGCCAAGGCGTACGCGCGAGAACACCACGAGCGGCAAGGTGGTCGAGCCCGGGCCCGAGAGGAACGCCGAGAGCACCAGATCGTCGATCGACAGCGTGAACGACAGCAGCCAGCCGGCGGCCAACGCCTGCGAGATGAGCGGCAGCGTGATCTGGAAGAACACCTTGAACGGCGTAGCGCCGAGGTCAAGTGCAGCCTCTTCGAGCGACGGGTTCAGCTCGCGCACGCGCGACTGCACGATAATGGCGACGTACGAAATGCACAGCATGACGTGGCCGATCCAGATCGTGAACACACCGCGCCCCGCGGGCCAGCCGATCAGCTTGCCCATTTCCACGAAGAGCAGCAGCAGCGAAATGCCCTGGATCACTTCGGGAATCACGAGCGGCGCGTTGATCATGCCCGAGAAGAGCGTGAAGCCGCGAAAGCGCCCCATGCGCGCGAGCACGAAGCCCGCCCACGTGCCGATGAACACGGAGGCGAACGCCGTCATCAGCGCGATGCGCAGCGAGAGCCACGCGGCGGTGATCAACTCGTCGTCGGTGATGAGCGCCTGATACCAGCGCGTGGAAAAGCGCGTCCACACCGTCACGAGTTGCGACTCGTTGAACGAGTAGACGACGAGGCTCAGGATCGGAATATAGAGGAACGCGAAGCCGAGGCCGAGCGCGATGAACTGCAGAACGCGATTCGGTTTCATTTGCCGCGGCCCTCCAGTTCCTTCGCCTGATAGTGCTGGAACAGCGCCATCGGCACGAGCAGCAGCAGCACCATCGCGCAGGTCACCGCGGAGGCCATCGGCCAGTCGGCGTTGTCGAAGAACTCGTTCCACATGACGCGGCCGATCATCAGCGTGTTCGCGCCGCCGAGCAGTTCAGGAATTACGTACTCGCCCACCGCCGGAATGAACACGAGCAGGCACCCAGCGATGATGCCGTTCTTCGAGAGCGGCAGCGTGATCTCCACGAACGCGCGCCACGGCTTCGCACCGAGGTCGTAGGCCGCTTCGAGCAGCGTGAGGTCCATCTTCACGAGGTGCGCATAGAGCGGCATCACGAGAAACGGCAGATACGAATACACCATGCCGATGTAGACCGCCGTGTTCGTGTGATACAGCTCGATGGGCGAATGAATGATGCCGATCGACATCAGGAAATTGTTCAGCAGTCCATTGTTCTTCAGGATGCCGATCCAGGCGTACACGCGGATAAGGAACGACGTCCAGAACGGCAGCATCACGGCCATCATGAGGATGTTGCGCGAGGCTGGGTTCGAGCGCGCGATGTAATACGCCATCGGATAGCCGATGATGAGGCATAGCAGCGTGGAAATCGCCGCCACCACGACCGAATTCACGTAGGTCGCGAAGTACAGGCTGTCCTGGAACAGGAACGCGTAGTGCGAGAAGTCGAGCGCGATATGCCAGACGCCATCCGCGAACGATGTCAGCTCCGTGTACGGCGGTATGCCGAGTTGCTGGTCGGCGAAGCTGATCTTCACCACCAGGACGAACGGGACGAGGAAGAACAGCAGGAGCCAGATGAACGGGCCCGCCACGACGGCCGTGCGCCCGGTCAGGTTGAAGCGCTTCGCCGGCCAGTTCAGGATGTTGCGCAAAGTCGTCGCGCTCATGACGTCAGCACCACGCCGGCCGAAGCGCTCCAGCGCACGTAGACTTCGTCTTCCCACGTGGGCGAATCGATCTCGGAGAGCGCGAGGCTCGACATGTTCGCGATCACCGTCTTGCCTGAGTCGAGCTTGACGTGGTAGAGCGAGTAGCCGCCCATGTAGGCGATGTTCTTGACCACGCCCTTGCCCCAGTTGAACACGCCCTCGGGCGGCTTGCGCGTGAGCGCGATACGCTCCGGGCGCACCGAGATCGTCACGGGCATCCCGAGCGGCCCGGTGATGCCGTGGTTCACGTAGAGACGCACCGGCAGCTCGGCGCACTCGATGAACACGTGGTCTGGCTCGTCCTCGACCACATTGCCATCGAACAGATTGGTCGAGCCGATGAACTCCGCCGAGAAGCGGCTGTTCGGGAACTCGTAAACCTGGTTGGGCGTGCCGAGCTGGACGATCTCGCCTTCGCTCATCACCGCGAGGCGCCCCGCCATCGTCATTGCTTCTTCCTGGTCGTGCGTGACCATGATGCAGGTGACGCCGACCTTGTCGAGAATGTTGACGAGTTCGATTTGCGTGCGCTGGCGAATCTGCTTGTCGAGCGCCGACATCGGCTCGTCGAGCAGGAGCAGCTTGGGGCGCTTCACGAGCGAGCGAGCGAGCGCCACGCGCTGCTGCTGGCCGCCCGAGAGCTGATGCGGCTTGCGCCTGGCGAAGCGCGTCATCTGCACGAGTTCGAGCGCATTGGCCACGCGATCCTTGAGCTCGCCCTTTTTCACGCCTTCCTGGCGCAGCCCGAAGCCCACGTTCGACTCCACCGTCATGTGCGGAAAGAGCGCGTACGACTGGAACATCATGTTGACCGGGCGGCGGTACGGCGGCATCGACGCGAGATCCTCGCCGTCGATCAGGATCTTGCCCGACGTCACGGTGTCGAGACCCGCGAGCATGCGCAGCAAGGTGGACTTGCCGCAGCCCGAGCTGCCGAGCAGCGCAAACAGCTCGCCCTTCTTCACCGACAGATTGACGCCCTTGACGGCGGTCGTCTCGCCGAACTTCTTGACGACATCGACGATTTGCACGAAGTTGTCCGCGGCCGAATCTGCCGCGGTGAAGCCCGAAGGCAGCGAACCGGCGGATGCCGGCGCGCTCGACTGGTCACTCATGATTCTCTCTGCCCTGCCTGTTTCTGCGGGAATGCTGGACGGGGTTGACAAACAAAGCCCCCGGCATCGTGCCGAGGGCTCGGGGTAAAACGGGATCGAATTTCAACCGCGACTGCGGCCGGGTCAGCGGCCCGACTTGAACTCGGTCCACAGACGCGTCTGCAGGCGCTGGATCTCAGGCGGCAGCGGCTTGAGCAGGAACAGCGTCTTCAGGACTTCGGGCGGCGGGTACACGGCCGGGTCGTTGGCGATGTCCTTGTCCACGTACTTGCGCGCTTCCGCGTTCGCGCTCGGGTAGTAGACCGCGTTCGTGATCGCCGCGTGGACCTGCGGCGTCTCGATGTAGTTGATCCACTCGTGCGCGGCTTCCTTGTGCTGCGCATCCTTCGGGATGGTCATCACGTCAAACCAGATCGGCGCGCCGCCCTTCGGGATGTAGTACTCGATCTTGTATGGCTTCTTCGCATCGATGGCGCGGTGCTTGGCGATCACCACGTCGCCCGACCAGCCGTACGCGAAGCAGATGTCGCCGCCCACGAGGTCGTTGATGTAGCCCGACGAGTTGAACTGCGTGATGTACGGGCGGATCTTCTTCATCATCGCGAGCGCGGCGCGATAGTCGGCCGGGTTCGTCGAGAGCGGGTCCTTGCCGATGTAGTGCAGCGCGGCCGCGAACATCTGGTCCGGCGCGTCGAGCACGGACACGCCGCAGGCCTTCAGCTTCGAGATGTTTTCGGGCTTGAAGAGGATGTCCCAGTTGTCGAGCGGTACATTCTTGCCGAGGATCTGCTGCGCCTTCGTGACGTTATAGGCGAGACCCGTCGTGCCGTACGCCCAGGGCACCGCATACTTGTTGCCCGGATCCGCGCCGGCGACGAGCGCCATCAGCTGCGGATCGAGGTACTTGAGGTTGGGGATCTTCGACTTGTCGAGCGGCGCGAAAATGCCGGCGGCGATCTGCTTGCCCGCGTAATTGCTGGTCGGCACGACGATGTCATAGCCCGAGTTGCCAGCGAGCAGCTTGGCCTGGAGCGTGTCGTCGCTGTCGTAGTTGTCGTACTTGACCTGAACGCCGGTCTGCTTCGTGAAGTTCGGAATCGTGTCCTTGGCGATGTAATCGGACCAGTTGTACACGTTCAGCTGCGTGTCCTTCGCCACCGACGTCATCCACGGCGCCGCGCACAGTGCGAGCGCGGCCAGTTGCGCCACAACCCCTTTCTTCATCCCGTTCTCCGATCCTGACCGGCTCCTGCCGGCTGCCTGCCTCGCTCGTGCCGTGCTTCCTGTCACCCCCGCACGGCTCCCCTGACTTTCCCAGAACCTACCATCAAACCCGCCCGGCAAGAAATAAAACGCGGGCGTGTCGCGCAAACGGAACATGGCCCATGGAAAGCCGGCAAGCCGCGCGCGGACGGCAAATCGCGCGCAATTTTAGCCGTTTCACGGGCCGTGTCCACAAAAAACCGCTTCGATGGCGCATGCGCGCGACGCCCGGCTGCCGGCGCGGCGCAGCGCCGCCTTCCACCTTGCTATCGCCTTGCAGCAGCGTGGCCGATTCATCGCGCATCGCGCGTCGCGGTTCGCCTCGCGCTGTGGACGGCCGCCCCGCGCCGTATCGGTTAACATAGCGACGTTTCGTACCCGAGCCGGCGCGCGCGCCGCCCGGCCACGCCCCAAGGTTCTTCGATGGCATCCAATCTCCACGACCTCCCTGACAGCCCGTGCATCGGTGTGTGCTCGACACTCTTCGACGACGTCTGCAAGGGTTGCGGGCGCACCGCCGTGGAAGTCTCCAACTGGGTTTTTCTGAGCGACGAAGAAAAGCGCGCCGTGTGGGAGCGCATCGAGCGCGACGGCACCGCCATGCGCTTCCAGAAAGATCGCGCCTGAACGCGGATAAAAAACGCCGGGCGAGCCGGCGTTAGAAAAAGCGGTGGTCAGGCGATCGATCAGAACTTCATGCCGACGCCCAGACCCACCACGAGCGGATCGATATGCAGCGTGCCGAGAGACGTGCCGGCCAGCGACGCGTCGGTGCGCATCCAGATCTTCTTGATATCCGCGTTCACGAAGATGCGCTTCGTCACCTGGAAGTCGATGCCGAACTGCAGCGCCGGACCCCAGCTGTGGTTGTCGATCGAAACCGACTGGCCGCCTGCGTGCAGACCGTTGTTGTAGAACAGCGTGTAGTTGATACCCGCGCCCACGTACGGCCGCACCCTGCCCGCGTTGTTGAAGTGATACTGCAGGAGCAGCGTTGGCGGCAGCACGCCCACGCCGCCGAGTGCACCGATATTCGACGTCACCTGGTTGCGCGACGTGCCGAGAATCAGTTCGACGCCGATGTTGTTGGTCGCCATGTAGGTGAAGTCGACCTCGGGCACGATGGCGTTGTTCACGTCCGCGCCAAGCGCGCCGAGCGTGCCGCTGCCGCGCGCGTCCGGCGCGATCTCGATCGCGCGCAGGCGCACGAGCCAGTCACCCGCGTAAATGCCCGAGTCGGGAGAACCGGCCGCGCTGGCCGGCACTGCGAGGAAGGCCGCGCCCATGGTGAGCGCGGCAGTTGCTGCTGCCTTTCTAATTGCTTTATACATCGTTAATCCCCGTGTCTGTAGGTCTAGCCTTGAAGGCCTGGAAATTGTCAGAGACGGGGTCTGGCGCCGTTTTGATACGTATCAAGCCAGTGCGAAGGCTGCGCGTTGTGCGACCGCAGGTCGCGCAGCGCCGGTCAGCAGCAACTCCAGCAGGTCGCGGACGCTGCGGATCGCATTGCCGAACGGCAACGCTTCACGGCCGCGGAAAAACAGGCCGTTCGCGACGTCGCCACGCAACGCCGCGGCGAGCCGCGTGTCGATGCAGAAGTGGCCGAACTTCTCGATCCCGTCGCGCAGCCCGCAGGCCGACAGGCATTCGAGACCGGTTGGGCAAGCGAGCTTGAGCGAGCCGATCTTGGTGCGAATGCGCGACTCGTTGCGCAAGTAACGTTCGAGCCACGGCGTTTTCACCGCGCGTGCGGGCAGGCCAGTCACGCTCACGAATTCGACGATGTCTTCAGGCTTTGCGTCGGCGAGCACGCGCTTGAACCCGGGGTGTGCGTCGCCCTCCTCGGTCACCGCGAACGGCGTGCCGACCTGCACGCCGTTCGCGCCAGCCTCGAGCCATTTGCGCACGGCCTCGTGGCTGTTCACGCCGCCCGCCACGACGAGCGGCACGTCGCGCCGCGAAATGCCGAGCGTGGCATAGACGCCTTCGAGTTCCTCGAAGATCTGCGTGAAGGCGAAGCGCTCGTTGCCCATGTCGGCGATGTCGGTCACGCCGAGATGGCCGCCCGCGTAGGCAGGATGCTCGATCACGATAGCGTCGGGCAGGCGGCCCTTCTTCATCCACTTCTTGAGCACGAGCGCGACGCCGCGCGCGTCGGACAGGATCGGCACAAGCGCGATATCCACGCCCGCCGTGAGGTCGGGCAGATCCAGCGGCAGGCCCGCGCCCATGACGATGGCGTCGGCGCCGTGCTCACAGGCGGTGCGCACGTAGTCGGCGTGGGCGTTCACCGCCTTCATGACGTTCACGGCGATCATGCCGTTGCCGCCTGCGAGCTTGCGTGCCGCCGCGATTTCGCGGCCGAGCGCGATGAGGTTCGCACGAGCGAGCGTTTCGTGCCGCGGGTCCGCGCGGCACAGGTCCATGAGATCGCTGTGATGATGGCGCAGGTCGATGCTCGCGATCGTGCCAAGCGCGCCTTCACGGGCGACACTGCCAGCAAGCCGGTGTGCCGATATGCCGACACCCATGCCGCCCTGCACGACGGGCAGGAGTTGACGACCGCGAATCTGGAGGGGGGCGAAGGAGTGGCCAGGAAACATGTTGTGCTCTGTCGATGACAAAGCGCTTATGGTCGCGCCTACCCCACATATGACATTGACATGCATCAAACAAAAACGCGGACTTCCGTCAAGAAGCCCGCGTTTTTGACTCACATCAACACGTCGCATTAAAAGATTTGCGATAGCGCGCGACGAGATGCCTCATCAGCCCTTCGGTACCTTGAACTGCATCGACTTGTATTCCAGGTACTCCTCGAGGCCATACGCGCCGTTTTCGCGGCCGTGCCCCGATTGCTTGAAGCCGCCGAAGGGCGCGGCCATGTTCCAGGCGCCGCCGTTGATGTCGATCTGGCCTGTACGGATACGGCGTGCCACGCGCATTGCGCGCTCGTCGCTGCCGGCCCAGACCGCGCCGCCAAGGCCGTAGAGCGAGTCGTTGGCGATGGCCACGGCGTCGTCTTCGTCCTTCGCCGTGAGGATCGTCAGCACCGGGCCGAAGATCTCTTCCTGCGCGATGGCCGCGTCGCGCGGCACGCGGCCGAACACGGTCGGCTTCACGAAGAAGCCCTGCGTCACGCCTTCGGGCATGCCGGGGCCGCCTGTCACGAGCTCCGCGCCGTCGGCCATGCCGCGCTCGATGTAGTGCAGCACGCGCTCCTGCTGCACTTTCGAGGCGAGCGGGCCGAGCTTCGCTTTCTCGTCGCGCGGATCGCCCACCTTGAACGCCTCGGCGGCCTGCTTCGCGAGCTCGCGTGCTTCTTCGTAACGCGACTCCGGCACGATCAGGCGCGTGTGAGCCGAGCAGGTCTGCCCCGAGTTTAGGAAGCACGCGCCCACCGTGCCTTTCACGGCGGCCGCGAAGTCGGCGTCGTCGAGCACGACGGAGGCCGATTTTCCGCCCAGCTCCAGCGCGACACGCTTGACCGTGGCCGACGCGACTTCCGACACGCGTTTGCCCGCGCGCGTCGAGCCGGTGAACGACACCATATCGACGTCCGCATGGCCCGCAAGCACCTCGCCCACCACCGGACCGTAGCCCGTCACGAGATTGAACACGCCCGCGGGCAGGCCGGCTTCGTGGATGGCCTCGGCGAGCACGAATGCGTTCAGCGGCGCGACCTCAGAGGGCTTCAGCACGACGGTGCAGCCGGCGGCGAGCGCGGCGGCGACCTTGAGCGTGATCTGGTTGAGTGGATAGTTCCACGGCGTGATGGCCGCGACGACGCCCACCGGTTCGCGCACGACGAGCGAATTGCCCACGCGCTCCTCGTACTGGAACTCGCTTGCGAGCTGCGCGTAAGCGCCCCAGTTGTAGACCGGTCCGCCCACCTGGATCGCTCGCGCGAGCTTGAGCGGCATGCCGACTTCGCCTGCGATCAGCTGCGCGAGTTCGTCGGTGCGGGCTTTGAGGTTGTCGGCTATTTTCTGCAGATACGCCCCGCGCTCGGCGGCGGGCGTAGCGGCCCAGCCGTCGAAGGCGGCGCGCGCGGCGGCGACGGCCGCTTCGGCATCCGCTTCGATCCCCTCGGGGATGCGGCCCATCACCGCCTCGGTGCCCGAGTCGATCACATCGATCGTGCCTTTGCCGTGCGGGGCGACCCACTGGCCGTTGATGTAGAACTGCGGGTAGTCGTTCATCTACTTGTCTCCTGTCTGTCGATGGCAGCTTGCGCTTTAGCACTTACTGCCGTCCCATGCAAAGCTCTGTTTGCGTTTGCGCTTTTCATCGCGGCGCTCGCCGCGCGACAGTGCATTCTAGCGTGGTTGACGCATACGTAAAGCGGGCGCGCCGCGGGCTATGGCACGCGGACCAAAAACAAAACGGGCGACGCACACGCGCCGCCCGTTTTCATTTCACGCTTCGATCAGCGACCGAAACTCACTGCAGCCCCTGGCTCACCAGGAAGTCCTCGTAGTTGCCGCTGTAGTCCTTGACCGTGCCATCGGTTTTCACCTCGATGATGCGGTTGGCGAGGCCGTTCACGAACTCGCGGTCGTGCGAGACGAAAATGAGCGTGCCTTCGAACTTCTCGAGCGCGATCTGCAGCGACTCGATCGACTCCATGTCCATGTGGTTCGTGGGTTCGTCCATGAGCAGCACGTTGTGGCGGCCGAGCATCAGCTTGCCCCAGATCATGCGGCCCTTCTCGCCGCCCGACAGTACCTTGACCGACTTCCTGATGTCGTCCGCATTGAAGAGCAGACGGCCCAGCGTGCCGCGCACCGACTGCTCGTCGTCGCCTTCCTGGCGGTACTGGTCGATCCAGTCCATCAGCGTGACGTCGGCCGGGAACTCTTCGTACGTGTCCTGCGGCATGTAGCCGACGTTCGCGTTCTCTGCCCACTTTACCGAGCCGTTATCGACGGCCAGGTTGCCGAGCAGCGAGCGCAGCAGCGTGGTCTTGCCCGCGCCGTTCTCGCCGATGATCGCGATGCGCTCGCCCGGCTGCACGCTGATGCTGAGCTTGTTGAAGATGCGGCGCTCGTACGTCTTCGTGATCTCTTCCGCGACCACGACGATGTTGTGCAGCTTCTTCTCGAATTCGAAGCGGATGAACGGGTTCTGGCGCGACGAGGGCTTGAAGTCCTCGATCTTGATCTTGTCGATCATCTTCAGGCGGCTGGTGGCCTGGCGTGCCTTCGACTTGTTCGCCGAGAAGCGGCGCACGAAGTCCTGCAGGTCGGCCACGCGCTCCTTCGCCTTCTGGTTCGCGGCCTGCTGACGCTCGCGCGCCTGCGTCGACGCCAGCATGTAGTCGTCGTAATTGCCCGGCCAGACCTTCAGCGTGCCGTAGTCCATGTCCGCCATGTGCGTGCAGACCTGGTTCAGGAAGTGTCGATCGTGGGAGATGATGATCATGGTCGAGTTGTACTCGTTCAGAACATCTTCCAGCCAGCGGATCGAGTTGATGTCGAGGTTGTTGGTCGGTTCGTCGAGCAGCAGCACGTCCGGCTTCGAGAACAGCGCCTGCGCGAGCAGCACGCGCAGCTTCCAGCCCGGCGCCACGCCGCTCATCGGGCCGTTGTGGAATTCCGTGCCGATACCGATGCCGAGCAGCAGTTCGCCCGCGCGCGCTTCGGCCGTGTAGCCGTCGTACTCGGCGAACTTCGCCTCGAGTTCGGCGGCATGCATGTAGTCGTCGTCGGTGGCTTCGGGGTTCGCGTAGATCGCGTCGCGCTCGCTCATCGCGGCCCACATTTCGGTGTGGCCCATCATGACGACGTCGAGCACGCGCACGTCTTCGTAGGCGAACTGGTCCTGGCGCAGCTTGCCCAGACGTACGTTCGGCTCGAGGATGACATTGCCCGAACTTTGTTCGAGATCGCCGCCGAGGATCTTCATGAACGTGGATTTGCCGCAACCGTTCGCGCCGATCAGGCCATAGCGGTTGCCTTCGCCGAATTTGACCGAGATGTTCTCGAACAAGGGCTTCGGCCCGAATTGCATGGTGATGTTGGCGGTAGAGAGCACAGCGCGTCCCGGAAAGTAGATCGACGAAAAACCTGTAATTTTAGCAGGTTATGCCACTTCGCGCGCGAGTTCCAGCCGCGCGGAGAGCCTGGCTCCGCGCAGCTTGACACGGCAAGAAGTGAGGAATGTGAAGGCCGCCATGCACGCCGGTTACAACGGGGCCGTATCGCCTGCGAGGCCGGCGGGTGCCTGATCAGGTCACGCTTCGCCGCTGCGCGGTGTCTGCAGCACGTCGATGAAGCCCGAAAAATCGGCCTGCTCTAGGCCCATGGCTGCCGCGAGACGCAGCAATTGCTGAACCGTCCCCGAGACGGGCATGGGCGTGCCGGTCTGCGCGGCGGCTGCGGCGATCGTGTCCACGTCTTTCTGGAACGTTTTGAGCGCGCCGATGGATTCGAGCCCGTCTTGCGTCATGCGCGGCACGAACGTGCGCAGCAGCGTCGAATCGGCCCAGCCACCCGCAAGCGCATCGGGCAGCTTCGCGGCGTCGATGCCGCTGCGCCGCGCGAGGCTCACCGCTTCGGCAATTGCGGCCACCGTGGCCGTGACGATGGCCTGGTTGCACAGCTTGCTGGTCTGACCCGCGCCCACGCCGCCCATATGGGTCACGCGCGCCGCGTAGGCGCCGAGGATCGGCGTGATGGCTTCGACGTCGGCCGCCGCACCGCCTGCCATGATTGCCAGCGTGCCGTTCTGCGCGCCCGCCACGCCGCCCGAAACCGGCGCGTCGACCCAACCCACGCCGAACGCCGCTGCGCGGTGTGCGAGCCTGCGCGTCGCGTCGGGAGGAATGCTCGAATGATCGACGATGCGGCGTACGCGCACGCCCTCGCCGGGCGCACCGGCCAACAGCCCGTGCGCGCCGAACACCACCTGCTCGACCGCGGCCGCGTCGGCGACGCACAGCAGCACCACGTCGGCCTCGCGCGCCAGCTCGCGCGGCGTCGCGGCCACCTGCGCGCCATCGGCGATCAGCGCCTGCGCCTTCGCCGGCGAGCGGTTCCACACGCGCACAGCGTGCCCGGCGCGCAGCAAGTGACGGATCATCGGCGCGCCCATCAGCCCTGGTCCGCAAAAACCCAATACCTGCCCGTCCATTTTCTCCGTCTCCTGGCGATCGCCGTTGCGCATTCACGCCTGCAAAACGGGCACGTTGAATGCTCGTTTCCGCGCGAGGCGCCATGATAACTGGCGGCGCCGGGCTTTTCTCATCTTTGCCCTTGCGCCCGCTCCGTTACCTATACTCGATTGACGCGCCGACGCCGCGTGACCCACGAGGAGACACTGTGATGAACGACCACGTTTACAAGCAGATCGAACTTACCGGCTCGTCCAAGGTGTCCAGCGACGACGCCATTCGTTGCGCCATCGCCCGGGCGTCGAAGACGCTGCGTTTCCTGCACTGGTTCGAGGTCGTGGAGACCCGCGGCCTGATCGAAAACGATCAGGTCTCGCACTGGCAGGTCACGATCAAGGTCGGCATACGCATCGACGACTGACGCGGCGCTGCGCTGCTAGAACGTCAAACGGCTGCGCGCGCCTCTGAACGCTACACGCAGCCGCTTCGCGTACGCACGTCGGAATCGTACGAAGAATGCAACTCGCACCCGCGCCGTGCAGGACGGGCGAGCGCCCGTCTCATGCTTATTTCGGCAGCGAGCCGTCCACGCCTTCGACGTACCAGTTCAGGCGTTGCAACTCCGGGTCGGTCAGCGTCTTGCCGGCCGGGATCTTGACTGCGCCAGTCTGATCCTTGATCGGGCCCGTGAAAACGTCCCACTTGCCGCTCGCGATCTGTTCGCGCTTCGAGGCGACGGCCTTTTGCGCGTCGGCCGAAAGCTCGGACGCGTTGACGTCGCCGAGATCGACGGCTTTTTGCGGAATGCCCCACCACACGGGGTCGTTCTTCCACTTGCCATCGAGCACCTGCTGGATCGCCGCGACGTAGTACACGCCCCAGTTCGCCTCGACCGAGCCCAGGTGCGCGTGCGGGCCGAACTTCTTCATGTTCGAATCCCAGCCGAACGCGTGGACCTTCTTTTCTTCGGCGGTGGCGAGCGTGGCGCTCGAATCGGTGTTTTGCAGCAGCACATCGGCGCCCTGGCCGATCAGCGTTTCGGCGGCCTGCTTCTCCTTGCCCGGATCGAACCAGCTGTTGATCCAGATGACCTTGGTGTGCACCTTCGGATTCACCGAGCGCGCGCCGAGCGTGTACGCGTTGATGTTGCGCACGACTTCGGGAATCGGCACCGAGGCGACGAAACCTAACGTGTTGGTCTTCGTCGCGTAACCCGCGGCGACGCCCGCGAGATACGCGCCCTGATACATGCGCACGTCATAGGTGCCGAAGTTCGGCGCCTTCTTGTAGCCCGTCGCGTGCAGGAACACGGTGTCCGGGAAATCCTTCGCCACCTTGAGCTGGAAGTCCTGATAACCGAAGCTCGTGCCGAAGATGATCTTGTTGCCCTTGTTCGCGAGATCGCGGAACACGCGCTCCGAGTCCGCCGATTCCGGCACGTTTTCCACGCGCGTGATCTTGATCTTGTTGCCGAACTTCTGCTCGGCGACCTTCGAGCCCTGATCGTGTGCGAAGGTCCAGCCGGCATCGCCCGGGTTGCCGAGATAGACGAACGCGACGCCCGGCGTGTCGGCGGCGTGGGCCGCGCTCGCGAGGGCCGCCGTGCCGCACGTGGCGGCGACGGCGAATGCGGTCAGGATGGTTTTTTTCATCGTGGATCTCCTGTCGTGAATGGGAACTGTGAGCGTTCAAGGCGTGTTGGTTAGCATTCCGGATTAGATGGCTCTGCTTAGGCGCCCCCTATGCGGCCCCACCTAGGCGGCCCCAAAGAACGGCTTGCCGAGCGAGGCCGGCGCGTTCAGGCGGATCGTGTTCGGGTTGCGCGAAATGAGCACGAGCACGACGATCGTCGCGACGTACGGCAGCATGGCGAGGAACTGCGTGGGCACCGGCACGCCCACGGCCTGCGCATAGAATTGCGCGCCCGTGACCGCGCCGAAGAGCAGCGCGCCGATCAGGAGGCGCCCCGGGCGCCACGTCGCGAACACGACGAGCGCGAGCGCGATCCAGCCGCGTCCTGCCGTGATCTGCTCCTGCCACAGATGCAGCTGCACCACGGAGTAATAGCTGCCCGCGAGGCCCGCCATCGCCCCGCCGAAGGCCGTCGCGCCATAGCGCACGCCGATCACGGGAAAGCCCACCGAATGCGCGACCTGCGGGGACTCGCCCACCGAGCGCAGCACGAGCCCGGCGCGCGTGCGATAGAGAAACCAGCCGACTACGGCGAACATGATGAACGCGAGGTAATCGACAGGCGTGAGGCTAAAAAACGCCTGCCCGACCACGGGCAGTTGCGAGAGCCCCGGAATCGGCCAGGCCGCGATGGTCGCCGACGTGGCAGCCGAGGTGTACGGCTTGCCGACATACGCCGAGAGCCCGACGCCGAAGATCGTGAGCGAGAGGCCCGTGGCGACCTGGTTGGCGAGCATGGTGAGCACGAGAAAACCGAACAGCAACGACATCGCAATGCCGGCGGCCATGCCGGCCACGAGACCGAGCCATGGGCTGCCAGTGATGGTCGTGACCGCGTAGCCCGTGACGGCGCCCATCAGCATCATGCCTTCCACGCCGAGGTTGAGCACGCCCGACTTCTCGGTGACTAGTTCGCCCACGCCCGCGAACATGAGCGGAATGGCGGCGGTAACGGCGCTCGAGGCGAGCGAGCTGGCTTGCTGGATATCCATGTCGTGTGGCCCGTTTGATTGTTCTCTGGCTTGCGCTGGTCAGTTCGCAACCGCGACCGGATGACGGCGGCGCACGCGATAGTTCACGAAGAGGTCCGCGCCGAGCAGGCAGAACAGCAGCAGGCCCTGGAACACGCCGGAAAGCGCCTGGGGCAATTGCAGCGATGTCTGCACGGCTTCGCCGCCCAGGTAGAGCAGCGCCATCAAGAGGCTCGCGAGCACGATGCCGACCGGATGCAGACGCCCCACGAACACGACGATGATCGCCGTGAAGCCGTAGCCCGGCGACCACGTCGCTTGCAGCTGGCCAATTGGGCCGGCAATCTCGCCCATGCCCGCGAGGCCCGCCAGGCCGCCGGAAAGCAGCAGAGAGGTCCAGATCGTCTTTTTATCGGAGAAGCCCCCATAGCGCGCGGCGAGCGGCGCGAGACCGCCCACGCTCATGCGATAGCCCGCGAAGCTGCGGCGCATGAAGAGCCACACGAGCGGAATGGCCGCGAGCGTCAGGAAGATCGATGCGTTCAGGCGCGTGCCGCGCAGCCAGTGGATGCGCCAGTCGCCGCCGAAGGTCGGATAGAGCGCGTCGCCGCTGAACATTTCGGAGAGCGGAAAGTTCATACCCTGCGGGTCGCGCCACGGACCGCTCACGAGCCAGATCAGCAGTTGCGTGGCAACGTAGGTGAGCATCAGGCTCGTCAGGATCTCGTTGGTGTTGAAGCGGCTCTTGAGCCACGCGGGAATCGCCGCCCACGCCATGCCGCCCAGCACGCCCGCGAACATCATCAGGAAGAGAATCCACCAGCCCGTCGATTGATCGAAATAGATGGCTACGCCGCTCGCCGCGATGCCGCCCAGCACCATCTGCCCTTCCGCGCCTATGTTCCACACGTTGGCGCGATACCCCGCCGCGAGACCGAGCGCGATCAGGCATAGCGGCGAGGCCTTGAGCAGGAGCTCGGACCAGCCGTTGATGCTCGACAGCGGTTCGATGAAGAACGCGTGCATCGCCTGCAAGGGATCGCGGCCCACGAGGCCGAAGATCAGGAAGCCGATGGCGAGCGTGAGCAGCGCCGCGATGAGCGGCACGGCGATGCGCACCGTGCGCGACGGCGTCGTGCGGGCTTCGAGTCGGTACGGGAAGATCATGGTCGTGTAGTCGGTGGTCGGTCTCGGGTGGTCGATGTACTTGCGCGTGTTGTTGTGTGTCGCTTGTCACGCGTTGGCGACGGTCTGCGCGGGCGGCTCACCGTTGGGGCGGCCACCGTCTCCGCGATCCGCGCGCTCGCCGAAAAGCCCCGCCATCCAGCGGCCGATTTCCTCGGCGTTCGTCTCGCCGGTCAAACGCGCGGGCGAAAGGCGTCCGCCCGCGAGCACGGCAATGCGGTCGCAGATGTCGAACAGCTCTTCCAGCTCTTCCGAGATCACGAGTATCGCCACCCCGCGCGCCGAAAGATCGAGCAGCTGCTGGCGAATGAATGCGGCCGCACCCACGTCCACGCCCCAGGTGGGCTGCGCGACCACGAGTACCTTCGGCGCCTGGAGAATCTCGCGCCCCACGATGTACTTCTGCAGATTGCCGCCCGAGAGGCTTTGCGCGAGCGCATCCGGGCCGCCGCAGCGCACATCGAACGCGCCGATGCAGCGCTCGGCGAACGCGCGCATCGCGCCGGTCCTGAGCCAGCCTGAGCGCACCATGCCTTCGCGGTGTGCCGTGAGCAAGGCGTTTTCGGCAAGCGACATGGCCGGGACCGCGCCGCGCCCCAGCCGCTCTTCAGGCACGAACGCGAAACCGAGCTTGCGGCGCGCGCCGGCCGAAAGGCGCCCTGCGGGCTTGCCGCAAATCCTGACCGCCTCGGCGCTCACACCGTGACGGGCCGCTTGCGCCTCGCCCGAGAGCGCGGCGAGCAACTCCGCCTGGCCGTTGCCCGAGACGCCGGCAATACCGAGTATCTCGCCCGCATGCACGCTGAACGACACGTCGGTGAGCGAAGTGCCGAACGGATCGTCGCTCGGCATCGACAGATGCTGCGCCTCGAGCAGCACGTCGCCGGGCGCGTGCGCGCGCCGCGTGTAGTCGGGCAGTTCGCGCCCGACCATCAATCGCGCGAGCGATGCATGTGTTTCGTCGCGCGGGACGACGCGGCCCGTGACCTTGCCGCCGCGCAGCACGGTAGCCGTGTCGCAAAGCTCCTGGATTTCGTCGAGCTTGTGGCTGATATAAAGAATGCTGCAGCCTTCGGAAGCCAGTCGCCGCAGCGTGCCGAACAGCTTGCGCACCGCTTGCGGCGTGAGGACGGAAGTCGGTTCGTCCATGATCAACAGACGCGGATTCTGCAGCAGGCAGCGCACGATCTCCACGCGCTGACGCTCGCCCACCGTGAGGCTATGCACGTGGCGCTGCGGATCGACATCGAGGCCGTATTGCGCCGACACCTCGCGAATACGCTTGCCGAGCGTTTTGAGGTCGAACGGTTCGTCGAGCGAAAGCGCGATGTTCTCGCCGACGGTAAGCGTTTCGAACAACGAAAAATGCTGGAACACCATGCCGATGCCGAGCTTGCGCGCCGCAGCCGGACTCGCGATTTCGACGGCCTCGCCTTCCCAGCGGATCTCGCCCGCGTCGGGCCGCACCGCGCCGTAGACGATCTTCATGAGCGTGCTCTTGCCCGCGCCGTTCTCGCCGAGCAAGGCGTGGATTTCGCCAGGCGCGACCGAGAGCGTGACATCGTCGTTCGCGCGCACCGCCGGGTACTGCTTCGTGATGCCGGCAAGCGCGAGGCGCGGCACACCGCTGCCGTTTTGCGCAAGCGTTGCCTGACGTGAAGGAGAATCACCCATTGAGGTTCCGCCGTTGTACGTTATTGCTGTCCGATAACCATTCGATGCTTGCCGCCGCGCTCAGGCGCCGCGCGCCGCCGTGCGGGGGTGACGATACCTGTTAGCCCTGCGAAGGTCGAGCCGCCAAAATTCTCCGTTGCCTCGCTGCACGGGCGAAGGGGCGTAGTCGTCGGGGTAAGCCTCGCTTGACGCCACTTTTTGTCCATATTAAAAACGATATACCCCCAAGCCTCATCGATCAGCCAAAACATATAATTCGGAGAATTCATGAGTCAGCAACGCGAGGCGATCGACACGTACCTCTTGCGCGTCTTGCACACGCTTCTGATGGAGCGCAGCGTGACACGCGCGGCCGTCAAGCTCAATCAGTCCCAGCCCGCAATCAGCGCGGCGCTTCGGCGCCTGCGCGACATCACCGGCGACCCGCTCCTCGTGCGCGGCAAGTCCGGCATGGTGCCGACCGAGTACGGCCTGCGCCTGCTCGAGCCCGTCCAGAACGCGCTGCGCGAGATCGAGCGCATCCGCTTCCAGCAGCACAATTTCGATCCGGCCACCTCCATCCGCTGCTATCGGATTGGCTGTCCCGACTATCTGAACGTCCTGTTCGTGCCGACTGTGGTCGAACGCTTTCGCCAGGCCGCGCCCAATGCCACGCTCGAATTTCACTCGCTCGGGCCTGCGTTCGACTACGAGCTCGCCCTCGAGGAGGGCAAGCTCGATATCGTCATCGGCAACTGGCCCGAGCCCCCCGAACAGCTGCACCTCTCGAACCTGTTCGTCGACCAGATTGTCTGCCTGATGAACAACACGCACCCGTTCGCCAAGCGCGGCGGGCTCACGCTCGACCAGTATCTGAACGCGCCGCATCTCGCGCCCACTCCCTATTCTGTGGGCCAGCGCGGCGCCATCGATGTGCACCTCGCGCGCGAGCGTCTCAAGCGCCACGTGGTCGTCACGCTGCCCTACTTCAATCTCGCGCCCTACGTACTCGTGAAGTCGGACCTGGTCTTCACGACCACGCGCCTGTTCGCCGACCACTACGCGCGCTTCCTGCCGCTCACGGTGGTGCCCGCGCCGCTCGACTTCCCGCCGATGCAGTACTACCAGTTGTGGCACGAACGCTGTCATTACTCGGACGAAGTACGCTGGTTGCGCAGCCTCATCGCCGAAGCGACGAAGACGCTGATCGACAAGCCTTGAGCAGCACGGCCGCCCGTTGCTGCGGCCGCTCGACCTCTCAATACCTCTATGGGCGGCGTGCTTGCCTCAGCGCGCCATCTGCATGAGTTGCGCCGCGAGCCGGTTATGCCGCTCGATGACCGGCTCGAGCTCCACTGTCTGCAGCACGCCCTCCTTCACGATTACGCGGCCGCCGATCACGCTCAGCGCGACCTGCGAGGGTGCGCAGAAGACGAGCGCCGCAACGGGATCGTGCAGCGCGCCCGCGAACAGCGGCTGGCGCAGGTCGAATGCCACGAAGTCCGCCGCCATGCCGGGTGCGAGCGCGCCGATGTCGTCGCGGCCCAGCACCTGTGAGCCGCCCAGCGTCGCGATTTCGAGCGCTTCGCGCGCGGTCATCGCATCGGGCCCGAAGCCCACGCGCGCGAGCAGCATGGCCTGGCGCGCCTCGGCGACCATCTGCGCGCCGTCGTTCGACGCCGAGCCATCCACGCCGAGACCGACCGGCACGCCGGCGAGCCGCATCTTCTTCACGGGCGCGATGCCCGAGGCGAGCCGCATGTTCGAGCACGGGCAATGCGCGACGCCGGTGCAGGTCCTGCTGAACAAGCCGATGCCGTGGTCGTCGAGCTGTACGCAGTGGGCATGCCACACGTCGCGGCCCACCCAGCCAAGGTCCTCCGCATATTCGGCGGGCGTCATACCGAACTTTTCGCGGCTGTAAGCAATGTCGTTGGCGTTCTCGGCGAGATGCGTGTGCATCGACACGCCGTAATGCCGTGCGAGCGCCGCCGATTCGCGCATCAGGTCGCGGCTCACCGAGAACGGCGAGCATGGCGCGACGACGATGCGCAGCATCGCGTACCGGCCCTCGTCGTGATACGTCTCGATGACGCGCTGCGTGTCGGCAAGGATCGCATCGTCGCGCTCGACCACGGCGTCGGGCGGCAAGCCGCCGTCCTTCTGGCCGACGCTCATGCTGCCGCGGCTCGCATGAAAACGCATGCCGATGCGTTGCGCAGCCCGAATGCTGTCGTCGAGGCGGCTGCCGTTCGGATAGATGTACAGATGATCGCTGGACGTCGTGCAGCCCGAGAGCAGCAGCTCCGACATCGCGGTGAGCGTGGAGACCTCGATCATCTCGGGCGTAAGGTTCGCCCATACCTTGTAGAGGCTGGTGAGCCAGCCGAACAGTTCGGCGTCCTGCGCGGCCGGCACGGCTCGCGTGAGGCTTTGGTACATGTGGTGGTGCGTATTGACGAGCCCAGGCGTCACGAGATGGCCGCTGGCGTCGATCACCTCGTCGGCCGTGGCGGGCAGTTCCGCCGTCGGGCCGACCGCGACGATGCGGTTGCCTTCGACGTAGAGGCCGCCGCCGCGAATCTCGCGGCGCGCGCCGTCCATTGTCACCAGCATGTCGGCGTTTTTCACCAGCAAAGTCTTGCCGGGCTTTTGCGGGTCTCGCGGGTTTTGCCGCTGTGCGAGAGTGGGTTCCATCGTCCTTGTTCGCTCCGTTGTCGTGCCGCCGCGAGCCCTGGCTTTTCGTTCGGACTCGCGCACGGCGTGTGAACCAGACGCCCTCGCCTCCCGCCGGCCTCGCCGGTCGCCCAGGCGCCCGGTGCCGACGCGTCCCGACGAGGACGCCGCTGGCCCGGTTACCCGGCGTCCATCGCCGTCTTCGGGACGCGCAGCACGCGCTGCGCATGGCCTCTACGATCCGCAGCCAAAATAGTCGTGGCAATTCGCGCCGCTGCGATACCCACATTTACACCATGCATATAAAGGTCGATTTTTGGCGTCGCTACGATGCCAGTAAGGGCAGCCGGAATCCGGGGCGCAATGAGCGGCGGCCCCAGGGCTCACCCTCATGCGCGTAGCTTTATCTTTCCTATCGCTCGCGCGCGCCGGGTGCGATCGTTCTTAAAATGCGTTCACGGCGCTCGCTTCGATCCGCCGACGGGTATGTAGCCACTGACGTGGAGCCTCGATCCGCCGCAATGCATCATGCATGGGATCGGGAGCTGCCGCTGAAACCTCGCAATCGCACCAGGCACTCACAAGGAAAACTGCGAATGGGCAAGCTGACTACCCACGTGCTCGACACCGCGAACGGCCGTCCCGGCGCGGGCATCAAGGTCGAGCTCTTTGCGCTCTCGGGCGACGCGCGCCGCGCGCTCAAGACCGTCACCACCAATGACGACGGCCGCTGCGACGCGCCGCTGCTCGAGGGCGAAGCACTCGCCAAGGGCGAATACGAACTCGTGTTCCATGCCGGCGACTATTTCGCCGCGCTCGGCACGAAGGTGCCCGAGCCGCGTTTCGTCGACCGCGTAGTGCTGCGCTTCGGCATCGCCGACGCCGGCTCGCACTACCACGTGCCGCTACTCGTTTCGCCGTGGTCGTACAGCACCTATCGGGGCAGCTGAGCGTCCCCCGGGCCACCGCAACACCTGGTCGGAGGGCATTCCGGGCGATCTTCCAGCCCGGGACATCAAGCCCGAGGACATACGAACAATAACGGCAGCGCGGCAGCGCATGGGTCGTCCAGCGGCCCCGACGCCAGGCAGCGCGCTCATACCCCGCAGTTAGCGTGCGTTCAGACGCGCGCGCAATGCATCAGGACTGGAGACGTTTCATGGAAGGCTTTATTACTGATTGGCTGAACCTCGCACTGCGCTGGTTCCACGTCATCGCGGCGATCGCCTGGATTGGCGAGTCGTTCTATTTCGTCGCGCTCGACAACAGCCTCAAACCGCCCACGGACCCGAACCAGCGCCGTCGCGGCGTGTTCGGCGAGCTGTGGCACGTGCACGGGGGCGGCTTCTACAACATGCAGAAGTACACCGTGGCGCCGCCTGAAATGCCCGACGACCTTCACTGGTCGAAGTGGCCGTCGTACACCACGTGGCTCTCGGGCGCGTCGCTCTTCACGGTGCTGTACCTGATGGCGCCGAACACGTATCTCATCGACAAGAACGTGCTCGACATGGGTCCGGTCGTCGCGATCTTTTCGGCACTGGGCTTCCTCGCCGCGGGCTGGATCGTCTACGACTCGCTGTGCCGCGTGCTCGGCACGAAGGACAAGCTGCTGGGCGTGTGCGTGGGCATCTATGTCGTGATCGCCGCCTACCTCGCCTGCCACATTTTCTCGGGCCGCGCCGCGTACCTCATCATGGGCGCGATGCTCGCGACGATCATGTCGGCGAACGTGTTCTTCGTCATCATCCCGGGCCAGCGCAAGATGGTCGCCGCGATGCTCAAGGGAGAAGTGCCGAACCCGATCTACGGCAAGCGCGGCAAGCAGCGCTCGGTGCACAACACGTATTTCACGCTGCCTGTGGTGTTCGCGATGCTCTCGAACCACTACGCGATGACCTACGCCCACGCCTACAACTGGGCCGTGCTCGTGGTGATCATGCTGGCCGGCGCGCTGATTCGCCAGTTCTTCGTGATGCGCCATCGCGGGCAGCAACTTTGGTATCTGCCGATCGGCGGCGTGGCGCTGATGTTCGTCGCACTGGTGTGGACGCTGCCGCGCCCGGTCGTGCCGCAGGCCGAAGCCGCGAACGCGCCGTCGCTGAAGATTTCCGACATCCAGCCGATCCTGCAGCAGCGCTGCGCGGCCTGTCACTCGGCGCACCCGACGTTGATGGGCGCGGCGCCGGCCGGCGTGATGCTCGATACGCCCGACGAAATTTCGCAGAACGCGCAGCGGCTCTATCAGCAGGCTGTGACGCTCAAGGCGATGCCGCTTGGCAACGTCACGCACATGACCGACGACGAGCGGCAGAAGATCGCCGCCTGGTTCCAGGGCGGTGCAAAGCAATGACGTAGTTACGAGCGCGAGCGGTTTGCATCGCGCTACGTGGGCGGTGAGTGGAAGGACCCGAAGAGCGACGCGCTTCGGGTCCTTTTTCTTTTCGAAGCATCGAAGGCGTCGCGCAAAGCCATGCTGCGCTTTGCGCAGCCGGTTCGATCTGGGCCATCACCGCATTTCATCCACCAAACGCAAAAAAGCCACGGTCTCGACCGTGGCTTTTGCGCTGATACGGACTGCTGCGTAATTCCGCGGATCAGCGCATCGCCGCCCTCATCGCGTCTTCCGTCAACCAGAACGACTCCGCCAGATCCTGCTCGTTGAGATTGAGCCCATCCCCACCGCGATCGACGACGATGAAATCGCTCACCTCGTCTAACGCGATCAGCGGATGATGCCAAACGCCCTTTGCATAATTCACGCCCTGCCAGCCGCGCGAAACGAACGCGCGAATCCGGGTCACGTCCAGCTCGCCTGCCGGCGCGACCACCACGAGATAGGGCTTGTCGTTGAGCGGCACGAATGCCTGACTGCCCAGCGGATGCCGTTCGAGCATCTTCACTTCGAACGGCAGCTCGCGCGGCTGCCCGCGAAAAAGATTCACGAGCGTGCGGCCGCCTTCGTCGGTCACGTCCACTTTCGCGAGATCGTGAAAGCGGATGGTCGTCCCCAGATTGATCGGAACCTGCTTCGCACCCGCGAGTTCGATCACGTCGCCGAAGGGCGCGAACGCCTCGGGTGTGAGCGGCTCGATAGTCAGCGTCGTCCTTGTTTCACTCATGATGGCCTCATCAGCGTATCAGGCGAGCGTACCCCAGAGGCGCACACGCGAAACGCCGCCGTCCGGGATGATGTTGAAGCGCACGTGCGTAACCGGGCCGAGCGTCGCGAGCTCGCTTTCGTAGTAGTGCTGCTTGTCCATCTGCAGCTTCTGCTCGCCGAGCAGCACCGGCCAGAACATGGCCTGGGTCACGAGCGAGCTGTCCGTGCCGCCCACCACGCGCGCGGCCTGGAACGAGCAGCGGTCGGGATAGTTGCCCTTGAAGTGCGCCGTGTCGACTTCGATCTTCTTGATGATGCCCGGCTGCGCGAGCGCGATGATCGCCCAGTCGTTGCCCGGTTCCCGGCGGCGGCGCGTTTCCCAGCCGTCGCCCATGTTCACGCCGCGGCCCGGCATGAGCAGCGTGGAGGCCATGCCAAAGTGCTGGTTGTTCGCGCTAACGAGGTACGCACCGTTTTCCATCGCGGCCAGGTCGAACAGTTCGGTGCGGCTCGCGCCCGCCCAGTCCACCTGCGGTTGACCGTACACGCGCAGACGCGCGATGCCGCCATCGGGATAGATATTCACGCGCAGGTGCGTGTACGGCTTGTCGCTCGACACTTCCACGTAATGGTGGCTATTGCCGTTCAACGAGGTCGAAGGAACGATCTCCGTCCATTGTGTCGTGGCCGTGGGTGCGCCATCGGCCACGTACGCGCCCTCCACCGATGCCGCCGGCGGGTAGTTGCCCGTGAAGTGGCTCGTGTCGATATCGAGGCCCTTGATGACGCCGGGGCGCGCGAGCTTCACGATGCACCAGTCATAGCCGGTCGTGCGCTTGCGGCGCGTTTCCCAGCCGTCCATCCACTTGCCGTGTTCGTCGTACTTGCCCGGAATAAAGACGGCCGGCTCCGGATTGAGCATGCGATCCTTCGGTGCGAAGAAGTCGTCGCTCGCCTCGAGCGCCTGCGCGCCCAGGCGCGGGTCCGCGAGATTCACGAAGCGGCGCGTGAAATCGGGGGCGTTGGGGTCGAGAGTCGGGAGTGCCATCGTTGTCTTCCTTCGTGTCTTTTCTGTAGATCAAAAACGGCGCTGCGCCCCTTCCGCGAAAAGCCGGTGGGCGCATCGCCACGTTACGCGTCGATCAGCTCGTCGAGCCTGAAGCGCGCAATGCGGTAAATCTGGTCGAGGCTCGCGCGCATTTCATCGGCGCGGCTGTTGTTCACGCGCGCCTCGAAGTTCGCGATGATGGCGTGGCGGTCATAGCCGCGCACCGCGAGAATGAATGGGAATCCGAACTTCTCGCGATACGCGCCGTTGAGCGCGAGCAGCTTGTCGAACTCTTCCTGCGTGCACTGGTTCAGACCCGCGCCGCTTTGCTCGCGCGTGGATTCGGCGGTCAGCTCGCCGCGCACGGCGGCCTTGCCCGCAAGCTCGGGGTGGGCGTTGATGAGCGCAAGCTGCTGCGCCTCGCCCGAGGTTTCCACGGCCTGCGACATGGTGCGATGCAGCGCGTCGATGCTCGCAAACGGGCGCTGCTGCGCGGCCGCAGCGGCAACCCAGGGCGAGTGCTCGAAGATGCCCGAAAGCGCCGCCACGAAGGCGTCGACCGAGGCTTGATTCAGCTGTTCCAGGGTGTAGTGCATTGCCTTCATGCGGCGGCCCCGCGGTGGTCGTTCTGCTGCGGTTGATAGGGATGATGCTCGCGCCAGTGGCGCGCGATGTCCACGCGGCGCGTGACCCACACGCGCTCGTGTTTTTCGATGTGATCGAGAAAGCGCTGCAGCGCGCGAAAGCGCCCAGGGCGCCCGAGCAGCCGGCAGTGCATGCCGATCGAGAGCATCTTCGGCGCTTCGTCGCCTTCTTCATAGAGCACGTCGAATGCGTCGCGCAAATAGGTGAAGAAGTGGTCCGCCGTGTTGAATCCCTGGGGCGACGCGAAGCGCATGTCGTTCGTGTCGAGCGTGTAAGGCACGATCAGTTGCGGCACCGATGTGCCGCCTGTGACCTCCACGTCCATCCAGAACGGCAGGTCATCGCCATAGTAATCGGAGTCGTAGAGGAAGCCGCCATACTCGGCCACGAGGCGATGCGTGTTCGGGCTGTCGCGTCCCGTGTACCAGCCGAGCGGGCGCACGCCCGTCACGCGCTCAATCGCTTGCATGCCGAGCTTCATATGCTCGGCCTCTTTGGCGGGCGAGATGTCCTGGTAGTGAATCCAGCGATAGCCATGGCACGCGATCTCGTGGCCCAGTTCGACGAACGCGCGCGCGACTTCGGGATGACGCTCGATCGCCATGCCCACACCGAATACGGTGAGCGGCAGGCCACGCTTTTCGAATTCGCGCAGGATGCGCCACACGCCCGCGCGCGAGCCATATTCGTAGATCGACTCCATGCTCATATGGCGCGCGGGATAGGCCGCGGCACCCACGATTTCGGAGAGGAACTGCTCGGAGCCGGGGTCGCCGTGCAGCACGCAGTTTTCGCCGCCCTCTTCGTAGTTGAGCACGAACTGCACCGCGACGCGCGCCTGACCGGGCCAGTTGGCCTGCACCGGATACCGGCCATAACCGATCAGGTCGCGGGGATATTGGGGATCGAGTGGCATGCTGGTCGAATCAATCGAATAGAGAGAAGGAAACGCAATGTCCGCACCACGGCGAGTCACCGTGAAGCGGCCGCTGGCGCTGCTTTGCAGGGCCTCGCGGACGGTCCGCGCAACCTGCCTGCAGGACCGGACCAGTGTAGCGAAATCACCTGTACGCGCCCATACGCGCGCTCAGATAGTACGGGTCAAGCGAGGTGTATGTGGCCGCCCGATATGGTGTCGTCCGGGCGGCCATCTGCGCTTGCACGCGTTGCGCGTTTACCCGTAGCGCAGCGGCCGCACGGGCGGCGGCGTTTCCGTGGCCGGGGCGGGGTTGGCCGGGCTGAAACGCGCGAATTCGCCGTCGTAACGCTTGGCGAGCGGGCGCGCGAAGTCGCCGCGCTTGGCGGTCGTGAGGCGCAGCGCAACGAGCGCCTCCACCCACTTCACGGCGGCCGTCACGCCGTCGACCACTGGCACGCCGAGCGCGTCCTCCACCTGCTCGCACAAGCTCGTCATGCCCGCGCAACCGAGCACGATCGCGTCCGCGCCATCTTCTTCGAGCGCGCGGCGGCACTCGTCGACGATCGCGCGGCGCGCGGCCGATCCGGGTTCATCGAGTTCGAGTACGGCCACGTCGATCGCGCGCACGTTGCGGCAAAAACGTGTCATGCCGTAGCGCTCGGCGAGGTGCCAGGCCATTGCGCGCGTGCGCGAGAGCGTCGTCACGACCGAGAAGCCCGGCGCCAGCACGCTCGCGGCATGCATGGCGGCTTCCGCGATACCCACGACGGGCCCGCGCGCCAACTCGCGCGCCGCGTAAAGGCCCGGGTCGCCAAAGCACGCAATCACATAGCCGTCGAAGCCTTCTCGCTCGCCGGCCTCCACTTCGGCGAGCAGACCGGGCGTAGCGAGCGCCTCGTCGTAATAGCCTTCGATCGACGGCGGGCCCATCGTCGGGCTCACCGCTACCACCTCCGTGCCCGGGGCGATCACGGCGCGCGCGCACTGCTCCATCGCGGCGGTCATACGCTGCGTCGTGTTCGGGTTGATCAGTTTGATGCGCATTTCGATTCCTTCGTCGATGCCTGGTTTTGCGTGAAGCTCATGCGTTTGCGCGGGCGCGTTCGCCCATCGTGAGCGCGCGATAGAACAACGCGCCGAGCGCGGCGCCGATGAACCACGAGAAGTTCGCCGCGCCGCCGAGCGCAGGCACCATCACGCAGAGAATCGCGATCACCGCTGCGGGCAGCAAAGCCGACACCGCGCGCCAGTTCACACCATTGCGATACCAGTACGCCCCCTTCGGCGACACCGTGTAGAGCTCGTCCACGGCAAGACGACCGCGCTTCACGAGATAAAAATCGACGATCAGGACACCATACAAAGGCCCGATGAAGGCGCCGAGTATGTCGAGCGTGTAGTGAATCACGGCCGGGTTGTTGAAGAGATTCCACGGCGTGATAAAGATCGAGGCGACGGCGGCGAGCATGCCACCCGCACGCCAGCTGATGAGTCGCGGCGCGACGTTGGAAAAATCGAACGCGGGCGAAACGAAGTTCGCGACGATGTTGATGCCGATGGTCGCGATCGTGAACGTGAGCGCGCCGAGAATCACCGCGGTCGGATGATCGATGCGGCCGACCGTTTCGACGGGATCGGTAATCAGTTCTCCGAACACGGGCAGCGTTGCCGACGTCGTGATGACCGTGACGAGAGAGAAGGCGAGGAAGTTGACCGGCAGCCCCCAGAAGTTGCCCTTGTGCACGCTCTTGAGCGACTTGCCGTAGCGCGAGAAGTCGCCGAAATTGAGCATCGGCCCCGAGAAATACGACACCACGAGCGAGATCGCCGTGATCATCACGGGAATCACTTCGGTACCGTGATACTTCACGCCGCCGAGATTCAGGCCGATGTTGTGCCAGCCCGCGCGATACACCATGTAGCCCGCGAGCGCGAACATCACGACATAAACAGCCGGCCCCGCGAAGTCGATGAACTTCTTGATGGTCTCCATGCCGTTCCAGAACACGAGGGCCTGCAGCACCCAGAGCGTCATGAAGCCGGCCCAGCCGACCGCGGAAAGCCCGAGCAAGCCGTGCTTGTGCACGTCGGCATAAGGCATGAGCTGCGGAACGAACTTGAGCACGACGATCACGAGCGCGCTCGAGGCGAGATAGGTCTGGATGCCGTACCACGCCACGGCGATGAGGCCGCGAATCACGGCGGGAATGTTGGCGCCCAGCACACCGAAGGTGCCGCGACACGCCACCGGATACGGCACGCCGTGACGCTGGCTCGGCCGCGCGATCAGGTTACAGAGCACATTGACGATGGAGATGCCGACGATCAGCGCGACGAGCACTTGCCAGCTCGTGAGGCCGAGCGCGAAGAGGCTCCCCGCGAACACGTAGCCGCCTACGCTATGCACGTCGGACATCCAGAACGCGAAGATGTTGTACGCGCCCCAGGTCTGCTCCTTGAGGGGAGCCAGGTCGTGGTTGTAAAGCCGCTCGCTGTAGCCGGCCGGCAAGCGCAGGTTGTCTGCGGACTCGCTGCTTTCGCCAGATTCGAAGTTGGGCACTGCCGGACTGCCAGGTGACGCGCTGAACTGAGCCATGATCCGCTCCTTGGATGGATTTGCCGACGGAAAAAAGACGCCTGAGCGCCTCGAAACGCGTGCGTACCGCCGCTGGACGCGGCCGCCGCGATATCCCCGAATGGTCTGGCCTTCGCTGGCACTGCGCCGGTCGCCGTCTGCTGGCGCCCTGTAACGCTGTGCCTGTTCTTGCCGTACGCATGCACCGCATGCGCCCCACTCCATCCTTTTCAGCCGCGGCAGCCACCTGTCGAAGCGGGCTGTCGCGCTTTACTGCAATCCTTTACTGCAATCCGTTTCAGTGCCGCTTCGCATGCGTATCAGCGTGCAAGCGTGGTCGCCTCGCGCGCGCTGAACACTTCCTGCAAGTCGACCGAGGCGCCTCCCGGCCGGTCGAGCATCCTGAGCTCGACACCCTGCAAATGGCGGACCATCAGCTCGACGGCCGCCTTCTCGTCTCCGGCCTCGAGTGCCGCGAGAATCGCTTCGTGATCGTCGAACGAGCACGGACTGCGTCCCGGCGATTCGTAGAGCGCTGAAATCAGCGTCGAGCGCGCCACGAGCCCGCCCAGGCAATCGCACAGCACCGTATTGCCGGTGAGCGTGGCCAGCGACGTATGAAACTCGCCCGAAAGCCGGATCCACGTCGGAAAGTCGCGCCCCTCGAAGGCCTTGCGCTCGCGCCGGATCGTCTCGCCGATGCTCTTCAGCCGACGGTTGCCGTGCTGCGCGCTGCAGATGCGCCCTACTACCGCCAATTCGATGATCCGCCGCATCTCGAACACCTCGTGCACTTCCTGGAGCGACGGGCTTGCGACGAACGCGCCACGATTGGGCTCCAGATCCACGAGATGGTCCTTCGCGAGCAGCGCGAGCGCCTGGCGGATCGGGCCGCGCTTCACGCCGAATACTTCGCACAACTGCGCTTCGGTCAACTTCGCGCCGGGCGGCAGCCGGTGCTCGAGAATCGCTGCGCGGATTCGCGCGGCGATTGCCTCGGGCTTCATGCCGGTTGCTTCGGCGTCGATATCGCTATTTCGCATGGCTCGTGTCTCTATGTTGGGTATCCTAGATTGGACATAAATATTGTCAACAATTTTGTTGGCGAACTTGGGGAAGATCCTCACGTGCGTGCCGGCTGCCACATGCCTCTTATCGGTGAAATTGGCTTCATTACTGGGCATTCAGCACCTGCATGGTGATTCATTGCCCCAATCCGTGCATATTTTTTGTCAACAATTTAGCAACCCGGCGTTTGGATGAACATTGTTTGGCGCCGCTCGGTGCAGGCTGTTAGTTGCATAATCCTGCATAAAAAAAGCGCCCGAAAGCGCTTCCTTCTAGTGCGAAATCAACTCAGATGCGGATAGCCGCTCACGGTCAGCTCGAAGCCATGTGCGGTGGTGATCAGCTGCCCAGGTGCGCCCATCGGCAACGTGACCATATCGGGAATATGGCCGAACGGCAGACCCGTCACCACTGGAATGCCCACCACTGCACGCACCTGCTCCACCATTTCGCGCAGATCGTAGCCGTTGTCGTAATCGAACTGCTTGTGGCCGGTGAAGTCGCCCAGCACCAGGGCTTGCTGGCGAGCAAGAATGCCGGTCAGATGCAGCTGATAAATCATGCGCTCGATGCGGAACGGCTGCTCGTTCACGTCTTCGACGAAGAGGATGCCGCCCTCGACCGACGGCAGATAAGGCGTGCCGATCAACGAAGTCAGCACGGCCAGATTGCCGCCCCAGAGCGTACCCGAAACATTCGTCGACTGGGCCTGCGGCGCATTCACCTTGAGCGTATATTTCGGTTTCGAGAGCGCGTCCCAGAAGTGATGCATCGTGAAGCTGCTGAGACTCTCGGCGCCGAAGTCGCTGCAGAGCATCGGACCGCCGAACGTCGTGAGGCCGGCGCGCGCGAGCAGCGCAAGCTGAATGGCGGTGAAATCGCTATGGCCCACGAACGCAATCGGCTGATCCGTCAAACGCCGTTGTAGTCCGTCGTAATCGAGACCGTGCAGGATGCGCACCGCGCCGTAGCCGCCACGCACGGCGAGTACGATGTCCGGCAGGTCGCGCGACGGGTCGGCGAGGCGATTCAGTTCCGCCGCGCGCTGGCCATCCGTGCCGGCAAAGCGCTGATAGCGCCGCTCGGTCGCCTGCACGCCGCTGACGTGATGGCCTTGCGCCCGCAACCGGGCAAGCGCACGGTGCACCGCTTCCGCGTCATGCGGATAACCGGACGGAGCAACCAGCTCGATGGTGCGATGAATGGTCATGTGCAATTCGATTCAACCGTGAGGTTCAACCCGCGGGTTCGTCCGGACCGGCTACCCCAGTCTCCCCCTGCCCTTGGTCGGCCTGTTCCCGGGCCGTGCGGCGCGCTTCCCGGCTCGCGCGCCGGCGCTCGGCGAAGAAGGCACGCAGCGCCTCGCCGCACTCGTCCGCCAGCACCCCTCCAGAGACGCTCGTGTGATGATTGAGCTGCTCGTTGGCGAAGGCGTCGACCACGCTGCCGCATGCGCCGGTTTTCGGGTCATGCGCGCCGAACACCACCCGTGCGATGCGCGCGTGCATGACCGCGCCGGCACACATCAGGCACGGTTCAAGGGTCACATAGAGTTCGCAGCCGGGCAAGCGGTAGTTACCCAGCGCGTGCGCCGCCGCGCGCAAGGCCGCCATTTCGGCGTGCGCGGAAGGATCGTGCGCGCCGATCGGATGATTGAAGCCCGAGGCAATCACTTCGTCACCGCGCACGAGCACCGCGCCCACGGGCACTTCACCGGCGGCGCGCGCCTCTTCGGCGGCGGCCTGTGCGAGGCGCATGAAATGCCGGTCGCGCCCGGAGACGGGATCGGCTTGGACGTCGGATTGAGGCGCGACTGCGGACGCCGTCATGAGTGGGTCGGCGGGAACCGATCCGGCAGGCGAAGTGACCACCGGGTGCGCCTCTTCGCGTTCGCTGCCGGGGGCGTCTGGCTGGACGGGGCCGCCCGTCACGCAGCCCCCGCCGGGAGCCCCGGGAGGCCGGGCTCGCCCGCTGCGCGTTCGGACAAACGCTCGGCGATGCGGCGGCGATATTCGTGCGGCACGACCATCGGTCCGCCGCGCAAGGATTCGAGCGCCATGTCGAGCGCCAGCATGCGCGCTCGCAGACGGCATTGCGCGGCCTTCTCGCCCACCGTGGCGAGCGCTTCGTCGAGGTCGCGCAAGGCCCGCAGCTGTTCGACTGCGGGCGGCACGAAGCCCGCGTTCTTCAGGATGCGGTGGGCTATGCGCACTTCTTCGGGCACGAGCAGGTCGTCGTCGAGCGTCTGCGGCGCACCGGCGCCGGGCAGGTCGTCGAGGTCACCGCGCGCAGCCGCGGCGGCAATCCGTTGTTCGACGAGGGCATCAAGCAATTTCATCAGCAATCCACTACGTTGCGGCTCACGCATTCTATCAGGGTAAGACCTGGAAGACCGTGCGCGGCCGGCATGTGTGCCATCTACTCCCTACCGCTTGACAGACTGGCGGTTTGATGCCGGATGAATAGATCGGGACGACGAAACCTGGAATCGTCGGATGGCAACCGGCGGCGGCGTCGCCGGCGGATGCGGCGCCGGCAAGCGGCTCGGCGGCCCAGATGTGAAAACGCCGCCGGAGCGTCCGGATGATACCGGCACACCAGCGGCGCGCGAAGGATATCGGGGCACGTACCCCGCCCTTCCTCAGTCCCCCATCACCTTGCCGACCGAGTCGACCACCACGCTCACGTTCTTCTCGTTCAGGCCTGCCACGCACATCCGGCCCGAGCGCAGGATGTACACGCCGAATTCCTCTTTCAGGCGCTCGACCTGCTTCTCACTTAAGCCCGTGTACGTGAACATGCCGCGTTGCTTCACGTAGCGCGCGAGCGCCGCTTCGCCCGCATGCGCGCGCAGGCCGTCGTGAATCGCCACGCGCATGCGCGCAATGCGCTCGCACATCGCCGCCAGCTCCTGCTCCCACGACGCCTTCAGTTCCGGCGTGCCCAGCACGCGCGTGACGATCTTCGCGCCGTGCGTGGGCGGATTGCTGTAGTTCGCGCGCACCGAGCCCGTGAGCTGGCCGAGCACGCGTTCGGCGGCCGCCGCGTCTTCGCAGATCACGTGCAGCCCGCCGCAACGCTCGCCGTAGAGCGAGAAGTTCTTCGAGAACGAATTCGCCACGAGCGCCGGCACCCCGCGGCGCGCAAGCTCGCGCACCGCGAACGCGTCGTCCTCGAGTCCCGCGCCGAAGCCCTGATACGCCATGTCGACGAACGGCAGCAGGTCGCGCTTTTGCAGCACGTCGATCACTTGCTCCCATTGCGCGCGATCCAGATCGACGCCCGTCGGGTTATGGCAGCACGCGTGCAGCAGCACGACGCTCTTCGCCGGCAGCGCGTCGATGGCCGAGAGCATCGCCTCGAACTTCAGGCCGCCCGTCACCTCGTCGTAGTACGGATACGTGTTCACCGTGAAGCCCGCGCGCTCGAAGATGAAGCGATGGTTCTCCCACGTCGGATCGCTCACCCACACCTGGCTGGTCGCAAAGTAGCGCTTGATGAAATCGGCGCCCACCTTGAGCGCGCCCGAGCCGCCCAGCGTCTGCACGGTCGCGATGCGGCCGGCCGCGCGCGACGGGCAGTCAGCGCCGAACACCAGTGCCTGCACGGCGTCGCGATACTGCGCGAAACCGGCCATCGGCAGATACGGCTTCGGACCCGGCTCCTCGAGAATCGCCGCCTCGGCCGCGTGAACGGCCTTCATGACGGGCAGACGGCCTTCGTCGTCGAAGTAGATGCCGATGCTCAGATTGACCTTGTTCTGACGCGGGTCCTTCTGGAAGTTCTCGTTGAGCGAAAGGATCGGGTCGCCGGGGTAGGCATCGATGTGTTCGAACATGCTGTTTAACTCTCTGGACGAAATTCGGGACGAATATCAGCGCTTAAGGAGCCGGCACGCCGCGTTGCAGCGCCGGCGCCGACTTGCGGCACCACAGGCGGTAGGCGAGCCCAAGCACGCCCAGCCAGACCGGAATCAGGTACACGGAAATGCGCAGATCCGGAATCAGATACATTACAACGAGAATGCCGCCGAGGAACGCAAGACACACGTAATTCGTCAGCGGATAACCGAGGCTGCGGAACGTGGTCGTCTGACCGGTACGCGCCTTCTCGCGGCGGAACTTCAGGTGAATCAGGCTGATCATCGCCCAGTTGATGATGAGCGCGGACACGACGAGTCCCATCAGCAGTTCGAACGCCTTGCCGGGCATGAAGTAGTTGATGATCACACAGGCGGCCGTGACGAACGCCGACACGCCGAGCGCCGCCAGCGGAATGCCGCGCCGGCTCACCTTGAGCAGCGCCTTCGGCGCATTGCCTTGCTGCGCGAGGCCGTAGAGCATGCGGCTGTTGCAGTACACGCCGCTGTTGTAGACCGAGAGCGCCGCCGTCAGCACGACGAGGTTCAGCACGTTGGCCACGAGGTCGCTGTTCATCGCGTGGAAGATCAGCACGAAGGGGCTGCCGCCGGCCACGACCTTCTGCCAGGGGTAGAGCGAGAGCAGCACGCCGAGCGCGCCGATGTAGAAAATCAGGATGCGGTAGATCACCTGATTCGTCGCGCGCGGAATGCTGTGCGAGGGATCATCGGCCTCCGCCGCGGTGATGCCGACCAGCTCCAGCCCGCCGAACGAGAACATCACGACCGCCATGGCCATGACGAGACCTGAGACGCCGTGCGGGAAGAAACCGCCGTTGCGCCAGAGGTTCGACACGCTTGCCTCGGGACCGGCCGAGCCCGAGAACAGGAGCCATCCTCCGAAGGCGATCATGCCGACGATCGCGAGCACCTTGATGATGGCGAACCAGAACTCGAGTTCGCCGTACGACTTGACGCTCGTGAGGTTGATACCGTTGATCACGACGAAGAACACGAGCGCCGAGACCCATGTAGGCAGCGTCGGCCACCAGTAATGCATGTAGATGCCGACTGCCGAAAGCTCGGCCATGCTCACGAGCACGTAGAGCACCCAGTAGTTCCAGCCGGAGAGAAAGCCCGCGAACGGGCCGAAATACTTGTCGGCGAAATAGCTGAACGAACCGGCGACGGGCTCGTCCACGACCATCTCCCCGAGTTGCCGCATGATGAAGAACGCAATGATGCCGGCGACGCCGTAGCCGAGCAGCACCGAGGGGCCGGCCGTCTGAATTGTCTGCGCAATGCCGAGGAACAGGCCCGTGCCGATCGCACCGCCCAGCGCAATAAGCTGGATGTGGCGATTCTTGAGGCCGCGTTTTAGCTGGCCGCGATTTTCACGCGTGTCGTTTGAAACCATGTCTCTTCCTGTCTCCGACTTATCTGAGCGGGGTCAAAGCGTCCGGGTAGGACGCCTGCTCCGCTCCACGAAATAAAATTGCGCGCACAACGTCCCGCATCGGCGCGCTGCCGGGCGTGGTGGTGTTGGCCGCCAGCCCGATCGGGTGCGCCCAGTGTATAGTTGACGCGGAAAAATATGATTTCATCTCGTACGCAGGCAAACCCTGATTGATACAATTCCCTCTCGCCTCAAACCCATCTCACGCAAGATAAATGCAAAATCTCGCGCTCGATACGATCGACATGCGGCTTCTCGCCGCACTGCAGGAGCGCGGACGCGCATCGAACCTCGAACTCGCGGCCGCGATCAAGCTCTCGCCCGCGCAGACACTCCGGCGTCACCGGCGGCTCGAGGAGCTCGGCGTGATCCGGCGCTATGAGACGCGCCTCGACGCACAGGCGCTCGGCTTCGGCGTGGTCGCCTTCATTCAGGTAACGATGGAGCGCGGGCACATGCGCGAGCTCGTCAAGTTCAAGGAACTCGTCGCGACGTTGCCGCAAGTGCAGGAGTGCTACTCCGTGACTGGCGATATCGACTACGTCCTGAAGGTGGTGGCGCGCGATCTCAAGGCGCTTTCGGAATTCCTGCTCGATACGCTGATGCGCGCGCCGGGCGTGAACAGCGTGCAGTCGATCGTCTGCCTCGATGAACTCAAGGGGACGAGCGCGATGCCGCTGGAAGCCTGAGACAAGCGCCCGCCAGGTCCGTCTGGCGGGGGATTTCGGCGAAAACGCAATTTTATCTCATCGGCGGCCTGCTCGCGGCGTGACAGGACCGGCAGATGAAATAGTCTTGCTAAAAGCCCCATCGTGCTCTAAAAAACATGCTAGTTAGCATGTCTCCCGGCCACCCTGGACACTGCAACGGGCGGCTTCACAAGCGCGAGCGCGACAGTCCATGAGTCTTCTTGAGCTCAGAGGCGTTTCCAGGCACTTCGGCGCCATTCAGGCGCTGACCGACGTGACGTTGAGCCTGGAACCCGGCCAGGTGGTCGGACTCATGGGCGACAACGGGGCCGGAAAATCGACGCTGGTGAAGGTCATCGCCGGCAACTTCCCGCCCTCTCACGGCGAAGTCCTCATCGACGGCAAGCCCGTTCATTTCAGCCGACCCGTGGATGCCCGCGCCAAAGGCATCGAGGTCGTCTATCAGGACCTCGCGCTCTGCGACAACCTAACGGCGGCGGCCAACGTCTTTCTCGGGCGCGAGCCGCGCATCGGCATATGGCCCTTTCGCGTGCTCGATCACGCGGCCATGTACCGGCGCGCCGCCGAACTGTTCAAGGAACTGAAGTCCGAAACGCGCCCGCGCGATCTCGTCCGGCAAATGTCGGGCGGCCAGCGCCAGGCCGTGGCGATCGCGCGCACGCGACTGTCCGAGGCGCGGCTCGTGCTCATGGACGAACCCACCGCCGCGATCAGCGTGCGCCAGGTAGTGCAGGTGCTCGACCTCATCAAACGGCTGTCCGAACACGGCATTGCCGTCATTCTCATCAGTCACCGCATGCCCGACGTTTTCGAGGTCGCCCACCGCGTGGTCGTCATGCGGCGCGGGCGCATGGTGGCGGACAAGCAGATCGAAGCCTCTTCGCCGGAGGAAGTCACCGGCCTGATCACCGGAGCCATCGCCGCCGCCTGAAGCCGGCCCGCGCGAAGGCGTTGCATGGGGCCGCACTAAGCGCTGAAGCGCCAAGTGCGCGCCGACTGCGTTGCATGGGGCCGCACTAAGCGCTAAAGCGCCAAGTGCGGCCGACAGGAGACCCGAAATTGAACGATGCGCCGCAAAGGCCGAACCCGATGCCGACACTGCTTGACGATCCCCAATCCGCGAAAACCCACACCCGCTGGAGCGGAATGCTCGCGAGCCAGGTGTTCTGGGTAGTGCTGGCGACGCTCGCGGCCTGCGTCCTGCTCTCGTTCGTCACCTCGACTTTCGCCACCCCGCAAAACCTCTTCAACGTCACGCGCAACTTCGCCTTTGTCGCCATCGTCGCGCTAGGGATGATGGCCATCATCGTCACGGGCGGGATCGACATTTCGGTCGGCTCAACGATCGGCCTGAGCGGCATCGTGCTCTCCGTCACCATGAACGCGGGCTACCCGATCTGGGCCGGCATCGGCCTCGGCCTGCTCACCGCTGGAGTAGTCGGCCTCGTGAACGGCCTGCTCATCGCGTATCTCAACATGCAGCCGTTCGTCGTGACACTCGGCATGCTGAGCGTAGGCCGCAGCCTCGCGCTCGTGATCTCCGGAAGCCGGACCATCTTCGAATTCGGACCCGACGGGCACAAGCTCCTCGTGCTCGGCGGCGGGAAAACGCTCGGCGTGGCCAATCCCGTCTGGTTTCTGATCGTCCTCGGCCTGCTGTTCTGGTTCGCCTTCGCCTTCACGCGCTGGGGCCGCTATGTCTTCGCGGTCGGCGGCAACCGTCATGCGGCCAATCTCACAGGCGTGCCGGTACGGCGCGTCATCTGCTCGGTCTATGTGCTGGGCGGCCTGATGGCAGGCGTTGCGGCCATTCTCGAAGTGGGCTGGCTCGGCGCGGTGACCACGGGCCTCGGCACCGGCGACGAGCTGCGCGTGATCGCCGCCACGGTGATCGGCGGCACCAATCTCGCGGGCGGCGTGGGCAGCGCGTTTGGCACGATAGTCGGCGCCGCGCTCATCGAAGTGATCCGCAACAGCCTGATCCTGCTCGGCGTCGACTCATTCTGGCAGGGCACGGTCGTGGGCGGCTTCATCATCATCGCCGTGCTGTTCAACCGGCTCGGCGGCGAGCGGCAAGGAGACTGAACGGAATTCAGGGAGGCGCGGCCGGACTGCAAGCGGAACCGCCGGACGTTAGCCATTAAAAGAAGCGCGACTTGCTGCGCGAGGTTCCGCAGAAAGCCCAAGGCACGGGCGCGGGCTTTCCTTCCGATGACGAAAACTGGACGAGACACGCGCGCCGTACAACCGGCGCCGAACAGGAGGAAACCATGAAGAAGGCGTGGAAGTATCTCGCTGCGATCGGAGGGCTCGCCATGCTGGCCTCTTCCGCCTACGCAGCCGACAAGACCCTCGCGCTGGTCGTGAAGGGCCTCGACAATCCGTACTTCGACCTCATGCACCAGGGCTGCGACCGGGCCAACAAGGAGCTCAGCAAACAGGGCTACAACTGCTACTACACCGGCCCGGCGACAGCTGCGGACGAAAGCGCCGAAGTGCAGATCGTCGACGACCTGCTGACCAAGGGCGTCGCGGCGATCGCCATTTCGCCGTCGAACGCGCCAGCCATTGCCGAAGTGATCCGCCGCCGCAACGCAAAGATTCCGATCATCACCGCGGACGCCGACCTGCTGCCGAAGGACCAGTCGTTGCGCAAGGCGTATGTGGGCACCGACAACTACGAGCTGGGTGTCAAGCTCGGCGAGCAGCTGAAAACGCTGATGCCCAAGGGCGGCAACATCTGCCTCGTGATGGGCAACCCCGCGGCCGAGAACATCAACCAGCGCGCCCAAGGCACGCGCGACGTGCTCTCGGGCAAGAAAGGCATCAAGAAGCTGGCGGGCGAAAGCAACTGGCATGAGATCAGCGCCTGCCCGCTCTACGTGAACGACGACGCCGCGAAAGCGAACCAGATGATGCAGGACACGCTCACTGCGAACGCCAGTACGCTCCAGGCATTCGTGTTCGAGGGCGGCTGGCCGCTCTTCGCACCCGAGGCGTATTCGCAGGTCGTCGCGCCGATCATGGAGAAGATCAACAGTGGCCAGTTCGTAATCGTTTCAGCCGATACGCTCGGTCCGGAACTGCAGGCCCTCAAGGACCACAAGGTCAATGCGCTGGTCGGGCAGCGGCCTGAGGAAATGGGCTATCAGGCAGCCATGGTGATGCGCGACCTCGCCGAAGGAAAAACGGTGAAGCCGATCGTTCACACGGGTCTCGACGTTTGCACCTGGAAAAACGCGGATACGTGCCTGAAGCATTGAGCGCCGCAGGTAAAAACCCGCGCCGGCACAACGTGCCGTACGCGGGTTTTTGCTTCGCCGGCAAGCCAGCGGGAAAGCATCATTCCCGTTCGATAGAGCCTTGTAGACGGCCCCTTCCGCAGTTGGCATCACAGCGATACTGCCAACGATGCCGCAAGCCCCGACGCGGCCCGCTCAAAGCCAACAGATGCTGCCAAGGTCGCCGAACCGTATGCGAGAAGACTGCCTCCGACCCCTTCTCTCGTGGCACGCGCCATCGGCTTGACGAACTGGATCGCGTGCGGCGGTGAAGCGGCGCTCGAACGCTTCGCGGCAGCGGATGGCGAGCGAATAGGTCGACGTCTGCCGAGACCTGTTCAGTCACCGCAGATAGCCCAGCGATAGCGCGACGCGATACGCGTATCGAGGGTGCGCAGGTACGCGCGATGCGGGTTCGTCAGGGTCGGCGGAGCGGCTCGCGCGCCGGCGACCCATGCCCTCGCTTGGCAGCAGCCGATACTCGACGCGCAGGCAGGTCCAGCAGGTATAGCGAGCTTCAGCACGTCAAACCAGCCGTCAGGAGAAGCAAATGTCCCAATCCCGCGAGACCGAAGGCAAGCGCCCGCTGACCCCGTTCGTCGAGGTGCAGAAGGCGTTGAAGGGTGCCAACTATCCAGCCGACAAGAATAGTTTGATTGACGCCGCAAGAGCGAATGGCGCCGACGACGACGTGATGAAACGCCTCGATGCTTTGCCCGAGCAGGAATATCAGAGTCCCGCCGACGTATCAAAGGCGGTCGGTAACGAGTAATCAGGCACTTGCCAAGACCCGCAAGGGGTAGCCCGATGCAATTCTTTGCTCTCGCCACCGACTACGACAATACACTGGCCAGTGACGGCCGCGTCGCCGATTCGACGTGGGAGGCGGTTGAACGTCTTCGCGCGTCGGGCCGTCACGCCATTCTCGTGAGCGGCCGCGAGCTCGACGATCTCCTCGCGATCTGCCCGCGCCTCGATCTTTTTTCGCGCGTCGTGGCCGAGAACGGCGGCGTCCTGCATCACCCTGCCACTGGCGCCCGTCGTCTGCTCGCGCCCGCGCCGCCCGAAAACTTCGTGGCCGAATTGCGGCGGCGCGCGCCCGGCGCGTTCGGCATCGGCGAGACGCTGGTCGCGACAGTGAAGCCGCACGAGCACATCGCGCTCGACATAATCCGCGACCTCGGCCTCGGATTGCAGATCATCTTCAACGGCGACGCAGTAATGATCGTGGCGCCGGGCATTTCGAAGGCAAGCGGTCTGCAGGCGGCGCTCGACGAATTGGAGTTGGCGCCGCTGAACGTAGTCAGTGTCGGCGACGCCGAAAACGATCACGCGCTGCTCAGCGCATGCGGCCTGGGCATCGCGGTCGGAAATGCGCTGCCCGCATTGAAGAAGCATGCCGACGCCGTGATGCATGCGGCGGCCGGATCAGGTGTCGCGGAGTTGATCGGGATGCTGCTCGCCGAGGATCTGCGCCCGATTACTGCCCTATCGCCGCGCCACCGCATCCTGCTGGGGACACGCCGCGCCTCGCAGGACAATCAGAAGAGCAACGAGCAAGACCCTGAGAAAAACCAGGAGTGGCTCCCGCTGCAAGGGAGCGTTTCCCTGCTCGTCGGCCCGTCAGGTTGCGGCAAGTCGACTGCGACCGCAGGCATGCTGGAGCGGCTCGCATGCGCGGGCTGCCAGTTGTGCGTGATCGATCCCGAGGGAGATTATGCCAACGACGACACGACTATCGTCCTCGGTGACGCGGACAGCGCGCCTTCGGTCGAAGAGGTGGTGCAGTTGTTGACCCGTCCAGGACGACCCGTAGTCGCCGTCAACCTCCTGCGCGTGCCGCAGGCGGATCGCCCCGGCTTCTGCGCGAACCTGCTGTTGCACGTTCAGCGCTTGCGCACGCGCACCGGTCGTCCGCACTGGGTCGTGTTCGACGAAGCACATCATCTGTTTCCGGCAGCATGGGAAGGCGCGAGCCAGGCGATCCCGCAAACGCTCGAAACCGCGCTGGCCGTAACGGTGTCGCCCGATCAGCTCGCACCGGCGTTCTTGCGTCAGGTCGGCGTCGTGCTGGCAATGGGCGATGACGCCGAAGAGGCCCTGCAACGTTTCGCGTCGGGAAGTGAACGTCCGCTGCCGCCTGCTATGGGCCCGGGACCGACTACGGACCTTTCGGAGCTCAAGCGTGGCGAGGCGCTGCTATGGCGCGTCAGTGAAGCAGCTGCGCCGCAGGCGGTTTGCCTCGAACCGGGTCACAAGGAAAAGCGGCGCCATCTCCGCAAATACGCGGAAGGCTTGCTGATCCCCGAGCGCAGCTTTTATTTTCGCGGCGAACACGGCAAGCTGAATCTGCGCGCACATAACCTGGTGTTCTTCATCGAACTGGCGCAAGGCATCGATGCCGACACGTGGCAATTCCATCGCCTGAGGGGCGACTATTCGCGCTGGTTCGAAGAGCAGATCGGCGATGCCGATCTGGCCTCGGAAGCGCGCGCGGTAGAGCGGGACGACGCACTCGATGCCTGCGAGAGTCGTGTGCGCATTTGCGCCGCTATTCAGGCGCGTTACACGCAGGCGGAAAACCCGTCGTTGCCCGCAGTGCTGGCAGGCGGGCAGAAAACCGGCGGCATGTCCGACTGAGTAGGCGAGCGGACGGCGGAATGACCGCTGCCAGGAATTGCGCTGATCGCAACGATTATTTGCGGTTGTTCTGTTGCGCCGACTCGCCGGATACCATCTCGATCGCGTCTCGGACAGCCCGTGTCCAGCCCTACGGATATGGCGAGGACCTCCCCTTCGGTCAGCAGTGGTTCCCCACGAGCGCCGAGTTCGGTTGGGTAGCCTGATCCCTCTGGCTCACCGATTTGGGATCGGTATTGCGCGGTTCAATCTGTCCGCATGTAAACGCGAAAGCTCATCGCCGTATCAGCGACCACAGCAGCAGCGCCAGCAACAGAACCGAGATCCCCTGCCAGAACAGCACTGGTTCGCTCTCGAGCAAGGGCTTACGTCTAACCGGGGCCATCGCGCCCTGGCCGCTCGAAAGGCGCTCGAGATCGGCGCAGACTGCGAGTACGTCCTGATACCTGCGTGCGGGATCGGACTGCAGCGCTTTCTCCAGCACGAGGTCAAGCCAATGCGGCGCGTCGAGCCGGTACTCGTAGAGCGGCACGCGACCATTGAAGCCGTACGGCAGTTTGCCGCCGCTGAACAGCCGGTACAACGTCACGCCATACGCAAATACCTCGGAGCGCGCATCGCCTTGCGCACCCCTCATCAACTCAGGCGCCATGTACGCGGGCGAGCCAGGCGCGGAGGCTGGGCCCGGCAGTTCCATACCGGGCATATGACCAAAGCCCAGGTCGAGCAGGCACGTCCTGTCGTCCTGCATCACCAGCACGTTTTCGGGCTTGATATCGCGATGGAAGACATTGCGCCGATTCAGCGCGTCGATCGAGCGGCCCAATTGCCGTGCTATTCCGAGCGCGCGCGGCAGCCCCATGGGCTCGGGCGCCGAAAGCAGCTGTTCGAGCGTGACCCCCGCACCGAGCGGCATCACCACATAAAGCCGGGTTTGCCGATTGGCGTCAACAGGCAGCGGCGCGAGCACGCCGGCGTCGCCGACCTTGCCTGCGAGCCAGCGCTCACGCACTGTCGACTGGCGTATGTTCTCGTCTTGCTCGACGCGCGGTTTGGGAAACTTGAGCGCCAATGGCTTGTCCGGATCGGCCAGATCGCAGCCGGCGAAGATCCGCGAATAAAATCCATCGCTGAGCACGCTCTTGAGCAGATATCCATCGATAACCTCACCGGCGTCGGGCACGGCGAGAATCGGCAGCATTCCGACCACTCGCTCCAGGTACCCGCCGTCGAGCAACGGCAGGCTGCCGACGTCAATCACCGCGCTCGTAACGTCGTCCTGGGAGCCGCGCGTCAGCGCCAGCGCGTCGAGTCGGCGCGCAGTTTCGAGCGCGCCGTTGCGCGTCGCGAGCACCGTCTGCAGTTCACGCACTGGCACATGACGATAAAGACCGTCCGAGCACAATAGCAGGCGATCACCCTCACGCAGTTCGAACGTTTCGAAGCGGGTCACGAGCGCCGGGTTCATGCCAATGGCGTGCGCCACGTACGAACCAAAAGCAACCGGCACAATATCGTCTTCGCCGATTTGTGCCAGTTGCCCGTCGCGCAGCAAATAGAGCCGCACATCTCCGGCTGCGACCAGATACGCTGTGGCGCGCCGTATGACCAGCGCCGCAAATGACGCGGCCATCTGTTTAAGCTTTGGATCGACGCGGCCCATGTGGTGCAGCCAGCCGTGCAGCGCCTGTAGCGAACGCGCCGCGGCCACGCTGGGCTGGAGTGTTTCGGGTAGCCCGTAATACGCATCGATGAAGGTACGCACTGAAAGCTCGGCCGCGACCCGGCCGCCCTGACTTCCGCTCACTCCGTCAGCCAGCGCGATCACACTGCCACGCGCGGCGCGCGCAGCCAGGTCGCCGAGCATCACGCCGAAATAGTCCTCGTTGACGCGATTTTGCCCACGCAGGCGCGCCGGGCTGGAGACGCAGCCGATCTCGAGCGCGGCGCATTCGCCGCGCTCGGGCTGCAACTGCAAGTTGACTTCCTGAGAATACGCTTCGCGAGGTGCAACGGCCGTCCCGGCTGCATGGACCGACCTCCGGTCCGCAGCTGGTGCAGACAGGCGGTCCAGGGAGCGCGGTTCAGTCATTTACTTTTTGCCGTGAGTCATCACGTCGCTGGTTTCCAGATCGTGTTCGATCTTCTCGAGCACCTGAGGCGAACGCTTCTTCAGCATGAGCAACCAGACCGTGCCGACCAGCATGTAGGCTACGAACAGATACGGCAGTATGTTATACGGATAGTCCGGCACCGGATAGACGCTGCCGATCACTGCGCCGACCATCGCCAGCGCGCCAAGCACGCTCCACAGCACGTTGACCGGCTTGAGCACGCCCAGCTTCTTCAGATAGATAGGCGCGGAAACCGCGACGAGAAAATAGGTCACCAGAAAGCCAAAGGTGGCGAACGTACTCGTGTAACCGAAGGTATTGAGCGGACCGGTGCCAACCATCGCAATGCACACGAGGAAGGTCACGATCGACGAAAATGCCACGGCGAGATACGGCGTCTGGTGCGTGCGGTGAACCATCCCCATCGAGCGATGCACGAACTGGTAGCGTCCCATGGAATACAGCAGGCGGCTCGACGAGTTGATGCACGCGAGGACACACGAGAACGCGCTGACCGAGGCGATCAGATAAAACACCGGGCCGAGCGGCGAGGCGCCGACGCTCGTCAGCAACGTGGTAAGCACGGCCGAATCGGCGCCGAGCTTGGCTGCATCGTCGTGGTAGGCGATCGTCATCGAATACGCGACGAACATGAAGAAGACACCCGACAGGATCAAGCTCCAGACCACGGCGCGCGGGATGATGCGCAGCGGGTCGCGGGTCTCCTGGCCAAGCGAGGCAGCGCTTTCGAAGCCCACGAACGAGAAAATGCCCAGCACCATGCCCTGCGCCATGCCCTTCCCGCTTACGCCCTGCAGGCTCAATTGCGTATGGTCGACGATATGGTCAGGATGCAGGGCAAGCACGTAGATCAGCACGCCGCCCACGATCACCACCGAAGCTGCCTCGATGGCCAGTGAGAGGCGCGAGGAAAGCTTCACGTCGCGTGCGGAAAAGAACCAGGCGAGAGCAATGAAAACGGTGTAGACCGCCCACGAGGGGATATTGATGCCCCAGGAAGAGAAGGCATTCTGCACGAAAACCACACCTGCGGCACCTACCCCCATCGCGGTGCCCACATACGCCGCGATCAAACCCCAGCCGGCCATGCCCCCTGCCATCGGCCCGAGCGCGCGCGAAATATAGATGAAGAATGACCCGGCGGTTGCAATCCGGCTCGAGAGCGCGATGATGCTCATGCTGACCAGCAGCAGCCCGAGCGTCGAAAGTCCATAAATCAGCCAGGTCCCCGCGCCCGCCAGCGCCGCGATCGCGGTCACATTGATCGAGGGAGTAAAGGTTGGCGATACGTTGGCGATAGATTGGCCAATCACCTCGGCAAAACCTAAAGTACCGGCACGCAGGCCGGTTGACGATGCCGGCGCTGCTTGTGTGGTGCTTTGCGTACTCATGTAGGGCTCCTGAAAGATCGGTGATTTAACGGACTTTGCTTTAATTTCCCAGAGTCAAAAATTCCAGCCAACTGAATTTAATTGTTCCAGCCAGGAATCCACGAAGTGCCCGCGAGCGGCACGCGTGCCATCGCTGCGGCTTCCACGGTCAGGGCGACCAGATCCTCGGGCTCGAGGTGATGCACGTTCTGCTTCCCGCAGGCACGCGCGATCGTCGTCAGTTCCATGTTCAGCGTCTTCAGATAGTTGCGCACGCGGCGCGAACCTTCGTCGGGCTGGACGCGCTGTTCGAGCACGGCGTCCTGCGTCGTCACGCCAACGGGGCATTTGCCGGTGTGGCAGTGGTGGCAGAAGCCCGGCGACGTGCCAAGCGCTGCATAGTCGGCAGCCGCCGAATGCAGCGCGCCGTTCTGGAAGTAGCTGTCGCTATTGCAGCCGAGTGCCATCAGCATGCCCTGCCCGATCGCGACGGCGTCTGCACCGAGCGCCAGCGCCTTGGCTACGTCGGCTCCGGTCCGTATGCCGCCCGACACGATCAGCTGCACCTGCCCTTTCATGTTCAGTTCTTCGAGAGCGTCCACCGCCTGGCGAACCGCAGCCAGCGTCGGAATCCCGACGTTCTCGATGAAGCAGGTCTGCGTGGCCGCGGTGCCCCCCTGCATTCCGTCGATCACGACCACGTCCGCGCCAGCATGTACGGCAAGCTTGACGTCGTTGAACGTGCGGGTTGCCCCGACCTTCACATACACCGGCGTGTTCCAGTCAGTAATTTCGCGCAGTTCCTGGATCTTGTTCGCCAGATCGTCGGGACCGGTCCAGTCCGGGTGACGGCTCGCCGAGCGCTGGTCGACGCCGGCTGGCAAGGTACGCATCGCCGCCACGCGCGGATTGACTTTCTGCCCGAGCAGCATCCCGCCACCGCCCGGCTTTGCGCCCTGGCCAATCACGATTTCGATCGCGTCGGCACGGCGCACGTCGTCCGGATTGAAGCCGTAGCGCGACGGCAGGCACTGATAGACCAGCGTCTTCGACGCGCGGCGCTCCTCCTGGGTCATGCCGCCGTCGCCGGTGGTCGTGGACGTGCCCATCGCCGTCGCGGCCTGCCCGAGCGCCCCCTTGACGTTCGCGGACAGCGCGCCGAAGCTCATGCCCGCAATCGTGACCGGAATATCCAGCACGACAGGTTTCTTCGCGAAGCGAGTGCCCAGCACGGTCTGGGTCGAGCACTTTTCGCGGTACCCTTCGAGCGGATAGCGCGACAGCGAGGCGCCGAGAAACAGCAGGTCGTCGAAATGCGGCACGTGGCGTTTCGCGCCCAGACCGCGGATCTCATAGAGACCTCGCTGCGCCGCCGAGTGGATATAGTCGATCGTCTTGCGGTCGTAGCCGTGCGACTCTTCGTGCTGCAAACGAACGAATTGAACGGGTTTGGCATCCATGGGGAACCTTCTCAGAGTGCGTGTGTTCAGTATTCCTGGTTCGCGTCGGCGTTCCAGTGATAGAGCGCGCGTGCCGACGCGATTCGCTTGAAGGACGCTGGATCGTGATCCAGGCCGCCCGCCGCGAGCAACATGCGCACTGCGTCGAGATCGGCATCGCTCATCGGTTCGTACTGCGCGTCCGCCCCGAGCGATTTCACTTCGCCGCGCACGTAGAGCACCGCTTCATAGAGCGAATCGCCCAGCGCGTCGCCCGCGTCGCCGCATATCACCATGCGGCCCGCCTGCGCCATGAAGGCCGAGAAGCTGCCCACGGAGCCGCCCACCACGATGTCGCCGCCCTTGAGCGAGATTCCGCAGCGCAGACCCGCGTCGCCGTCGATCACGAGCAGTCCGCCGTGCGCAGAAGCGCCCGCGCCGTTCGAGGCGAAGCCTCGCACATGCACCTTTCCGCTCATCATGTTCTCGGCGACGCCCGTGCCGGCGCTCCCCTCGATCACGATCGTCGCCTGCTGGTTCATCCCGCCGGCGTAGTAGCCCGCGTGGCCCTTGATCGTCACATGCAGGTCGGCATCTACGCCCACCGCGATGTTGTGTGCCCCATTCGGCGACGTGACGGCGATGCGCTGCCCCGCCAGCGCCGCGGTGTCGCCGTGCAGGTATTGGTTCAGGTCCCGGACCGTCTGCGTATCGAGATCGAAATTCAGGCTTTCCATACGTACATCTCCTCGGGAGCGGGTTCGAAGACCTTCGCATTGCGGATATCGGGCAGATGCGCGAGCGAGCGAAACTCAGAGGCAATCGCTACGTAGTCGTCGTTCTCCGCGACCACGGCCGGCTTGCACGCGAACGGATCGCGGATCAGCGCGAGCTCGGTCGTCGTGCCCATCAGGAACGTATAGAAGCCGTCCAGCTCCTCGAAGCCTTTTTGCAGCGCCTCGGGCAGCGCATCGCCCTCGCGCAAACGCCATTCGATGAAACGGCAAGCGGCTTCGGTGTCGTTGTCGGTATCGAAGCGGATGCCAAGCGGCTCGAGCTTGCGCCGCACGCCATACGGGTTCGAAAGCGATCCGTTGTGCACGAGGCAGAAGTCCTCTCCCGCCGTGAACGGATGCGCGCGGTCCGGCGTGACGGCCGATTCCGTGGCCATGCGCGTGTGGCCGACGAGGTGCGAGCCTTTGAGGTTCGCGAAGTCATAGCGCGCAGCCACTTCGGCCGGCGAGCCGATGTCCTTGTAGAGATCGATCGAGCGTCCAGTGGAAAGCAGATAGAGCTTGGGACAGTGCTCGCGCAACCACGTCTTGACGCGCTCCGCATCGCCCTGAAGCGTGAGCACTGCATGATTGCCCTTCACGTCGAAGCGCGCGGTGATGTCCATGGCGTGATTGAGTGCGTCGGCAAGTGCGGCCCAGGGAAATTGTGCGCCCTCGTCCGTGAAGCCCGCGTACAGGCTCAGCTTGCGCTGGCTCGCATCCACCTCGCTGCCGAACACCGCAAGCCCCGCCGAATCGGGTCCGCGCTCGGTCATGCCGATCAGCATCGGCACCATCAGCTCGCCGAGCCGCTCGCGTAGCGCCGGCGTCTTCACCAGCAACCCTACGATTCCACACATCGTCTGTTCTCCTTAGAAAAATTCGAGGTAGCTCTTGAGTTCCCAGTCGGACACGTGCCGCATGTATTCGAGCCACTCCATGCGCTTGAGCTTGAGAAACTCACCGGCCACGGGGCCGAGCGCTTCGCAGATCAGCGTGTCCGCCTCGAGCGCGTCGAGCGCCTGTTCGAGGTTTTGCGGCAACACCGCAATGCCCTGCGCGGCAAGTCGCTCCGACGACCACTCGTAAAGGTTTTCGTTTGCCGGCGCGCCCGGATCGAGTTGCCGGTCGATCCCGTCGAGCCCCGCGGCAATCACGGCGGCCGTTGCGAGGTACGGGTTGCAGGAGCCGTCCGGCAGACGCAGTTCGATGCGCTCGCCGGGCATGCGCACCATGGTCGAGCGGTTGTTGTCGCCATAACTCACATAGGCCGGCGCCCACGTCGCGCCGGTGAGCGAGCGCCCCACCACGAGGCGCTTGTACGAGTTGACGGTCGGATTGCACAGCGCGGTGAGCGCGGGGGCGTGCGCAAGAATGCCGGCGGTGAACTGGTAGCCGAGCTTCGACAGGCCCATGCCCAGCGGGTCGCCGCCGTCGGCGAACAGATTGCGCTTGCCGTCGCCGATCGAGATATGCATGTGCATGCCGTTGCCGGGCCGGTTCGCGAACGGCTTCGCCATGAACGAGCAGATCATGCCTAGCTCGTTGGCAATCTCCGACGCGGCCATTTTGAAGAACACGTAGTGATCGCACGACGTCAGGCAGTCGGTGTACGTGTAGTTGATTTCGAACTGGCCGTTGGCGTCCTCGTGGTCGATCTGGTAGACGTCGATGCCGACCGAGCGCAGTGCTTCGGTGAGCCGCTCGAGAAACACCCGCGTGCGCGATAGCCCCTTATAGTCGTAGCACGGCTTCGCCAGCGTATCGCTGGGATCGCATGGTTCGAGGGTTCCGCTAGCGGAGCGGCGCAGCAGCGAGAATTCCGGCTCGAGCCCTGTGAAAAGAGTCCAGCCACGCTCGGTCAGGCGTGCTACCTGGCGCTTGAGCGTTACGCGGGAATCGAACGGCCACGCTTCGCCGTTCACGTGCCCCTCGCAGACGATGCGGGCGAGGCCCGGCTGCCACGGAACGGGCGTGAGCGTCGCGAGATCGCCGACTGCCATGAAATCGGGGCCGTTCGGCTCGATGCCGACACCCCAGATTGCAAACCCTGCGAAGCCGGCTCCCGCCTCGAGCACCGTCTTCAAATGCGCGACCGGCACCGACTTGGCCTTTGCGACACCATGGATGTCGACGAACTGCGCCAAAACGTACTTCACGCCCTGCTGAGCAAGCCAGCCTTGCGCGTTTTCTGCCGAGTCGAAACGGGGCACGCTTCCGGGCTCGCTGAGCGGCAGCTTACTCGCGTCGTTCAGATTCATCGTCACTCCTTGCACCAACTCCGTTTGCGGTTGAAAGAGGCTGGGCGCATCGCGCCTGGGCCGGTTCCGGGGACTTGCTGGCCATCGTTCGGGGCACTCATGCGCACCCGCCATCGCGCTCTCGTTACGCACTTCTCGTTACGCGCTCCGTCTGGAAATCCTTTTCCTGCCATGCAACAATGCTTCATGGCGTGAAACAACCGGCGCGCGCCACTGCGTGCCCGCTACGCGTCAAGCATCTCTACCGAGGCCGATCATGCACACTGGGGACGACAGCAAAACTGCGCTCGAGCGCTTTCTGGGCGCCACCATTCGCGACCTGCGCCAGCGCCACGCGCTGACCATCGCGCAGGTGGCCGAACAAGCCGGCATCAGCCGCGGCATGCTCTCGAAGATCGAGAACGCGCAGACCTCGACCGGGCTCGACGTCCTGCACCGCATCGCCCAGGCGCTCGGCGTCTCCCTTTCCGCGCTCTTTCGCAACTTCGACGTGCCGCAAGGCGACGCGCAACTCGTCAAGAAAGGCGCGGGCATGGAAGTCGTTCGCAAGGGCACCAAACGCGGCCACACTTACCATCTGCTCGCTTACGACCAAGGTCCGCGCAAAGCTTTCGAACCTTTCCTCATCACCATGGAGGACGAAGCGGAACGCTTCCCGACCTTCGAACACCCCGGCACCGAATTCATCCACATGCTCAAGGGGGTGATCGAATACCGCCACGGCCAGCAAACCTACATCCTCCATCCCGGCGACACGCTTACTTTCCAGGCCGATATTCCTCACGGCCCCGAGCGCCTCATCAAGACGCCCATCCAGTTCCTGTCGATCTTCATCTATCCGCCGGGAACCGCCGAGTGAGGCGCAAGCCTTGCAATCTCGCCTGTGCTGCTTCTTACGCAACGTCCGTGCCATGTTTATCTTCATGAACTAAAAATTCCTGCAGATAAACACCTGGCGCGCATGCCGGCCCTGTCCCGCTTACCTTGCCGATTCTCTCGCATCGGCGTTTGCCTGCTGACGGTGCGCGGTTTTCCTGCCTGACGTGCGCTGCTGCACTGAATCGGGACGCGGGCTTACGCTCGATTATCAGAAATACTTATCAACGCACGAGCGTCGGTGCGAGCGCTTTCACCGCGTCGAGCGCCGAACCGACCATGCTGGAGAGCATGGGCTGCACTCCTCTCGTACAAAAATATTGCAGATCCGCTACATCAATGCGTCTTCGGGCAGTTGCGGCAGCGCGCGCGCGAGTGCCGGCCTGATGGAGGCGTCAAGCACGCGCCGCGTCAACGCAACGATCTCGTGCGCAAACGCGTCCCACTCGCCCTGTCGATGAAGCAGGAAGAAGTCGCGCCGCCCGAGCCGTCCGGCCGGCAGCGGCAACACGGCGATCTCGGGCAAATAATGGCGCGCCTGCCAGAGACACAACGGCGTGGAAATCGCGAAGCCGAGCCGGGCCGCGACGAGGCTCAGGAGCGGATCGGTCGCGTCGAATTCATAGCGGCGCGCACTGTCGATGCCGAGATGCCGCGCATAGCGCTCGACCTGCTGTCCGATCACCGAGCGAGGGGTGTAGCGGATCATCGGCATTTCGAGCGCAAGCGTGCGCCAGTCGATGTTCCCGCGCTCCGCAAGCAACGCGCGCGAGACGACCACGACGAACGCCTCCGAAAAGAGCGGCGCCTCGACGATGCGTGCGTCGTTGAGGTTCGTCTGCGTGCACACCGCGAGATCGAGCTCGCGATCGTGCAACTGCTTGCTCAAGCCAGGGGTCAAGCCGGACCACAACGCAATCTGCCGGGCCGAGCCCGACACCGCGCGAATCAGTTCCGGGCCCACGGTCGCCGCGAACGAATCCACGCAGCCAAGCCGCACGGGCAACGTGCCCACGTTCGATGCGTCGCCGATGCGCGCGCTGACCATTTGCGCATGCTCGAGCAGCGAGCCTGCCAGTTCGAGCAGCGCGCGGCCCGCGACGTTCGGCCGTGGAGGCCGGCTTTCGCGATCGAACAGGACCACGCCCTGATCTCGCTCGAGCGCCGCGATGGCCTGGCTCACCGCGCTCTGGCTCACGCCGAGCTGTTTCGCCGCGCCGGTCATCGATCCGGTCTCGCACACCGCGAGAAAAGCCTGCAAGGCGTTGAGATCGATTGGCGCCTGGGTACGTCTCATGAGGAGCTCCGCGGAAGTCTGCGCGAGCGACGCGACCGCGTCGTCTTCCACATGATGCCGCCCGGGCGGCTCAACACACGGACGATGAGCAATTGCATCGATGAACCATAAGTTTGCCTAATACAAAATAATGGCGGGCACCTGGGACGCAGAATTTGCCCATCGTTCATCCACGGGGGCCCCATGAGCCACTTTGACTATGTCGTGATCGGCGCCGGCGTGATCGGCACGTCCGTCGCCCACCATCTCGCCGCGCTCGGTGCGAAAAGCGTGCTCGTCCTCGAACAGGGGACGATCGGCGCGGGCACCACCTCGCAGTCCTCCGGGCTGCTGCGCACGCATTACTCGGTGCGCCAGAACGTCGAACTCGCCCGCGCTTCCTGGTGGGCCTTCAACAATTTCGCCGACTATCTCGGGGACGACGAAGCCTCGTGCGGCCTCGTCAAATGCGGCTACATGATCAGCGCGCCCGAGGGCGACAAGCTCGACCCACTGGCAGCCTCACTGCGCGCCCAGCAGGAAATGGGCATCGAGGTACAGCTGCTCGACCGCCAGACAGCGCGGGCGCGCCTGCCGATCGCCACCTTCGACGACGCCGCGCTGATCGGCTTCGAGCCCGAAGCCGGCTTCGCCGACGCCTACCTCGTCGCGACCGGCTTCGCACGCTCTGCGCGCCGTCGCGGCGTGAAGATCATGGAAGGGGTGCGCGTGACCGGCCTCGTGCGCGAAGGCCGCCGCGTGGTGGGCGTGCAAACGTCGGCGGGCCGCTTCGGTTGCGGCACGCTCGTCAGCACGCAAAACATCTGGACCCCTGAACTCTCCGAATGGATCGGCGTGCCGCTGCCGGTCAAGCCCGAGCGCCACACCGTGCTCGCGCTCGAATGCGAAGCCGCCCCCTACACGTTCGCCATGCCCGCATTCAAGGACCTCGGCTCGCCGGGCATGCTCTATTTCCGCAGCTACGGCGGCAGCCAGATGCTGGTCTCCGAAGGTGTAGTGGGCGAAACGCTCAACGCGCCCGAGACCGAGCAGGGCGAGATCTCCCTCGACTATGTGGCGGAAGTCGGCGCACAGGTGGCCGAACACTTTCCCGCCTACGAAACGGCGGGCCTCGCCTCGTCTTGGACCGGCGTGTACGACGTCACGCCCGACTGGAACCCCGTGCTCGGCAACGTTGCCGACGTGGAAGGCCTCACGGTGGGCTTCGGCTTCTCGGGTCACGGCTTCAAGCTCTCGCCGGGCATCGGCAAGCTGCTTGCCCAGCACGCGCTCGGCCTGCCCACCGACGTCTCTCTCGAACCGTACGCACTGGAACGCTTTGCGAGCGGCGCGCTGCTGACCGGCAAGTACGGTCTGGGCGCGGTGTCGTAACGCCAGCGCGCAATGTGCTTTCTCATGCAAACAGGAGAAAACAGATGACTGTCCGCATTCTCGTACCCGTCAAGCGCGTGGTTGACCCGAACGTGCGCGTGCGCGTGAGCAGCGCCGGCGCGATCGAAACGGCAGGGCTCAAGATGTCGCTCAATCCGTTCGACGAATGCGCGCTCGAAAAAGCGCTGCAGCTGAAGGAAGCCGGGGTGGCCTCGCGCGTCACGGTGCTGACCTGCGGCCTGCCCGCGCACCAGGACGTGCTGCGCACCGCGCTCGCCATGGGCGCCGACGACGCGGTGCTGGTCGACACGGGGGCCGCCACGGCCACGCTCGATTCGCTCGCCGTCGCGCGGCTCCTGACCGCGCACATGAACGAGGTCGACTACGGTCTCGTGCTGTGCGGCAAGCAGGCCATCGATGGCGACGTGGGCGGCGTGGCCGCCATGCTCGCCGCACTGCTGGGCTGGCCGCAGGCGCTGAATGCGAGCGCGCTCGACGCCATCGACGGCGGCTGGCGCGCGAACTGCGGCGACGATGCGGGCACCGCCACATGGCAACTCGACGGCCCCGCCGTGATCAGCGCCGATCTGCGCCTGGCCGAGCCCCGCCGCGTGACGCTGCCGAGCATCGTCAAGGCAAAGCAGAAGCCGCTCGCCACGCGCGAAGCGGGGGCGCTCGGCGGCGTGTCGAACGCCAGCAGCCACGTGCTGAAACTGAACGAGCCGCCCGTGCGCGAGCCTGGCGTGATGGTGGACAGTGTCGACGCGCTGCTCGCAGCGCTCGCCGATCGATGCGTATTCGAAACCGTGGGAGTTTGGCTATGAGAACGCTGGTCCTGGCCGATGCCGACGTAGGATCGATTTCCGATGTGACGCTGCGCGTGATAGGCGCGGCGCTGCAACTGGGGCAACCCGTCGATCTGCTCGTATTCGATGCGTCGAGTGCGGCAGCGGCGGCGCATGTGAGCGGCGTCCAGCGCGTGCTGGTCGCATCCTCTGGCGCATTCGAAGCGCTCACACCGGAAACAATCGCGGCGCAATTGCACGCCCTCGCCGGAGAGTACTCGGCAGTGCTCGCGGCGCACCGCGCCGCCAGCCGCGCTGCATTGCCGCGCGCGGCGGCGCTCACCGAAGGCGCCTTTATCGCCGACGTGATCGCCATTCGCGAGCGCAGGCAGTTCGTGCGCGGCCTCTATGCGGGCAGTGTGATTGCGACGGTGACGAGCGCCACGGCGCGCACTTATGCCAGCGTGCGGACTTCGTCATTCGCACCGGTCGAAGCGAAAGGTGGCGCGGCGCAGGTCGTTGCGCTCGCATCTATCTCGCCGTTCGCCGCCACGCGGCTAGTCGAGCGCCGCGCCGCCGGGCAGAGCGGGCAAGACCTCGGCAGCGCGCGCGTGGTGGTTGCGGGTGGACGCGGCCTCGCTTCGCAGGAGAACATGGCGCGCCTCGGCAAGCTCGCCGACAACCTCGGCGCGGCGCTCGGGGCGTCGCGCGCCGCCGTGGATGCCGGCTATGCGCCTAACGCCGCGCAGGTCGGACAGACCGGCCGCAGCGTGGCACCCGACGTGTATATGGCGTTCGGCATCTCGGGCGCGATCCAGCACCTCGCCGGCATGAAGGACTCGAAGTTCATCGTCGCCGTGAACAAGGACCGGGACGCGCCGATCTTCTCGGTGGCCGATGTGGGGCTCGTCGGCGATCTGTTCGACGTGGTCGGCGCGCTCGAATCTCACGTGCAGAGTGCGGGGACGAGCGCGTGAACGCACGCCTGCCCGCTCCTTCTGCTGACGCCCTGAGAAGTTGAGGGCCACTTCCTGGCTGCCGAGTCCGAACTGCTCCCTCGTTTCCCGACCCACGCGGAGGAAGGCCGCCTTTCGTGGGCGAGTACGCGACGGCCCAGGCGCGAGCGTTGCGCTTCAAAAAACGTGGGCTACCGGCCGCGGCGATCCCGCCCTTTCGAGCATGTCCGCGAGGCAACCCGTACTTTTACGGAGGCTGCGATGACGACGATAGCAGAGGTGATGACGCGCGACGCGATATCGATCGGACCGAACGATACGATTCGCCAGGCGGCGATGATGATGGCCGATTTGAAGGTCGGTTCGTTGCCGGTCTGCGATGGTGAAAAGCTGGTGGGCACGGTGACTGATCGCGATATCGCGGTGCGTGCGGTCGCGTCTGGCGTCGAGCCGGTGGCGCCGGTTATCGAAATTGCCACTCGCCATGTTCAATGGTGTCACGAGGACGACGACCTCGAAGCGGTGAAACAGAAAATGGCGAGCAGCCGGATTCGGCGCGTGCCCGTCGTGGATCGGGAAAATCGGCTTGTCGGGATCGTATCGCTGGGTGACATCGCGAGCGCCGACGGTGACGCTGCCCAGACCTTGAAGGCGGTCTCTTCGCCGTCGAGGCCGGACCGCTGACCGTGTGCGGGCTCGCAGCGGCCCAATTCAATACGAGGTGTTCCAGGCGCCGGTCCTTCAACGGGCCGGCCGCGCTGCGGCGTCATAGGCCCCCGGGGCCTGGCGCGGCCTCTCGCGCGGTAACGTGCCGCCGGGCCGGCCCGCAAGCGCCTCGAACTCCACCATGTCATGGCTGCAGAAAATGAGCACGTCGTTGTCTTCGCGGCGCAGCGCGCGCAAACGCGCCTGGTTTTCGAATCGCGCGCGGCGGTCCTTTTCGAGCATCCATTGATAGAAACGCAACCCGGGCGTGCAATGCGGCCTGTCCGCCATTTCGTCGCGATAAAAATAGGCGTCGGCGGCATCAAGCAGCCAGCCACTTCGACCTTCGACAGCGATTCCGGCGTGGCCGAACGTATGCCCGCGCAATGGCACGAGCAGGATGGAAGGCGGTAGTCCGTCCAATGCACGCACGTGCTCGAATCCGCGCCAGCGCTCGCCATCGTCCGATGCATAGGTCTGCCAATGTTGCATCGTGGGCCATTGTTGCGGCCGGAAACGTTGACGATCCATCCACGTTCGCTGTGCGCGCGCATATGTCGATTCGACATGGAACATATGCACGGTCGCCTGCGGGAAATCCGATAAGCCGCCGGCGTGGTCGAAATCCAGATGACTGAGCACGATGTGGCGTACGTCGCGCGGATCGTATCCAAGCCGTTCGATCTGGCGGATTGCCGTCATCTCTTCCCGAAAGTCCGGGCTGACGAGTGCGAGGAAAAAGCGGCTCAGACGCGAGCGCGGGTTGCGCACGTCCTCAAGACCGAAACCCGTGTCGATCAGAACCAGCCCCTGTTCGGTCTCGACCAGCAGGCAGTGACAACAGAGTTCCCCGCGCGTGACTACGGACGACGCTCGTCCGTCCATGAGCCGGCCGCCGAGAGGGCACGTCGAAACACAATTCAGGTGGTGCACGACCATCGCCGGTTCCTCCTCTATGTATGGCCACTTCGCCTGTTGCGCCTTGGTTCGCGCCATTTCAACGTGAATCCGGGCGGCTCTTCTAATCCGCAAAGCGTGTTCCTTACGGCTTTCCCCCATTTGCGCCATACGCCGCAGGCCCTCTTCCGATTCAGCTGCCGTGCCACGCGTTCCGCCTGGTTCCGCTTAACCGGACGCAGACGGCACAGGCTTTGCGCCTTCCGGAACACCGGGCCGCCGCACGAGCGCGCCGCACTCATCCCAAGAGGTTCAACATGCGAATCAAACTCAAGCCGCTCAGCGAACAAGTCGTCGTGATCACGGGCGCCATCAGCGGCATTGGCCTCGCCACGGCGCGACACGCCGTCAAGGCAGGCGCGCGTGTCATGCTCGTTGCGCGCAACGGCGAAGCCCTCGATCGACTCGATGCGGAGCTGACTCAAGCCGGCGGCGAAGTCGCTCACCATGTCGCAGACGTCGCAGACAAGGGCCAGTTGCAGTCGGCCGCCGATGCGGCCATTGCCAGGTTCGGCACGTTCGATACATGGGTCAACAACGCGGGTGTCTCGACGTATGGCCGACTCGAGGACACCCCGCTCGAAGACCAGAGGCGTCTGTTCGAAACCAACTACTGGGGCGTCGTTCACGGCTCGCTGGTGGCGTTACCCCAGCTCAAAAAGAATGGCGGCGCGCTCATCAACCTGGGCAGCGAACTTTCTGATGCCTTCATACCGCTGCAAGGCGCCTACATTGCCTCAAAGCATGCGGTGATGGGTTTCACTGACACGCTGCGTCTTGAACTGCTTGCCGATCACGCGCCCGTTTCCGTCACGCTGATCAAGCCCTCCGGCATCGACACCATGTTCGTGGAGCACGCGAAGAACCTCCTCGACTTCCAGCCGCGACTGCCGCCTCCCGTCTACGCGCCCGATGTGGTCGCACGCGCCATCCTGCATGCCGCGTCGCATCCCGTGCGCGATCTGTATGTGGGGAGTGCCGGGCGCGCGACGGTAGGACTCGCGCGGCTGCTACCTTCGGTGTTCGACCGTATTGTTTCGCGCCTGGGCGTGAATGCGCAGCGCACGGACCGCGAAAAGGTCAAAAGCGACGGGCTCCATGAAACCGCCAGCGAATTGCGCGAACGCTCCGGCCATAATGGGCACGTGCGCGAAACCAGCTTCTATACCAACACCGCGAGGCACCGCTCCCTTCAGACCGCGCTGTTGACGGGCGGGGCGGCTCTGCTCGCGGCCTCCTTGATCGCCCGCCGCAAGAGCAGGCTCGCGAGGCTCTGAGACAGCACGCGAGCGTGCGGCTTTTGGCGTAACGCCATCGCGCGTGCACCGGCTCGATCTCTTACGAACGTGGACCATGCGAACAGCGGCAGCCGGTTCAGCGACCTGTCGGGCGCGCGCATTTGAGAATGATGCGGATTACAGCCTCGAGCAGCCCGGAAAGCTTGTTTTACGGTCCTTTTAAGCGGGGCGACATCGGAATTGCTGTGCGCGGAGGCGCCCTGCACGCCGTTTGCCTACGCGGACGTTGCTTTCGCCACAAGGCGCACGCGGTCCGCGACGAAGGTTCGCACCGTCCCGTCCGGAAACTGTATGGCAACCTGCTCCATCGTTGCGATCAGCACGATACCCGCGCCATAGCGCGCCACGCGGACCGTGTCGCCGCGCGAACAGGCAGGCCGCTCCGCACGGGCGGCCTGCGGGCTTTTTGCAACGGTGGCAGTCCGCTGCTCGGGCAAAGGCTCGACGCGCGGCGGGCGAAGACAGTTATCGCAAACGCCACACCGCTCGAAGGTAGCGTTTTCTTCGTAATACTCCAGGATCAGTCGCCATCGGCAACGCGCGCTCTGTGCATAAGCGATCATCCGGTCCAATGCATCCGCGTCGCGGGTGCGCATTGCCCGGAACGACTCCGCGGCAAGCGGCACTGAATCGCGCAAGGCTGCGGCGCGGTCGGGATCGGTCGGGCGATATCGCCTTGCCGAATCCATTCGCAGGATTCCGGCATCGCGCAGCATGGCCAGCGCCACGCGCAGCCTGGTTTGTGGCAGGTCTTCGAGGGCTTGTGCTATCGCGTCAAACGTCAGCGCCCGTTGACCGTTGCCGGTCGTCGACTCCGTCTTCTTGACTATCGTGTCGAACACACGCAACGCCAGCGAAGCGTCGGGATAACGCCCGGCGAGAAAGAACTGCTGAATGCGCCGGTCATTCAGGTCGAACAGCAGCACGCAGTCGGCGCTTTCCCCGTCGCGGCCGGCACGGCCCGTTTCCTGGTAGTACGCATCGATGCTCCCCGGTACCTGATAGTGGACGATAAAGCGCACGTCGGGCTTGTCGATTCCCATCCCGAACGCGTTGGTCGCGACCATCAGGCGCGCATCGCCCCTCATGAAGCGATCCTGCTCTTCACGCCTCGTATGCGCCGTGAGCCGGCCGTGATAACGCGCGACCTGCTCCCCGCTTGCAAGGAGCCACGCGTAGACGCGTTCGGTATCCTTAACTGTTGCCGCGTAGACGATGCCTGTGCCTTTCTGCTGCTCGATCAGTTCCAGCAAGCGCGACTGCTTCAGCATGAGCCCTCGCGACGCTTCGCGGTGCCCATATCCCGCGCCGGTATGAACGACTCGGTAAGCCAGATTCGAGCGATAGGTCCCCGTGCGGACAATCTGCGGATCGCGCAGGCGCAGCGAGTGGACGACATCGTCGACGACTTCCGGCGTCGCTGTTGCGGTCAGCGCGAGAACGGGCGGCGCGCCGATGCTTCGTGCAAAATGAGCGATCTCGAGAAACGCAGGCCGAAAGTCGTGTCCCCACTTGGAGACGCAGTGCGCTTCGTCGACCACGAGCAGATCGAACGCATCATGGGCGACGCCGGAGAGCCGGTCGAGAAAGCCTGCCTGGATCAGCCGCTCCGGTGTCACGAAAACGATGTGCTTTCCGCCTCGACTCAGCGCCTCGAGCGCCGCCCGCTCTTCGGCTTTCCGTAACGCGCTATTGAAGACGAGGCTCTCGATGCCAGCCCCGCGCAGCCGGTCTGCCTGGTCCTTCATCAACGCGATGAGCGGCGATACGATCAGCGTCCCGCGCGATAGATGCAACGCGGGAAGTTGATAGCACAACGACTTGCCAGCGCCCGACGGCATCATCGCCACGGTGTCGCGGCGCGCGAGCACGCTGCGGATGATTGTCTCCTGGCCGCCCCGCAACCGTGAAATGCCGAAAACGTCTCGCATGGACTTGAGCAGCGCCCGGAGTGCGCGATCGTTGTCTGTCACAACCTTTCCCTTGTTGCGCGATGTTCGAGTGGCGGATCGCGGGCACAATGGCGCCTGACCTCTCAACGGTGAAGCGGTGCGGCGATTCCAGTCGCACTGCTGCGGCGCAATCGGTGTTCCCACGAAAAGCGGCGCACGGCGCCGCAACCGATCGCGACGCCCTGCGCCGTCCGAGCCACGACGAAGGCGCCGCGCGGGCCAGTCGCGTCTTCCGCGCGAACCCGCGTTTGAGCGCCGCCTCAGTTGTAGAGGGCGACCATGGCGCTGACTTCGTCAAGAAGAACGCTGGCGTCGAGCGAACAAGGATTGTCCGCTCCCATGTGGCAGGTTCGGCGCTTGGGTGCGCCCTGACGCCCTGCAAGTGCGTTCCCCTTCAGGGCTCCGAGTCCGGCTTTGGCTTGTTCGTTTCGTTGAGATCATCCTCCCGAACCTCGGCCTCGCGCACTGTCGTGCCCTCGTCGTCGGTTTCGGAAATGTCGGTCTGAAATGTTTTGGAGTCCTCCCCGGTATTCGGGGCGCTCTCATTGCCGCCTTCCGGGCTTTGTGCGGGTTCATCTGGAACTATCATGGCTGCTCCTATGGGTATCTGGGTCACTTGCTGACCGTCCAACCGCGAATCGCGGAAGGTCAGTGTCATGCGGAAAGATCGTCCTTCCGCCCGGCTTTGCCGGGCGTCGGCGCACTGGACCGAATCAGCGGCGTCTTCCCCGTTCGTTCATTCATCTTTCCTCCTTGCGTTCAGTATTCAGACGTCCGCCCAATGCGCATCGCGCGTGCCGCGCTCGGTTGCGTTGCGAATTCACACCGATGGAAAACGCGCAAGCCGGGCGCGAGCTTTGCTGGTAGCACACGCACCGGAACCCCATCAGGAGACTTCGATGCACTGGATCGATCCCGCCTGCCTGCCCGAAACGCGCGGACGCGTGTCGCGCTTTCTCGTCAACCCTCACGGCGACGTTGACGGCATGATTCTCGACGGCCACCTCCAGGTACACCTGCCCCCGCATCTCGGCCGCGCGCTAACACGTACCGTGAAGGAAGGCGATCGGATCCGCGTGCGCGGCATCAAACCACGAGGCGCCAATATCATTGCGGCAGTTCTCGTTACCGCGGCCAACGGGAGGCAGATCCTTGATGAAGGTCCGGGGCACGCGCCAGCCGCGGCAGCACATAGGCGGGACAAGCCGATGGAAGCGAGTGGCGAAGTACAGCAGCCTCTCTATGGCCCAAAGGGCGAATTGCGCGGCGCACTTCTCACCGACGGGACGTCGCTGCGCATGCCGCCCCACGCAGCGGACGCCCTCGCTGATTATTTGCGCCCAGGCGTCCATGTGCAGATCTGGGGGCGAGGATTGAGCACACGGCACGGAAAGACGATCGAAGTCAGCGACATCGCCGAACTCGTCGACTCGACCGGGTCCACCAGTTAACCGTCGACGGGCGCGCCCGTGAAGCATCTCAGTCGAGTCGATAGCTGGCGCAAGGGCCGGGTACCTTGTCCACACCGACGGTCGCAGTCGTCCATGCACTATCTCGAAGAAGGATGGGAATAGACTTTGCTGCACCGTTGCTGCGCTTTCGTGGCGACATTTCACGCACGCTCTCTTCCGACGCCCATGCCCTTTTACGACTACGATTGCCCTCGTTGTGGCCTCTTAGAAGCTCGACGCTCCATCGCGGAGCGCGACGACGAACTGGCCTGCCCTCACTGCGGTGAACGCTGCCCACGACTGCTGAATACGAAAGCAGCGTCCGTGGGCGGCAGCGCCGGCAACGGCGACGATGCAGAGGGCACCTACGGCATGCGTCACAGGAGCGGTTGCCTTTGCTGTCGCTAGGGCTCTGCGGCCGCGTTCTCTCGCGCGTAACTTCGCCTGACTTCGGCCAACGTTTCGCCCCTTCCCGCGTGGGACGTCCCCGCGTCCGTCGGCGCCGAACATTGGCTTGCTACGTCGCTGTCCGGGACCGGAAGTTGGTCCACGAGACCGATGGGCGCCTCGCGTGGCTGCGGCTCGATGCACATTGCCCGCGTCACTATCGCGACATCAACGGATGCGCTACGGCGAGAGCTGACTAAATCCCTGATTCACCGGGATTTTTCACTCCTTCTCCATTGTGTACGCTGGGCTATTGCGCTTTGACGAACTTGAGCGTCATACGATCCGATTCGCCGATCGCAGCGTAGCGTGCCCGATCGACGTCGCCGCCCGCATATGTCGGCGGAAGCGACCAGACACCGTGCGGATAGTCCTTGGTATCTCGGGCGTTCGCGTTGATTTCGCTACGTCCCGCCAGTGTGAAGCCAGCCGCTTTCGCATGTTCGATCACGTAGTCCTCCGTTACGTACCCGGTGTCGATCATTTGCTGCAGGGCTGTTCCCGGCCGCGCGCGATGTTCCTCGACACCCAGTATCCCGCCAAGCTTGAGTGCGCGATAAAAAGCCCGGAGATTCGCGTCGAACTGACCGTCCTTCATCCAGTTGTGGATGTTGCGAAACGTGAGAACACGATCAAACTGACCATCCGCATCGAAACCCGAGAATTCCCCGGCGCGCAACGTACCGACAACGATGTCGCCGTAAATAGCCGGCTCTCCCGCCAGTTTGCGCCGAAATGCCGCATCCGTTGGACGGTCCTCATCCGCCAGTTCGGCCGACGTACTGACGTATTGCGCTTCGTATAGTCGCCCATGGCCGCGCAGATACGGGGCGAGTATGTCCGTGTACCAACCGCCGCCCGGCGCGATCTCCAGGACTGTCTGCATTGAGCCGACGTCGAAGAATCGCAGTGTTTCCTGTGGATGCCGATAGACGTCTCGCGCCCTCGCCTTTTCGCTGCGCTGGGAGCCGTCGATGGCCGCAGTAAGCGAAGTCGCCGCCAGCTCGGAAACTGGCAAGTCGCGAGTAACCGCTTGTGAGGACGCGGCGCAGCCCGCGGTCATCGCCGCAGCGGATACTGCTGCGATGGCAAGAACGAGCAATAGCGGATATCCAGGCAGTGCCCGGCGCTGGCGGATCTCGATCATTTGCGATGTCGTCGTGTTGGGAGGGTGCCATACGATACAAGCTTTCCGCGCCCTCCTGTCGCCAACCGCCCAGTACCGATCCTCCCTCAACGCGTCATCCCGCACCTGAAAATCGGAGATGACGTGGCGCGGCACATCGGCGAGCAGCATGCCGCCCGGGCGAACCTGTAGCGGTATTTATCGGTTGAAGTGGAGTCGTCCATCATCAAAAGACATCCGAAGGCACGTTTGAACCAGACTGCGCCCGATTTCGCATGCTAGATCAGTTCAACGCCACAGCCGCCGCTGCTCCCACGGGCGAGCCCTGCAACGCAACGGACGGCCTCCCATCAACCCCGACGGGAACGTCGCCGACGAGCGTGCTGCGGTAAAGCTGTCGGTCAACGTCGAGATCAAATATATCCGTTGGCGCAAGATGAGCTGTCGAGCGATTGTCCCAGAATGCCACGCTGCCGGGCTCCCATTTGAACCGCACGGTGAAATCGGAGCGCGTGACGTGCTCCCAAAGCAGTTCGAGCAGGACCTGGCTCTCGCGCGGCGCAAGCCCGACGACCTCCTTCAGGAAGCCGGGACTCACGTAAAGCGCGCGCTCCCCCGTCTCCGGGTGCACGCGCACCAGTGGATGCTCGCTCACAAGCGTCTGCTCCTTGACGGCCTTGTCGAACGCGTCTGTGCCTCGCGCACCCTGCGGCGCAGCGAAGCGATGCACGCCGCGCAGTCCGTCGACGAAAGCGCGCAGCGGCGCGGAGAGCTTCTCATAGGCAACAACGAGATTGGTCCACTGCGTGTCGCCCCCGAATGGCGGGATCGTCACGCCGCGCAGGATCGACGCAAAAGGCGGATTGACCGCTGCGGTTACATCGGTATGCCAGCCTGTCCATGGTCGCAGAAGTGGCTCTCCCTCGAAGCGCGTCGCCTTGCGAAACCTGGAAATCGAATAGATCTGCGGATGTCCTTCGACGTGGCCGAAGACGGGATGCCCGACGGTCAACTCGCCGAACTGTGCCGAAAAGGCCACGTGCTGTTCATGACTGAGGAACTGTTCGCGGAAAAAGATCACGCGCCATTCAAGCAACGCACCGCGAATAGCCTTTATCTGCACTTGTGTCAGGGGCCGCGAGAGATCGACGCCGCTGATTTCCGCGCCAATATGGGCTGAGAGCGGCCGGACAACGATTTGGGCTTCCTCTGGGACGACGGCTGTGCTCATATTGATTTCCGGTTGAAAGCGTAATACGCGCTCCGATGAGTCAGATCGAAAGAAGCGCAATGACTATCGTCGAGCGCCCCCATCAAGGTCACTGTTCGACGGGAATCCAGGCTGCCGTCGCCGCGTCGCTGGCCCGGAACGCCGGGAATTTCGCCCCCAGTTCCGCGATGGTGTGGATATCGTTCTTCACCAGGTCGTCGCGCGTGACGAGCGTGGGCTTCACGAGGATGTGATGCTCGAGCGATTGCCCGGCCAGGTCGAGCGCCGCGGCGCGCACCGACACGGCGCCCACCACGGCGGGGTTGGTCGCCGCGGTGGCGACCCACGCGCTGTTCGGCGCGCGAATCGCCTCGATGTCTGCAGTCGAGATGTCCGCGCTGTAGATCCGCACCTTGCTCGCCACATTCGATTCATTCGCCGCGAGATTGGCGCCGCGCGCGAATTCGTCATAGGGTGCGATGACCACGCGAATATCCGGATGCGCGCGGTAGGCGGCAGCCGCCTGATTGGCAACCGACTGCGCGATCGGATTGTCCACGGTGCCCCAGCGCGCCTTTTCCTGGATGCCGGGGTGCTCGTGCTTGAACGCCTGCCAGACGGCGTCGCGCCGGTCGAGCGGCGCAAAGCCCGCTACGTACACGTAGCCCGCGGAAAACGCGCTGCCATTGTCCTTGACGGCCTGGGCTAGCAGCAGCGAAGCGAGGTCGCGGTCGCTCTGCTCGATCTGCGGGACCTTGGGATTAGCCAGATTGACGTCGAACGCGACGACCTTGATGCCCTTGTCGAGCGCCTGCTGCACGACATCCTTGAGCGACTCGGGCAAGCCGTGATTGACGATGATCGCGGACACGCCCAGATTGATGGCCTGCTGGATCTGGTCGCGCTGCTCGGCCGCGTCCTGGCGCCCTTCGTAAATGCGCAGGTCGATGCCTAGCGCCTTCGCCTGCTTCTGCGCGCCCGCCTCGTAGGCCTGAAAGAAGTCGCCCTCCGAAAGATAATTGACCAGCGCGATCTTCACTCCGCCTTTGTCGAACGGCGCCGGGGCTCCCCCCAGCGCGGCGGCCTGCGCCGTGAGCGTGCCGAACAGGGCCGCCGTGCAGAGCGCCAGTGCGCCGTTGCGAATGAGCCGTTGAATCGATGTCTTCATGACGTTCCCGGTTTGTGCGATGGGGTTAGTTCCAGGCGTGACGTGACGGCTTGACGCCGTTGAGGTAGTAATTGCCAACGAGGTGATACTTCCAGCGCACCGGATCGTGCAGCGTGTGCGTTCGGGCGTTGCGCCAGTGGCGGTCGAGGTTGTGCACGCCGAGCGTCGACTGTGTGCCGGCCAGCTCGAACAGCTTCTCTCCGGCCAGCAGCGCGACTTGTGTCGTGAGCACCTTCGCCTCCCCCACCGCGACCGAAGCGCGCGCCACGTCGTCCTCCGTCGTCTCGCCCTTTGCGGCGAGTTCATCGAGCACACGCGCCGCGCGCTCGAGCAAGGCCTCGGCGGCATGCAACTGGATATGCAGATGGCCGACTTCGCGGATTGTCAGGGGGTCGTCGCTTGCGCGCTCGACGCCGCTATCGACCCACGGCCGCGAGCGCGAGCGCACGAACGCGAGCGTGTCCTCGATCGCCGCGCGGGCGATGCCTGCGTCGATGGCTGCCTGGATGATCTGCGAGAGCGGACCGTTGAGCGTGGGCTGCTCCGACACGCGATGCGCAGGCAACACGAGCCTTGCCGGCACGCGCACATTCTCGAGCGTCACGGTTCCGCTCGCGGTGGTGCGCTGGCCGAAACCGGACCAGTCGTCGACCACGCTGAGCCCTTGCGTGCCGCGCGGAATATAGGCGAGCCAGCCCCGGCGGTCATCGTCGAGCCCGAGAACGGGAACGTAATGCGCGAACAGGGCGCCCGTCGAATAGAACTTGGTGCCGTCCACGACGTAGTGATCGCCGTCGCGGCGCACGCGCGTCTTCAAGTCGAGCACGTGTTTCGTGCCCTTTTCCGAAAAGCCGTTGCCAAAGCGCTTGCCGGCGAGGACTTCGCCGAACAGCTCGCGCTTTTGCTCCTCGGTGCCGGTCAACGCGATCACGTCGACTAGGCCGAAGTGATTCTGCGGCAGTTGCCCGAGCGAGGGGTCCGCGGCCGCGATGATCTTGACGACCTCCGTGAGCGTGACGTTAGAAACGCCAGCGCCGCCATACGCTTTGGGCACCGTAATGCCCCACAGCCCCGAGCGCGAAAACCACTCGATCTCCTCGCGCGGCAGGCGCCGCTCGCTGTCGCGCTGCGCCGCGCCAACGGCCAGACGCGCGGCCAGTTCCGTTGCCACCGCGATCGCCTCCCTGTCCGTCACGATCACATGCGCGGCCTCCGTTACGGGAGCGGCGCCCAGTGCCTCGCTGCCCGCCAGTGTCTCTGCCATGATTTGCTCCGCTCGACCAGATTGTGTAGTTGTGCCAACCGCAACATTGCCGGACGTCTGCCGGCCTCAGTGGCGCCCTTGCGCCCGGCGCCCGATGCTGAACGTGAACGCCAGCGCCACGACCAGCAACGCGCCCTTGATGAAGTCCTGCAGGTAATACGGCGCGTTGAGCATCGTGAGACCGTTGAGCAGCACGCCGACGAACACCGCGCCGATCACTGTGCCCGGCACATTGGGTCGCTTCGCGCCCCATACCGCATAGCCAACCAGCGCGGCCGCCACCGCATCGAGCAGCAACGAATGCCCCGCGCTCACGTCGCCTCGCCCCACCCGCGCGGCGATCAGCAGTCCGCCGAGCGAGGCGAGCGTCGCGGAAGCGACATAAGCCGCCAGCCGGTAACGGGCCGTTGGCGCACCGGCCAGCCGGGCCGCCGTCTCGTTGCCGCCGATCGCATAGACCACCCGGCCCCAACGCGTCGAGCCCATGACCAACGACACGAGCACGGTCAGCACGAGCAGCACGATGACAGGCACCGGCACCACGTCGAAGAGGCGTGCGCGGCCCAGGGCGAGGAACGCATCGGGGAACGTGCCGCTCGCTTCGGTGCCGTCGGGCAGGATCGTGCCGCTCGCAAGCGAGCGGCCGCCGGTGGGAATCAGTTGCAGGCCCGCAAGCAGGAAGAGCGTGCCGAGCGTCGCGAGCTGATCCGGGACATGTAGGCGCGTGATCAGCAACCCGTTGAAGAGCCCCGCCGCCACGCCCAGCGCGAGGCACGCGAGCACGGCTTCCCAGCTGTTGCCGTGCCACACCACGAGCACGTAGCTCGCGGCCATCTGCGCCGAGGCGGCGACGCTGCCCACGGAAAGATCGAAGCCGCCTGCGGCGAGCGTGATCGTTACGCCGATGCCGAGCAGCGCCACGATCGAGACGGCCTGCAAGATGCTGAACAGGTTCGCGACGTTCAGAAACGCAGGCTCGCGAAGGGTGAAGATGACGCCGAGCGCGACGAGCACGAGCAGCAGCCCGCCGCGTTCGAGCGCAATCGAAAGGCTGTGCCGGCGCTGCCGGGTCGCGTCGCGCGCGAGTGATTCGTCAGATGCTGCCGCGGGTGTAATGGATCTCATGAGTGGGCTAGTGAAAGGGGTTCCGCGACAGCAGCGTGTTCGACCGTGCCGCGATCGAACATGACGATGCGATCGGCGACTTCATGCGCCTCTTCGAGGTCGCTGACGAAAACGAGCGTCGCGCGCGAGGCGGCGCGCTCGCGCAGCGCCGCGGCGATATCGGCCCGCGCGCCCGCATCGACGCCCTGGAACGGCTCGTCGAGCAGCAACAGCCGCGCCGGCTCGGCGTGCCAGCGCGCCAGCAGCACCTTCTGCTGGTTGCCGCCCGAAAGCCGCGCAACGCGGTCGTCGGGCCCTGTGCAGCGAATGCCGAATGTCGCGATGGCGTCTTGCGCCTGTGCGGTTTCGCGATCCTTCGGCAAGCGCACGCCGCGCTGCCAGCGAGACAGAAACGGAAAGCTGATCGTGCCGGCGATCGATGCGAACGCAACGGTGTCGGGAAAGAGCGACGTGCGCCAGCGGTCTTCGCCCGCCAGGAATACGCCCGCGCGGATTGCGTCGCTTGGCGAGCGCGGGGCCCAGGCGCCGCCGTAAAGGCGCATCTCGCCCGCAGCCGCGCGCAGTGCGCCGAATATCACTTGCGCCAGCCTCGACTTCCCCGCGCCGACCGGACCGACAATCGCCACGATCTCGCCTTGCTGCACGTCGAGATCGAACGCATCGCCATGCGCCGTAAGGCGCAGGCCGCGCAGCCGCAAGGCGGGCTCTGTGCCAACCTGGCCCGTGCGCGGCAAGGCTCGCCCCTGCGGCAGTGCGCGCCCGATCATCGCCTCCAGCGCCGCGTCGAAATCGATGGGCGCGTCCTGTTCGTCCACAATGCGGCCGTCACGAAGCACCGCCACCCGCGAAGCCAGTCTTCGCAGGTCGCCAAGCCGATGCGAGACGAGCAGCACCGCCACGCCCTCCGCGCGCAAGTCATCGACCAGCGCATGGAGCCGCGCGGCTTCGCTCGTCGAAAGGCTCGCCGTGGGCTCGTCGAGGATCAGCAGACGCGGGCGCGAAGCCAGCGCTCGCGCTATCACCACGCGCTGCTGGCCGGCGAGAGAAAGCGAGCCGAGCGGTGCATCGAGATCGGCTTCGAGCCCCACGCGCGCGGCCAGCGCGGCCGCACGTGCGTGGCGAGAGGCACGCGGCGTCCACCAGCGCGCCCCGCCGCCGCAAAGTTCGTCGAGCAGAAGATTGTCGGCAATGGTCAGCGCGGGCACCACCGCGTCGGCAATGCTCTGATGCACCGTCGCCACGCCCAGGCGCTTTGCCCCTTGCGGCGAACCCGGCGCATAGTCGCGTTCGCCGAGCGTGAGCGTGCCCTCGTCCTGCGCGCTCACGCCGCTCAGAATCTTGACGAACGTCGATTTCCCGGCCCCGTTCGCACCCATCAGGGCGACGACCTCGCCAGCGCGGATCGAAAAGTTCAGCCGCGACAGCGCGAGCGTCGCGCCGAAGCGCTTGGTGATCGAGTGGGCAGTCAGAATCGGAGCGGACATCGATGGGTTAGCCAGTTGGAATTCGCGAGCGGATACTGCTGCCTATCCTAGCGAGGCGCGGGAGAGAGCCCAACCAAGCGATGCTCATATTCATGCGTCTGCCTTTGATAAGGCACCCTACAGAAAGCGGCTTGACAGAATCAGGGCGCATCCGACGTCGCAACGGTCTATACGACGTCATTGCGGACATCGCATCGAAGCAAATCGGTCCAGCCGATATCGATTCGTCAATCGGTTATTGGAGCCGCAGCGCGCGGGTTTCTATACTTTTCTCTTCGCTGCGCGGTGCGCAATCTCTCCACCCCATTCGAGAAAGAACGCATGACTGTCTTCCGATCCCATGACGCGCTCTCGCAAGGCGCCGACTACGACACCCTTGCCGCCCGCTTTCGCCCAATCTTCACGGAGATCGCCCGCGAGGCCGCCGAACGCGAGCGTGCGCGCACCCTGTCGTATGACGCGATCGACGCACTTAAGCAAGCGGGCTTCGGCGCGATGCGCGTCCCGGTGCGTGACGGCGGCGCGTGCGCGTCAATCGCTCAGTTGGCACAACTGCTCATCGAACTCGCCGCCGCGGACTCGAACCTGCCGCAAGCGCTACGCGGCCATTTCGTCTACAAGGCGAAGATCGTGGGCGACTGGACCATCAACGGCACCGAGCCGCCCTTCCTCTCGCAGATCGGCAACGGAGCGGAACGCGGGAGCAAGCAAACATCATGAGCAAAACCATTCGCCTGAACGCCTTCGAGATGAACTGCGTGGGCCACCAGTCGCCGGGCCTCTGGAGTCACCCGCGCGACCGCTCGTGGCAGTACAAGGATCTCGCCTACTGGACCGACCTCGCGAAAATACTCGAACGCGGCGTGTTCGACGCGATCTTCATCGCGGACGTGATCGGCTATTACGACGTCTACAAGGGCAGCAACTATCACGCGCTTCATCAGGCAGCGCAGATTCCCGTGAACGATCCGCTGCAACTGGCCGCGCCCATTGCCATGGTGACGTCGCATCTCGGCATCGGCATTACGGCGTCCACGAGCTTTGAGCACCCCTACACGTTCGCACGGCGTCTCTCCACCGCCGACCACCATACGCAGGGGCGCCTCGCCTGGAACATCGTGACGTCGTATCTCGAGAGCGGTGCGAAGAACGTCGGCCAGGGCGGCCTGCGCGACCACAACAACCGCTACGAAGTCGCGGCGGAATACGTCGAGGTGCTTTACAAGCTCTTCGAAGGCAGCTGGGAAGACGGCGCCGTGGTGCGCGACCGGGACCGGCGCGTGTTCACGCATCCCGAGAAAGTGCACGAGATCGGCCACAAGGGAAAATACTTCGACGTGCCAGGCTATCACCTATGCGAGCCTTCTCCGCAGCGCACTCCGGTGCTGTTTCAGGCGGGGGCATCGGGGCCGGGCAAGACGTTCGCGGCGCAGCATGCCGAATGTGTGTTCGTCGCCGCGCTCACGAAAACGCTGCTGCGCGACTACGTGGCGGACGTGCGCCGCCAGGCGGCGCTCGCCGGACGCGATGCCGGCAAGCTGCTGATCTACAACCTCGTGACTGTGATCGTCGACGAAACCGATGCGAAGGCGCAGGCGCGTTTCGAGGAATACCAGCGGCACGTTTCCTACGACGGCTCGCTCGTGTTCATGTCGGGCTGGACCGGCATCGACTTCGGGCAGTACCTGCCCACCGACACGGTCAAGCGCGTGCAAACGAATGCGATCCACTCGGCTGTCGAACATCTCTCGGGCGGCGACACGGCCTGGACTATCGAAGCGCTGGCGAAGTGGGGCGGAATTGGCGGAATGGGGCCGGTATTCGTGGGCTCCCCCACGACGATTGCCGACATTCTGCAGGAGTGGGTCGAAGAAACCGGCGTCGACGGCTTCAATCTCGCCTACGCGCTCGCGCATGAGACCTTCGAACATGTCGTGGAATACCTCGTGCCCGAACTGCAGCGCCGCGGCGTGTACCCGCGCGAGTACGCGCCGGGCACCTTGCGCGAAAAGCTCTTTGGCGGCGGCGCGCGCTTGCCCGACGAGCATCCGGCGGCGCGCTATCGCGACATCGAGCGTGTGAAGCGCGAATCGGCCGTGCAAACGGGCGAAGCGGTGCCCGCTCCCGCTGCGTGAATAGACTACGTCATTGAAGCGGCGCTCGCAATCGGCCGCGCGGGCGACCGCGGGCAGCTGAGCGAAGCGCCGCGCGCCCGCGAATAATCCCGGTTCGGTGCGCCACGGCGCGCCGATCGCGGTTTTCCCGCGCGGCGCGTCCGTCGCTGCGCCATATCCGTCGTTATATTCCACCAGCGCATATGCATAGCGAATGTGTCTGGTTTGCAGGCAGACACGCCGACAGTAGAATCCGTCGACCTGTCTTTGATGTCGTCAACGAAACTCTCATCGCGAATCATTCAAATGAAAACCATCCGCTACGCTCTTTTCGCTGCCCTCCTGTCGGTCGTTGCCGCCGCACCGGCTTTTGCCGCCGACGAACTCGCGCAAATCAAGTCGTCTGGAGTGTTCCGTGTCGGCACCGAAGGCACCTACGCGCCGTTCACCTACCACGACGAATCCGGCAAGCTGACCGGCTTCGACGTCGATATCGCCACAGCAATCGCACAACGCCTCGGCGTGAAGCCGCAGTTCGTCGAAGGCAAGTGGGACGGCCTGATCGCCGGGCTCGACGTCAATCGCTATGACACCGTGATCAACGAGGTGTCGATCACCGACGCGCGCAAGGCCAAGTACGTTTTTTCGGCGCCGTATATCTCGACGCACGCGGTCCTGATCGTGCGCTCGGACAACACGACCATCCATTCCTTCGACGACCTGAAGGGCAAGAAGTCGGCCAACAGGCTGACCAGCAATTTCGGCAAGCTCGCCGCTTCTCATGGTGCTGACGTCGTGCCGGTTCAGGGCTTCAACGAATCGATCGATCTGCTGACCTCGGGCCGAGTGGACGCGACCGTAAACGACTCGCTCTCGTTCCTCGACTTCCAGAAGCACAAGCCGGACGCGAAGCTCAAGATCGCAGCCATCGATAGTTCTTCCGCCGACGATCAGTCGGGCGTGCTGCTGCGCAAGGGCAACCCCGAACTGGTCGCCGCGGTCAACAAGGCGCTCGCCGACATCAAGGCCGACGGTACCTACGCGAAGATTTCGCAAAAGTATTTCGGCAAAGACGTTTCGCAATAAGGTGGACTAAGCGATGCCGGCATGGCTGCACTTGATGGCGCAATCGTTGTGGCCACTGCTTTACGCGGGACTGGTCTTTACCGTCCCGCTCACGCTGGCTTCGTTTGCGATCGGCATGGCGCTCGCGTTCGCCGCGGCGCTCGTGCGCCTCTTCGGGCAACGCTGGGCCGTCGCGGCCGTGCGTTTCTATATCTGGCTGTTTCGCGGTTCGCCGCTGCTCGTGCAACTGTTCGTCATCTTCTATGGATTGCCGAACGTGGGCATCGTGCTCGACCCGTTGACGGCGGCGATCGTCGGTTTTTCGCTCAATGTGGGCGCCTATAACGCGGAAGTCATTCGCGGCGTGATCGAATCGATCCCGCGCGGCCAGTGGGAAGCCGCCTATTCGATGAACATGACCCGCGCGCAGGCGCTGCGCCGCGCCATTCTCCCGCAAGCGATTCGCGTGGCATTGCCCGCGCTCTCGAACTCGTTTATCTCGCTCGTGAAGGATACGTCCCTCGCGGCCGTGCTGACCGTGCCGGAAATCTTCCAGGCTGCGCAACGCATCGCCGCCGTGACCTACGAACCCCTGATTCTCTATACCGAGGCAGCGTTGATCTATCTCGCGTTCAGCTCCGTGCTCTCGCAGGCGCAAGGCCGTCTCGAAGCGCGCTATGGCCGCCATGCGCTGTTCCAGGCGGGACGCTGATGATCCGCATCGAGAAAGTCCACAAGTCGTTCGGCGACAACGAGGTGCTCGCCGCCATCGACCTCACGCTCAAAGCCGGCAGCGTGACCGCGCTGATCGGGCCGTCCGGCAGCGGCAAGAGCACGCTGCTTCGCTGCATCAATCTGCTGGAAGTGCCCGACTCCGGCACGCTGAGCGTGGGCGATGCACGCGTTGAATTCAGCCGTGGCCGACTGCTCTCCCATGCCGAAATCGCGTCGGTGCGCCGGCATACCGGCATGGTGTTCCAGAACTTCCAGTTGTTCCCGCACCTGAGCGTGATCGAGAACGTGATGGAGGGCCTCGTCACAGTGCTCAAATGGGACAAGGCGCGCGCCCGCGAACGCGCCGCCGCGCTGCTCGCGAAGGTCGGCATTGCGCAGAAGGCGCACGCGTGGCCTTCCACGCTATCGGGCGGCCAGCAGCAACGCGTGGCGATCGCACGCGCGCTTGCGCCGTCGCCCCAGGTGCTGCTCTGCGACGAGCCGACTTCGGCGCTCGATCCCGAGCTTTCCGCCGAAGTGGTCGATGTACTGCGGCAACTCGCGCTGGAGGGCACGACCATGCTGATGGCGACGCATGACTTGCGGCTCGCGGCCTCCGTGGCGCACGACGCGGTTTTCCTGAAGGACGGCGCGATCGTCGAAGCCGGTCCGTCACATGAACTCTTCGCGCGGCCGCGCGATGCGCGCACGGCACGCTTCGTCTCCACGCTTACGCAGGCGTTGCCCTCATTCTGAGCCTACGCAGGCGGCGTCGCCCCCGCCGCTGAGGTCCGCCAGCGCAGATAAGCATCTGACAATATGTTTGTTGTGTCGATGTTGAAACAGATTAAGGTGGGAGCCGGATCGCCGCGCGAGCGCGGCCGTTTCAACATGTACCTTTAAACAGGCAACATCACGATGTCGAACGACAACTACGAGAAGCACGGCGACCACACGGCAAACGGCGCGCGCCGCAAACTATTGAAGCTCGCGGCAGGCGCTGCGACGGCCACGGCGCTTCGCGGCGTGACGGCGCTCACGGGCGCTGGCGTGTTGACGCTTCAAAGCGGCGCGGCACGCGCGGACGACGGCAAGGTTCTGCGCGTCGGTTATCAGAAGTACGGGAACTTCGTCGTTCTGAAGGCTCAGCGCACGCTGGAGAAGCGGCTTGCGCCGCTGGGCTTCACCGTGCAATGGATCGAGTTTCCGGGCGGTCCGCAGTTGCTGGAAGGGCTCGCCGCCGGCGCGGTCGATGTCGGCACCGTGGGCGAGACGCCGCCCATTTTCGCGCAGGCGGGCGGCGTGGATTTTGTCTACATTGCCAGCGAGCCGCCCGCACCGCAGGGCGAAGCCATTGTCGTGCACCAGGAGTCGCCCGTCCGCACGCCCGCCGACCTGCGCGGCAAGCGCGTTGCGCTCAACAAGGGTTCGAACGTTCACTATCTGCTCGTCAAGGCGCTGCAGAAGGCCAACCTGAAGTACGAAGATATCCAGCCTGTCTATCTTGCGCCCGCCGATGCGCGCGCCGCGTTCACGAGCGGCAGCGTGGACGCCTGGGTGATCTGGGATCCCTATCTCGCGGCGATCGAGCGTCAGGCGAAGGTGCGTTCGATTGCGAACGGCGCAAATCTCGTCAAGAATACGCAGTACTACATAGCGAGCCGCAGCTTCGCGAACTCGCATGCGCCCGTGCTTCATGCGGTCGTCGAGGAAATCGGCGCCGTGGACACCTGGGCGCGCGACAACGTCCCGGCCGTCGCGGCGCAACTGTCACCGCTCGTTGGCCTCGACGCACCGACGCTCGAACTCGCCCTCAGGCGCGCGAGCTATGGCGTGCAGCCTATCGACGCCGCCACGCTTGCCTACCAGCAGCAGATTGCCGATACGTTCTCCGATCTCAAGCTGATCCCGAAGAAGCTCGTAGTCGCCGATGCGCGCTGGGAATCCACCTGAGCCCCCTATCCGCCGTCGCCTTCCGGCGGCCTTCTCGTTCGCGGGCGGCGCGGCCACCGTGTGTCTCAGCTCACCGTCGATCGTCTGCGATTGCTTGAGCTGGTTGAAGATTGGGCACACGGCTTCTGCGACTTCATGAAGCGCGCGAATCGTTTCGGCCGGTTCCGGCGAGACGATCTCGCGCGTGTAGCGAATGTTGTACGGAAAAAGCGGAACAATTTCGAAGCGTGGCTGCTGCGCGAGCGGATGCTGCTCGCCGGTCACTTCGACCTCGATCGAGTCGATGCAAAGGCCGCGTTCCGCCGCCTCGATGAGCGTGATGTGCGTGATCGGGCGCTGCAAAAGGTTTAGGCCGCGGCTGGCGCAACGCCAGGCGCGGCCTTCCCCCTCAGCCCGGCCTGAGCCCGTGAAAGTCATTGCGGGGGGTGCTTCATACTTGCGAGAGGGAGGCCCTTTCGAATCGCAAGCGACATGGCTGTAGAAGCAATCGATTTCCGCACGCTCCTACCGGACGTGCAGGACGGTCGTATCGTGACCTACAACAAGGGCGGCGAGTTTCTGAGCATTGGTGGCTATTTCACGCTGGCCGATGGTCAGGCAGACCTCCTGTTGAACATGCTCCCGCCTATCATCCATGTCCGGGACGAGCCGGGCCTCTCCACGTTGCGATGGTGTGTTGAGCGCATGAGGCAGGAATTGCGCGAGCGGCAACCGGGGGGAGGCATTATTGCTCAGCAGTTGGCCACAATGGTGCTGGTGCAGGCGTTGCGGCTGCAGCTTTCCAACGCGCGGAGCGATGGAGTCGGCTGGCTTTTCGCCCTCGCCGACAAGCGCATGCGCGCGGTGCTCAGTGCGATGCACGAGGCACCGGGCGCCAAATGGACCCTGCAGACCCTGGCCGGCCAAGCGGCCATGTCACGCACCGCTTTCGCGCTCAAGTTCAAGGAACTCGTAGGGCTCTCGCCGATGGACTATCTGACGCGCTGGCGAATGACGCTCGCCGCGGACAAGCTGAGGCATTCCCGTGACTCCGTTGCAGAAATTGCGCGGGCGCTGGGGTATGAATCAGAGAATTCCTTCAGCGCAGCGTTCAAGCGGGTCATGAATTGCTCGCCTCGCCAATATGGGCGCAGGGAAAGCAGAGGCAATGTATCGGCGAAACAGAACGAGACAGGAACGCGGGTTTTATGAGTTCCGCCGCTATTAACCGAAGCCAGCGAAATCTGCTGCGCACCACGTGGAGCGGTAGTCCGAGATTCACCCGTGAATACGGACACCTAACCTTTTATCGGGAGGCGTCGAAATGGGCAGGCAACGTACCCATACCGAGGGCGTCGACATTCCGCTCGGCGGACACAAGCAATCAGGCCTCGGTACGGAACATGGTGCGGAAGGCCGCTAACTCTTTGCTACGGCCCGCTGAAAGGAGCGTTGATGAATCGCCGCTACCGGCCGGGCCATCCGAGCTGCTGTGCCCGGTCGAGCGAGGCTCGTACGACGAGGCGATGGAAAGGAGCGATAAGGCCAAGATAGGCCCGACCCAGCAGACGATTGTAGAAGACAAGCGTAGTGACTATCAGCCGCTGGGGCCGGCCCTCAGATGAAGGCTGCACGAGAACCGACACACGGAAATCAAGATGCGTGTCGTTCTCGCCCAGAATGATCTCGTCTTTGTGCCGTTCGAACACGCGGAAAATACTAAGCCGGTCGCCCTTCGCGATTTTCAGATCGATCGTTCTTTTAAGTCCGAATGGCCATACGGCAAAGTCGCGAACTCCCTGCAGCGTCGCGATCCACTTCGGTTGCCCGGCAAAGATGTGTCGAGCGAGAGACTCTGCGTCGTTGCAGGCAGTCCCTGGCAAGTCCACCGAAAATGCGTCGACATAATCAGCCTTGTCGTACGAGCGACTCAGCCGTGAGGTCGCCGGCAGGCCGACCTGTTCGGCCTTCTTCGAATTCGCCTGCATGGCCATTCTCCAAGTGTTCATATTGCCCCGGCTGCCGCTGCACGCCCCAAGCGAACACAGTCGAGAGAATTGGCACGGCATATGCCTGCTTAAGCCGAAGCCAAACCGGTTGTGCGGTCCGGCAATGGACAATGCCAAGACGTTGCTGCGGTGGCTGCGCGTCTGCGAACGGACATTGGCGAAAGACCGACGGTCTTCATAGGATACTCGGGGTCGATTTCGTCCGACCGAGAACATTGGACCGGATCACCCCTCCGGGGCAGCCCACCTTTGGGCACTAACCTCTGCCAGCGCCTCGAATATAGCCGGCGTGCGTTCAAGGCGGGCGATCGTACGCGCGCCTTCGAGGGCCGCTACTAATGCGGCTGCGGTAGCGGACGCCCGCTCGGGAGCGAAACCACACCCCCTGAAATGCTCCGCAATAAGCTCGGTCGACTCAACAAATCCACGCGCTACCCGTTTGGTCAGCTCTGCGTCGAGCGCGGGCAGCTCATTCGCCAAATTTTGCATTAGACATCCGTACTGAAAATCAGAGCCGACCATTTCGGCCGCGAACGCCTTGAAAATCTGATGAACAAAATTCAGAGCATCACCCGTCGTATTCGCCGAGATATCCCGTAATACAGCAATTCGATTCGCAACGTACTCATCGATTGCTTCTTCCGCGAGTTGTGCCTTGCCACGTGGAAAGTGAAAGTAGAACGATCCTTTAGGCGCGCCGCTTTCTTCAAGGAGCTGGGTCAATCCCGTCGCAGTGTAGCCCTGAATGCGAAACAGTCGTTGGGCCGTGGCAATCGCACGGGCGCGGGCGTCAGTCTTACGTGGCATGCCAAGAACATAGCACGTTTCGCTTGCTGATTCTATGGTGATTGCCATACTATGGCGATCACCATACTAGGAGTTGCCGATGCCTCCCGCCCCAATCTCAAGTCAAGAGGGTTCGTTCGATCATGCGCCGCCTGACCAGATTGCGGCGGCGCGCTCGCTGGAACTGAACACAGCGCTTGCACGCGGACGGGGCGTTCCGTCATGAGTCATCCACGTGGCTTTATGCCTTCCCGACGAGCTGTCCTGGCGATGGGCGCGGTCAGCCTGGCTGCCTCTTTAATTCGCCCCGCGCGCGCAAACCCCATTGGAGGAATTGACTTGTCCACGTCAACATATGCCGAGGGAACGCTCCCGAAGACGGTCCGCTCGCGCATGATCCACGGGGTCAATGGCCTCGATGTCCATATCCTCGAGGCCGGTTACGACAAACCCGGGCGGCCGCTCGCACTGCTTCTGCACGGTTTCCCTGATCTGGCTTACGGCTGGCGACATCTGATCCCGATTCTGGCTGATGCCGGCTACCACGTCGTGGCGCCCGACCAGCGAGGTTTTGGCCGCACCACCGGTTGGGTGAACGACTATGACTCCCAGCTAACGCCCTTCAGCCTTCTGAATATGACGCGCGACGCCCTCGGCCTGGTTTTGGCATTGGGATATCGGCGTACGGCAATGCTTGTGGGGCATGACCTCGGTTCGCCCGTGGCGGCCTATTGTGCGCTAGCCAGACCTGACATCTTTCCCTCGGTGGTGCTGATGAGCGCACCGTTCCCCGGTCCGCCAACGCTTCCGTTCAACATTGCGGAAAGCGAGGTATTGCCGGTTCAACCGAACACGGCCAATCAAAAGTTAGCGGCCGCGCTGGCCGCGCTGGACCCACCGAGAGAGTATTACCAGCAATACCTGAGCTCACGAGAGGCGAACCATGACATGTGGCATCCCCCTCAGGGCTTACACGCGTTTCTTCGTGCATTTTTCTACGTGAAAAGCGCCGACTGGCCGGGAAACAAGCCGCATCCGTTGAAGGCGCTAACCGCCGCAGAACTTGCACAGATGCCCACCTATTACGTCATGGAGCTCGGCAAGACGATGCCCGAGACCGTCGCTCCATTCCAGCCTTCCTCCGCCGAGATCATGGCCTGCAAATGGCTCACCGAGCCGGAACTTGGGGTGTACACGCAGGAGTATGGCCGCACAGGGTTTCAAGGCGCCCTGCAGGCCTATCGCGTCTTTTCCGACCCTGACCTGAACGCTGAGTTGCGCCTGTTCTCGGGCAAGACGATCGATGTCCCGTCGCTTTTCATTGGCGGGAAGAGCGATTGGGGCACCTACTCAGCGCCCGGCGCGCTCGATCTCATGAGGACGAAGGCGGCGACGAGAATGGGGGGCATCGAGTTGATCGACGGCGCCGGTCACTGGATCCAACAGGAGCAGCCGGTTCGGCTCAGCGAACTCCTCCTTGCCTTCATCAAGGAAGTGGTCGAGCCAGGTCACATCAGCGGTTAGGTTGGGAAATGGCAGTCAATACGCACAGGCGATAAGCGCCATCCTCAAAGACAGCTTGGTCTTGCACCTTTCGTTGTGATGCTCGGCACGCTCCAGCATGCGCGCCACATACTGCTCGCCGTCGCGCTCTGCCGCGTGGGCCTCTTCGGCAACATGGTCTGGGGACCGTTCCTCGCGCCGCCTGCCGAGATTTTCTCGCCCGCGGTTCATGGCAAAGCGATGGGATTCGTGAATGGCGCCGGCTATTTTGTTTGCCGCGTTCTCTGCCAAGGTTTTGGCCGCGCGCTGGTCACAATCGATGCGCTCGTCCACAAGGACCACCATACGAACGGCTGGTACTTTATCGCGTTCTGCGCGGTGGTCGGTATCTTCGCGGCGAGCATATCAGGAGTACGAATAACTGGGAATCCGGGTCAATGCGATCGGCAACGCTGGGCTGAGTTCGAGACGGGTCAGGATTCGACGAGTGCCACCGGCCGCTTCCCCGCATCCGAGAAATGCGGCTCGCGGCCAATGCAATTCACGAGAAACGCCATTACGGACTTCACGGCCGGAGTGCGGCGCAGATCGGGATAGGTCACGAGCCAAAGCGGCGTTTCGAGCGGCGCCGATTTTGGGTCGAGCCTGACGAGTGCCGCGTCGCCATCGCCGATCATCGTTGGCAGGAGCGCGACACCCACGCCATTTCGAGCCGCCCCCTGCTGGCCGATCACATCGCCTGTTTCGAATACGATCGGTCGCCCGTCGAGATAGGCGCGCAACCAGCGCTGATGACTCACATGGTCCAGTGTCGAGTCGTTGGCGATGAATTCCCATTGCCGCGCGGGGCGCGCGGCGTAGTCATGGCTGGCATACAAGCCGAACCGGATCGCCCCGATTCGCCGCGTGACCAGGCTGCCCTCCTTCGGCTCGACCATGCGAATGGCAATGTCCGCGACGCCGCGCTCCAATGGCGCAATACCGGCGGCGCCCGCCATGACAACTTTCACGGTTGGGTTGGCTTCGCGGAACGCACGCATATGCGGCGCGATGCAATGGCTGCCGAGCGTAGGCGGCACGCTGATACGCACCGTGCCGGACAACGCCGAGGAAGCGCGCAACGCATGCGCCTCGACCGCCTGCGCGCCCTCGGTCATGCGCTCTGCAAGCGCAGCGATCGCTTTGCCGTCTTCGGTCAGGCGAACGCTGCGGGGCATCCGGTAAACGAGTTTCAAACCAAGCGCTGCCTCCAGCGAGGCAACACGCCGCCCGACGGTCGCATGTTCGACCGACAGCGCGCTTGCGGCGCCAGAGAGCGTCCCCACGCGCGCAAGCACGACAAAGTAGCGTAAATCTTGCCAGTCGAACATGGCGATTTCCAGACAGAGTGTGTGAGCAAAGAGGGAATTCTCTTGCGAATGCGAGCAGTCTAATCTCGTTCATCAAGGACGTCCGAAGGGGCGTTCATGGACTCAGGAGATTCGATATGCTTTACGAACTGACTACGTTGTCGTCGCATATTCTGAAGCTTCCCCAGGTCATCGCAAACGCGCAGGCATGGCTCGATGATCCGGCGACCTCTGGGCGCACGCTCGGAATCTGGACCTCGGAAAATGGCCGCCTTGGAAATGTGCGGGTTCTGAGGGGTTTCGCCGACGCTGAGGAACTGGCGCAGGAACGAAAGCGCGAGCTGCACCACCGCGATCCGTTTGGCGCGGCCAGCAGCGCGTGTACGTTCGAGAGCGAGAGCTATGCGGGCTTTCCGTTTCTCCCGCCCGTCGAGCCGGGAATTTTCGGCAAGTATTACGAGTTTCGCACCTACTGGCTCAAGCCTGGCGGCCTGATGCCGACCATCGAGGCGTGGGAGGCCGCAATGCCCGAACGCTCAAAACGCTCGGCGCTAACGGTCAATATGTATGCGCTCGATGGCGCGCCGCGCATCACCCATATCTGGCCTTGGAACAGCCTCGATGAGCGCATGGCGGTTCGCGCCCAATCGTATGCGGATGGAATCTGGCCGCCCCAGGGCGGCCCGGAACAATTCCATGAAGCCACTTCCACAATCTGGATTCCTGCCGCCGATTCGCCGCTTCGGTGACTTCCCTTTCATCCAGGGACCTGTATGGACCGGAGACATGGGTAACAGGTGTGCGGGGACATGGGTAACACTTCGGGCGAGCGCCTACGCGCGGCCGGATGGCCGCACCTGACCAGGGGTCGCGTTAGGGATTGATGCCCGCAGGGGCGAGACTCGGAACGAGGCTCGACGCGTAGCGCGAAAGCCCGACCCGGCTAGCCGGGGAACGCCCGACCGGCATTCGGAGTTTCCTTCCGCAAGCGGCTTGAACATAGTGGCCCGCGCGAGCGGGCCACTTCCGGCTTTTATAACGCCCGAGATAGGTTTCAGTGCAAACGTGCGTGAAGTACGAGAACGACGAATTTGAACTCAGCGCGCCGTTGTCAAGATAGGCCACTACAAACGAATTGGGGTTGTAGGTGATCTGCCAATGGTTGGCCGGCACTGAGGTGGTCGCAAAGGTGCCGGTTGCAGTCCCTGCCCCTGACATACACCTACATTCACGGGAATGACAAGATTTCCGGCTATCAGCCACCGATTCGATGGCCGAATCCAGCATGGCATTGAAGAGTTGAGCATCTGGCCGTGTGCCGATTGACCAGCTCACAACGAGACCGTCGAAGCAAGTCGATTACCGGCGACAGATACACCTTGCCAGCTGGGATCTGGAATTCGGTAATGTCAGTAGGCCATTTCTGATTCGGGGAAATCACGATTGAGGAGATTCTCCGGCGCAGGGCTTATTTCTCCACGATAGGAGCCGTAGCGACGTCGTCTGGTCGTGGGAGCGGCCAGACCCTCCTGTCGCATCAAACGTCGCACGACCTTCTCCGAGATGAAAACCTGCTGCCTGCTCAATGCCGCCCCGATTCGACGATAGCCGTAGCAGCGGTGATTGCATTCGAAGATGTCTGCAATGACGCGACGCGCGCCAGCATGCCTGTCAGCGACAAGCAGACGTGCACGGTGATAGAAGTGAGAACTGCGCGCAAGCCCAGGACGGATAACAGCTCTGGCAATGGATAGGTTTGTTTCCGGGCATCAACCAGCATCGTCTTCTCCCGGTTGCTCAGGAGCTGCGGGTCGATGCCCATCCCTTTTTTTACCAGTTCGTTCGCCTTCTTGAGGATGTCGCGCTCGAGCTCCAGCTTCCGGATGTCGCGTCGAAGCGATTCGATCTGCTGCTCCAGCTCCGCACGCTCAACGTTCGGCGCTCGCTTCTTTTGGTGCCTCATGGTTATACACAGCCCGTACACCGCGCTTTATGGACCTCTGCAGACCACTGCAGAGGATCCTGAATCACTCCCACTCGATTGTCGCCGGCGGCTTGCCCGAGATGTCGTACACCACACGGTTGATACCGCGCACTTCATTGATGATGCGGTTCGACACGTGGCCCAGCAATTCGTGCGGCAGGTGCGCCCAGTGCGCCGTCATGAAGTCGAGCGTCTGCACCGCGCGCAGCGCAACGACATACTCGTAGGTGCGGCCGTCGCCCATCACGCCCACGCTCTTCACCGGCAGGAACACCGCAAATGCCTGGCTCGTGAGTTCGTACCACGACTTGCTGGTTTCCTTGTCGATCGTGTTGCGCAACGTCTCGATGAAGATCGCATCGGCGCGGCGGAGTAGATCCGCGAAATCGCGCTTCACTTCGCCGAGAATACGCACGCCGAGGCCCGGGCCCGGGAACGGATGGCGATAGACCATTTCGTGCGGCAGGCCGAGCTTCACACCCAGTTCGCGCACTTCGTCCTTGAAGAGTTCGCGCAGCGGCTCGAGCAGCTTGAGGTTGAGCGTTTCCGGCAGGCCGCCCACGTTGTGGTGGCTCTTGATCGTGTGCGCGGCCTTCTTGCCCTTGCCGGCCGATTCGATGACGTCCGGATAGATCGTGCCTTGCGCGAGCCATCTGGCGTCGGTGAGCTTGCCCGCTTCCGTCTGGAACACTTCGACGAACTCCGCGCCGATGATCTTGCGCTTGGCTTCCGGATCGGTCACGCCCGCGAGCTTCGACATGAACGCTTCGCTTGCGTCGACATGGATCACCTTCACGCCGAGGTTGTCGGCGAACATCGACATCACCTGCTCGGCTTCGTTCAGACGCAGCAGGCCGTGATCGACGAACACGCAGGTCAGCTGGTCGCCGATCGCACGATGCAGCAGTGCCGCCGCAACCGACGAATCCACGCCGCCCGAGAGGCCGAGAATCACATGCTCGTTGCCCACCTGCTTGCGGATTGTCTCGACGGCTTCGTCGATGTAGTGGCCCATCTCCCAGTCGGCCTTCGCGCCGCAGATGCCGAGCACGAAGCGCTCGAGCATCGCGCGGCCCTGCACCGTGTGCGTGACTTCCGGGTGCCATTGCAGGCCGTAGAAGTGGCGCGCTTCGTCGGCCATGGCCGCGATCGGGCACGATTCCGTCGATGCCATCAGCTGGAAGCCCGCCGGCATCTCCGTGACCTTGTCGCCATGGCTCATCCACACCTTGAGAATGCCGTGGCCTTCGCTCGTGCGGAAGTCTTCGATGCCTTCGAGGAAGCTCGTGTGGTTGCGCGCGCGCACTTCGGCGTAGCCGAATTCGCGCAGGTGGCCGCCGTCCACTTTGCCGCCGAGCTGCTCGGCCATCGTCTGCATGCCGTAGCAAATGCCGAGAACCGGCACGCCCAGTTCGAACACGGCTTGCGGCGCGCGCGGCGTGTCGGTGTCGGTGACCGAGTTCGGGCCGCCGGAGAGGATGATGCCCTTCGGCGCGAATTCGCGCACGAATGCGTCGTCCACATCGTACGGGTGGATTTCCGAATAAACGTGGGCTTCGCGCACGCGGCGTGCGATGAGCTGGGTGACTTGCGAGCCGAAGTCGAGGATCAGGATTTTGTCGTGCATGGCTGCGGACGAGACCTAAAAAAGAACGGATACGGAAAGCCGCGCGACAGTTCAAACGCGCACAGCGTGAATTCATCAGGACCGGAGCGCCGTGCTACGGCGGCACCGGGTGGCGCAAGTTCGGGTGTGCTTCGGGCGCACTGCGTCTGCTGTTTGGGAGGCCGGGTTTGCACGCGGCCTCAGCCACGCAGCGGCGGCCTCGGTGCGTCGGCCGCTTCGTCGCGAGCCGCCTGGCGCGCCTCCTGAGCTTGAGCCGGGCTGGCAGGCGGCGTAACCGGCGACGGACGGGGCGCAACCGGCGGGACCGCCGCAGGCGTCACGGTCGGAACTTCGACCACAGGCTCGACCGGCGCCGCGGGCCGGTTCGGTTCACGTGCACCGCTCCACGACGTTCGCGGAGCGCTGGGCTTCGCGTACGTCACCGGCTCCTCGCGCCGCGCCTTGGCGGCCTTGCGAGCCTCGCGTGCTTCGCGCCGCTGCGCGTCGGCTTCGGCCGGCGTGGTTCTCTCGCGCTTGCGCACCAAACCCGCCAGCCGCGCACCGCCCAACCCGAGGACGATCAGCCAGACACCCACCGCGCCAGCCACTAACTGGCCGAAGCCCGTGAGCTGCGGACTACGCACGCCGATCAGCCAGACCAGCATCAGCACGCCGGCAATCCAGTTGACGTGCCCCACGGTGCGGCCCACCGGCACCGTCATCTCCCCGTGGAAGGCCGCGCGCAGCGCGAGCCACGCGAAACCCAGCAACACCACGCCGAAAGCCTGCCCAACGAGCGCCGGCTGCGTTTGCACCAGTTGCAAAGCGTTGTAGACGAGGGTCCAGGGCGTGAGAACGAACAGCACGCCGAACCCCAGCAACGTCAACGCATCGACAATCAGCAGCACGCGCAGCAGCGGCTTCATCGGGATTTAGTCCACGTGATAGTTGGGCGCTTCCTTCGTGATCTGCACGTCGTGCACGTGCGACTCGTGCAGGCCGGCGCCGGTAATCTGCACGAACTCCGCCTTCGCATGCAGGTCTTCGATCGTACGGCAGCCGCAGTAGCCCATCGAAGCGCGCACGCCGCCGATCAGCTGGAACAGGATCGCGTTGATCGGCCCCTTGTAGGCGACTCGCCCTTCGATGCCTTCCGGCACGAGCTTGTCGATGTTCGCCGAGTTGTCCTGGAAGTAGCGGTCCGCGGCGCCATCCTTCATCGCGCCGACGGAGCCCATGCCGCGATACGACTTGTACTGGCGGCCCTGATACAGGAACACGTCGCCCGGCGACTCTTCGGTGCCCGCGAACATGCTGCCCATCATCACGGCGTTCGCGCCGGCGGCCAGCGCCTTCGAAACGTCGCCCGAGTAGCGCACGCCGCCGTCGGCGATGCACGGCACGCCCGTGCCCTTGAGCGCTTCCGAGACATTGGAGATCGCGCTGATCTGCGGCACGCCCACGCCGGCCACGATACGCGTCGTGCAGATCGAGCCAGGACCGATACCGACCTTCACGCCGTCCGCGCCGTACTCGACGAGCGCGCGCGCCGCGTCGGCCGTGGCGATGTTGCCGCCGATCACTTCGACGCGCGGGAAGTTCTTCTTGACCCAGCGAACGCGCTCGAGCACGCCCTTGCTGTGGCCGTGCGCCGTATCCACGACGATCACGTCCACGCCGGCTTGCACCAGCAGCTCGACGCGCTCTTCGTTGTCCGGACCGACGCCGACTGCCGCGCCCGCGCGCAGCTTGCCGTGCTCGTCCTTACAGGCGGCCGGGTGCTCGGTCTGCTTGGTGATGTCTTTGACGGTCATGAGACCGCGCAGCTCGAATGCGTCGTTGATGACCAGCACGCGCTCGAGGCGATGGCTGTGCATGAGCGCCTTGGCTTCGACGAGCGGCGTGCCTTCCTTGACAGTGACGAGGCGCTCGCGCGGCGTCATGATCGAGCGCACCGGCTCGTCCAGACGCGTTTCGAAGCGCAGATCGCGGTTCGTGACGATGCCGACGAGTTGCGCACCTTCCACGACCGGGAAGCCCGAAATGCCATGCTGCTGCGAGAGCGCGATGACGTCGGCGACCTTCATTTGCGGCGGCACCGTGATCGGATCGCGTACGACGCCCGACTCGAAGCGCTTCACCTTCGCGACCTCGCGCGCCTGCTCGGCCGGAGTGAGGTTCTTGTGGACGATGCCGACACCGCCCTGCTGCGCCATGGCGATCGCCAGACGGCCTTCCGTGACGGTATCCATAGCGGCCGACACGAGCGGAATGTTCAGGGAGATATTGCGGGTCAGCCGGGTCTTCAGGCTGGTGTCGCGCGGGAGAACGTCGGAAAAGGCGGGGACGAGGAGCACGTCATCGAACGTGAGTGCTTTCTGGATCAGACGCATGGCAAATCCTATAGGCGCAAAAGCAGATTATACGCGATAGCGCCCTGGAAATCATCAGCGCTAACAGTAGCTTAGCGCCGTTTTCGGGATTATTTCCACGCTCCGGCCCTGTCGGCGCAAGCCGTGCTGGCATGCACGCGTCCGACCCGAATATCCCACGCACGCTGCAGGATTGAACAAGACGGCCGCGCACGCCTCCAGTTATGCTTCGGGCCGTCGTGTCAAAACGGCCCGCCTGGGCCGCCCGAAGTTTCAGGAGGCAATACGAATGCAGCGTGGTGTGTTGTACGGCGTGCTCGCCGGCGCGTTATGGGGAACGGTGTTCGTCGTGCCCCGGCAACTGGCGGAGTTCTCGCCATTGCTCCTGAGCGCGGGCCGCTACGCGATGTATGGGCTCGTCTCGCTCGCCGCGCTCGTGCCCATGCTGCGCCGGGGCTGGCCGCGCATGACGCGTGCCGATCTCGTCGCGCTCGTGAAACTCGCGCTGATGGGCAACGTGCTCTATTACCTGTTTCTCGCGAGCGCGATCCATCTGGTGGGCATCGCGCCGGCCTCGCTGATCGTCGGCGTGCTGCCCGTCACGGTCACGCTGCTCGGCCGCCGCGATCATGGCGCCGTGCCGCTGTCACGTCTGATCTTGCCGCTTGCCATGATCGCGGCCGGCATCGTCTGCATTAACGTGGACGTGTTCACCGCGACGAGCGACGCAGGCGGTGCGAGCGTCCTCACACGTATTGCAGGCATCGGCTGCGCCGTGGGCGCCCTCGTGTGCTGGACCTGGTTCGCGGTCGAAAACGCTCGTTATCTGCAGCGCCATGCGCACTTCAGCGGCAACGAATGGTCGGTGCTCTGGGGCGTGGTCACGGGTGCACTCGGCGGCCTGCTCTGGCTCGGCATTCTCCTCGTGCCGTCGCACTGGATGCAGGAAACCGTGGCCGCAGGCCGCTGGACCACGTTCTGGCAGTTGAATCTCGTGCTCGCGATCGGCGCCTCGTGGCTCGGCAACGGACTCTGGAACGCCGCCGCCAAGCGCTTGCCGCTCACGCTCTCGGGTCAGATGATCGTGTTCGAGACGCTGTTCGCCCTGCTCTATGGCTTTATTTACGATCACCGGCTGCCGCGCGGGCTGGAAATCGCGGCGATCATGCTGCTCGTGGCGGGCGTAAGCTGGTCGGTACGCCAGCATTCGGGCGGTCCGGAAGACACCGCGCACGGCGACGGCATCGTGCCGAACGGCGATCTGCCGGGCATCGGCAACGAAAGCCGCCTTGCGCAACCCAACGTCGACGCGAAGCAAAACGGCCGCACGACCATCGCCTGAGCGCGCCGGGCCGCAAAATGCCGAATGGGCGAGACAGCGCAAGCTGTCCCGCCCATTACGTTTGTGCGTCAAATCGGTGGCAACCCGGCTCGAACCTCTAGCGCGAGTCCTTGGGCAACCACTTGCGCCCTTCGATCGAGCCTTCCTTGCGGGTCTTGTCGACGCGGCGCTGGCGCGCCATCTTGGGGTCGACGATCAGCGGCCGATAGATCTCCACGCGGTCGTGGTCGGCGAGCACGGTGTCGAGCGGCTTGAGCTTGCCGTACACGCCCACCCTGAGCTTCGCCAGATCGATCTCGGGATGGCGCGCGAGAATACCGCTCGCGTCAATGGCCTGCTGGACGGTCGCGCCCGCGGGCATCTCGATGCTGATGAGCGTCTGCGCATCCGGCAGCGCGTAGCAGACGTCGACGGAAAGTTTCGCGCTCATGGCTTGCCGTAGCGCTGGTCGGCGCGCTTCACGAAGGACTCGACGAAGGTGTTCGCGATGTGATGGAACACTGGCCCGATGAGCTTCTCGAGAATGATGTTTGAAAACTCGTAATGCAGCGCAAACTCGATCTTGCAGGCGTCGGCGCGCAGCGGCGTGAAACGCCAGTAGCCCGTGAACCTGCGAAACGGGCCATCGGCGAATTCCATGTCGATGCGCTCGGGCCGCTTTTGCGAGTTGCGCGTGGCGAAGTGTTGCTTGATGCCCTTGAAGTTGATGTCGATCTTCGCCTCCATGCCGCTCTCGTCCTGACGGCGAATCTCGACGCCGCCGCACCACGGCAGGAAGTTGGGGTAGTCGGCGACGTCGGTGACGAGGTCGAACATTTGTTCCGCCGAATGGCGAATCAACACGGTTTTCTGGACATCCGCCATAAATTGCGCAATGCGTGGCTAGGGTGAAAGCGCTACGGGCTTTCGGGAGCCCGCTTTGCTAAAATCGTAATTTTAAACGAGTTGGGCCAATCCCATTTTCCTATGAGCATCATCGACAACAGAAAAGCGTTCTTCGATTACTTCATCGAAGAGCGCCACGAGGCTGGGCTCGTGCTGGAAGGATGGGAAGTCAAGGCAATGCGCGCCGGGCGGGCCAATATCAAGGAAAGCTATGTCGTGATCAAGGACGGCGAGCTCTACCTGATCGGCACGCACATCAGCCCGCTGCCCGAGGCTTCGACGCACATCCAGCCGGACCCCACGCGCATCCGCAAGCTGCTGCTCCGTCGCGAGGAAATCGACAAGCTGATCGGCAAGGTCGAGCAGCGCGGCTTCACGCTCGTGCCGCTGAACTTTCACTACAAAGGCGGCCGTGTGAAGTGCGAGATCGGCCTCGCCAAGGGCAAGAAGCTGCACGACAAGCGCGAAACCGAGAAAAAGCGCGACTGGGAGCGCGAAAAGGCGCGCCTGATGCGCTCGGCCACCTGATTCTTCCGGAGTCGTCCAGATGGACAACGGGCCGCTCACGCGGCCCGTTGTCGTTTCCGCCAGCCTGGGCGCTCACGCGCCCTTCGTCGCCCCCGCCCCGCTGATCTGCCCCTCGCGCAGGCCCGCGCGGTTCACGATCGTTAGCGCCGAAGCGATCATCGTGCTCAGGTCACCCATGTTGCCCGGCACGATCAGCGTATTGCCCTGCTTCGCCAGATTGGCGAAGGCATTCACGTACTGTTCGGCCACCTTGAGATTGACGGCGTCCATCCCGCCGTGCGCCTGGATCGAGTTGCCGACCTTCTGGATGGCCTGCGCGTTCGCCTCGGCCACCGCGAGAATGGCGGCCGCCTGGCCCTGCGCCTGGTTGATCGCCGCCTGACGCTCGCCCTCCGACTTCTGGATCGCCGCCTCGCGCGCCCCGGCGGCCAGGTTGATCTGTTCCTGCTTGCGCCCTTCCGAGGCCGCGATGAGCGCGCGCTTTTCGCGCTCCGCGGTGATCTGCGCCTGCATGGCGTGGAGGATTTCCTTCGGCGGCGTGAGATCCTTGATTTCGTAGCGCAGCACCTTCACGCCCCAGTTCGATGCAGCTTCATCGAGCGCCGACACGACGCTATGGTTGATGAAGTCGCGTTCCTCGAAGGTTTTGTCGAGTTCGAGCTTGCCGATCACCGAGCGCAACGTAGTCTGCGAAAGCTGCGTGATCGCGAACACAAAATTGCTCGAGCCGTACGACGCTTTCATCGGGTCGGTCACCTGGAAGTACAGCACGCCATCGACCTGTAGCTGCGTGTTGTCGCGCGTGATGCAGACCTGGCTGGGCACGTCGAGCGGAATCTCCTTGAGCACGTGCTTGTAGGCCACGCGATCCACGAACGGCAGCACGATCGTCAGCCCCGGCGTGAGCGTGGCGTGGTAGCGCCCAAGCCGTTCGAGCACCCAGGCATGCTGTTGCGGCACGATCTTGATGGTCTGCGCGATCAGCACGACGACGATCACGAGCAGAATCAGGCCGACGACTGGGACTTGCATACGGGACCTCCGTTCGCTTCTGTGTGGTGTGTTGGTGTGATTTGAATCCGGCCGGTCACGCGTGACGCGCGCCGTCGCGAGCGGTGCCGGGCGTATCAGCCTCGCGCCGCTCGCGCTTCGCCGCAACGACGAGGCAACTGCCGCGCACCGCCTTGATTTCATAGAGAGGCGCATCTTCGGGCTCGCCAGGCGCGAGTTCGACGTCCCATTCGGCGCCGCGATACATCGTGCGCGCGCGGCCGTCGCGCCATGCGGCGACAGCAAGTGTCGCGCCAATATCGAGGTTCACGCCCGGATCGCTCGAGGCGTCGGTCATGCGCCGGCGGCGGCCAAAACGCGAGCGCCGCAGCGTGACCACGGCGGCGAGGCCGACCGCTGCCGCGATAATCAGCTGCACGTCGAGCGGCGCGCCGAACTCATAGCCGAGCGCGCCGGCAAGAAAGCCGAGCGCGATCATCAAGAGGTAGAACGTACCGGTCATCAGCTCGGCGACGATGAGCACGCCAGCGGCAATCCACCAGAACAAACCATGCGGACCCACGACGACCTCCCAAAGTAAAACACCCCGGATAGACCGGGGTGTTATAGCACGAAGCTGACACTTTTTTCCGCAGCGTGCAGTGACGCAAGGGAAGCTGCATCAAGCTTGGCATGCGCCGAGGATTAACGCCCTCGGCACCGCGCTTACTTCGACTGCGCCTTCGCCAGTTGCTGCCACGTCTCGACAACCGAATCCGGGTTCAGCGAGATCGAAGCGATGCCCTCTTCCGCGAGCCACTGGGCGAAGTCCGGATGGTCAGACGGGCCCTGACCGCAGATGCCGACGTACTTGTTCAGACGGCGGCACGTTTCGATCGCGCGCTTGAGCATGAACTTCACGGCCGGATCGCGCTCGTCGAAGTCGACGGCCAGCAGTTCCATGCCCGAGTCCCGGTCGAGGCCGAGCGTGAGCTGCGTGAGGTCGTTCGAGCCGATCGAGAAGCCGTCGAAATACTGCAGGAACTCTTCGGCGAGAATCGCGTTCGACGGCACTTCGCACATCATGATCAGCTTGAGGTCGTTCACGCCGCGCTTGAGGCCGAACTTCTCGAGCAGGCCGACCACGCGCTCCGCCTGCTTGAGCGTACGCACGAACGGCACCATGATCTCGACGTTCGAGAGACCCATTTCTTCACGCACGCGCTTGAGCGCGAGGCACTCCATTTCGAACGCCTGCGCGAAGTCCTCGGCGATGTAACGCGACGCGCCGCGGAAACCCAGCATCGGGTTTTCTTCGTCCGGCTCGTAGCGCGAACCGCCGATCAGCTTCTTGTACTCGTTCGACTTGAAGTCCGACAGGCGCACGATCACGGGCTTCGGATAGAACGCCGCCGCGATCGTGGCGATGCCTTCCGTGAGCTTGTCGACGTAGAACGCGCGCGGCGAGGCGTGACCGCGTGCCACGCTTTCCACGGCCTTCTTCAGGTCCGCGTCGACATTCGGGTACTCGAGAATCGCCTTCGGGTGCACGCCGATGTTGTTGTTGATGATGAACTCGAGACGCGCGAGGCCAACACCCGCATTCGGCAGCTGCGAGAAGTCGAACGCGAGTTGCGGGTTGCCGACGTTCATCATGATCTTGACCGGAATGGCCGGCAGATCGCCACGCTGCACTTCGCTGACTTCGGTTTCCAGCAAACCGTCGTAGATGCGGCCTTCGTCGCCTTCCGCGCACGAAACCGTCACGAGCGCGCCGTCCTTCAGGACGTCGGTCGCGTCGCCGCAGCCCACCACGGCCGGCACGCCCAGTTCGCGCGCGATGATCGCCGCGTGGCAGGTACGGCCGCCACGGTTCGTGACGATCGCCGAAGCGCGCTTCATCACCGGCTCCCAGTTCGGGTCGGTCATGTCGGCGACCAGCACGTCGCCCGGCTGCACGCGTTCCATTTCGGACGGATCGTGAATTACCTTCACGCGGCCCGCGCCGATCTTCTGGCCGATAGCGCGGCCCGTTGCGAGCACCTGCGACTGGCCCTTGAGCTTGAAGCGCTGCTCGATCTTGCCGGCGGCCTGGCTCTTCACGGTCTCAGGACGCGCCTGGAGAATGAAGATCTTGCCGTCGAGGCCGTCCTTGCCCCACTCGATGTCCATCGGACGCTGGTAGTGCTTCTCGATGATGACGGCATACCTGGCCAGTTCGATCACGTCTTCGTCGGTGATCGAGAAGCGGTTGCGCTGTTCGTGCGAGACGTCGACCGTCTTCACGCGGCCCGGCTCGCCGGGCTGCGTGAATTCCATCTTGATGAGCTTCGAGCCGATCGAGCGGCGGATGATCGGAGCCTTGCCCTGAGCGAGCGTGGTCTTGAAGACGTAGAACTCGTCCGGATTCACTGCCCCCTGCACGACCGTTTCGCCGAGGCCGTAGCTCGACGTGATGAAGACGGCGTCCTTGAAGCCCGATTCCGTGTCCAGCGTGAACATCACGCCTGCGGCGCCGCGGTCCGAACGGACCATGCGCTGCACGCCAGCCGACAGCGCGACTTCGGCGTGGGTGAAGCCCTTGTGGACGCGATAGGAAATGGCGCGGTCGTTGTAGAGCGACGCGAACACGTGCTTGAGGCGATCGAGCACGTCTTCGATGCCGACCACGTTGAGGTAGCTTTCCTGCTGACCGGCAAACGATGCGTCGGGCAGGTCTTCCGCCGTTGCCGACGAACGCACGGCGAACGACAGCTCGGACGGCGAACCGTTCTGCAGCGTCTCGAAACCGGCGCGGATTTCCGCTTCGAGTTTCGGCTGCAGCGGCGCGTCGACGATCCATTGACGGATCTCCTTGCCGGCTTCGGCCAGCGCCTTCACGTCGTCGACGTCGAACGTCTCCAGACGAGCGGCGATCCGTTCGGTCAGGTTGTTATGTTTCAGGAAGTCGCGGAACGCGAGCGCGGTCGTCGCGAAGCCCGTGGGCACTCGCACGCCTGCCTCAGCCAACTGGCTGATCATTTCGCCGAGCGAGGCGTTCTTGCCGCCCACGATCTCGACATCGGTCATCCGCAACTGCTCGAAAGGCACTACATACGCCTGATCCTTGGCAACGGTGTTAGTCATACAAGCCCCTAAGTGTGAAAAAAATTCACGATTGCGCAAGTGGGCTCGAACGCGGTCCGCCCATTGGAGGCGGATCGCGTCTTGCGCAACCTGTTGGAGAAACAATCGCTCACTCGGCGCGAACGAGGTCCCATTCAATGGAAAAGCAGGAAGATGCGTGCGATTCCATGTAGTTAGATGGAATCGCTGCAAATTGACACCAGAATGCGCCGCGATAGGCGGCCGTTTGGCGCGGTTGCACTGCAATTGCTTATCCAACAGGTTGCCGCTATTCTACCGTGCCGACTCTGGAATTTGTGCCAGGCGGCGAGAATTGCCCCTCGGTACCGCCGGACGGGGCTTTCCGGGCGCCCAAGCCTGTCCCGAGCGGCCCTGCAGCTCACGTACCCAGCCTCAACCGATGCCGCCTACCGTATTCATCGTCTCCGACGGTACCGGGATCACTGCCGAAACTTTCGCGCATTCGATCCTGTCGCAGTTCGACCAGAAATTCCGCCTCGTGCGCGTGCCTTTTGTCGATTCGTCCGAAAAGGCCTACTCGACCGCGGAGAAGATCAACGAAGCCGCCGTGCAGGAAGGCCGCCGTCCGATCGTGTTCACGACGCTCGTGGACAGCAACTCGAACGAGATCGTCAAGCGCGCGAATGCGCTCGTGATGGACATGTTCCAGACCTTCGTGGAACCGCTCGAGCAGGAGCTGGAACTCAAGTCGAGCCACGCCATGGGTCGCGGCCACCAGAACGCCGACACCGACGAATACAAGAACCGTATCGAGGCGATCAACTTCTCGCTCGCGCACGACGACGGCCAGTCCGACCGCAACCTCGCCGACGCCGACGTGATCCTCGTTGGCGTGTCGCGCAGCGGCAAGACGCCTACGAGCCTCTATCTCGCGATGCAGTACGGCGTGAAGGCCGCGAATTACCCGCTCATCCCGGACGATTTCGAGCGCGGCAAGTTGCCGAATGCCTTGCTTTCGCATCGCACGAAGATTTTCGGCCTCTCGATCGATCCGCAGCGCCTGACCGAGATCCGCAACGAGCGGCGCCCGGGCAGCAAGTATGCCGCGCTGGAAAACTGCCGCTATGAGGTCAACGAAGCCGAGGCGATGATGCGGCGCGAAGGCATCAAGTGGCTCTCGTCGACGCATAAGTCGATCGAGGAGATCGCCACGACGATCCTGCAGGAAATCCGCATCGACAAGCCCTCGTATTGAAACGCCCGGCCTGAAACGAAAAAGCCCGCATCTGAGCGGGCTTTTTTACTGTTCGCTCGCGCGAGCGTTAGCGCGCATGCCGCTGCTGCCGGCATTGCTCGAACACACACACGGCCGCCGCCGCCGCGACGTTGAGCGACTCCATGCCGCCCGGCTGCGGAATCGTCACGCGCAGCGCGGCCGCGTCGCGCCAAACCTGCGAGACGCCCGCTCCTTCGTTGCCGAACACCCACGCGACCTGGCCCGCGAGATCGGCCTCGTCGATCGCCTGCGCGCCATGCGAATCGGTGATGACGACCGGCACGCCGAGCATCTCGACGAGCGCTTCGGCCTCCACGTTCTCGTAGACCTGCAGGAGAAAATGCGCGCCCATTGCCGAGCGCAGCACCTTCGACGACCACACATAGGCCGTACCCGGCGTGCAGAACACCGTGTCGATGCCGGCCGCCGCCGCGCTGCGCAGGATCGAGCCGACGTTGCCGGCATCCTGCAATCCGTCGAGCACGAGGCACGTCGATGCGACGCGCTCGGGCAACTGTGCTTCAGGCATATCGACGAGCAGCAGCAGCCCTACGCCGTGAACGACGTTCGAGAGCTGCCCGAACAGCGCATCGGGCAGTGTAATCACACGGCGCTCGTCCACGCGGGCGACGATCGCCCGCGCTTCTTCATGCGTGAGCGCGCCTTCGGTCACCACGCAGTACTCGGGCTGCGTGCCGCCGTCGAGCCACGCGCTCGCAAGATGGAAGCCTTCGAGCAAGGCCTGATGGCTGCGCCGCTGTTGATGCGTCGAGCCGGCGAGCGCCTTCAGGCGCTTGTAGAGCGGATTGTCGCGTGAGGTAATGGCTTTCACGGGCGGCCCTGGCGTGTCAAATGAGGATCGGGAGATAGAAAAAGGCGGCACCGGCACTACGCGAAACGGTGCCGGCTCGCGTGAGACGCCGTCAGCGGCGGCTCAAGGCAGCGGCGCGAAGGCGTCGTCTGATTCGAGGCCGGCAAGATCACTGACCACCGCCGGAACACCGGGCAGAACGATGCCGTGCAGCACATAGGCGTCGCGCACGGGCGCGAACGAGCGCCGGTGATGCTCGCACGGACCATGCAAGCGCAACGCTTCGAGGTGCTGCGGCGTGCCGTAACCCGCATGGGCGTCGAAGCCATAGTGCGGATGGCGTTGGTGCAGATCGACCAGCATGCGGTCGCGCGTGACCTTGGCAATGATCGACGCCGCCGAAATGCTCGGCACCAGTGCGTCGCCGCCGATCACCGCCTCGCTGCGCACCGGCATCACCGGGCAGCGATTGCCGTCGATCTTCGCGAGCGTCGGCACGATGCTCAAGCCTTCGACCGCACGCCGCATCGCCAGCATCGTCGCGTGCAGGATGTTGAGCGTGTCGATTTCCTCCACGCTCGCCGACGCGACGCACCACGCGAGCGAGCGTTCGACGATGCGCTCGTAGAGCGTTTCGCGCGCCTGCGCCGTCAGCACTTTCGAATCGTTGAGCCCGCGAATCGGCCGGCCCGGATCGAGAATCACGGCCGCCGCGACCACCGGCCCGGCGAGCGGTCCGCGGCCGGCCTCGTCGACGCCGCAGATCACGTCGTCCGGCGATTCGAACAGCAGTCCGGCCTGCCGCGCCGCCTTGCGACGCGCGGCGAGCTTGAGCGCCGCCTGCGACGGCGGCTTTTTCACCGCCGGCGCTGTCGTGCGCCTGGTCGTGCGCGTGATCGTGTCCTCGCTCATGCCCGCCCCTTTCGGCCTTCGACGATGCGCGCAACGACCTCGGCCGCGCGCTCCGCGGTGTTTTGGCGCAGGCTCAGATGCATCTGCGTGAACACCTCAGTCAGCGTGCGCCGGTTTGCCTCATCCTGCAACTGCGTGAGCGTCGCGTCGGCAAGGGCCTCCGGCGTCGCGAAGTGCTGCAGGATTTCCGGCACGACGAAGCGGCCGGCGAGTATGTTCGGCAGGCCCACGTAAGGCAGATAGGCCTGACGGCGCATGATCTGCCCCGTGAGCCAGGGCACCTTGTAGGAGATGACCATCGGCTTCTTGAGCAGCGCCGCTTCGAGCGTAACCGTGCCGCTCTTTACGAGGATCGCGTCAGCCGCCGTCATGGCGAGTTGCGACTGGCCGTCGATGATCGTGAGCGCGAGACCCTGATGCCCGTTCGCGAGTTCCTGCAACTGCGCGTGGATGGCCGGCGTTGCCGCCGGCATCACGAAACGCAGCGCCGGCTCGCGCCGCTGCATGATCTGCATCGCGTCGAAGAAGGTCGGCCCGATCAGGTTGATTTCCGAGCGGCGGCTGCCCGGCAGCACCGCGATCACGGGGCCGCTTTCCGGCAGGCCCAGCGTGCGGCGCGCACCGGGCATATCCGGTTCGAGCGGAATCTCGTCGGCGAGCGGATGGCCCACGTACGATGCCGCCACCCCGGACTTCTCGAGGAGCGCCGTTTCGAATGGAAACACGCACAGCATGTGATCCACCGCCTTCTGGATCTTCTTGATGCGACCGCCACGCCACGCCCAGATCGACGGGCAGACAAAGTGGATGGTCGGAATACCCGCATCGCGCAGCGCGTGCTCGAGGCCGAAGTTAAAGTCGGGCGCGTCCACGCCGATGAAGGCGTCAGGCGGTTCGGCCAGCAGCTGATGCTTGAGCTCGTTGCGGATGCGCAGAATCTCGGGGATGTGCCGCAGTGCCTCGACGTAGCCGCGCACCGAGAGCTTTTCCATCGGCCAGTGCGCGTCGAAGCCGGCGGCCGTCATGCGCGGACCGCCGATTCCGTAGTACTGCGTAGTGTCGGGCAAGCGGGCTTTGAGACCCGCGAGCAGCGACGACGCAAGCAGGTCGCCGGACGGCTCGCCGGCGACCATTGCGAGGCGCAGCGGACGCGTTCGGAGCGCCATCGATCAGCGAATGATGCCGCGTTGCGACTGCTCGACGAAGTCGAGCAGCGCCTTCACGTGCACGTCGCCGTCGCCGCCCGCCTGCGCGAGGTCGGCGAGCTGCACCTTCGCCTCTTCGAGCGAGAGCCCGTTCTTGTAGAGCGTGCGATACGCCGAGCGCAGCACGGAAATCGCGTCAGCCGAAAAGCCGCGACGGCGCAGGCCTTCGACGTTGATGCCGTGCGGCACCGCCTTGTTGCCGGCGGCGATCACGAACGGCGGCACGTCCTGCACGAGCGCCGAGGCGCCGCCGACCATCGAATGCGCGCCGATGCGCACGAACTGATGCACGCCGGTCATGCCGCCGACGATCGCGTGGTCCTCGACGAACACGTGGCCCGCGAGCTGCGCGTTGCTCGACATGATGACGTTGTTGCCCAGACGGCAGTCGTGGCCCACGTGCACGTAAGCCATGATCCAGTTGTCGTCGCCGATGATCGTGACGCCGGTGTCCTGCACCGTGCCCGTATGCAGCGTCGTGAACTCGCGGATGGTGTTGCGGCTGCCGATCACGAGCTTCGTGGGCTCGCCCTTGTACTTCATGTCCTGCGGACGGCCGCCGATCGACGCGTAGTGGCCGATCGTGTTGTCTTCGCCAATCGTCGTGTGGCCTTCCAGCACGCTATGCGAACCGACCTTCGTGCGCGCACCGATGGTGACGTTTGCACCGATGACCGCGAACGGTCCGATTTCGACCGATTCGTCGATCTGCGCGCCCGACTCGACGACCGCAGTGGGATGGATCCTGCTCATTCGTCCTCGCTCTCCGATTCTGTTTCCGTGCGCCGGCGCCTCGAGGTCAAGGCGCGCTGCGGCATGCGGCGGCGCTTCTTATTGCGCCGCGTCCATTTTCTTGACGGTACACATGAGTTCCGCCTCGCAGGCCACGGAGCCTTCCACTTCGGCCACCGCCTTGAACTTCCAGATGCCGCGCATGTAGCGCTCGAACGTCACGTTGAGAATGAGCTGGTCGCCCGGCTCGACAACGCGCTTGAAGCGCGCGCCGTCGATGCCCACGAAGTAGTACAGCGTATTCTCGAAGTCCTGCTCTTCCTCCGAGAACGTGAGCAGCGCGGCGGTTTGCGCCAGCGCCTCGAGAATCATCACGCCGGGCATGACCGGACGCTGCGGGAAATGTCCCGTAAAAAAGGGCTCGTTGACCGTCACGTTCTTCAACGCCTTGATGCTCTTGTGCGGCTCAAGCTCGATGACCCGGTCCACCATCAGGAACGGATAGCGGTGCGGCAGCAGCGTGAGAATCTTGTGGATGTCGAAGTTGAGTTTTTCGATGTTCATGGTGGTTCTGCTCACGCAGGAATTGCGCGTGTGACTTTCGATTTCGATATTCGAGGCGCCGGACCAAACACGCCGCGCTGACGCGAAGTATGCGCCACGCCCGGGCTCCCGTGCATGCGTATTGCCCCGGGCGGGAAGCCCCGGGCGAGCAGCCCCGGGCGGGAAGCCCGCCGGGCAGCCCGGGGCGGAAGGCTCCCCTGAGGAAACCCCCAAGCGGGCAGCTTTGCTCGTCCGCGACGCAAAGCGGCGCGCCGCTCCCGCGACACGCCGCCCGCTACCTCGATACTGCTTTCTTATTCGCCCTGCGGCTTCTGGGCTACCGCCGCCTCGAGCGCCTTGATACGGTCGCGCAGCTTGTCGATGTTACGCAACAGCGCGGCGCTCTTGTTCCAGTCGGCGTGATCGACCGCCGGGAAAGCGCTCGTGTAGACGCCGGCCTTCGGCAACGATTTCGAGACACCCGACTTCGCCGTGACGATCACGTAGTCGCCCAGCGTGACGTGCCCCGCGATGCCGACCGCGCCGCCAATCATGCAATGGCGCCCGATCGTCGTGCTGCCCGCAATGCCGGCGCAACCCGCGATGACCGTGTACGCGCCGATCCTGCAGTTATGGCCGATCTGCACGAGGTTATCGATCTTCACGCATTCTTCGATGATCGTATCGGCCATCGCGCCGCGGTCGATCGTGGTGTTCGCGCCGATCTCGACGTCCGGCCCGATGGCCACGCCGCCCACCTGCGGAATCTTGACCCAGCTACCCGTGCGCGCGTCGCCCTCGCCGGTGAAATCGGGGGCGAAACCGAAGCCGTCCGAACCGATCACGGCGCCGGCATGCACGATGGCGCGCGGGCCGAGTTTGCAGCTGTGGTAGACGGTGACGCCCGGATACAGATGCGAGCCCTCGCCCACCTCGGTGCCGCGGCCGATGAAGACGTTCGCGTCGAGCCGTACGTTTTCCCCGATCACGGCGCCCGCTTCGACCGTGACGTTCGGGCCGATCACCGCGCTCGCGGCAACCTGCGCCTTCGCGTCGACGTGGGCGCTGGCGTGGATGCCCGGCTGCGCCTTCGGCGCGGCGAGGTCGATATACGCCTGCGCGACACGCGCGAAGTAAGCATACGGATTCGGTGTGACGATGAAGTTGCGTCCTTCGCGCGATGCGAGCTTCTCGAGGTCGCCGGCGCTGATCAGCACCGCGCCCGCGCGGGTCGTCTCGACCTGTGCGAGATACTTCGGATTGGCGAGGAACGCGAGCTGTTGCGGACCGGCCTGGTCGAGCGGCGCCAGCGAACTGACGCGTTGCGTCGCATCGCCCACCACCTCGCCGCCGAACCGTCCGACGATGTCCTCAAGCGTAAATGCCATGCGCGTGCTGCTCCTGCCTTAGTTGCTTTTCGTTGCCTTAGTTGCTGCTGCTACTGCCCGCGCTATTCGCTGCGAGCGCCTTCAGCACCTGGTCGGTGATGTCGATGCGCGGGCTCACGTACACGGCTTCCTGCACGATCAGATCGTAATGCTGCTGCTCGGCGATCTGCTTGATCACCTTGTTGGCCCGGTCGAGCACCGCCGCCAGTTCCTCGTTGCGGCGCTGGTTCAGGTCTTCGCGGAACTCGCGCTGCTTGCGCTGGAAGTCGCTGTCGAGCGCGGAAAGGTCGCGCTGCTTCGACGCGCGATCGCTCGGCGACATCGACGGGCCGTTCTTGTCGAGCGAATCGGACATCGACTTCAGGCGCTGCGCCATGTCCTGCAGATCCTTGTCGCGCTTGGCGAACTCGGCTTCGAGCTTGGTCTGCGCGGCCTTCGCCGGAACGGATTCGCGCAGGATGCGATCGGAGTTCACCGCCGCGATCCTTGCTTCCTGCGCCTGCGCCACGCCCATGCCACAACCGAGGAGCGCCAGCGACACGGTGATCGCCCCGATCGTCCGTCTGGAAAACATACCCGTTAGCAAAGTCATCCTCTCGTTTCCTGGATTCCGGCGAAGTGCGCTGCGCGCGCAACGAACGCCGGGCAAAACATACGTCAGAATGCCGTTCCGATCTGGAACTGGAACTTCTGGTACTGGTCGCCCGTATGCTTGACGAGCGGGAAGCCAAGGCTCAGCTTGAGCGGGCCGATCGGCGAAATCCACGCGAGGCCGAAACCGTAGCTGTAACGCAGACCGTTCGCGCCAATGCTGTCGCCTTCCGTGCCCCAGACGTTACCACCATCGACGAACGTGAAGACGCGCAGCGTGCGGTCGTAGCCCGTACCGGGCAGCGGGAAGGTCAGCTCGACGTTGCCGACGATCATCTTCGAACCGCCGATCGGGTCGTTCGTCTTGGCGTCGCGCGGACCCAGCGAGCTCGGCTCGTAGCCACGCACCGAACCGATACCGCCGGCGTAGTAGTTCTTGAAGATCGGGTACGGCTTGCCGCCGAGGCCGTTACCGTAGCCGCCCTGGAAGTTCAGCCCAAGCACGAAGCCGCGCGCGAACGAGTAGTAGTACTGCGCCTGAATGTCGGCCTTGTAGTACTGCGTACCGCCAACCGGCGTGCCGTACTCGGCGTTCGCCTGCGTGAAGTAGCCCTTGCTCGGCACGAGCGCGCTGTCACGCGCGTCGCGCGACCAGCCCACCGTGAGCGGCACGTTGTTCGACACGCGGCCAAACTGGTTCACGTAGTCGATGTAGCTCTGCGGCGTGTTCGAGTCGATGTCGAGCGTGTCCTGCTCGAAGCCCGCGCCGAAATAGACCGTGTCGACTTCGGAGAACGGGATGCCGAACTTGAGGTCGCCGCCCATCGTGATGATGCGGAAGCTCGAATCGGTCGAGTAGTACAGCGGCTGGTACGTGCGGTAGTAGACGTCGGTAATGCGCTTGATGCCGTCCACCGTGAAGTACGGGTCCACCTGCGTGAGGGCCAGCGTGCGGTACGTCTTCGCGGTGTTCACGTTCAGCGAGAGCGAGGTGCCCGAACCGAACACGTTGTCCTGCGACACGCCCGCCGACAGCACCACCTTGTCCGTGGACGAGAAGCCCGCACCCAGCGTGATCGCGCCGGTCGGCTTTTCGGCGACCTTCACGTTTACGTCCACCTGGTCGGCCGTACCTTCCACGGGCACCGTGGTCACGTCGACGTCGGTGAAGTAGCCCAGACGGTTGATACGGTCCTTCGAGAGCGCGAGGCGGTTCGAATCGAACCACGAGCTTTCGAGCTGGCGCATTTCGCGGCGCACCACTTCGTCGCGCGTGCGCGTGTTGCCCACCACGTTGATGCGGCGCACGTACACGCGGCGACTAGGATCGACCTGCAGCGTGAGGTTGACCGTGTGGTTCGCCTGATCGATCTGCGGCAGCGCGTTGACGGTCGCGAACGCATAACCGTACTCGCCGAGCTTGTCGACGATGGCCTTGGTCGTGGCCTGCAGCTTCTCGGCCGAGAAAGTATCGCCCGGCTTGATCTTGATGAGCTTCTTGAGCTCGGCCTCGCGGTCGAGCAGGTTGCCCGACAGCTGGATGCCCGACACCTTGTACGGCTCGCCTTCGTGAATGCCGATGGTGAGGTACATGTCCTTCTTGTCGGGCGAGATCGAGACCTGCGTCGAGTCGATGTTGAACTCGAGGTAGCCGTGGTTCAGGTAGTACGAGCGCACGTTCTCGAGGTCGCCCGTGAGCTTTTCCTTCGAGTAGAGGTCGTTCTTCGTGTACCACGAGAACCAGTTCGGCGTGGACAGCTGCATCTCCGAGAGGAGCGTGCCGCTGCTGTACGTCTTGTTGCCGATGAAGTTGATCTGACGGATCTTCGCGCTCGGACCTTCCACCACCGAAAACAGCAGGCCGACGCGATTGCGGTCGATCGGCGTGACCGTGGTCGTGACCTCGGCGGCGTAAAAGCCGCGCGTGAGGTACTGGCGCTTGAGCTCCTGCTCGGCCTTGTCGACGAGCGCCTTGTCGTAGTAGCGGCCTTGCGAGAGGCCGACCGCACGCAGCGCCTTCGTGAGGTTGTCCTTGTCGAATTCCTTGATGCCCGCGAAGTCGATCGTGCCGATGGCCGGGCGCTCCTGCACCTGCACCACCACTACGCCGCCTTCGGTGGCGATCTTCACGTCGTTGAAGAAGCCCGTCGCATACAGTGCGCGGATGGCCTCGGACGCCTTGTCGTCGGTGAACGTGTCGCCCTGCTTGATCGGCAGGTAGGCGAACACCGTGCCCGGCTCGACGCGTTGCAGCCCTTCGATGCGGATGTCCTGAACCACGAAAGGCGTCGTTGCTGCGTGGGCAACGAGTCCATGTGCGGCGATCGCCGCGGCCGCAACCGTTTTTGGAACCAAGCGATGAGGTCTAAACAACGTGCTTCCCCAATTATGTATAGCTGCATCAGGTCAGGCGGCCCGCCCACGGACGCCGCCAGACATCTTTAAAAATGGATTAACCGAGCCAGATCGTTGAACAACGCGATCGCCGACAGTGCGACGATGCAGGCAAGTCCCGCGCGCTGCAGTACGAGCTGCCAGCGGTCCGAGACGGCTTTGCCCGTTACGGCTTCAACCGCATAATATAACAGATGCCCCCCGTCCAATACCGGAATTGGGAGCAGATTCAATACGCCGAGGCTGATGCTCACGAGCGCGAGGAACGACAGGAACGCCGAAGGACCGAGTCTCGCGCTCTTGCCGGCATAGTCGGCAATCGTCACCGGGCCCGACAGATTCTTCAGCGATGCTTCGCCCGTGATCATGCGGCCGAACATTCGCAGCGAATACATGGCGATGTCCCAAGTGCGATACGCACCGAGCCGCACGCTCTCTAGCGGCCCGTAGCGCACGTCCACGGAAGGCGCCTGCGCGGAGAGCGCCGCGCCGATTCGACCGACTTCCTCGCCTGTCTGCGCGTCGCGCTGCAGTGTCGGCGTCACCGTAAGCGTGAGCGTCTGCTGCGGGTTCTGGCCAGCCTCGCCGCGCGCGACCGTGAGCCGCACGGGCTTGCCCGCATGCGCCTTCACCCAGGCGATGAAAGTGCTTGCGCTGTCCACGGCCCGACCATCGACGGCACGTAGTTGATCGCCCGCCTGCAGCCCGGCATGTTGCGCCGCACTACCCGCCTCCACGGCCGCCACCCTGAGCGTGTTGCCGCCCGCCTCGAGACCGAGCTTCGCCATGAAGTCGTCGTCGAGATCCTTGCCGGTCAGTTGCGAGAGATCGAGCGGGAAATCGTAGGTGCCCTCGCCATCGCGGGCGGCGAGGACGACATGGCCCTGGTCGAACGCCGTGGCGAGCAGCTTCCAGCGCAGGTCAGACCACGAACGCACAGGCTCGGTGCGGCTGCCGTTTGCATCGCTCACCGAAAGAATCGTTTCGCCGCCCTGGAAGCCGGCCCGAGCCGCCGCCGATTGCGCGGGCGGCGCCGCGACAATGGCCTTCTGCTCGGTCACCCCGCTCGCGTACACCACCGAAAAGAGCGCCACGGCCAGCACGAAATTGGCGATCGGCCCCGCAGCGACGATGGCAATGCGCTTGCCGACCGACTGACGGTTGAACGCGTGCGGCAAATCGCTTGCGGGGATCTGGTCGGGCGACTCGCGCTCGTCGAGCATCTTCACGTAGCCGCCGAGGGGCAGCGCCGCGATGGTCCACTCGGTGCCGCTCTTTTTGCTGACCCACTGCACGAGCGGCCGGCCAAAGCCGATCGAGAAACGCAGGACCTTCACGCCGCACAGGCGCGCGACGCTGTAGTGCCCGTATTCGTGCACGACGACCAGCACGCCGATCGCCACGACGAATGCGACCAGTTCGGTAAGCAGGTTCATGAGCGCCTCCTGGGCTGGAAGCAGCGCACCGGTGCGGGAGCGGCCCCGAGGTCAGGCTCGCATGCCTGAGGGGCCGCATGGGCCCTTCCGCAAGCCCCTCGCTGACCTGTCAGGCCGGCACCGGCAGGCTGTCGATGATGGTGTGAGCCGCGCGGCGAGCCGCCGCGTCGGCTTCGAGCACGACTTCGAGACTCGACGCGTTGCGGTTCTCGAGCGCGTTCAGTACGGCATCCACCGTCTGGGCGATGGCCATGAAGCCGATGCGCCGGTTCAAAAATGCTTCTACTGCCACTTCGTTCGCCGCGTTGAGCGCCGCGCTCGCCACGCCGCCTGCCGCCAATGCCTGCATCGCGAGTGCGAGACACGGGAAGCGCGCGTAGTCGGGCTTTTCGAACGTGAGCGTCGCGATTTGGGCGAGATCCAGCTGCGCGACGCCGGAATCGACACGGTCCGGATACGCCAGCGCGTGCGCGATCGGCGTGCGCATGTCGGGGTTGCCTAGTTGCGCGAGCACCGAACCGTCGGCGTACGAAACCATCGAGTGGATCACGCTCTGCGGGTGGATCAGCACGTCGATGCGCTCGCCCGGCAGGTCGAACAGGTAGTGCGCCTCGATCACTTCGAGGCCCTTGTTCATCATCGTGGCCGAATCGACGGAGATCTTGCGACCCATCGACCAGTTCGGGTGCTTGCAGGCCTCGTCGGGCGTCACGTTCACGAGCGTCGAGGGCTCGCGGGTGCGGAACGGGCCGCCCGAGGCGGTCAGGATGATCTTCGTGACGCCGTCGCGCTCGGCGCTTTCGCGCGGGAAGCACTGGAACACGGCGTTGTGCTCGCTGTCGAGCGGCAGCAGCACGGCGCCGCTGTCGCACACGGCGTCGATGAAGATATCGCCCGACATCACGAGCGCTTCCTTGTTGGCGAGCAGGATCTGTTTGCCGGCCTTCGCCGCTGCGAGCGTGGGGCCGAGACCCGCCGCGCCGACAATGGCCGCGACCACCGTGTCGCAGCCGTCGCTCTTCGAGACTTCGACGAGCGCCTGCGGCCCGTAGGTCACGACGGTCTTCGAGCCGGCCGCGCGTAGCTTGCGCTCGACCTGCGCGGCGGTGTCGGCGTCGCCGACCACGGCCACTTCGGGGGCGAAGCGCAGGCATTGTTCGACCAGCTTCTCGCCGTTGCGATGCGCGGTGAGCGCATAGACCGAAAAGCGTTGCGGATGACGCGCGACGACGTCGAGCGTGCTGTCTCCAATCGAGCCCGTGGAACCGAGCAGTGTGAGTCGTTTTTGCATATTCAAATCTCTAACCTGACGTCCTGGCCAGGCGCCTTTAGCCGAGCAGCAGCATGGCAAGCGGCAGCACGGGCAGCAGTGCGTCGATGCGGTCGAGGACTCCGCCGTGACCCGGCAGAAGCCCACTCGAATCCTTCACGCCGGCCTGGCGCTTCAGCATCGACTCGAACAGATCGCCGATCACGCTGAACGCGACCAGCACGGTAAGTACGAAAAGCGCACGGCCGAGCCCGATCTGGGCGGCGAGCGCGGAATACAGCGTGGGTTCGAACGCGTGCAGCGCAATCGCCGCGCCGGACACCACCATCACGGCGGCCCAGCCGCCCACGGCGCCCTCCCAGGTCTTGCCGGGGCTGATCGCCGGCGCAAGCTTATGCTTTCCGAATGCCTTACCTGCAAAGTATGCGCCGATATCGGCCAGCCAGACCACGAGCAACAGGGACAAAACGAACGCCACGCCAGCCGTGCGCGCGGCGACGAGGGCGTGCCAGCAGGCCGCGAAAACGACGAGCCCGGCGGCCAGCAGGAAGGCGCGCCAGGCGCCCGCAGCGAGGACCGGCTTGCGCAGCAGCACGTAAGGCCCGGCGATGATCCAGAACACGCCCGCCGCCTGAAACAGCGGCCGGGGCGCCGGCAGGCGCGTACTGAGCGCCACCGCGGCCGCCGCGATCACAGCGTAGACGATCGAGCCGGTCGCGCCCGCCTTCAGGAGGCGCGCCCACTCCCACGCGGCGAACACGACCACGACGCCGATCAACGCGCCGAACGCCGCCACGGGCGCGAACAGCGTGATCGGCAGGAATACTGCCAGCAGGACGAGCGCCGTGATGACGCGGGTCTTCAGCATGAAAGCGAATCGGCGTTCTGGGCGACGACCTGCGCGCTCGTGCGGCCGAAGCGGCGCTCGCGCTCGGCATACGACGCAATGGCGCGGCTCAGCGCTTCGGCGTCGAAATCCGGCCAGAACGTGTCGGTGAAATAGAACTCGGCGTACGCGAGCTGCCAGAGCAGGAAGTTGCTCACGCGCTGCTCGCCGCCCGTGCGGATGAAGAGGTCCGGTTCGGGCGCGTAGGCCATGGCCAGATGCTGGGACAGCGTGTCTTCGGTGACAGGAATCGGCTGGCCCGTGGCCGCGGCCTCCTCGACCAGCTTGCGCGTGGCCTGCAGGATATCCCAGCGGCCGCCGTAGTTCGCGGCGATCGTGAGAGTGAGACGGGTGTTGCGCGCGGTTTTGGTTTCCGCGCGGCGAATCAGATCCTGGATGCGCTCGTTGAACATCGACAGGTCGCCGACTACGCGCAGACGGATGCCGTTTGCGTGCAGGCGCGCCACCTCGCGCTCGAGCGCGGTGACGAAAAGGCGCATGAGGAACGACACTTCGTCGGTCGGGCGGCGCCAGTTCTCGGAGCTGAAGGCGAAGAGCGTGACGTATTCGACGCCGCGCTGCACGCACGACTCGACGACCGAACGCACGGCGTCGACGCCGCGCGTGTGGCCCGCGACGCGCGGCAGGCGCCGCTGGGTTGCCCAACGGCCATTGCCGTCCATGATGATCGCGATGTGGCGCGGCACGGCCGCCACGTCGGGCACGCGAACGGTTGAGCTGGTATAGGTCATGGCCGTCGGACTGTAACTGCGATAAGAAAGGGAAACCGCCTGGAATCTGGCGAATCTGGAGGCCTGAGGCCTCAGACCGTCATGATCTCGGCTTCCTTCGTCTGGACGAGCTTTTCGATTTCGGTCACGAAGCGGTCGGTCAGCTTCTGCACTTCTTCGCCGCCACGGCGCTCGTCGTCTTCTGAAATTTCCTTGTCCTTCACGAGCTTCTTGAGCTGCTCGTTGGCGTCGCGACGCAGGTTGCGCACGGCGATCTTCGCCGTTTCACCTTCGTTCTTGACGACCTTCGTGAGCTCCTTGCGGCGCTCTTCCGTCAACGCGGGCATCGGCACGCGGATCAGGTCGCCGTGCGTGGCCGGGTTCAGGCCGAGATCCGACTCGCGGATCGCCTTTTCGATCACCGGCACCATCTTCTTTTCCCACGCCTGCACGCCGATCGTGCGTGCGTCGACGAGCGTGAGGTTCGCGACCTGCGAGATGGGCACGGGCGAGCCGTAGTAGTCGACCTGGATGTGGTCGAGCAAGCCGGTATGGGCGCGGCCCGTGCGGATTTTCGCCAGATCGCTCTTGAACGCTTCGATCGAGCGCTGCATTTTCTGCTCGGCGCCCTTCTTGATGTCAGCCACAGCCATTTTGATACCTCCGAACCTTCATAACGGAACGGGCCCGCCGGCGCGCTGATGGGCGGCGCGGCCCTTGTTCGAACCTCTCGTGAAACGAGAGTTTACACGTGGACGAGCGTACCTTCGTCTTCGCCCAGAACGATGCGCTTGAGCGCACCCGGCTTGACGATGGAAAAAACCCGGATCGGCAGCTTCTGGTCGCGGCACAGCGCAAACGCGGTGGCGTCCATCACCTGCAGGTTGCGGCCAATTGCCTCATCGAAGCTGATCGTCGAGTAGCGCGTGGCGGTCGGGTCCTTCTTCGGGTCGGCCGAGTAGACGCCGTCGACCTTGGTGGCCTTCAGCACGACTTCGGCGCCGACTTCCGAGCCGCGCAGCGCAGCAGCCGTATCGGTGGTGAAGAACGGGTTGCCCGTGCCGGCGGCGAAGATCACGACCTTGCCTTCTTCGAGCTGGCGAATCGCGCGGGGGCGGATGTACGGCTCGACGACCTGGTCCATGCGCAGCGCCGACTGCACGCGCGCCTCGATGCCCGCGTGACGCATGGCGTCCTGCAGCGCGAGCGCGTTCATCATCGTGGCCAGCATGCCCATATAGTCGGCCGTTGCGCGGTCCATACCGGCCGCGCCGCCCGCGACACCGCGGAAAATATTTCCGCCGCCGATCACGACTGCGAGCTGGGTGCCCAGACGCACCACCTCGGCCACGTCTGCCACCATACGTTCGATCGTGGCGCGATTGATGCCGAAGGCATCATCGCCCATCAGGGCTTCGCCGGAAAGTTTGAGCAGGACGCGTTTATAGGCGGGTGTGGGCATGGAGGTATCCAGAATCGCGCGCAAAGGGCAATAACTTGAAACTGTAGGGGTGAAATACGGCTTCGGGCAAGCGCCGCCAGAAATAGCGAAGATTTCCGACGCCGCGCACGGCGGGGGACTACCATGCGCGTCGCCGCTACGCTGCCCGCCACGGCGGATTGCTCCGCCACGGCTTACAACTCAGCAAACTGCGGTACTGACTGCGATGCTGCAACAACTGCGGTTGCCGCCTGCCGCGCCGGGAGCGCCGAGGCGGCAGGCCGGCCTTTATTGCTGCTTTGCAGCAGCGACTTGCGCGGCCACTTCGGCAGCGAAGTCGTCCTGGCGCTTCTCGATGCCTTCGCCCACCACGAAGAGGGCGAACTTCTGCACCGTCGTGCCAGCAGCCTTGAGCATCTGCTCGATCGTCTGCTTGTCGTTCTTAACGAACGGCTGGTTCAGCAGCGAGACTTCCTTCAGGTACTTCTGGACCGAGCCTTCGACCATCTTCGCGACGATCTCAGCCGGCTTGCCCGATTCGGCGGCCTTCTGCTCGGCGATGCTGCGCTCCTTGGCGATCAGCTCGGCAGGCACGTCGTCCGAGGACAGCGAGACCGGCTTCATCGCGGCGATGTGCATCGCAACGTCCTTGCCCACTTGCTCGTCGGCACCCGTGTACTCGACCAGCACGCCGATGCGCGTGCCGTGCAGGTACGCAGCCAGCTGGTTGGCGGTTTCGAAACGCGCGAAACGGCGGATCGAGAGGTTTTCGCCGATCTTGCCGACCAGTGCGAGGCGCACCGCGTCGACCGTCGAGCCGTCCAGCGCCAGCGCCGACAGAGCGGCGACGTCAGCCGGGTTTTGCGTGGCGACGAGTTCGGCGATCTTCTTCGAGAAGCCGATGAAGTCATCGTTCTTCGAGACGAAGTCGGTTTCGCAGTTCAGTTCGACGATCGCGCCAGCGCCGCTACCGATGAACGACGAGATCACGCCTTCAGCCGTGACGCGCGAAGCGGCCTTGCTGGCCTTGTTGCCGAGCTTCACGCGCAGCAGTTCTTCGGCACGCGCGAGGTCGCCGTCAGCTTCCGTCAGCGCCTTCTTGCATTCCATCATCGGCGCATCGGTCTTCGCGCGCAGTTCTGCCACCATGCTTGCGGTAATTGCCGCCATCATTCGCTCCTTGAGTCTGTCTGGTACACGCCGCCCGCCTTTCGACGCGGCCGGCAGAAATTCGTTTCCGTCTGAGCCTGCGGTGAAACGCTTTTTTACAGCTGCTTCTACAGGGCTACGGTGCCGCTCATATGACGCGGCAACGAAAGTCGCGGCTTAAAAAAAAGGGGCCTATGGAAAGCCCCCTTTTCTTGCCGGACACGGGGCAGCTTACGCCTCCGAATTGACCTCGACGAACTCGTCGTCGCCGTCGTTGCCGCGCGCCGCTGCAACCACTTCGTTGACCGCATTCGCACGGCCTTCGAGGATCGCGTCAGCCACGCCTTGCGTGTAGAGCGCAACGGCCTTGCTCGCGTCGTCGTTGCCCGGAATCACGTAATCGATGCCTTCCGGCGAGTGGTTCGTATCGACCACGGCGATCACGGGGATGCCCAGCTTGTTCGCTTCCGTCACGGCAATCTTGTGGTAGCCGACGTCGACCACGAAGATCGCGTCCGGAATGCCGCCCATGTCCTTCACGCCGCCGATCGACTTTTGCAGCTTGGCGATTTCGCGTTCGAACAGGAGCGCTTCCTTCTTGCTCATCTTCTCGAGCTCGCCCGCTTCCACGGCTGCTTCCATGTCCTTCAGGCGCTTGATCGAAACCTTCAGCGTCTTGAAGTTGGTCAGCATGCCGCCGAGCCAGCGCGCGTTCACGAACGGCATGCCAGCGCGTTGTGCTTCCTGGGCGATCGTGTCGCGCGATTGACGCTTCGTGCCGACGAACAGGATCGTGCCGCGGTTCGCTGCCAGTTGACGCACGTACTTCAGCGCGTCGTTGTACATCGGCAGCGTCTTTTCGAGGTTGATGATGTGAATCTTGTTGCGATGACCGAAGATGAAGGGGGCCATCTTCGGGTTCCAGAAGCGCGTTTGGTGACCGAAGTGGACACCGGCTTCCAGCATCTGGCGCATGGTAACTGCCATGTTTCAATTCTCCGCTAGGGTTTGGTCTGAAGCCGGCTGCCGTATCGGTGCGCCCTCCCGTTTCCGGAGATCGACGCGCGCGACACCCTGGGTGCGCCGGCTTGCGAGTGTGCTGCCTGAAGAAGATGCTTCCGAATTGTTCTTCTCGCACCCGCCAAAATGCGTGTTTGGCAAAGCGCTCCGCGGCAACGGCGGTTTCAGCCACTCCCACGAACCCGAACGCAAATTCGAAAATATGGAAGCGACTTAGCCGAAGAGTATAGCACGCAAACTGCCCCTTACTCAAGACAGCTATTACCCGCGGAATACGGCGCCATCACGGCAAATGCGACGGCAAATGCGACGGCAAATGCGATGGCAAATGGGGCCTCCGCCGGATCGCGTTCCGCCTTCGCAAAAGTCTGCGACCCCTGGCATTAGGTGCGATAATTCAATATTCGACTGCAATCCGGGCGCATACCATGGCCATTTCGATCAAGAACGAACAAGACATCGCGCAAATGCGCGTCGCCTGCCGGCTGGCGAGCGAGGTGCTCGACTACATCACGCCGTTCGTCACCGCGGGCGTGACGACGGGTGAACTCGACCGGCTGTGCCACGAGTACATGACCAACGTGCAGGGCACGGTGCCCGCGCCGCTGAACTATCAGCCGCCGGGCTATCCGCCCTATCCGAAGGCGATCTGCACTTCGGTGAACGACGTGATCTGTCACGGTATTCCGGGCGACAAGGCGCTGAAGAACGGCGACGCGCTCAATATCGACATCACCGTCATCAAGGAAGGCTATTTCGGCGACACGAGCCGCATGTTCATCGTCGGCGAAGGCTCGATCCTCGCGAAGCGCCTCGTGCAGACCACCTTTGAATGCATGTGGCTCGGCATCGACCAGGTGCGCCCCGGCGGCCATCTGGGCGACATCGGCCATGCCATCCAGCGCTACGCCGAAAGCCAGGGCTATAGCGTGGTGCGCGAATACTGCGGCCACGGCATCGGCACGGTGTTCCACGAAGACCCGCAGGTCCTGCACTATGGCCGCCCCGGCACCGGCATCGAGCTCGTGCCCGGCATGATCTTCACCGTCGAGCCGATGATCAACGCCGGCCGCCGCGACATTCGCACCATGCCGGACCAGTGGACCGTCAAGACGAAGGACCGCAGCCTCTCGGCACAGTGGGAGCACACGGTACTCGTGACCGAAACCGGCTACGATGTTCTGACGGTCTCGGCGGGTACGCCCGCCAAGCCTGCCATCGTCGCGCAGATGGCGGGCACGGCGGCCTGAGCGCCGGGAAACGTGCCACAAAGCGCTTGGTGACGCGATCCGGCGCAAAATGGATGGGCTCGTAGAAAGCGGCCTGCGCCTCGGGGCAGTACGCTCAACGCGAGCGAGGCACCAGGTGCGGACGCCGCCCGGCGCCCGCAGCACGATGAGGCGGCCTGCAAAGCAGCCGACGTATTAACCGACGAACCAACGCGGCCAGCCGCCATCGCGAGGCGCGCCGCGCGCACGACCAGCCGCCCGCCCAACCACGCCAGACACGACCCGAGCCCATGAGTGTTCCCGCTGTCGCCGTTCCCGATACGTCGTCGCTGAAGTCCGACTACAAGGCCGCCAAGGCCCAGTTGCTCGAGCGTTTCAAGACCGCGACCAATGTCGACTCGCTGATGCGCGCCCTCGCCCGCACCACCGACGACACCTTGCGCAGCGCCTGGAACCTGTGCGAGCTGCCGCCCACGCTGGCGCTCGTGGCGGTGGGCGGCTTCGGGCGCGGCGAGCTTGCGCCCTGGTCCGACGTCGACATCCTCGTCCTGCTGCCGGACGACGAGCCGCTCGCGCCGCTCGAAGACCGCATCGAGCGCTTTATCGGCCTTGCGTGGGATCTCGGACTCGATATCGGCAGCAGCGTGCGCAGCATCTCCCAATGCCTCGAAGAAGCCGCCAACGACGTCACCGTGCGCACGTCGCTCCTCGAGGCGCGCCGTATCACGGGCAGCGCGACGCTGTTCGGCGACTTCGCGCAGCGCTATCGCGACGCCATGGACCCGCGCGCGTTCTTCCAGGCGAAGGTGCTCGAAATGCGTCAGCGCCATGCGCGCTTCCAGGACACGCCCTATTCGCTCGAACCCAACGTCAAGGAAAGCCCCGGCGGCCTGCGCGACCTGCAGCTGATCCTCTGGATCACCGAAGCCGCTGCCTTCGGCAGCAGTTGGAAGGAGCTGGACCAGCGCGGCCTCATCACCGGGCGCGAGGCGCGCGAACTGCGCCGCAACGAGGCCTTTCTCAAGGCTCTGCGCGCGCGCCTGCATGTGATCGCGGGCCGCCGCCAGGACATCCTCGTGTTCGACCTGCAAACGGCCGTGGCCGAAAGCTTCGGTTACAAGGCGAGCAGCGCGCGACGCGCGAGCGAGCAGCTCATGCGCCGCTACTACTGGGCCGCGAAGGCGGTCACCCAGCTGTCCACCATCCTGATCCAGAACATCGAGGCGCAGCTCTTTCCGAGCACGAGCGGCATCACGCGCACGCTCTCCGAGCACTTCGTCGAAAAGCAGGGAATGCTGGAGATCGTCAGCGACGACGTGTTCGAGCGCGAGCCGCACGCGATTCTCGAAGCGTTCCTGCTCTACGAGCAGGTGCCCGGCGTGAAGGGCCTGTCGGCGCGCACGCTGCGCGCCCTCTACAACGCGCGCGAGACCATGGACCAGAGCTGGCGCCGTGACCCGGAGAACCGCCGGCTCTTCATGGAGATCCTCAAGCAGCCGGCCGGAATCACGCACGCCATGCGGCTCATGAACCAGACGAGCGTGCTCGGGCGCTATCTGCTGAATTTCCGCCGCATCGTCGGGCAGATGCAGCACGACCTGTATCACGTCTACACGGTCGATCAGCACATCCTGATGGTGCTGCGCAATATGCGCCGCTTCGCCGTGGCCGAGCATGCGCACGAGTATCCGTTCTGCAGCCAGCTCATCGCCAACTTCGAGCGCCCGTGGGTGCTGTACGTCGCGGCGCTGTTCCACGACATCGCCAAGGGCCGCGGCGGCGACCACTCGGAGCTCGGCATGGCCGACGCGCGGCGCTTTTGCCGCGAGCACGACATCACGGGCGACGACGCGGACCTGGTCGTCTGGCTCGTCCAGCAGCACCTGACGATGAGCCAGGTCGCGCAGAAGCAGGACATCACCGACCCCGAGGTCGTCAAGCGCTTCGCCGAACTCGTCGGCACGGAGCGGCGCCTTTCGGCGCTCTACCTGCTGACGGTCGCGGACATTCGCGGCACGAGCCCGAAGGTCTGGAACAACTGGAAAGGCAAGCTGCTCGAAGACCTCTACCGCTCGACGCTCGCCGTGCTCGGCGGCGCCAAGCCCGATGCGCACTCGGAACTCAAGACGCGCCAGGAGCTGGCGCTTGCGCTGCTGCGTCTCGAGACGGTGCCGGAGCACGTGCACCGCGCGCTCTGGGACAAGCTCGACGTCGGCTACTTCCTGCGCCACGACGCCGCCGACATCGCCTGGCAAACGCGCGTGCTCTACCGCCACGTCGAGGCGCCGGAGCCGGTCGTGCGCGCGCGCCCGTCGCCGATCGGCGAAGCGCTGCAGGTGCTCGTCTACGCGCAGGACCGCCCCGACCTGTTCGCGACGATGTGTGCGTACTTCGACCGCAGCGGTCTGTCCGTGCTCGACGCGCGCGTGAGCACCACGCGCCACGGCTACGCGCTCGATAACTTCATCGTCGCCCACACCGAGGGCGACGTGCATTACCGCGATATCGCGAACCTCGTCGAGCAGGAACTCGCGGCGCGCCTGAAGGCGACGGGCAACGCACTGCCCGAGCCGTCGAAGGGCCGTCTCTCGCGCCTGTCGCGCACCTTCCCGGTGACGCCGCGTGTCGACCTGCGGGCCGACGAGCGCGGCCAATACTACATCCTGTCCGTGTCGGCGAACGACCGGCCGGGCCTCCTCTATTCCATCGCGCGCGTGCTCGCGGAGCATCATGTCGGCGTCCATGCGGCGCGGATCAATACGCTCGGCGAACGCGTGGAAGACGTGTTTCTGCTCGACGGTTCGGGACTCTCCGACAACCGCCAGCAGATTCACGTCGAAACCGAATTGCTGCGCGCGATCGCAGTGTGAATGACCCAAGCGAAATACCCAGATCCATGCGAGCCAAACTGACAGCCAAACATCCGCGCCCGACCACTCCGGAACGCGCCCCCGTCCGCCGCGGCAGTACGACCGCGCGTAAGCCGGTGCGGCCGGTGGAGGTGCGGCCGGCGGACGGCAGGCCGGCATCGGCCGCGAAGAGCGCCGCCACGAAGCCTGCGCGCCCCGCAACCGGGCGCGCCGCGCCTCGCACCGGCGATACGCGCCCGGGCGAGCGCCCGGCGCGGCCGGCTCGCGAAGGCGGATTCGGCGACGAGCGCCGTCCAGCCCGTCGCTCGGGCGACGAGGGGCGCGGATTTGCACGCGGCCGTGACGAAGGCGGCGAGCGTCCCTTTGCGCGCCGCGCCGAAGGCGACGACCGCCGCCCGCCGCGTAGCCGCGACGAAGGTGGCGAGCGTCGCTTCGAACGACGCACCGAAGGCGATGACCGTCGCCCCGCACGTGGCCGCGACGAAGGCGGTGCTCGCCCCTTCGCGCGCCGCGCCGAGGGTGACGACCGCCGCCCGCCGCGTGGCCGCGATGAAGGCGGTGCACGCCCCTTCGCGCGCCGCGCCGAGGGTGACGACCGCCGTCCGCCTCGCAGCCGCGAAGAAGGCGGTGCACGCCCCTTCGCGCGCCGCGCCGAGGGTGATGATCGCCGTCCGCCGCGCAGCCGCGAAGAAGGCGGTGCGCGCTCCTTCGCGCACCGCGCCGAAGGTGACGATCGCCGTCCGCCGCGGGGCCGCGACGAAGGCGGTGCACGCCCCTTCGCGCGCCGCGCCGAGGGTGACGACCGCCGTCCGCCGCGCAGCCGCGAAGAAGGCGGCGCACGCCCCTTCGCGCGCCGCGCCGAGGGTGACGATCGCCGCCCGCCGCGCAGCCGCGAAGAAGGTGGCGCACGCCCCTTCGCGCGCCGCGCCGAGGGTGACGATCGCCGCCCGCCGCACAGCCGCGAAGAAGGCGGCGCACGCCCCTTCCCGCGCCGTGCCGAAGGTGACGACCGCCGCCCGCCGCGTGGCCGTGAGGAAGGAGGCGAGCGTCGCTTCGAACGGCGCAGCGAAGGCGACGACCGCCGTCCGCCGCGAAGCCGCGCCGAGGGCAGCGAGGGACGCTTCGCCCGCCGCACCGACAGCGCCGAGCCCCGCCCAGCACGCGGCCGCGACGAGAGCACGGAGCGCCGTTTTGCGCGCCCGGTGAAATCCGCCTGGAGCGATGACCGTGGCGGCGCCGCGCCGCGCGCTCGCCGCAGCGCCGAAGAAGGCGGTGGCAGCCGCAAGACCGCTAGCCCTGTCAAATCGGCGGGCAAACCCGCACGCCGCACGAATGACGGCGAATCCGCGCCGCGCCGCGCTCCGCGAGCAGAAGTCGATGGCGACAACGCGCTGCGCCTGTCCAAGCGCATGTCCGAACTGGGCCTGTGCTCGCGCCGCGAAGCCGACGAATGGATCGAAAAAGGCTGGGTGTATGTCGACGGCGAAGTCGTCGACACGCTCGGCGCCAAGGTCACGCCGAATCAGCGCGTTGAAGTCGACCCGGCCGCGCTCGCGGCGCAGGCTCGCCAGGTGACGATCCTGCTGCACAAGCCCGTGGGCTATGTATCGGGCCAGGCCGAGGACGGCTATGAGCCCGCCGCCGTGCTCATCACCGGCGAGAACCATTGGGACGGCGACCACTCGGGGATCCGCTTCTCGGCGAAACATCTGCGCACGCTCGCGCCGGCCGGCCGGCTCGACATCGACTCGACCGGCCTGCTCGTGCTGACCCAGGACGGTCGCGTGGCCAAGCAGCTGATCGGCGAGAGCTCGGACATCGACAAGGAATACCTCGTGCGCGTCACCTACAACGACATCGAGACCGAAATCGACCAGCACTTCCCGCCCGAGTCGCTCGCGCAACTGCGCCACGGCCTGTCGCTCGACGACGTGCCGCTCAAGCCCGCGCAGGTGAGCTGGCAAAACGGCGAGCAGTTGCGTTTCGTGCTGCGTGAAGGCAAGAAGCGCCAGATCCGCCGCATGTGCGAACTGGTCGGCCTGAAGGTCGTGGGCCTCAAGCGTGTGCGCATGGGCCGCGTGCTGCTCGGCGCGCTGCCGCAGGGGCAGTGGCGCTATCTGGCCGCCGACGAAGCGTTCTAACGCCGCATCGGGCCGCATCGGCGCCTGACGCCGCGCCGAATGAAAACGGGAGCCATCTGGCTCCCGTTTTTCTTGATGCTTCGATTTTCAGTCGTCGCTGTTCGGGTCGAGTTCCGGAAACAAAACGTCGGTGAAACCGAACTTCGAGAAGTCGGTGATGCGCATGGGGTACAGCTTGCCGATCAGGTGATCGCATTCGTGCTGGACGACCCGTGCGTGAAAGCCCTCGGCCACGCGCTCGATGGGCGTGCCGTACTGATCGAAGCCGTTGTAGCGGATCATCGAATAGCGGCTCACGGCGCCGCGCATGCCCGGCACCGATAGACACCCCTCCCAGCCCTCTTCCATGTCGTGCGACAGCGGATGGATGACCGGGTTGATGAGCACCGTTTGCGGCACGGCCGCCGCCTCGGGATAGCGCTCGTTCTGTTCGAAACCGAAAATCACCACCTGCAGGTCGACGCCGATCTGCGGGGCGGCGAGTCCCGCGCCGTTCGCCGCGTGCATGGTGTCGAACATATCGGCAATGAGTTCGTGCAACTCGGGCGTGTCGAAGTGATCGACTGGCCTCGCTATAGCAAGCAGGCGCGGATCGCCCATTCTGAGAATTTCGCGAATCATGTCGTTTGCCCCTCCAGGAGCTTGCGCATTCCTTCTTCGTCGAGCACCGGCACGCCGAGTTCCTCGGCTTTCGCGAGCTTGCTGCCCGCGTCGGCGCCCGCCACCACATAGTCGGTCTTCTTCGACACCGAGCCGGCGACCTTCGCACCGGCCGCTTCCAGCAACTCCTTCGCCTCGTCTCGCGCGAGCGTGGGCAGCGTGCCGGTGAGGACCACCGTCTTGCCGGCCAGCACGCCCACCGGCGCCTTCGGCGCGGGCGGGCCTTCCGCCCATGCCACTTTGCCCGGCGCGCGCAATTGCTCGATCACCGTGCGGTTGTGCTCTTCCGCAAAAAACTCGTGAATCGCGAGCGCAACGATCGGCCCCACATCGTTCACTTCGAGTAATTCCTCGACCGACGCGTTGATGATCGGTTCGAGCGAGCCAAAGTGCTTCGCAAGATCCTTGGCCGTCGATTCGCCCACGTGCCGTATGCCGAGCGCGTAGATGAAGCGCGCAAGCGTCGTGTTTTTGGCCTTCTCGAGCGAGTCGAGCAGGTTCTGCGCCGACTTGTCCGCCATGCGCTCGAGCTGCGCGAGCGTGCCGAAGCCGAGATTGAACAGATCGGCGGGCGTGCGCACGAGGTTCTGGTCGACCAGCTGGTCGATGATCTTTTCGCCCAGGCCGTCGATATCGAGCGCCCGACGCTGGGCGAAGTGCCAGAGCGCCTGCTTGCGCTGGGCCGGACAGAACAGCCCCCCCGTGCAGCGTGCGATTGCCTCGTCGGGCAGCCGCTCGATGCGCGATCCGCAGACCGGGCATTCGGTCGGCATCACGAACTCGTGGGCGTCGGCCGGACGGCGGTCCATGAGCGCACTGACCACCTCGGGAATCACGTCGCCGGCGCGCCGCACGATCACCGTATCGCCGATGCGGATGTCCTTGCGCCGCACTTCGTCTTCGTTGTGCAGCGTGGCGTTGGTCACCGTCGCGCCGCCGACGAACACCGGCTCGAGCCGCGCCACCGGCGTAATCGCTCCCGTGCGGCCGACTTGCACGTCGATGGCCAGCAGCTTCGTTAGCGCTTCCTGGGCCGGAAACTTGTGCGCAAGCGCGAAGCGCGGCGCGCGCGAGACGAAGCCGAGCGCGTCCTGCTCGTCGCGGCGGTTTACCTTGTAGACCACGCCGTCGATGTCGTACGGCAGGCCATCGCGCTTCTCGCCCACGGCGCGGAAAAATTCCAGCAGACCTTGCGCGCCCTTCACGACAGCCCGCTCGGCATTGACCGGCAAGCCCATTTCCGCGTACCAGTCGAGCAGTTCGCTATGGGTGGCCGGCATCGGCTCGCCCTCGAGCACGCCAATGCCGTAAGCAAAAAACGACAGCGGCCGCTGCGCCGTGATTTTCGGATCGAGCTGGCGCAGGCTGCCCGCCGCCGCGTTGCGCGGGTTCGCGAATTCCTTGTGGCCGGCGTCGCGCTGACGCTGGTTCATGCGCTCGAAGTCGCGGCGGAACATCAGCACCTCGCCGCGCACGTCGAGCACCTTCGGCACGCGCTTGCCCTTCAGGCGCAACGGCAGCGAGCGGATCGTGCGCACGTTCTCCGTGACGTTCTCGCCGGTCGCGCCGTCGCCGCGCGTGGAGGCCTGGACGAACGCGCCGTCGACGTAGCGCAGCGAGATGGCGAGGCCGTCGAACTTGAGTTCAGCGGCGTATTCGACCTCGACGACTCCGGCGCCCTCGATCTTGCCGAGCGCATCGGCCACACGCTTGTCGAACGCGACGATGTCCTCGTCGGCAAAGCCGTTGTTGAGCGACAGCATCGGCACGTCGTGGACCACGGGCTCGAAGCCCCCGGCGACTTCGCCTCCTACACGCTGCGTGGGCGAATCGGGCGTGATGAGGTCGGGATGCTCGGTCTCGATCTGCTGAAGTTCGCCGAACAGCTTGTCGTATTCCGCGTCGGGCAGCTCCGGCTGGTCGAGCACGTAGTAGGCGTGATTGGCACGCTCGAGTTCGGCGCGCAACCACACCGCGCGCTGCGCAGCGGTGGCTTCTTCGGGAGGACGGGCGGGAGTACGGACCATGCCTTGGGCAACTCGCTGTTGAAAATGATTTCGGACGTCAGATTATCTCAGGAAGCAGCGCCTGTCGCATCGGCCGAGCGGCCATCTTCGTGCGCCGCCGAACGGGCCTCGCCAGCGTCCTGGCCGAATGGCCGACGTTGCGTGCGTCGCACTGACACCCAAGGCCCGCAGGGCGACCTTGAATGCACTGCAACACGCGTGCCGATGCCCTCTACGCTGTACCGGGCGCGCGCAAAAAAGGCGCGGCGCCCTTAGGGCGTCGCGCCTTTTTTTCCGGCCGGCTGCCGGCCTGCGGCGTTACTGGCTGAACAGACGCCGCGTGGCCGGCGAGCCGGCCGGAATGCCGGCCTGCTCCAGCTTCGCGTAGAGCGTCATGAGCTGCTTGTCGATCGACTGCAGCACCGATTCCGGCAGCGGCCGGCGCTGGTCGTCGACCACGCGCCCGCCGATGCGCTCGGCAAGCGACTTCGCGTAGTCGCACATCAGGCGGAACGGCAGGATGTCTTCGTCGGCCACGGGCACGTCGAGGATCAGCGTGATCAGTTCGCCGCCCTTGTACGTGAGGTCGTCGCGCAGGAAGTTGGTGTCGCCGAACTGCAGCATGAAAACGGGGCTCTGCTTCGCGTCGAGCTTCACGAAACGCGTGCCGTCGCGCGAAAGCAGCAAGCCGTCCTGCGCCGCCACGGCCTGCACGTAGTTCGCCGACCACGGCGCGCCATCCGACATCACGTTCACGGAAAGCTGGGCGTCGCATTGGGCCGCAAAGCCGTCCAGTTCGCGCGCCATCGCGACCGTCTCCATCATGTCCGGAAACTCGGGCGCGGCGTCGAGCGCGTCGGCAAACTGCTGCACGCCGGTCACGAATTCCGAAAACTCGAGTTCGTTGAGCGGGCCGTTACGGTTCGCGAGTTGCGCAGCCGCGCGCAGTTCCTCGTAGCGCACGCCGCTCTGGAGCAACTCCCAGCCGTCGCCCCCTTCGGGTTTGCCTTCGATGTGAACCGGCTTGCTGCCCGCGCGGCGCAGCCGCTGGGCAAACGGAATCACCCGCTCGCCCGCCACCGGCGCACCAAGCCGGATCGGCACGATGCAGTCGATGCGATGGTCGACCACGGCGGGCGGCGCAGAAGAGATCGTCGTGGCGGCCGGCATGACCGGCTCGATGCGCTCGGCTTCGTCGGCCTCGACCTTTGCGGATTGCGGGGCAGCCCCACTTGCAGCCGGCGCCTTGTCAGCAGCCTTGCCGGCAACCTCGTCCGCACCGGATTGCGCCTCCGGAAAGCCGTTGGGTGTCGTCGTTTCCGCCTGGATGTCGGCCGGTGTGTCGAGCGGCGCCGCGGTCCCGAAACCCGGCTCCACGCGCCCGGCTTCCGTGTTGCCGGCGAGCGACGGCTCGCGGCGCGACGGCGCATGGGCCGGTTCGATGAACGGGCTCGGCTCCTGGAACTCGTCGCGCTGCGGCGCTTCGACCGCCTCTTCGGGCATCGGGCGCGGCATACGCCGGCGCACCCTCGCGCCCTGCCACGCGTTGTACACCACCACGCCCCCGACTACCACGGCACCCGCGCCGATCAACCCGAGAGTCAACTCATCCATGCATGCTCCATCAGCAATTCTTATTCGACGGCGCGCTCATTGCATGCGCCGTTGCTCTGGCGCGCGCATTGCGCGCGGCGGCTGCCTCACCGATGGCGCCGCCGGCCGCGCATCGCGCGCCGTCCGTTAGACCGTATAAATCGATTAGACCGTATTTTGGGTGAAACCCGCCGCAGTTTCCATGTCGACCGCGACGATGCGCGACACGCCTTGCTCCTGCATCGTCACGCCAATGAGCTGCTGCGCCATCTCCATGGCGATCTTGTTGTGCGAAATGAACAGGAACTGTGTTTTGTCCGACATCGCGCGAACAAGGTTCGCGAAGCGCTCGGTATTTGCGTCGTCGAGCGGCGCGTCCACTTCGTCGAGCAAGCAGAACGGCGCCGGGTTGAGCTGGAACATCGCGAACACGAGGGCCGTGGCCGTGAGCGCTTTCTCGCCGCCGGAGAGCAGGTGAATCGTCGAATTCTTCTTGCCGGGCGGTTGCGCCATCACCTGCACGCCGGCGTCGAGAATCTCATCGCCGGTCATGATGAGCTTCGCCTGGCCGCCGCCGAACAGGCGCGGGAACAGCTCGCCGAAATGACGGTTCACTTCGTCGAACGTGCCCTGCAGCAGCGTGCGCGTTTCCTGGTCGATCTTGCGAATCGCGTCTTCGAGCGTTTCGATCGCGCTCGTGAGGTCGGCCGACTGCGCGTCGAGGAAGGTCTTGCGCTCCTTCGCCGCCGCCAGTTCGTCGAGCGCGGCCATGTTCACGGGCCCAAGCGCCGCGATCGCGTTGTTGATGCGCGTGACCTCGCCTTGCAGATACGACGGCTTCATATCGGCCGTGAGCTTTTCCTGCAGCGCGGCCTCGTCGACGCCCGCGGCCTGGAGTTGCTCGACGAACTGCTCGCCGTTCAGGCGCGCGGCCTGCTCCTTGAGCTGAAGCTCGGTGATGCGCTCGCGCAACGGCTGCAGCGCGCGCTCCGCGGCGAGGCGCGTTTCGTCTGCGGCGCGCAGCTTCGCGCTCAGGTCGTCGAGTTCGGCGCGCGCGGCGCGCAGCGTGTCTTCCTTCTGCGCGCGAATTTCCAGCGCGTCTTGCAGGCCCGTGTGTGCGGTCTGCTCGTTGATCGTTTCCAGTTCGGCGCGCGCGTCTTCGAGCGACGCGGCCACGCGTTCGCTCTGATCGTGCGCGATCTGAATGTTGCGCTTCAACTCTTCGATGCGGTTCGCCATGTTGCGCGCGGCAAAGCGCGCGTCGGCCGCCGCGCGTTCGAGGTCGCGCGCCTCATTGCGAGCCGCGCCGAGTTCCTCGTCGAGCGCCTCGAAGGCGAGCTGGTTGTCCTCGAAGCGAGCCTGCAGTTCGGCGAGTTCCACATCGTGGCGCTCGAAGTTCGCTTCCGACTCCGCGCGCAATGCGCGCTGCTCTTCGATCTGCGTGCGAATCTCGTCGAGCTCTTCGCGGATCTGCGTACTGCGCGCCGTATAGCGCTCATGCGCCTGGGTCAGCTTGAGCACATCCATCTGCAGCGCGTGCACGCGCTGGGTCGCGCGCTCGGCCTGCTGGCGCACATCCGTGAGCACCTGGGCGGCCTGCGTGTGCGCCGCTTCCGCGCGCACGACCGCCGTGCGTGCGTCGTCGGCGAGCAGCGTCTGGGCGCGCACCTGGCGCTCGAGATTCTCGATTTCCTGCTGACGCGCCAGCATGCCGGCCTGCTCGGTGTCGGCGGCGTACAGCTGCACACCGACGCGCGTCACCATATGACCGGCCTTCACGACGAACGCGCCGCTGGCGGGCAACTGCGCACGCTGGGCGAGCGCCTCGGCGAGATCGGCCGCGACGTAGGTCGAGCCAAGCCATTCGGTGAGCACCGCACGCAAGCCCGCATCGTCGATCCGCACGAGCGAAAGCAGCGGCGTGAGGCCAGCGGCCGCCGCGGGAGCCTGACCCGCGGCCGGCGGCGAATAGAACGCGAGCTTCGCAGGCGGAGCGTCGCTCGCGAATGCCTTCACCCAGTCGAGGTTCGACACCTCGAGCGCGGCAAGCCGCTCGCGCAGCACCGATTCGAGCGCCGTTTCCCAACCCGCTTCGACGTGCAGCTTCTTCCACAGCCGCGGCAACGCGCCCAGTTCGTGACGTTCGAGCCACGGCTGGATCTTGCCTTCCGTCTGCACGTTTTCCTGCAACTGCTTGAGTGCAGCAAGACGGGCTTCGAACTGGTGGATCTGTGCGTTTTCCGCCTGCACGCCCTCGTGCGCGGCGCGGCGTTCCGCGTCGAGGCGCGGCACCGTTTCCTGAGCGTCGGCGAGACGCGCCTGCGCTTCGTGCAGGACTTCCTCCTGCTCGGCCAGCTGCATGCGCAGCTCTTCGAGCTGGGCTTCGTCCGGCGCGTCGAGGCCGCCTTCCTCCGACTTCAGACGCTCGTGGCGCTGCTGAAGCTGCTGAAGCATCTGGTCGGCGTTGCGTTGATGCGCGGCTTCGAGCTTGATGGCCTGCTCGGTGCGCGCGATGCCCGCGCGCTCGTCGTTCAGTTGCGCCTGTGCGTCGCGCCAGCGGTTTTCGAGCGCGGGCAGCGCTTCCTGCTTCGCCGCCGCATCTTCCTCGGCCAGCGCCGCCTTTTCCTCGGCGACCGCCAGTTGTTCTTCGGCGTCTTCGATATCGTCCTGCGCCTTCTGCGCCTGGACCTGCCACTGCTCTCGCTGCGCGGTCAGCGCGGCGATCTGCGCCTGCACGCGGTTGCGCGACTCGACGATGAACTTGATCTCGGCTTCGAGACGGCTCACCTCGGCGTTCGCTTCGTAAAGCGAGCCCTGCGCGCCCTGCATGGCGTCGCTTGCCGAGTAGTGGGCCACGCGCAGCGTTTCGAGCTGCGCTTCCACTTCGCGCAGCTGCGCGGTATGACGCTCCAGGTCGATCTGCGCCTGCTCGATCGCGCGCTGCTGGCGTTGCTGCTCGCCCGCTGCCTCGTTCTTGCGCAAGAGCCACAGAAGGCGCTGCTTTTCCTCGCCCTCGGCCTGCAGCTCGCGGTATTTCGTGGCCACGACCGCCTGGCCCTCGAGCTTTTCGAGGTTGCTGGACAGCTCGCGCACGATGTCCTCGACACGGGTGAGGTTCTCGCGCGTGTCGTGCAAGCGGTTCTCGGTCTCGCGGCGACGTTCCTTGTATTTCGAAACGCCCGCTGCTTCTTCGAGGAACACGCGCAGCTCTTCGGGCTTCGCCTCGATGATCCGCGCGATCATGCCCTGCCCGATGATCGCGTAAGCGCGCGGGCCGAGGCCCGTCCCGAGGAAAATATCCTGGATATCCCGTCGGCGCGCTGGCAGGTTGTTGATGTAGTAGCTCGACGTGCCGTCGCGCGTGAGCACGCGCTTCACGGCGATCTCGGCATACTGGCCCCACTGCCCGGCGGCGCGGCCATCCGCGTTGTCGAACACCAGTTCGACGCTCGCGCGGCTGCCCGGCTTGCGCGCAGTGGAACCGTTGAAGATGACGTCCTGCATCGACTCGCCGCGCAGCTCGGACGCCCGGGATTCACCCAGCACCCAGCGCACCGCGTCGATGATGTTGGATTTCCCACAGCCGTTTGGCCCGACCACCCCGACGAGTTGGCCCGGAACCTGGAAATGCGTGGGATCGACGAATGATTTGAAGCCAGCGAGTTTAATCGAGGTCAGACGCACGGCGATATCGCTGTTTGAATAGTGGTGAACGGGACCGCCCGTGCCGTACGTCGCTTGCCGCCGCGCGTCCGGTATCGATCGCGCGACGGCGGAGTGCGCACTGGGCAGCCGCCACGGCTCGCCGTACGAACGCGCATGCGCGCGTGCGGCCGGCGGGAATCAGCGGCAATCATACCATCGCACGCGCGCCATTCCGCGCGCGCGAAGGCCCTGGGCCCGTGCCGCCGCCTGCGCTGCCATGGCCGTTGCCGCCGCCGCCGTTGCCACCATTGCCATCGTCGCCGCCGGGGCCGCTGTCGTCGGCGTCGTCCGCGTCATCGGTGCGGCTGGCGTCGGCGTGGGTCATGACGCTCGCATCGGCGCTTGCGTGCGCGCCGCCCTTGCGCGCGTTCTGCACCCGGTGCACCCAGCTCGACAGCAGGGAAGCCAGCACGATACACGCGCCACCCGCCCATTCGCGCGGGCCCGGCGTCTCGCCGGCGAAGAGCCACGACGTGAGCGCCGTCACGACGATCTCGAACAGCATGATGATCGAGGCGCGGTTCGCCGGCACGCGGGCGAGCCCGTACTGAACCAGCATGTTGTTGGTGCCGAGCACGATGCCGAGCGCGAGCACGAGCAGCACCACGCGCGCGAGGTGCTCGCCCGCCGGTGCGGCCGACATCGGCTCGAAACAGGAGGTCAGCAAGCCGAACAGCGCCGCGCCCGCGAAGATCACGGCGGTGCGCATTTCGGGCTTCATGTGCGGCAGCACGCGGCTCGTCTTGACGACGAGCACGTTGCTCATCGCGAAACCCATGCCGCCGATGAGACCCGCCCATTCGGCCGCGTTGGCGGGCAGCGGCACGCCGAGCCGCGGCGACCAGAGCATCAGCACCGCACCCAGCAGCGAGAGCGCCGCCAGCGCGCCGCCCGCCCAGTTCAGGCGCTCGTGCAGGATGAAGTGCGCGAAGATCGCCGTCCACGCCGGGGTCAGATAAAAGAGCAGCAGCACGCGCATCACTTCGCCGTGGATCGCGCCCCACACGAAACCGACGTTGGTCACGCCCGCGGCGAGTCCGAGCATCGGCAGCACCCAGTGCCAGCGCACGCTCGCGAGCGAGCGCCAGCGCAGCACGAGCACGAAGAGGCAGCCCGCCGCGCTCGTTGCAGCGCTCGAGGCCGTACCCGTGAGCCCGGCGGCCGCCAGCATGCGCAGCGGGTACCAGACAAAACCCCATACGGACGCGCCAATCATGATGGCGAGCGTCGGCCAGGCGGCCCGCAAGCCCGTGCTCTGGCTCATTGCTCGCGCTTGCCTTGGCCCGGCCGCGCGTTCGCGGCACTCGGGTCGTTGTTCAAAACATCGTTCGAGGTTTTCATGCTTTTCCTTTATTTCGTCGCCCGGCGAGCACGGGCGGCGCCAAGGCGGGATCTGGCGGGCGCCCGCACCAGCAGCGGCGCCACGCTATAATCGACCGCTTGCAGCCGCAAGTCCGCGCCGCGCATCCGTGTTCATCGTCCAGCGCGGTGCAACTGGCTCGCCGGCCCGCAGTGGCCACTCTGCGCGCCACGCCATCCGTCTTTCGCACACGCCTGTCCAGCCCCAAGTGAATCCGCTACTCGACACCCTTCAGTCCTATCCCTTCGAAAAGCTGCGCGTGCTCTTCAAGGACGTCACGCCGAACGCCGGCCTGCGCCACATCAGCTTCGGGATCGGCGAGCCGAAACATCCGACTCCCGCGCTGATCCGCGACGCCATCGTCGCTTCGCTCGACGGCCTTTCGTCGTACCCGGCCACGGCGGGCACCCCGGCGCTGCGCGAGTCGATTGCGAACTGGGTGAAGGCGCGCTACGGGCTGCCGGCCATCGATGCGAACACGGAAATCCTGCCCGTCTCGGGCTCGCGCGAGGCGCTGTTCGCGCTCGCGCAGGCCGTGATCGACCCGAGCGCAGGCGTGAAAGACCCGGCAAAGCGGGCGATCGTACTCTGCCCGAACCCTTTCTACCAGATCTACGAAGGCGCCGCGCTGCTCGGCGGCGGCGAGCCGTACTTCGTAAATAGCGATCCGGCCCGCAACTTCGCCTGCGACTATTCGCAGGTTCCCGAAGAAGTCTGGGCCCGCACTCAGCTGCTGTACGTGTGCTCGCCGGGCAATCCCACGGGCGCTGTGATCACGCTCGACGACTGGCGCGAGCTGTTCGCGCTCTCCGACCGCTACGGCTTCGTGATCGCCTCGGACGAGTGCTACTCGGAGATCTACTTCGACGAAGCTACGCCGCCGCTCGGCGGTCTCGAAGCGGCGCGCAAGCTGGGCCGCGGCTTTGGGCGCCTCGTGATGCTGTCGAGCCTGTCGAAGCGCTCGAACGCGCCGGGCATGCGCTCGGGCTTCGTCGCCGGGGACGCCGCCATCCTCAAGCAGTTCCTGCTGTACCGCACCTATCACGGCGCGGCACTGTCGCCGGTCTGGCAATCCGCCAGCATCGCGGCCTGGGGCGACGAGGCGCACGTGCGCGAAAACCGCGCGAAATACGTGCGGAAGTTCTCGAGCGTCACGCCCATGCTCGCCGACGTGCTCGACGTGAAATTGCCCGACGCCGCGTTCTACCTCTGGGCCAACGTCGCGCGCACCAGCCTCACGGACACCGCGTTCGCCCAGCGTCTCTACGCCGACTATAATGTGACGGTTCTGCCCGGCTCGTTCCTCGCGCGCGAGGCGCACGGCACGAATCCGGGTAAAGACTTCGTGCGCATGGCGCTCGTCGCCGACGTCGAGGAGTGCATCGAGGGCGCGCAGCGCATCGTCGAGTTCTGCCGCTCGCTCAAACCGTAAAGCCTTTTCGTGCGCGCCGGGGTCCTGCACCTCGCGGCGCGCAACACCGCTTTCAACCATCAATCTCACGAAATCACCACCATGTCGCAACAACTTCAGCAGATCATCGACACCGCCTGGGAAAACCGCGCCGACTTCTCGCCCAAGTCGGCTCCGAACGACGTGCGCGAAGCCGTCGCCCATGTCATCGCCGAGCTGGACAAAGGCGCGCTGCGCTGCGCCGAGAAGAAGGACGGCGACTGGGTCGTCAACCAATGGGTGAAGAAGGCCGTGCTGCTGTCGTTCCGCCTGGAAGACAACGCACCGATGCCCGCGGGCGGCTACAGCCAGTTCTACGACAAGGTGCCCTCGAAGTTCGCCAGCTACACGGCCGAAGACTTCGCCGCGGGCGGCTTTCGCGTCGTGCCGCCGGCCATCGCGCGCCGCGGCTCGTTCATCGCGAAGAACGTCGTGCTGATGCCGTCGTACACCAACATCGGCGCGTACGTCGACGAAGGCACGATGGTCGATACGTGGGCCACGGTCGGTTCGTGCGCGCAGATCGGCAAGAACGTGCACCTCTCGGGCGGCGTCGGCATCGGCGGCGTGCTGGAGCCGCTGCAGGCCAATCCGGTCATCATCGAAGACAACTGCTTCATCGGCGCGCGCTCGGAAGTCGTGGAAGGCGTGATCGTCGAAGAAAACTCGGTCATCTCGATGGGCGTGTACCTCGGCCAGTCGACCAAGATTTACGACCGCGAAACCGGCGAAGTCTCGTACGGCCGCATTCCGGCGGGCTCGGTCGTGGTCGCGGGCAACCTGCCCTCGAAGGACGGCTCGCACAGCCTGTACTGCGCCGTGATCGTCAAGAAGGTCGACGCGAAAACACGCGCCAAGGTCGGCCTGAACGAGCTGCTGCGAGGCGACTGATGGCGAAGTCCGCCAAGACCGTCGTCTACGGCATTCCGAACTGCGACACCGTGAAGAAGGCCCGCGTGTGGCTCGAAGAGCACGGCGTCGAGTTCGAGTTTCACGACTTCAAGAAGGCGGGCGTCTCGAATGCGCTCGTCCAGGACTGGCTCAAGGACGTGTCGCTCGATCAGCTCATCAACAAGCGCGGCACGACCTGGCGCGGCCTGTCGGACGTGCACAAGGCCGAAGCCGACACGACCGCCGGCGCAATCGCGCTGATGATCCACAAGCCGTCGATCATCAAGCGGCCTGTCGTCGTGGTGAACGGCCGCGTGAAGACGCTCGGCTTTTCCGCCGAACAGTATGCGGAGTTGTTCGCTTGAGCGCCGCATGAGACCGGCGCGCCTGAACTGCTGCATGGCAGGTCGGGCACACGGTCATGACAAGTTGTTGCCGGCCCCTGCTCCATTAGCGGCGCCGGCATTTTTATTGAAAGTGGTCTTTTTATGTCCGCCACCCTCGCCCTTACCGAAGCCCTGATCGCGCGCGCGTCCGTCACGCCCGACGACCAGCACTGCCAGCGCATCATGACCGAACGCCTTGGCGCGCTCGGCTTCGCGTGTGAAACGATCGAATCCAACGGCGTGACCAACCTGTGGGCCGTCAAGCGCGGCACCTCGGGCGCGCAAGGCCCGCTGCTCGCCTTCGCGGGCCATACCGACGTCGTGCCCACCGGCCCCATCGAGCAATGGAGTTCGCCGCCGTTCCAGCCCTCGCATCGTGACGGCATTCTCTATGGCCGCGGCGCCGCCGACATGAAGACCTCGCTCGCGGCCTTCGTGGTGGCGAGCGAAGAGTTCGTGGCGGCCCATGCGCAGCATCGCGGCGCGATCGCGTTCCTCATCACGAGCGACGAAGAAGGCCCGGCCACCGACGGCACCGTGAAGGTCGTCGAGGCGTTGCAGGCGCGCGGCGAGAAAATGGATTACTGCATCGTGGGCGAGCCGACTTCGACGCATACGCTCGGCGACTGCGTGAAGAACGGCCGCCGCGGCTCGATGTCGGGCAAGCTCGTCGTGAAGGGTGTGCAGGGGCATATCGCCTATCCGCATCTCGCGAAAAACCCGGTGCATCTGCTGGCACCCGCGCTCGCCGAACTCGTCGCCGAAAAGTGGGACGACGGCAACGAGTACTTCCCGCCCACCACGTGGCAGGTGTCGAACATGCACAGCGGCACCGGCGCGAGCAACGTGATTCCGGGCCACGCCGATGTGATGTTCAACTTCCGCTTCTCGACCGCGAGCACGGTGGAAGGCCTGCAAAAGCGCGTCCACGCGATCCTCGACAAGCACGGCCTCGAATACGACCTGCACTGGAGCGTGAGCGGCCTGCCCTTTCTCACGCCGCGCGGCGCGCTCTCGAATGCGCTCGAAAAAGCGATCCACGACGAAACCGGCGTCACTACCGAGCTTTCGACCACGGGTGGCACGTCCGATGGCCGCTTCATCGCGCGCATGTGCGAGCAGGTGGTGGAGTTCGGGCCGCCGAACGCCAGCATCCACAAGATCGATGAGCATATCGAAGTGAAGTTCATCGATCCGCTCAAGAACGTCTATCGTCGCGTGCTCGAACAGCTGATCGCCTGACCGGCCAATCGAACACGCTCTGGAGTCCAGAATATGACCCATCCGCTTGCCGCTACCTTCGCCACCGTTCGCGACCTGCTGCGCTACGGTGTCTCGCGCTTTTCGGCCGCGCAACTCGCGTTCGGCCACGGCTCGAACAACGCCTACGACGAAGCCGCGTACCTGATCCTGCACACGCTGCACTTGCCGCTCGACCTGCTCGACCCGTTTCTCGACGCGCGCCTCACGAGCGAGGAAATCGACAAGGTGCTCGGCGTGATCGAGCGCCGCGCGACCGACCGCGTGCCCGCCGCCTACATCACGCAGGAAGCGTGGATGCACGGCCTGCGCTTCTACGTGGATGAGCGCGTCATCGTGCCGCGCTCGTTCATTGGCGAACTGCTCGCCGACGGCCTGCAGCCCTACGTGGAAGATCCCGAACAAGTCACGGCGGTGCTGGAGCTATGCACCGGCTCGGCGAGCCTTGCGATTCTCGCGGCGCACGCGTTCCCGAACGCCGACATCGACGCCGTCGATCTGTCCGCGCCCGCCCTCGAAGTCGCGCAGCGCAACGTGCACGAACACGATCTCGACGAGCGCATCGCCCTTTTCGAAGGCGACCTGTACGCGCCGCTGCCCGAGCGCCGCTACGACGTGATCATCACGAACCCGCCATACGTGAACGCCGGCTCGATGCAGGCGCTGCCGCCCGAGTACCGTCACGAGCCCGAAATCGCGCTCGCGGGCGGCGCGGACGGCATGGACATCGTGCGCCGCATCATCAAGGAGGCACGCAACTGGCTCACCGACGACGGTGTGCTGGTGGTCGAGATCGGCAACGAGCGCGAGAACGTGGAAGCGGCGTTCGGCGGCCTCGATCTCGTCTGGCTCTCGACGAGCGCCGGCGACGATCAGGTCTTCCTGATTCAGGCCTGCGACCTGCCGGTCTGATCGTCCTGCCCGTCTTGTCCGGGCGAGCCGCGGCGTCCGTGCGCCGTGTCTGGCTGCGCGCAGGCCCGGGACGATAACCGTCGTCGCAGCGGTTCGGTAAGATTGAGCCCTCCGGCCGCGCGCTTCCCGGCGCGGGCCGGTCCTGCGTCCGGCTGAAGGAGCGTCCCACGCATCTATGCGATTCGACTGGTCACACCTTGGCACGCTGCTCGCGATCATCCATTTGCTCGGACTGATCGCAGCGTGCCACGCCATCCTCAACACGCGCACCTCGCAAGGCGCGATTGCCTGGGCCGTCTCGCTCGCGACGATGCCCTACCTTACGCTCGTCCCGTATCTCTTCCTCGGCCGCAGCAAGTTCGCGGGCTACGCGGACGCGCGGCGCCTGCGCAACGAAACCTTGCGCTCGCACGCCCATGCGCCCGACTGGGACAAGCTCGTCTCCGCGGGCGAATGGCCTGCCGACGAACTGGGCGTACGCGTGATCCGCACGTTCGCGCGCCTGGGCGGGATGCCGCTCGTGCCGGGCAACGCCGTGCGCACGCTCGTGAATGGCGAAGCGACCTTCTCCGCCATCTTCGATGCGATCGAGCAAGCCCGGCAATATGTGATCGTGCAGTTCTTCATCGTGCGCGCCGATGCGCTCGGCGACATGCTCAAGGACGTGCTGCTCGACTGCACGAAACGCGGCGTGCGCGTGTACCTCCTCTACGACAGCATCGGCTCCTTCGACCTGCCTGCCAGCTATGTGCACGAGTTGCAGGACGGCGGCGTGGAAGTACACCCGTTCTCCACGAAGCGTCACTTCGTGAATCGCTTCCAGCTCAATTTCCGCAACCACCGCAAGATCGTCGTGGTGGACGGCCAGCACGCGTTCGTAGGCGGCCACAACGTGGGCATTGAGTACCTGGGCGCGAACGCGCGCCTCTCTCCGTGGCGCGACACGCATATCGAACTGCGCGGACCGGCGGTCGCCAACGTGCAGTTCGCCTTCACCGAGGACTGGTACTGGGCCACCCAGCAGCTTCCCGGCTGCGAGCCGCCCACGGTCGTGCCGCGGGACGGCGACGACATGTACTGCCTCGTCTTGCCCACCGGGCCGGCCGACCGCCAGGAGACCTGCTCGCTCTTCTTCGTCGAGGCGATCAACGCTGCGAAAAAGCGCCTGTGGATCACGACGCCCTACCTCGTGCCCGACGAAGCCGTGTTTTCGGCCCTGCGCCTCGCGGCCCTGCGCGGCGTGGACGTGCGCATCATGATCCCGAGCCGGCGCGACCATTACGTGGTATTCGAGGCGTCGATGCTGTACGCCTTCGATGCGCTGCGCGCGGGCATCCGCATCTTTCGTTACAAGCCGGGCTTCTTGCACCAGAAGGTCGTGCTGATCGACGACGTGGCTGCGGCGATCGGCAGCGCGAATCTCGATAACCGGTCGTTTCGCCTGAACTTCGAGATCATGGTGCTGACCGTGCATCGCGGCTTCGCGGCCGAAGTCGAAGCGATGCTGTTGCGCGACTTCGCGGAGGCATTCGAGATCGATCGCAGCGAGTACCGCGACGCGCCCGCGTGGCGCAAGATCACGATGCATCTCGCGCGGCTCTTCGCGCCGATTCTCTAGCGTGCCTGCGCCGCCAGGCCGCGCTCAGAGCTGCTTTTCGATGTCCGCTGCAATGGCCTCGGGTTTCGTCATGGGCGCATAGCGCTTCACCACGCCGCCGTTGCGGTCGACCAGAAACTTCGTAAAATTCCACTTGATGCCGCCGAGCCCGAGCAGCCCCGGCGCCTCGCCCGTGAGCCAGCGATACAGCGGATGCGCGTTCGCCCCTTTCACGTCGATCTTTTCGAATATGGGGAACGTGACGCCGAAGTTCTTCTCGCAGAAGCTGCCGATCTGCGCGGCGTCGCCGGGTTCCTGCTTGCCGAACTGGTTACACGGAAAGCCAAGCACCGCGAGCCCGCGCGCGGCGTACTGGTCGTGAAGCTTTTGCAGGCCCGCGTACTGCGGCGTGAATCCGCATTCGCTCGCGGTATTGACGATCAGGAGCACCTTGCCCGTATAGCGCTCGAGGCTCACCGGCTCGCCGCCGCCGAGCGGCTGCGCCGAAAACGAATAGATCGAAGTCATCTGGCTCTCCCCTGGAAAAGCGCCAGTCTACGTGAGAAAACGCGCAATTAGCACTCGACCAGACGGCTAGCCGTTTGGCCAATGCCGGCCGCAGCGCGGCACAGGCTGCGCGCCCCGGTTTAAAATACCGCCTTCTTTCGTTTTCTTCCCGCCGGCGCCGTCGTGATCCGCTTCAACCAATTCAGTCTCGCCCGCGGCACCAAGCCGCTTTTCGAACAGACCTCGTTCACGCTGAACCCCGGCGAAAAAGTCGGTCTCATCGGCGCGAACGGCGCGGGCAAATCGACCCTGTTCGCCGTGCTGCGCGGCGAACTGCACGCCGACGCCGGCGACTTCTCACTGCCGCCGTCCTGGCGCATCGCGCACGTCGCGCAGGAAACCCCGGCCGTCGACCGCACCGCGCTCGACTACGCGCTCGACGGCGACGCCGCGCTTCGCGAGATCGAGGCCCGCATCGCCGCGGCCTCGGCGGCGCACGACGGCGCGGCCGAAGCCGAAGCGCACGGCGCCTTCGCCGACGCCGATGGCTACACCGCTCCCGCGCGAGCCGAAGCGCTGCTGCTCGGCCTCGGCTTCACGCTCGAGCAAACGCGCCAGCCGGTGGCGAGCTTCTCGGGCGGCTGGCGCATGCGCCTGAACCTCGCGCAGGCGCTCATGTGCCGCTCCGACCTGCTGCTGCTCGACGAGCCCACGAACCACCTGGATCTGGACGCGATCGTCTGGCTCGAAGACTGGCTGCACCGCTATCCCGGCACACTCGTCGTGATCTCGCACGACCGCGAATTCCTCGACTCGATCTGCAACGTCACGCTGCATCTGGAGAACCAGCAGATCAAGCGTTACGGCGGAAATTACTCGCAGTTCGAGATCCTGCGCGCGCAACAACTGGCGCTCCAGCAAAGCGCGTATGAGAAGCAGCAACGCACCGTCGCCCATCTGCAAAGCTTCATCGACCGCTTCAAGGCCAAGGCCACCAAGGCGCGCCAGGCGCAAAGCCGCGTGAAGGCGCTGGAAAAGATGGAACTGATCGCACCGGCGCATGCCAGTTCGCCGTTCACGTTCGAATTCCGCACGCCCGACTCCGCGCCCAACCCCATGCTCGTAATGGAAGACGTGCGCTGTGGCTATCGGGCCGAGGACGGCAGCGAAACGCCGATTGTAGAGCGCGTCACGCTGTCGATCCAGAACGGCCAGCGCATCGGCCTGCTCGGTGCGAACGGCCAGGGCAAGTCCACGCTCATCAAAACACTCGCGGGCACGCTCGCAGCGCTCTCCGGCGAGCTGCGCACGGGCAAGGGCCTGCAAATCGGCTATTTCGCGCAGCACCAGCTCGAAACGCTGCGCCCCGACGACACGCCGCTCCAGCATCTCGCCCGTCTTGCGCCCGACACGCGTGAGCAGGAACTGCGCGACTTCCTCGGCGGCTTCAACTTCCCCGGCGAGATGGCCACGGCGCCCATCGCGCCTTTCTCGGGCGGCGAGAAGGCGCGCCTCGCGCTCGCGCTCATCATCTGGCAAAAGCCCAACCTGCTGCTGCTCGACGAGCCGACCAACCACCTGGACCTCGAAACGCGCCATGCGCTGACCATGGCGCTCGCGCAGTTCGAAGGCACGCTGATCCTCGTGTCGCACGACCGGCACCTGCTGCGCGCCACGACCGATCAGTTCATGCTGGTGGCGAAGCACCGTCTGCAGCCTTTCGACGGCGACCTCGACGACTACCGCGACTGGCTGCTGCAACACGCGGCCGAGCAACGCGCGGCGCTCAAGGAGGCCGCTGCCGGCATGGCGGATGCGGCAAACTGTGCAACTGCCGCCGATGGCGTCAATCGCAAGGAACAGCGTCGCCAGGAAGCGGAACAGCGCCAGAAGGTTGCACACCTGAAGAAGCCGTTACAGGCGAAAATCGGCAAGATCGAAAAGGAAATGGATGCGCTCAACAGCGAAAAGAGCACGCTCGACGCCTTCGTCGCCGACCCGGCGAGCTACGAGCCTCAGCAGAAGAGCCGCCTGACCGATGCGATTCGCCGCCAGGCCGAAGTCGCCTCGCGCCTCGAAGCGCTCGAAGCCGAATGGCTCGATGCGCACGAGGAACTCGAACAAATCGGCTAGCGCAGCGCTGAATCACCATCGCGCAGTTAGGCGCTTTCGCCAGGTATTTTCGCCAGGGAGCCACGAGTGTCGTCACCCGCCGCATTGCAGGGCCTTCGCGTACTGGATCTGACTCGCCTTCTGCCCGGGCCCGTGGCCACCTTGCGGCTCGCGGAAATGGGCGCCGATGTCCTGAAAATCGAGCCGCCCGGTGCGGGCGACGCGGCGCGCGTGATGATGCAGAGCGCGCTGGACGAAGTGGCCGCTCGCCCCGGTGCGTTCTATCGCCTCGTCAATCGCGGCAAGCGCGAAACGCGAGTCGATCTGAAGACCGAGAGCGGCCGCTCGGTGTTGTTCGCGCTCGCGCGCGACGCCGACGTGCTCGTTGAAAGCTTCCGGCCCGGTGTGATGGACCGCCTCGGCGTAGGCTACGAGGCATTGCGCAAGGTCAATCCGAAACTCGTCTACTGCGCGATCACGGGCTACGGCACGACTGGCCCGTTCGCCGGCCACCCGGGCCACGACATCAACTATGTCGCCTATTCGGGCGTGCTCGACCAGTTGGCCGCGCGCGACGGCGTGCCGGTGCTGCCCAACTTCCAGATCGCCGACCTGCTTGGCGGCGCGCTCAGCGCAGTGACGCAGATTCTCGCGGCGCTCTGGCATGTGGCGCGCGGCGGAGAGGGCCGTTTCGTCGATGTTTCGATGGCGCACGCGAGCTACGCGCATAACGTGGTCGCCCAGGTGGCGCTCGCCAACGACGACGCCGCGGCGCTGCAGCCAGGGGGCGGGCTGCTCAACGGCGGCGTGCCCTGCTACAACCTCTATCGCACGCAGGACGGGCGGTGGCTCGCCGTCGGCGCGCTCGAGCTGAAGTTCTGGCAGACGCTGTGCCAGGCCATTGGCCGCGAGGACTGGGCCGAGCGCCACTGGAGCCTCGGTCAGGCGATCGGCGGCGCGGACGCCGCCGCGCTCACCCGCGAGCTGGCGGCCATCATAGAGTCCGAGTCGCTGCAGACCTGGATCGATCGTCTGGAGGCGATCGACACTTGTGTTTCGCCCGTCCTCACGCCGGGCGAGGCTTCGCGTCATCCCCTCTTCAATGCCGAAGTGCTGCAAGCCATGATGGACGAAATGGCCGCGAGGCAAACGCAGCAGGCCGCGCCAGCGATGCAGGCGGCGGCGCCGTTTCAGCCGGGCGGTCAACCGCCGGGCGCGCCTGCCGTCCCACCTGCCCGGCCGGCCCAACCCGGCCAATCCGGTCAACCTTCGCAGCCCGCCCAGGGCACCGATATGCCGGGCGCGCCTGGCGCCAAAAAACCCTTCACTTACGGCCCCTGGGGCTAGCCCTCGCCGTATCAGGCGCCACTCCTGAGCACGATGAAAAATGGGCGCTTCGCAGCGCCCATTTTTGTTTAGCGTCGCGGCAGCGTTTGCCGCGGCGTCCGTTCGTCGTCGTACATAACGTATTTGCGGCCCTCCACATGGTGCGCAATGGTGCTGCGCACTTCGGCCGCCGTCACGTCTTCCGCCACGACACGGCGCGAAATGCGCCCGTCGCCGTCGATCCACTCGACGATGCGGCACGTGCTGCCCCAAGGTTGCAGGAGCGGCTCGGACACCCGGCAGCCGCGCACGACGATCGAACGACCGTCGAAGGACGTATCAGTCTGTTTCAAGTCGCTATCCTTTCCGCTCGACACGGGTTGAACATCGCGCCAAGGATAGGGAAATCGCAGTCTGAAATGGTTACAGCCGGAACCAGGGTTGTTACTAATCATTACGCGCCAGTACAGGCCGGCGGCACGCGCGCGGCGTGGTCAATCCAGTTCACGTACGCGGTCGATCGCTTCCTCGAGGCGCTCCACGGCAATCACCTGTAAACCTTCGATCGGCTGTTTCGGCGCATTGGCGCGGGGAATCAGCGCGCATGAAAAACCGAGCTTCGCCGCTTCCTTCAGACGATCCTGGCCACGCGGCGAGGGCCGGATCTCGCCCGCGAGGCCGACTTCCCCAAACACGATCAGACCCTTGGGCAACGCCTTGTTACGCATCGAAGAGTGAATCGCGAGCAGCACAGCGAGATCGGCCGCCGGCTCCGTGATCTTCACACCGCCCACGGCGTTGAGGAACACGTCCTGATCGAAGCACGCGATGCCGGCATGGCGATGCAGAACCGCCAGCAGCATGGCGAGCCGGTTTTGTTCGAGGCCGACGGCCAGGCGCCGCGGATTCGGCACGTGCGCCGTGTCGACGAGCGCCTGCACTTCGACGAGCAGCGGCCGCGAGCCTTCCTGGGTCACGAGCACGCAGGAGCCCGGCACGCTCTGCTCGTGCTGCGAGAGAAAGAGCGCCGAGGGATTCGCCACGCCGCGCAGGCCCTTCTCGGTCATCGCGAACACGCCCAGCTCGTTGACCGCGCCGAAGCGGTTCTTGAACGCGCGCACGAGCCGGAACGACGAGTGCGTGTCGCCTTCGAAATACAGCACGGTGTCGACGATGTGCTCGAGCACCCGCGGACCCGCGAGGTTGCCCTCCTTCGTCACGTGGCCGACCATGATGATCGCCGTGCCCGACTGCTTCGCGATGCGCGTGAGCTGCGCCGCGCACTCGCGCACCTGCGCAACCGACCCGGGTGCGGAAGTCAGCGCTTCGGAGTAGATCGTCTGGATCGAGTCGATGACCGCGACGTCGGGCTTCTCAGCCTCGATCGTCGCCTGGATCTTTTCGAGCTGGATCTCGGCGAGCAGCTGCAGCTCGCTCGCCAGGGAGCCGGGATCGAGCAGCGCCAGTCGTTGCGCGCGCAACGCGATCTGCGCCGCCGACTCTTCACCGCTTATATACAGCGCGCGACGCTCGGCCGCGATCTGCGCGAGCGACTGCAGCAGCAGCGTCGATTTACCGATCCCGGGGTCGCCGCCGATCAGCACCACGCCGCCCGCCACGAGGCCGCCGCCCAGCACGCGGTCGAATTCGCCCACGCCGGTCGTGAAGCGCGGCACGTCGGACGCCTCGATATCGGCGAGTCGCCGCACCGGGGCGCTCTTCGCGAGCGACTGGAAACGGTGGCTGCTCGCGGTTTCCGCAACGCCCTCCACGAGCGTGTTCCACGCGCCGCACGCGGGGCACTGGCCCTGCCACTTGGGAGCCTGCCCGCCGCATTCGGTACACGTATACAGTGTCTTGACCTTCGCCATGCTCTTTGCCATGGCGTTATTCGGCCCGCACGGGAACACGCGGCGCAACGGCGCACATCAGCTCGTAGCCGATCGTTCCGCAGGCTTTCGCGACGTCGTCGATGGGCAGATTGTTGCCCCACAGTTCGACGCGCGCGCCGACGCCCGCGGTATGCACTGGCGTGAGGTCGACGGTGAGCATGTCCATGGAGACGCGGCCCACCACATGCGTGAGCACGCCGTCGACGATCACGGGCGTGCCCTCGGGCGCGACGCGCGGATAGCCGTCGGCGTAACCGCACGCCACCACACCGATGCGCATGGGCTTGCGCGCCGTGAAGATCGAGCCGTAGCCGACGGTCTGCCCTTCGGCGACGTGCTGCGTGGCGATCAGTTCGGACGCGAGCGTCATGGCCGGCTGCAGGCCGGTGCCTTCGAGCGCCGAGGCGAAGCCCGATGGCGAAGCGCCATAAAGAATGATGCCGGGGCGCACCCAGTCGAAGTGCGTCGACGGATGCCAGAGCGTGGCGGCCGAATTGGCGAGGCTGCGCGCGCCGGCAATGCCTTGCGCGCCGCGCTCGAACGTCTCCATCTGCTCGCCCACGCCGCGCGGCGTGTCAGCGTCCGCGAAGTGCGTCATCAGCGTGATCTGGCCGATACCGGCACAGGCACGCGCACGCTCCCATGCGGCGCGGTACTTCTCCGGCGTGTAGCCGAGCCGGTTCATGCCGCTGTTCATCTTGAGCTGGACGTTGACCGGCTTCGACAGACGCGCCATTTCGAGCATGCGCATCTGCTCGTCGCTGTGCACGACGGTCGTCAGGCTGTAACGGTCGATCACGTCGATGTCGGTGGGCCGGAAAAATCCTTCTAGCAGCAGGATCGGCCCCGCCCAGCCGAGTTCGCGCAGCTTCACGGCCTCCTCGAGGTCGAGCAGACCGAAACCGTCGGTTGCACGCAGGCCGGGAAAGGCGCGCGCGAGCCCGTGCCCGTAGGCGTTGGCCTTCACCACGGCCCACATTTTCGACTTTGGCGCGTACTTGCGGACAACGGCGAGGTTATTGGCGAGAGCGGCGGTGTGAATCGTTGCTGAGAGGGGGCGCGGCATGGGAGATTTTTCGCAAAGACGCTTTTGAATCAGGAGCTTACAGGGTGTTTTCAGCGCCCCGCAGGCCCGCCTGACGGGCGCTCAAGGATTGTGCTAGTCCGAATGCACCTATTTTCGTGATATAAAGCCCTGCGCACAACCCATTTCGAACGTAATAAGCCCGGATGCCTCCAACCCGTCCGGGGCGGACGGACCGCAGCGAGGAAAGCATCGCATCAGATGAAAAAAGGCTTTTACACCATCATGGCCGCGCAGTTTTTTTCGTCGTTGGCCGACAATGCGCTCCTCATCGCCGCAATTGCACTGCTGAAAGACCTCCACGCCCCGAACTGGATGACGCCGCTGCTCAAGCTGTTCTTCGTCCTCTCCTACGTCGTTCTTGCCGCCTTCGTCGGCGCCTTCGCAGATTCCCGCCCCAAGGGCCGCGTGATGTTCATCACGAACACGATCAAGGTCGTGGGCTGCGCCCTGATGCTGGCAGGCACCCATCCTTTGTTTGCCTATGGCGTAGTGGGTTTCGGCGCTGCGGCTTATTCGCCCGCCAAATATGGCATCCTCACCGAGCTGTTGCCGCCTGAGCGCCTCGTCGCCGCCAACGGCTGGATCGAGGGCACGACGGTCGGCTCGATCATTCTCGGCACCGTACTCGGCGGCGCGTTGATCAGCCCCCACATCGCCTCGCATGTGCTGCGCCATACGCCCGCGGCGATCAGCACCCCGGCCGAAGCCGCGATGGTCGTCATCATGGTGATCTACGTGATCGCCGCCCTCTTCAATCTGCGCATTCCCGACACGGGCGCGCGCTACCCGCGCCAGCAGCACGGTGTCATCCGCCTCATCACCGATTTCGCCGACTGCTTCAACACACTTTGGCACGACAAGCTCGGCCAGATCTCGCTCGCGGTCACGACGCTCTTCTGGGGCGCGGGCGCGACGCTGCAGTTCATCGTGCTCAAGTGGGCCGAAGTCTCGCTCGGTATGTCGCTCTCCGAAGGCGCGGTGCTGCAGGCCGTGGTGGCTGTGGGCGTGGCGGCCGGCGCGATGATCGCGGCCGCACGCGTGCCGCTCAAGAAGTCGCTCTCGGTGCTGCCGGTCGGCATCATCATGGGTCTTGCGGTCATGCTCATGGCGTTCTATACGCGCCATCTCTTTCCGCCGCATTGGGGCCTGCATATCGGCCACATGCGCATTCCCGGCTACCTGATTTTCGCGTACCTCTTTCTCATGGTCGTGGGCGGTCTTTCGGGCTTCTTCGTCGTGCCGATGAACGCGCTGCTCCAGCACCGGGGCCACGTGCTGCTCTCCGCGGGCCACTCGATCGCCGTGCAGAATTTCAACGAGAACCTCTCGGTGCTCGTGATGCTGTGCCTCTACGCCGTGCTCGTCTGGCTCGACGTGCCGGTGACCATCGTGATCGTGCTGTTCGGCACGTTCGTCTGTCTGATGATGTGGCTCGTGATGCGCCGCCATCAGGCGAATCAACGCTCGTTCGACTCGGTCGCGCTGATAGGCGAAAATCACAGGCATTGATGGGCGCGCCTGACCGTACACCGTCCGGCCGCCACTTCTGCTGAAACGATCCTTCCCTGCGCACGCGCGGCATGTCTTGTCGACCCGGCCGCGCGCGACGCGCACCTGACGCTGCCATGACTTCACCGATTTCCAACGTTCTCACGATCGCCGGCTCCGACTCGGGCGGCGGTGCGGGCATTCAGGCCGACCTCAAGGCGTTCTCCGCGCTCGGCGCGTATGGCGCGAGCGTCATCACGGCACTCACCGCGCAGAACACGCGCGGCGTCACCGCGATCCACGCGCCCGACGCGGGATTCATCACCGCGCAGCTCGACGCCGTGTTCGACGACATCCGTATCGATGCTGTGAAGATCGGCATGCTCGCCAACGCGCAGATCGTGCGCGCCGTCGCCGAGGCGCTGCGCCGCCATCAGCCTGCGCGCGTCGTGCTCGACACCGTGATGATCTCGAAGAGTAATCACGCCCTGCTCGCGCCCGAAGCCGTCGCCGCGCTGCGCGAGGAGCTGCTGCCGCTAGCGGGCGTCGTCACGCCGAATCTGCCGGAAGCGGCGGCGTTGCTCGGCGTGTCGCCCGCCACAGACGAAGCCGCGATGGTCGAGCAAGGCGAAGCGCTGCGCGCGCTCGGGGCGCAGGCGGTGCTGATGAAAGGCGGCCATCTGGGCAGCGCGGACAGCCCCGACTGGCTCATCGAAGCCGGCGGCACGCTGCGCCTGGGCGGCCCGCGCGTGCCGGTCACGAATACACACGGCACGGGCTGCACGCTTTCGTCTGCGATTGCTGCACTGTGGCCGCAGCGCGGAGCGCTCGCAACGGCCATTGACGAAGCCAAGCAGTATCTGACGGCCGCGCTCGAGGCCAGTGAGCGGCTCGACGTCGGTCATGGCGTCGGACCCGTGCATCACTTCTGGCGCTGGTGGTGAGCGTGCTTGCGCGCGCTCATTGACGGGCAAATGCCGCGGCGCGCGCGGGCCAGTCGTCGGGAACGATGAAGCCGCGCGACTGTTCGCGGTAGCCGCCTGTGCCGTCGGCCGTGAACGCCGCGATCAGTGCGGGCTCGTCGGGGCGGGCTAGTGCGTCGAGTAACGCGTCGGGGTCGACGGTGGGCGCAGCCGCCAGTCTGCGCGGCGCGAGCCACGCGAGCCTCGGCAGCACGCTCCAGCCATCGGCCGCCTGTTGTCCGGCGAACGCCGGCCAGTCCGAGCGCGTCACCCACCAGCCGCGCCCATGATCGGCGGCCAGCTCGGGGACGTCTTCCACCCGTGACGGCGCCGCCTGCCCCGCCCGGTAGAAAAGCCAGCCTTTCACGAACATCTGCGCGAGCCACTGGCCTTCATAGCCCAGCGAGGCAAATTCTTCGTGCGCGCTCAAACGCAGTTGGCGGTCGCGCAGATGCGTGAGCTTCAGATCAAAGCGATCGCGCAGATTCGGCCCGACGAAATCGGCAAGCGATGCGCGTGCGTCGCCGCCCGGTCCTGCGTGCAGGTAGCACTTCACCGCCAATTCCCAATGCAGAGGCTCGCCGGCGCGCGTGCGCACGAGAAAATCGCACTCCCCGAGCGTGAGCCCCGCGCGCCGCAGCGGCACGTTCTGCGCGACGAGCTGCGCGGCCGGTCCATGCGCGAGAAACCATCCCAGCAAATTCTCCGCATAGCGGCCAAGGCGGTGCGTCGGCGCGGCCATAAGCGCTTCGTGCAGACGCGCCGGATCGCGATCGAGTCGCGCGAGCCAGTCGCGTGTGGCGCACGCTTCACCGGCATCGGCGCACCATTGCGCCAGCGGCGCGAGCGGAAGTTGCGCACGCAACAGATCGGCGCTGAAGAGCAGCCACGCGAGATCGCGCACGGCCGGGTCGTCGAGGCGATCGATTACGTCGTGGTTCGTACCTGTACCAGGGACGCGCTGGGACCCAGCATCGTCTTGCGGCCCGCCGTCGCCCCCGGCGCATTGGGCACCGGACACGTCCGCGGGCCGCGCGGTGCTCATCGCTTGCCGCCGGATGCCGCACGCCAGGTATCGCGCGCGAGACAGAGGTCGGTCCAGGCCTTCGCCTTGTCGTGCAGGCTGCGCAGCAGATAAGCGGGGTGATAGGTGACGATGACGGGCACGCCCTCGTACTCGTGGACGCGTCCGCGCAGCGACGCGATGCTGCCATCGGTCTTGAGCAGGCTCTGCGCCGCAAAGCGCCCGAGCGCGACGATGATCTTCGGCTTCACGAGCGCCACCTGACGCTGCAGATACGGCTCGCAGCGCGCGACCTCGTCGGGCTCCGGATTGCGGTTGCCAGGCGGGCGGCACTTGATCACGTTCGCGATATAGACGTTCTCTTCCCGTGCGAGCGAGAGCGCACGCAGCATGTTGTCGAGCAGCTTGCCGGCCTGGCCGACGAAGGGCTCGCCCTGGCGGTCTTCGTTCTCACCGGGCGCCTCGCCGATCAGCATCCAGTCGGCCTCACGATCGCCTACGCCGAACACGGTGTGGGTGCGCTTCTCGCACAGGCGGCAGCGCGTGCACGAGGCCACGCGTTCGGCGAGCGCGTCCCAGTCGAGCGTCGCGACATCGTTGCGCGGCACGCCGTCAGCCTGAGCGGGCTCGGCGTCGTGTAGCAGAACCGGCTGGGCCGCAGTGTCGAACCAGGCGAAATCTTCGTCGGTCAGGGGCGGCGGTTCGTCCGATGAATGCGGGGCGGCCTTCGATGGCGAAGCGGCGCGCGCAACGGGTTGCGGCGGTCGCGTGCGCTCCGGGGCGGCCGGCTGTGCTTCGATGGGCTGCGGCGCAGCGACCGGTCGCGGGGATTCCACCGCCGACGCCACCGGCGCCTCCGGCGCTTCTGCTCCCGCGCGCCTCACCGCAGGCGACGGCGCAACGGCGTCATCTTCACGAGCCGCATCGAGCGGCGCGGCACCCCGTGCCCCTTTGCGCACCCACCGCGGCGCGAGCCCAAGCTCCTCCAACGCGATCTCATCGAGCGACATCCGCGCCCTCCCCTGCAAAAGAAAAACGCATCACGAGTGCGTCCTCGCGGCTGTGATGCCGGGCCGGATAGTAGTTCTTGCGGCGGCCGATCGTGACGAAGCCGAACTGTTCGTAGAGCCGGATTGCCCGGTGATTCGAAGGCCGGACTTCGAGCAGCAGGCCGTCGAGACCCTGCATGCGCGCGATGCGCACCGCCTCGCGCAGCATGGCGAGTCCCGCGCCCGCACCCTGCGCCGGAGGCGCGACGCACAGATTCAGCAGATGCATCTCGTCGACCACAGGCATCAGCACGCAATAGCCGATCAGCGTGCCGGTGACATGACGCATGCACAGCCCGTAGTAGCCATTGCGCAGCGAGTCTTCGAAGTTGCCGCGCGACCACGGAAACTCGTACGCGGAACGCTCGATGATCGCGACTTCGTCCAGGTCGCTTTCGGTCATCGGCGACAGGTAGCGGTCGGTCATGAGCACGCCGCTCATTGCGCGCCCTCGCCACCTGCGCCGCCTTGGGCCGCAGCCTTCGCGGCAAGGCGCTCGGCCGTGGTCTGCGCGACCTTGTTGCGCACGTATTCCGGAGCCGCCCGGTCGGCGGGTTGCGTGCGGCCCGCGCGATAGGCGCGCAACGCCGCGTGCGCCAGCGGCAACGCATGCGGGAGCGCCTCGGCGTCGACCGTGCGCGCGGCGGCGGCGGCCGTCAGGCGCGCGCCGAATGCGGCCGCGGCGTTGCCGGCCAGCGTGAACGGTGCGTCGGGCGCGGCGATGTGCTCCGGCGAGTCGAGCGATGCGGCCTGCAGCGTGCGCCAGTCGCCGGCTGCGGCGTCCCATGCGTAATCGGCCCAGTAGGCTTCGTCCATCCGTGCGTCGAGCGCGGCCAGCACGCGGGTCGCGGCGGGATCGCGCAGCCGCGCGCTCTCCGCGCACACGAGCAGCGTTCCCACGGGGACCACAGGGATATCGAGGCCGAACGCGAGCCCCTGGGCCACGCCCGTGGCCGTGCGCAGCCCCGTGAAGGAGCCCGGACCCGCGCCGAACGCGATCGCGTCGCAATCGGCGAGCGTGAGGCCGGCTTCGTCGAACAATTCGCCGATGGCCGGCAGGAGCCGCGTGCTGGAGACGGCGCCCGTGGCTTCGTGGCGCACCCAGACGCTGACTTCGGAGCGCGACGCGCAGGCGCTCTCGCCGCCAGTAGAGAGAGAATCATCTGCGCCGCCAGGGGCGACGCGAAGCAGCGCGACCGAGCAATATTCGGTCGAAGTATCGAGGGCAAGCAGCACAGTTTCGGTCATGAGCGCTATTGTAATGCCCCGCCCCCCGCGCGGGCCCAGCGCTCTCGCCAACTGGCGGGTGCGCCGGCGTTATGGCCTCCTGCGGTTTATCCGTGCCCGGCGCGAGTGGAGGAATCGCTCCAGCTTTTCCGGGGTTTGCGCTGCTACCATCGGCGCGCTGACCTGAACCACTATGCGGAGGAAACAACCATGAGCGACGTGAACACACAGTTCGCCCAAGCCCAGCAAGACGTGCAGCAACTGCCGGAGCGTCCGGGCAATCTGACGCTGCTGCGCCTCTATGCACTCTTCAAGCAGGCCACCGAAGGCGACGTGCACGGCGACAAACCCGGCTTCACCGATATCGTCGGCAAGTACAAGTACGAAGCGTGGGCCGCACTGAAAGGCACCGCGCAGGAAACGGCCAGGCAGCAATACGTCGAACTCGTCGAATCGCTCAAGAACGGCGCCACAAGCTGAACCCGTGCCACTGACAAGGCGCGCCTGACGAGTTGAGGCACCCCGCCCACTGCCCGCCGACTGCCTCACGCCGCCGCTCCCGTACCCTCGCGGTGCGTCGCTCTGGCGCGCCGCAACAAAACGCGATATACTTCGCGCTGCGTTGCGCTCCGGTCGCTCGTTCGATCAGCACAACGCCTCGTAGCGTTAAGCTCCAATCCAGTTTAGAACCTGTCCCCTCCTGCCCTGGCCCTGTTTTCGGGCCGTCAAGTATCAGGCTGGCGACTGGCCAATCCCGGCCAAGTCGCACCCAAAACAGCTTCTAACGAAAAAATCCCCCATTGATGGGCGGATTGCCCCCGTTTTTCGATTTGTTCGCAAAATCCGACGACTTGGGTATGCCGATTGGCGCCGACGTTCTATTTCCTGTGTAACAAGGATTTTCATGACTTCGAGCAATACCCAAAGCCCCCTGGACGCAATCGCCGATCAGGCCCTCGGTCTTTCCGCCGCCGCCGCCGACGCTTCCGCTGAAGCCCCCGCGCAGGCAGCCGATGCTACCGACGGTTCGGCGTTCGCGGCACTCGGTCTGTCGCCGGAGATCGTCTCCGCGCTGATCGCAGCGGGCTACAAGGCTCCGACGCCCGTACAGGAACGCGCCATTCCTGTCGCCATCGCCGGCCGCGACCTGCTGGTCTCGAGCCCGACCGGTTCGGGCAAGACCGCAGCCTTCATGCTGCCCGCCATCGAGCGCTTCGCTCAGATCCAGAAGACCCTGGCCGCCCAGCCGCGCGAGCCGCGCCCGCAAGGCGCGAATGGCCAGCAAGCCGATCGCCGCCAGCGCCGTCCGCAACCGGTGGCACGCCCCGGTCTGCTCGTCCTCACGCCTACGCGTGAGCTCGCGATGCAGGTGACCACAGCCGCTTCGACGTACGGCAAGCACCTGCGCCGTCTGCGCACGGTCAGCATTCTCGGCGGCGTGGCGTACGGCCAGCAGCTGATGCTGCTCGCCAAGAACCCCGAGATTCTCGTGGCGACCCCGGGCCGTCTGCTCGATCACCTCGAGCGCGGCCGCATCGACCTGTCCGAACTCAAGATGCTCGTGCTCGACGAAGCCGACCGCATGCTCGACATGGGCTTTATCGACGACATCGATACGATCGTCGCCGCTACGCCCGAAACGCGTCAGACGATGCTGTTCTCGGCCACGCTCGACGGCAAGATCGCCTCGATCACGGGCCGTCTGCTGAAGGACCCGGAGCGCATCGAGATCGTGCGCAAGGTCGAAGCCGCTTCGAACATCGCGCAAACCGTGCACTACGTGGACGACCGCGATCACAAGGATCGTCTGCTCGACCATCTGCTTCGTGACGAAAGCCTCGACCAGGCTGTCGTGTTCACGGCCACCAAGATGGACGCCGACCAACTGGCCGGCAAGCTCGCCGACGCTGGCTTCGAAAGCGCCGCGCTGCACGGCGATCTGCCGCAAGGCGCGCGCAACCGCACGATTCGTGCGCTGCGCGAGCGTCGCGTGCGCGTGCTCGTCGCGACCGACGTCGCGGCGCGCGGCATCGACATCCCCGGCATCACGCACGTCTTCAACTATGACCTGCCGAAGTTCGCCGAAGACTACGTCCACCGTATCGGCCGTACCGGTCGTGCTGGCCGCTCGGGCACGGCGGTGAGCCTCGTGCATCATGCCGAGCAAGGCGCCCTCAAGCGCATCGAGCGCTTCGTGCGCTCGCCGCTGCCAGTGAACGTCGTGGCAGGCTTCGAGCCGCGCAAGGCACCGCCGGCGAACCGTGGCTTTGGCGGCCGTGGCCGTCCGGGCGGCGGCAACGGCGGCGGCCGTCGCTTTGGTAACGGTGGTGGCAACGGCAAGCCGGGTGGCTACGGCGCCCGCGGCGGCCAAAGCGGCAACGGCGGTGGCGATCGCAACGGCAACAGCTGGGGCAACAAGCCGGAAGGCTCGCGCGGCGGCTACGGTGCCCGCGAAGGCGGCTACAACTCGGGTTCGCGTGAAGGCGGCTTCGGCGGCGGCTCGCGCGGCGGCGAAGGCAACCGCGGCGGCTACGGCCAGCAACGCGAAGGCTACGGCCGCTCGCGCGAAGGCGGTGGCGGTTACGGCGCACGTCGTAACGATGGCCCGCGTGGCGCACGTCGCGACAGCTAAATCGAGCAAAACGGCGCGGCGCGGCCTTCGAGCCGCCCCGCCGCCGCAGCGAAATACCCAGGACCGGTGCTCAGGCACCGGTCTTTTTTTATCCCCGCGTAGATTTCACGATACGAAAAATTTTTTTGCTGGGTAAAAAATTGTGCTGCGTGGCACAAAGGGACCCATTGCAAGATGGAAAACAACGTTTCACATCTCAAAAATAATCACATAACCGTTTGATTTTATTTAAATAAAAAACCTCGAAAAAGCCCGGTGCTTAGCTGTTGCTGGTCCATCGATTTGCCTAGACTCTTATATAAGAGTCCGCGAAAAGAAACGCCCAAGCTCAGATCCCCGGCGTTTGCGGTTCGCGGGATTCAGCGGATAAGCAGTTTCGTTTCAGCGATCCACTCATCAGGCAAACGAAGGAGCCCACCATGTCGACTCGTCAACAGCAAGCTCAGCAACTCCAACAGCAATGGGAAACCGATCCGCGCTGGAAGGGCATCAAGCGCAACTACACGGCTGAAGACGTGGTGCGCCTGCGCGGCTCGGTCCAGCCGGAGCACACGCTCGCGAAGCACGGCGCCGAAAAACTCTGGAAAGGCGTGAACACCGAGCCGTTCATCAACGCACTGGGCGCGCTCACGGGCAACCAGGCCATGCAGCAGGTGAAGGCCGGCCTCAAGGCGATCTATCTCTCGGGCTGGCAGGTCGCGGGCGACGCCAACCTCGCCGGCGAAATGTACCCGGACCAGTCGCTATATCCGGCCAACTCCGTGCCGCAGGTGGTCAAGCGCATCAACAACACGCTCACGCGCGCGGACCAGATCCAGTGGTCCGAAGGCAAGAACCCCGGCGACGAAGGCTATGTGGATTACTTCCAGCCGATCGTGGCCGACGCGGAAGCGGGCTTCGGCGGCGTGCTCAACGCGTTCGAACTGATGAAGGCGATGATCGAAGCAGGCGCCGCGGGCGTGCACTTCGAAGACCAGCTCGCCTCGGTGAAGAAGTGCGGCCACATGGGCGGCAAGGTGCTCGTGCCGACGCGCGAGAACGTCGCCAAGCTCACGGCCGCGCGTCTGGCCGCCGACGTCTGCGGCGTGCCGACCGTGCTGCTCGCCCGCACCGACGCGGAAGCCGCCGACCTCGTGACGTCCGACATCGACGATAACGACCGTCCGTTCCTCACCGGCGAGCGCACCGTGGAAGGCTTCTTCCGCACGAAGAACGGCCTCGAACAGGCGATCTCGCGCGGTCTCGCCTACGCGCCGTACGCCGACATGATCTGGTGCGAAACGGGCAAGCCCGATCTGGAGTTCGCGAAGAAGTTCGCGGAAGCGATCCACAAGCAGTTCCCGGGCAAGCTGCTCTCGTACAACTGCTCGCCGTCGTTCAACTGGAAGAAGAACCTCGACGACGCGACGATCGCCCGGTTCCAGCGCGAGCTGGGCGCGATGGGCTACAAATTCCAGTTCATCACGCTCGCGGGCTTCCACTCACTCAACTACTCGATGTTCAATCTCGCGCACGGCTATGCGCGCCAGAACATGAGCGCGTTCGTGGAACTCCAGCAGGCCGAGTTCGCCGCAGCCGAGAAGGGCTTCACCGCCGTGAAGCATCAGCGCGAAGTGGGCACCGGCTACTTCGACGCCGTGACGCAGACGGTCGAGCGCGAGGCTTCGACCACGGCGCTGCACGGTTCGACGGAAGACGAGCAGTTCTTCGACAAGAAGGTGGCGTAAGACCACTGGCAGCAACGGCGGCGCCAGCCGCCGCGCTCCAACGGGCAGCCGGCACGCGTACCTTGGCGGGGCGCGCCGGCGGCCTGCCGACGCGGCGCGGGTGCATGCCGCAGCGCGTTCAGGGAGGAAGCGGTAAAGGACACAGGCCGCGCGTGCTGGACAGAATCCGGCCCGCGGCTCGCCCAGCCAACGCAGCGGGCGAGCATGGCCTCGTGCTTCATTGCGAATCCGGGAAAAGCGCCAGCTAGCGATACACGATCACGGGAATCTTCGTGTGGGTAAGCACGCGCTGCGTCTCGCTGCCGATCAGCAGGCTGCCGAGCCCGCGACGCCCGTGCGAGGCCATGAAGATGACGTCGCAGCCGCCCTCTTCGGCGGCTTCGATGATGCCGAGATACGGCGAGGGATGCACGCTCGTGCGGCTGTCGCAGATCACGCCCGCGTTGCGTGCCGCCGCCTCGATTTCGTCCAGATGCACGCGCGCCTCTCGCTCACTGCGCGTCTGGAAGTCGCCGGGCGGCTCGATCACCACGTCGGCGTAAGGCGAGTACGGATATTGTGGCAGGCACGCGTAGGCCGTGATGCGCGCGCCCACGGTGCGGGCGAGGTCGATCGCGCCGTCGATCGCCTTTTTCGACAGTTCCGAACCGTCCGTGGGAACGAGGATGTGCTTGAACATGGCGCCCTCCGTGGTCTATCGGATTACGGGCAAGTCAAGGATCAAAGTCCAGGGTGAAGACGCGGGGCGAAGACTCAGCGAGCGTCTCACGCGGGCGAGCGCCTGGGCCCTCAGGTCGATTGTAGTGCGCGAAAAATCCGTGCAGGCCGTGCGTGCGGGTCATCCCGGATATCGGAAACGCGCACGGCGCCCCTATCCCCAGTAACCGGGTTGACCGTAGGTATGCTTGAGATAGTCGAGAAAGAGGCGCACGCGCAGCGGCAAATGGCGGCGCTGCGGAAACACGGCGTGAATGCCGATGGGCGGCGCGGCGAACGCGTCCAGCACGGTCACGAGCCGGCCCGCCGCGACGTCCTCGCCGACTTCCCACCACGAGCGCCACGCCAGACCGTGGCCAGCGAGACACCACTCATGCAGCACGGCGCCGTCCGAGCATTCCATCGTGCCCCCCACGCGGATCGACACGACTTTGCCGTCCTGCTGGAACGCCCAGCCGCGCTGCTGGTTCAGACTCGCGCCGAAGGCGAGACAGTTATGGCGCGCGAGGTCGGCGGGCGTTTCGGGCTCGCCGCGGCGCGACAGGTACGCGGGTGCCCCCACGCAAACGCGCCGGTTCTCACCGAGCTTGAGCGACACCAGCGACGAATCGGGCAATTCGCCGAGGCGCACGGCGCAGTCGAAGCCTTCGTTCACGAGATCGACGAGCCGGTCCGAAAGATCGAGCGCGATGCTCACATCCGGGTGCGCGACCGTGAAATCGGGCACGAGCGGCGCGACATGGCGACGCCCGAAGCCCGCCGGCGCGGACACGCGCAGATGGCCGCTCGCTTTCACGCCGCCCTCGGACACACTCGCCTCGGCGTTCTGCATGTCGTGAATGATTCGCTGGCAGTCCTCGAGGAACGCCGATCCTTCGAACGTGAGCGTGATGCGCCGCGTGGTGCGCACGAGCAGCTTCACGCCGAGGCGCTCTTCGAGTGCGTCGATGCGCCGGCCGATGATGGCGGGCGCCACGCCCTCGGCCTGGGCGGCGGCGGAAAGGCTGCCCTTGGCGGCCACGGTGACGAAGGTCTCGATCTGCTTGAAGCGGTCCATCGGCGAACACGGCGCGCACTGGGCGACCGAAACAGTGGAAAAGAGAAGACAGGCCCACAGATTAGGTGGGTAAAAGTAAAAGATCAAGTGATCAATCCCGCCTTTTTCAGTGATGTGACTCATGAATACAATCGACATCGACCTCTGAAGACGGAGCGCAAGGCTATGTCGGCCACAACGACACCCTCAACGACACGATTTCCCAAGGCAGTGATCTTCGACGCCTACGGCACGCTTTTCGACGTGCATTCGGTCGTCGCCGCCGCCGAGCAGATGTTCCCAGGCCAGGGCGAAGCGCTGTCGCAGCTGTGGCGCCTGAAGCAGATCGAGTACACGCAGCTGCGCACGCTCTCCGACCCGGCCGGCGCGCGCTATCGCCCGTTCTGGGACATCACGCTCGACGCGCTGCGCTACGCCGCGCGCCGCCTGAACCTGTCGCTCACGGGCGCGGGCGAAAAACGTCTCATGGACGAATACGCTTGCCTCTCGGCATTCCCCGACGTGCTGCCCGTGCTGCGCCGCCTGCGTGAGCCACGCGAAGACGGCACGCGAATGGGCCTTGCGATCCTCTCGAACGGCAACCCGCAGATGCTCGACATCGCGGTGAAGAGCGCCGGCATGAGCAGCCTCTTCGACCACGTGCTTTCGATCGATGCCGTGCACGCCTACAAGCCGGCCGCCGCCGCGTATTCGCTCGGCACGGCCGCCTTCGACGCCGCACCGCGCGAGCTGGTGTTCGTGTCGTCGAACGGCTGGGACGCCGCGGGCGCGGGCTGGTTCGGCTACACCACGTTCTGGATCAACCGCCAGCGCTTACCCGCCGAAGAACTCGGCGTGGCGCCGCATGGCACCGGCGGCGGCATGGCGGAACTCGCCGCCTTTCTCGAAACCGCTGCGCCCGAGAGGCAAAGCCGCCCTCGCCCCAGCCCGGGCGCGTGACGGACGAGCCGCTCGCCGCAGCCACAACAACCACACATTCACAGTCTGACCGACCAAGGAGCAAGCAAATGGCGAACACATTGCAACTGCCGCAAGGCATGCAGATCACGGCTGACATCCAGCCCGGCTTCGAAACGATCCTCACGCCCGAAGCGCTCGATCTCGTCGCGAAGCTGCACCGCGCGTTCGAGCCGCGCCGCCAGGAACTGCTGAAGGCACGCGTCGAGCGCACGAAGCGCCTCGACGCCGGCGAGCGTCCCGACTTTCTTGCCGACACGAAATCGATCCGCGAAGGCGACTGGAAGATCGCGGCGCTGCCGAAGGATCTCGAATGCCGCCGCGTGGAAATCACGGGCCCGGTCGAGCGCAAGATGATCATCAACGCGCTGAACTCGGGCGCGGACGCGTACATGACCGACTTCGAGGACTCGAACGCGCCGAACTGGGAAAACCAGATCGTCGGCCAGCTGAACCTCAAGGACGCAGTGCGCCGCACGATCTCGCTCGAACAGAACGGCAAGACCTACAAGCTCAACGACAAGACCGCCACGCTGATCGTGCGTCCGCGCGGCTGGCACCTCGACGAAAAGCACGTGACGGTGGACGGTCAGCGTGTGTCGGGCGGCATCTTCGACTTCGCGCTCTATCTCTTCCACAACGCGAAGGAACTGATCTCGCGCGGCAGCGGCCCGTACTTCTATCTGCCGAAGATGGAAAGCCACCTCGAAGCGCGCCTGTGGAACGACGTCTTCGTCGCAGCGCAGGAAGGCGTGGGCATCCCGCGCGGCACGATCCGCGCGACGGTGCTGGTCGAGACGATCCTCGCCGCTTTCGAGATGGACGAGATCCTCTATGAACTGCGCGAGCACAGCTCGGGGCTGAACGCCGGCCGCTGGGACTACATCTTCTCTGCGATCAAGAAGTTCAAGAACGACAAGGACTTCTGTCTTGCCGACCGCGCGCAGATTACGATGACCGTGCCGTTCATGCGCGCCTACGCGCTCGAACTGCTCAAGACCTGCCACAAGCGCAACGCACCGGCTATCGGCGGCATGAGCGCGCTCATCCCGATCAAGAACGATGCGGCCGCCAACGACAAGGCCATGGGCGGCGTGCGTTCGGACAAGGCGCGTGACGCGACCGATGGCTACGACGGCGGCTGGGTTGCGCACCCGGGCCTCGTGCCCATCGCGATGGAAGAGTTCGTGAAGGTGCTCGGCGACAAGCCGAATCAGATTGGCAAGCAGCGCGCGGACGTGAACGTCACGGGCAAGGATCTGCTCGACTTCCGTCCGGAAGCGCCGATCACCGAGACGGGCCTGCGCAACAACATCAACGTGGGAATCCACTACCTCGGCTCGTGGCTCGCGGGCAATGGCTGCGTGCCGATCCACAACCTGATGGAAGACGCCGCGACCGCCGAAATCTCGCGCTCGCAGGTGTGGCAGTGGATCCGCTCGCCCAAGGGCAAGCTCGAAGACGGCCGCAAGGTCACGGCCGAACTCGTGCGCGAACTGATCCCGCAGGAGTTGGACAAGGTGAAGGCGTCGGTCGGCGGCGACACGAAGCCGTACGAGCGCGCCGCACAGATCTTCGAGCAGATGTCGACGTCGGAAAACTTCGTCGAATTCCTGACGCTGCCGCTGTACGAAGAGATCTAATCGTTCGGTACATCTAACGAATTGCCGACGAGAAAGGCCTGGCGGGTGCGAGCCCGCCGGGCCTTCGTGTTTTCACGCGCCGCGTCTCGAGCCGTCAGCGCCCACGCCGATGCGCGACCCAGTCGCCGCCTGCGATCTCGGGGCGTCCGGCAATGGCGGCGGACGCAACCGGATAGTAGAGGCAAGCGATGCGTTCGCCCTGCAGCTCGATATCCACTTCCTGCGAAACGAACAGATTGTCGACGCCCGGATACACCTGCTCGATTTCGTCGAGCACGGCGAGGAGCGCGTCGTCGATTTCGTAGACGTCGCCGACGACCGTCGAGTGTGCGTCGGCCGACCCGGCCACCATCCCCGGATAGCTGCCGAAGTCGAAGAGGCGGCCGGCGAGCTTGGTGAGCCCGAGGTGGCGCGGGCGCGCGATTGCGTTGCGATCCGCCGCGAGGTTGATGTCGTTGATCTCGCCCGCGCGCAGCGTGCCGTAGACGAACACGTATTTCATGGCATTACTCTCCTTCAGGGCGGCTCGCCCCACACGAGCACGCTGTCGATTCGCCCTCATTATGCCCGGCCATCAATGCGTGCGGCCCAGGCCCAGGAGCGCGAGACGTCTACAATGGTTGCACCAATCGCCAAACTGGTCGCCAAACTCGCCGAACCCGCCGCCCTGCCCGTCATGCCCGAGGATCTGCCCAACTCCGCACCCAGCGACGCACGCAACAAGGCGCAGCCGCATGCCGAACTCGTCGATATCCCGCCTGAGTTCGCGCCGACACCCACGCACCCCATCCGCGTACGCTCGCGGCCCATGCCGGCCGGTGTGTGCATCGCGCAGCACACGCATGCGTGGGCGCAACTCGCCTACTCGTCGCGCGGCGTACTGCGCATGGCGACGCCCGGCACGACGTGGATGGTGCCGCCCTCGCGCGCGATCTGGGTGCCGCCTCAAATCACGCACGAAGTGGCGATCGTCGAGGACGCGTTCCTGCGCACGCTCTACGTAGACGAATCGGTGATTCCGCCCGGCCTCGACGCGTGCCGCGTGGTCGAAGTCTCCGGCCTCCTGCGCGAGACGATCGCTGCCCTCGACGAGCGCGGCATTCCCACCGCACGCGAGCGCCTTCTCGGCGCGCTGGCGCTCGACGAGATCACGCGCTCGGCGCCGCTGCCGCTCGCCGTGCCGATGCCCGAGGAAAAGCGCCTGCGCGCGCTGTGCGAAGCGCTGATCGCCGACCCGGCGGGATCCGGCTCGCTCGAATACTGGGCCGCCCACGTGGGCGCGAGCACGCGCACGATCGCACGGCTCTTTCGTCAGGAACTCGGGGTAAGCTTTTCGCAGTGGCGCCAGCAAGCGATTCTCGCCCGCGCGATCCCGCTGCTCAACCAGGGGCGCCCGATGGCCGTCGTGGCGCAGGAACTCGGCTACCAGAGCCAGAGTGCGTTTTCAGCGATGTTTCGCCGTGCCTTCGGCGAGAGCCCGCGTGCCTTCATCGCGCGCGGCACGAGCGATCGCGACGCGGACGAACCGGAAGATTCCGTGGCCGCGGGGCGCCCCCTGGATCGCGCCGACAACGGGCATTGAGTGGGAAAGCGGCCAGCTTCAGACGAGCCGCGTCATATGGCGAATGGAGCCGAGGCGCGCAAGCCTCGGACCCGCCACGCGATAACCCATGCGCAGATAAAGACGCGCGGCCGGATTGTCGACGAACACGCGCAGTTGTAGCTCGCGCAGACCGCGCTCGCGGGCCCACTGGTGCGAGATGTCGAGCAGGAACGTGCCGGCGCCATTGCCGCGATACCCCTGGGCGATTTGCACGTCGCGAATGTGCAGCGAGTCGCCCTCCTGCGTCACGCGCAGCACGCCAATCGCCTCGCCGTCGAGTTCGAGGATGAAGTTCTCCGACTCGCGATAGCTCGCCAGAAAGAGATCGCCGCGCCAGACCAGGTGATGCCGCAGATAGTAGCCACCCATGTTGTTGCGCGTGAGCGTCTCCGCGAACTCGAAATCGTCCATGGTGGCGCGGCGCAGCTGAAACGGCGACGGAATGTCGTTTGGTGCGAACATGTCGGCAAGCGGGCAAACGAAGTTTCGACAACGCTACGATAACGCGCGGCCGCCGGCAATCGCAGATTGTCCGTACGGCCAACGAAATGATGGATGGGGAGTAAAAGCGGGAAAAACGTCTGTGGAAAAAGAAAAAGCCCGTTGGACGCATCCAACGGGCTTCGTTCTGGCGGAGCGGACGGGACTCGAACCCGCGACCCCCGGCGTGACAGGCCGGTATTCTAACCGACTGAACTACCGCTCCAGCTTGCTGCTCACCGGCGGGCGTCGGTCGATTCCCGCTGGCGGCGTCGCCACACTGCTCACAGTGCTACTACTTTGGCGCCGCATTTTGATTTGGCGTCCCCTAGGGGATTCGAACCCCTGTACTCACCGTGAAAGGGTGATGTCCTAGGCCTCTAGACGAAGGGGACAACACGGGTATAAGCGCTGACTTACACCTTTGAACCGCATCGGCTCGCCATTGCCGAAGCAACGACGGAACAGCTTTGAATCTGGCGGAGCGGACGGGACTCGAACCCGCGACCCCCGGCGTGACAGGCCGGTATTCTAACCAACTGAACTACCGCTCCAGTTTGCTGCTCACCGCGGGCGTCGGTCGATTCCCGCTGGCGGCGTCGCCATACTACGTTTGGCGCCGCATTTTGATTTGGCGTCCCCTAGGGGATTCGAACCCCTGTACTCACCGTGAAAGGGTGATGTCCTAGGCCTCTAGACGAAGGGGACAACACGGGCTTGCGCCTGTAACCGTCACTTTAACTAAAAAGCCCGCTCACAGTTTCTGAACGGGCTCGATCTGGCGGAGCGGACGGGACTCGAACCCGCGACCCCCGGCGTGACAGGCCGGTATTCTAACCAACTGAACTACCGCTCCAGCTCGACACAGTCAGATGGATGGTTTATTTCCACCTGATGCTTCGCCAATCTCATTGACGACGCACATGTCTGGCGTCCCCTAGGGGATTCGAACCCCTGTACTCACCGTGAAAGGGTGATGTCCTAGGCCTCTAGACGAAGGGGACATGATCTTTTCAGATAATGCCTTTACCACACTCTACTGCTTACTGCGTGTTCTGTTGGTGGAGGTAAGCGGGATCGAACCGCTGACCTCTTGCATGCCATGCAAGCGCTCTCCCAGCTGAGCTATACCCCCTTGCAGAACAGAAGCGAGATTTTAAACATCAATTTCGCTTTCGTCAAGAGCTTTTGAATCGTTTTCTGAAGCGCTTCGAGGTTTCCTTGAAACATCGTTGCCCGATTCCGCGACTCTTTGCGTGAGATTCGCTGCGTATTTTCCGCTATCTCGCGCTCCGTATTCAACGGAGCCCGAATACTACAAGAACTGCCGCGCGGGCGCTAGGGTCCGGGCGAAAATTCTTCAACAATTTTACTTTGCAGCCGAAATGCCCTTCTCGAGGCGACTCACCACCGCATCGCGGCCAAACAGCACGAGCACCGCATCGACCGACGGCGTATGCGTCGTACCTGCCACGAGCAGGCGCGCCGGCATCGCGAGCTGCGGCATCTTGAGCTTGTGCGTGGCGAGCGTGGCCTTCAGCGCAGCCGAGACGCCCTCCTTCGTCCACTCCGCGCCCTTGAGCGCGACAGCGAGATCCGCGAGCGCGGGGCGCACGGCTTCCGTGATGTGCTGTGCGAGCGCTTCGGCTTCTGGCTGCGGCTCGCGATAGAACATCATCGCGCTCTCGGCGATCTCCTTGATCGTGTTCGCACGGTCCTTGAAGAGCGCGACCACGCCCTCGAGCGACGGCCCTTTCGCGAGCGCCGCATCGTCCACGCCCAGCGCGGCAAAGAACGGCTTCGAGAGCTCTGCGAGGCGCGCGTTGTCCACTTCCTTCAGGTAATGGTTGTTGAGCCAGTTGAGCTTGTTGTGGTCGTACTGCGCGGGCGACTTGCCGAGATGCTCGAGATCGAACCACTCCACGAACTGCTCGCACGTGAACACTTCGGCGTCGCCGTGCGACCAGCCCAGACGCGCGAGATAGTTGAGCACCGCTTCCGGCAGATAGCCTGCGTCGCGATAGCCCATCACACTCATCGCGCCGTGGCGCTTGCTCATCTTTTCACCCTGCTCGTTGAGCACGGTGGGCAGGTGCGCGTAGACCGGCGGCTCGGCGCCGAGCGCGCGCAGGATGTTGATCTGGCGCGGCGTGTTGTTCACGTGGTCGTCGCCGCGGATCACGTGCGTGATCTTCATGTCGAGGTCGTCCACGACCACGCAGAAGTTGTAGGTCGGCGTGCCGTCCGGGCGCGCGATCACGAGATCGTCGAGTTCTTCGTTCGAGATCTCCACGCGGCCCTTGACGGCGTCGTCCCATGCCACCATGCCCGTGAGCGGGTTGCGAAAGCGCAGCACCGGCTGCACGCCCGCAGGCGGCGTGGGCAGCACCTTGCCCGGCTCCGGGCGCCACGTGCCGTCGTAGCGAGGCTTCTCGCCGGCGGCGCGCTGGCGCTCGCGCAGCGCGTCGAGCTCTTCGGTCGACATGTAGCACGGGTACACGAGGCCCTGCTCCTGCATCTGCCTGAGCACTTCGCGATAACGGTCCATGCGCTGCATCTGATAGAACGGACCTTCGTCGAAGTTCAGGCCGAGCCACTCCATGCCTTCGAGGATCGCATCGACCGATTCCGACGTCGAACGCTCGAGATCGGTATCTTCGATCCGCAGCACGAAGACGCCCTTGTTGTGGCGCGCGAACGCCCACGGGTAGAGCGCGGAACGGATGTTGCCGAGATGGATGAAGCCGGTCGGGCTCGGTGCGAAGCGGGTACGGACGACAGAGGTAGTCATGGGCGATTACTCGAAGACGATGCCATTCGGAGCGCGGCGCTGGCAATAAAAGCAGCGACGGCGGCGGACGGCCGGGGTTCGCGGCGCTTTCGGCCCGCGCGGCTAGCGCGGGAGCGCCGGGGCGGGCGCAGCCTCGCGCACACGAACGGGAATCCGGAAAATTAGAGACGGGATTATACCCGCCATGCACCGCTTCGGCCTGGGGCGAGGCCCGCAGCGCCTGCGGGCGCCCCGCTTCTCTCCCGCCCAATGACCGCGCGCCCGCAAGCCGTCGAGCGCGCGGTCATCTGCCGTCACATCGCGTTACATGCATGCCTGCTAAACCGGCCGCGCTTTGCCTTATGATGTCGGCGCGCCGCCACCACGATGCGGCGTCGCGCGCGCAAACATACTCGGCCGCCCGCGCGAGCAGACCGGGGTACCGCGCCGTTCCTTGCCGGACACGCACGCGGACCGCATGGAGAACCTTCTTGAAGCAGTCATCGCTCTCGTTGAGCCGCCGGCACTTTTCGCTTGCGGCCGCCTCCTCCGTCCTTGCGGCGTGCACGACCGCGGGCACGCAGACCGCCAGCGTCGCGCCGCCCGTCACCACCGCGCCCCCGCCGCCCGTCGGCAGGCCGGCGCGCCCGGTTCGCGTGGGCCTCGCGCTCGGCGGCGGCGCGGCGCGCGGCTTCGCGCATATCGGCGTGATCAAGGCGCTCGAGGCGCGCAACGTGCAAGTCGACTTCGTGGTCGGCACGAGCGCGGGCTCGGTCGTTGCGGCGCTTTACGCCTCGGGTATGAACGGTTTCGCGCTCAACAAGCTCGCGCTGACGATGGACGAAGCCTCGATCAGCGACTGGGCGATGCCGTTTCGCACGCGCGGCCTCCTGCAGGGCGTCGCGCTTCAGAACTATCTGAACACCACGCTGCACGACCGGCCCATCGAGAAGATGGCGAAGCCGCTCGGCGTCGTCTCGACCGACCTGCGCACAGGCCAGCCCATCCTGTTCCAGCGCGGCAACACGGGCATTGCCGTGCGCGCGTCGTGCAGCATTCCGTCGATTTTCGAGCCCGTGAAGATTGCGGGCCACGAATACGTGGATGGCGGCCTCGTGAGTCCCGTGCCGGCCTCGTTCGCACGCAAGATGGGCGCCGACTTCGTGATCGCCGTGGACATCTCGGCGCGCCCGGAGACGGCCTCGACGCTGAGCCAGTTCGACGTGCTAATGCAGACCTTCACGATCATGGGTCAGACGATCAAGACCTACGAGCTCGACAAATACGCCGATGTCGTGATCCGCCCGAATCTCAACGCGATGTCGAGCAGCGATTTCACGCAGCGCAACGCGGCGATTCTCGCGGGCGAGGAAGCGGGCGCGCGCGTCATGCCGGAGCTCGAGCGCAAGCTGGCCGCGGCACGCCTCACGGCCTGATCACTTGACCCGAGCGCGCCTTGGGCGGGCGCGCGAGCGCGAATAAACGCAAAAAGCCTGCTTCGCAAGAAGCAGGCTTTTTTGTTCGCTACAAAACCCCGATCAGTTCCCGCCGTTGCCGTCGAACTGTGCGCTCACGCGCTTGAGGCTTTGCTGCTGGTCCGGCGTGAACGACGTTTCGACGCGGCGTGCACCCGTGAACCGCTTTTCCCAGTAGCCGTCGTCGAGGTCGTCGACGCGGATCGTGCTGCCGGTGGACGGCGAATGTACGAACTTGTTGTCGCCGATGTAGATACCGACGTGCGAGAACGTGCGGCGCATGGTATTGAAGAACACGAGGTCGCCCGGCTTCAGGTTGCTCATGCTGACCTTCTCGCCCACGCGGCTCATTTCCTCGGCGCGGCGCGGCAGCGACATGCCGAGCGTGTCCTGGAACACGTAGCGCACGAAACCGCTGCAGTCGAGGCCGGAATCGGGCGTGTTGCCGCCCCAGCGATAGCGCACACCAATCATATTGAGTGCGCCGACAACGACGTCGCCCGCTTTGCCGGCCATGCCGGACAGGAACGCCTTGGCGCCGCCTTCGGTCGGGGCCGGAGCCGGCGCCGGGGTCGCCTGGTTGGCATTCTGAAGGGCGTTCTGAATGGCGGAGATGGACTGCGGATTCGACGAACTGCTCGGCGAAAATGAGGCATTCTGGCTAAAGCTGCTTACTTCGTCGGCGAACGCGCCGGGAGCTGCGGCCATCAGTACGCCGATGAACATCCCGGCGACGGCGCGCGTGCAAGCCTGGGTCAGGTATCGGTGCTGCATTGGTCGGTAGAAATTGCCCGTAAATCAGGGAGTTAGTAGAAAAGTTTGGACGATACTAGCCAGTAAGTATTTGTGTGTCAAAACAAATAGAAAAATTCAATCGCGATATTCACCTCATTGGTGAATTTCAACGAAATCCACCCTAAAGTTCCGCCAATGTCTAGTGATCGAACGCGGCTTTCAACAATTTTCGGGTGTAAGGATGGGTTGGGTTCTTGAAGATATTCGCGACCTCTCCTGACTCGACGATCGCCCCGTTCTCCATTACCGCCACCCGATGCGCCATCGCCCCGATCACCTGGAGGTCGTGGCTGATGAACACGTAGCCCAGGTTGTACTTGCGTTGCAGATCCGTCAATAATCTCAACACCTGTTGCTGGATCGACACGTCGAGCGCGCTGGTCGGCTCGTCGAGCACGATCACGCGCGGCTCCAGCACCAGCGTGCGCGCAATGGCAATACGCTGGCGCTGGCCACCCGAAAACTCGTGCGGGTATCGTTGCAAGGCGGTGCGATCGAGGCCCACTTCACGCAGCACGCCGACGACGCGCTTGCGCCGCTCCTCGCTGGGAAGATCGGGCCGATGCAGCACGAGTCCCTCCCCCACGATGCGCTCGATGGTCTGGCGCGGAGAAAGCGAACTGAACGGGTCCTGAAAGACAACCTGTAGATGCGAGCGCAACGACAGCCTGTCGCGGCCCTTGTAGCTCGCGATCGGCCGCCCCTGGAACTCGACGACGCCGCCTGCCGTTCGCTGCAACCCCAGCATCGCCATCGCCAGCGTCGTTTTCCCCGATCCGGACTCGCCGACGATGCCGAGCGTCTCGCCCTGGCGCACCGCAATGTTCGCGTCGTTCACCGCACGGTAGCGCCCCTTTTGCCACCAGCCGCGAAAACCCGGCAGCTTCGTTGCGAAGTCGACGATCACGTCCTTCGCCTGCAGGAGAACCGGCGCGATCGGCAGGACGGGCAGCACGTGGCGCTCGGGCCGGCTCGCAATGAGCCGTTGCGTGTACGCGTGTTGCGGCGCCTCGAAAATCTGCTCGACGCTGCCCGACTCCACGAGTCTGCCCTTCTCCATCACGGCCACGCGCTGCGCGAAGCGGCGCACGAGGTTCAGGTCGTGCGTGATCAGCAGCACCGACATGCCGCGGCGCGCCGCCTCCTCGCGCTGCAGTTCGAGCAGCAGATCGACGATCTGGCCGCGGATCGTCACGTCGAGCGCCGTGGTCGGCTCGTCGGCGAGCAACAGGCGCGGACGGCATGCGAGCGCCATCGCAATCATCACGCGCTGGCGCTGGCCGCCCGAGAGCTGATGCGGATAACTCGACACGCGCCGCCGCGCCTCGGTGATGCCCGTGCGCTCGAGCAAGCCCACCGCCTGCTCGTAGGCCGCTTTCTTCGAGACGCCGTCGTGCAGCACGATGGTCTCCGCGATCTGCTCGCCGATCGTGTAGAGCGGATTGAGCGCCGTCATCGGCTCCTGGAAGATCATCGCGACGTCGTTGCCACGCAGACCGCGCATCGCGCGCTCGCTCCTGGCGAGCAGGTCGTCGCCGTCGAGCCGGATGCTCCCGCTGATCTGCGCGTCCTGCAGCAGACGCAGCACCGCGAGCGCGGTGACGGTCTTGCCCGAGCCCGACTCGCCGACGAGCGCCACGCGCTCGCCGCGCCCGATCGCGAGCGTGATGTCGTCGACGGCGAGCGTCTCGCCAAAGCGCACGCTCAGGTGCTCGATTGAGAGGAGCGGCGCGGCGGCGTCATGGGGCACGGCGCTCACTGGTTGCCTCCGGCCTTCATGGCGTCGGAAATGCGCGTGTCGAGCGCGTTGCGTAGCGCGTCGCCGATGAACGTGAGCAGCAGCAGTGTCGCCACGAGCACGCCGAAGGTCGAGAGCGCGATCCACCATGCGTCGAGATTGCGCTTGCCCTGCGCGAGCAGCTCGCCGAGGCTCGGCGTGGGCGCCGGCACGCCAAGGCCCAGGAAGTCGAGACTCGTGAGCGCGAGAATCGCGCCGCTCATGCGAAACGGCAGGAACGTAATGACGGGCGTGAGGCTATTGGGCAGCACGTGATGCCAGATGATCTGCCAGTTCGAAAGTCCCATTGCGCGCGCGGCAAGCACATAGTCCTGGTTGCGGTTGCGCAGGAATTCGGCGCGCACATAGTCGGATAATCCGATCCAGCCGAACAGCGAAAGCAGCACGATCAGCAGCACGAAGCCCGGCTCGAAGATCGCCGCGAAAATGATCAGCAGATAAAGCTCGGGAAGCGAACTCCAGATTTCGATGAGACGCTGCCCGAGGATATCGACCTTGCCGCCGAAGTACCCTTGCACCGCGCCCGCCAGCACGCCGAGCAGCGTGCCGATGGCAGTCAGCACGAGCGCGAACTCCACCGACACGCGAAAGCCATAGAGCAGGCGCGCAAACAGATCGCGGCCGCTCTCGTCGGTGCCGAGCCAGTTCTGGCGCGACGGCGGCGCGGGGTTCGGCACTTTCGCGAAGTAGTTGAGCGTGTCGTAGTAGTACGGGTTCGGCGGATAGATCGCGAAGTTGCCCGGCGCATCGAAGCGGTGGCGAATATACGGATCGAGGTAGTCGGCAGGCGCCGGGAAATCGCCGCCGAACGCAGTTTCCGGATAGTCCTTGAACAGCGGGAAATACAGGTGCCCGTCGTAGCGCACGACAAGCGGCTTGTCGTTGCACCAGAGCGGACCCGCGAGACTCGCCGCGAACGCAACGAGAAACACGATCAGGCTCCAGTAGCCAAGACGCTGCTGCCTGAAGCGCAGCCACACGCGGCGGGCAGGCGTGGGCGACTTGAAGGCGCGCACGCTCTCGGTACGCAGTTCGGGCTCGGCGCCAGCGCGGACTCGGTTCAACTCAGCGCTCCAGTTGTTCGAATTGGATGCGGGGATCGACCCACACGTAGCACAGATCGGAAATCAGTTTGGTTAGCAGTCCGATCAACGTGAAGAGGTACAACGTGCCGAGCACGACCGGATAATCGCGCCGCACGACGGACTCGTACGAAAGCAGGCCGAGTCCGTCGAGCGAGAAAAGCGTTTCGATCAGCAGGCTGCCGGTGAAGAACGCGCCGATAAACGCCGCCGGGAAGCCCACCACGAGCGGCAGCAGCGCGTTGCGAAAGACGTGCTTCCAGAGCACGGTGCGCTCCGAGAGCCCTTTCGCGCGCGCGGTCAACACGTATTGGCGGCGGATCTCTTCGAGAAAGGCGTTCTTGGTGAGCATGGTCGTGACGGCGAAACTGCCGACTACCGACGCTGTCACGGGCAGCGTGATGTGCCAGAGATAATCGAGGATCTTGCCGCCGAGCGAGAGCGTGTCCCAGTTGTCAGACGTGAGATTGCGCAGCGGGAAGAGCTGCAGGAACGAGCCGCCGCCGAACAGCACGAGCAGCAGCACGCCCAGCACGAAGCCCGGAATCGCATAACCGACCAGCACGACGAGACTCGTCACGAGGTCGAACCGCGAGCCGTTGCGCACCGCCTTCGCGATGCCCAACGGCACCGATATCAGATACGTGAGAAAGAAGGTCCAGAGGCCAATGCTGATCGAAACCGGCAGCTTGGAAATAATGAGCGACCACACGCTCTGGTGATGGAAATAGCTCTGTCCGAGATCGAAGCGCGCAAAGCGCCCGAGCATCAGGAAATAGCGTTGCAGCGGCGGCTTGTCAAAGCCGTAAAGCTGCTTGAGCTGCGCGATCTGCTGCGCGTCCACGCCGGAATGTGCGCGCATGCCGAACGGCATGCCCTGCTCGGCGCCTCGCCGCAATTCGCGCACCGCCTGTTCGACGGGCCCGCCCGGCACGAACTGAATCACGCCGAAGGTCAGCGTGAGCACGCCGAGCAGCGTCGGGATCATCAGCAGCAGGCGTTTGACGATGTAGCTCCACATGATTTCGATGCTTTCCGTCGTGTCCGTCGTTAATGAGCCGCCGACTGTGGCTCAGGCTGCGGCTTGAACCACCACGTCGAGATGATCCAGTCGTTCGCGCCATAGTACAGCGGCAATTTCGCCGGATAGGACAGCGTGTTCTTGAACGCCACACGGTGCGTCGCGCTGTACCACTGCGGCACCACATAGTAGCCGTGCATCAGCACGCGGTCGAGCGCATGCGTGGCGTCGAGCAGTTGCTGAAGTGTTTGCGCCTGCGTGAGCGCCTTGAGGATCGCATCGACGGCTGGGGACTTCAGGCCGAGCAGATTGCCCGAGCCCGGCTCGTCGGCGGCCTTGCTGCCGAAGCGGTCGAGCTGTTCCGCCCCCGGCACCTGGACGTCGGGGAACTTGATGGTCGTCATGTCGAAGTCGAAGGCGTCGAGCCGCTTCTGGTAGAGCGCGAAATCGACCGAACGATAGTTCACCTGGATGCCAAGGCGCCTGAGCGCCTGCGTGTACTGCGCCATGATCGGCGCCCACTGCGCCGAAGCGCTCGTGTCGTCAAGCACCTCGAAGGTGAACGGCTCGCCCTTCGCGTTGCGCAGCGCGCCGTCGCGATAGGTCCAGCCTGCGTCGGCGAGCAGCGCGCGCGCCTTGAGCAGATTCGCACGCAGCGATCCTGGCGGGGTCGTATCGGGCTGCAAGGGCGGCGGACCGAACACGGCAGGATCGAGCGACTTGCGCCACGGCTCGAGCAAGGCAAGCTCGCCGGGCGACGGCAGCCCCTTGGCCTGCAGCTGCGTGTTCGCGAACCAGCTGTCGATGCGACGGTACTGGCTATAAAACAGCATGCGGTTGAGCCACGGGAAGTCGAGCGCGAGATCGAGGGCGCGGCGCACGCGCACGTCCTGGAACACGGGCTTGCGCAGATTCATGACGAAGCCCTGCATACCGGTGCCGTTGTGCTGCGGGAACTCGCGCTTGATGAGCTCGCCGCTGTCGAAGCGCTTGCCGACATCGCGCCGCACCCAGTTGCGCGCAACATATTCGACGAGCGCGTCGTACTCGCCCGCCTTGAAGGCCTCGAGGCGCGCGACGTCATCCGAATAGAGCTTGTAGGTAATGCGCTCGAAGTTGTTGGTGCCCACGCGCACCGGCAGATCCTTGCCCCAGTAGTTGGGGTCGAGCTTGTAAGTGATCGTGCGGCCGTTCGAGTAGCGGTCCATCACGTAGGGGCCGCTGCCGATCGGTTGCTCGAAGGCGAGCTGATCAAAGGCGATGCGGCTGCCGTCCGGGCGCAAGCCCCACTTGTGCGAGAACACCGGCATGCCGCCCGCGATGAGCGGCAGTTCGCGGTTGTTGCTGCGGAACTCGAAGCGGATCGTCGCAGGATCGACCACCACCGCGCGCGTGATCTCGCTGAAATATGCCTGCATGGACGGCGCGGCCTGGCGGCTCTTCAGGGTGTCGAGCGAGAACTTCACGTCTTCGGCCGTCACCGCATCGCCGTTCGAGAAGCGCGCCTTAGGGTTGATGTGGAACGTCACCGAAAGCGCATCGGGCGCGATGCGGATGTCGTCGGCGAGCAGACCGTAGGCCGAGGCCACTTCGTCGAGGCTACCCGTCGTGAGGCTCTCGAACAGCATGCCGAGCCCCGGCGCCGCATTGCCGCGCAGCGTGAACGGATTGAACTTGTCGAAGCTCGTGAGGCGGTCGGGATTGGCGAGGACGAGCGTGCCGCCCTTGGGCGCATCCGGATTCACGTAGTCGAAGTGCGCGAATCCCTGCGGATATTTAGGCTCGCCGTACTGCGCGATGGCGTAGACCGCGTGCGCGCTCGGCATGGCGAGCAGCCCGAATCCGAGCGCAAGACACATCGCCGCCAGCCTTTTGGCAAGTGCGAACCGAACCGCAGGAACGGTTGCCCCAAGCGCGCCGAGCGCCGTCCTGCCTCGCGTTCCTGTCGTCATAGATCGGTAATTGTCCGGGCTGCCTTGTCAGTTGTGAGAGAATTCTACCCAAACCACGCGGCGCCGCCCCCACAGGCGCTGGCGCATTGACCTGATTTAGGAGAATTCATGGGCTTCCTCGCTGGCAAACGTATCCTGTTGACCGGCCTGCTGTCGAACCGTTCGATTGCGTACGGCATCGCGCAGGCATGCAAGCGCGAAGGCGCGGAACTGGCGTTCACGTACGTCGGCGACCGCTTCAAGGACCGTATCACCGAGTTCGCGCAGGAATTTGGCAGCAACCTGGTGTTCCCTTGCGATGTGGCCGACGACGCGCAAATCGAAGCGCTCTTCACGGATCTCAAGCAGCACTGGGATACGCTCGACGGCCTCGTCCACTCGATCGGCTTCGCGCCGCGCGAGGCGATCGCGGGTGACTTCCTCGACGGCATGACGCGCGAGAATTTCCGCATCGCCCACGATATTTCGGCATACAGCTTCCCGGCGCTCGCCAAGGCCGCCAAGCCGATGCTCGCCCAGAACGCTTCGCTGCTGACGCTGACCTATCTCGGCGCAGAGCGCGCGATCCCGAACTACAACACCATGGGCGTTGCGAAAGCCGCACTCGAAGCAAGCGTGCGTTATCTCGCGGTGGCGCTCGGTGCGCAAGGCGTGCGCGTGAACGGCATCTCGGCCGGCCCGATCAAGACGCTCGCGGCAAGCGGTATCAAAGGCTTTGGTAAGATTCTCGACTTCGTCGCACAGAACGCCCCGCTGCAGCGTAACGTGACTATCGAGCAGGTCGGCAATTCAGCCGCGTTCCTGCTCTCCGATCTGGCAGCCGGCGTGACCGCCGAAATCATGCACGTCGACTCGGGCTTCAACGCCGTGGTTGGCGGCATGGCCGGCCTCGAGTAAGCCGCTCTTCACGTTGCGTGCGCGTCGTTGCGCGCACAACGGCAAGAATGCAAAAGCCGCCCACTGGGCGGCTTTTCTTTTGGCGTGGCGTTCGATGTGCCATGCGCGCCGTGTCACGCGCACCACGCCGCCAACGAGCCTCGCGGCTTAGTGCCAGTGTCCCGGAGGACCGCCGTGGTCGCGGTCGTAGTGGTCGCGGTCATAGTGGCCGCGGTCGTAGTGACCGCGGCCCGGGCCGTCATAGCCGCCGTGGTGGCGATACCAGTCGTCGCGCTCCCAGTAGCGGCGCCCGTCCCAGTAACGGTCACCGTGCCAGCCGATGACGATGGCCGGCGGCGCCCCATAAACGGGAGCCGGTTGATAGACGACCGGCGGCGGCGGCGGCGCGTAGACCGGTTGCGGAGCGACATAAACCGGGGCCGGGATACCGATATTGACACCAACGCTCACGCCAGCCATAGCAGCACTCGATGCGCCGATAGCCACGCCCCCGAGCAGCATTGCAACAACACGTGGGAACTTCATGGACTCACCTTTCGGGTTTGATATTTTGTCGAAGCCAATATAACGCACGGCTTTCGCCCGCGTATTTCAAACTTGTAATAACTGATGCACAAACCTGGCCTGCATTCGATGTCGTTACGTCTCGTTACACTGGTCGGCGTATGGCCAACTGCGCCGGGCAGAATAGCATCGCTTGGGCCGGTGTGCAGGAGACTTCGCACGACTCGCGAAGCCCATTCCATTTATCGGCGCCTCAATGAAAAACCTTTGCGCTCCAGTGCGCCACCGCAATTTGCCTGGCATTCCTGATGATTCTTGCAGTGCTTCTTCCCTGCCTTCGAGCGACGACTTATTGCCTCCTCACATCGAGCAATTTGCGACCCAAAAAACAAAAACCCCGCAAGCCGAGACTTGCGGGGTTTCCACCGCCATTACTGGCGGAGACGGAGGGATTCGAACCCTCGATCCAGGTTTTGGCCCAGATGCTCCCTTAGCAGGGGAGTGCCTTCGACCTCTCGGCCACGTCTCCCAAAAACTTCGTTCGCGCCAGGGAGGCAGCGCAACGAAGCCAAGATAATAGCGGGTTAGCGCCTTGCGGTCAATTCATACGACGCTTTTTTGCAAAGTTTTTTCTGCAAGCGCACGACGAACCTCGTGGGCGGCATTGCGCATCGGAATCGAGCGGAAAAACCGCGTCACATCCTCGTCACACAACACAAACGCGGCGCAATGGCAGCGCAAACACGGCACGGTTTACGCGTGCTCGAGGTCGAACGCCTTGTGCAGCGCGCGCACCGCCAGTTCCATGTACTTCTCGTCGATCAGCACCGAGATCTTGATTTCCGAGGTCGAGATCATCTGGATATTGATGCCCTCTTCCGAAAGCGTGCGGAACATCTTGCTCGCCACGCCCACGTGCGAGCGCATGCCCACGCCGACCACCGAAACCTTCGACACCTTCGCGTCGCCGAGCACCTGCTCCGCGCTCACGTGACCCTTCACCTGGTTGTTCAGCACGTCGATGGCGCGCTGATAGTCGCCGCGGGGCACCGTGAACGTGAAGTCCGTCTTGCCGGCCACGCTCTGGTTCTGGATGATCATGTCGACGTCGATGTTAGCGTCCGCCACCGGGCCGAGGATCTGATACGCGATGCCCGGCTTGTCGGGCACGCCCATCACGATGATGCGGGCCTCGTCGCGCTGGAACGCGATACCCGAGATGACTGCTTTTTCCATGGTCTCGTCTTCTTCAAAAGTAATCAGGGTGCCCGAGGACATTTCCTCGTCGAGGTTCATCATCGGGTCGGTCAGGCTGGAGAGCACACGCGTCTTCACCTGATACTTGCCCGCGAATTCCACCGAGCGGATCTGCAGCACTTTCGAGCCGAGGCTGGCCATTTCCAGCATCTCTTCGAACGTAATGCGGTCGAGACGGCGTGCGTCGTCGACCACACGCGGATCGGTCGTGTAGACGCCGTCGACGTCCGTATAGATCAGGCATTCGTCGGCCTTCAGCGCCGCTGCGACTGCAACCGCCGAAGTGTCCGAGCCGCCGCGGCCGAGCGTGGTGATGTGGCCTTCCGGGTCGATGCCCTGGAAGCCCGTTATCACGACCACCTTGCCGTCGTCGAGATCGGCCAGCACGCGCTCGCCGTCGATGTCGTTGATGCGGGCCTTGGTGAACGAGCTGTCGGTTTTGACCGGCACTTGCCAGCCGGTGTAGCTGATGGCGTCGACGCCTGCTTCCTGCAGCGCGATCGACAGGAGGCCGACGCTCACCTGCTCACCGGTCGACGCAATCATGTCGAGCTCGCGCGGGCTGGGTTGAGGCGAAATTTCTTTCGCGAGACCAAGCAGACGATTCGTTTCGCCGGACATTGCCGAGGGCACGACGACCATCTTGTGGCCCGCCTTGTGCCATTTGGCGACGCGTTTAGCGACGTTCTTGATGCGCTCGACCGAGCCCATCGAGGTGCCGCCGTATTTGTGTACGATGAGTGCCATTGTCGTTCTGAACTGGAGATGTTACCGCGCTGGCGCACTGAAGAACCGGGCCGCCCGGACGCCTTGGGGCCACGGCGGCGGCTTCAGCGCGTGCAGCACGCGCGGGTTTTGCCTCAGGGGCGCGAAGGCCGGCGCATCGTATCCACATCGTGTCGATATGTATCGACGCGCGCTGGTGCCTTGCACTCGCGCCCTGCCCGCATGCCGCTACGACGTCCCTGCAACCGTCGGATACCGCTCGAAGGAAAAATCGCGCCTTCACGAGACACGCCGCTTTTGACGGCGTCCGTGAACGCGAAAAAGCGGGCTGGACAAACGACTTACACTACCCGATTGACGCCAAAATTACAAGACGGAACACGCTTGCGGAGGCCGAAAAAGGCTTGTCTGGCAAGGATTTGCGGGGGAACGATCGCCGTTCCCCGGCGGCGAATTGAACGGTGTCTTCGCATGCGACTTCAAGCGACCAACACATCCTCTCGCCATTCGATGCGACGCCAGGCCGCGTCAGGCTCGCCGGGTGTCGCGCCGCACGCCGACCGGTTCACGCCGATACGGGGCACGAACAGCAAGGTCTCGCCCACATAGAGCAACGGCACGTCGCGCTCCCATGCAGGCACGCCGCGCGTCTGGAACAGGTTCTTGAGTGTGCGGCTCACGTTCGCGGCTTCGTCGCGCAAGCGCTCGCCACCGCTGCGCTCGCGCGCGACGAGCGGCGCGCTTGCGAGCATGCGCTCTGGAACGGCGTCGGCTTCGTCGGGTGAGGCAGGCGCGAAAACGTAGGTCCCGCGCCACGAGGGCAGACGCCAGACTTCCTCTCCGCGCCAGTTCAACGACACGGGCGCGCGCGCGTGAGCGGCGTCCTCGCCTGCGCGTTCGGACCGCGCACGTACGGCTTCCCACGAAACGATGCCGCGATACGAGCGCAAGCGCTGCCCGGCGTGATCGACGCGCAACGCGTGGCCGTGCATGTCCTCGCGCGCGATCTCGCGCAACTGCCGCAACAGATCCGCAAGCCGCGCCGTCGATGCCGCCGGCAGGCCAAGCGAGCGCATCCAGTAACGCAGCAAATTGAGCGCTCGGGCATCGTCGAGCGCGAGCAGCGCGGCGTGTGAAAGCGCGCGGTCGCCCTCGCGTCCAACGTCGCGCAAATCGATGCGCGCGAGATCGTCGAGCAAACGCTGCGAAGAAGCCGCATGCGCCGCCGTGCGCGCGAGCGCATCGCGATAACCGGGAAAATGGGCCGAGAGCGCCGGCATCACGACGTGACGCAAGGCGTTGCGCGCGTAGCGCGTGTCGTCGTTCGATTCGTCGTCGATCCAGTGCAGGCCGTGCGCGCGCGCATAGCGTTCCAGTTGCGTGCGCAACAGTGCGAGCAGCGGCCGCATGCGCGCCACGCCATTCACGCTCGCACGTGCGGGCGCCATCGCCGCGAGCCCCGCGAGCCCGGCGCCGCGCAGCAACTGCAACAGCACCGTCTCCGCCTGATCGTCCGCATGCTGCGCGAGCCAGAGCGCCTGCACGCCGTGCGCCGTGCACATCGCGTCGAGCGCGCGGTAGCGGGCGTCGCGGGCGGCCGCCTCGACGCCGGCCGCGTCGTCGCGCACCAACTCCACGCGCCTCGCGTCGAACGTCACGCCGTACGCACGCGCGGTTGCCTCGCAGTGGGCGAGCCATGCGTCGGCATTCGGGCTCAGGCCGTGATGCACATGCAGTGCGACGAGACGCGCCGGCCCGGCCACCCGCACCGCGGCGTCCAGCAGCACGGACGAGTCGAGCCCCCCGCTATACGCGATAGCGATGCGGGCGTCGTCGGCAAGCGTGGATAGCACAACGCCGAGCGCATCGAGAACGATGCGCCCGGCGTCGGATTCGGGATGGTCGGTCACAGCACGACCGCAGACGTCGAGGAACGTTGACGTCGCGCGCCTTACGCGCCCGGCGTCGTTTCCTTGAACTTGCCGTAGGCCATCAGGCGCTCGAAACGGCGCTGCTTCAGGTCGGCGATGCTCATGCCCTGGAACTGGCGCAGCGAGTCGGCAAGCGCGCGGCGCAGCAGCGCGGCCATGCCCTTCGGATCGCGATGCGCGCCGCCGAGCGGCTCGTTCACGATCTTGTCGATGAGGCCCAGCGCCTTCAGGCGGTGCGCCGTGAGGCCCAGCGCTTCCGCGGCTTCCGGCGCCTTCGCGGCGCTCTTCCAGAGAATCGACGCGCAGCCTTCCGGCGAAATCACCGAGTAGGTGGAGAACTGCAGCATCATGACGGTATCGGCCACGGCCACCGCGAGCGCGCCGCCCGAACCGCCTTCGCCGATGATAGTCGTGATGATCGGCGTCTTGAGTTCGGCCATGACGTAGAGATTACGGCCGATGGCTTCCGACTGGCCGCGCTCTTCCGCGCCGATGCCCGGGTACGCGCCCGGCGTGTCGACAAACGTGAAGATGGGCAGCCCAAACTTCTCGGCGAGGCGCATCAGTCGCTCGGCCTTGCGATAGCCTTCCGGGCGCGGCATGCCGAAGTTGCGCGCGGCGCGCTCCTTCGTGTCACGGCCCTTCTGGTGGCCGATCACCATGCAAGCCTGGCCATTGAAGCGCGCGAGCCCGCCGACGACGGAAAGGTCGTCCGCAAAGGAGCGGTCGCCATGGAGTTCGTGAAAATCGGTAAAAAGCTCGTGCACGTAATCGAGCGTGTACGGACGCTGCGGATGACGCGCGATCTGCGAAACCTGCCACGGGCTCAGGTTCGCATAGAGGTCCTTCGTGAGTTGCTGGCTCTTCTTCGACAGCCGCTCGATTTCTTCCGAAATATCGACGGCCGAATCGTCCTGAACGAAGCGCAGTTCTTCGATCTTCGCTTCCAGTTCAGCGATCGGCTGTTCGAAATCCAGAAACGTGGTCTTCATGTGTGGGAATCCTTCACTTTGCGGCAGCGCGTATTCTAACCGCGCCAGCCCGCGCCGAAATCGGCTCAGAACTATCGATTTCTTCGATCGATAGCGTTTTTCTCATTATCGACGACTACCCGCGCTTCACGACGGCTCGAGGCTGCGCCACATATACCAAGTCGCGACGGTACGCCACGGCTCCCAGTTGGCCGCGACTTCGCGCGCTTCGCTGCGCGTGACCGGCTCGCCACTGAAATAGTTGACGCTGATCGCGCGGATGAGGCCCAGATCGTCGAGCGGCAGCACATTGGGGCGCGCGAGATTGAAGATCAGGAACATCTCGGCGGTCCAGCGGCCAATGCCGCGAATCGCCGTGAGCTCCGCGATCACGTCTTCATCGTCCATCGACGTCCACTTGCCGACGTGCAACGCACCCGAGACGAAATGCTGCGCGAGATCGAGGATGTATTCCGTCTTGCGTTTGGAGAGGCCGCACGCGGCCAGCTTTTCGTGACCGAGTTTCAGGAACTGCTGCGGCACGAGCTTGGGGCATGCGGCTTCGACACGCTGCCAAAGCGCCTGCGCCGCCGCCGTCGAAATCTGCTGGCCGACCACCGAGCGTGCGAGCGTGACGAACGGATCGTCGCGGCTCAACAAATGCACGGGACCGAACTTCGGAATCAGCTTCTTGAGAATGCGGTCGCGCTTGACGAGGTCCGCGCATGCCTTGTCCCAATAGTCGGGACGCTGCACTTCGAATTCGAGATCGCCCAGCGCGTTCGCCGCGGGCTCCACGGCTTCGAGCGCCGCCGGACCGTTGGAGAGAGCGGCCTCGATTGCCGCGCCGTCGAGCACTTCGTGCGAGCCGGACGCGCCGTTGGTTTTCCCGCGCGCCGTCTTCGCAGCCGGCCTTGTCGCTGCCTTGCCGCCCGCTCCATTGAGCGCACGCTTTGCACCTGCGGGTGCGCCCGCAGTTCCGCCCGTTAGCGACGCAGACCGCCTGGTCTGCGTCTTCGTGGCCGTTGCCATCCTGCCTCCTGCCTCGCGAATCGATCAGTGGAAACTGGACAGCCCGCTTACACGCGGCGCCACTCGGTCAACCCGCCCGGTTTGTCTTCGAGCGCGACACCGGCTTCGAGCAGTTCGGCCCGAATCCGGTCCGCCTCCGCATATTGCTTCGCCTGCTTGGCCGCCGTGCGCGCCGCGATCTTCGCTTCGATCGCTGCCACGTCGAGCGCGCCTGCATCTTGTGCGCCCGCGGCCTGTTGCAGGAACACGCGCGGCTCGCGCACGAGCAGCCCGATCACACGTGCGAGGCGTTGCAGCTGACGCGCGAGCATGGCGTCGCGCGTACGGTTCACCTCGCTCGCGAGTTCGAACAGCACGGCGATCGCCACCGGCGTGTTGAAATCGTCGTTCATTGCCGCACGAAAACGTTGCGCGTACGGCTCGTTCCAGTCAAGCTCGCCCGCGTCCGGCGTCACGTCTTTCAACGCGGTGTAAAGACGCGTGAGCGCGTTGCGCGCGTCGTCGAGATGCGCGTCGCTGTGATTCAACGGCGAGCGGTAATGCGCGCGCGCCATGAAGAAGCGCACCACTTCCGCATCGTACTTCGCCAGCACTTCGCGGATCGTGAAGAAGTTGCCGAGCGACTTCGACATCTTCTCGTTGTCGATATTCACGAAACCGTTATGCATCCACGTATTGACGAACGTCTTGCCGGTCGCGCCTTCGCTCTGCGCAATCTCGTTCTCGTGGTGCGGAAACTGCAGGTCCTGACCGCCGCCATGAATGTCGAAGTGCTCGCCGAGCAACGTGCAGCCCATAGCCGAGCATTCGATGTGCCAGCCAGGACGCCCGCGCCCATATTTCGAGTCCCAGCTCGTGTCGGCCGGCTCATGCGGTTTTGACTGTTTCCACAGCACGAAGTCAAGCGGATCCTGCTTGGCATCGTTCGTCGCCACACGTTCGCCCGCGCGCAGGTCTTCGATCGACTTGCCCGAGAGCGCGCCATAGTTCGCGAACTTGCGCACCGCGTAGTTGACGTCGCCGTCCGCACCCTGGTACGCGTAGCCATTGCGCTCGAGCTTGCCGATCATGTCGAGCATTTGTGGGATGTACTGCGTCGCGCGCGGCTCGTGATCGGGACGCTCGATGCCGAGCGCGTCCGCGTCTTCGTGCAGCGCTGCGATGAACCGGTCGGTAAGCTGCTTGATCGTCTCGCCGTTTTCTACCGCACGACGAATGATCTTGTCGTCGATATCGGTAATGTTGCGCACGTAGGTCACGTTGTAACCGAGCGCGCGCAGCCAGCGTTGCACGATATCGAAGACCACCATCACACGCGCATGCCCGACATGACAATAGTCGTACACCGTCATCCCGCAGACGTACATACGCACGACGCCGGGCTCGAGTGGCACGAAATTTTGCTTGTCACGCGCGAGCGTGTTGTAGATGCGCAGTGATTCCATAAAGGCGATGGATACGTGGGTCGAAAGAAATCCGCGGCGGCGCCGACCGCAGCCAGCGGGTGATGCCCGCATTGCTCAGGCTGCTGTCTGTCGGCGTCCGGACTGCAACCAGGTTGCTGTCGAGGCGGAGACGACCACGAGTGGCGTTGGAAAGCCCGGCGACTCGCGCAAGCGCCCGGAATACGAATGAAACGGGCGAGGGACAAAGCGCGCGACGAAAACGCACAGACCTTTTGTTAGAATGGCTCGGAGTATAACACCGCGACCTCACCCTATGAAACCTTCCAGCGGCCGCGCGCCCCGTGCTGCGACCCTTGCCGCGTCGGCTCTCTCGAGCGTCGCGATCGTGCTGTGCAGTGTCAGCATCGCGCATGCCGCGCCCCCGGCGACCTCCGACGCGACGCCCGGCGCCGACGCCGCGATCAGCGAGCACGACTGGGCTGGCGCGCTCAGCCAACTCGACGCGCGCATCAAGACGAACCCGCGCGACGTGCAGGCGAAGTTCAAGCGCGCGACCATTCTCGCGCGCCTGAACCGCGACGACGACGCGATCGAGGCGTTCACCGAACTCACGCAGCTCTACCCCGAATTGCCCGAGCCTTACAACAATCTCGCGGCGCTTTACGCGAAACATGGCCGCTACGACGAGGCGCGCGTCGCGCTCGAAACCGCGGTGAAGGCGAACCCGTCGTACGGACTCGCGTGGGAAAATCTCGGCGACCTGTACCTGCGTCTGGCCGACGCGTCATACCGCCGCGCGCAAACGCTTGGCCATGCAAGCGCCACCACGCAGCAGCGCCAGGCCGACATCGCGAAGATCATCTCGCCGCCGCCCGCGCAAAAGAAGTCGGCCGCCGCCGCGGCGGCAGAAGGCGCGTCGGCCGCGAGCCCGTCGGCCATCGTGCCGGCGCTCAGCAACCCCGCGTACCAGTTCGGCGGCTCGACGGGGTCGCTCGCGATGCCGCCTTTCGTGGCGCCGTCGAACTAACATCTGGCGCGCAGCGTGCGCGCCGCGAAACGTTTTTCCCGCACTTCCGAGGATACTCATGAAATGGTTGATGTTGGCGCTCGGCAGCGCCGCCCTGATCGCGAACGCACCCGCCTTTGCGCAAAACGGCCAGCCGGCCGCCGCGCACCCGCAAGTGCTCTTCAAGACCAGTGAAGGCGACATTCGCGTCGAGCTCTATCCGGAGAAGGCGCCGAAGACCGTCGACAATTTCCTGCAGTACGTGAAGGCTGGCCAGTACAACGGCACGATCTTTCATCGCGTGATTCGCGGCTTCATGATCCAGGGCGGCGGCTACACGCAAAGCTTCGTCGAGAAGCCCACGCGCGCACCGATCGCGCTCGAGAGCAAGAACGGCCTGAAGAATCTCGCGGGCACGATCGCGATGGCGCGCACGAGCGACCCGAATTCGGCCACCGCCCAGTTCTTCATCAACACGGTGGATAACGCCGGCCTCGACTATCCGAACCCGGACGGCAACGGCTATGCCGTGTTCGGCAAGGTCACGCAGGGCATGGACGTCGTGAAGAAGATCGAAGCGGCGCCCACCACCTCGCGCGGCCCGATGTCCGATGTGCCGCAAAAGGAAATCGTGATCGAGTCGGCGACCGTCGTCGGCAAGTAAGCACGCCGGCAACACGCCAGTTAATCATCGACTAACCGGGCGGCAGCGCCGCCCTCACCCGTCGCACGTCGCGGCGCCGGCACACGCGTTGGGCAACACGCCCCGCCTCTTGCCGATGCAGCGACGTTCATTCCCCCCGCCACAGGCAAAGGATTCCATCATGGTCGAACTGCACACGAACCACGGCGTCATCAAGCTCGAACTGAACGCCGAGAAGGCCCCGAAGACGGTCGCCAACTTCCTCAACTATGTGAAGAGCGGCCACTATGACGGCACGGTGTTTCACCGCGTCATCGACGGGTTCATGATCCAGGGCGGCGGCTTCGACGCCGGCATGAAGCAAAAGCCGACCGAAGCGCCGATCGAAAACGAAGCGAACAACGGTCTGAAGAACGAGCGCGGCTCGATCGCCATGGCGCGCACCAACGACCCGCATTCGGCATCGGCACAATTCTTCATCAACGTCGCCGACAACGACTTCCTGAACCACTCGTCGCCGACGCCGCAAGGCTGGGGCTACGCCGTGTTCGGCAAGGTCGTGGAAGGCCTTGAAGTGGTCGACAAGATCAAGAAGGTCAAGACGGGCTCGAAGGGCTTCCATCAGGACGTGCCGGTCGACGACGTCGTGATCGAGAAGGCTGTCGTCGCCGAATAAGCGTCATACAACTCTCACGCACACCCTTCATCGATGCTGCAGGAAAAGGCTTTACGACACGCTGCCGCGGGCGTGCCCGGCGAGGGCAAGCGCCCGCACGCGGCTCGTCCGTTTCTGTTCATCTCCGATGTGCATCTGAATGAAGGGATTCCGCGCACGGTCGCCGCGTTCGAGCGCTTCATCCGGGTTACGGCCGATCAGGCCGACTCGGTGTTCATACTCGGCGACCTCTTCGAATACTGGATCGGTGACGACATGCTCACCGACGCGTTCCCCGCGCGCATGGCAGCGCTGATGCATACGCTCTCCGAGCGCGGCATCGCGCTCTACATCATGCACGGCAACCGCGACTTTCTGCTGGGCAAGCGTTTCATGAAAGCCGCGGGCGCGATATGGCTGCCCGACCCTATCGCGATCACCGCGTTCGGCACGCGCCTCGCACTCGCGCACGGCGACGCGCTGTGCACCGACGATCACGGTTATCAGCTCTTCCGCAAGCTCGCGCGCAACCGGCTCGTGCAGTTGCTATTTCTGGCGTGGCCGTTTCGCTGGCGGCGGGCGATCGCCGAAAGGGCGCGCCGCGCGAGCGAGAACAAACGCGGTGGTCCGCGCCTGCCGAAGTACGACGTCACGGTCAAAGGCGTCGCGGCGCTCTTCAAGCGTGCGCGCGCGAACACCATCGTGCACGGCCACACGCACCGGCCGGCGCGCCACCAGGAGCCCGGCGGCACGCGCTGGGTCCTGCCCGACTGGGATCTCGATCACGGCAAGCCGCGCGGCGGCTACCTGCGAGTGGATGCCGAAGGCTTCAGGGTCTTGTCGCTGGACTGAGGCGCGCCGCTTTTACTTTTAGCGCCGCGCTTTTGGCGCCTCGCTTTTAGCGCCCTCTTCGCGCCACGCCTCAAACGCGCGCTGGCGCCTTCTCCTCTTCGCGGCTCGGCGCTTCGGCTTGCGGGCCGCCGCATTCCAGCCCCTCGGATAGACGCCGCAATTCGGCGAGCGCTGCATCGGCGCCATGCAGCGCCTCGAGTCGCGCGCCGAGCCGCTCGAGTGCGACGACGATCGCATCGACGCGCTGTGTCTGCGTAGCCGCGTGGTCGATCAGGCCGTGGATCGCGAGCGAAACCGGGTCGTCGGCATTGGGCGTGATGCCATAGGCGCAAAAGCCCTCGCGCGGCGAAACCGGTTTGGCCTGCACGGGCGCGGTCTTCGCGGGCGCGACGACGCGCGCGGGGTTGCCCACCGCCGTCGCGCCTTCCGGCACCGGCTTCACGACCACGGCGTTAGAGCCGATTTTCGCCCCGGCGCCCACCGTGAAGCTGCCGAGCACCTTTGCGCCCGCACCGACGATCACGCCCGGACCCAGCGTCGGGTGACGCTTCGCGCCGCGCGTGAGCGACGTGCCGCCGAGCGTCACGCCCTGGTAGATCGTGCAGTCGTCGCCGACTTCGGCCGTCTCGCCGATCACGACGCCCATGCCGTGATCGATGAACACCCGCCGGCCGATGGTCGCGCCCGGATGGATCTCGATGCCCGTCAGAAAACGCGCGATCTGCGAAACGTAGCGGGCGAGCCAGCGGCGCCTGGCGAGCCAGCACGCATGCGCGAAGCGATGCAGCACGAGCGCATGCAGACCCGGATAACAGGTCAGGACCTCCCACGCGCTGCGGGCGGCGGGATCGCGCTCGCGGATCGTGGCAATGTCTTCGCGAAGTCTCTTGAGCATGGCTATCACGCTAAAAACGGGTGAATCATGGAGAATGGCGGCCGCGCGACGACGCAGCGTGCGCGCAAGCGACGCAACGGCTATTGCAGCCGCGCGCATTTGCTTATGAATTTTTCGCCGGTTTCCGGCCGATTGTAGGCGCAAAGCCGATTCGAGGCCGGAAGCCCCCGTCGGCGGCAAGGTTGGATGCCGGCGCGTACGCAGCCGCGCCGGAGCAGACGATCAGCGGATCTCGTTCTTGCCGTCGCCTTTGCCCTTGAGCAGGAGGATGTGCTTGGCGACGCCGCGCACGATATTGACCTCCTCGCGCTCGAGCCCCGAGCGGGCGAACAGCCGCCGCAGGCGCGACATCAGCTTCTTCGGATTGGCGGGATCGAGATACTCGAGCGCGATGAGCGCGTTCTCGAGGTGCACGTACATGCGCTCGATGTCGTCGCTCGTCGCGAGCGGCGACCCGGCCGCAAGCTGCGCGACGCCGCCCGCACCGCCGGCCGCCGGCAGCGCGGCGGCGGGTGCGCTCTCCCCGAGGTAGGCGAGGCGCAACTCGTAGGCCAGCACCTGGACTGCCTGGGCAAGATTGAGCGAGCTATAGGCGGGATTGGCCGGGATATGCGCAAGCGCGCTACAGCGCTCGACGTCGCCGTTCGACAGGCCCGTGCGCTCGTTGCCGAACACGAGCGCGATGTCGCCGCCGTGCACCGCCTGGCGGCAGGCGGCCTGCACCGCCTGGCGCGGCGCTGCAGGCGGCGGCCCGTACTCGCGCGTGCGCGCCGTGAGCGCGAGCGACCATTGCACGCCTGCCAGCGCGTCGGCGAGCGTCGGCACGATGTGGGCGGCCGCGAGCACGTCGTCGGCGCCGCTCGCCATGGCCACGGCTTCCGGGTCGCAGTGGACCTGCGGCACGCGCGGCGCCACCAGCACGAGGCGCGAGAATCCCATGGTCTTCAGCGCGCGCGCGGCCGCGCCGACATTGCCGGGGTGGCTCGGCTCGACGAGCACGAAGCGGGTGGACGTGAAGCCGCCGCGCAGCGGCTCGTGAGCGTCGCCGGAAGCCGGCGCCGTAGCGTGGGAAGTTGCGTGGGAATCAGGTGAATCGGGGTGCGCCAAGATGGTTCTCTAACCGCGAAAAGGAGATTGAAACGTCTATGTTAGCGCGCCCAGCGCCGCGGCGATGTGCGCTCGAGCGCGTCCTGTCGCGAACATCATATCCAGAAAAATCCCGATATCCCGCCCGGGAGAAGCCGTGGAAACGCCGATACTCGGGTAAAATGGCGGTTTCGCGCGCGTCAGGCGAATCGTGCAGCCGTTCAGCTGCCCGCCAGGCGCCCGGCAAGTCGCTGGCAACCAGCGCCGCCGCGCCCCGCTCTTATCCAATTCGTCTCCGTTGACGGGACAGGTTCCGCAGGTCCACTCCAGGCCCGCGCCCTGTCCAATCGTTAGACGCTTTTATCTTTTGCACCACCGGCGCGCACCCAGCCTTCGCGAGCGCCGGACAACAAGGATCCTGGCTCATGCATCCCATGCTCAACATCGCTGTCAAGGCCGCGCGCCGCGCCGGACAGATCATCAACCGCGCGTCGCTCGACCTCGATCTCGTGCAGGTCACGAAGAAGCAGCACAACGATTTCGTCACGGAAGTCGACAAGGCGGCGGAAGCCGCCATCATCGAAACGCTCAAGACAGCCTACCCCGACCACGCCATCCTCGCCGAGGAATCGGGCCAGTCGGAGAACGAGTCCGAATATCAGTGGATCATCGATCCGCTCGACGGCACCACCAATTTCATCCACGGCTTCCAGTATTACTGCGTCTCGATCGCGCTCGCGCACAAGGGCATCGTCACCCAGGCCGTGGTCTACGACCCGACGCGTAACGACCTCTTCACCGCTTCGCGGGGCCGCGGCGCGTTCCTGAACGACCGCCGCATCCGCGTGGGCCGCCGCGACCGTCTCGCTGACGGCCTGCTCGGCACCGGCTTCCCGTTCCGCGAAAAGGACGGCCTCGACAGCTACTGCGAGCTGTTCGCCGAAATGACCAACGCGTGCGCGGGCCTGCGCCGCCCGGGCGCGGCAGCGCTCGATCTGGCCAACGTCGCCGCCGGCCGCATGGACGGCTTCTTCGAACAGGGCCTCAATCCGTGGGACGTCGCCGCGGGCGGCCTGCTCGTGACGGAAGCCGGCGGTCTGATCGGCAACTACACGGGCGACTCGGACTTCCTGCACATGGGCGAAGTCGTCGCTGGCAATCCGAAGATCTACGCGCAAATGGTGCCGATCCTCTCGAAGTACACGCGCGTGCCCAAGGCGGCGTAAGCGCCCATGCGCGTCGCGGTGCACGCCTTGTCCAACTGCGACGCGTGCAGCGCGCGGACCAGGTCCGTCGCCCACGCATGCGCATCGAGCGGCTTCGGCCGCTTTTTTGTTTCGCCCGTCGCCCTGCTGCAAGAGGACCACGCACGCATCCGATGAAAAAAGGCTTCTACACGATCATCGCCGCGCAGTTCGTGTCGTCGCTCGCCGACAACGCGCTCCTCATCGCGGCGATTGCGCTGCTCACGGTGATTGCTTCGCCCGCCTGGGTGACGCCGCTGCTGCAGATCTTCTTCACGATCTCCTACGTGCTGCTCGCGCCTTTCGTCGGCGCGTTTGCCGACGCCTTGCAAAAGCGCCACGTGATGTTCGTCTCGAACGCGCTCAAGGCGTGTGGCTGCCTGCTGATGATCGCGGGCGTGCATCCGATGATCGCGTATGGCGTGGTCGGCTTCGGCGCGGCGGCTTACTCGCCTGCAAAGTACGGAATCCTGACGGAATTGCTGCCGGCCGAAAAGCTCATCGCCGCCAATGCGTGGCTCGAATCGGCCACGGTGCTTTCAACCATTGTCGGCACGATGATGGGCGGCGCACTCGTTTCCACTTACGCCGACCGTTTCGTCACGCGTCATCCTTGGCCGGCGATTCATTCGGCCGCCGACCTCGCGATGCTCGCCGTCATGATCACGTACGTGCTCGCCGCGATCATCAACATCGGCATTCCCGATACGGGCGCGCGCTACGAGAACCGGCTCAGGGAACCGGCTCGTCTCATGGGCGATTTCACGCATAGCTTCAACGTGCTCTGGACCGACAAGCTCGCGCAGATCGCACTCTGGGTCACGACCCTGATGTGGGGCGCGGCGGTCACGCTGCAACTGCTCGTGCTCAAGTGGGCCGACGTTAATCTCGGGCTCTCGCTCTCGAAAGCCGCCGTGATGCAGGGCGTGACCGGACTCGGCATCGCGCTCGGCGCGGGCGCGGCAGCCGCATGGGTCTCGCTGCGCGCCTCGTTGCGCGTGCTGCCCGTGGGCGTGCTGTGCGGCGCGGTGGCGATCGGCATGGCGTTCTACAGCAAGGGCCTCTTTCCGCAAGGTGTTGGCGTGCGCTTCGGCACGTTCATCGTTCCCTTCTACCTGCTTTTCGCCTACCCGCTGATGGTGCTGCTCGGCGTGCTCGCCGGTTTTTTCATCGTGCCGATGAACGCCTTGCTCCAGCATCGCGGCGCGACGCTGCTTTCGGCGGGTCACTCGATCGCGGTGCAGAATTTCAACCAGAATCTCGCGGTGCTGCTCATGCTCGGCGCGTATGCACTGCTGCTCACCGCGAAGGTCCCCGTGCAGTGGATCATCGTCGTATTCGGCCTGTTCGTCTCCACGATGATCTGGCTCGCCATGCGGCACAGTGCGGCAAACGCGCGCACCGTCGACCTGCAGGCGCTGGTCGATGAATGACGGGAGCCGCTGTGACGGCGTTAGCCGAAAGGCTGGCTTTACATGCAATCGGCGCGCGTTAAACTCACGCCCTGAACCCCTGGCAAGATACCGAGGATGGCTACACACACCGCAGGCGCAGCCGACATCGCGCAACACACTCCCATGATGCAGCAGTACCTGCGCATCAAGGCCGACCATCCGGGCACGCTCGTGTTCTACCGCATGGGCGACTTCTACGAGCTCTTCTTCGAAGACGCCGAGAAGGCCGCGCGCCTGCTCGACCTCACGCTCACGCAGCGCGGGGCCTCGGCGGGCAATCCGATCAAGATGGCGGGCGTGCCGCATCACGCGGTCGAGCAATATCTCGCGAAGCTCGTAAAGCTGGGCGAGTCGGTGGCGATCTGCGAACAGATCGGCGACCCGGCCACCTCAAAGGGTCCGGTCGAGCGCAAGGTCGTGCGCGTGGTCACGCCGGGCACGCTGACCGACGCAGCGCTCCTCTCCGACAAGAACGACGTCTACCTGATGGCGGTTTGCCCCGGCCACAACCGGCGCGGCGTGACCGTCAACGTGGGCCTCGCGTGGCTCAATCTCGCCAGCGGCGCCTTGCGCCTCGCGCAAGTCGCGCCCGAACAGGTCGCCACGGCGTTCGAGCGCATTCGGCCTGCCGAAATCCTCGTCGCGGAAATGCCGGCGGAAACCGCTGCCTGGGCGCCGCCCGCCGGTTCGGGCGCGCTCACACGCGTGCCGGCCTGGCACTTCGACGTCGGCTCGGGCAAGCAGCGCCTGTGTGACCAGCTCGACGTGGCAAGCCTCGACGGCTTCGGCGCGCAAACACTCACGAGCGCATGCGGCGCGGCGGGCGCGCTGCTGCTCTACGCGGCGGCCACACAAGGCCAGCAACTGCGCCACGTGCGCAGCCTGAAGGTCGAAGCCGAATCGGAATACATCGGGCTCGATCCGGCCACGCGCCGCAACCTCGAACTCACGGAAACGCTGCGCGGCACCGAATCGCCCACGCTCTGCTCGCTGCTCGACACGTGCAGCACGGCCATGGGCAGCCGCTTGCTGCGTCACTGGCTCCATCACCCGCCGCGCGAAGCCGCGATCGCGCAAATGCGCCAGCAGGCCATCGGCGCATTGCTCGAGGCGCCGCCGCACGCGAGCGTCGATACGTTGCGGGGCGCCTTGCGCCAGATCGCGGACGTCGAACGCATTACCGGGCGCCTCGCTCTGCTTTCCGCGCGCCCGCGCGATCTGTCGAGCCTGCGCGACACCTTTGCCGCGCTGCCCGCGCTGCGCGCACAGGTCGCCGCCGCAAGCGGCGCGGCCACGTCGCTTGCGGACATTGCCGAGGCGCTCGAACCGCCCGCGGAGTGCGCGGCGCTCCTGCAACGCGCCGTCGCGCCCGAACCGGCGGCGATGGTGCGCGACGGCGGCGTGATCGCGCGCGGCTACGACGCGGATCTCGACGAACTGCGCGACATCTCCGAGAACTGCGGTCAGTTCCTGCTCGACCTCGAAACGCGCGAGCGCACACGCACGGGCATCGGCAATCTGCGCGTCGAGTACAACAGGGTGCACGGCTTCTATATCGAAGTCACACGCGGTCAGACCGACAAGGTTCCCGACGACTATCGCCGTCGCCAGACGCTCAAGAACGCCGAGCGCTACATCACGCCGGAACTGAAGACGTTCGAAGACAAGGCGCTGTCGGCGCAGGAACGTGCGCTTTCGCGCGAAAAGGCGCTCTACGACGCACTGCTGCAGTCGCTGCTGCCGTTCATTCCCGATTGCCAGCGCGTGGCCGGCGCACTGGCGGAACTCGACCTGCTGGCCGCGTTCGCTGAACGCGCCCGCGCGCTCGACTGGAACGCGCCCGCGTTTACGCAGGCGCCCGGCATCGAAATCGAGCAAGGCCGCCATCCCGTGGTCGAAGCGCAGGTCGAGCAGTTCATCGCCAACGACTGTCTGCTTTCGGCCGAGCGCAAGCTGCTGCTCATCACCGGCCCGAACATGGGCGGTAAGTCGACCTTTATGCGGCAGACCGCGCTCATCGCCTTGCTCGCTTACGTGGGCAGCTACGTGCCGGCAAAGCGCGCGAGCTTCGGGCCGATCGACCGCATCTTCACGCGCATCGGCGCCGCAGACGACCTCGCGGGCGGCCGCTCGACCTTCATGGTCGAGATGACCGAAGCCGCGGCCATTCTCAACGACGCCACGCCGCAAAGCCTCGTGCTGATGGACGAGATCGGGCGCGGCACGTCGACGTTCGACGGCCTCGCGCTCGCGTGGGCCATCGCGCGGCATCTGCTCGCGCACAACGGTTGCCACACGCTCTTCGCCACGCACTACTTCGAGCTCACGCAACTGCCGGCCGAATTTGCGCAGGCGGCGAACGTGCATCTTTCGGCCGTCGAGCATGGGCACGGCATCGTCTTCCTGCATGCGGTGCAGGAAGGCCCGGCGAACCAGAGCTACGGCCTGCAGGTCGCGCAGCTCGCGGGGGTACCTGCCGCCGTGATCCGCGCAGCGCGCAAGCATCTCGTGCATCTGGAGCAGCAGTCGGCGGGGCAGCCCACGCCGCAACTCGACCTCTTTGCCACGCCCGCCGCCGATTACGACGACGAGGCACCCTTCGTGGAAGATCGCGCCGCGCCGGTCGAGGAAGATCGTGGCGCATCGCTCGTTGCACAGCGGCTGCGCGAACTCGATCCGAACGAACTGCGCCCGCGCGACGCGCTCGACCTGTTGTACGAACTGCATGAGCTGGCCACGGCGCCGGACGCCAAACGCTGAGCGTCGCCTCGCGACGCCGCCGCGGCCGCCGCAACGGGCGGACTGCGGCAGTTCCCGCTCGCGCTATCTGAAAGCAATGCGCCGTGCGTCGTGCGCGCTGATGGTGGCTGCGTCGCTGGGTTCGCCGCTCGCGGCATTCGCGCAGGCGCCGCGCTATGCCTTCGCAGTCGTGGCGAACGCGCTCACCTCGCAGTCCGAGGAAACATCCGCGCAGCGGCTCATCGACGCCATCGGGCGCGATCCGCAAATCGCGTTCGCGGTCTACGACGGCAATCTCAAAGGCGCACACGAAACCTGTGCCGACCATCTTTACGAGCGCCGTCACGACCTGGTCGATGCCTCACGTGCGCCAATCGTGTTCGTGCCCGGCGAACGCGACTGGGTCACCTGTGGCATGAACGGATCGGGCGCCTACGATCCCGCTGAGCGACTCGACTTCCTGCGCCAGAACTTTTTCTCCGATCCCAACGCGCTAGGCCAAACCCCCTTGACGCTCACGCGCGAAAGTGAAGTCTCGCGCTTCCGGCCGTATCGGGAAAACGTGCGCTGGCAACTCGGAGACACCGTGTTCATCGGGCTGAACGCGCCGGACGGCAACAATCACTATCTCAATGCGGGCGGGCGCAACGGCGAGTTCGAAGACCGCGTGATCGCCAACGGGTTCTGGCTCGAACATGCGGCCGAGTATGCGAAACGCCGCAACGCGCGCGCGATCGTCATCTTCATGCAAGGCAACGCGATGCCCGAGCATTACGAGCGCCCCGACCGCTTCGCGTGGCTGCGCTTTCACCGTGCGCCGCGCGACGGCTATCTCGAGTTGCGCCGCAACCTCGTGAAGCTCGCCGAGATTTTCCGCGGCCAGATCATCATCGTGAATGCCGACGACTCGAAGCTCGCACATGGCTTCACGATCGATCAGCCGCTGCGTAACGACAAGGGAACAAGGATAGAAAACGTTACGCGCATCGCGTTCTCACTGCGCGATCCGCTCACGCAATGGCTGCAGGTGGACGCCGACATGGCGCGCCGCACGCCGCTGCGCGTGAGCGTGCACGATGTTCCGAAGCATCTGCCGCTGTTGCCCACGCAGCCGTCGCCGTACACGCCTGGCGCCGGGTCGTCGCCCGCGATGCCGGAAATGCCCGAAGTGTCATCGATGCCGGATGTGACCGAGATTCCCGGCATGCCTCAGTCGCCCGACGTCGCGCCCGCGTCGCCTGGCGCATCTGGAACCGCCGTGCCTCCCGGCTTGCCGCCGGCCGGCAACGGCGTGCTGATGCCGGCGTGGCCCACGCAGGGTGGCCAGAATGGTCTAAAAGGTCGGAACGATGCGAACGGCCAGAACGGCCTGGAGGGTGGAAACAGCGGCGGCAATAGCCAGCCGCCTGATCAGCTGCAGCCGCCCGGCGCACCGGCTTCAGGCGGCTTCGCGCACTGAGACGCGCTTAATGCAGGGTGGGTTTCGAGGCGCCTTCGTCGCCGTCGTCTTCTTCGTCTTCGTCGACGATTTCGAGGCCGTCCGCGCCATGCGCGTGCTCATGTTCGATTTCGTCTTCGGTAGCGGTGCGCACTTCTTTGACCGTCAGCGCGAAACGCAGCGCCATGCCCGCTAGCGGATGGTTGCCGTCGAGCACGACCTTGTCTTCAGCGACGTCCGTGACCGTATAGATGAGCGTGTCGAGGTCTTCGTCGCCTTCTTCGGGCGTGCCTTCGAACTGCATGCCGACTTCGAGCGGCTCGGGAAAGCGGTTGCGCGGCTCGATCTTCACGAGCTCGGGATCGTACTCCCCGAAAGCGTCCTGCGGCTCAAGCTGGACCTGGGTCTCGAAGCCCGGCTCCTGCCCGTCCAGCACTTCCTCGATCTTGGGGAACGTGCCATCATAGCCGCCGTGCAGATAGACCATCGGCTCGTCGCTTTCCTCAATCAGATTGCCCTGCGCATCCGATAGCTTGTAAGCGACCGACACGACGGTGTCCTTTGCAATTTTCATTCGTTCCTCCAGATTACAGACCACATTATACGATGCCGAAGCGGTCCCCAGACCACCCGGTGGACGCGCGCAAGCGGCGCGCCTCCCTCCCCCTGGCATGCCCCGCGCCCGATGTTGCCACGCCGCTTCTGGGCGGCCTGACGCCGGCGCAGTTCATGCGCAAATACTGGCAGAAAAAGCCGCTGTTGATCCGCCAGGCGATTCCCGACGTCGAAGCGCCGCTCTCGCGCGAAGCCCTCTTCGCGCTCGCAGACAACGACGATGTTGAGTCGCGTCTCATCACACATTTTCGCCGCCGCTGGGCGCTGGAACACGGCCCGTTCTCGCCGGACGAACTGCCTACACCGAAGACCCGCCAGTGGACGCTCCTCGTGCAGGGCGCCGACCTGCATGACGATCGCGCGCGCGCCCTGCTCGAGCGCTTTCGCTTCGCGCCCGATGCGCGGCTCGACGACCTCATGATCTCGTACGCATCGGACGGCGGCGGCGTCGGTCCGCACTTCGATTCGTATGATGTCTTCCTGCTCCAGGTGCACGGCAAGCGCCGCTGGCGTATTGGCGCGCAACGCGATCTCTCGCTGCAGGAAGGCCTGCCGCTCAAGATTCTCGCGAATTTCCAGCCTGAGGAAGAGTGGGTGCTGGAACCGGGCGACATGCTGTACCTGCCGCCGCACATCGCCCACGACGGCATCGCCGAAGGCGAATGCATGACGTGCTCGATCGGCTTTCGTTCTCCTTCCACCAACGAATTGACGAGCCAGTTTCTTTACTGGCTCGCCGAGCGCGGCGCCGATAACGGCGACGGCAAGCCCACGCTGTACCGCGACCCCGGCCAGCCGGCCGTGGCGCACCCGGCGCAGCTTCCCCCGGCACTCGTGGAGCGTGTTGGCGACGTGCTTGCTAAAGTGCGCTGGAGCGACGCCGACGTCTCCTCGTTCGTGGGCTCGTGGCTGTCCGAACCGAAAGCCAATGTGGTGTTCGACGCCCCGGAAAAAGCGCTCGACGAAGCCCGTTTCGTTGCGCAAGCGGCAAAAAATGGGATAACACTCGACCGCAGGACGATCCTGCTTTACGATTCGCGGTCGTATTACCTGAATGGGGAACAGTACTTGCTCAAAGAGGCAAGAAAGTGGCTGCCGGCACTGGCCGACAGGCGCTCTATGGACGGGAAACGCTTTGTAACACTCTCACACGATTCGTGTGTGACAGCGTTGCTACACGAGTGGTATCGTGCGGGCTGGATTCGGACCGGGGTGCTTGCCTAAGCGCTTCGGACTGTTATACCGTACTAAAATAGTGCTTGTATGAGAAAGACAACGTATTGTCCCCGGATTTGTCGACGGTCGATACGAAAGTGCCTATAATTTCCGGCCAGGCCGTAGGGAAGATTCACGCTCTTGCAGTGCGTCTCCACCAGCGGCTCAGGTCGGTGTTGGGGCACATTTACCGGTATTATTTTGCGCTGTTGCTTACCTTTAACCATAAAAGGACGTGATCATGAAGAAATCCCTCCTCGTAGCATCCCTGCTGGCAGCTGTTGCACTCGCTGCGTGCAACAAGAGCAGCGACCAAGCTGCTGCGCCGGCTAGCGATGCTGCTGCTGCTTCGGCACCGGCTGCTGCTGCTTCGGATTCGGCAGCTGCTGCTTCGGGCGCTGCTGCTGCTGCGAGCGACGCTGCTGCTTCGGCTAACGCTGCTGCTTCGGACGCTGGCGCTGCTGCTTCGGACGCAGGCGCTTCGGCTCCGGCTGCTGCTTCGGGCGCAAGCCAGTAAGTTGCGTTCGCGCGACGCTCGCCCGGGACCTCGGTCCCGGTGGGCATCGCGGCGAATCGCCGTACGGTCTTTTGCTTGCGTCAAACGCGCTTTAGACACACGGCGGGCAAGCGAAAAAGCCACGAACTCAGGTTCGTGGCTTTTTTGTTATGCAGTGCACACGAAGCTCAGTGCGCTTCGCCAGGCTCCCCTGCCTTCTCGTTCTTCTCTTCGAAGAACGCCTGCACCACTTCGATCTCCCGCGTCCGCTTGAATGGCGGCAGGCTTTGCCAGATACGTCGTCCATACGGTTTGTCGACGAGTCGGGTGTCGCAGATCATCAACACGCCGCGGTCGGTTTCCGCCCGGATTAGTCGCCCCGCGCCCTGTTTGAGCGTGATCACCGCCTGCGGGAGCTGATGGACGGCGAACGGGCTAAGACCTTTCTTCGCCAGCGCATCAAGGCGCGCCGCCAGCACGGGATCGTCGGGCGGTGCGAACGGCAGCTTGTCGATGACCACGAGCGAGAGCGCATCGCCGCGCACGTCCACTCCTTCCCAGAAGCTCTGGCTGCCCACGAGGATCGCATTGCCATAGGCGCGAAAGCGCTCGAGCAGTTCCGTGCGGCTCGCGTCGCCCTGCACGAGCAGCGGCGTGTTCCAGCCGCGCGCCTCGATCGTGTCGCGCAGCTTCTGGGCAATACGGTCGACGGCACGCAACGTCGTGCATAGCATGAAGACACCGCCGCCCGACGCCTCGATCGCCGGCAACGCCGCATCGAACACCGCGTCGGTGAACTGCGGCGACGACGGCTGCGGCATGTTGCGCGGCACGTAAAGCAGCCCTTGCGTGGGATAGTCGAACGGGCTCGGCAGCGTCATAGAGCGGCGCGAACTGAGGCCCATTTGCGCCGCGTAGTGCGTAAAGTCGCCACGCACCGAAAGCGTGGCCGACGTGAAGACCCACGTGCGCGGCACACCGGCGCGCTGCTTGGCGAAGATCGGCGCTACCGAGAGCGGGGTTTCGTGCAACTGCACCGTGTGCGAGAACACCTCGACCCAGCGGACTTTCTCGTCTGCGTCGTCCGGCGCGTCAGCCTTTTCGTTCTGCCCGTCCGCGTCGGCCTCGCGCGTTTCGCGCGCCGGCGCGGCGCCCTGCGGCGCGGTCCAACCCGCGAGGATGCCCTGCAGCTCGCGCGCGCGGCGCAGGCACGCGCCAATCGATTCGGCACGCTCGGCCTGCCCCGCGAGTGCCGTGGCAAGCGCGCCCAGCTCGGTCTGCAGCGCGTCGAGTGCATCGAAGAGCGGGTGATCCTCGGGCAACTGCGTGATCGAAAGCCGCAGCGAGTCTTCCTTGAACGCGAGCCGTACGTCGCGCGCAGCGCGCTCCAGCGCCGCACCGAGCTTGACCCACTCCACCGCGTCGCGCGCGTGGCTCAGACCTTCGGCCACGCAATCGCGCGCGAGTTCGAGGAACTGTGCAGTCGAGAGCGTTTCGCCGAAAAAGAGCGTTGCCGTTTCGGGCAGCTGATGGGCTTCGTCGAAGATGATCGTATTCGCGCTCGGCAGCAGTTCGGCCATGCCGGTGTCGCGCAGCATGATGTCGGCGAAGAACAGATGGTGATTCACCACCACGATGTCGGCCTGCTGCGCCTCGCGGCGCGCCTGCATCACGAAGCAGTCCTTGTAATGCGGGCACTCCTGGCCCAGACAGTTATCGCGCGTCGATGTGACCATCGACCAGACGGCCGCCGTCTCGGGCACGCTCGCGAGCTCGGCCTTGTCGCCCGAGCGCGTGATCTTCGCGAAGCGCACGATTTCCTGCAGATACGCGGTTTCCTGGCGCGACGGCAGCCGGCCGTTGTCGGCCGTGCGCTGCAGGTAGTAGTGGCACAGATAGTTGGCGCGGCCCTTGAGCATCGCCACGCTCACGGGCACTGCCAAGGCGTCGCGCACGGTAGGAATGTCGCGCGCGAAGAGCTGGTCCTGCAAATGCTTCGTGCCCGTCGAGACGACCACCTTGCCGCCCCACAGCATGGCCGGCACGAGGTACGCATAGGTCTTGCCCGTGCCCGTGCCCGCCTCGACGATCAGCGTGTTGTCGCCGTTCCCGGCTGCGGCGCGCGCCGCTTCCTCGGCGGCGGGCTGCGCCGGCGCACCACGCTCGACCCGCCGCGCCGGGCGCGACTGGAGTTCGAACGCCGCGGGGTCGGGCAGGGATTGCGCGGCAGCTTCCATCGCGGCCGCGACCGCGCGCGCCATTTCGATCTGCGCAGCGCGTGGCCGATAGCCGTCGATCTCGCGGGCGAGCAACCCGTCGGCCGCAAAGAGCTCCTCGAGCTCGGCGGCGCGGCGTGCGCTCAACGTGGGTGCAGCGGTTGTTTGCGCCGCGCGCGCGTCGGCCTCCGGCGCGCCGCCTTCGCGCGCGGGCCGGGAACGGGAAACGGTCGTTGAATTCAAGGCAAGCGGTTCCTGCTCGGTCCGGAACGGCGCAACGCGCCGACTGCCGCGCCCCGGCGCCTGCCAGGACCCGGAATCAGGCGTGCCCGTCCGAAGTCTTCGTTGAATCGGGGTCCAGCTGCAGTTGCAGCAGGAGGATGTTGTCCTTGACCTTGAGCTTGCGCTTCTTCAGCCTCTGCAGTTCGAGATCGTCATAGTCCGGGGTGTCGGACATCCTGTCTATCAGGCGGTCCAGATCGCCATGTTCCGATTCCAGTTGCAGAATGCGGTCACGAAGGACCTCGGTCTTGACTTCACGATGCTCGCGCATGCTCGCCTCCTCGACATATGCGGCGCGCGCTTGCGAAGGACGACGCGCCTGAGGTTGCAGTCCGGCTGAAAAATCGTGCTACTGGTCCTGCTGTTCTTCCTGCTGCTGCTTTTCCTGTTGCTTCTGCTGTTCTTCTTGTTGCTGCTTTTGCTGCGCCTTCTCGGCCGCCTGTTTCTGACGCTCTGTGACATCGGCCTTGTGCTTCGCCGCGTCTTCCTGCTTCTGCTGGTAGCGCTGGGCCTTGTCGGCGCGTTCCTGAGCCTTTTGCTCGCCCTGGCGGCGCGCTTCGTCGAGCTGGTTCTGGTAGTTCGCCTGCTTCTGGTCGTACGCCGCCTGGTTCGCGTTGCGCTGCGATTGCTCGCCCTGGCGCTGTGCCTGAGCCAGCGCATGCTGCCTCTGCTTTTCCTGATACGCCTGCTCGTTCGCCGCACGCTGCGGCGCCTCGGCCTCGCGCTGCGCCTGATCGAGCGCGTGTTGCTGCTGCTTCTGTTCGAACGCCTGCGCGCTGGCCGCTTCGTTGGCAGCGCGCTGCGGCGCATTGGCTGCGTCCTGCGCGCGTTGCAATGCGGCCTGCTGGTCGCGCTGCTGTGCATGCGCGGCACGTTTTTCGTCGTCGAGCGCCAGTTGCTCGCGACGGATATCGGCCTGCACGACACGCATCTTGTCGCGCGCCTTGCCGACGCAATGATTCACGAAGAACGTGCTGTAGCAGTTGTGCTGCGCGACTGCAAACTGGTAGTCGTTCTCCGCGGTACGACGGTCCAGCACCTGCTGCCGCGCGTCGAAATCACTCTGCTGCGACTGTAGCGTGCCAGCACCCCCAGCCGCATCAGACGCCGCGAGCGGCGCGTTGCCCGAAACCGCCGGCTGCAACGGCGCGGTTGCCGCGCCTCGCTGCTGCAGCGGCCCTGACACCCCGACGGCCTGCGCGAGGGCCGGAACGCTCGCACCAAGGCTCAACGCGACGGCACAAATTGCCCCAAGAGCGGGGAACCGCCGAGTGACGCCATGAGGCGTGCGAAACCGGGCAAGGGGCAAATCAGGCGAGAAGCGGGAGGTCGTCAACGTCTTCTGTGGGCAGCGGAACATGGGGGAAATTCTAACACCCCCCGGGTTGAGCGCTCGGCCATTTATGGCAAAATGCCCCGCTCCACCGGCCGGCGGACGCGCCCGGCAAGGTGCCTTTTCAGGACACTGGGCGCCCCGGGCGCTCGAGCCCGCACCGGCCGCCGGACCGCAAACCCGGACCCGCAATCCGATCCTCGCAGGAATATCCAGACCCTATGACGGAAACCGTAGCACTCAAGATCGTCCAGCGTATCGCCACTGAACTGAGCGTGCAGCCGCGCCAGGTCGCAGCCGCCGTGCAGCTTCTCGACGAAGGCTCGACCGTTCCGTTCATCGCCCGTTACCGCAAGGAAGTCACGGGCAATCTCGACGATACGCAACTGCGTACGCTCGAAGAGCGCCTGCTCTATCTGCGCGAACTCGAGGACCGCCGCGCGGCGATCCTCGCGAGCATCGAGGAACAAGGCAAACTCACCGACGAATTGCGCAGCGCCATCGAAGCGGCCGACAGCAAGCAGGTTCTCGAAGACCTCTATCTGCCCTACAAGCCCAAGCGCCGCACGCGCGCGCAGATCGCGCGCGAAGCCGGGCTGCAGCCGCTCGCCGACGCGCTGCTTGCGAACCCCCTGCTCGACCCGCAAACGCAAGCCGCGCAGTACGTGGACGCCGAGAAGGGTGTCGCCGACGTCAAGGCGGCGCTCGACGGCGCACGCGACATCCTCTCCGAACAGTTCGGCGAAACGGCCGAGCTGCTGGGGAAGCTACGTGACTGGCTGCACAACCAGGGCGTGGTGATGTCGAGCGTGGTCGAGGGCAAGGAAAACGAGGAAGGCGAGAAGTTCCGCGACTACTACGACTATTCCGAGACCATCAAGACCGTGCCGTCGCACCGCGCGCTCGCGCTGTTCCGCGGCCGCAACGCCGGCGTGCTGATGGTCAAGCTCGGCCTTGGCGGCGAGCTGGACACGCAGGTGCCGCATCCGGGCGAAGCGATGATCGCGCGCCACTTCGGCATTGCGAACCAGAATCGCCCGGCCGACAAATGGCTCTCCGATGTCTGCCGCTGGTGCTGGCGCGTGAAGGTGCAGCCTCACATCGAAAACGAGCTGCTCACCAACCTGCGCGAGCAGGCGGAGAACGAAGCGATCCGCGTGTTCGCGCGCAATCTCAAGGATCTGCTGCTTGCCGCGCCGGCCGGCCCCAAGGCCGTAATCGGCCTCGACCCGGGCCTGCGCACGGGCGTGAAGGTCGCCGTGGTCGACCGCACGGGCAAGCTGCTCGCCACCGACACGATCTACCCACACGAGCCGCGCCGCGACTGGGACGGCTCGCTCGCGAAGCTCGCGCGCATCGCCGCGCAGACGCAAGCGGAACTCATCAGCATCGGCAACGGCACGGCCTCGCGGGAAACCGACAAGCTCGCGAGCGAGCTGATCTCGAAGCATCCCGAACTGAAGCTGCAGAAGATCGTGGTTTCCGAAGCCGGCGCGTCCGTTTATTCGGCGTCCGAACTGGCTGCGAAGGAATTTCCCGAGCTCGACGTGTCGCTGCGCGGCGCCGTTTCCATCGCGCGCCGTCTGCAGGACCCGCTCGCCGAACTCGTGAAGATCGAGCCGAAAGCGATCGGCGTGGGCCAGTACCAGCACGACGTGAACCAGCGCGAACTCGCGCGTTCGCTCGACGCCGTGGTCGAGGACTGCGTGAACGCGGTGGGCGTCGATGCGAACACGGCCTCCGTCGCCCTGCTCGCGCGCGTGTCGGGTCTGAACTCGACGCTCGCGCGCAACATCGTCGATTTCCGCGATGCGAACGGCCCGTTCCCCTCGCGCGAGCATCTGAAGAAGGTGCCGCGTCTGGGGGACAAGACCTTCGAGCAGGCCGCCGGCTTCCTGCGCATCAACGGCGGCGACAACCCGCTCGATCGCTCGTCGGTGCACCCGGAAGCGTACCCCGTCGTCGAGCGCATGCTCGCGAAGATCAAGCGTACGATCGGCGAGGTGCTCGGTAGCCGCGAAGCGCTCTCGGGCCTGGCGCCCACCGAGTTCGTGGATGAACGTTTCGGTCTGCCGACGGTGCGCGACATCCTGAGCGAACTGGAAAAGCCGGGCCGCGATCCGCGCCCCGAGTTCAAGACGGCGACGTTCCGCGATGGCGTCGAGAAAGTGTCCGACCTCGTGCCGGGCATGCTGCTCGAAGGCGTCGTGACGAACGTGGCCGCGTTCGGCGCATTCATCGACGTGGGCGTGCATCAGGACGGACTCGTGCACGTCTCGGCCATGTCGACGAAGTTCATCAAGGACCCGCACGAAGTCGTCAAGGCCGGCCAGGTCGTGAAGGTGAAGGTGCTAGACGTCGACATGAAGCGTCAGCGCATTGCGCTCACGATGCGTCTGGACGACGACCCCGCGAGCGCCGGCGCGACGCGCAGCGGCGGCGCGGGTCAGTCGGGCAACCGCGACAATCGCGACAACCGCGGCGGTGGCAATCGCGACAACCGCGGCGGCCAGCGTTCGCGCGATGCGGAACCGGGGGGCGCGATGGCGGCGGCGTTCGCGAAGCTCAAGCAACGCTGATGCCCGCATGACGCGACGCGGGCCGCAACGGCTCACGTTGCGCGTGCAACAAAAAAGGCACCCTGGAGGTGCCTTTCTTACTGGTCGAAACGACGCAATCAGATCTCGATCTTCGTCCCGAGTTCGACCACGCGGTTTGCGGGAATGCTAAAGAAGTCGGTGGGCTTCGCGGCGTTCTGATGCATCCACGCGAACACGCGTTCGCGGAAAATCGACATACCCGGAAGCTGCGTCGGCACAACCGTCTCGCGCGCGAGGAAGAACGACGTGTCCATCATCTCGAACGTCATGTTGTGGGTACGCGAAATGTCGTCGAGCACCGCCTGCACATCGGGCGTTTCGTTGAAGCCGTAATCGGCCTGCACGAGATAGAGCCCGCCGCCGACATCCTTCACCGTCACGCGCTCCGCATCCACCACATACGGAATGTCGCGAATCACGAACGTGAGGAAGATCGTGCGTTCGTGCAGGACCTTGTTGTGCTTGAGGTTGTGCAGCAGGCTAACCGGCACGAGCGATTCGCTCCCCGTGAGATAGATCGCCGTGCCCGAAACGCGGTGCGGCGGGTGCGCGAGCAGCCCCTGCAGGAAGGGCATGAGCGGAATGCCGTCGGCGGCCGTGCGCTCCTTCACGATCATGCGGCCCTTGAACCAGGTCATCAGCAGGAAGAACAGCAGCGCACCGATGCCGAGCGGCAGCCAGCCACCCTCCTCGACCTTCAGCAGGTTCGCGCCGAAGAAGCCCAGATCGACGGCCAGCAGCACAGTGATGATGCAGGTGACGAGCGCCTTGTTCCACTTCCACACCTTCGTCATCACGACGGCGACGAGCACCGTGGTGATCACCATCGTCGCGGTCACGGCGATACCGTATGCGGCGGCCAGATTGTCCGAACTCTTGAAGGCGACCACGATGCACAGAATGATGAAAAGCAGCATCCAGTTCACGACCGGCACGTAGATCTGGCCGATGGCGAGGTCCGACGTGTGCAGCACCTTCATGCGCGGGACGTAGCCAAGTAGGATAGCCTGGCTCGTGAGCGAGTACGCACCCGAGATGACGGCCTGCGAAGCGATCACGGTCGCCACCGTGGAAAGCACGACGAGCGGCAGCAACGCCCACTCTGGCGCGAGCAGGAAGAACGGATTTTCGATCGCGCGATGGTCCTGCATCAGCAGCGCGCCCTGCCCGAAGTAGTTGAGCACGAGCGAGGGCATCACGAGCACGTACCAGGCGTAGCGGATCGGCTGCGCGCCGAAGTGACCCATGTCGGCGTAGAGCGCTTCCGCGCCGGTCAGCACCAGCACGACCGAGCCGAGCACCACGTAGGCCTGCAGCATATGCGCGCCCATGAAGGCGACCGCATAGTACGGATTGAGCGCAGCGATGACACCCGGCGCCTGCACGATGCGCGAAACGCCAAGCACGCCGATGGTGATGAACCACAGCACCATGATCGGCCCGAACAGGCGCCCGACGAGCGCCGTACCGTGACGCTGGATCCAGAACAGTGCGACCAGGATCACCATGGTGAGTGGCAGCACGAGGTGCGCGAGCTTCGGCGCGGCGATCTCGAGGCCCTCCACCGCCGATATCACCGAGATGGCTGGCGTGATGACCGCGTCGCCGTAAAACATGCACGCGCCGAAGATGCCGAGCGCCGTGAGCAGCGCGGCAGCCTTGCTCTTGCGATTGAACGAGCGCATGGCGAGCGCCATGAGCGCGAGCACGCCGCCCTCGCCGTTGTTGTCGGCACGCATCACAAAAAGGACATATTTGACGCTCACGACGATCACGATCGCCCAGAACAGCAGCGAGATGACGCCGAGGATGGACGTCTCGTTGAGCGGAATGCCGTGCGCCGGACTGAACGCCTCTTTCAGCGAATACAGCGGGCTCGTGCCGATGTCGCCGAACACCACGCCGATGGCCGCTACGGCGAGAGAAGGTAGCGGCTGCTTGGCCACGTGTGTGCTAGTTGTCATATACGCGGTAATCCGTTGCGAGGCGGAAAAAACGAGCGCTATTCTAAACCGGGCTGCGGCGGAAACCGAGCGGTCGTCGCGGCACTGCGACATCCCGCTGTCCCCGCGCAGTTTAGCACTGGCCCCAGATGTCGTCTGCCTGCCTGCGCCGCCGCCGGCGAATCGGTGGGCGACTCACAAAAAAAACGGAGCCATGAAGGCTCCGTTGCTGGATCTGGCCACGGCGGGATGTGGGAACACCGGCGGCGGCACTGCCCCTTCGTTACTTCTGCGCGTCTTGCGCTCGCTGCAGACCACGTTTGATCCACGCACTGAGATTGTGCGGGCGCACCGTATCCCATTCCTCGAACGGCTGGTGGATCCACGGATTGGTCGGCAGATGCTGGACGAAATAGTCCGGCGTCACCTTCGAGCAGCCCTTGTACCAGAGCACCGCCGAGCGCACGCCGGTCACGGCCGGGTAACGCTCCTTGAGATGCTCCTGCACGCGTGCGAGCGTGACGCCCGAGTCGACGAGATCGTCGACGAGCAGCACGTTGCCTTCCAGGTGACCGCGCGTCATCGTGATGTACTGCGCGATGTCGAGCTCGCCCTGCTCCGTGCCGGCGGCTTCGCGATACGAGCTGGTTGCGAGGATCGCCAGCGGCAGGTCATAGATGCGCGAGAGCTGGTCGCCCACGCGCAGACCGCCGCGTGCGAGGCACAGGATCTGGTCGAACTTCCAGCGCGACTCGTGCACCTTGAGCGCGAGCAGTTCGATCAGCCGGTGATACTCGTCCCAGCCGACCCACAGATTCTTTTCGTCGTTGCGCGGGTCCATCATTTGAATCATTTTTGCTTCTGCCTTCTTGCTACTTAGACCTTGAACGGATGACGCAGCAGGATCGTTTCGTCGCGATCCGGGCCGGTCGAAACCATGTCGATCGGCACACCGGCGACTTCCTGCACGCGCGTGAGGTACGCCTGCGCGCTCTTGGGCAGCGCGTCGAACTGCGTGACGCCGATGGTGCTTTCGTTCCAGCCTTCGAACGTCTCGTAGACCGGTTCGCACGCGGCCACTTGCGAAGCGCCGCGCGGGAGAATGTCCACGTCCTGGCCAGCCACCTTGTAGCCGACGCAGAGCTTCACTTCGTCGAGACCGTCGAGCACGTCGAGCTTCGTAATGCACAGACCCGTCACGCCATTGATCTGGATCGAGCGGCGCAGCGCGGCGGCGTCGAGCCAGCCGGTGCGACGCGGACGGCCGGTGACCGAACCGAATTCCTTGCCGACCTTCGCGAGCGTGAGGCCCACTTCTTCCTGGCGATCGGCGTTGTCGGCGTCGTACAGCTCGCTCGGGAACGGGCCCGAACCGACGCGCGTGCAGTACGCCTTGGTGATGCCGAGCACGTAGTTGAGCTTTTGCGGACCCACGCCCGCGCCAGCCGACGCTGCGCCCGCGACGCAGTTGCTCGACGTGACGAACGGATAGGTGCCGTGGTCGATGTCGAGCAGCGTGCCTTGCGCGCCTTCGAACAGGAGGTTGCCGCCTTCGTGGTTCACGTCATACAGACGACGCGAAACGTCCGTGACCATCGGCTTCAGACGATCGGCGTACGAGAGCATCGTGTCGAGCGTTTGCTGATAGTCGACGGCCGGCGCGCCCAGGTACTGCGTAAGCACGAAGTTGTGATAGTCGAGGTTCTCGCGCAGGCGCTCGGCGAAGGTTTCCGGCTCGAACAGGTCCTGCACGCGCAGGCCGCGGCGCGCCACCTTGTCTTCGTAGGCCGGACCGATGCCGCGACCCGTCGTACCGATCTTCGCGGCGCCGCGCTTGGCTTCGCGCGCCTGGTCGATGGCGATGTGGTACGGCAGGATGAGCGTGGTGGCTTCGGAGATGAACAGACGCTTCTGGACGTCGATGCCCGCTTCTTCGAGCTCGCCGATTTCCTTGAAGAGCGCTTCGGGGGAAAGCACCACGCCGTTGCCGATGTAGCAGGCGACGCCGGCGCGCATGATGCCCGACGGGATCAGCCGGAGAATGGTCTTCTTGCCGCCGATGATGAGCGTATGGCCGGCGTTGTGACCGCCCTGGAAACGCACCACGCCTTGAGCGTGGTCCGTCAGCCAGTCGACGATCTTGCCCTTGCCCTCATCGCCCCATTGGGTGCCCACGACGACGACATTGCGCCCCGGGGTTACATTCACTGCGCTGGCAGACATGGTGTTTCGTTAGCTGGTTAAAAACGTATTCTACCTGGGTTCAGCGGCAAGGCCGCCTTTTTTTCCCGAAATTCGGGGAATTTCCTTTTGCACTCAACGGCATGCGCGATGTGAAGCGTGCTTTGGCGCCCTCGCGCGCAGGCTTGCCGGGCGGCGCGAATGGCCGCCCGAGTGCGGTATCAGGCGCGCTTTTCGACGACCCAGACGCCGTCGCGCTCGACCAGCACGCGGTCGCACGCGAACTCGTCCATGTCGTGTTCGTGGCCTGGCAGCGCCTGAATCACGACCTCGCCCGCATCGCGCAGCGCGGCGACCGCGGTGCGCAGCGCTTCGTCATGGCGCCACGGCGCGAGGATCGCGCTGCTGCGTGCTTCGACCGGCGAAATACGCGCCACTTCGCGCAAATCGAGCGAGAAGCCGGTTGCCGCGCGGGCACGCCCGTAAGCCTGACCCACCTTGTCGTAACGGCCGCCGCGGGCCACGGCGTTCGGCACGCCGTCCACGTAGGCGGAGAACATCACGCCGCTGTGATACGCGTAGCCGCCGAGATCCGCGAGGTCGATCATGAGTTCCGCACCCTCGATCTCGCGCACGAGGAACGCGAGGTCGTCGAGCGCGCGAGCAATGCCCGGTAGCGCCGGCAGACGCGTACGCGCCTCGTCGATCACGCTCGCGTCGCCGTAGAGCGACGGCAGCGCGCGCAAGGCATCGCGCGTGGCGGCTCCAAGGTTTTGCGTGAGTTCCGCGAGACGCGGCACGTCCTTGCCAGCGAGCGCTTCGTACAAAGCATCGCCAAGAGCGGCCGCAGCCGGATCTGCTTCGAAGATCGCCGCGAGCACACCTGCGTGCGACAGGTCGAGGCGCACCTTCGCGAGGCCCGCGAGGCGCAGCGCATCGAGCATCAGCTGCTGGATTTCGAGGTCCGCTTCGAGGCCCGCATGACCGTAGATTTCCGCACCGGTCTGGATCTGTTCGCGCGTGGCGTGCAGACCGCGCGGCAGCGTGTGCAGCACGTTGCCCGCGTAGCACAGGCGCGTCACGCCCTGACGGTTCAGGAGGTGCGCGTCGATGCGCGCAACCTGCGGCGTCATGTCGGCGCGCAGGCCAAGCGTGCGCCCCGAGAGCTGATCGACGAGCTTGAACGTGCGCAGGTTCAGGTCGCGCCCGCTGCCCACCAGCAGCGACTCGAGATACTCGAGCAGCGGCGGCATGACCATTTCGTAGCCATAGGTGCGGAATCGGTCCAGCAGGCGGCGGCGCAGCTCTTCGATCTTGCGCGCTTCGGACGGCAGCACGTCCGCAATATTCTCGGGGAGTAACCAGGTCGACATCGATTGAGTCCTACCACAATGAGGGCCGCGCGCGGCCGAACACCACGCGGCCCGATAATTCGGAATCCGTCAAAAACGCCAATCGCACACCGCATCTGAGGGCGACTGCGGCACGAGGCCGTCAGGTCGCCAGCATCAGCAGGACGAGGCCGAGCCCCATCACGATGAGCCCGCCGATCCTGATGTGATGCGGCGGCCGTTCCGCGATTTTACGGAATGTGTCACGCCACGCCGTCGGAAAGACGAACGGGAACATGCCCTCGATAATCAGCATTAGCGCGATCGCGAGCAAGAGGGAGCCAGCTATGTCCATGCGAAGAAATACGCCGCGCAGTGCGCGGCGCGTATGTCTCGTTTTGTCTAGTGTTTGCGCGCGGTGGCGGAAGCGGAAGCATTATCTGCGCTAGTCGCGCCGCCGTTCGGACCACGCATGAAGCGGAAGAAGTCGCTCGACGAATCGACCACGATGACGTCGCCGGGCCGGAAGCTCTCGCGGTACGCGAGCATGCTCTGATAGAACCGGTAGAAGTCCGGGTCGCGCCCGAACGCCTCGGCGGCAATCGCGGCGGCCCGGCCGTCGCCCTCGCCCTTGATCGCTTGCGTCTGGGCGTAGGCGTCAGCCAGCACGCCCTGCTGCTTGCGCTGCGCGTCGTCCTTGATCTGCTGGGCTTCGGCCGCGCCCTTTTCGCGAATCTCGGCAGCGGCCTGCTCACGCGCGGCGCTCATGCGCTTGAAGACCGTCTGCGCCAGCTCCGGCGGGTAATCGACGCGCGTGAGTTCGATGGCGATCACGTCGATGCCGAGCGGCGCCGCCGTTTGCCTCAGAGCGTCGCGCGCGCCATTGGCGATCGCTTCCTGCTGCGCGAGCGCCTCGGTGAGCGTGACCTTCGAGATCGCGTCGCCGAGCGCGTCGCGCGACAGCGAGGCGAGACGATCGGAAAGCGTCTGCGCATCGCCCTTGGTCGCCGCGAAGAGCTTAAGCGGATCGGAAATGCGATAGCGCACGACCGGGTTCACGAGCAGCTCGGTCTTGTCCGAGGTCGTATAGCGGTCGGCTTCGGGCGCATCGAACGCCTGAATGCGCGTGTCGATGAACGTGACGGTCTGGAACGGCGGCGGCAGCTTCACATGCAGCCCGGGCCCGGCGAGCGCGGCATTGGCCCCGCCCGACGAAGAAATGATGGCGACGTGGCGCGGATCGACCATGAAGACGGCCGACGACGCAACCAGCACGACAACCACGACGGCAACGACGAGCGCAATGATCTTGTTCATATCGGCGCGCCCCTTATTGCACGTCGCTTTCGCGCCCGCGCGAGCGGAACGCATCGCGCGAACGGAAGGCGTCGCTCGCGGCGGCTACCGCGTCGCTGGCCGTGGTTGCGGGAGCCGCGCCTTGCTGCTGCGAGCCCTGCTGCTGTGCGCCCGGTTGGGCCCCCGGCTGTACGCCCGACTGCGCGCCCTGCTGCGAGTCGCTGCCCGCTGCCGGCGCGGAAGCGGCGTTGGCGTCCGAAGCCGCGGCTGCCGCTGCCGCACCGGCACCCGAGGACGCAGCCGCGCCCGTTGCGCCCGCCGCTACGGCGGCGCGCTGACGCGTCGTATCGACGAGCTTGTCGAGCGGCAGATAAATCACGTTGTTGCCCGACTTGCTGTCGACGAACACCTTCGTCGCGTTCGAATAGATGTGTTGCATCGTCTCGAGATACATGCGCTCGCGAATCACAGCCGGCGCCTTCGCATATTGTTCGTAGACCTGCGTGAAGCGCTGCGCGTCGCCCTGCGCCTGCGAAACCACGCGTTCGCTGTACGCCCTGGCTTCGTCGACGAGACGCGCCGCCTCGGTCTGCGCGCGCGGCAGCAGCTGGTCGGCATAGGCCTGCGCGTCGCGCTTCGCGCGATCGCGGTCCTGGCGCGCCTTGGCTTCGTCGTCGAGTGCGGCCTGCACCTGATCGGGTGCCGAGACGCTCTGGATCGCGACGCCGGTCACGCCGAGGCCCGTCTTGTACTCGTCGAGCGAGTGCTGGATCGTGTCCGCAAGCTGGGCGCGAATCGGCTCGCGGTCCGCGTACAGCATGTCGTTCGTGCTGCGCGCGCCCACCACGGTGCGCACCGCCGCCTGGGCGGCCTGTGTCACGGTGAGGTCGGGATCGACGCTGCGGAACAGATAGTCGGTCGGCTGCTTGACCTGGTACTGCACGGTCAGGCGCACGTTGAGAATGTCGCCGTCATGCGTGATGACCGCGGCGTCCTTCACATTTGCCGGACGCACGAGGTTGCTGCGGCCGATCTCGACGGTGCGGATCTGACCGATATTGACGATTTCGTGAGTCTGGAACGGATACGGCATGCGCCAGTGCACGCCCTGGCCAACCGTGTGGCGATACTGGCCGAACTGCAGCACGACGCCGGCCTGGCCTTCCTGAACGACGAACACGCCGCTGCCCACGTAGATCGCGATGAGCACGCCAAGCACGATGCCCACGCCGATACGGGCGCCATGGCCATTGTCCGGGCGCGTTCCGAAGCCGCCCGGGCCCTTGCCCTTGCGGCCGAAGAACGCGGACACGCGGCGGTTGAAGTCGCGCCACATTTCGTCAAGGTCCGGCGGACCGTCGCCCTTGTCGCCGTTGCCACCCTTGTTGCCGTTATTGCCCGGCGGGCGGCGCCCGTCGTCAGAACGCTGACCATTGCCGTCGCCTCGCCCCCAACGCGGGTCGTTCAGCGAGAAAATGGCGCGCGCGCGCTGCCAGCCAGTCCGCTTGTTGTAATCGTTCACCTGTGTTCGTTCACCAGAGTAGACAGCGGGTCAATTGCGTGCGGATTCCATCGGAGCCGCTGGGCCGGCCTTGCGTGCAAGACACTGCCGGGCGCGCCTTTAGCGCCCGTGTTCGGGTTCCCAGCGAGGTTCTTCCTGCACCGCGCTCCAGTCTGCGGCCAGGGACTGCGGCGCATCGGCAAGCGGCTCGGCAGTCGCGATTTCGGCGATGGCGGAGCGCAGCGCATCCAGTCCGACACCTGTGCGGGCGCTCAAAAAGACGCGCGAAATATTACCATATTCATCACGCTCGACCGTTCCGCCGCGGGCCGCCAGTTCCGGCACGGCGTCGATCTTGTTGAAGACGAGCACCTGGCGGATCGTGTCCGCGCCGATATCGTGCAGCACCCCGTTCACCTGATCGATTTGATCGAGGCGCACGGCGCTCGACGCGTCCACCACGTGCAGCAGCAGGTCGGCCTGCACCGTTTCCTGCAGCGTCGCGCGAAACGCAGCGACGAGCTGGTGAGGCAGTTCGCGGATGAACCCGACCGTATCGGACAGGACGATCTGCCCCACTTCGTCGCCGAGCCAGACGCGCCGCGAGGTCGTGTCGAGCGTCGCGAACAGCTGGTCGGCGGCGTAGGCCTGCGCTTTCGTGAGCGCGTTGAAGAGCGTGGACTTGCCCGCGTTCGTATAGCCCACCAGCGACACCGACATCGTGCGGTTGCGCTCGCGCTGACGCCGCTGCGTGCCGTGCTGGCGACGCAGCTTCGCAAGCTTGCCTTGCAGCATCTTGATGCGCTCGCCGATGAGCCGGCGGTCGGTTTCGAGCTGCGTTTCACCCGGGCCGCGCAGGCCGATACCGCCCTTCTGGCGCTCGAGGTGAGTCCAGGCGCGCACGAGGCGCGTGGCGAGGTATTGGAGCTGCGCGAGTTCGACCTGCAGTTTGCCTTCGTGGCTGCGGGCACGCTGGGCGAAGATGTCGAGGATGAGGCTCGTGCGGTCGACCACGCGGCGATTGAGCGCGCGCTCCAGATTACGTTGCTGGGCGGGCGACAGCGCGTGATTGAAAATGACGATTTCGATGTCGTTCGCCTCACAGGCGAGACGCAGTTCCTCGGCCTTGCCGCTGCCGATGAACATGGCGGCGTCGGGGCTGGAGCGTCGCCCGGTGAGCGTGACAGCAGGAGTGGCGCCCGCGCTTTTGGCGAGCAGGGCGAGTTCTTCGAGACTGGCTTCGAACTCGGTCTTGCCGAAGTCGATGCCGACGAGCGCGGCGTTGATCAAATTAGAGGATGTCAAAATGAAAGCGGCCGGACCAGAGCAGCCTGCGAGGCGCCCCGGGCCGGCCGCGTCATGGGTCAGGACGCTTCCGTATCCGGGTGGAAGTTCACCGGACGGGCCGGAACCACCGTGGAGATGGCGTGCTTGTAAACCATTTGCGTAACCGTATTACGGAGCAACACGACGTACTGGTCGAACGATTCGATGTTCCCTTGAAGCTTGATGCCGTTGACCAGATAGATCGAAACAGGCACGTGCTCCTTGCGCAGCGCGTTCAGAAACGGGTCTTGTAACAATTGCCCTTTGTTGCTCATAGCAAACTCCGTATTTTTTTGCAGGTTTAACTTATATTGGGGTGAAGAAAAAGAAATCCACCACCAATCGCTACACTATAGCTGATTCTCGTTCCCCCGCGCGGTTCCTGGCGGTTCGGCCAGGAGGCCTTTGCGGGGTAGCGAACGCTATTCAGCAACAGCCTAGTTTTTCTCTGTATAGGGATTCGTCGAGGAGCGAAACTCTATGCGCAATGGAGTGCCAGTGAGCGAGAAAGTTTCCCGGAAGCGGTTCTCCAGATAGCGCTTGTAGGTCTCCGTCACGGCGTCGAGTGCGTTGCCGTGAATGACGATGATGGGCGGGTTCTGTCCCCCTTGGTGCGCGTAGCGCAGCTTCGGACGCACCGGGCCGCGGCGGCGCGGCTGCTGGAACTCCACAGCTTCGATGAGCGCGCGCGTGAGCTTCGGCGTCGGCAGCTTCGCCATGGCGGCGGCGTACGCGTCGTCCACCGAGCGCATCAGCGGACCGATGCCGAACTTTTCAGTCGCCGAGATGAAGCGCATTTCCGCGAAGTCGAGGAACTTCAGCTTGCGCTGAAGGTGGTGCTTGGTGCGCTCGCGCGCGTGGTCGTCCATGCCGTCCCACTTGTTCACGCCCACCACGAGCGCGCGGCCTTGTTCCACCACGAAGCCCGCTATATGCGCGTCCTGGTCCGAGATTTCCTGCTGCGCATCGAGCAGCAGAATCACCACGTTGGCATCGGCGATCGACTGCAGCGTCTTCACCACCGAGAACTTCTCGATCGCTTCGAATACCTTGCCGCGGCGGCGCAGACCCGCCGTGTCGATCAGCGTGTACTTCTTGCCGTTACGCTCGAAATCCACATAGATCGAATCGCGCGTCGTGCCGGGCATGTCGAACGCGATCACGCGGTCTTCGCCGATCAGCGTGTTGACGAGCGTCGACTTGCCCACGTTCGGGCGGCCGACGATTGCGATCTTGATGCCGTGCTTTGCGGCGTCCTCTTCGCTCTCCTCGGGCTGGTCGGCGTACGCCTTTTCAAGCGCCTCGTTGATCATTTCCGTCACGCCGTCGCCGTGCGCCGCGGAAATCGCGCGCGGGTCGCCGAGACCGAGTTCGTAGAAGTCGGCGGCCACGGCGCTGTACTTCATGCCTTCGGCCTTGTTGACGACGAGGAAGATCGGCCGGCCGGTCTTGCGCAGGTAGTCGGCGATGTGCTTGTCCTGCGGCGCGAGGCCATTGCGGCCGTCGCAAATGAACACGACGATATCGGCCTCTTCCACGGCCTGGCGCGTCTGGCGCGCCATCTCGTGCAGGATGCCGTCCTTGGCGACCGGCTCGAAGCCGCCGGTGTCGACCACGAGATACGGGCGATCGCCCGTGCGCCCTTCACCGTAGTGACGGTCGCGCGTGAGGCCCGGCAGGTCGGCCACCAGCGCATCGCGCGAACGCGTGAGCCGGTTGAACAGCGTGGATTTCCCCACATTGGGGCGCCCGACGAGGGCGATTACGGGTTTCATCTGATCTTTTCTACAGTAAGGCGCAGCGCCGGAGAGTCCGGCGCGCTGCGCGGCACGCCCCGCGCCTGCGGGGCTGCATCAGTTGCAAATTATCACGAAATTCACGGGCCGGGCCGCGGCCCAGAGCCGAAAGCGCGGCGCGACCGGGGCTGGACGCCGCGCAACCGCCGGGCGGCGGCAACGGTACACGGCGGGGTCGTGCACGCCGCCATCCCAAAATGCGCATGGCCGGCTTGAGCCGGCCAGCGGTCGACGCATCGGAACCTGCGGGTTCCAGCGCCTCCTGCACCTGCATCCATCAGAGCGCCGCTCGTAAGGCGGCGCCGCAAACGACGTTTAATGCGGACGCAGACCGTACAGGTCGCCGTCCTTCGTCTGTACGACCAGTGTGTTGCCAGCGAGCACCGGCGCGGCCGTGATCGGGCTGCCGTCGGTCTTCACGCGCGAGACGAAGCTGCCGTCGTCGAGCGAGAGGAAATGCACGTAGCCCTGAAAGTCGCCGAGCACGACCGCGTGGCCCAGCACGGCGGGCACGCTCACGTCGCGGCTCTTGAGCTTCTCGTTCGTCCAGGTCGGCTCGCCCGTCGAAACGCTGAAGGCCTTCACGACCGACCAGTCGTCGCCGCCCACCACCGTGGTTTCATCCTGCGCGATGCCGCTCGTGCTCGAGAACGGCTTTTGCCACATCGGACGGCCGGAATTGGCGTCGAAGCAGCCAAGCTGACCCTGGAACGTGACCGCGCAGGTCGTCGCGCCTACCAGCGTCGGCGGACCGCTCACGTCGTTGATGCGCTCGACTTCCGTCACACCCTTCGGGTACGAAACCGGCGTTTCCCAGAAAGCGTCGCCGCTTTGCAGGTTGATCGCCGCGAACGAGCCGCCCGGGAAACCGGCCAGCACGGCCTGTTCGCCCGCGAACGTCATGCCCGCCGAAACGCGCAGGTTCAGCGGCACGGCGCGGTTGCGGTAGATCCACTTCTGTTCGCCCGTCTGACCGCTGAAGGCGACGATCTGACCGTCGATCGTGCGCACGATCACGAGCCCGTTGCCGACGAGCGGCGGCGAGATGATCTCGCCCGGCGCCTTGGCCTGCCACGAGAGCTTGCCGTTCGAGTCGAGCACGTAGACGTCGCCCTTCAGGCCGCCGACCGCCGTGAGATTGCCGTCGCTGCCCACGCCTGCCGAGAGGTCGTCCTTGAGCTTGGTGCGCCAGACGTCCTTGCCCGATGCGGCGTCGATCTTCGCGATAGAGCCGTTTTCGCCGGCCGCGTAGACGGCGTCGCCCACGGCGACCGGCGCGAACAGATAGCGGCCCGACTTGCCGACACTCGACTTCCACACCTGCTGGACGTCCAGCGCCGGCTTGAATTCGGTCAGCGGCACCGGCACGCGGCGCACGTCTTTCGTCGATGAGCAGGCTGCGAGAGCCAGGACGGTCATCGCGAGAGCGACGGGCACAACGGTTCGTTTCAGCAGATTCATCGGTGAACGACGCATGAATGAAGTTGGTTTGAATGGTTTCGCAATGCTGCGCTCACGCCCGGCACGCTGCGCAATCCAGCCGGCCACTTAGCCGCCGAGCGCATCCAGCTTGAACTGGATCAGCTGACGCTCGGAAGCGTCGCTCTTCGGCAGGCTGTCGAGGGCCAGCTTGTAGGCCGCGCGCGCGTCGTCGCGCTTGCCGGCCGCGGCCAGCAGATCGCCGCGACCGTCGGCTACGATGCCCTTGAACGGACCCGAATCGGGTTGCGGAATCAGCGCGAGGCCCTGATCGTAGGCCTTTTCGTCGAGCAGGAGCGAAGCGAGACGCAGCTTCGCGATCTGGCGGAATTCGTCGTCCTTCGCGTGGTCGGCAGCCCATTGCAGCTGCGCCTTCGCGCCGGCCGTGTCGCCCGCCATATAGAGCGCCTTGGCCACGCCGAGCGCTGTCATTTGCGCGTACGCCGTGCCGCCGAAGCGATCTTCCATGTCGGACGCCACTCTCGTGAGCATGGCCTTGTCGCTGCTGTTCGCGGCCTGCTGCACCTGGTCGTACAGCACGGCGGCTTCGGCCGCCTGGCGGCGCTGCCAGAAGTTCCAGCCGTTCCACGCTGCCAGCGCGAGCAGAACGATCAGCACGACCCACGTAGCGGCGTTACCCCACTGCCCCCACCATGCCTTGAAGCTCTCGATCGATTCCTGTTCGTCGTGGTAACTCATCGCGTAGCGATTCCTCGTTTATTCTGAAGCCTGTTTTCGAATGCGCAGCGACCTGGGCAGCCCCACCGGGGCGGCCCCATTAGTCGTCGCCGTCTTCGGCGGATGCAACCATCGCATTGATCAGATATTCGGTCAAGTCCTCAAGCGCTACCGTTTGTTGCTCGCTGCGGGCCTCAGCGGCCGTGCCGCGCAGCGCCTTCACACCGGCCTCACCCCGCGCGACTTCGTCCTCGCCAAGTACCACGGCAAAGGCCGCGCCGCTGGCATCCGCGCGCTTCATCTGCGACTTGAAGCTCGCGCTCTGACCGTCGGCGCTGCAATGCAAGATAACGTCGAGGCCCGTATCGCGCAGACGCTCCGCCACGATGAACGCCTTCTCGCGCGCGGCTTCGCCCTGGTGGACAACGTAGACGTCGCAACCATCTTCTTCGGGCACGAGGTCTTCTTCCTTGAGCAGTTCGAGAATGCGCTCGATGCCCATGGCCCAGCCGCACGCTGCCGTCGGCTTGCCGCCCAGTTGCTCGATAAGCGGATCGTAACGGCCGCCGGCCGCGACGGTGCCCTGCGCGCCGAGCTTGTCGGTCACCCACTCGAACACGGTCAGATTGTAGTAATCGAGACCGCGCACGAGACGCGGGTTGATCTTGAACGGAATGTTGTTCGACTTGAGAATGCGCTGCAGCCCTTCGAAGTGCGCGAGCGAAGCCTCGCCGAGGAAGTCGATCAGCTTCGGCGCCTTGTCCGCGATCTCCTGCAGCGCGGGATTCTTCGTGTCGAGCACGCGCAGCGGATTCGTGTAGAGACGGCGCTTGCCGTCTTCGTCGAGCAGATCGACGTGCTGCTCGAGATACTTGATCAGCTCGACGCGATGCGCCGCACGCTCTTCGGCCACGCCGAGCGAGTTGATCTCGAGCTTGATGCCGGTGAGGCCGAGATCGTCCCAGAGGCGTTGGCACATCAGGATGATTTCAGCGTCCGCATCGGGGCCCGCGAAACCGAGCGCCTCGACGCCCACCTGATGGAACTGGCGATAGCGGCCGCGCTGCGGACGCTCGTGACGGAACATCGGGCCGATGTACCAAAGGCGCTTCGGACCGTCGTAGAGCATGTTGTGCTCGATCGACGCGCGCACGGCAGCCGCCGTGCCTTCCGGGCGCAGCGTGAGATTCTCGCCGTTGAGCGCGTCGGTGAAGCTGTACATCTCCTTCTCGACGATGTCGGTCACCTCGCCGATGCCGCGCGTGAACAGTTGCGTATGCTCGACGATCGGCGTGCGGATATTTTGATAGCCGTACGAACGAAGCAGCGACTTCACCGTGGTTTCGAAGAACTCCCACAGCCCTGCCTCCTGCGGCAGGATGTCGTTCATGCCCTTCACGCCCGAGAGCTTTTCGGGCTTGCGTTTTTGTTCAGTCATTGCGTTGCGAATTGGCTTTATGCGGTTGTGCGTATCGAGCTGGAAGCGAACTACAAACGGATCGACCCGCTTGCTCAGTTCGTCGCCTCGGCCTTGCCGTACTTGCGCGCGACGTAGTCGCTCACGATCTGCTGGAATTCTTCGGCGATGCGCTCGCCGCGCAGCGTCTTCACCTTCTCGCCGTCGATGAAGACCGGCGCCGCGGGGTTTTCGCCCGAGCCCGGCAGGCTGATGCCGATGTTCGCGTGCTTCGACTCGCCCGGACCGTTCACGATGCAGCCCATCACGGCGACGTTCATCGTCTCGACGCCCGGATACTCGTCGCGCCACAGCGGCATCTGCGCGCGCAAATAGCTCTGGATCTGCGAAGCCAGCTCCTGGAACAGCGTGCTGGTCGTGCGGCCGCAGCCGGGACACGCGATGACCATCGGCGTGAACGAGCGCAGGCCCATGGTCTGCAGGATTTCCTGGCCGACCACGACTTCGCCCGTGCGCGCGCCGCCCGGTTCCGGCGTGAGCGAGATGCGGATGGTGTCGCCGATCCCCTGCTGCAGCAGCACGGAAAGCGCCGCCGTCGAAGCGACGATGCCCTTCGAGCCCATGCCCGCTTCCGTGAGGCCCAGGTGCAGCGCGAAATCGCAACGCTTCGCGAGTTCCTGGTAGACGGCGATCAGGTCCTGCACGCCGCTCACCTTGCACGACAGGATGATCTTGTCGCGACCGAGACCGAGTTCGACCGCGCGTTCCGCCGAGCCGATGGCCGACTGGATGAGCGCTTCGTACATCACGCTTTGCGCTTCCCACGGCTCCTTGCGCGCGCCGTTCTCGTCCATCATGCGCGCGAGCAGGTCCTGGTCGAGGCTGCCCCAGTTCACGCCGATACGCACCGGCTTGTCGTACTTGATGGCCGCTTCGATCATCTGCGCGTACTGCGTGTCGCGCTTCGCGCCCTGGCCCACGTTGCCCGGGTTGATGCGGTACTTCGACAGCGACTCTGCGCAGGCGGGATAGTCGCGCAGCAGCAGATGGCCGTTGTAATGGAAGTCGCCCACGAGCGGCACCATGACGCCCATGCGGTCGAGCTGTTCGCGGATATGCGGCACGGCCGCCGCCGCTTCCGGCGTGTTCACCGTGATGCGCACGAGCTCCGACCCCGCCTGCGCGAGTTCCTTGATCTGAATTGCGGTGCCGATGGGGTCCGCGGTGTCGGTGTTGGTCATCGACTGCACGCGCACCGGCGCGTCGCCGCCGATCGTCACCAGCTGGCCGCCCCAGCGCACATGCACGGCATGCGACTTGCGGCGCGGCGCGTGGCCGCCGAGAACCGGCTCGTTCGAGCAGATCTGACTGTTGCTGGTCGAGGATTGCGTTTCGCTTAGCATCGAAAAACCTATTTACGCCTCACGCGCACTAGCGCCGGCTAGCCGGCGGCGGCACTGCGTGAATTGAAAAAGCGTCGCGGCCGGCAATGAGACTTGCCTGGCCGCGACGCATGCCATGTCCTGATCAGGGCAGCACGAAGCGCGCGACATTGCCTCGCGCCGACGCGTACTTCGACGTGTCGACCGGCTGGCCGTCGATGGTCATCGACTCGATGCCGGCCTTGTTGCCCACGGTGACCTTGAGCGGCTCGGTGCCGGTGATCTCACGCGCGTCGCTGCCGTGAATCATGCCCGAGAACACTTCCTTGCCATCCTTCTGGCGCACGCTGACCCAGGTGTCCTGCGTCACGCGGATCGCGAACGTCGAGGTGTCGGCGCCGTTGTCGACTGCCGCGCTCTGCGCTGCCGCTGCGGCCGGCGCGCTCGCCGCCTGGGCGCGCGCAGCGCTGGCCGCGTTGGCAACGGCCGACGCCGGCGCAGCGCTTGCAGCCGCGGGCTTCGCGGCCTGCGGTGCCGGTAGCGTCGCTTGCGGCGCGGGTTGCGCAGCTTGCGGCGCCGGTTGCGCAGCTTGCGGTGCGCTCGCCGCAGCGCCTTGATCGGGCGCCGCGTTGGCGTTGTCGCCCGCATCGTTTGCGTCACCGGCCTGCGGCGCCGCGGACTGATCCGCTCCCTGGGTGGCCGATGCATCTGCGCTGCCGGTTGCCACGCCCTGCTGGACCGTCGGCGAAGATGCGCCCGTCTGCACGCTCGCGCCGTTCGCCATCGCCTTCAGGCGTGCAAACCAGGCCGACGATTCGCCACTGTTCGTGTGCCACATGGAAATCGCGAGCACCGCGATCACGATGATCGCCACGCCCCACAACCACGACGCGCGGCGGCGCGGAGCCCGTGCGCCGCTGCCGCCGAGCGAGAGCGAAACGCGGCCGCGCGGGAGATCGGAGCCCGCCGAAGCCGGCATCGACAGATCCGGCTGCGCCATGCCGCGTTCGCGGCGCAGCGCCTGCGTGAACGGCGCGGAATCGGTACCGAGCAGCTTCGCGTAGGCGCGCACCACGCCGAGCGCGAACGTCGTGTCCGGCAGATGGCTGATATCGCCCGCTTCGAGTTCGCGCAGCTTCGACACCGATACCTTAAGCCGCGCCGAGACGTCTTCGATCGCCCAACCCTTGGCCTCGCGCAGCTGCGCAAGGCGCGCACCGGCCGCGGCCAGCGTGTCGGGCACTGCCTGCACCGGCGAAGGTGTGGCGCCCGGCGCCGAACGACCTGCGTTGCTGTCAGTTCCGTCTGTCCCGAAAGGGTGCTGCGGCTCGCTCATCCCAAAGTCCTTGCGTCGATTCTTTTCATTACTGGAACCGGTCGGGCGCGTCCCGCCCCGCCTCTAGCCGATTCGCAGACCGTTTATAACAAAATGCGCGGCCAGTGTGCCGCTTCCGATCGCTTCTGCAACGTTTCTTTTACTACTGCCTACGACCGCGCGTTTCCCCGCACGCTGCCGTGGGCCCTCCTCATGCCGGCTCAGTGCCGAACCGGCCGTACTTCGATGACCTTGCCCGTGCCCCGGCCCATGCGCTCAGCAAGGCGCGTGCGGTCCTTCACCTCGCCAGCGAGCTGGCCGCAGGCCGCGTCAATGTCATCGCCGCGCGTCTTGCGCACGGTCGTGACGACGCCCGCATCCATCAGAATCTGCGCGAAGCGCTTGATCTGGTCCGATTTCGAGCGTAGCAAGCCCGATTCGGGGAACGGATTAAATGGAATCAGATTGAACTTGCAAGGCACGTCCCGCGTCACGGCAAGCAATTCTCGCGCGTGCTTTTCGGTGTCGTTGACGCCGTCGAGCATGCAGTACTCGAACGTGATGAAGTCGCGCGGCGCGACTTCCAGGTAGCGCTGGCACGCCGCCATCAGCTCGCGCAGCGGGTACTTGCGGTTGAGCGGCACGAGTTCGTCTCGCAGCGCGTCGTTCGGTGCATGCAAGGAAACGGCGAGCGCCACGGGCAGTTCGGCCCCGAGGCGGTCCATCATCGGCACGACTCCCGACGTGGAAAGCGTGACGCGCCGACGCGACAGGCCATAGGCGTTGTCGTCGAGCATCAGGCGCATGGCGGGCACGACCGCGTCGTAGTTCAGAAGCGGCTCGCCCATCCCCATCATCACGACGTTCGTGATGACGCGTTCGCCCTTGCCGTCACCGCCGGTCGCACGGCCTCCGCGATTTTCGACTGCGTCGCCCAAAAGCGAAGCGCGCAGGGCGAACTCCGCCATGCGCAGCTGGCCGATGATTTCGGCGGTGGTGAGGTTGCGTGAAAAACCTTGCTTGCCGGTGGAGCAAAACCGGCAGTTGACCGCGCATCCCGCCTGCGAGGACACACACAGCGTGCCGCGATTGTCTTCCGGGATGAACACGGTTTCGACCGCGTTGCCGTTGCCGACGTCCACGAGCCATTTGCGCGTGCCGTCGGAGGAAACGTTGTCGCTGACGATGCCGGGCATGCCGATGATGGCGCGCCCTTTGAGCTTCTCGCGCAGCGATTTGGCGAGATCCGTCATGCCGTCGAAGTCGGCGGCGTTGTACTGATGGATCCAGCGCTGAAGCTGTTTAGCGCGAAACGGCTTCTCGCCCAGGCTTTCGCAGTAAGCGACGAGCCCTTGGGCGTCGAGATCGAGAAGGTTGACGGTGGAACTGCTCGTCATATCGAATCCTGCCATTTCAGTGCGAGAGCGCGCTCACCGCCCGCGCTGCCCGGTTGCCTGCGCACTTGCGCGGCATCGGGAACTGGACGGTGAGCGTCATCGCCGTTCGCGACCCTATGCTACTACTGCAGTCTGCTCGCGCCGTGCTTAGCGCGAGTAGACGTTGACTTGCGGGAAGAAGAACGCGACTTCCACGGCTGCCGTTTCAGCGGCGTCCGAGCCGTGCACGGCGTTCGCGTCGATGCTGTCGGCGAAGTCGGCGCGGATCGTGCCCTTCTCAGCCTTCTTCGGATCGGTTGCGCCCATCAGATCGCGGTGCTTCAGGATAGCGTTCTCGCCTTCCAGAACCTGGATCACGACCGGACCCGAGATCATGAAATCGACGAGGTCCTTGAAGAACGGGCGCGCTGCGTGAACAGCATAGAACTTCTCAGCGTCGGCGCGCGAGAGGTGAACCATGCGGGAGGCAATGATCTTCAGGCCAGCGTTTTCGAAGCGGCTGTAGATCTGGCCGATCACGTTCTTCGCCACTGCGTCCGGCTTGATAATCGACAGGGTGCGTTCGATCGCCATAAAAACTCCAGAAAATTAAGAGGTTACAGATTCAAATGAATCCGCAATTGTAGCATGTTCCCATGTATGATTGCGATTGAACCCTCATAGCCCGGCAAACTGGGGCAAATGAGCGCAAGCCGGGCACATGCACTGCGCTGCCGTACCATTCAGAGAGGTTTAAGATTGGCGGCATACGCTGTGCAAACATAACGGAAACTGTGTGGCAACCCGTTGAAACTCTGGGTCGGCGCACTTATCTTATGGGGGAGCGGACCGCGCACTTGCGCGCCCTCACCCACGCGTCTCACGCAAGGAGAAAGCATGAACGAGTATCCCTATAACTTCGGCCGCGGCGGTGCCGTCACCTCGGCGGAGACCCGCAACCGCGTGCTGCGCAACACCTATTGGCTGCTCGCGCTGTCGATGGTGCCGACGGTGCTCGGCGCGTGGGTGGGCGTCGCGACCGGCTTCTCGCTTTTCGCCGCTACCAGCCCGGCCATGAGCCTGCTCGCGTTCTTCGCGATCGCCTTCGGCTTCATGTTCGCCATCGAGCGCACCAAAAACAGCTCGGTCGGTGTGTTCGTGCTGCTCGGCTTCACGTTCTTCATGGGCCTGATGCTCTCGCGCCTGCTGTCGTTCATCCTCGGCTTTTCGAACGGCCCGCAGCTCATCATGCTCGCGTTCGGCGGCACCGGCATCATTTTCACCGCCATGGCCACCATCGCCACGGTCAGCAAGCGTGACTTCTCGGGCCTCGGCAAGTGGCTGTTCATGGGCGTGATCGTGATCCTGCTGGCCGGCGTCGCGAACATGTTCCTGCAGTTGCCCGCGCTGATGCTCACGGTCTCGGTGCTCGCCATCGCGATTTTCTCGGCCTACATGCTGTTCGACGTGCAGCGCGTCGTGAACGGCGGCGAGACGAACTACATCTCGGCCACGCTCGCGATCTATCTGGACCTGTATAACGTGTTCACGAACCTGCTGGCCATCCTCGGCATCTTCGGCGGCAACCGCAACTAAAGCGTAGCCAGATACTGACGGGCATCGACAGATTCCGGCCTTCAGGCAAAAAGCCCATGATTTCCGTCATGGGCTTTTTTTCGTCTATTCGTTTAGCTGTCGCGCCGGCGCGGGACTCAGAGCGCGATCCAGTCGAAACCCTCGGCTTGCGAAGCGACCCCGATTTGCGTCGCGGCATTGCCCAGAACTGCGGCCATCGCCGCGCGCGCGAGCTCCGGCGTGTTGTTCTGCTGGCTCAGGTGCGCAGCAATCAAATGCCGAAGCTTCGCGCGATTGAGCCCGGCGAGGATGCCGCCGGCCGCCTCGTTGTTCAGGTGGCCGTGCGAGCCGCCGATACGCGCCTTGAGTGAAGCCGGATAGCGGCTCGCCGCGAGCATCTCGAGGTCGTGGTTGCATTCGAGCACCAGTGCGTCACAACCGCTCAGCACGTTGCTGATATGCGAGGTCGAGTCGCCGACGTCGGTCAGCACGCCAAGCCGGCTCGCGCCGTCGCTGAACACGAACTGCAGCGGCTCGCGCGCGTCGTGCGGGACCGTGTAGGGCAACACGCCGAGTTCGCCGATCTCGACAGTCTCGTCGCCCCACAACACGTTGAGCTCGACGCCTGCGGCGTCGTCGGCCCCAACGGCCTGCGCCGTGCCCCAGCTCATGTAAAGCGGAATCGACCAGCGGCGCGCCAGCGTAAGCGCGCTGCCGATGTGATCGCTGTGTTCGTGGGTGATGAGAATCGCGCTTAGCGAGTCGGCGGCCAGCCCCGCGCGGGCGAGGCGCCGCTCGACTTCTTTCGCTGAGAATCCGCAGTCGAGCAACACGCGCGTGGGCGTCGTGCCGCTGCCTGCTTCTACGACCAGTGCGTTGCCCTCGCTGCCACTGCCGAGGCTCGCAAATCGCATGTCAGCGCACGTCAGTTCAGCTGCGCGTGGAGCGCGGAGACGATACGCTGGGCGTCCGACGAGGTGTCGATGCGGCCGCTCTGGTCGACCACGGCGACCTGGGTCGAATTGCCCGTCGAGCGCACCGCCACGACGTATTCCGGACCCTGATCCTTCGCGGCCTTCTTCGGATTGTAGAAAAGCTTGCCGAGCAGGCCGTCGCCCTTGAGCTCCTGCATCGAGTCCGCGTAGCGCACGAAGTAGAGACCCTTCTCGCGGTCGCGGTTGTCGACCGTGAAGTTCGTGCGGTCGAGCGCAAGACCCACGCGTAGCCACGCAGTGTCGAACGTCTCGGGCAAGTCGAGCGTCGTGCCCTCAGGACCGGCAGCGACCTTGACGCCGGCCGTCGACGGGCGCGCATCGGTCAGCAGCTGCTTGGACTGCGCATCGGTCAGGCCGAACTTCTGCATGATCTTGGCGAGGAACGCGGCCTCGAGCGCCGGGTCGCGCGGACGCTCGACCCACTTCGACCCCGTCTTGTCCTGCCCCGTCAGCACTTCTTCCATGGCGTTATGCGTGACGGAAATGTCCGTTTGACCGTCCGGGCCACGCGAAACCAGCACGCGGAAGCGGTCGCGCGTGCCCGACGAGTACGCGAAGTCGATCACGCGGCCGATTGTACGGCGGAACCAGTCGTCCGGAATGTTGGCGCGATTCTCGGCCCAGTCGGTCGTCATGATGCCCGTGGAGGGGGAATCGGTCGTCAGCGTGAAGCCATTCTCCGTCCAGAATTCCTGCAGCTGCGGCCAGACGTCGTCAGGCGAGCGGCCGTCCACCACGAGCCACCGGCGGTCGCCGTCGCGCTCCACGTGCATGCCGAACGGATCCTGCGCATCCGGCACCCCGAGTGTGGCGTTGCCAGCCGGCGTGACCGTGCGCTGAGCGGAGCCGCCAAGCGTAACCGTCGGCGGCGGCGCGACGTACTTCTGGTCGTTCGGCGCCGACGACAGATCCTGCGGCACATTCAGCGGCGGCGCGGTCGGCGTGTCCTTGTAGTTGACGCGATCGGACGCGAACATGTCGTTCAGCGACTCGCAGCCTGCGAGCGAGCCGAGGGCAAACGCCAGCACCGCCATGCGGGTTGCGTGGAGGGAAAAAGCGGAACGTTTCATGTGGGCCTTCGTGATACGGGAACGCTAAGCCTTGCTCTGCGAGACGGTGGGTCCGGGGTCGGTCCGAGGTCTTTCAGTGATTGGGCGGCTGGGCCGCGGCGGCGTCGGTTGATAAATCGGCGGCTGGCTGATCGGATCAGCCAGCCAGACCGGCTTCGCGCAGCGCGGTGCGCACCACGTCGTGGTAGCGCGCGTCGAGCGGCGTGAGCGGCAGTCGGATGCCGCCTTCGATGCGGCCGAGTTCCTGCAGCGCCCACTTCACCGGAATCGGATTCGATTCGATGAACAGGTTCTTGTGCAGCGACAACAGCTTCATATGGATCTCACGCGCCGTTTTCGCGTCGCCGGCGAGCGCAGCCTTGCACAGGTCGCTCATCTGCCGCGGCGCAACGTTCGCGGTTACAGAAATATTGCCGTGGCCGCCAAGCAGCATCAGCGCGATCGCCGTCGGATCGTCGCCGCTGAAAATCTTGAAGCCCTTCGGCGCATGCTTGATGAGGTGCGCGGCGCGGTCGATATTACCCGTCGCTTCTTTCACCGCGATGATGCCCGGCACTTCGGCCAGACGCAGGATGGTCTCGTTCGCCATGTCCGCGACCGTACGGCCCGGCACGTTGTAGAGGATGACCGGCAGGTTCACGTCCTCCGCGATTTTCGCGAAGTGGCGGTACATGCCTTCCTGGGTCGGCTTGTTGTAATAGGGCACAACCTGGAGCGACGCCTGGGCGCCCACTGCCTTCGCGTGCTTCGTCAGTTCGATAGCCTCGGCGGTGGAATTACCGCCTGCGCCCGCGATGATCGGCATACGGCCAGCGGCGTGCTCGACCGCTGTCTTGATCATCAGGATGTGTTCTTCGACGTCCAGCGTGGCGGACTCCCCGCTCGTACCGACGACGACGAGGGCATCCGTCCCCTCTTGCACGTGCCAGTCGATCAGTTTGCGGAATGCCGGCAGGTCGAGACTGCCGTCCCCGTGCATGGGGGTGACGATCGCGGGAATGCTGCCTTGCAGCTTAATGCCGTCCTGAGTGCCGTTAGCCATGAAACGCCAGAAAAATGAGTCAGTTAAACCGCGATTGTAGCGGATTAGCCGGTCAGATCGTAACGCGTTACGGGAAGGACCTGGTGCTCAGGTACATTACCGGCTCTTTCGGGGGGCACTGAGGTCGTTTTTTCCCGTACCGCGCAGATGCGCTGAATATACGCCTCACGCGGTTGCGAAAGAAATCCGTCCTGATATGCGATTACCCGCAGCGCGGGCGTACACACGGCCAGCAACTCGCCGGGAGCGAGCAGGAAAGCGGGGTTCGATGGCTTCCCCACCGTTTCGTTGCCTTGGGCAAAAGTTTCGTAGATCAGGACGCCGCCCGGCGCCAACGCCTCGATGAGACGGGGCATGAGCGGGCGATGCAGGTAGTTCGTGACGACCACGGCGGCAAAGTGGGCGTCCGGCGCGAGCGGCCAAGGCGCGCCTTCGAGGTCGCACTTTAACGTCGCGACGCCCGCTACATCATGCAGCGTGGCGAGCGCGGCGGCGTCGCGATCCAGCGCCGTCACCGGATGACCCTGACCGGCCAGCCAGCGCGTGTGCCGGCCCGCGCCGGAGGCCACGTCGAGAACCGTCCCGCCGGGCGCGATGAGGTGGGCCCAACGGCGCACCCAGCGCGACGGCTCGGAAAGCCCGTGGGCCAGCGATCCAGCGGCAGGCGTCGACGTCATCGGCTCGATCAGCTGTACGAGAGGCCCATGGCCTCACGCACGTCGCGCATCGTCTCGTTGGCGAACTTGCGTGCCTTGTCGCAGCCGTCCGCGACGATTGCACGCAGCAGCGACGGGTCGTCCATGTACTTCTGTGCGCGTTCGAGCATGGGCTGCTGCTCGCGCAGAATGCCCTCGATCACAGGCTGCTTGCACTCCAGACAACCGATGCCCGCCGAACGGCAACCCTTCTGCACCCAGTCGTGCGTCTGCTCGTCGGTGTAGACCTGGTGGAGTTGCCACACCGGGCACTTGTCCGGATCGCCCGGATCGGTGCGGCGCACGCGCGCGGGGTCGGTCGGCATGGTGCGGACCTTCTTCGTGATCGACTCGGCGTCTTCGCGCAGGCCAATGGTGTTGCCGTACGACTTCGACATCTTCTGGCCGTCGAGACCCGGCATGCGCGAGGCTTCCGTGAGGAGCACCTGCGGCTCCGGCAGGATGATCTTGCGCGAGCCTTCGAGGTAGCCAAAAAGACGCTCGCGATCGCTCATCGAGAGGCTTTGCGACTCCGAGAGCATCGCGCGGGCTTGTTCGAGCGCCTCGTCATTGCCCTCCTGCTGATAAGCGTTGCGCAGCTCGTGGTAGAGCTTCGAGCGCTTGCCGCCCAGCTTCTTCGCCGCGTCGTTGGCCTTCTCTTCGAAGCCCGGCTCGCGGCCGTACATGTAGTTGAAGCGGCGCGCCATTTCGCGCGCCATCTCAACGTGCGGCACCTGGTCCTCGCCCACCGGCACGAGCGACGCACGGTACAGCAGGATGTCGGCGGCCATCAGCACCGGGTAGCCGAGGAAGCCGTAGGTACCGAGGTCCTTGTCGCGCAGCTTTTCGATCTGTTCCTTGTAGGTCGGCACGCGTTCGAGCCACGACAGCGGCGTGCTCATGCCGAGCAGCAGCGCGAGTTCGGCGTGCTCGGGCACGCGGCTCTGGATGAAGAGCGTGGCCTGGTTCGGGTCGATGCCCGAGGCGAGCCAGTCGATCAGCACGTCCCAGACGTTCTTCTCGATCACATCCGGCGTTTCATAGTGCGTGGTGAGCGCATGCCAGTCGACCACGCAGAAGAAGCACGGATACTCGGACTGCAGGCGCACCCAGTTTTTCAGCACGCCGTGATAGTGGCCGAGGTGCAGCGAGCCGGTGGGCCGCATGCCGGAGAAGATACGGTCTGGGAACATGATGTTATGAAAAGAGCGACACAAGAGGGGTAAGGATGGCCGTGACCGCGTCGTAACCTAAACTGACGAGCGGGCGCAGCCAGAATCGCGTGAAGATGCCACTCACGAGCAACCCCATCACGATGATGAAACCATAGGGTTCGATACGGGCGAGCGCAATGCTCGCGCGCGTGGGCAGGAGCGCCCCGAGCACGCGGCCGCCGTCGAGCGGCGGCAGCGGAAAGAGGTTCAGCACGCCGAGCACTAGATTCACGCCCACGCCGGCGGCGGCCATGCGCGTGAAGAACGGCTCGTCCACGCCGAGCACCGCGAGTCCCACGCCGAACACGCCCCATATGATGGCCTGCACGAAGTTGCACAGCGGCCCGGCCGCAGCGACCCACAGCGTGCCCCAGCGCGGATTGCGCAGATTGCTGAAGGCGATCGGCACCGGCTTCGCGTAGCCGAACACGAACGCGCCGTTCGTCAGGAAATACAGCACGAGCGGCATGGCGATCGTGCCGATCGGGTCGATGTGGCGCATCGGGTTGAACGAAACGCGGCCGAGCACATAAGCGGTGTTGTCGCCGAGCATGCGCGCGACGTAACCGTGCGCGGCCTCGTGCAGCGTGATCGCGAAGATCACCGGCAAGGCGTAGACGACGATCGTCTGAATCAGATTGGCTTCCATGGCGGGCTATTGTATCAATGCGTCAAGGTGCTCTGTCCGGGTTCACGCCGCGCAAGTGTCATCACGCCTCTTCTTCTTCGATGCCGAACGGCGCCAACGACCCCCGCCCCGGGCGCACGAGCACCGGTTCCTCGCCCGTGAGATCGATCACGGTGGACGGCTCGCACGGGCACGCCCCGCCGTCGATCACGAGATCGAGCTGTTTCTCGAGGCGCTCGCGGATCTCCTCGGGGTCGTTGAGCGGCTCGGTGTCGGGCGGCAGGATCAGCGTGGTGGCAAGCAGCGGCTCGCCCAGTTCTTCGAGGATCGCCAGCGGAATCGGATGCCCGGGCACGCGCAAGCCGATCGTCTTGCGCGACGGATGCGAGAGGCGCCGCGGCACTTCCTTCGTCGCCACCAGCACGAACACATACGGCCCCGGCGTCACCGACTTGATGAGCCGGTATTGGCGATTGTCCACCATGGCGAAGTTCGCGAGTTCGGACAGGTCCCGCACCATCAGCGAAAGCAGCGCCTTTTCGTCGAGCCCGCGGATGCGGCGCAGGCGCTCGGCGGCGTGCTTGTCGTCGATGCGGGCGGCGAGCGCGTAGCTCGAATCGGTCGGCAATGCGATCACACCGCCGTCACGGATGATCTCCACCGCCTGCTTGACGAGACGCGGCTGCGGGTTTTCTGGGTGAAGCCGAAAGAACTGGGACATGGCAGTAATCAGCTGACGAATGGCGATGGGAACAGCGGGCGATGGGGACAGCGGGCGATGAAAACAGCGGGACGGTGCGCGAACACGGCAGGCGACTGCACGTAGTTACCACAAAGCGACGACAAAGCTGGTTTGACCGGCGCAGAACGCCTTGCAGCAAACAGGCGGGATCAGTGGGCCGCGCGCCGTGCGCGGCCTACAGCCATCGCTCCCAGACAGGCTTGAGATCGGAAGGCAAAGGCGGCAGCGTGCCCGGCTTGATCACGTCGGGCCCGGGCGCATGGAAGTCCGAACCGCGCGACGCCTCGAAGCCGAAGCGCCTCGCCACGGCTGCATACTCGGCGTACTGGTCGGGCGTATGGCTGCCGGTGACGACTTCGATGGCCTTGCCGCCCAGATCGATGAATTCGCCGAAAAGCGTGTCGAATTCGAGTTGGGTGTAAGCGTAGCGGCCCGGATGCGCGATGATCGCCTCGCCGCCCGCCGCCTTGATCCACGCCACGGCGTCGGCGAGCCTGGCCCAGCGGTGCGCGATGTAACCGGGCTTGCCTTCGCCGAGCCAGCGCGAAAACGCGTCCTGGGTGTTCTGCGCACGGCCGCTTTCCACGAGAAAGCGCGCGAAGTGGGTCCGCGAGACCAGGTCGGGATTCGAGACGTACTGGAACGCGCCTTCGTACGCGTCGGGAATACCGAGTTCGCCGAGCCGCTCGCCAATGGCTTCGGCGCGCGCCGCGCGGCCGTCACGCGTCCGCGCGAGTCCGTCGACTAGCGCGGCGCACTCCGGGTCCACATGCAAACCGACGATGTGCACCGTGCGCGACGCCCAGGTGACCGAAATCTCGACGCCGCTCAAATAGCGCATGCCGAGCGCCTCGGCCGCCTCGCGCGCTTCGCGCTGGCCCCCGAGCACGTCATGATCGGTGAGCGCCCACAAGCCCACGCCACCCGCTTTCGCCAGCTGCGCGACCGCAGCGGGGGCCAGTTGCCCGTCGGAGACAGTGGAGTGACAGTGGAGATCGGCGTTCATTGGATGCGGGAAAAGGATGAACGTCCATTTTACTGCAACGCGGTGAAGTCGTCGGGGGGCGCCCCAAGCGTAGCCGCCTCCCGAATCCGCGCTTCCTGTGCCTTTGCGCTCAGGCGCAGAACGCCTCGATCAGGCGCGCGACCTCTTCCGGCTGATCGTGGTGCACCATGTGCCCCGCCCCGTCGACGATCCGTTCGCGCCAGTCGGGAAACGCCTCAAAACGCTTCTTGAATTCGTCGATGGGAACCGCTCCCGCGAGCCGCGCGAGCGTTTCGGAGCCGGCCGCTTCGACGTGCAGGACCCTCGCGCTCACCTGCGACCAGATCGCCATGACCTCGTCGAGCTGGTACAGCAGCGGACCGCGCATTTTGTGCGCCGGATCGCCGAGCAGCACATAGGCGCCCTCGCCGTCCGGTTTCGACCAGTGTTGCGCGAGAAAACGCGCGCGCGGCGCGATCAGACGCGGATTGGTCTTCACGAGCCGCGCGGCCACCTCGTCGAGGGACGCATACGTGCGCAGTTGCGGCGGCGTGCGCACTTCGTCCAGCCACTCGCGCATGCGGCGCGGCGCCTGTCCCGGTGACGGCGCCGGCAGGCCGAAACCCTCCAGGTCGACCACGCGGCGCACACGCTCGGGCCGCACGCCCGCATAGAGACACACGATGTTCGCGCCCAGACTGTGCCCCACGAGGTCCACCTGCCCCTCGGGCGCGTAATGGGCGAGCAGCGCGTCGAGATCGGCGAGGTAGTCGGGGAACCAGTAGTTGCTGCCCTGTCCTTGCGCAACGGGCCAGTCGGAGAGGCCGAAGCCGCGCAGGTCGGGAGCGATGACCTGCCAGTCACCGCCGCGTGCATCGAGCGCATCGACGACGAACTGGAACGACGCCGCCACGTCCATCCAGCCGTGCAGCATGAACAGCACGGGCGCGCTCTCGGCGCCCCAGCGGCGCACGTGCAGCCGGATGCCATTGACGTTGACGAATTCGGACCGGGATTGATTCATCTGCGCTGCCGCAAAAAAGAATGGTCGTTCGATTATATAGCCGCCGGGCGTTTGCCGTTCGTCATTCGTGGGACTGACGCCCTGTTGACTGCTTCGAGGCGGTCTGTTCCGCGGCGTCCTGGGCCGCCAGCGTGTCCAGTTCGGCTTCGTCAAAACCCGCCGAGCGGCGCGCTTCGAAGTTGAACGGTCCGCGCATGCGCGGCGCGTGATACTGCTGCGCGAGCGCGAGCCATGCCGCGTGCGGGTCGAGAGCGCGGGCCTCGCACAAGCGGCGGAACCAGTGGTTGCCGATGCGCACGTGCCCCACTTCGTCGCGCAGGATGATGTCGAGGATCGCGGCCGATTCGTCGTCGCCAGCCTGCTTCAGGCGCGCGCGAATAGGCGGCGAGGCGTCGAGTCCGCGCGCCTCCAGCACGCGCGGCACCAGCGCCATGCGCGCGAGCACGTCGGTGCCGGTACGCTCGCACATCTCCCACAGGCCGTTGTGCGCGGGGAAGTCGCCGTATGCGTGACCATAGTCGGCGAGCCGCGCGCGCAGCAGCGAGAAGTGATACGCCTCTTCTGCTGCGACCTTCAGCCAGTCGGCATAGAACGCCTCGGGCATGGCGGGGAAGCGCCAGACCGCGTCGAGCGCGAGATTGATCGCATTGAATTCGATGTGGGCCAGCGCGTGCAGCAGCACGACGCGGCCCTGAGGCGTGCTCATGCTGCGGCGCTGCAGTTCGCGCGGCTCGACGAGCGGCGGCTCGGCGGGGCGGCCAGGCAAGCCGGTCGGCGTCGAGATGACGCGCTGCGGCTCCCAGCGCGGCGCAGCGGCCTGAGCCTGGCTCTGTGCGTGCAGCGCTCGCACCGCATCGGCCTTGGCGACGGGGTCGCGTTCGCGCAGCGCGGCGAGCGCGGCGAGGCGCCAGCTGGCCGGCTCGCCTTCTGTGGATGCCGGGACGTCAGCGCTTGCGCTGGCGGCGGACAAAGCGGAATTCATCGGCAAAAGAAACAGGACCTAAAAAACGGAAGAAGAAACTGTGGCGCAGGCGCGCCCGTAAAGCCACCAAGCGGACCGCGCACGCAACCGTTTACAATACGCGATTCACCTGCCTCGCGTCGTGCGCAGCCGTTGCGCCGCCCGCAGACCGGCAGCAGCCCCGAAAGACATTGGAGACTCAACACCGTGGCCATCTACAAGCTAGGCGTTGCCGCACCGACCATTCACGAAAGCGTGTTCGTCGCGGACAACGCGACTGTCATCGGCAAGGTCGAACTGGCCGAAGACTCGAGCGTCTGGTTCGGCGCGACGCTGCGCGGCGACAACGAGCCGATCACCGTCGGCGCGCGCAGCAACGTTCAGGAAGGCGCGGTGCTCCACACGGACCCCGGCTACCCGCTCACGCTCGAAGCGAACGTGACCGTGGGCCATCAGGCCATGCTGCACGGCTGTACCGTGAAGGAAGGCGCGCTGATCGGCATTCAGGCCGTGGTCTTGAATGGCGCGGTAATCGGCCGCAACTGTCTGGTTGGCGCGGGTGCGGTGGTCACTGAAGGCAAGGTGTTCCCGGACAACTCGCTGATCCTCGGCGCGCCGGCCAAAGTCGTGCGCGAACTGACCGAGGCCGACATCGCCGGCCTCAAGCGCAACGCGGATGTCTACGCGCAGCGCCGCGAATATTTCAAGGCGCAGCTCGTGCGCATCGGCTGAGAGCGACACGCTCTTGCCGTGTGCGGCGCGGGCCGCGCCGCCCCGATTGAAACGAAGGAAAAGATTGTGAACGACCAGTTGCAAAAATTCATGTTCAGCGCCGCGCCGGTGCGCGGCGAGATCGTCTCGCTGAACAACACGTGGCAGGAAGTGCTCAAGCGCCGCCAGTATCCGACGCCCGTGCGCACCGTGCTCGGCGAGATGATGGCAGCGTGCGCGCTGCTCTCGGCGAATCTCAAGTTCGACGGCACGCTGATCATGCAGATCTTCGGCGACGGCCCCGTGAAGATGCTGGTCGTGCAGTGCGGCTCGGATCTGACGATGCGTGCGACCGCGCGCCTCGGAGAAGACTTCACGGGCGAAAACGCCCTGCCGCTCGGCGAAGAACTCACGTTCGCCGACCTCGTGAATCCGGACGGCCAGGGCCGCTGCGTGATCACGCTCGACCCCGCGAAAAAGCAGCCGGGCCAGCAGCCCTATCAGGGCATCGTGCCGCTGAACGGCGAGGACGGCCCGCTCAAGTCGATCGCCGCCGTGCTCGAGCATTACATGCATCACTCGGAACAGCTCGACTCGCGCCTGTGGCTCGCCGCCAACGACGACCGCGCGGTCGGCATGCTGCTCCAGAAGCTGCCGGGCGACGGCGGGATCGTGCCGCACCAGGGCGAGCACGACCTCGATACGTGGGAGCGCGTCTGCACGCTCGGCGGTACGCTCACGCGCGACGAAATGCTCAAGGAAGATGGCGAGACGTTGTTCCGCCGCCTCTTCTGGCAGGAGAACGTGCGTCACTTCGAGCCGCTGGCGCCGCGCTTCCAGTGTTCGTGCTCGCGCGAGAAGGTGGGCGCGATGCTCAAGATGCTGGGCCGCGAGGAAGTCGACGGCGTGATCGAGGAACGCGGTCATGTCGAAATACATTGCGATTACTGCAATCAGCGCTATGAGTTCGACCCTGTGGATGTCGCGCAACTTTTTGCCGTGACTGGGCTCTCAGAAAGCGTGAGCCCCGCTGCGGAGCGTCGCCACTGAGGCAAACAGAAGTAAACCGGGCGCACGAAGGCACATTGAGGCGATAACACCGATGCGGCGCAACGCGGGTTGCGTCGCCGCGCTGCGCAGCGGCACGTAGGCAGGACCGGGAACCGTTGAATTGCGGGGTTGCCTTCATCGCAAATTGCTTAGGCGTCCGACAGATGGAGAGAAGCATGATCAAGAACAAACGCTTCGTACTTCCCTTCGCACATCCATTACGCGAGCGCATGCCGCGCGTGAGCGCGTTGCTCTTACTCACGACGCTCGGCGCGACCGTTGCGTCGACGAGCGGCTGCATGATGGACCCGCCGGGCCCGTCGCCGATCTACAGCCGGCTGCCCCCGGCGCAGTCGGGCATCCCGGCCGCCGCGCCCGTGCTCACGCCCGACGAGAAAGCGCGCTACGACGCGATCGACCGTCAGGCGCTCGCTGAACAGGACAACGCCATGGCCGCGGAAGCTGCCGCACAAGCCTGGTCGCGCGCGTATGCGCCGCCGGTCACCGTCTACGGCAGCTATTACAGCGGCGGTTGGGGGCACGGCTGGGGTACGGGGATCGGCTACGGCTATCCAGGCTGGGGCTGGTGACCGCGCGGCTTCGCGATCTGAACGCTCAGAACGAAAAAAGGCGCGGCTCACAATGCCGCGCCTTTTGTTTGCCTGCCTGCTCAGCGCAAGCGGCGCACTTAACCCGCCTTCTTCGCTTCCTTCCCATGCCCGTGCTTCTTCTCGGGCACACGCGAAACGGGGTTCGGCACCACCCTGACCGGCGCCGCCGACATCTCGCCGCGCGTCGAGGTGTTCGACGAACCGCTCGGCGTGACCGGCGGCGTCTGGTTCGGCGAGACGAACTGCACGAACACCTCGCTGTCCTTCACCATGCCCATCTCATACCGAGCACGCTCCTCGACGGCAGCCGTGCCGTTCTGCAGATCCTGCACTTCGCCCGCTATGCGTTCGTTGCGCAGTTTCTCGTCGTCGTTCTGCTTTTGCTGCTGCGCGAGTTGCTGCTGCAGTTCGTGGACACGCAGCCAACCACCATGGCCCCACCAGAGCGGATACTGGATCAGCACGAGCAGGATGATCAGAACGACAGTGACAAGCCGCATGTAAGGTGCCGGATAAACACACGCCGCCCTGCGCTATACGCAGGGCGGCGGAGAGAGATGACGAAGGGTGACAGCAAGGCTGCTGCCGGCGCTGGGTCCGCTTAGCGGAGGTTATAGAACGCCGACTTGCCCGGGTAGCTGGCGATATCACCGAGATCTTCCTCGATGCGCAGCAGCTGGTTGTACTTCGAGATGCGGTCGCTGCGCGAGAGCGAACCGGTCTTGATCTGACCCGCGTTCAGGCCCACTGCGATGTCGGCAATCGTCGAGTCTTCGGTTTCGCCCGAGCGGTGCGAGATCACGGCCGTGTAACCCGCGCGCTTGGCCATTTCGATTGCCGCGAAGGTTTCCGTCAGCGTGCCGATCTGGTTGATCTTGATGAGGATCGAGTTGGCGATGCCCTTATCGATGCCTTCCTTCAGGATGCGCGTGTTGGTGACGAACAGGTCGTCGCCCACGAGCTGAACCTTCTTGCCGAGCTTGTCGGTCAGGAGTTTCCAGCCGGCCCAGTCGGACTCGTGCATGCCGTCTTCGATCGAAACGATCGGGAACTTGTCGGCGAGCGTTGCGAGGTAGTCGGCGAATTCGGCCGACGACAGTTGCAGGCCTTCGCCCGCGAGCTGGTACTTGCCGTCGTGATAGAACTCGCTCGCTGCGCAGTCGAGCGCGAGCAGGACGTCTTCACCGGCGCGGTAGCCGGCCTTCTCGATGGCTTGCAGGATGGTCGAGAGGCACTCGTCGTTGCTGCCGAAGTTCGGTGCGAAGCCGCCTTCGTCGCCCACTGCCGTGCTCATGCCGCGATCCGAGAGGATCTTCTTGAGCGCGTGGAACACTTCCGCGCCGCAACGCAGCGCTTCGCGGAAGGTCGGCTGGCTCACCGGCACGATCATGAATTCCTGAATGTCGAGGCTGTTGTTCGCGTGCGCGCCGCCGTTGACGATGTTCATCATCGGAACCGGCAGCTGCATCGCGCCCGAGCCGCCGAAGTAGCGGTACAGCGGCAGGCCGGCTTCTTCAGCGGCGGCCTTCGCGACGGCCATCGAAACGGCCAGCATGGCGTTTGCGCCGAGGCGCGACTTGTTGTCGGTGCCGTCGAGCTCGAGCAGGGTCTTGTCGAGGAAGGCTTGTTCCGACGCGTCGAGGCCCATGATCGCCTCGGAGATTTCGGTGTTGATGTGCTCGACGGCCTTCAGCACGCCCTTGCCGTTGTAACGGCCGGCTTCGCCGTCGCGCAGTTCGATCGCTTCGCGCGAGCCCGTGGATGCGCCCGACGGCACTGCCGCGCGGCCCATCGTGCCCGATTCGAGCAGCACGTCGCATTCGACGGTGGGATTGCCGCGCGAATCCAGGATCTCGCGACCGATGATATCTACGATTGCACTCATGGTTTCCTCAGGAAATGACAGTAATTCTTGCGCGAGCTGCGCCGCCTGCTGCATCGCCCGCGAGGCACAGTTTCTATGCTCGTTCGGGGCACACCGTCACATGGGACAGGCTGCGCGCTCGCCAGGTTCAACTTGCCGCAGCGCAACGCCCACGTTCCCGTGACCGATGCGCTGCCACGCTGCCTTGTACATCGAGCGCGGTGCGGTGCGCCGCGCTGCTCCTCCATCGCGCCGCTCATGCAATCGAAGCGGCGCGCCGTACTGCGTAATTCCTGGCTCAGCTGAAGTCGTTCTCGAGGAACGGCGTGCGCTTGACCGCCTGGTCGAGCGTCACGAGGGTTTCGAGCAGGTCGGCCATGCGGTTCAGCGGCACGGCGTTCGGGCCGTCGGACTTCGCCTGCGCCGGGTTCGGGTGCGTCTCCATGAAGAGACCCGCCACGCCCGTGGCCACGGCCGCGCGTGCCAGCACCGGCACGAATTCGCGCTGACCGCCCGAGCTCGTGCCCTGCCCGCCCGGCAGCTGCACCGAGTGGGTCACGTCCATCACGACCGGCGCCCCGGTCTCGCGCATGATAGCGAGCGAGCGCATGTCCGAGACGAGGTTGTTGTAACCGAACGAAACACCGCGTTCGCAGGCGAAGAAGCGGTCTTCGGAAAGACCCGCCTCACGCGCGGCTTCGCGGGCCTTGTCGATCACGTTCTTCATGTCGTGCGGCGCGAGGAACTGGCCTTTCTTGATGTTGACAGGCTTGCCCGAGCGCGCGCACGCGTGGATGAAGTCGGTCTGGCGGCACAGGAACGCGGGCGTTTGCAGCACGTCCACGACCGAAGCCACGGGCCCGATCTCTTCTTCCGTGTGCACGTCGGTCAGCACGGGCAAGCCGAGCTGACGCTTCACTTCGGAGAGGATGCGCAGGCCCTCGTCCATCCCGAGGCCGCGAAACGACTTGCCGCTCGAACGATTGGCCTTGTCGTAAGACGACTTGTAGATGAACGGAATGCCGAGCTTCGACGTAATTTCCTTAAGCCGGCCCGCCGTGTCGATCGTCATCTGTTCGGATTCGACGACACAGGTGCCTGCGATCAGGAAGAACGGCTTGTCGAGGCCTACCTCGAAACCGCACAGATTCATGCTTTCTCCTCGGCGCGCGCCTCGTGGTGCGCGACTGCCGCTTCGACATACGCCTTGAAGAGCGGATGGCCGTCACGCGGCGTGGACGTGAATTCCGGGTGGAACTGGACGCCGACGAACCACGGGTGCATGTCGCGCGGCAGTTCCATCATTTCCGGCAGATCTTCAGTCGGCGTACGGGCGCTGATGATAAGGCCGCCGGCTTCGAGCTTGGGCACGTAGCCGTTATTGACTTCATAACGGTGACGGTGACGCTCGTTCACGTCCTTGCCATAAATTTCTGCCGCGAGCGTGCCGGGCTTGATCGGGCAACGCTGCGAACCGAGGCGCATCGTGCCGCCGAGGTCCGAGTCTTCGGTGCGCTTCTCGACCTTGCCTTCGCGATCGGCCCATTCGGTGATGAGCGCCACGACGCGGTCGGGCGTGTCCGGATCGAATTCCGTGCTGTTCGCGTGCTTCAGGCCCACCACGTCGCGCGCGAATTCGATGACGGCGAGCTGCATGCCGAGGCAGATGCCGAGGTACGGCACCTTCGCTTCGCGGGCGTACTGGATGGCCTTGATCTTGCCTTCGGTGCCGCGGCGGCCGAAGCCGCCCGGCACGAGGATCGCGTCGAGATGCTTGAGGCTCTCGACACCTTCTTCGTCGATCTGCTCGGAGTCGATGTACTCGATGTTCACCTTCGCCGAGGTCTTGATCGACGCGTGGCGCAGCGCTTCGATGAGCGACTTGTACGACTCGGTCAGGTCGACGTACTTGCCGACCATGCCGATCGTGACTTCGTGCTTCGGATGTTCGAGCTTCTCGACCATTTCCGCCCAGATCGACAGATCGGCGGGCTTGGCGGAGAGCTTCAGTTCGTCGCAGACGATCGAGTCGAGGCCTTGGTCGTGCAGCATCTGCGGGATCTTGTAGATGCTGTCGGCGTCCCACACCGAGATCACGGCGTCTTCGGGCACGTTCGAGAACATCGAGATCTTCGAGCGCTCGTCGTCGGGAATGCGGCGGTCGGCGCGGCACAGCAGCACGTTCGGATAGATACCGATTTCGCGCAGCTTCTGCACGCTGTGCTGCGTGGGCTTGGTCTTGAGCTCACCCGCCGTGGCGATGAACGGCACCAGCGTGAGGTGCACGAAGCACGCGCTGTTGCGGCCAAGGCGCAGGCTCATCTGACGCGCGGCCTCGAGGAACGGCAGCGACTCGATGTCGCCCACCGTGCCGCCCACTTCGACGATCGCGACATCCGGCTCACCGCACGTCGCCGATGCGGCGCCGCGCTCGATGAATGCCTGGATTTCGTTCGTGATGTGCGGAATGACCTGCACGGTCTTGCCCAGGTAGTCGCCGCGGCGCTCCTTGCGGATCACCGATTCGTAGATCTGGCCCGTGGTGAAGTTGTTGGCCTTGCGCATCTTCGTCGAGATGAAGCGCTCATAGTGGCCAAGGTCGAGGTCGGTTTCCGCTCCGTCTTCCGTCACGAACACTTCGCCGTGCTGAAACGGGCTCATCGTGCCGGGGTCGACGTTGATGTAGGGATCGAGCTTGAGGAGGGTGACTTTTAGACCGCGCGATTCGAGGATCGCGGCGAGGGAGGCGGCGGCAATACCCTTGCCAAGGGAGGAAACTACGCCGCCGGTGACGAAAACATATTTGGTCATCGCTGGATGCTCGCGGGAAAAACGGATTATACCTGAAAGCAAGGGCTAACCCTGAATTTTGAGCGAGCAGAAACGATGCGCGGCGCGTTGCCCCGCGCTCTACCCTGCCGTGCAAGCAAGCGCGCCGGGAAGCGGCCGCTCAGGCTCCGTTTTCCATGGCGTAAAGCATGCGCTGAACCGCGCGCGCGGTCTCGATCGGTCGCTCCATCGGATACAGATGACTGCCCTCGATCCACTCGAAGCGCTCGCCGGCGATGCGTCGCGTTGCCGCCAGCCCGACCTGGCGGACTTCACGCGACTGCGTGCCCGCGAGGAAGCTCACCGGCACGGGCGAGCCGTGCACAAGTCGCGCGCCGAGCGTGTGCGGCAACGTGCGGTAAATCATGTATTCGGTCTGTCGATCGAAGGCGAGCGCGCGGCCGCCGTCCACCGAAGTCTGAGGAATGCCGAAGTCGACGTAGTCGGAAAGCACGCGCTCGTCCCAGCGTGCGAACGCCGCCTTCGAATGAAAATGCCGCCAGGCCTCGTCGCGGCTCGCCCAGTTCGTGCGGCGCGTGCGCGTGGCGGCGGCAGGCGACAGCCGCTCGTCGAGGCCGGTCCACTGCGAGACCCGTAACATGCTGCTGCGCCAGCCCGCGATTACCGGCGAATCGAGCATCACGACGCCCTTGACCCACTGCGGCTTTTTCAGCGCGGCCATCAGCGACAGATAGCCGCCGAGCGAGTGTCCGACGAGCCACACGGGCTCCTCGTAGGTGCGACCGATGTCGTCGAGCAGCTGCTCGACGAGATGCGGCCAGTCGCGGGTGACGGGAAAGCGCGCGTCGTGCCCGATGCGCTCGATGTAGCGCAACTCGTAGTTGTCGCCCAGTTCGGCGAAGAACGTGCGATACGTCGAGGCCGGAAAGCCGTTCGCGTGTGAGAAATGGATGACGTTTTTCAAAGGCGGCGTGTCTCTCTATTTTGTTGATCTCTTTCGTCATTCGCGCTTTCGTTCACCCTCCTATCGGCCGGCGCGTCAGTCCTGCGTCGGCGGGTCCATCCAGTAGCGCCGCTGCGTATCGAGAAAGCGTTCGACTGCGAGTGCGCCGGGTCGCGCCTCGACGCGCGCCGCGCCATCCGCGTCGCTGCGCGCGAGTACGATGTCGCGGGCCGCGTAGCGCACGTAGACGCCCGGATGCGGGTGATGAAAGCGGTTCAGATAGCCTACCTGAAATATCGCGACGAGCGGCCAGACAGAATCGAGGAACGGTTCAGTCGACGAACTGCGGCTGCCGTGGTGCGGCACGACGAGCACCTGCGCGCGCAGCCGCCCGGGGTCGCGCGCGACCAGCGCGCGCTCGACGCCCGCTTCGATGTCGGCGGCGATCAGCGCGGAAACTGGCCCGTCTTGCGCGTCGGGCGCGGCGCTGGCCGCCGTCGTCACCCGCAGGACGCAGCAATGCGCGTTGGGTTTTCCCGCGAGCGGCCCGGGGTCCGGCCACAGCACCTCGAAGTCGACGCCGTCCCACCGCCAGCGCTGGCCGGCGGCGCACTGCACGGTCTGCGCGCCCTTCGCGCGCGCGCTTGACCACAGCGGATGCGCGGGCAGGATGCCTGCCACGAGTGTTCCTATATCGACGGCATCGAGCACGGCTTGCGCGCCGCCCGAATGATCGGAGTCGTCGTGGCTGATCATCAGCGCGTCGAGGCGCCCGATGCCGTGCGCCTGCAGATACGGCACGACGATGCGCTCGCCCGCCTGCGTCGATTCGGGGCCCGGGCCCGCGTCGAACAGCAGGCGATGCCGAGCCGTTTCGACCAGCACCGACGTGCCCTGCCCGATGTCGAGCGCCGTGAGCCGAAAAGCGCCCGGCGGCGGCCCCGTGGGCGCAGGCACCAGCAACGGCAGCCACGTGAACGGCGCGATCCAGCGCAGCGGCCAGCCGCGCGGCGCGAGCCACCAGGCGACGCCCACGGCAGCGCTGGCGAGCGGCCACGCCGCGGGTTGCGGCAGCCGTAAAACCGCCCACGGCAAGCCCTCCAGCGCGCTCAGCGCCACAACTAGCCAGTCGAGGCAGGTATGCGCCGCGCGCAGCGCGAGGGCGTCGATCGGCGCAGGCATCGCCGCGCTCGCGATCACCAGCGGCGCGACGAGCATGCTCACCCAGGGAATCGCAAACGCATTGGCGATCGGACCGATGAGCGGTATTTGCGCGAACCAGTAGACCGTGAGCGGCGCGAGCGCGAGCGTCACGGCCCATTGCACGCGAGCGCCATCGCCAAGGCGTGACGCAAGACGTCGCATCGCCCCTCGCCGGCCGTCGGACGGCAAAGCCATGGCGACGAGGCGTCGAAGCCAGGCGTCGCGCGCGGTTGCCCCCGCTAGTGGCTCAGTTCGGTCACGCATCGGATCGGCGGCGTCCGCGCTGGCATCCTGCGGCGCGTCCCTGTGCAAGCGTGGCACGCCGCTCGCCGCAAAGAGGATCGCCGCGACCGCGCAAAACGAAAGCCAGAAGCCTGCGGCCGTCACCGCCCACGGATCGCGCAGCAGCACGAGCCCGAGCGCCCACGCCAGCACGTGCGAGCGCGCGAGCTCGCGCCCGGCGAACAGCGCGAGCGCAACGACAGCCAGCATCCAGAGCGCGCGCTGCACCGGCACATTGAAGCCGGCGAGCGCGGCGTAGACTCCCGCCGCGAGCAGCGCTCCCGCCACCGCAACCTTCTGCGCGGGCACGATGAGCGGCGCCTCGACGCCGCGCCAGCGCGCGCGCCGCCACACTGCGCCCGCGAGCCACCCCGCGAGCCCCGCGACGAACGCGAGATGCAGCCCGGAGATCGCCACGAGATGGCTCGTGCCCGTATTGCGCATGAGACGCCTGTCCGCGTCGCTGACCGCGTCCTGAGCGCCGGTGGCGAGCGCGATGACGACGCCGCGATGCGGCGCATCGCCGAGCACCGCGTCGATGCGCGCCCGCAGCGCGGCGCGCGCCCGCTCGATGCGCACGCCGATGCCGTCGGCGTCAACGCGCAGACGCGCGGCATGCTCGGGATCGCTCACATAGCCGATGGCGCGCACGCCGCGCGCGAGCAGCGCGGCTTCCGTGTCGCGCAGGCCGAAGTTGCCGTTGCCGTGCGGACGTTTGAGCCGTACGGCAAGACGCCAGCGCGCACCAGGCATGAGCGGCGGCGGCGGCGCTTCGCGCGCCACCCATGACAGTTGAATCAGATGCGGAAGAGGCGCGGCGGCTTCGTGCGTTCCCCAGGATTCGACACGAAAGAGGAAGCTTGCGCCGTTGGCGCCATAGGAGGGCAAGCCGGAGATATAGCCGGTGATGTCGATGTTGCGCGCCTGCCAGGCTGCGGGAAGCGCTTCAGCAAGCCGTGTTTCGGCGCGCCAAGCCGCGTAGCCAAAGCCCGCGCATCCGGCCGCAAACCACACGGCCGCCCAACCGCTCGCCACGCGCCAGCGTCGCGCGCAAGCCAAGCGGAACACGCGGCGAGCCGCTTCGCGGGATTCGCTCGCCGGCGCCGCGGCGCCCAACGCCCAAGCCGCCCACGCGGCCGCAAACACGTTCGCCAGAATGAGCGCGAGCCACGCGCCCCACCCCGGCAACGCCGCCTGTCGCTGCAACACAATCACGCCCAGCGCAAACCCGCACCAAATCGCCCGCATCCCTCCTCCTCGCACCGAGGGGGCTGAATGCACGAACCGCGTCAGTCGCGCCGCGCCGAACGCACGCTGTGCCCGCCACCCTGGAAACGATTATGCAGACGAAAGTGCGAGCCGCGGCAGTGCAGCCGCCGCGTTAGCCGTCGTGCCAAGTGCGAGTTCGTCGGGACTCAAGCCCCGCAAGCCTGCGAGCACGGCGCCGATGCGAGGCACCTGGTCAGGCGTGTTGCGCGCGCGGTAAAGCCAGGCGGGCGAGATATCCGGCGCATCGGTTTCCATGACGATGGCCTCGAGCGGCAATTGCTCCGCGAGCCTGCGGATCTGCAGCGCGCGCTCGAACGTCACGTTGCCGCCGAAGCCCAGATGCATCCCTTGGTCGATGAATGCTCGCGCCTGCTGGAAGCTGCCGTTGAACGCATGCGCGATGCCGCTCTTTACGCCGTTGCGGCGCAGCCCCTTGAGCACCTGGTCCTGCGACTTGCGCACATGGCAGATCGCCGGCAAGCCGAACTCGCGCGCAAGGCGCAGCTGGGCATCGTAGAAGTGCTGTTGCCGCGCCTCGTCGAGGCCCGTCACGAAGTAATCGAGCCCGATCTCGCCGATGCCGACGAAGCGCGGATCATCGAGACTCGCCTCGATCTCGCGGCGCAACACTTCAAGGTCGTCGTCACGCGCCTGCGGCGTGAAGAGCGGATGGATGCCGAGCGCATACACCGCGCCCTGGGTGCGGTGCGCGAGCGCGCGCACCACCTGGAAGTTCTCGCGCGCCACCGCCGGGATCACGATGCGCGACACGCCCGCCGCGCGCGCCGCCGACGAGACCGCGTCGCGGTCAGCGTCGAATTCGGCGGCATCGAGATGGCAGTGCGTATCGATCCACATGGTGCTCGCTCGCGATAAGGCTCAGACCGGTACGACCGGTTCCTCGTGCAGCATACCGTCGCGCAGGCGCACGATGCGGTCGCAGCGCGCCGCGAGGTCGGGATCGTGCGTGACGATCACGAAGCTCGTATCGAACTGGTCGGAGAGTTCGAGCATCAGATTGAAGACGTTATCCGCTGTCGCGCCGTCGAGGTTGCCCGTGGGCTCGTCGGCGAGCACGCATGCGGGTTTCGTCACGAGCGCACGCGCGATGGCCACGCGCTGGCGCTCGCCGCCCGACAGCTCGCCCGGCCGGTTGCGCGCCCGATGCGAGAGACCCACACGATCGAGGATCTGCATCGCTTCGGCGCGCGCATCTTCCTGCGTCATGCGGCGAATGCGCAGCGGCATCGCCACGTTGTCGAGCGCCGAAAACTCCGGCAGCAGATGGTGGAACTGATAGACGAAGCCCAGCGCGCGATTGCGCAGTTCGTTGCGCTCACGCTCGGAAAGCTCGGTGAACGGCTTGCCGAGCACCGAGACCTTGCCCGCGCCCGGCTCGTCGAGTCCGCCGAGCACGTGCAGCAGCGTGCTTTTGCCCGAGCCCGACGCACCTACCACAGCGAGCTTCTCGCCGCGCTTCACTTTCAGATCGGTATCGTGCAGCACCTGCACGGCAAGCGGACCCTGGCCAAACACCTTCGAGACGCCGTGCGCTTCGAGCACGTACGGGTAGTCGCCAGCGGCGGCGATCAGCGATTGACGGTCATTCATAGCGCAGCGCCTCCGCAGGACGAACCTTGGCCGCGCGCCAGCTCGGATAGAGCGTGGCGAGCGCGGACAGCACGAAAGCGATTACTCCGATGCGGATCACGTCGGAAGCCACGAGTTCCGAAGGCAGCTCGCTGATGAAATAGACCGAAGGCGGCAGGAACTGAATGCCGAGCAGATGCTCGATCGCCGGCACGCTCCATGGAATGCTCCACGCGATAAGGCAGCCGAGCGCAATGCCGATGGCCGTGCCCACGAAGCCGATCGTCACGCCCTGCACGACGAAGATCTTCATGATCGAGCCAGGCTGCGCGCCGAGCGTGCGCAGGATCGCGATATCGGCCTGCTTGTTGGTGACGGTCATGACGAGAGACGAAACGAGGTTGAACGCCGCGACCGCGATGATGAGCGTGAGAATGATGAACATCATGCGTTTTTCGATCTGCACGGCCGAGAACCAGGTCTTGTTCTGCTGCGTCCAGTCGCGGATATAGAGGTCGCCCGAAAGCGTATGCACGAGCTGGCGCGCCACCGCCGGCGCGCGCTGCATGTCCTTCAGGCGCAGGCGCACGCCGCTTGGCGCGCCTAAGCGATAAAGCACTTCGGCGTCGCGGATGTTGGTGAGCGCGAGCGTGCTGTCGTACTCGTAGTGGCCCGACTCGAACACGCCCATCACCGTGAACTGCTTTAAGCGCGGCAGCATGCCGGCCGGCGTGATCGAACCCTCGGGCGCGACGAGCGTGACCTTGTCGCCCACGGTCACGCCCAGGTTCACGGCGAGATCCGCGCCGAGCACGATGCCGAAGCTGCCGGGCGTGAGGTCGTTCAGGCTGCCCGCCTTCATTTCCTTGCCGATGTCCGAAACCTGCGGCTCCTCGGAAGGCTCGATGCCGCGCAGCGCGACGCCGTTGACGCTGTCGCCGCGCGTGAGCAGCGCCTGGGCGTCCACATATGGCGCCGCGCCGATGACTTCGGGGTTGGTCTTCGCTTCCTTCGCGGTGAGCTGCCAGTCGGGCATCGTGCCCGTGGGCGAAAAGATCTCGATGTGCGCGAGCACGGAGAGCATGCGGTCGCGCACGTCGCGCTGGAAGCCGTTCATCACCGAGAGCACGACGATCAGCGCCGCGACGCCGAGCGCGATGCCCGACATCGAAATGAGCGCGATGAACGAGATGAACCCGTTGCCGGTCGTGCGTTTGCCGGCGCGGGTGTAGCGCCAGCCTATCTGCCATTCGTAGGGAAGTTTCAAGCGAATCCTTTTGCGTCTTCGTTGCGCTCCGGCGCCGTATTGACCCTGGGGCCAGTGCGCCGGACGGCCGGAGAATATCGTGCCGGGTCGGGCGGCGATCAACCGCGAAGTTTGCCACACTGGCGGCAAGTCACGGATATTCGACGGAGTTCCCACGAACTTTTCACGCGTGAGAACCGCAGCGCCCGCAGGCGTTTGCCCGCCCTCTGCTTCGAGCCGCAATTCGCCCACAAGTGCCGCAGCGCCAGCATAACGGGTCAATGCGATGCCGTTGCGGCACGCCCGAGGGCCGCCCGGCACACGGAGTGCCGAAGTACAATGCGCACCATCATGCCCGCCGACCGACTCCATCTCCTCGTCCCCTTTGCCTTGCCGTCCGCGGCGGCCGCCTCCACCGCCCTCGCGGGCCTCGAATATCCGGCGCTCGCGAAACTGGTTGCGCGCGCGACACTCGGGGAGCAGGTGATCGGCGAGGACTTCCAGCGCACGCTGCCGCACGAGCGCTGGGTCGCGCGCCAGTTCGGCGCGCTGGGTCCTGCGAGCGCGAACAATGCACAACCCGCGCCGGCCGCAGACGAAGAAGCGCCGCTTGCGCCCTACATGCTGCTCGCCGATGGCGGCACGCCTGGCGACGCCACCTGGGCGTGCGTGCAGCCCGTGCACGTGCGCATCGCGCACGATCATCTGGTGCTGATCGACCCCGCCTCGCTCGAACTCGCCGACGCCGACGCCGCCACGCTCTACACTGTCGCCCGCCCGCTGATCGAAGAACTGGGCGTGCGCATCGAGGCGCCGACGCCGCAGCGCTGGTATCTCTCGTCGGAAGCGTTCGGCACGCTCGCGGGCGCGTCGCCCTTGCGCGCGAGCGGCCGCAACATCGAGATCTGGCTGCCGCACGAGGCCCATTCGGGCCAGCGTTCGCGCGCCTGGATGAAGGTGCAGAACGAAGTGCAGATGGCATGGTTCGAGCATCCCGTGAACGAGGCCCGCGAAGCGCGCGGTCTGCCCGCCGTCAATTCGATCTGGTTCCACGCTCAGGGCGCGCTGCGCACCGTCACGAGCCCCTATGCGCGTGTGCGCTCCGATGCGGCCGCCACGCGCGGCCTGGCGCTCGCCGCGAAGGCGCAAGTCGATGTCGCGCCCGCGACCTTTGCCGCGCTCGCAGCCGCGCTCAACAACGGTTCGGGCACGGGAGCGACGCTCGTCGAGCTCGATCCGTTCTCGGCGGCCTTCATCCAGCAGGACTGGGGCCGCTGGAACGCCGCGTTCGCTCAACTTGAGCGCGACTGGTTCGCGCCGGCGCTCACGGCGCTGCAAACGGGCGCGCTCGCCGCGCTCGATCTCACGCTATGCGGCGACACGGGCTCGGTCACGCTGTCCATCACGCGCGGCGATTTGCGCAAGTTCTGGCGACGCCGCCTGTTCGCGTCGCTCTTTATCGAATGATTTCCCGAATGACTTCCCTTTTCTGCGCTCACGCATGACCCGAATCGTCACCCGCGCCTGCTCGCCCGCCGACACCGAAGCGCTTGTGCGCCACGGGCTGCATCCGGTGCTCGCGCGCCTCTACGCCTCACGCGGCGTTTGCCAGCCCGACGAGATCGAAACCGGCCTCGCGCGCCTCATTCCGCCCACGGGCATGAAGGGCCTCGACGAGGCCGCCGAACTGCTCGCCGACGCGCTCGAAGCTCAGTGCCGCATGCTCGTGGTCGCCGACTATGACTGCGACGGCGCGACGGCCTGCGCCGTGGCCGTGCGCGGCCTGCGCATGTTCGGCGCGCAAATCGACTATCTGGTACCGAACCGTTTCGAGTATGGCTACGGCCTCACGCCCGAGATCGTCGCACTCGCCGCACAACGCAAGGGCGGACCGCCCGATGTCCTGATCACGGTGGACAACGGCATCGCCAGCGTGGAAGGCGTCGAAGCTGCCAACGCGCTCGGCATCGAGGTGCTCGTGACCGACCACCACCTGCCCGGCGACACGCTCCCCGACGCGCGCGCCATCGTCAACCCGAACCAGCCGGGCTGCGAATTTCCGAGCAAGTGCATCGCGGGCGTGGGCGTGATGTTCTACACGCTGCTCGCGCTGCGTGCGGAGCTGCGCAGGCGCGGCGCGTTCAGCGACGGCAAGCCCGAGCCGCGCCTCGACGGCCTGCTCGATCTCGTCGCGCTCGGCACTGTCGCGGACGTCGTGAAGCTCGACTGCAACAACCGTGTGCTCGTCGCGCAGGGCTTGCAACGCGTGCGCAACGGCCGCATGCAGCCGGGCATCGCGGCGCTCTTTCGCGCGGCCGCCCGCGACGCGAAAAACGCGTCGGGCTTCGACTTCGGCTTCGCGCTCGGCCCGCGCCTGAATGCGGCCGGCCGGCTCTCGGACATGTCGCTCGGCATCGAATGCCTGACCACCGACGATGTGGGCCGCGCCTGGGAACTCGCGCAACAGCTCGACGGCATGAACCGCGAGCGCCGCGAGATCGAGGCCGGCATGCAGCAGCAGGCGCTAGCCGATCTCGCCGACGTCGATCCGCAGGGCAAAGCCACGCTCACGCTGTTCAACGAAGGCTGGCATCAGGGCGTGATCGGCATCGTGGCGGGACGGCTCAAGGAGCGCTTCCACCGCCCCTCGTTCACTTTCGCGCCGGCCGACGACGACGGCGAACTCGTGAAGGGCTCGGGCCGTTCGATCCCCGGTTTCCATCTGCGCGACGCCGTCGATCTCATCAGCAAGCGCGAGCCCGGTCTGATCCAGAAGTTCGGCGGCCACGCGATGGCCGCGGGCATGACGATCGCGGCCGCGGACGTGCCGCGCTTTGCGGCCGCCTTCGAGCGCGTGGGCCGCGAGTGGCTCACCGAAGAGGCACTCGCGCGCACAGTCGAAACCGACGGCGATCTCGAAGACGCCTACTTCACGCCCGATTTCGTGGAGATGCTCGACGCCGCCGTGTGGGGCCAGGGCTTCCCGGCGCCCGTCTTTTCGGGCGAATTCGAGGTGGCCTCGCAGGCGCTCGTGAAGGACAAGCACCTCAAGCTGCAGCTGCTGCGCGGGCGCCAGCGCTTCAACGCGATCTGGTTCAACCACACCGAATCGCTGCCGCAACACACCACGGTCGCCTACCGGCTCGTGCGCGACACCTGGAATGGCGTATCGCGCGTGCAGCTCGTGGTGGAGCACGCCGCGCTCTGAGCCCGCTTTGAACTGCGCGTTGCGCTGAGAAGCGCGGGCCGCCCGAAGCGCCCGCGCCGCCCTTGATCCGGGTCCAATCGGCTATAATTCAATGTTTTACACGCCGGATCACGATACAAATGGAAGCGGAACGTCTCAACGCGATCGAAGCCCTTTTGGCGGACCTGCGCACGCGCGCGGGCGAGCTACGGGGGTATCTTTGACTACGACGTAAAAGCCCGACGGCTCGTCGAAGTCAACAGCGAACTCGAAGACCCCAACGTCTGGAACGACTCCAAACACGCCCAGGGTCTCGGCAAGGAAAAGAAGCTGCTCGAGGGCGTGGTGCACGTGCTCGACGGCATCGAGAACGACACGCGCGACACGCAGGATCTCTTCGAAATGGCCCGCGAAGAAGGCGATGAGGACACGCTCGTCGCCATCGAAACCGACGCTCAGGCGATCGAAACGCGCGTAGCCGACGTCGAGTTCCGTCGCATGTTCGCGAATCCGGCCGATCCGAACAACGCGTTCATCGACATCCAGGCCGGCGCCGGCGGCACCGAGGCCTGCGACTGGGCGTCCATGCTGCTGCGCCAGTACGTGCGCTACTGCGAGCGCAAGGGCTTCAAGACCGAAGTGCTCGAAGAGTCCGAAGGCGACGTGGCCGGCATCAAGAGCGCGACGATCAAGGTCGAAGGCGAATACGCCTACGGCTTCCTGCGTACCGAAACCGGCATTCACCGCCTCGTGCGCAAGTCGCCGTTCGACTCGTCGGGCGGCCGTCATACGTCGTTCTCGTCGGTGTTCGTGTATCCGGAGATCGACGACTCGTTCGAGATCGAAGTCAATCCGGCCGATCTGCGCATCGACACGTACCGCGCTTCGGGCGCGGGCGGTCAGCACATCAACAAGACCGACTCCGCCGTGCGTATCACGCACGTCCCGTCGGGCATCGTCGTGCAGTGCCAGAACGACCGCTCGCAGCACCGCAACCGCGCCGAAGCCATGGCCATGCTGAAGTCGCGCCTGTACGAAGCCGAAATGCGCAAGCGCCAGTCGGAACAGGACAAGCTCGAAGCGGGCAAGTCGGACGTGGGCTGGGGTCACCAGATCCGCTCCTACGTGCTCGACAACAGCCGGATCAAGGATCTGCGCACCAACGTCGAAATCAGCAACACCAAGGCCGTGCTCGACGGCGATCTCGACGCCTTCATCAGCGCGAGCCTGAAACAGGGCGTGTAAGCTTGCCGCACGCCACGGGCGCAGCAGTTCACCGCATGCCGCCCTCTCCTGCTGCGCCGCCCGCTTCGAGCGCGAGGTGCGCGACGCGCAGCAGGAACCGAAGTCCGCTTATCTGCGCGCGATGCGCGCCGTGTCCCGCGAAGGGCCATGCCGGGGCCGCGGCCCCGAAACTCGCCGAAACCCCTGCGAATCAAAGAACTCCGAGCCATCATGACCGAACCGACCCAGCAGAACGCGCCCAGCGCCGCGCCCGAACTCGACGACAACCAGATCATCGCCGAGCGCCGCGAGAAACTGCGCGCGCTGCGCGAGGCAGGCGTCGCCTATCCGAACGACTTCCGCCCGACCCATCACGCCGCCGACCTCGCACGCGATTACGCCGACACCGACAAGGACACGCTCGAAGCGAACCCTCTCGAAGTGGCCATCGCCGGCCGCATGATGCTCAAGCGCGTGATGGGCAAGGCGAGCTTTGCCACGGTGCGCGACGGCTCGGGGCAGATCCAGTTCTTCATCACGCCCGCCGACGTGGGCGAGGCAACCTACGACGCGTTCAAGAAGTGGGACCTCGGCGACATCGTCGCGGCCAAGGGTGTGCTGTTCCGCACCAACAAGGGCGAGCTTTCGGTGCGCTGCACGCAACTGCGTCTGCTCTCGAAGGCGCTGCGTCCGCTGCCGGACAAGTTCCACGGCCTCTCTGACCAGGAAATGCGCTATCGCCAGCGCTATGTCGACCTGATCGTTACGCCGGAAGCGCGTCAGACCTTCCAGGCGCGCACCAAGGCGATTTCCTCCGTGCGCCGCTTCATGGCCGACTCGGGCTTCATGGAAGTCGAAACGCCGATGCTGCACCCGATCCCGGGCGGCGCGGCGGCCAAGCCGTTCGTCACGCACCACAACGCGCTCGACATGCAGATGTTCATGCGCATCGCGCCCGAACTGTATCTGAAGCGCCTGGTCGTGGGCGGCTTCGAACGCGTGTTCGAGATAAACCGGAATTTCCGTAACGAAGGCGTTTCGCCGCGACACAATCCGGAATTCACGATGATGGAGTTCTACGCCGCGTACACCGACTACGCGTGGCTCATGGACTTCACCGAGCAGCTGATCCGCCAGGCCGCCATCGACGCGAGCGGCACCGCCGTGCTGACGTATCAGGGCCGTGAACTCGACCTCTCGAAGCCGTTCCATCGCTTGACGATCGTGCAGGCGATCCAGAAGTACGCGCCGCAATACACGAACGAGCAACTTGCCGACGCCGCCTTCCTCCGCGCGGAACTCAAGAAGTTTGGCGTGGATGCGAATCAGCCCGCATTCCTGAACGCGGGTGTGGGCTCGCTCCAGCTAGCGCTCTTCGAAGAGACGGCCGAGTCGCAACTGTGGGAGCCGACTTACATCATCGACTATCCCGTCGAAGTCTCGCCGCTCGCGCGCGCCTCGGACACGCTGCCGGGCATCACCGAGCGCTTCGAGCTGTTCATCACGGGTCGCGAGATCGCCAACGGCTTCTCGGAACTGAACGATCCGGAAGACCAGGCCGCGCGCTTCAAGAAGCAGGTCGAGCAAAAGGACGCCGGCGACGAAGAAGCGATGTTCTACGACGCCGACTACATCCGCGCGCTCGAATACGGCATGCCTCCGACGGGCGGCTGCGGCATCGGCATCGACCGTCTGATCATGCTGCTCACGGACAGCGCAAGCATCCGCGACGTGATCCTGTTCCCGCATCTGCGCCGCGAAGACTAAGCAGACCCCTGCCTGACATGACGGGGCGCATGCGGTTGACACCGTATGCGCCCCGTTTCTTTGTGCCTTCCCCGGGCACATGTTTGTAACCATCGGTAAATTCTGCCGGAGAGCGATGCGGCTGAGACGGGTACGTCGATTGCGTCTCTCTCGAAGACCGCGTTGTGCAACGCTGCGCGACGACCGCACCCAGAGCGTATGCCCGCACTCATCGCGCAGGGTTACAAATTGAAACGCTCACAGACCTGGATTGGCTCAAACTGGGTCTCACAAGAGAGCCAACTCTGCCAAAGACGGAGCCTGTCATGAACACAACCGATCCGACCACACCGAAACGCCGCCTCCATCCGCTGATCGCAACGGCGGCGGCAGCCGTCATCGTCGCGAGCCTCGCGGCCACAGCGGCTATCACCGGCGTTTTCCCCAGAGCTTCCAGCACCGCCGAACAGAGCGCCCAGGTTCAGACGGGCCAGACGGCCATGACGGCTTCACAGCCGCAGGTGGTCGACTCGACAAAGCCGGTGCAGCCCTCGCAATATGCGCAGAACGGCCAGAATGCGCCGGCCGAGCCGCAACCGGCGCCGGCAGAGCCTCAACAGCCGGCGGCCGTGCCCGTCGCCCCGGCGCAGCAGCAGTATGGTCAACAGCCTGCCCAGCCGGCGCAACCTGCGCAGCAGCAATACGCCCAGGAGGCACCCCCCGCCCAGCCCGCATGCTCGACGTGCGGCACGGTCGTCGCGATTTCCGAGGTCAAGCATGAAGGCCACGGCACCGGTATCGGCGCAGTCGGCGGCGCGGTGGCGGGCGGCGTGGTCGGCAACCAGTTCGGCGCGGGTAACGGCCGCACGGCCATGACGCTGCTCGGCGCACTGGGTGGCGGCTTCGCGGGCAACTCGGTCGAAAAGCACCTGCGCAGCACGACGAGTTACTCGGTGCGCGTACGCATGGAGAACGGCAAGACGCGCTATTTCACCTATCACGAAGCGCCGCCGTTCCAGCAAGGCGAGCGCGTGCGTGTCGAGAACGGCACGTTGGTCGCGGGCTGATTGCCCTGACGCTGAACGAGCAATAAAAAAGGCGATTTGCCGTGCTGGCAAATCGCCTTTTTCTCGTCTGCTCACTGGGCATGCCGGAAGTCAGTAGTCCGCGTCTTCGATCCACGCGGCCTGAATCGCTTCGAGAATCTTCTCGTTCGAGCGCTCGGGGTCGTCGTCGAAACCGTCGAGCTGGGTGATCCAGCGATGCAGATCGGTGAAGCGCACGTACTGCGGATCTACTTCGGGATGGGTGTCCGTCAAGGCCATCGCGATGTCCTGCGTATCGGTCCATTTCATGGCTGCGCGCTCCTCCTGGTGTTCAGTGGCTCAGTGGTTTTCTTTCGCGTGGTTGATAGAGTAACGCGGAATCTCGACCACCAGGTCGTCGTTCTCCGGCACGATGGCCTGACACGACAGCCGCGACGTCGGCTCGAGGCCCCATGCCTTGTCGAGGAGATCGTCTTCGTCCTCCTCGGAAGGCACGAGCGCATCGAAACCTTCGCGCACGATCACGTGACAGGTCGTGCAGGCGCACGACTTCTCGCATGCGTGCTCGATTTCGATGCCGTGTTCGAGCAGCGCGTCGCACACGCTCTCACCCGGTTTGGCGTCGATGACCGCGCCTTCAGGGCACAGTTCGACATGGGGCAGCACCACGATTTGAGGCATTGTGATTTCCGTATCCAATAACTTTCATATCGGGCGCATGCCCCGCCTCCGACGGCGGCATGTGCCCATTCTACTGTCGGTGCGCGCTCAGCCACATCGGGAAAGCACGCACGCATGCGCCGTTTGCTAACGACGCGTTCGCCTTTAAGCTGTCGAGGCTGTTGACGCGCTCCTGGCCGCGCCTTTAGCCGATCTCGTCGAGCTTCTTGCCTGCCAGCGCGCGCTTGATGCCCTTGTCCATGCGGCGCGCGGCGAATTCGTCGGTGCCTTCGGAAAGCGCCTTCGTGGCGGCTTCGATCGCGCCGGCGTCCTCGCCCTGTGCGACTTGCGCGAGCGCGGCGATCAGCGCATCGACTTGCACGCGTTCGGCTTCGTCGAGCAGTTCGCCATCGGCGCCCAAAGCGGCGTTCGTCGCTTCGATGATGCGTTGCGCCTCGACCTGCGCCTCGCGCAGCGCGCGGGCGCGCATATCGACTTCGGCGGTCTTGAAGCTGTCTTCGAGCATGCGGGCCACGTCGTCGTCGGCGAGACCGTAGGACGGTTTCACCACCACCGAGGCTTCCACGCCCGATAGCTGCTCGCGCGCGAAAACCGACAAGAGGCCGTCCGCATCCACCTGGTAAGTCACGCGAATGCGCGCCGCGCCCGCCGCCATCGGCGGAATGCCGCGCAGCTCGAAACGCGCGAGCGAGCGGCAGTCGGCGACTAGCTCGCGCTCGCCCTGCACCACGTGAATCGCCATGGCCGTCTGGCCGTCCTTGAAGGTCGTGAAGTCCTGCGCACGCGCGACCGGAATGGTCGAATTGCGCGGGATGATCTTCTCGACGAGGCCACCCATCGTCTCCACCCCGAGCGACAGCGGGATGACGTCGAGCAACAGCCAGTCATCGTCGCCGCCGCGGTTGCCCGCCAGCAAGTCGGCCTGGATCGCCGCGCCGAGCGCGACGACCTGATCGGGGTCCAGGTTCGTGAGAGGCGCCTGGCCGAAGTGCTGCTCCACGGCGCGGCGGATCACGGGCATGCGCGTCGCGCCGCCGACCAGCACCACGCCCTTCACGTCCTTCGCGGCCACCTTCGCGTCGCGCAGCGCCTTCTTCGTCGGCGTGAGCGTGCGCTGCACGAGCGCTTGCGTGAGCGCTTCGAAGCGCGGCTCGTCGATCGTCAGCGCGACCTGCTGGCCGCTCGACAGCGTTGCCTCGATGCGCGCTTCGGGCGCCGACGAGAGCGCTTCCTTCGCATCGCGCACGCGGTCGAGCAACAGACGCACGTCTTCGGGCGCGAGCGCCGCGCGCTCGATGCCGGACTGCTCCAGCGCATAAGCAAAGAGCGCATGGTCGAAATCATCGCCGCCGAGCGCCGAATCGCCGCCGGCCGCCAGCACTTCGAACACGCCCTTCGTGAGCTTGAGGATCGACAGGTCGAAGGTGCCGCCGCCGAGGTCGTAGACCGCGTAGAGGCCTTCGGCGCCGTTGTCGAGCCCGTACGCGATCGCCGCCGCGGTCGGCTCGTTGAGCAGACGCAGCACGTTCAGGCCCGCGAGACGCGCGGCGTCCTTGGTCGCCTGGCGCTGCGCTTCGTCGAAATACGCCGGCACCGTGATGACGGCGCCCACGAGCTCGTCGCCGAGCGTGTCTTCGGCGCGCTGGCGCAGCGTCGCGAGAATTTCCGCCGAAACTTCGACGGGGCTCTTCACGCCGTCAATCGTCCGGATTTGCACCATGCCCGGCGCGTCGACGAAGTCGTACGGCGCGTTGGCCGCGCCTTCGACCTCGGACTTGCCGCGGCCCATGAAGCGCTTGACCGACACGATCGTGTTACGCGGATCGGTCGCGGCTTGCGCCTTCGCCGTGCGGCCGATGCGGCGGCCGCCGTTCGCGAGATAGCGCACGACCGAGGGCAGCAGCACGTGGCCGTCTTCGTCGGGCAGCACGTCGGGCACGCCGCTGCGCACTGCGGCGACCAGCGAGTTCGTCGTGCCGAGGTCGATGCCGACGGCGAGTCGCCGCTGATGCGGCGCCGGTGCCATGCCGGGTTCGGAGATTTGCAGTAAGGCCATCTGTGTGTTTTAACCTGATGGGCGACAAGCGCCCGATATCCGTTTGCGCGCCCGGCTTCAGCCTTCGAGCCGCTCGATCTGCGAGTCGATTTCGCTCGCCACGCGCTCGATGAACATGAGCTGGCGCACCGCCTCGGCCGCGGGCTGGTTCGAGCCGCTGTCGAGCAGCGCCGCGAGCTTCGTGAAGCGCACGCGTTCGTCGTCGCGCAGCTCGCCCGCGAGCGCGTCGAGCGCATCGACGTTCTTCGCGCCGACCGCGTCTTCGATCGCCTCGCGCCACTCCATCTGCTGCATGAGGAACGCGGGCTCCATCGCGGTATTGTTCTCCGCGCCAACGTCGATGCCGCGCAGATGCAGCAGATACTTCGCGCGCTTGAGCGGATCGCGCAGCGTCTGATACGCCTCGTTCGTGCGCGTGGCCCATTGCATGGCGATGCGCTTTTGCGCCTCGCCGGCCGCGGCGAAGCGGTCGGGATGCACCTGCCCCTGCACCGTGCGGTAGGCATGGTCGAGCGCGTCCGCGTCGATCGCGAACTGCTCGGGCAGGCCGAACAGCACGAAGTGGCTGTCGGAAAGCGACCGGGAAGGCGTGGAAGGCGGGCTCATCGGCTGGAACGTTCTTGTGGGGCTATGAGGGCTGACGGGCCCTAACAGCTACGGCCGTCAAAATCAAAAAGGCGGCACAGGCCGCCTTTTCACCGCTCTACGCGGGCTCAAACGCGGAAGGACTCGCCGCAGCCGCACTCGTCCTTCACATTCGGGTTATTGAACCGGAAGCCCTCGTTCAGGCCTTCGCGCACGAAGTCGAGCTGCGTGCCGTCGATATAGGCGAGACTCTTCGGGTCGACGATGACCTTCACGCCGTGGCTCTCGAAGACGTTGTCCTCGGGCGCGAGTTCGTCGACGTACTCGAGCTTGTACGCGAGGCCCGAGCAGCCCGTCGTGCGCACGCCAAGACGCAGGCCCACGCCCTTGCCGCGACGGGTCAGGTACTTTTGCACGTGCTGTGCCGCTTTTTCAGTCAACGTAATTGCCATAGCATCTTCGCCGCGCCTCGCGCCGCCAGTTGGGCTTTCGCCTTCCCTCGCGTCGCGACGCAACCCTGCTGCATCCAAAATCGTTAGTCCAGAGCGCCGAACTCGTGGGCTCGACGCCGTCCTGCGTCTACTACGCCGCAGCGCTGTGCTTTACGCCGCGTCGGCCTTCGCTTCGGTCGTGTGACGCTGGCGATAGTCGGCAACCGCTGCCTTGATCGCGTCTTCCGCAAGAATCGAGCAGTGGATCTTCACCGGCGGCAGCGCCAGTTCTTCGGCGATCTGCGTGTTCTTGATGTCGAGCGCCTGGTCGAGCGTCTTGCCCTTCACCCACTCGGTCACGAGCGAGCTCGAAGCGATCGCCGAGCCGCAGCCGTAGGTCTTGAACTTCGCGTCTTCGATCACACCGTCCGCGCCCACGCGGATCTGCAGCTTCATCACGTCGCCGCACGCCGGCGCGCCGACCATGCCGGTGCCCACTGCGTCGTCGTCCTTCGAGAACGAGCCAACGTTGCGCGGGTTTTCGTAGTGGTCCAGAACCTTGTCGCTATATGCCATGATCACACTCCTTCAATTCGTGTTTGCCGCGCTGCACGCAGTTGACTGCACTAGTTGCCTGCTGGTTGCGCTGCGGCGGGTCGTTGTTCGCTGCTGACTGCGCCGCTTTGCTCAGTGCGCTGCCCACTGGATGGTGGACAGATCGATGCCGTCCTGATGCATTTCCCACAGCGGCGAAAGCTCGCGCAGCTTGGCGATCTTCGTCTTCAGCAGGTTGATCACGTAATCCACGTCCTGTTCCGTCGTGAAGCGGCCCACCGTAAAGCGGATCGAGCTGTGCGCCAGCTCGTCGTTGCGGCCGAGCGCGCGCAGCACGTACGACGGCTCGAGCGATGCGGACGTGCACGCCGAACCCGACGACACCGCCACGTCCTTCACCGCCATGATCAGCGACTCGCCTTCGACGAAGTTGAAGCTGATGTTCAGGTTGTGCGGGACACGCTGTTCCATGTCGCCGTTCACGTAGGTTTCCTCGATTTCCTTCAGGCCGCGCAGGAGCTTGTCGCGCAGCATGCGCACGCGCTCGTTTTCCGTGGCCATCTCTTCACGCGCGATGCGGAACGCTTCGCCCATGCCGACGATCTGGTGCGTGGCCAGCGTGCCCGAGCGCATGCCGCGCTCGTGGCCGCCGCCGTGCATCTGCGCTTCGATGCGCACGCGCGGCTTGCGGCGCACGTAAAGCGCGCCGATGCCCTTCGGGCCGTACGTCTTGTGCGCCGAGAACGACATGAGGTCGACCTTGAGCTTTTGCAGGTCGATGGGCGCCTTGCCCGTGGATTGCGCAGCGTCGACGTGGAAAATGATGCCCTTTTCGCGGCAGATCTCGCCGATCGTCGCGATGTCCTGGATCACGCCGATCTCGTTGTTCACGTGCATGACGGAAACGAGGATCGTGTCGGGGCGCAGCGCGGCCTTGAACGCTTCGAGGTCGATCAGGCCGTCGTCCTTGACGTCCAGATACGTGACTTCGTAGCCTTCGCGCTCGAGTTCGCGGCAGGTGTCGAGCACGGCCTTGTGCTCGGTCTTCACCGTGATGATGTGCTTGCCACGGCTCTTGTAGAAGTGTGCAGCGCCCTTGATCGCGAGGTTATCCGATTCGGTTGCACCGGAGGTCCAGATGATTTCGCGCGGGTCGGCGTTGACGAGCGCGGCGACCTGCTCGCGCGCTTCTTCGACTGCGCGCTCCGCATCCCAGCCATAGGCGTGGCTGCGCGACGCCGGATTGCCGAACTGCTCGCGCAGATACGGAATCATCTTGTCCACCACGCGCGGGTCGACGGGGGTCGTCGCGCTGTAGTCCATGTAAATGGGCAGGTGGGGAATGTCGTTATTCATCTATCGCTCCGGGGAATCTTGTGTACTGCGCTGTACTGTCTGTTTTGCCCAACTACGGCGTTCTGGCGGCGCTCGAAGGCGTTACGAACCCGCCATGTTGAAGATCGAGTTCGGACCCAGCGGCATCGCCCTGACCGGCTCCACCGCCGGCGCCTCGGCGCGGCGGTCGCGCAGGACGGCGGGCGCGGCGCCTTCACGGGCGCGCTGCTTGTCGACCAGATCCTTGAGCGACACCGAATCGAGGTACTCGACCATTTTCTGATTCAGCGTCGACCAGAGTTCGTGGGTCATGCAGTGGCCGTCGTGCTGCTTGGTGCCCTCGCAGGCGCCCTTGCCGCCGCACTGGGTGGCGTCGAGCGGCTCGTCCACGGCGATGATGATGTCCGCGACCGTGACGTCCTCCGCGCGGCGCGCGAGGTTGTACCCGCCGCCCGGCCCGCGGACCGATTCGACGATTTCGTGACGGCGCAGCTTGCCGAACAGCTGTTCGAGGTACGACAGCGAGATGTGCTGCCGCTGGCTGATACCCGCAAGCGTCACCGGGCCCTGCTCCTGGCGCAGCGCCAGGTCAATCATCGCCGTGACGGCGAAACGGCCTTTAGTGGTGAGTCTCATGATGTATGGGAACCGCAATTCTCGACAATTTTCGTCAAGTATAAATACATGACTAGTTTAGTCAAGTATCAACGTCGCGATCTGGGTTATTAGGTGCGCAGCGAATCGCAAAAAATGGCGCGATTTCCACGTTCGGCGGATTCGCGCCGCTCATCTCAATCCGCCAGTTGCGGACGCAATGCGGCGAGCAAACCCGCGCAGGCGGCCTCGCACTGATCGAGCACCGTTTCGAAGCCCGCATCACCACCAAAATAGGGATCCACCACAACGCGCGTTTCGGCCTCCGGTGCGAACTCCATCAGCAAACGGATCTTGTCGCGCTCGCTCGCCGGGCAGACGCCCTGAAGCGCGGTGACGTTGGCATCGTCCATCGCCACGATCAGGTCGAAACGGCGAAAATCGTCGGCGGCGATCTGGCGGGCGCGCAACGCGGCGAGCTCGTAGCCTCGCAGGCCGCCGGCGCGCTGGGCGCGCTCGTCGGGTGCCTCGCCGATATGCCAATCACCCGTCCCCGCCGAATCGATCTCGACGCGCCCCGCCAGCCTGGCCTCGTCGACGAGACGCAGCATCACGGCCTCGGCCGTGGGCGAGCGGCAGATATTGCCAAGGCAAACGAAGCAGACGGAAACCTTTTTCATTCGTGGGGGCTGGGGCGACGGAAGGCGTTCAGCGCGCGTCGGCGAATCTCAAATTATACAAAGCGCGCGAAGCACGCGCGGCGCGTTCGCGCCAGCGCGATCTTCAGATTGCGTTCGAGCGCGGCAGCGTAGCGATGCCGTTCATCGCCTTCACCGGCGTCTTGCCTTCGCCGCCCACGAGGCCGTACGACACGGCGCGCGCGAGTTCTGCCGTAACCTGATCGGCGGCGAGCGGCATTTGCTGCTCGGCGGTCTTCCATGCATGGATCCATGCGATCACCGCGAGCGGCAGGATCAGCGCCAGCGGCCAGTACACCGTTATTTTCTTTCTCATGATGCGACTCTCTATCGACTGTGAAGCGACAGGTGCGGACGCACTATCGCCAGTCGAGATGATATAGAGAGTCGCAATCAGGAAAAACCCGGTACGGACGAACACACTGTTGCGCCAGCTTAAATAGTCGACAACCTGGACTTGACCGAAGCGCGAGTGTCAGGCCTGTTCCGGGCGCTTCGTGGTGTCCAGATGCGTGTGCCGCGCCGCGTACAACTCGCGAAACGTGCGACCGACCGGCGCGGGCATGTCGCGCCCGTTGGTCCAGCCGCGCGCGAACGGCAGCTTGCGAATGAGCCTCGTGTGGCCGCCCATGCGCTCGAGTATGCGCACGCCGAGTTTGGTGAGCAGCGCATAGGCCGTTGGGTGAAGCGCGAGCCAGCCCCAGGCTGCAAGCGCCGCGCGCTCGCGCCACGGGCGCAGATGCCGCTCCGTCTGTTTCTCGCGCAGTTTGCGCAGCAGGTCCGAAAGCGGAATGCCCACCGGGCAGACGCTGTTGCACTCGCCGCACAGCGTTGCGGCCTGCGGCAGATCGAGTGTCTTTTCGATGCCGACGTAGCTTGGCGTGAGCACAGAGCCCATCGGTCCCGGATAGACCCAGCCGTACGCGTGGCCGCCCACCTTCTGATAGACCGGGCAGTGGTTCATGCACGCCCCGCAACGGATGCAGCGCAGCATCTCCTGGAATTCGCCGCCGATCAGGCCGGTGCGGCCGCCGTCCACGAGCACGACGTACATGTGCTCGGGGCCGTCCTGGTCCTCGGGTCCGCGCGGGCCCGTGAGCACCGAGAAGTAGTTCGACGTGGCCTGCCCCGTCGCCGAACGCGGCAACAGACGCATGGCCGTGGCGAGGTCTTCGAGCGTAGGCAGCACCTTCTCGATGCCCGTCACCGCCACATGCACGCGCGGCATCACGGTGCACATGCCCTCGTTGCCCTCGTTAGTCACCAGCACGACCGAGCCCGTCTCCGCAACGAGGAAGTTGCCGCCCGTCACGCCCATGTCCGCCGAGAGAAAATGCGGTCGCAGGACTTCGCGCGCCTCGCGGGTCATGTCGGGAATCTCGGTCAGGCGCGGCTTGTCGTGCGTCTTCGCGAAGAGATCGGCGATCTCGTCCTTGTCCTTGTGGACGACGGGCGCAATGATGTGGCTCGGCGGCTCGTTGTCGTTGATCTGCAGGATGTACTCGCCCAGATCGGTCTCGATGGACTGCACGCCCATTTCTGCGAGCACCGTATTGAGCCGCATCTCCTCGGAGACCATCGACTTCGTCTTGATGACCTTGCGCACGTCGTGGCGCCGCGCGATGTCCGCAACCAGCTTCGCGGCGTCTTGCGCCGTTTGCGCGTAGAGCACGGTCACGCCGCGCCGCGTCGCCTCGGTCTCGAACTGCTCGAGCCAGACGTCGAGGTTTTCGAGCGCCCGATTGCGGCGCGCCTTGAGGGCCGCGCGCGTGGCGGGGAAATCGATCGCGGTGATCGCCTCCGCGCGCGCCGAGACGAATTTGGTCGAAAGTTTCTTGAGGTTGTGCTGCAGACGCTGATCGGCCAGCTTCTGACCGGCGCGCGCCTTGAACTGCATCGATTGGACTTGCATGGCGTGAGGGCGAGGTTGAGCGGTGTTCGGCGAAGTCTGGGGCCGAGTTTTGCGTCTATATGCAGATTGCGTGCGAAACGAGCGGCGGCAGTCGGCGGCGCATCACACGTCGCCGGCCAGCACTTGCGCAATATGCAGCACGCGCGTGGTGGTGTCGCCGGTGCGACGCAAACGCCCTTCGATGTTCAACATGCAGCCGAGGTCGCCGAGCACCACCGCGCTCGCACCGCTCGCCTGAACATTCGCGCATTTTTCGTCAGCAATGGCCGTCGAGATGTCGCCGTACTTCACTGCAAAGGTCCCGCCGAAGCCGCAGCAGTGCTCGCAGTCCTTCATCTCGCGCACTTCGACGCCGCGCTGGGCGAGCAACGCGCGCGGCTGCGTCTTGACGCCAAGCTCACGCAGGCCTGAACACGAGTCGTGATACGTCACCGGCCCGCTGAACTCCCCTTGCGGCAGCGCGACCTTTGCGACGTTCACGAGGAAATCCGTGAGTTCGTAGACGCGCTCGCGCAACTTGCCGTAGCGCGCCATCAATTCCGGATCGTCACGAAACAGATCGCCGTAGTGCACGCGGATCATGCCGCCGCAAGAACCCGAAGGGACGACGAGATAGTCGAACTGCTCGAATTCGCGCAGCGTCTTTTCAGCGAGATCACGCGCGATGGCGCGCTCGCCGGAGTTGTAGGCCGGCTGGCCGCAGCAGGTTTGCGCAGCCGGCACAACGACTTCATAGCCCGCCTCTTCGAGCAATTTGAGCGTCGAAAAGCCAATTTCCGGACGCATCGTGTCGATGAGGCACGTGACGAACAAACCGACTCGCATGGGGACTCCTCGTTAAAACCGTCCCCGATTATCCGCTGTTTCGCCGCCATGACCAACGCCGGCCTGCGTTGCCTTCGCCGGTCGGGTGCAATGCCGCAGTGCAGCGAGAGCCTCTGTTCCGGCGCTTACTTTTTTCACAATACGAGATACAATGCATTTTCCGCCTCACGTGTCAAACGAATCTGAACTCATGAGCGACACCCATCCAGATCCGAAGACCTCGATCCAGGTGATCGAGCGCATGATGCGCCTGCTGGATGCGCTGGCCGCGCACACCGACCCGGTCAGCCTGAAGGAGCTTGCGCAGCGCACCGAACTGCATCCTTCGACTGCACACCGCATCCTGAACGATATGGTGAGTTGCCGTCTCGTCGACCGCTCCGATCCCGGCACCTACCGGCTTGGCATGCGGTTGCTCGAACTCGGCAATCTCGTAAAAGCGCGGCTTTCGGTGCGTGACGCGGCACTCACGCCGATGCGCGAACTGCACCGTCTCACGGGCCAGACCGTCAACCTTTCCGTGCGCCAGGGCGACGAAATCGTCTATATCGAACGCGCCTATTCGGAGCGCTCGGGCATGCAGGTGGTGCGCGCCATTGGCGGCCGGGCCCCGCTGCACCTCACTTCGGTCGGCAAGCTCTTTCTGGCGGCCGACGAAGCGAACCGCGTGCGCGCGTACGCCACGCGCACCGGCCTGTCGGGGCACACCCGCAACAGCATTACCGACCTCGGGCGCCTCGAGCGCGAACTCGCTCACGTACGCCAGCAATTCTGCGCACGTGATAATGAAGAGCTCGAACTGGGTGTGCGCTGCATCGCCGCCGGCATCTACGACGACACGGGCAAACTCGTGGCGGGCCTTTCGCTCTCGGCGCCCGCGGACCGCCTGCAGGATTCGTGGCTCGGCCAGTTGAGCAAGACGGCGCTCACGATTTCGGAGTCACTGGGCTATCACCCGGAGCCCGCTGAAGGCAACGTGCAGCCCGCCTAAAGTCAAGGCGAAGCAACATCGAGAAGAGCGGAGGCGCGCCCTCCGCTTTTTTTGCTTGCTGCCTGCCTCACACGTCGACACCGGACGAACGGCACACGCCAGAAAGCAAAACGCCCCGCAGTTGCGGGGCGTTTGTCGGGTAAAGCCGAAAAGGCCGAGATCAGGTACCAGCGCCGCCTGCATCGGCGCTCGTGATGCGCGGCTGCTGGTCGGCGCCGCCATTGTCGAGCCATGTGCGCACGCGCGTGGCATCCGCGAAGCGCGAGTACTTCCCGCTCGAATCGAGCAAGACCATGATCACCGGACGGTTGTGAATCGTCGTCTGCATGACGAGGCACTCACCTGCTTCGTTGATGAAGCCCGTCTTTTGCAGGCCGATGTCCCACGACGCATTGCGGACCAGTGCGTTCGTGCTGTTGTAGGCGAGATTGCGCTTGCCCGTGAACACATCGTAGCTGCGGTCGGTCGAGAACTGCCGAATCATCGGGTACTGGTAGGCCGCGTTCACCATCTTCACGAGATCACGCGCGGTCGAGACGTTGTGGCTCGTGAGCCCCGTCGAATTCTCGAAGTGCGTATCGGTCATGCCGAGTTGCTTCGCCTTCGCGTTCATCGCCGCGATGAACGCCGGACGGCCCCCCGGGTAATAGCGCGAGAGCGCCGCAGCCGCGCGGTTTTCCGACGCCATCAGTGCGATGTGCAACATGTCCTCGCGCGAGAGCACAGAGCCCACCGAAAGTCGCGAACCCGTGTTCTTCTCGTAGTCGCGGTCTTCGTCCGTGACTTCGATCTGTTCCGAGAGCGACTCCTTCGAGTCGAGCACGACCATCGCGGTCATGAGCTTCGAGATCGAGGCGATCGGCACGACGGCGTGCGAGTTCTTGTCGAACAGCGGCTCGAGCGTGTTCTGATCGACCACGTACGCCACGCCCGAGCGCAGCATCAGCGAGTCGGGCGACTCGTGCAGACCGAACGCCTGACCCACCGTCGGCTGGCGCGGTTCGAACGCGACACGGCGCACCGCCGAGTGATGGCGCCCGTTCATCGTATAACTGACGCGGCGTTTTTTGGCCACCGGACGCGCGTCCTCGTCCTTTGCGGCGACGGTGCGGACTGCGGTCGCCTTATTGCTGGCTTTGGCCGTTTCCGCCTCGGCCTTCGCAACCTTCCTGGTGGCTTTTTTCGCCTTGGCCGTCTTGGCCGGTGCAGCGTCTTGCGACGCAGCAAAGGCGCCCTCAGGCGCCACGAGCGTCGCACTGATCGCGACGGAAACAGCAACCGACAATGCGGTGCTGATAACCGACGACGGTATCAGTGAGAACGACAGGAGCTTGTCGGATTTCATTGGTGTTCTTGATGGAGCGGCGGGATCGTTCGCCAAGTGTAGTAAAACCACGAAAAATTCGCAAATTGAAGCACTTATAGGCGCTCATTAAACCGAAGTATGACCTCCGATTGATCTAGCCAATGCACTTCCCGCATTCGATGGAGCCAGACAATTGCCAAGTCACTCCTCTCCCCGCGACGCCGCTTGCTGACAACGTTTGCGGCACACGCAAAATGCGCTTGCTGCGTTAACGGCGTTCGTCGCAGGAACTTGAACTGAGGAGAATACGGGTGAGATTTGTCTGACCACCAGTGCCGCCGTGCCGCGCGACGCGCGTTCGACCGCAATGGATCATTAACGTTCCATGAAGGATTTCGGTGGACCCACCCAGGTAAAATCCTATAGGCGCGTTCACCTGATCCATGCCGCATCTTGCCAGAAGCCGCGTTTGCGCGCTCGCGCCACCCTGCGCGCGGCTCCGGCAAGGCGCCGTGAGCGCCACGCGACGGGCATTGGCATGTTGTCGCGCTTGCGCCATGCGCGGGGCATAAGTGTTTGTTTAATAATAAGTTATCGATATTGTGCGACGCACCAGAAAATCTTGACTTTCTTCCGGAGCGTCCTAAAATCGAGTCAATGTTGCGACGCACAAAGCGAGCGACAGAACACCAGCGTCGTGCCACTTAATTCAGGCGACCCACGAAGGCCGCCGACATCCAGGAGCGTAAACATGAGTCTGCTGACCCCTGAGCAATTCGCCGCTGCCCAGAAAGCCAACCTCGAAACCCTGTTCGGCCTCACCGGCAAGGCATTCGAAGGCGTGGAAAAGCTCGTCGAGTTGAACCTTCAGGCCGTCCGCTCGAATCTGGCGGAATCGCAGGAACACGCCCAGCGCGCACTGTCGGTGAAGGACGCGCAGGAATTCCTGGCCCTGCAAACGAGCTATGCCCAGCCGCTGACCGAAAAGCTGCTGTCGTATGGCCGTCATGTGTATGAAATCGCCTCGGCCACCCAGGCTGAGTTCGCAAAGGTCGCCGAAGCCCACTACGAAGAGCAGAACCGCAAGGTTCAATCGCTCGTCGACAACGTCGCGAAGAATGCGCCGGCTGGCTCGGAAACCGCAGTCGCCGTGATCAAGTCGGCCATCAACGCCGCGAACACGACCTACGAAACGGTCCACAAGGCGACGAAGCAAGCCGTGGAAATGGCGGAAAGCAACTTCAACGCCGCCACCGCTGCCGCGAGCAAGGCCGCCGCTCAGGCGTCGCGCTCGGCTGCCGCTTCGGCCAAGAAGCCTGTCTGAACGTTGTGGCTTGATCCGGTGCGTGCGCTAAAGCAGCCGCGCACCGGTCGCCGGACTGAACGCTCCGGCATGCCGCCTGGCATGTCACTTGCCCGGTCGCCGACCGGGAATCTTTTTTACGCTCCGGCGCCTCTCGTAGCAGATACTGCGGAACCCAAAAGCAAACGGCGCACCCCTCACGGAGTGCGCCGTTGCTTCATGTGCGCCGCAACGAGCGGCGCGGCAAGAACTTACTTCTTCTTCTGCGGCGGCAGGTCGGTACAGACGCCTTCGTACAGCTCGGCGGCCATGCCGATCGACTCGCCCAGCGTCGGGTGCGGGTGGATCGTCTTGCCGATGTCGGTCGCATCCGCGCCCATTTCCACCGCGAGGCAGACTTCACTGATGAGGTCGCCCGCGTTCAGGCCGACGATGCCGCCGCCGATCACGCGATGCGTCTCTTCGTCGAAGATCAGCTTCGTGAAGCCCTCGTCGCGGCCGTTGGCGATCGCGCGGCCCGAAGCGGCCCACGGGAACACGGCCTTGCCGTACTTGATGCCTTCGGCCTTGCACTGGTCTTCGGTCTTGCCGGCCCACGCCACTTCCGGATCGGTGTAGGCCACCGAAGGAATCTGCAGCGCGTCGAAGTACGCCTTCTCGCCGTGCGCCGCTTCCGCCGCCACGTGGCCTTCATGCACGGCCTTGTGCGCGAGCATTGGCTGGCCGACCACGTCGCCGATCGCGAAGATGTGCGGCACATTCGTGCGCATCTGCTTGTCGACTTCGATGAAGCCGCGATCCGTCACCGCCACGCCGGCCTTGTCCGCGCCGATCTTCTTGCCGTTGGGCGAGCGGCCCACGGCGACCAGCACGAGGTCGTAGCGCTGCGGCTCGGCCGGCGCCTTCTCGCCCTCGAACGACACGTAGATGCCGTCGTCCTTCGCCTCGGCGTTCGTGGTCCTGGTCTTGAGCATGACGTTCGCGAAGCGCTTCGCGTTGTACTTCTCCCAGACCTTCACGAGGTCGCGGTCCGCACCGGCCATCAGGCCGTCGAGCATTTCCACGACGTCGATCTGCGCGCCGAGCGTCGCGTAGACGGTGGCCATTTCCAGACCGATGATGCCGCCGCCGATCACGAGCATCTTCTGCGGAATCTGGCGCAGTTCCAGCGCGCCGGTCGAATCGACCACGCGCGGATCTTCCGGCATGAACGGCAGCTTCACGGCCTGCGAACCCGCAGCGATGATCGCCTGCTTGAATTTGACGATCTTCTTGCCGTTCTCGCCCGCCACTTCCATATGGTTCGGATCGAGGAACGCGCCCACGCCGGTCACAACTTCGACCTTGCGCGCCTTCGCCATACCGGCGAGGCCGCCCGTCAGCTTCTTGACGACGCCGGACTTGAAGTCGCGCAGGCGGTCGAGATCGATCTGCGGCTTGCCGAACGTGATGCCGTGTGAGCCGAGCGCTTCGGCTTCGTCGATCACGAGCGCCGTGTGCAGCAGCGCCTTCGACGGAATGCAGCCCACGTTCAGGCACACGCCGCCGAGCGTCGAATAGCGCTCGACCAGCACCGTCTTCATGCCGAGGTCGGCGGAACGGAACGCAGCCGAGTAGCCGCCGGGGCCCGCGCCAAGAACGAGCATGTCGCATTCGACGTCGGCGCTGCCGCTGAAGCTGCCGGCTTGCGGCGCCGCGGTCTTCGAAACTTCTGCGGCCTTCGGTGCTTCCGCTGCCTTGGGCGCTTCCGCCTTCGGTGCTTCGGCCTTCTGAGCCGGCGCAGCCGCAGCTTCCGACGCTTCGACCAGTGCGATCACCGTGCCCTGCGAAGCCTTGTCGCCAGCTTTGATCTTCACTTCCTTGACGGTGCCCGCGACGTCGCTGGGCACTTCCATCGTGGCCTTGTCCGACTCGAGCGAGAGCAGCGTCTGCTCCTTCTCGATGACGTCGCCCGCCTTGATATTGACTTCGATGACGTCGATGTCCTTGAAGTCGCCGATATCCGGCACTTTCACTTCGACGAGACTCATGGTGTCCCCTACCCCTAAAGGATGACCGGCCGCGCCTGCCGCAGCGCGCACGTCGTAGACGTGCGGCGCGTTAGCGCGAGCCGGTCAAATCGGTTTTACAGAATCACGCGGCGGAAATCGCCGAGGATCGAAGCGAGGTACGCGTTGAAGCGCGCGGCCGCTGCACCGTCGATCACGCGGTGATCGTACGAGAGCGACAGCGGCAGCGTGAGGCGCGGCACGAACTGCTTGCCGTCCCACACCGGCTTCATCGCGCTCTTCGACAGGCCGAGGATCGCCACTTCCGGGGCGTTGATGATCGGCGTGAAGTGCGTGCCGCCGATGCCGCCGAGCGACGAGATCGAGAAGCAGCCGCCTTGCATCTGCTCCGGCTTGAGCTTGCCTTCGCGCGCGAGCTTCGAGAGCTCGGCCATTTCCTTTGCGATGTCGACGAGGCCCTTCTTGTCCGCGTCGCGGATCACCGGAACGACGAGGCCGTTCGGCGTGTCGGCCGCAAAACCGATGTGGTAGTACTGCTTGAAGACGAGGTTGTCGCCGTCGAGGCTCGCATTGAACGCCGGGAACTTCTTGAGCGCGGCGACGCAGGCCTTGATGACGAACGCGAGCATCGTGAACTTCACGCCCGCCTTCTCGTTTTCCTTGTTCAGCTGCACGCGCAGCGCTTCGAGGTCGGTGATGTCCGCTTCGTCGTTGTTCGTGACGTGCGGGATCATGACCCAGTTGCGATGCAGGTTCGCGCCGGAGATCTTCTTGATACGCGACAGCGGCTGCGTATCGATCGGGCCGAACTTCGTGAAATCGACCTTCGGCCAGGGCAGCAGGTTCAGGCCCACGCCGCCTGCAGCCGGTGCGGCTGCTGCGCCGGCAGGCGCCGCAAGCTGGCCCGTCATCACGCCCTTGACGAACGCGGTGACGTCGTCCTGGGTGATGCGGCCCTTCGGACCCGTACCCGTGACACGGGCAACGTCCACGCCGAGTTCGCGCGCGAACTTGCGCACGGACGGCGAGGCGTGGCTCGGACGGCGCGAGCCGCCTTCGCCTGCCGGAATGATCGGCGCCTGCGCGAGCGCAGAAGGCGCTGCGGCAGCAGCCTTGGCCGGCGCTTGCTGGGGCGCGTCCGCCGGCTCTTCGACGTGCTTCGCAGCCGGTGCGGCGGCGGGCGCCCCGGCGCCTTCCGCTTCGACGACGACGATTTCGGTGCCTTCCGACACGTTATCGCCGACCTTGACCTTGATCTCCTTGACGACGCCGGCCACGGGGCTCGGCACGTCCATCGTCGCCTTGTCCGACTCGAGCGTGACGAGCGACTGCTCCTTCTCGACGCGGTCGCCAACCTTCACGCCGATCTCGATGACCGGTACGTCCTTGTAGTCGCCGATATCGGGGACCTTGACCGACTGCACGCCGCCGCTTGCGGCGGGCGCTGCAGCGGGGGCCGGCGCAGCCGCCTGCGCGGGCGCGGCGGCAGGAGCGGCCTTCTCCGCCTTCGCGGCGGGAGCGGCAGCCGCGGGCGCGGCGCCTGCACCGGCGCCGTCCAGCACCAGCACGAGCGAGCCTTCCGATACGTTATCGCCGACCTTGACCTTCACTTCCTTGACCGTGCCCGACGCCGGGCTCGGCACGTCCATGGTCGCCTTGTCCGACTCGAGCGTGATGAGGGACTGCTCTTTTTCGACGGTATCGCCCGCCTTCACCAGCACCTCGATCACAGGAATGTCCTTGTAATCGCCGATGTCCGGCACCTTGACTTCGATCGCTTGACTCATTGTTAGTGTCTCCGGGGCCGCATACGACGCGCCTCCCCGCTTCGGGGAGGCGCGCATGCCATGCACAGGGGTGATGGGTTAGACGGTCATCGGGTTGGGTTTGGACGGATCGAGGTTGTACTTGGCGATCGCCTCGCCAACCACCTTGCGCTCGATCTTGCCTTCGTCTGCGAGCGCATTGAGCGCTGCAACCGTGGTCCAGTAACGATCGACTTCGAAGAAGTGACGCAGCTTCTCACGCGTGTCCGAACGGCCGAAGCCGTCGGTGCCGAGCACCACGAACTTGCGTGGCACCAGACCGCGGATCTGGTCGACCAGCGCACGGACATAGTCGGTCGAAGCGATGATCGGGCCTTGCGTGTCCTTGAGCAGCTTCTCGACGTGCGATTCGCGGCGCGGCTCGCTCGGGTGCAGCAGGTTCCAGCGCTCGACTTCGTGACCTTCGCGAGCGAGTTCGGTGAAGCTTGGCACGCTCCAGAGGTCGGCTTCGACGCCCCAGTCGTTCTTCAGCAGATCGGCGGCGGCGATCACTTCGTTGAAGATCGTCCCCGCGCCCATGAGCTGAACGCGCGGCGCCTTGGCGTTCGCGCCGGCCTTCCTGAACGAGTACATGCCCTTGATGATGTCGGCCGCCACGCTCTCGCCCTGCGGAATCGCCGGGTGCTCGTAGTTCTCGTTCATCACCGTGACGTAATAGAACACGTCTTCCTGGTCCTGCACCATGCGGCGCAGACCGTCCTGCATGATGACCGCGAGTTCATAGCCGAACGTCGGGTCGTAGCTCACGCAGTTCGGCACCGAAGCCGCCCACAGGAGCGAGTGGCCGTCTTCGTGCTGCAGACCTTCGCCGTTGAGCGTCGTACGGCCCGCCGTGCCGCCCAGCAGGAAACCGCGCGAGCGCATGTCGCCAGCGGCCCACGCCAGGTCGCCGATCCGCTGGAAGCCGAACATCGAGTAGAAGATGTAGAACGGGATCATGATCTCGCCGTGCGTCGAGTACGACGTCGCAGCTGCGATCCAGTCCGACATGCCGCCGGCTTCGTTGATGCCTTCCTGCAGGATCTGACCGGTTTCCGATTCCTTGTAGAACATCAGCTGGTCGGAATCTTCCGGCACGTATTTCTGGCCTTGCTGATTCCAGATGCCGATCTGGCGGAACAGGCCTTCCATACCGAAGGTACGCGACTCGTCCGGCACGATCGGCACGACGCGCTTGCCGAGCGCCTTGTCCTTCAGCAGGATGTTCAGGATCCGCACGAACGCCATCGTCGTGGAGATCTCGCGGCCTTCGCCCGTGCCCTTGAGCAGCGGCTCGAATGCGTCGAGCGCCGGCACCGGCAGCGACTCGGCCTTCTGGCGGCGAGCCGGGAGGTAACCGCCGAGGTCCATGCGCTTCTGGCGCATGTACTCGAGTTCCTTCGAGCCTTCCTCGAACGTGAGGTACGGCACGTCGACGATCTGCTCGTCCGTGATCGGCAGGCGGAACTGGTCGCGGAACTTCTTGAGCTGGTCCACCTGCATCTTCTTCTGCTGGTGGGTGATGTTCATGGCCTGGCCCGCTTCGCCCATGCCGTAGCCCTTGATCGTCTTCGCGAGGATGACGGTCGGCTGGCCCTTCGAGTTCGAAGCCTCGTGGAACGCCGCGTAGATCTTGTGCGGGTCGTGGCCGCCGCGGTTCAGGTTCCAGATGTCGTCGTCGGACCAGTCGGCGACCAGCGCCTTCAGTTCCGGCGTGTTGAAGAAGTGCTCGCGCACGAATGCGCCCGACTCCGACTTGTACGTCTGGTACTCGCCGTCGACCACTTCCATCATGCGGCGCATCAGCGCGCCCGACTTGTCGCGTGCGAAGAGCGCGTCCCAGCGGCTGCCCCAAATGACCTTGACGACGTTCCAGCCGGCGCCGCGGAATTCGCTTTCGAGTTCCTGGATGATCTTGCCGTTACCGCGCACCGGGCCGTCGAGGCGCTGCAGGTTGCAGTTGATGACGAACACGAGGTTGTCCAGACGCTCGCGGCCGGCCATGCCGATCGCGCCGAGCGATTCCGGCTCGTCCGTTTCGCCGTCGCCAAGGAAGGCCCACACCTTGCGGCCATCGGTTTTGGCGATGCCGCGCGCCTGCAGGTACTTCATGAAGCGTGCCTGGTAGATCGCCATGATCGGGCCGAGACCCATCGAGACGGTCGGGAACTGCCAGAAGTCCGGCATGAGCCACGGGTGCGGGTACGACGAGATGCCCTCGCCGCCCACTTCCTGGCGGAAGTTGTCGAGCTGCTTCTCGGTCAGGCGGCCGAGCAGGAACGCGCGCGAGTAGACGCCCGGCGACGAGTGGCCCTGCACGAACACGAGGTCGCCGCCATGCTCAGCCGAGGGCGCGCGCCAGAAGTGGTTGTAGCCGACGTCATAAAGCGTGGCCGCCGATGCGAACGAAGCGATATGGCCGCCCACGTTCGTGTGCTTGCCCGCGCGCAGCACCATGGCCATGGCGTTCCAGCGCGTGTACGAGCGGATGCGGTGTTCGATGTCCTGATCGCCCGGGTTCCTGGCCTGGTTGGCAACGGGGATCGTGTTGATGTACGGCGTGTTCGCCGAGAACGGCAGATGCTCGCCGTGCACGCGGGCGAATTCGATCTGCTTTTCGATCAGGTAGTGGGCGCGATCAGGGCCGACAGTCGAAATGACGCCGTCCAGCGCTTCGAGCCATTCGGCGGTTTCCTGGGCATCCTCGTCCTTGTCGGCGGCAACGTACTTGAGGACTTCGTCGGGTACAGCGGACATGCTTGTCTCCTGGATATAGGGGAACGCTGTTGATCGGACCATGCGGGCGGCGACGCTTAAGACGTGACCGGGCCAACCGCAGCAGCTTCGGGGCGATTGTAATGACCCCCCTGACCATCGCGCAACAAAATTTTCGAATTGCGAGATGCGATTTTATAATGCGAAAAATTGCTGCAGCGCACGCTTAATCGTTCGCGCCCTTGAGCCGATAACGGCCAGTTTGCACCCGTTTATCGGCGATTTACGGCTTTTTTCGCGGCATTTCCGTGTCTTACGCTGAGCTACAATCCTTGCCATGTTGACCGAACGGCTTTTCGCACGCTCGGCGCGGCCGCCCGGAACGCCCGGCGAGTCGTCGCCATCTCGCTGGCACCACGGACCCTGGTGGTCGAATTCCTATTTGCTGACGCCGCTCCTGTCGATCCTCGTGTTCCTGATCGTCATGAGCCTGATTTTGTGGAGCCTGAACCGCCGCGAGCAACAGCAGCAGGAAGACACGCTCTATCGCAACGTCGCATGGGCTCAACAGCAGATCCGGCTTTCCATGACAGGCGCGCAGGAGCAGCTGCAGGCGCTCGCTCGCGACCTCGCGGCGGGCCACAGCGATCCGCAGTATTTCCAGACGTCCACCACGGACATCATGCAGGGCCATCCGGAGATCCTCTATCTCAACTGGTACACGAGCCAGGAGGCGCCGCGCTGGCCCAACACGGCGATGCCGGTATTCGGCCAGCGCCTCGCGAAGCCCAACGACGCGCAAATGGACGAGGCCGTGAAGGCCGCTTTCGCGGAGGCGCGCGCCACGCGCCGCCAGGTGTATTCGCCGCTTATTTACGATGACGTCGGTAACGGCTACATCACGCTGCAAACGCCGGTATACCGTGATCGTGAATTTCTTGGGTCGATCGCGGCCGTGTTCTCGGTCGAAGGCATCCTGAAGCACGACATCCCGCCCGAGCTGTCGGCCAAGTACAAGATTTCGATTCTCGACGCGAACAACCGCGAACTCGCGACGACCTCGACGCGTCCGCGCCTGCCGCGCGACGTCTATTACGATCTGCCGCTCGACCCGCCTGGCCAGGGCGTTTCGGTACGCGTGTACTCGTATCCGCAGATGACCAACTTCACGAACAACACGCTCGTGTGGCTGGTCGCGGGGCTGTCGTGCTTCGTGCTGTGGAGCCTCTGGAGCCTCTGGAAGCACACGCGCCAGCGCTTCGAGGCGCAGCAGGCGCTCTATGCGGAGGCGTTCTTCCGCCGCGCGATGGAAAACTCGGTGTTGATCGGCATGCGCGTGCTCGACATGCACGGTCGCATCACGCACGTGAACCCGGCGTTCTGCCGCATGACGGGCTGGGACGAAAGCGACCTCGTGGGCAAGAACGCGCCGTTCCCCTACTGGCCGCGCGACGCCTACCCCGAAATGCAGCGCCAGCTCGACATGACGCTGCGCGGCAAGGCGCCTTCCTCGGGGTTCGAACTGCGCGTGCGCCGCAAGGACGGCTCGCAGTTCCACGCGCGGCTCTATGTCTCGCCGCTCATCGACAGCTCGGGCCGCCAGACCGGCTGGATGTCGTCGATGACCGACATCACGGAGCCCAAGCGCGCACGCGAAGAACTCGCCGCCGCGCACGAGCGCTTCACCACCGTGCTCGAAAGCCTCGACGCCGCCGTCTCGGTGCTCGCCGCCGACGAAGCCGAACTGTTGTTTGCGAACCGCTACTACCGCCACCTCTTCGGCATCCGTCCGGACGGCCATCTGGAACTCGCGGGCGGCGGCGGCTTCGATTCGGCGAGCGCCTCTTCCGATTCGATCGACATGGTCGACGCCTTCGCCGGCCTGCCCGCCACCGCGCTCACCGAGAGCACGGCGGACGCGCAGGAGGTCTATGTCGAGAGCATCCTGAAGTGGTTCGAAGTGCGCCGCCAGTACATTCAGTGGGTGGACGGCCACCTCGCACAGATGCAGATCGCAACCGACATCACCACGCGCAAGCAGGCGCAGGAACTGGCCCGCCAGCAGGACGAGAAGCTCCAGTTCACGAGCCGCCTGATGACGATGGGCGAAATGGCCTCGTCGCTCGCGCACGAGCTGAACCAGCCGCTCGCCGCGATCAACAATTATGCTTCGGGCACCGTCGCGCTCGTGAAGTCGGGCCGCGCCGCCCCCGACAACCTGCTGCCCGTGCTCGAGAAAACGGCGCAGCAAGCCGTGCGCGCGGGCATGATCATCAAGCGCATCCGCGAGTTTGTGAAGCGCTCCGAGCCCAAACGCCAGGCCACGCGTGTGGCCGACATCGTCGCCGACGCGGTGGGCCTCGCCGAGATCGAGGCGCGCAAGCGCCGCATCCGCATCGTGACCGACATGCGCTCGCGCATGCCCGTGATCTACGTCGATCCGGTGCTGATCGAGCAGGTGCTCGTCAATCTCTTGAAGAACGCCGCGGAAGCGATGGCCGAGGCGCGCCCGAATGCGATCGACCCGGTGATCCGCGTGATCGTGAAGCGCGAAGGCGGCAACGTCTGCATCAGCGTGGTCGATCAAGGCCCCGGCGTCGACGAAGCCACGGCCGAGCGCCTCTTCGAACCCTTCTATAGCACCAAGTCGGACGGCATGGGCATGGGCCTGAACATCTGCCGTTCCATCATCGAATCGCACCGCGGGCGTCTCTGGGTGGTCAACAACGTCGAATCCGACGGCCACATCAGCGGCGCAACGTTCCATTGCAGTCTGCCCATCGGCGAATCGGACACCCCCTCGCGGAACACCGAAGAACCGACTCCACAAACCGTTACGGGAGAGTCATGAACAGCCCAGTCACCACCCAGGAAACCGTCTTTGTTGTCGATGACGACGAGGCCGTACGAGACTCCCTGCGTTGGCTCCTCGAAGCGAACGGCTACCGCGTCCAGTGTTTCAACAGCGCGGAGGAGTTCCTCGAGGCATACCAGCCGGCGCAACAGGCCGGCCAGATCGCCTGCATGATTCTTGACGTGCGCATGCAAGGCATGAGCGGCCTCGAACTGCAGGAACGTCTGATCGCCGAAAACGCCTCGCTGCCGATCATCTTCGTGACGGGCCACGGCGACGTGCCGATGGCCGTCTCGACCATGAAGAAGGGCGCGATGGACTTCATCGAGAAGCCCTTCGACGAAGCGGAACTGCGCAAGCTCGTGGAGCGCATGCTCGACAAGGCGCGCAACGAAAGCAGCAACGTGCAGCAACAGCGCGCGGCCGCCGAGCGCCTCGGCAAGCTCACGGCGCGCGAGCACCAGGTGCTCGAGCGCATCATCGCGGGGCGCCTGAACAAGCAGATCGCCGACGACCTCGGGATCAGCATCAAGACGGTGGAGGCGCACCGGGCCAACATCATGGAGAAGCTCAACGTCAACACGGTCGCCGACCTGCTGCGTCTCGCGCTCTCCAACAAGCCGCAACAGGCGCAGCAGTAAGCGCGTCTTTCTCCGGCGACATGCGCGCACCACGGCGCGCGCATGCCGCCGGCGGCGTTTCGCCGCGACCTCTTCCCTCCCCCATCGTCCGTTCAGGCAGGAGCACTGCCGCTGCGCGGGTATAATATCGCCCTTCGAATGGCGCCCGCCCCACGCGCGCCAGCGCTCGCGTCCGAACGAGCCCGAACGAGCCCGAACGAGCCCAAACAGAGCCCGCATTGCCCACTCTCGACCCCGACCGACCATGACTGCCACTATCATCGACGGCAACGCCCTCTCCAGGAAACTGCGCGCGCAAGTCGCCACACGCGCCGCCGCCCTCACCGCCCGCGGCCATCAGCCGGGACTCGCCGTCGTGCTGGTCGGCGACAATCCGGCGAGCGAAGTCTACGTGCGCAACAAGGTCAAGGCCTGCGAGGACAACGGCCTCTACTCGTCGTACGACCGCTATCCCGAGTCGCTTTCCGAAGCCGACCTGCTCAAGCGCATCGACGAGTTGAACCGCGACCCGAAGATCAACGGCATTCTCGTGCAGTTGCCGCTGCCGAAGCACATCGACAGCCACAAGGTGATCGAAGCCATCGCGCCGGAGAAGGACGTGGACGGCTTTCACGTCGCCAACGCGGGCGCGCTCATGACGGGCCAGCCGCTCTTTCGCCCCTGCACGCCCTATGGCGTGATGAAGATGTTCGAGGAATACAGGATCCCGCTCGAAGGCGCGAACGCCGTGGTGATCGGCCGCTCGAACATCGTCGGCAAGCCGATGGCGCTCCTGCTGCTCGAAAAGGGCGCGACGGTCACGGTCTGCCACAGCAAGACGCGCGACCTCGCGAAGCACACGCGCGACGCCGATATCGTGGTCGCCGCGGTGGGCAAGCGCAACGTGCTGACCGCCGACATGGTCAAGCCCGGCGCGACCGTGATCGACGTGGGCATGAACCGCGACGACAACGGCAAGCTCTGCGGCGACGTCGATTTTGCGGGCCTGAAGGACGTGGCCGGCTTCATCACGCCGGTGCCGGGCGGCGTCGGCCCGATGACCATCACGATGCTCCTCGTGAATACGATCGAAGCCGCGGAGCGCGCGGCAGGCGCGTAAGCAACACGCTGCGACGCGCCGCAGCACGACGTTACCGAAGCGGCCCCTCACGGGCCGCTTTCTTTTTTGCGGCGCCGCGCGCTCGTACGGCGACAGCCGCGATTGCGCCATCGCCTCCCGACATCTGTTAATTTGCTCGGATAACCCGGTTGGAAAGCGCGACTGGCGCCCCAATACTCTGCCTGTCGGGCGCACGCATGCCGCGCCCCGACCCCCTAACCCGCGACAGACAGGAACAGGAAGCATCATGGCTACTACCCCCTCCGACAATCCGCTCCTCGACTTCACCGGACTGCCGCGCTTTGGCGAAATCCGCCCCGAACACGTGACGCCGGCGCTCGACGTCCTGCTCGCGAACGCGAAGGCCGCGGTCGAGCGTGCCGCGCAACCCATGACGCCGGCGCAATGGAGCGACGTGGTCGAACCGGTCGAGCGCGCCAGCGAGCCGCTTTCGCGCGCCTGGGGCGTGGTCGGCCACCTGAACGCCGTCGCCGACACGCCGGAACTGCGCGCCGCCCACGGCGAGAACCTGCCGCGCGTGACTGAATTCTGGTCGAGCGTCGGCCAGAATCTCGAGCTTTTCAAGAAGTACAAGGCCATCACGAATCACAACTCGTTCGAGCTGCTCTCGGGCGAGCGCAAGAAGATCCTCGACAATTCGCTGCGCGACTTCCGCCTCTCCGGGGCGGAATTGCCCGAAGAGCAGAAGCCGCGCTTCGCCGAACTGCAGGAGCGCCAGGCCGCGCTGGCCAAAGCCTTCTCCGACCATGTGCTCGACGCGACCAATGGCTACGCGTTCTACGCCACGAATGAAGCCGACCTGGCGGGCCTGCCCGAAGACGTGATCGCCGCCGCGCGCGAAGCCGCGGAGCGCGAGAACAAGGAAGGCTGGAAGTTCACGCTGCACTTCCCCTCTTATTTCCCAGTGCTGCAGTACTCGGAAAACCGCACGATGCGCGAGACGATGTACCGCGCCTACGTCACGCGCGCGTCCGAGCTTGGTCCCGTCTACGGCGGCGGCAAGGCCGAATGGGACAACACGGCGATCATCGAGGAGCAACTGAAGCTGCGCGCCGAAGAAGCGAAGATGCTCGGCTATAACAACTTCGCCGAAGTCTCGCTCACGCCGAAGATGGCGGAAACGCCGGCTCAGGTGATGAGCTTCCTCGAAGACCTCGCCACGCGCGCGCGCCCGCACGCCGAAAAGGACTGGGAAGAGCTGCGCGAGTTCGCCGCGAGCGAACTGGGTCTCACGCAGATCGAACCGTGGGACATGGCGTTCGCCGCCGAGCGTCTGCGCCAGAAGCGCTATTCGTTCTCGGAAAACGAAGTGAAGCAGTACTTCCCCGAAGACTTCGTGCTGCAAGGCCTCTTCAAGGTCACGGAAACGCTCTTTGGCGTGCGCATCAGCCCGGACAGCGCGCCGGTGTGGAATCCCGATGTGCGTTTCTTCCGCGTGGAAAACGCGGACGGCACGCTCGTCGCGCAGTTCTATCTCGACCTCTATGCACGCGAAGGCAAGCGCGGCGGCGCATGGATGGACGACGCCCGCTCGCGCCGCAAGCTCGAAGGCAACGACGTGCAAACGCCCGTCGCGTATCTCACGTGCAACTTCTCGGCGCCGGTCGGCGGCCGCCCCGCGTGCTTCACGCACGACGAAGTCATTACGCTCTTCCACGAGTTCGGTCACGGCCTGCACCACATGCTCACGCGTGTGGACGAACTGGGCGTCTCGGGCATCAACGGCGTGGAGTGGGATGCCGTCGAATTGCCCTCGCAGTTCATGGAAAACTTCTGCTGGGAATGGGACGTGGTGCGCGAAATGAGCTCGCATGTCGAGACTGCCAAGCCGCTGCCGCGCGAACTCTTCGACAAGATGCTCGCCGCGAAGAACTTCCAGAGCGGTCTCGGCACGCTGCGCCAGATCGTGTTCTCGATGTTCGACATGGCGCTGCACGTGGACTTCGACGCTTCGAAGGGCAAGAGCGCGAACGACCTCGCACGCGAGATCAACGAGCGCTACCACGTCATTCCGCAGGCATCGTTCTCGCGCTGGCCGAACACGTTCAGCCACATCTTCGCGGGCGGCTACGCGGCCGGCTACTACAGCTACAAGTGGGCCGAGGTGCTTTCCGCCGATGCCTATGCCGCCTTCGAGGAAGCCGCGCAAGCCGCGAAGTCGAGCGTGCTCGACGAAGCGACCGGCACGCGCTACCGCAAGGAAATTCTGGAAGTGGGCGGCAGCCGTCCGGCGATGGAGTCGTTCAAGGCCTTCCGCGGCCGCGAGCCAAACATCGACGCGCTGCTGCGCCACAACGGCATGGAGCAGCCGCCGGCACAGCAGTGACCACATGACTCGCTCGTAAGCAATCCGAACGAAAACCGCGCATGAGTGTGTAACCCATGCGCGGTTTTTTATCGCCTCGCGTTTTATCGATGCAGCCTGAAATCGACGCTTTGCGGCCGCCCTTCGAGCGCAAGCGCCGCGCGCTGCGCGGGTTGCCGGCTCACCACCCTGCCCCGGCTCACGACCGCGATCCGTGCCGCGCGCAGCCGGATCGCCTCGATGGGATCGTGCGCGTCGAGCACCACGAGGTTCGCCGCGCAACCGGGCGCCACACCGTAGCCTTCGAGTCCGAGGATCGTCGCGGCATTCACGGTCACCGCGTCGAACGAGGCGCGTGAGGCGTCGGTGCCCGTCATTTGCGCGACGTGCAGGCCCATGTGCGCGACTTCGAGCATGTCGCCCGAGCCGAAGCTGTACCACGGGTCCATCACGCAGTCGTGGCCGAACGCAACGGTCACGCCTGCCGCCATCAACTCGGGCACGCGCGTCATGCCACGGCGCTTCGGGTAGGTATCGGCGCGCCCTTGCAGCGTGATATTGATGAGCGGATTCGCAATCGCCGCGACACCCGACTCGCGCATGAGCGGGATCAGCTTGCTCACGTAGTAGTTGTCCATCGAATGCATCGACGTGAGATGCGAGCCGGCTACGCGCCCATGCAGGCCCAACCGGTGCGTTTGCGCCGCGAGCGTTTCGATGTGGCGCGAGAGCGGGTCGTCGGATTCGTCGCAATGCATGTCCACGCGCAGGCCCTTTTCGGCGGCGAACTCGCAGAGCAGACGCACCGATTCGGCGCCGTCGGCCATCGTACGCTCGAAGTGGGGAATGCCGCCTACCACGTCCACGCCCATCGCGATTGCGCGCTTGAGATTGTCGAACGCACCGGGGCTGCGCAATACGCCATCCTGCGGAAACGCCACGAGCTGGAGATCGAGATACGGCGCGACACGGCGCTTCACTTCGAGCAGCGCCTCGACGGCGAGCAGCCGTGCGTCGCACACATCGACGTGAGAGCGAATCGCAAGCAGCCCGCGCGCGACGGCCCAGTCGCAGTACTGCAGCGCGCGCTCGACGAGCGCCACTTGCGTGAGATGCGGCTTGAGCTCGCCCCACAGCGCGATGCCCTCCAGCAGCGTGCCCGACGCATTCACGCGCGGCAGGCCATACGAGAGCGTGGCGTCCATGTGGAAATGCGCATCGACGAACGGCGCGCTCACGAGCGCACCCTCGGCATCGATCTCTTCGCGCGCCGCCGTCGTGAGATGCGGCTCCACCGCGGCAATGCGCCCCGCCTCGATGCCGATATCCACCGTCGGATATCCAGCGGGATGCGCATGCGCGAGCACCGCGCGGCGAATGATCAGGTCCATCTGCGGCTCCTTGTTCTGTCGTGGCGCTTTCGTTAAGACTCGCGTCGATTCTATCGGCGCCAGAATCGCACTGCCAGCGGCGTGACCGGCCTCCACGCAAACGCGTCAGACGAGAGCAATCGGGCCGTCGTCTTCGGCGGGATCGTCGTCGAAGAGCGCGAACTGCCCGCGCAGTGCCGGGTTCTCCTCTTCGAGCCGCACGCCCACGCCGAGCAGACGCACCGCCAGCTTGCGCCGCGCGAGCCCTTTTTCGAGCATCAGCAGGAGGGTACGCACATCGGTGGCATCGGCCACGCACTCGACCGTCGTACGCTGGAAGTCGGCGAAGCGGATCTTCACGAACAGCTTGCGCACCGCGTGTGCGCAACCCGCGCGTTCAATGCGCGCATCGAGCTGCACCGCAAGGCGCTTGAGCTCCTCGCTGCACGCTTCGAGCGTGAGCAGATCGTTCACGTAGGTCGTCTCGACGCTCACCGACTTGCGCTCCTGATCGGCGCGCACAGGCCGGTCGTCCAGGCCGCGCGCGAGTTCGTAGAGCCGCTTGCCGAACGCGCCGAAATGCCGATGCAGATCGAACAGCGACCATGTGCGCAGTTGCGCGCAGGTGGTGAGCCCGAGGTTTTCGAGCTTCGCTGCCGTGACCTTGCCGACGCCGTGAATCTTGCGTACGGGCAATGCGGCGACGAAGGCATCGACGTCAGGCGGCCGCACGACGAAGAGGCCATCGGGCTTGTTCCAGTCCGAGGCGATCTTGGCGATGAACTTGTTCGGCGCGACGCCGGCCGATACCGTCACGCCCACGGTTTCGCGCACGCGCGCGCGTATTTCCTCGGCGATCAGGGTGGCGCTGCCCTTGCAGCGCGAGGCACGCGTGACGTCGAGATAGGCTTCGTCGAGGGAGAGCGGCTCGACGTCGGGCGTGTAGTCGCGGTAGATCGCCATGATCGCGCGCGAGGCGGTGCGGTACTTCTCCATTGCCGTGGGCAGGATCAAGAGCTCGGGACACTTGCGCATGGCGAGCGCCGACGACATCGCCGAATGAATGCCGAAGCGCCGCGCCTCGTAGTTGCAGGTGGCGATCACGCCGCGCTGGTCGGGCCGGCCGCCCACGGCTAGCGGGCGGCCGCGCAACGAGGGGTCGTCGCGCATTTCGACCGACGCATAGAAGCAGTCGCAGTCGCAATGGACGATCTTGCGAGCGGCGGCGGCAAGTGCTGCGGCGGTGCGGCCCGGGTCGGGCGCAACCGGCGGCGCGAGGTTGGAAGAAGGCGCGTTCACGGTCCCGATACTGTACAAAAACACAGTACCATTTTCAAGACAAGTTGTGTCCGCGCCCTTTGTCGGCTCCCGTACCGCTTCGGATCGGCCGGACCGTCTCTGGTCTGCCGGCTGCGCGGGCCTATACTCGTGCGGATTGAACAGGCCACGAGCGTGAGGAACGGATCGATGAAAACGATCGGCGTGATTGGGGGGATGAGCTGGGAATCGTCGGCCGAGTATTACCGGCTGCTGAACCGCCACGCGAAGGCGCGTCTGGGCGGCCATCACAACGCGCGCAGCCTGATGGTGACCGTGGACTTCGCGCAGGTCGAAGCGCTCCAGCGCGCGGGCGACTGGGACGCGCTAGGCGTGCAGATGGCCGAAGCCGCGCAGCAGCTCGAACGCGGCGGCGCCGATATCGTGCTGCTCGCGACGAACACGATGCACCGCGTGCGCGCCTCGATCGAGGCGACGATCTCGATCCCCTTCCTGCATATCGCGGACCCGACCGGGGAGGCGCTGCGCGCCGCGGGCTTCACGCGCGCGGGCCTGCTCGGCACCCGCTACACGATGGAACAGGACTTCTATGTGGGTCGATTGCGCGAGACGCATGGCGTCGAAGCGATCGTGCCGAACGAACACGATCGCGCGGACGTGCACCGGATCATTTACGACGAGCTGTGTCACGGCAACGTTGATGCGCAGTCGCGGCGTGTGTATCAGCGCGTGATCGAAGACCTCGCGGCACGCGGCGCGCAGGCGGTAATTCTCGGCTGCACGGAAATCACGCTGCTAATCGGACAGAACGATTCGGCCCTGCCGGTGTTCGAGACGACCGCGTTGCACGCTCAGGCCGCGGTGGATTGGGCGATTGCGAGCGAAGCAGGTGCTTGAGCGATGGCACTCGTTGCAGCTTCGAGCGGCAGAAAACAAAAAACCCGCTCAGAGCGGGTTCATTGATTGGCACGAGGCCTTGCTACTTAAGACGTTTGGTTGCGGGGGTAGGATTTGAACCTACGACCTTCGGGTTATGAGAATTTTCAGTATCACCCGGTGCCAGTCAGTGCCAATCCTTTGTTTTTCAAGGCTTTCCGGCGCTTGTATGTCTCTGTCAACGCCACCCAGTCGCGCCCGGTGCCAAACGGCAAATGTCCTGGATTTGTACTACCGGCCCGGCGCGAAGCAGAGTGCGACAGACGATGGGAACGAAACACCAGCGCTTCCAGATTGATCGGGATTTCACGCGCGCGCTGCGCGTCACGGGCGACTATCAGGCGTACCAGTGCGACGAACTACCGGGCTTCGAGGTGAAGGTGACACCCGCAGGTTCGGCAAGCTAGACATACCGTTGGACGAAGCCCGTCGGCACCCACGGCCGCAAGACGATCGGCTATTGCCCCGCCATGAATCCCGTCGACGCGCGCAACGCGGCGAAGCGCGAAAGCGGGATTATCGACCATAAGGGCGACACGCTCACCGTTGCGGCTGCGGTGACGGCAAGCGAAATCGCCGCGACCGCGAGAAAGTAGCTTTTCATGTTTGCCGTTAGAAGAAAGCCCCGCCGAAGCGGGGTAGTTGGCTTACGAAGGGGATTTTGCGGCGCAAGCCTTTACGTCTACGGCATGCTTTAGTCCACCTGGCACAGACTCCGGTTGATCTTTATCAGGTGGCTCTATCGTCACACTGTCAATGTGCTCTTTGATACGAACGGCCTTTTTTAGATTTCCTTTAACAATATTTCCAGCCGCGTCAATAAAATCAGTGTACGTGTTGATCGTTAGAATTACCGGCTTCGCCCCCGAGTTTCCACGCCAGTTTGCCCACATGGAATAAGGACCGATTCTGGAGCCGCCCAGAGCCTTTGATTGAATATCCCCAATGCGCCCCCCCATCGGATCGCTAACGATATCGAAGTTACAAAGAACAAATTCTTTGAACGTCGTGTTTTGATTCAAAAGCGGAACAATAGCCGAATCAAAATCGACAGACCCTGTGCCGTCTAACGCCAAAACGGCAAACGGGAAGAATAGCAATATTGGAAATACTCGCTTCATTTAGTAACGTAAGAATTTAACCCGCGCATTTTGCAAGTCGCCCCCCGGACGCTTGCCACGTGCGCGAAGCGGCGCTACCGGGACCGCTAAAGTGGTCAATATGTGCGCCGCGAATACCGCCGCCCGTGTCGTCGGCCGATCGTTCGCCAACAACTCGACCACCATCGCTGGAGGCAATATACACCCGTGACCGCCCCGGAATAACAGTAGGATCAACAGCTATCGAACGATTCGCAACAACATCACCAAAGCGGCCATGTGCGGCGTCAGTTTCGCTCAAACGCGCCTGTGCGGGATTGTTCAAGATATCCGGGTGCCCATGCGCATTGTTATGCCAACCGCCGCCACCGCCATCGTAACGAACAAAACGGCCGTCTAGTGTTTCGCCAGTTCCCTGCATTGGTACGCCGCCAGCGCCGTAAAGAAAATCTTGGCGATGACTACCACACACGCCGGGCGCTTGAACCATCGGACCGCGCGCGTCGTGTTCGTCTGCAATAATGTAATGGGTGATATGGAAACCGGATTCGTACCATGCTTCTTTCAACGTAACACGCAGCGGAACCGCCGTGATATCGCCATCCGTCACCGTTAGCGTCACGTCTCCGGGTTCGCGCGATTCAAGAACGACCAGTGCGCAACCGCTCGAATCAGTCGGACCCGATACCCGCACGGTATCGTTACTGCGGTTACTTTTGACTGTGAGGCTACGGCCGGACAGTGGAGCGCCGCCACGGCTTTTTACCGTCGCTTTGATTGGGACATGGTAGAGAATCTTCCCGTGTTGTACGCGCGACGCAGATGGAATCATAGGCAATTTATCGCCGTACTTGTTATCGGGAATCTCCCACGACAACAGATTTGCAGCAATCTGAACGACAACGCATGAATCGGGGTTTGTGTTTGTGCAGGCGGTATCGTGGACCGTTACATAGTTTGTGTTATCCGGCAATTCCTATTTCTCCGATTGAAGTTTGAGGCTTGATGCGCTGCGCGTAACCACTCGCTCAGTGTGGCCGCTTGCGTTCGTGGTTCCCGTTATTACCCGTTCGCCATCAACGATGATTCTGTAACGCATATCCGCAAGCGGGCGGCGCGCTTCTTCGAGCAAGGTGAATTGCTCGTCGTAGAGTGTGTCTTGCGCTACGTCGCCGGGTGATTGTGTCGCTCCTACGCTTTCAGTGTCCGAAGCGACGTGGACGAAACACCCAACACCTTCGCCCGCGATAACACGATTCTTGCCGCACGGGCATAGCACGCGATCACCCTGGATTACTACCTGCGTTCCATCATCGCTCATGCCGTAGCCGGTGCCGACCATTGGCCACGAACCTTTGCAGTTTCCGCACGTTGCGCGCTCGCCGTGTAGCGCTATGCTTCTCTCCTGTTCAATGCTCCACTTCGAGCCTTAACGCCTGGCTTCCATTCGTTACTATCCGTTGCGTACGGCCGCCCGAATCAGTTACGCCGCTTGCTAACACGTTCGAACCGGTACGGACGCGATAGCGAACATTGCGCAACGGATTTCCTTCGCGATCGGTGAGCGTGAAACGTTCGTCGTAGATATCGCGCGATGGCGTTTGGGCCTTCAAGAGCCGCGCCGAATCCCCTATATCGTCCATGCTTTCGGAACGACCGTAGACCGCCATAACCACGGGCATCGGTTCACACTTGCAAATAACCCCGTCGCCGCTTACCGCCTGTGCGCCGCGCTTGTGATGATCGGTGCGCAGATAGCGCGCAATTCCCGCATGAGGCACGAGAACGCCCCAAGTTTTGCAAGCCTCGCAGTAAGCCTGATCGCCCAGATAGGCGACGGCCCGTTCCCTACCATCCGGGCCTTCGATCCACTCGTCACGTTCAAGGACGTGAACATTCCCGCCGCTGGAGATTGGATCGCCGTCCACGATTGCATAGTACGTCGTCATCGTTGCCCCTTTGCTCCGTGCGCGACATCGAGACAAAGGCGCTTCATACCGTCGGTAGGGATGCGCCTTGTCTTCCCGCTCGCGTCAGTGACACCGCTCAAAACGGCTGATTCGTTGTATCGAACGCGGTAGCGGACACCCGCAAGCGGGCGACCTCCTGAATCAGTTAGCGTGTATTGCTCATCGTATGTCGCGTTCTGACCGGCGAAGGATTGCGGCCCACTCGTTGCGCGTGCAACGGCGCTATAGTCTTCGTCATCGCACCATGATTCGCCCGCAAGCTTCGCAATGATTCGGGGTGGCGTTGCGCAGTTGCATAGGACGATATCGCCGTCCGCTGCGGTTTCACCCATAAAGTTGATTCGGCGCGGGCCTCCAGATTTCGCAATAACGCCCGTGCTTTTGCATGCCTCGCAATACGCAGAGCCGCCGATTAATGCGACCTGGTGGCCGCCGTCGCCCCACGCGCAAAGCGGGGCTTCGTAATGGTCGATTTGCCCGCCTGTACTGAGTTGGTCTCCTACAACCGCTACCCGTCGCATCATGGCTATTCCCCTTGTTCGTTACTGGCGCGACAATTCGACGCCGTGTTCGTTCAGAGGGACAAATATGTTGGGCGTGCGCACGTCGCGATGCGGGCTATCGTTTATCACGTCGCCGTTATCCAGCAGGCTACCAACGACCGCGAAGGCGTAATCGGGTTTGCCAGGCACTCCGATTCCGGTAATGATGCGTGCGCGGGTGCCGTCGGCGTACTCGATGAAATCGCCGATGCGCCCCGCGCGTTGCTGCACGTCGCGAACCTCGTATGTGCCGGTAGCCTGCTTGAGAACGCCGCCGCGTTTTGTCGTTGCCCCGGCTACCGCGAAGCGGGCCGATGGCTCGCGGGGCGCGGGCACCCATTCAGGATCGAACAGACCTTCAATGGCTTTGCCTTCTTCCACGAAGATTCCGCGCCCCGTCCATACGGTCGAAATAATCCGGTCGCCGTTGCTGAGTCGGCTTCCGACAAGCGCGGCGGGTTTGCCGCATATGACCGACGCATTGCCTGCGCCGTCCGCAATGACTGCTTCGCTTCCGTCGCTGTACGTCACAATGTCATCAACGCAAGCGAGCGGAAGCCCCCCGATGCGGATTCCCGAACCGCTCGTAACGCACCCGCCGCGCTCGGTGCGCGCGCCGACTGTTGCAAATTCATATTTGGTGCCTTTGCGTTCCTGCTGATCCGACATTTACAGTGCTCCCAAGAAAAAGCGCGGTGGCCGCGCGAAAGCGACGAAGCCAGAAATTGGGTTTCGTTCGCAACCTCTACGACGGTAGTACGCATTTGCCCCCTAATACAATGGGACAAGTCTGAACAATGGTTAAACACCCATGCGAGGCAGATAAACCTCGCAATATTTGGCGTCTTTCCATTCTGGATTGGGATAACTGCCCGCGCAGCACCGCGCTCCGCAAGAGCACTTGAGCGAGCGCGGCGCGTAGGCAATGACAAGCAACGCGCGCGGTAGCGGCGCGAGCCGATCGAGCTGGCGACGCACGCGCGCGGCCTGTGCCGTGGCATCGGTGCCCGTGAGCGTGGACGGTGACGGTACGCCTTGATGAAGCACGCCTAGCGAAGACATACCGCCGCGCTCTACGGCGTGGCGCAGCGCGTCGCGCAAGGCGGCGGCGTGACTGGCGTATAGGTCGCGCATGGCGAGCTTTTCCAGGGGGAGGTACGGCCAGAAACGACAAAGCCCAAAGACAACTACCGCGATTGCGGACGCGCGCTCGGCGTGGACTTGGTAGCGAATCCCGATTGCTCGCAACCGATGACACGCTAGCCGCGCGGTCGGCGGCTTGCTTCTGGTCGGCGCATGGCTGCAGCGAAGCCGCAGACAAGGGCGACTTTGCGCGAACCACGAGCGTTATCAACGCCCCGGCGATGGACCAGCAGGCGAAGCGCGAAACCTATTGGGCCATAGCCAAGAGCGCATTTGCGCTTGCCTGATTCGCACGGTGCAGATGAGCGGCGGCCATGTGGCAAGCGTTTGTCGGTCTGTGGACGGGCGACGAAGTACACGCGGCAATCGGCGTAGGCAATGTCTGCGGCGCATTCGTCTATCTGCTTGAAACGACGGAATGGCGACGGTGGAAAAAAGGCGGGTATGCGGTGATAGCCGGTAGCCAATCCGGCGCCGTAGCGATTAAGTATGTACCCGTGGGGGTGAGCGCGGAGCCACGCAAGATAGTCCGCATCGGTGCGGACACCGTCGAACACGATTGCGCTCATGGAGTACTGCATCGGGGGGCATAGATCAAGCGAACAACAAAAAACCCGCTCAAGGCGGGTTTCTTTTTTCAGGCAAATTCGCCTAGGCTGCACGGCGATTGTCCTGAGAATTTCTTACGGGCAATACAGGGCGATTCTGGGAGACACACAAAACCGGCTGTAAGCGTTGCTACTTAAGACGTTTGGTTGCGGGGGTAGGATTTGAACCTACGACCTTCGGGTTATGAGCCCGACGAGCTGCCAGACTGCTCCACCCCGCGTCCGTCAGAGAAAAGAATTATAGGGTGCACGCGCTTGTCCGTCAAGGGTCTTCTTCACATGACTGAAACAACGCGGGTTCGGACACCGTCGGCAGGCAATCGCAACACCCGAATTACTTCGGACAACCTGGCAAATTTCACTGCGCCTGCACGGGTTCCACCAGCGTGCGCACCTCTTCCGCCCAGGCAAGCCACATCTCCTGCGTATGAATGCCCGCCTTGAGGATCGCGTACTGCAACCGCTGCCCGCGCGTGAGCGATGCCGCGCCGAAATCGCGCTGCTCGATCTCCCGATAGGTCGCGAGACGCGCGCGATTTGCTTCGATGAGCCGCGCGAGTTCCTCGGCGAGGCCGAGCGGCCCGATCACGGCATCGGCGCGCAGCTTGAGCAGGAACACGTTGCGCGAATCGAGGTCGAGCGCGGTCTCACGCACCCAGCGCGCCACTTCATCTCGCCCCACAGGCAACACGCAATAGACCTTCTTGCGCGACGCGGCGGCCGTCTCGTCCTCGATGACCGACACCCACCCCGCCTCGACCATGCGGCCCAACTCGCGATAGATCTGCTGATGGGTGGCGTGCCAGAAGTAGCCAATCGCGCGGTCGAACCGGCGCGCGAGGTCGTAGCCCGACGAAGGCTTTTCCAGCAAGGCGATGAGGATGGCATGCGGCGTCGACATGCGGCGATTCTAAACCACGTCCCACCAACGCCCAATCTGTTGCGGACCGAATTTTCCCACTATGCAACTGGTTGCATAGATTCGACGGCTTTGCTATGTTTGAGCTTGCCAGCCGGCTCGCACGCCGGCGCATCGAATCACGCGACGGCAGCCGCACCCGGCCGCCGCCCCAGTCAAGGAGATATGGATGTCCCTGCCCGCCGTGCTGCGCCGCGGCCTGTCGATTCCCGTCGTCGGCTCGCCCCTGTTCATCATTTCGAATCCCGATCTCGTGATCGCCCAGTGCAAGGCGGGCGTCGTCGGCTCGTTCCCCGCGCTCAATGCGCGGCCGGAGCACGTGCTCGGCGAATGGCTCGACCGTATCACCACCGAACTCGCCGAGTACAACGCGACGCATCCGCACGCGCCGGCGGCGCCCTTCGCCGTCAACCAGATCGTGCACAAGTCGAACGACCGCCTCGAGCACGATCTCGGCGTGTGCGCCCAATACAAGGTGCCGATCGTCATCACGTCGCTCGGCGCGCGCGAAGAAGTCAACCACGCGATCCACGCATGGGGCGGCATCGTGCTGCACGACGTCATCAACAACACGTTCGCGAAGAAGGCCATCGAGAAAGGCGCGGACGGCCTGATCGCCGTGGCTGCCGGTGCAGGCGGCCACGCCGGCACGCTCTCGCCGTTCGCCCTCATCCACGAAATTCGCGAATGGTTCGACGGCCCCCTGCTGCTTTCGGGCGCGATCGGCAACGGCAACGCGATTCTCGCGGCGCAGGCGGCGGGCGCCGATCTCGCCTATATCGGCTCGGCGTTCATCGCCACGCATGAAGCGAATGCCGTCGACGCCTACAAGCAAATGATCGTCGAAGGCGGCGCGGGCGATATCGTGTACTCGAATCTCTTCACGGGCGTGCACGGCAACTATTTGCGCCAGAGCATCGTGGCAAGCGGACTCGATCCGGAGGCGCTGCCGCAGTCGGACCCGTCGGCGATGAATTTCGGCTCGACGCGCGTGAAGCCGTGGAAGGACATCTGGGGCTCGGGCCAGGGCATCGGCGCGGTGAAGAGCGTGTTGCCGGCAGCTGAACTCATCGCGCGTCTGAAGCGCGAATACGAGGCGGCGCGCGTGCGTCTGGGCGTGTTCAGCGCGCCGCAAGCCGAGGAACAAACGGTGGAACAAGCCGCGCTTTGATGCGCGGCGCGAGGCGGAAGCGATCATGCCGCGTCCGCCTCGCCTCGTAATGAAGCGCCGCCTTTTACGCGTGCGATTTCACGCGCGCGATTTCCTCTTCGACATCGCGCAACTGATCCTTGCCAAAGTACATTTCCTCGCCGACGAAGAACGTCGGCGAACCGAACGCGCCGCGCTCGAACGCCGATTGCGTGTTCGCAAGCAGCGTGGCTTTCACATCGGCGTCCTGAATTGCCGTTTCGAATGCCGTGGCGTCGAGGCCATCGGCCTCGAGCGCCGCGCGAATCACGGCGCGGTCGTCCATCTTGAGGCCCTCTTCCCACATGTGCACGAACATGCGGTCCACGTAGCGCTCGTACGTACCGAAGCGCTGCGCCGCAACTGCGCCGCGCATGATATGCAATGTGTTCACCGGAAAGTGCGGATTGGGCCGATAAGCGCTCAGCCCATGCCGCTCGATGAAGCGCCTCATCTCGAGCATCATGAACTTGCGCTTGTTTTCGATGTCCGCGAAGGCCTCGGCCGGCGAGCGATTGCCGCTCAGTTTGAAAAGGCCGCCAAGCAGGATCGGCACATACTCGAAACGCACCTGCTGGCGCGCTTCGATGCCGCCGATCACCTTGTGGCACAAGTAAGCGTTAGGACTACCGAAGTCAAACAGAAACTGCACCTTGATGTCACCCATCGTGTCTCCCCTATATAAATACGCGCACCTTTGCCCGGACGCGCCGACGTCCTAAGATACCTGAAACCGGGCCGCTGTAATCGACAGTGAGACAAACATCATGACGCAAAAGAAAGCCGTACTCGTAATCGGCGCAGGCGATGCCACCGGAGGCGCCATCGCGCGCCGCTTCGCACGCGAAGGCTACATTGCGTGCGTGACGCGCCGCAACGCCGACAAGCTCGCGCCGCTCGTCGCGCAGATCGAAGCCGAGGGCGGCGAAGCGCACGCTTTCGGCTCGGACGCGCGCAGGGAAGAGGACATGATCGCGCTCTTCGCGGACATCGAAACGCGCATCGCACCCATCGAGGTGGCGATCTTCAATATCGGCGCGAACGTGCGCTTCGGCATTACCGAAACCACGGCGCGCGTCTATCACAAGGTCTGGGAAATGGCCTGCTTCGCCGGGTTTCTGATGGGCCGCGAAGCCGCGAAAGTCATGCTGCCGCGCGAGCGCGGTTCGATCTTCTTCACGGGCGCGACCGCGAGCCTGCGCGGGCGCGAGGGCTTTGCGGCATTCGCGGGCGCGAAGCACGCGCTGCGCGCCCTTGCCCAGTCGATGGCGCGCGAACTCGGGCCGCAGGGGATTCACGTCGGGCAGATCATTGTCGATGGCGCGATCGACACCGAGTTCATCCGCGAGAATTTTCCCGAGCGCTACAAGCTCAAGGAACGCGACGGCATCCTGAACCCCGAGCACATCGCCGACGCCTACTGGACACTGCACCAGCAGCCGCGCGATGCATGGACGCACGAACTCGATCTGCGGCCGTGGCTGGAGCAATGGTGAGGCAACTGTTGCCCGCTTTGCGAAGCAGGCGATAATGGCGCCGAAGTGCAACAAAAGCACACCGTCACCCTATCGAGCCTCACATGAAAATCGCAACGTGGAACGTCAACTCCCTCAAGGTCCGTCTGCAGCACGTCATCGACTGGCTCAACGAGAGCAAGACCGACGTGCTCTGCCTCCAGGAGCTCAAGCTCACCGACGACAAGTTCCCGCGTGCCGAACTCGAGGCGCACGGCTATCGCAGCTGGTTCGCGGGCCAGAAGACCTATAACGGCGTGGGCATCCTCGTGCGCGAAGGCCTGTTCGTCGACGAGGCCACGGTCGTGCGCAACATTCCGGGCTTCGAAGATCCGCAGCAGCGCGTGATTGCCACGACCATCGGAAACGTGCGCCTGGTGAGCGCGTATTTCCCCAACGGCCAGGCGCCCGGCACCGAAAAGTTCGCGTACAAGCTGCAATGGCTCGACGCCATGCACGACTGGCTCGCGCAGGAGATGCAGCGCTATCCGAAGCTCGCGCTGCTCGGCGATTACAACATCGCGCCCGAAGACCGCGACGTGCACGATCCGAAGGCATGGGAAGGCCAGAACCTCGTCTCGCCCGAAGAGCGCGCGCAGTTTCGCCGGCTGCTCGAACTGGGTTTCGTCGATGCGTTCCGCCAGTTCGAGCAGCCCGAAAAGCTCTTCACATGGTGGGACTATCGCATGTTCGCGTTTCGCCGCAACGCGGGCTTGCGCATCGACCATATCCTGCTCTCGCCCGCGCTTGCCGGGCACCTCACCGCGTGCGAAGTGGACAAGGTGCCGCGCAAATGGGAACAGCCATCCGATCACACGCCAGTGATCGCCACGCTCGATCTGGCGGGCTGAACGCGCGCCTTACCAGTTTCCCGCGAGCGTGGTCCACAGAAAGCGATAAACGAGCGCGTCGTACTCCGCGCGCTCGAGCGAATCGCTGCCGGGGCCGTGACCGCCTTCGGTGTTCTCCAGATACCAGACATTCGCGTGCCCCTGCTGCTCCATGCGCGCGACCATCTTGCGCGCGTGCGAGGGATGCACGCGGTCGTCGCTCGTCGAAGTCGTGAACAGCGACGGCGGATACACGACGCCGGGCTTCACATGGTGGTAAGGCGAATAGCCAGCCAGCGCGCGTGATTCTTCGGCATCCTCAGGATCGCCATATTCGTCGATCCATGACGCACCCGCATGCAGCAGCGGGTAGCGCTGCATGTCGAGCAGCGGCACCTCGCACACCACGGCGCCGAACAGCTCAGGGCGCTGCACCATGCACGCGCCCACGAGCAGCCCGCCGTTGCTGCCGCCCTTGATGCCCAGTTGCGCGGCGCTCGTATAGCCATCGGCGATCAACTGTTCGGCCACCGCGATGAAGTCGTCGAACGAGCGCTGGCGACGCTCGCGCTGGGCCTCGACGTGCCAGGCGGTGCCGTACTCGCCGCCGCCGCGGATGTGCGCGATCGCCACCACGCCGCCCTGCTCCAGCCAGCCGATGCCGGAGCCCACGAGATACTGCGGCGTGAGCGCGATTGCGAAGCCGCCGTAGCCTGTCAGCAGGCACGGCGACGCCTTGCGTGACTCGCCTTCGAGCACGGCCTTCGGGCCAACTACGGTGAACGGTACGCTCGTGCCATCCGCCGAGCACGCGTGCGAGCGGATGACCGTGAGCGGCCCGGAATCGAACTGCGTGGGCCAGCGGTCGAGCAATTCCCACTGCTGGAGATCAGTTTGCGCGAGATCGGCGAGCCAGTATTCGGGCGGCAGCAGGTAATCGTCGACGTCGACGAATACCTCGTCGTTGAGTGTATCTTCGATGGGCGAGACATCCACCTGCGAACTCGCACGCGCAGGGAACACGCGCGACTCCCAGCGCCACGCGCTATCTTCCTGGTGCGGCTGCCAGAGCATCGTGCGGCTCTCGACATCGTCGAGCCAGGAGACGATCAAGACGTTTTGCGTATTGGTCCAGTCGCATGCCGACGTCACCGGCGTGGGCGTGAAGAGCGTCGTGAACGCGCGCTCGCCCGCGAGGAAGTCGTCTTCGCGGATCACGAGCAACGCACCGCCCTTGTACGTCACACCGGAGACGGTCCAGTCGAGGCGCGGCTCGAGTAGCAACCAGCCGTGCCAGGCGCCCACCGAAACATGCGTGGGCACGTCGTACACCTGCCAGTCACCGCGCTTATCCAGACGATAGGTGTATGAATCGAAGAAGTCGACGCTGCGCACCACGTCGTGGCGCTTCTCGACCGGATCGTAGTCGCCTTCCACACTGATGTCGTCGAACTCGCCGCTGAACACCACGGGCGCGTCGGCGAGCGCGGTGCCGCGCGTCCAGCGGCGCACCTCGCGCGGGTAGCCCGAGCGTGTGAGCATCTTCTTGCCGCTCTTGCCGCCCGCGTCCCATCCCAGGTACACGGTATCGCGATCGATCCACGAGATGATGTGCTTGCCTTCCTTCGCGATGGCGAAACCATCGTCGAGGAATTCGCGCTTCACGATGTCGAATTCACGCACGATGACCGCGTCGGAGCCGCCATCGGAAAGCTGGATCAGCGCGCGGTCGCCGTCCGGATAGAGAATGTCGATGCCCGCGCACACCCATGGCCTGCCCTCTTTCGCACCGAGCGCGTCGAAGTCGATGAGCGTTTGCCACTGGGGCTTGTGGGCGCGCCAGTCGGCCCAGAGCGCGCGGCGCCACAGGCCCTTGGGATTGTCCTCGTCCTCCCAGAGATCGTAGGCCCACTCCTGCCAGCGGCTCGGGATCACGGGCCGCTCGCGCGGCAAGTAGGCCTGCGCGAGGCGCGTTTCGAGCGCCTCGAAGCGCGCACCACCCTGCCACGCGGCGCGTGTGCGCGCGTTCTGCGTTTCGACCCAGTCCATGACGGCGGGGTCGTCGAGCGATTCGAGCGAAAGGAACGGATCGGCCTCGGTGGGCCAGGGAGAAGTCACGGGCATGATCGGTCGTCGACAGGAAAACAGCGTCGATTATGCCCTGTGTGGGCGCCGATGCACTGCGCGCCGGGCCGGCTCGCGTGGCGCGAGGCCGGCCCGGTGTCCCATGCTAGTCCGCGCTCATTCCAGATTGAGCTCCTGGATCTTGCGCGTGATGGTGTTGCGGCCGATGCCAAGACGCTCGGCCGCCTCGACCTTGCGCCCGCGCGTGAAGTCGAGCGCCTCGCGGATCACGGCGGCTTCGAAGCGGCGCGAGAGTTCGTCCATGACGTCGGCGCTGTTTTCGCGCAGCAGGCGCGCGACCTCCGTGCGCAGACCGCTCTCCCACACGCTCAGCGTCGAGATCGCGGCAGCGGCGCCGTTGGACGCGCCGAACGCGGGCGTGCCGAACACCACACCGCCCGGGATGCCGCCGATCGCGCCGGGCAAGCCCACGCCCGCCACGGCGCCCGCAACCGGTGATATCCCGCCCGCGCCATTGGCCGCCGCGCCCGCTTCGGACGCAGCCGCAGCATCGGCGAGATGCACCGCCGCCCCCGCCGAGCCGTGCACAGGCACGAGGTCGGGCGGCAGATCCTTGATCTCGACGGTCTGCGCGGGCGCCATTACGGTGAGCCAGTTCGCGAGATTCTCGAGCTGACGCACATTGCCCGGAAACGGCAGCGACGACATCCACGCGAGCGCCTCGTCCGACACGCGCTTGGGCTCGACACCCAGCTCGCGCGCGCTTTTCTGGAGGAAGTGGCGCGTGAGCAGCGGAATATCCTCGCTGCGTTCGCGCAGCGCAGGCAAACGCAAACGAATTACGTTGAGCCGGTGATACAGGTCCTCGCGGAACAGCCCCTGACGCACGCGCGTTTCGAGGTTCTGGTGCGTCGCGGCGATTACGCGCACGTTCGCACGCAGCGGGTTGTGCCCGCCCACGCGGTAGAACTGTCCATCGGAGAGCACACGCAAGAGGCGCGTTTGCAGGTCGAACGGCATGTCGCCGATTTCGTCGAGGAACAGCGTGCCGTTCTCGGCCTGCTCGAAGCGGCCCTGGCGCATGGCCTGTGCGCCCGTGAACGCACCGCGCTCATGGCCGAACAGTTCGGATTCCAGAAGATCCTTCGGAATCGCCGCGGTGTTCAGCGCGATGAACGGACCGTTCGCGCGTGGGCTATGTCGGTGCAAGGCGCGCGCGACAAGCTCCTTTCCGGTGCCAGACTCGCCCGTGATGAGCACGGTCGCCGCCGAATGCGAAAGCCGCCCGATGGCGCGGAACATGTCCTGCATGGCCGGCGCCTGGCCGAGCATCTCGGGCGCTTCGGCGGGACGCTCGTCCCACTGCTGCTCGCCGCGCATGCTTTCGTCCACGGCGCGGCGAATCAGCTCGACGGCCTTGTCGACGTCGAACGGCTTGGCGAGATACTCGAACGCGCCGCCCTGAAACGCGGCGACCGCGCTGTCGAGGTCGGAGAACGCCGTCATGATGATGACGGGCAAGCCCGGCACGCGCTCACGCACGGTTTGCAGCAGCTCGAGACCCGAGCCGCCCGGCATGCGGATGTCGGAGACGAGCACCTGCGGGCTGTCGTGATCGAGTGCGCTCGCGGCTTCGCGCACGTTCGAAAAGCTGCGAGTAGCTAAGTTCTCGCGGGCAAGGGCCTTTTCGAGCACCCAGCGTATCGATTGGTCGTCGTCTACTATCCAGATCGGCTTCATAAGATCGGTCAGAAGTCCTGGTGGCGTGCGGTATCGGTAAATCTAAATTCAGGTCTGGCTATCGATTCAACTATCGAGCGGCAGCAATATCTGAAACTCGGTGTGGCCCGGCCGGCTATCCACTTCGATCAGTCCGTCGTGCTGCTGGACGAACGTCTGCGCGAGCGTCAGGCCGAGACCGCTGCCATCCTCGCGTCCGGAGACAAGCGGATAGAAGATGCGGTCGCGAATGTCATCGGGAATGCCGGGTCCGTTGTCAGTGATATGCAAGTCCAGTGCCAGCTTGCACAAGCGTTTGGAAATCGTGATCTTGCGCGCGATGCGCGTGCGCAATTCAATGCGCGCGTCGCCCTGCGAAATGCGTTCGCGCAGCGCCTGCGCCGCGTTGCGCACGATGTTCAGCAGTGCCTGGATCAACTGCTCCTTGTCGCCACGCAGGTCGGGCACGCTCACGTCGTAGTCGCGCTCGATGGTGAGGCCGCGCGGGAATTCCGCGAGGATCACGGCGCGCACGCGCTCGCAGACTTCGTGAATATTCACGTCGCCGACGATATGCGGATGCCGATGCGGCTCCAGCAGACGGTCGACGAGCGTCTGCAGGCGGTCCGACTCCTTGATGATCACCTGCGTGTACTCGCGCAGCTCGTCGCGCTCCAGCGCGCCGAGTTCGAATTCGAGCAGCTGTGCCGCGCCGCGAATACCGCCGAGCGGATTCTTGATCTCGTGCGCGAGATTGCGGATCAGATGCTTGTTCACGGCCGTGAGGTCGTGAATGCGCTCCTCGCGGTCGCTGCGCAAATGCCGCTCGTTCTCGAAGAGTTCGAGCAACACGTAATCGGGCGTGCTTTCGAGAAAGCCCACGACCACGTGCACATTCAGCGGTTCGCGTCCGGGGCGTTCCAGCGAAGCGTCGAGCCGCGTCGCGTGAAAGCGATGCTCGGCGATCGACGCGATCGTCGAGAGCAGTTCGTCCGCATTCGAGAAGAGATCGGACCACGCCATCTGTGCGAGTTGACGGCGCGAGAGATCGAGCATCGCCTCCGCCGAAGGATTCGCGAAAGCAACGCGCAATGTGCGCTTGTCGAGCACGAGCACGACCGTGGGCAGCGCCTCGAAGCCGGGCAGCAGGCCCGACTCGACGAGCGGCGCGTCGTCGGAGAGCGGTTCGGCGTGGCCCTTTCTTGCCTTGATCAGATTCTTGAGCACCATGTTTCAGGCCGGCCGCCATACGGCGCGCCAGCAACGGTCCTGGTCGTTAATTCTGGTCAATACGCTGGTCAACTAGCGGGTCAAGACGTCTCGTCGACAAGCGACAAGGCGTCCCAACGAAAAAGGGACGGCACCGCCGTCCCTTGGAGACCCAACGCGCACGCGTCCTGCGAGTCGAAGAAACTGAACCGGCGCTTCGCTGTGTAGCATGCAGCGAAGCGCCATCGCCAATTACAGCGAGTAGTACAGTTCGAACTCGACCGGGTGCGTGGTCATACGCACGCGTTGCAGTTCGCTTTCCTTCAGCGCCAGGTACGCGTCGATCATGCCGTCGGTGAACACACCACCGCGCGTCAGGAACTCGCGATCCTTGTCGAGCGCTTCGAGAGCCTGGTCGAGGCCGGCGCAGACGGTCGGGATCTTTGCATCCTCTTCCGGCGGCAGGTCGTACAGGTTCTTGTCGGCGGCTTCGCCCGGGTGGATCTTGTTCTGCACGCCGTCCAGACCTGCCATCATCAGTGCCGAGAAGCACAGGTACGGGTTGGCGAGCGGATCCGGGAAGCGCGTTTCGATACGGCGGCCCTTCGGATTCGACACGTGCGGAATACGGATCGATGCCGAACGGTTGCGTGCCGAGTAAGCGAGCTTGACCGGCGCTTCGAAGTGCGGCACGAGACGCTTGTACGAGTTCGTACCCGGGTTCGTGATGGCGTTCAGCGCGCGAGCGTGCTTGATAATGCCGCCGATGTAGAACAGCGCGAATTCCGACAGACCAGCGTAGCCGTTACCCGCGAACAGGTTCTGGCCGTCCTTCCAGATCGACTGGTGAACGTGCATGCCCGAACCGTTGTCGCCGACGACCGGCTTCGGCATGAACGTCGCCGTCTTGCCGTACGTGTGCGCGACGTTGTGGACGATGTACTTCAGTTGCTGCGTCCAGTCCGCGCGCTGAACCAGCGTCGAGAACTTCGTGCCGATTTCGTTCTGGCCCTGGCCCGCCACTTCGTGGTGGTGCACTTCGACCGGAATGCCGATCTGCTCGAGCAGCAGACACATCTCCGAGCGGATGTCCTGGAACGTGTCGACCGGTGCGACCGGGAAGTAGCCGCCCTTCGTGCCCGGACGGTGGCCCGTGTTGCCGCCTTCGATTTCGCGGCCCGACGACCACGGTGCTTCATCCGAGCCGATCTTCACGAAGCAGCCCGACTGATCCGTGTTCCACTGGACCGAATCGAAAATGAAGAATTCCGGCTCCGGACCGAAGAAGGCGGTGTCGCCGAGGCCCGTGCTCTTCAGGTACGCTTCAGCGCGCTTGGCGAGCGAGCGCGGGTCGCGCTCGTAGCCCTTGCCGTCGGCCGGTTCGACTACGTCGCAGGTCAGCACGAGCGTCGATTCTTCGTAGAACGGGTCGATGAAGGCCGTGTTCGGGTCCGGCACGAGCAGCATGTCCGAGGCTTCGATGCCCTTCCAGCCGGCAATCGACGAACCGTCAAACGCATGACCCGACTCGAACTTGTCTTCGTCGAATGCCGACAGCGGAACCGAAACGTGCTGCTCCTTGCCGCGCGTGTCCGTGAAGCGGAAGTCGACAAACTTGACGTCTTCGTCCTTGACGAGTTGCATGACGTCGGCCACGGATTTACTCATAACCTATTCTCCTGATTAACGATTTCGGCGAACGCTGCCGCCGTCCCAATCTTGTTGATCCCCGCCGGCCGCCTCCTTCCCGGGCCTGTCCTGCTGACCCTGGCTGGCCGGCTGCGAAATCGATCGAGACATATAAAGCAGCTTCCATGCCATGCATGCGCCAACGTGGCGCAAATCCCTTTCGCGACACGCACTTGGAGTCAAAAATCGTGCGCAGCGCTTGTGTCGAGCCGCCGGCACGGCGGCTCATCGGCACTAAATTCGTGCACTCCCGAATTTGGCGCGCGAATCTCTCTTCATTATGGTGCAAACCACCGGGAATGCACCATTTCAATGCATCGCGCGCTTTCGACCGGCCAAGCTTCGCGCAGTTACGGTGTTGCCTTGGCCCGGGCCGTCCAACCCGCTCCGTCCCCGCGCGCTAGAATGGTTTTTTGGTCCCACGCGAAACAGGAGATCCGTTGTCATGAGTACGCTCGAACAGTTGTACGCCCAGGCCGAGAAACGCCGCGTCGAGAGCCAGCTGCCCTACGCGGGCGCGGTGTCGCCCGCAGAGGCATTCGAGCTTCTGCAGCTCGACCCGCGTGCGCGCCTCGTCGACGTGCGCACGCGCGCTGAACTCGACTGGGTCGGCCGTCCCGTCGTGGGCGACGGCCAGTATTCGCACGTCGAATGGACCCGCTATCCGGGCGGCGTGCCCAATGCCGAGTTCCTCAGCCAGCTCAAGAGCGCCGTGGAAGCCGACGCGCCAGTGCTGTTCCTTTGCCGCAGCGCCGCGCGCTCCAAGCTCGCCGCCATCGAGGCCGCCAAGGCCGGCTTCACGAAGGCCTATGACCTGCTCGAAGGCTTCGAAGGCGACAAGGACGGCCAGGGGCATCGCAAGACCGTTACCGGCTGGTGCTTCCGCGGCCTGCCGTGGATCGGCGCCTGACACCCAGAAACCGCCCCGCTCCAACCCAACGGGCCACTCTGAGCGCCCCGTGTGACATGCAGATGATGCGCCGCCTGCCCTACGGCCGCACGCGGCGCACCTTCGCGCGCTGAATCAAAAACCGGCGCGCGACCCGCTGCGGCGCTTGCGATCGGGCGTATCCTCGCCCGGCGGCGCCGGCTCGACCACATCGCCGCCCAGTTCGTGCACGCCTTCGCGCAGCTTCACGAAGGCGGCCGCCACGGCCTCGGGCTCGCCCTTCACGCCCAGATCGATGTGCCGGCGCGCATAAATGCCGCCCCGCTCCGCATCGCCCACGCTCGGCAGGCTGAACACCCGCACGCCCGCAAAATCACGCTCGATGCTCTCCATGAGCGGCGTGAGCGTCGACTCCGGCAGCTCGAACACGAGCAGCGACTTCTCGGCGTGCGGCGTCTGGTGATGCAGGTGCGCGTACTTCGTGTCGAGCACCCACTCGATCATCGGCCACGCCATCACGGGGAAACCGGGCACGAAGTGATGATCGCGAATCGAAAAACCCGGAATCTTGTTGTAGCCGTTCGGGATGATCTCGCAGCCCTGCGGGAACGTGCCCATCTGGAAGCGGTGCAGATTCTCGGGCGACTGGTAATTCACGGGATCGTCGCCCGCGTGCATGTCGCGGATGCGCTCGCGGATCGCCGCCTCGGCGTCAGGATGCAACGCGAGCGGCACGCCCAGCGCCGCAGCCGCACACTGGCGCGTGTGGTCGTCCGGCGTCGCGCCGATGCCGCCCGTCGAGAACACGATGTCGCCCGAAGCGAACGAGCGCCGCAGCGTCTCGGTGATGCGCTCGGGATCGTCGCCCACGTACTGGGCCCACTCGAGCGAGAGGCCGCGCGCGCCAAGCAGTTCGATGACCTTCGGCAGATGCTTGTCGGAGCGGCGCCCCGAGAGAATCTCGTCGCCGATGATGATGACGCCAAATGCCATGGGACGCCTCTTTGAATTGTCTCGATGATTAAGCGGTTAGTGCACGATCGTCACGTCACCGGACGCTTGCTGCACTTCGTGCGCGCGCATGCGCTGCAGCGCGCGCAGGCAGTAGTGCCCGAACCAGAGCGCCGTGAACACCAGAATGAACGCATAGATCCAGATGGTCACCGCCGCCAGCACCGGAAAGAACAGCAGCAGCCACGCGGACACGGCCCAGATCGCCGTGGGCAGGGAGCCGAGCAGTCCGCTCACTACGCCGATCACGAGCAGCGGCAGCCGGTGGCTGCGCACGAGCGCGCGGCGCTCCTCGACGGTTGCGTGCAGCGCGAGCGCATCGTACGTCATCACCCGATACGTGAGCCAGCCCCACAACAGCGGCGGAATCAGCGCGAAGAACGGCGGAATGAGCCACAGCGGCAGCGTCACGATCATCACGATCAGGCAGACGAGCGTCGTGACGAGCGAATAGAACAGGCTGCCGTACCAACTGCCGCCATGCCGGATCTCGAGCGTCCCGTACTGGCGCTTCGACAGATGGCGGATCACGCGCGGCATCGAAATGGCGACGATCAGCAGCAGCACCGAGATCACGATGAGCGGAATCGTCAGGACGATGACGAGAAACGGCGCGAGCGTCGCACGCAGCCAGCCGAAGCCGAGCGCGTCGAACAGATGATAGAGGTAGGCCGTGGAGGACCAGTTCGCGAGCGCGCCGCGCATGAGGTCGAGCAGCGGCTGCCAGAACACATAGAGCACGGCGCCCCACGCCGCCGCCGCCACGAGAAATGGCACGAAGGTGAGCAGCAGCATGGCGGGATGGAACACGCTCGCGAGCGCGCGTCCGAACGAGCGCAACAGGTCATTCATGCGAGCGGAATACGGCGAAAAGGACAGGTAGAGGACACGGTGTCGGCGAAATCGGTACGGCCAAGCCGACAGCATAAACCACCGCGCGCACGGCGGGTAAGACGGTGCGAGGACGGGCAAGGACGCCGCCACGTCCCACGTGCCCTCCCACGATCCGGGGTCCTTCAGTGTCCCGTGCTGTCCTGCGGTGTCCTTTAGGCCCCGTTCGGCGCCGTGACGGGCGCGCGATCGTAGAAGTAGATGCCATGCGGCGAGCGGCCCACGGCGATCGTCTTGATGAGCTTGCGGGTTTGCATGTCGATGAGGCCGATGTGCTTCGCGAAACGGAACGTCACCCACAGGTAGCGCTTGTCGGCGGTCAGCTCCATGTCGTCGGGGCCGGGCATCAGGCCGCTGATTTCGCCGGTCTTTTCGAGTGTGTCCTCGTCGATGATGCTGATGACGTTCGCCACGCGGCTCGACACCAGCACGTGGCGGCCGTCCACGAGCGAGCGGAAGTTGTGCGCGGCCTTGCCCACCTGGATCGTCTTGACGATTTTCTGGTTGCGCCAGTCCACCACCGCAACGTAGTCGGCGCCCGTCATGCCGACCAGCAGGTACTTGTCGCCAGGCGTGAACCACAGGCCTGCCGGCGCGGCACCGACCTTCATCTTCCAGAGCACCTTCTGCGTCGGCAGATCGACCGCGGCGATTTCGCCCGACACCTGCAGCGAAACGAACACGGTGCGGCTGTCGTTCGTGAACGCCAGGTGGCTCGGCATGGCCGAGAGCGGCAGGCGTTTGGCGAGCGTGATGTTGCTGCCGCCCGCGTAATTGTAGATGTCGAGGCGGTCGAGGCGCAGGCCCGTGGTCACGAACCACTTGCGGTCGGGCGAGAAGCCGAGCTGGTACGGGTCTTCGACGTTTTCGACCCAGCGCTGCGCCTTGCCGGTCTTCGGATCGACGAACAGGAGGTTGTTCGACACGGAGTTCGCGACGATCAGCGAGGCGTTGTCCGGCGTGGGAAAGAGGTGGTGCGGTTCCTTGCCCGTGGGCACGGTGCCGACGACTTCGTGCGTCTTGTCGTCGATGAGGCTCAACGTGGCTTCGCCCGAATTCAGGACGATGATGTTGTTCGCGTAGGCGGCCGTGGAGGCGAAGGTGGCGACTGTCGCTGCGCAAGCGAGGGCGAAAGCTGCGGCCTTGGCGGCGACGCGGCTAAAAGCGTTGTTGTTCGGCATGAAGAATTGTTCCCGGGCAGATTCGTGATTGTAGATCGTCTACCCGCACCCAAGGTTGACGGAGAGCCCTTGAAATATGCGAGGGGCGCAATTAAGCGCCCCTTTTTTCGAGCAATATTGAAGAACTGTTATGGCCCGCAATGCGCCTTATCGCTGCATCGACTCCCATACCTTGTGGAGGCGCTTGACCGAGACCGGCATCGGCGTGCGCAATTCCTGCGCGAAGAGCGAGATGCGCAGTTCTTCGAGCAGCCAGCGGAACTCCGAAAGACGCGGATCGAACACGCCGCCGCGCTGCGAGAGCGCGCGCTGATACTGCTGCACGAGCGGCTGGAATTCGGCGGCCTGGCGCGCGTCTCGTGCGGGGTCGGCGCGCAGCTTGTCGATGCGCAGCGCGACGCCCTTCAGGTAGCGCGGGAAATGCACGAGCTGCGCATAGGGGGTCTCCAGAATGAAGCGCTTGCTGATGAGCGCGTCGACCTGCGCCTGCATGTCCGCGGCCGGTGCGCCGAAGGCCCTGGCCTGCACCAGCTTCTTCGCCAACGATGCGTATTCCGCGAGAATCTGCCCCACCAGACGCGCGATTTCCTGCGCGAGCAGCGAGAGACGTCCGCGGCCTTCGTCCTTGCGCGCGTGGAAGCTCGCGTCGTCGTCGGGCAGCGGGTCTTGCAGGCAGGCGCGATCGAGCGCGAGTTCGACCAGCTGGTCGCGCAGTTCCTCCTGCGTGGCGCGCGCCATGAACTGCATCGCCATCTCGCGCAGACCCGGCAGGTTCTTCTCCAGGTAGCGGATCGGCTCGCGCAGCTGCAGCGCGTAGAGGCGGCGCAACCCCTGGCGATGGATGCGCGCGGCCTCCTCCGGCGAATCGAACACTTCGACGTCGCAGTGCGTGCCGCGATCGACGAGCGCCGGATAGCCGAACAGCGTCTGTCCGCCGCGGCGGATTTCCAGCAGCTCGGGCAGCTTGCCGAAATTCCACGTCGTGAGGTTTTCATAGAGCGCCGTGGCAGGCGCGGCGTCGCCCGACGCGGGTGTGTGCGGCACGTTGCTCTTCTGCGGCACGTTGCCGGTCGCATCGCGCTCGATCTGAGCGTTCTGCGGTGCCTCACCGCCCTGCGCGTGCGTTTCCAGCGCGGCGAGCGCCGTCGCGCTTGCGAGCTTCTGGAATTGCTGCTGCGCCTGCGCGCCGAGTTCGGCGCGCAGTTGCGCGAGGTTGCGGCCCATCGCGAGCTGGCGACCGTGCTCGTCGATCACCTTGAAGTTCATGAAGAGGTGCGCGGGCAGCGTCTCCAGCTTGAAGTCGGCGGACTTCAGGGCGATCTGCTTTTGCTCGCGCACGTCGGCGATCAGCGCTTCGAGCAGGCCGCCCGCACCGAAACGCTCGCCGCCCACGCGCTCCGCGAAACCGGCCGCGTATTCGGGCAGCGGCACGCAGTGGCGGCGCAACTTCTGCGGCAGCGATTTCAGGAGCAGCTGCGCCTTCTCCTTGAGCATGCCCGGCACGAGCCATTCGCAGCGGCGCGCATCGACCTGGTTGAGCGCGTAGAGCGGCACCGCGAGCGTCACGCCGTCGCGCGGCGAGCCCGGCTCGAAGTGATACGTGAGCGCCATCGCCACGCCCGACATCGTCATGCGCTTCGGGAACAGCTCGGTCGTCACGCCCGCTGCTTCGTGGCGCATCAGGTCGTCGCGAGAGAGGTACAGGAGACGCAGCTTGTCCTCGGGCTGGCCGCCCTTCCTCACCTCGTCGCGATACCAGCGCTCGAACGACGCGCCCGAGTAAATGGCTTCCGGAATCGCCTGATCATAGAAGCCGTAAATCAGCTCATCGTCGACCAGCACGTCCTGGCGGCGCGACTTGTGTTCCAGTTGCTCGATATCGGCGAGCAGCTTGCGGTTGTGCGCGAAGAAGGCGAGCTTCGTGTCGAACTCGCCCTCCACGAGCGCGCCGCGAATGAAGAGTTCGCGGGCGCGCGCCGGGTCCTGCTTGCCGAACGCCACGCGCCTGCGTTGATACACCGGCAGGCCATACAGCACCCCACGCTCGAACGCGCTCACCTGCGCCGCGCGTTTTTCCCAATGCGGCTCCGAGAGCGACGTCTTCAGCAAATGCGCGCCGACCTTCTCCAGCCACTCGGGCTCGATCTTCGCGATGCAGCGCGCGTAGAGGCGGCTCGTCTCGACGAGTTCGGCGGCCACGACCCAGCGGCCCGCCTTCTTCACGAGCGCCGAGCCCGGCCACAAGTGGAACTTGATGCCGCGCGCGCCGAGGTAATGCGGCTCGTCGTCGGCCTTCAGGCCGATATTGCCGAGCAGGCCCGTGAGCAGCGCGTGATGGATCTGCTCGTAGGTCGCGTCGGCTTCGTTGATGCGCCAGCCATGCTCGCGCACCACCGTCAGCAATTGCGAATGCACGTCGCGCCATTCGCGCAGACGCAAGTGCGAAAGAAAATTCGCGCGGCACGCATCGAGCAGTTGCCGGTTGGACTTCTTGTGCGCGACGGCCTCTTCGAACCAGGCCCAGATCTTGAGCCACTGGAGAAACTCGGAGCGCTCGTCGGCAAAACGGCGATGCGCCTGGTCCGCCTGCTCCTGCGCCTCGATCGGCCGGTCGCGCGGATCCTGCACCGAAAGCGCGCTCGCGATGATGAGCACTTCGCGCAGCGCCTGCTCGTCGCGTGCGCCGAGAATCATGCGGCCCACGCGCGGATCGAGCGGCAGCCGCGCGAGTTCGCGGCCTAGCGGCGTGAGCGCGTTGTCCTCGTCCACGGCGCCGAGTTCGTTGAGCAGTTGATAGCCGTCGGCAATCGCGCGGCCCGGCGGCGGCTCGATAAACGGAAACGTCTCGATCGCCGTGAGATGCAGCGACTTCATGCGCAGAATCACGGCGGCGAGCGACGAACGCAGGATCTCCGGATCGGAGAAGCGCGGCCGCGCGATGAAATCCGCTTCCTCGTACAGCCGGATGCAGATGCCGTCCGCGACCCGCCCGCAACGGCCCGCGCGCTGGTTCGCCGCCGCCTGCGCAATCGACTCGATCTGCAACTGCTCGACCTTGTTGCGATACGAATAGCGCTTCACGCGCGCGAGGCCCGTATCGACCACGTAGCGGATGCCCGGCACCGTGAGCGACGTTTCCGCCACATTGGTCGCGAGCACGATGCGGCGCGCGTTCGACGGCTTGAATACGCGCTCCTGCTCCTGCGCGGAAAGCCGCGCGAACAGCGGCAGGATTTCCGTGTGCGGCGGATGATGCTTGCGTAGCGCTTCCGCGGCGTCGCGAATCTCGCGCTCGCCGGGCAGGAACACGAGCACGTCGCCCGAGCCTTCACGGCAGAGTTCGTCGACGGCATCGACGATCGCTTCCATCAGGTCGCGATCGGTGTCGCGTTGCGACTTGCCGCTCTTTTCGCGGCCTGTCGTGCCCTGCGCGTTCTTCACCGCCGGGCTGTCTTCCTGCACCGGGCGGTAGCGCACCTCGACGGGATACAGCCGGCCGCTCACCTCGATCACCGGCGCGGGCTTTTCCTCGCTGCCGAAGTGGCGCGCGAAGCGATCTGCGTCGATGGTCGCCGAAGTCACGATCAGCTTGAGGTCGGGCCGGCGCGGCAGAATTTCCTTCAGATAGCCGAGCAGGAAGTCGATGTTCAGACTGCGCTCGTGCGCCTCGTCGATGATGATCGTGTCGTAGGCATTGAGCAGCGGATCGGTTTGCGTTTCCGCGAGCAGAATGCCGTCGGTCATGAGCTTGACCGAAGCGCCCGGCGAGAGATTGTCGGTGAAGCGCACCTTGTAGCCGACCACTTCGCCGAACGGCGTATTGAGTTCGTCGGCGATGCGCCGCGCCGTGGCCGAAGCCGCGATCCGGCGCGGCTGCGTATGGCCGATCAAACCCGTACCGCCCGCGCCGAGGCCGCGGCCCAGTGCGAGCGCGATCTTCGGCAACTGCGTGGTCTTGCCCGAGCCCGTTTCGCCGCTCACGATCACGACCTGATTCTGTGCGATCGCACGCGCGATTTCCTCACGTCGGCCGGAGACGGGCAACGCTTCGGGGAACGTGACCGGCGGCACCTTGTTCGGCTCGACGTTCGTGCGTGGTGCACGCGGCGGACGTTCCTGGCGTTCGGCGCGCGGCGCGCGATCACGTTCACGTTCGCCTTCATTGCCGGGGCGCGGCGCGTGTTCTGATTTCGGCTTTGCGGGTCGCTGGGGATTCGGCTGGCTCTGCGCTTTCGCTTGCTTCGGCAGCTGCTGTACGCGCGGCGGTTGATTGCGCCGAGCCTCGGCGCGCGCCTCGCGCGATTCGTTGGAGCCGTCTCGCGGCGCGTTTCGCTGCGCCGGGCGTCGATCGTCGCGCTCCTCGCGCGGCTTGGCCGGCTGCGCGTCGCCGCGCTCGTTACGCGGTGCACCTCGCGCTGGAGACTGTGACGGAGGCTGCGGCGCAGGCTTGGTTTCGCTTCCCTGCTCAGGGCCCTGATCCGCGCGTTGATGCGGACGCCGATCCGCGCGCGGCGGCGTCTGCTGTGGCGTCTGTGGTTGCGTCTGCTCCGCACGCTTGTCCTGCACGCGCGCGCCGCCCAGCGCGCCGCCGCCCATCAGCGCGGCAAGCTTGTCCGTCGACGCGAGCTTTTGCCCGTCGCCATACTTCTGCGACGCGCCTTTCGCTTTCGCGCCGTCCTGTGCCGTTTCCTTCCCGGCCGGGGTGTTGCTGCCCTGCGCCGAGGCAGGTCTTTTGGGTACATTCGACATGGGGGCGCATTATAATCCCGGGCATGAATTCCCAAACCGACCTCGTCCCCGCCACCGCCAGCGCGCCGGCCTCCGCCGCCGCTGCGGATTCCGACTCGCAGCTCATGGCGCAGCACGCGCAGTTCGTCGACTGGATGCGATCGGTCGCGCCCTACATCCACGCGTTCCAGGGCAAGACTTTCGTCGTCGGTTTCGGCGGCGAGGTCGTGCACCAGAACCTGCTCAACGCGCTCGTCGCCGACATCGCGCTACTGCAGGCCATGGGCATCCAGATCGTGCTCGTGCACGGCTCGCGCCCGCAGGTCGAGGAGCAGATGAGCCTGCACGGCGTCGAGTCCGAGTTCTCGCACGGCATGCGCATCACGAATGCCCGCGCGCTCGAGTCGGCGAAGGAAGCGGCCGGTGAAGTGCGTCTCGACATCGAGGCCGCGATCAGCCAGGGTCTGCCGAACACGCCGATGGCGCACGCGCACATCAGCGTGGTGTCGGGCAACTTCGTGACGGCGCGGCCGGTCGGCATTCTCGACGGCGTGGACTTCCAGCATACGGGCGTCGTGCGCAAGATCGACGCCGATTCGATCCGCCACTCGCTCGCGAGCCGCAAGCTCGTGCTGCTATCGCCGCTCGGTTTTTCGCCCACGGGCGAGGCGTTCAATCTGTCGATGGAAGACGTCGCCTCGGCGGCGGCCATCGCGCTGCGCGCCGACAAGATCATTTTCCTCACGGAAACGCAGGGCCTGATCGACGAGGAAGGCGAGCTGATCCGCGAAATGTCGCTCGACGACGCCTACAAACTGCAGGAAGGCGGCACCATGCTCGGCGACGAGGGCTTCTACCTGAAGCACTCCATTCGCGCCTGCCGCGGCGGCGTGGGCCGCGCTCACATCATTCCCTACGCGCTCGACGGCAGCGTGCTGCTCGAACTGTTCCTGCATGACGGCGTCGGCACCATGATCTCGTACGAGAATCTTGAGAGCCTGCGCGAAGCCACGCCCGACGACGTCGGCGGCATTCTCACGCTGATCGAGCCGCTCGAAACCGACGGCACGCTCGTGCGGCGCGGGCGTCACCAGATCGAGCGTGACATCGACCACTTCTCGGTGATCGAGCACGATGGCGTGCTGTTCGGCTGCGCGGCGCTTTACGCGTATTCGCAGGAGCGCATCGGCGAAATGGCATGCCTCACGGTGTCACCCGAAGCACAGGGCTCCGGCGACGGCGAACGCCTCTTGCGCCGTATCGAGCAGCGCGCACGGGCGCGCGGCCTCACGCGCATTTTCGTGCTCACCACGCGCACCGAACACTGGTTCCTGAAGCGCGGCTTCGTCAAGGCAACGGTGGACGACCTGCCCGAAGACCGCCGCCGCCTCTATAACTGGCAGCGCAAATCGCTCGTGCTGATGAAACAGCTCTGAGCGCGCCGCCACCCCCACATACGACTACAGGAGAAGCACAGCATGGCCCGTATGATCCAATGCGCGAAGCTCGGCAAGGAAGCCGAAGGCCTCGACTTTCCGCCGCTGCCGGGCGAGCTCGGCAAGCGCATCTACGAAAACGTCTCGAAAGAGGCATGGCAGCAGTGGCTCAAGCAGCAGACCATGCTCATCAACGAAAACCGCCTGAACATGGCCGATCCTCGCGCGCGCCAGTATCTGATGAAGCAGACCGAGAAGTTCTTCTTCGGCGAAGGCGCCGACCAGGCTTCCGGCTACGTGCCGCCGACCGAAGGTTAAGGCTTTCCGCTGCGCGTCGGCATCTGTCCCTGAGCCGCATACACGCAGCAGATTGCATTGCAAAACCGCGCCCCCGGCGCTAATGCCGTTCAGTTAAGACCTGAACGGCGTTTTCGTTTTGGGTGTTGTAAACGGTGAGGGAGGCTGTTAACCTGCGTCCCCATGCTTGATGACGCCCTCCATTTTCTCGCTGAAGAACAGGAAACGCCCGACTGGGCTCGCCTGGGCGAGCACTTGCCCTACGAGTGGATCGAGCAGGCGGTGGCCTACACGGGACGGGCGAGTATCCGACAACGCCGCTTGCCCGCGGAGCAGGTGGTTTGGCTG
>NZ_JAMBPQ010000030.1 GCF_024206495.1 Paraburkholderia sp. CNPSo 3272 | reverse complement strand
CCACCGGCTCCCACGACGACGACCATCCCGATCCCACCCGCTACCGCACCATCTGGCTCTCCGATATCCATCTCGGCACGGGAGGCTGTCAGGCGTCGTATCTGCTCGATTTTCTGCGCCACAACGAGTCGGAGTATCTGTACCTCGTGGGCGACATCATCGACGGGTGGCAGTTGAAGAAGGGCTGGTACTGGCCGCAGGCGCACAACGACGTCGTGCAAAAGGTGCTGCGCAAGGCGCGCAAGGGCACCCAGGTCGTCTACATCCCGGGCAATCACGACGAGAGCGCGCGCCAGTTCTGCAATCTCGCGTTCGGCGACATCCACGTGCGCGAGGAAGCCTTTCACACGACGCTCACCGGCAAGCGCCTGTGGGTCGTGCACGGCGATCTCTTCGACGGCGTGATCCAGCACGCCAAGTGGCTCGCCTATCTCGGCGACTCGGCCTACACGCTGATCCTCCTGCTCAACCGCTGGTTCAACCGCGTGCGCGCGAAGCTCGGCTTCCAGTACTGGTCGCTCTCGCAGTACCTCAAGCATCAGGTGAAGAACGCGGTGAACTTCATCTCCTCGTTCGAGCGCGTGATGACCGACGAAGCGCGCCGCCGCGGCTGCGACGGCGTGGTCTGCGGCCACATCCACAAGGCCGAGATCCGCGATATCGACGGCATCCTGTACTGCAACGACGGCGACTGGGTGGAGAGCCTTTCCGCGCTCGTCGAGACGTTCGAGGGCGAGTTGCGCATCGTCTACTGGACCGTGAAACGCGCGCCGCAAGCGCAGGTCTCCACGCGCAAGGCGCGTGTGAGCGCCGCCTGAGTGTCGACTGATACCGTTACGCAGCAGCCATAACCGCACCACCGAACGACGAGAGGGCCGACGACCGATGAAAGTAATGATCGTGACCGATGCATGGGAGCCGCAGGTCAACGGCGTAGTTCGAACCCTGAAGAACACGACCCGCGAACTCATCGCGCTCGGGCACCAGGTCGAACTGCTTACGCCGCTGGAGTTCCGCACGATACCGTGCCCCACCTACCCGGAAATCAAGCTCTCGCTGTTTCCGAAGCGGCATCTGCACGAACGCATCAGCGCATTCGGGCCCGATGCGATCCACATCGCGACCGAAGGTCCGCTCGGACTCGCCGCGCGCCGCTACGCGATCGACCACGACCTGCCGTTCACGACCGCTTATCACACGCGCTTTCCCGAGTACGTGCAGGCGCGCTTCGGCATTCCGCTCTCGGCGACGTACCGCTTCCTGCGCTGGTTCCACAAGCCTTCGCTCGCGGTGATGGCGCCCACGCCCGTCGTGAAGACCGACCTCGAGAAGTTCGGCTTCACGAACGTCGTGCTGTGGACGCGCGGCGTGGACCTCGACATCTTCCGGCCGATGGAATCGAAGGTGCTCAACACGGCGCGCCCCATCTTCCTGTATGTGGGCCGCGTGGCCGTGGAGAAGAACGTCGAGGCGTTTCTCAAGCTCGATCTGCCCGGCTCGAAGTGGGTGTGCGGCGAAGGCCCGGCGCTCGCCGAGCTGAAGTCGCGCTATCCCCAGGCGAATTACCTGGGTGTCCTGAGCCAGCCCGAGCTCGCGAAGGTCTACGCTGCCGCCGACGTATTCGTGTTCCCGAGCCGCACCGACACCTTCGGTCTCGTGCTGCTCGAAGCGCTCGCATGCGGCACGCCGGTGGCGGCCTACCCGGTGACAGGCCCGATCGACGTGCTGGGCACGGGCGGCGCGGGCTCGATGAACGAAGACCTGCGCGAAGCGTGCCTCGAAGCGTTGAAGATCGACCGCGCCGAGGCGCGCGCCTGGGCCGAGCGCTTCTCGTGGCGCGCGGCCTCCGAGCAATTCGCGGCGCATCTGAAGCCGCGCTCGCGCGCGACGATGGAGCCTTCCAGCGCCGCTGCCTGAGCGCGAGGCCGGCTATGGTGCGCGCTTCGATTGTCCGCGAGCGCGCCGGGGTCACGGACGGCCCCGGCGCAACCGCCTCCCACGCGTGCGATACTGGGGTACTACCTGGCACCACCATGACGCCACGTCCTCCGTTACCGCCGCATAGCGCCCAGGGCGCACGCAGTCCCAATGCGCCAGCCAGCCAGCGTGCCGGCGGCTCGACGCGCGCCGCACGCGCCGCCGAAGCGCTCGATCCGCGCACGAGCGCGTCCGCCGCTGCCGCACCTGGCGTTGCGCCGCCAGCCGCACCCGCTGCTGCGAGCGAACCCGCCAATCCCACTGCACCCGCTGCGTCGCGCGTTGCCGCCCAGGAGCCGCCCGAGCCGCCGCATCTGCACGAACCGCTCGGTCCCGACGATCCGCTCGCCCCGCTGCCCTTTAACCCCTACAAGGGCAACCGCGGCATCACCCGCGCATGGAAGGCGCTCAAGTACTCCATCAAGGGCTTTCGCGCCGCCATCCGCGAGGAAAGCGCGTTTCGCCAGGAGCTCACGCTCTCGGCCATCCTCGTGCCGATCGGCGTGTTCATTCCGGTCGAGCCCGTCGAGCGCGTGCTGCTGCTCGGCTCGGTCATCCTCGTACTGATCGTCGAGCTGCTCAATTCGAGCATCGAGAACGCGGTTGACCGCATCGGCCTCGAGCGCAACGAGCTCTCGGGCCGCGCCAAGGACCTGGGCAGCGCGGCGGTGACGCTCGCCTTGCTGCTTTGCGTCCTGACCTGGGGACTGATTCTCGTACCCCGTTTCGGCCCGCTGCTGCTGCACGGAATCGGCGTACTCTAGCGCCACACGCCCCCTACCGCGGGGGCCCCGCCTCTCCTCCCCAGTCCTGTCAGACGCAAGCTGTCGGTGCGCGCGGGCCGTCGGTTTATAATCGAACGACAGTCTTATAACGACCAACCGCGGCCGGGCCGCGCGCACCGCAACATACAAGCGGGCGCCTGAGCCCGGCACTGCATTTTCAGGGCCGGACGACATGGATGCCAAACCTCCCCGCCGCACACGCGAACGGATTCTCGAGTTGTCGCTGAAGCTGTTCAACGAGATCGGCGAGCCGAACGTCACTACGACGACCATCGCCGAGGAAATGGAGATCAGTCCAGGCAACCTGTACTACCACTTCCGCAACAAAGACGACATCATCAACAGCATCTTCAGCCAGTTCGAGCAGGAGATCGAAAAGCGTCTGCGCTTTCCCGAAGACCATCGCGCCACCATCGACGAGATGTGGGCGTACTTGCAGTACATGGTCGACTTCACGTGGCGCTACCGCTTTCTCTATCGCGACCTGAACGACCTGCTCGCGCGCAACCGCACGCTGGAGATGCACTTCAAGCAGATCATCAGCCACAAGGTGCACTTCGCGAAGCAGTTCTGCGAGCAGCTCGTGGAAGACGGCGACATGGTCGCCACGCCGGCTGAGATCGACGTGATCTCGACCAACATCGGCGTGATCGCCACCTACTGGCTCTCCTACCAGTTCGTGATGAATCCGCGCAAGTACAACGACCAGGAAGCGATTCGCGACGAGTTGCACCAGGTGAGCGTGCAGATCGTCTCGCTGATGGCGCCGTATCTGCGCGGCCGCGCGCGCGAGCTGTTCGACGATCTCGTCTCGGGCAAGCTCGCCAAGCGCGAGTTCTACGACTACCTGCCGCCGCGCGAAGGCGCGGGCGCCGCCAAGGACAACCGGGAATAAAGGCCGAAGCCGAATGAAAGCAGTCTGCGTATATTGCGGCTCCTCGCCTGGAGCCAACCCGATTTATACCGAAGCCGCACAGGCATTCGGCCGCGCGCTCGTCGCCTCGAACCTCGCACTCGTCTATGGCGGCGGCAAGGTCGGCCTGATGGGCGTGATCGCCGACACCGTGATGGCGGGCGGCGGCCGCGCCATCGGCGTGATCCCCGAGCTGCTGGTGGACAAGGAAGTGGGTCACGTGGGCCTTACCGAGCTGCACGTCGTGCCCGACATGCACCACCGCAAGAAGATGATGGCCGACCTCTCCGACGCCTTCGTCGCGCTTCCGGGCGGCGCGGGCACGCTCGAAGAGCTGTTCGAGGTCTATACGTGGGCGCAGCTCGGCTATCACCGCAAGCCGGTGGGCGTGCTGAACATCGGCGGCTTTTACGATCCGCTCATGGCGCTGCTCGATCACACGGTGCGCGAAGGCTTCATGCGCCAGACCTACCGCGACATGCTGCAAACCGACGGCGATCCCGTGGCGCTGATCGCCAGGCTCAAGCGTTACCACGCGCCCGCGAAGGACAAGTGGGCGGACCTGCGCGAGAACGTTTGATCCAGCCGCATCGCGCCGTTCGCCCGACAATCCGCAGTCACCACGCTCAGTTACCTCCTTGACGAGTACATCGCGATGAGCAAGGTTGTCCTGATCACCGGCGCGAGCCGAGGCATAGGCCGCGCGACGGCGCGTCTGCTTGGCGCACACGGCTGGACCGTGGGCGTCAACTATCTGCACAACGAACCGGCCGCCGACGAAACCGCCGCCGAAGTGGGCCGCGCAGGCGGCCACGCGCGCGTGCTGCGCGGCGACGTCGCGAGCGAGACAGACGTCGTCGCGATGTTCGACACGCTCGAATCGGCCTATGGCCGCATCGACGCGCTCGTGAACAACGCGGGCATCGTGGCGCCCGGCAGCCAGGTCGCCGATATGAGCGCCGAGCGTCTGAAGCGCATGTTCGACGTGAACGTGTACGGCGCGTTTCTGTGCGCACGCGAAGCGGCGCGGCGCATGTCGAAGGATCGCGGCGGCGACGGCGGCTCGATCGTCAATGTTTCTTCGGCTGCCGCGCGGCTCGGCTCGCCCAACGAATATGTGGACTATGCGTCGTCCAAAGGCGCGGTCGACACGATGACGATCGGGCTCGCCAAAGAACTCGGCCCGCAGGGCGTGCGCGTGAACGCGGTGCGCCCAGGCCTCATCGACACCGAAATCCACGCAAGCGGCGGCCGCCCCGACCGCGCTGCCGTGCTCGGCGCGCAAACGCCGCTCGGCCGGCCCGGCAGCGCCGACGAAGTCGCGCAAACGATCGTGTGGCTTCTCAGCGACGCGGCCTCGTATGTCACCGGCGCCCTGCTCGACGTGAGCGGCGGACGCTGAACTCGCGCGCTGGCTTTTGCTAGAACGACGAACCCCGCTCGCGCAAAAAAGCGGCTTCTTCGTCGGTGGAATCGCGGCCCAGTTGCACGTTGCGATGCGGGTAGCGCCCAAAGCGCTCGATGATCTTCGCGTGGCGCACCGCGTAATCGTAGTAGCCCTTCCCCTCGGGATCCTTCGCCAGCTCGCCGAACAGACGCAGCGATTCGCGCTGCGCTTCGGCGCTTTCGGCGTGTTCGAACGGCAGATACGCGAAGGAGCGGTGCTGCAGCGTGGGCAAGCGCTGATCCGCGCCGCTCGCCACCATCATGCGTGCGATGCCGAGCGCCTTGTCGTCCGCGGAGAATGCGCGCGGCGTGCCGCGGTGGCAGTTGCGCGAGAACTGATCGAGCACGATCAGAAGCGCGAGCGCGCCTTCGGGCGTCTCGCACCATGCGTCGAGTTCGCCCGCACACGCGGCGTCGAGCAGCGCGCCAAAGCGTTCGCGCAGTTTGGCGTCGAACGCGGCATTCTTGCGAAACCACATCTTGCGCTCGCGGCCAAATTCCTCCGAACCCGGCGCGCCGAACCAGAAGTCGAGCACCTCGCGCGCACGCGGGTCGAGACTCATGACGCCAGTTCCAGCACGAGACGCCGGGTGCGCGCGCTCTTCTTCTCGAGCTTCGCCACCCGCAGCGCGCCAATTTCCTGCGTATTGCGCACATGCGTGCCGCCGCAGGGCTGCAAATCGACGTTATCGATACGCAACAGCCGCACACGGCCCAGGCCCATCGGCGGCTTCACGCTCATCGTGCGCACGAGTTCGGGGCGTTGTGCCATTTCCTCGTCGGTGATCCATTCGGTCGCCACCGCGTGCGCGCCCGACACGAGTTCGGCGAGCCGCGCCTCCACCATCTCGCGCTCGATCGGCTCGACGGTCGCGAAATCGAGGCGCGCATAGTCGGTCGTGATGCTGCAGCCGTCCACGGGATAGGGCAGCACCGCGCACATCAGATGGCTCGCCGTATGCAAACGCATGTGCCGGTGACGACGCGCCCAGTCGATCTCGGCGCGTACGCGCTCGCCTGCGGCGAGACGCGCGAGCAGCGCCTCCTGACCGGGCGCGGGAACGTGGAGCGCGTCGTCGGGCGTCGCGCCTTCGAACTTCGCCTTGCGCGTGTCGGCGATCTCGATGTGCGTGCCGTCGGCGAGCACCAGCGCGCCGGCGTCGCCGGCCTGGCCGCCGCCGAGCGGATAGAACACGGTCTGGTCGAGCCGCACGCCATCCTCGCCAACAGCAAGCACGGTCGCTTCGCACTGCGTGAGATAGGCGTCTTCGCGAAAGAGCGCGCGGGTGGTCGTCATCGTGGGTGTCTCCTTGTTTTGCGTACGGCGGGCCGTGCGCAGCCGCTCGCCCGCCAAAAGGCCATTATGGCCGCGAGGCAAACCACCCCGCTGGACGGCCGCGATGCATGAGCGCCTGACTGTACCGGCCCACCGACCGGAACAATCGTGCCCAGTGAATCAGCCCGGATGATTGCGCATCCAGTCGGCGGTATCGAAGAACGAGTGCAGCAGGCGCTCGCGCAGCGGCTCCGCGAGGCCCACGTCTTCCATCGCCCAAGCCATGCAGCGCAGCCACTGGTCGCGCTCGGACGAGGCGATCGCGAACGGCAAATGGCGCGCGCGCAGGCGCGGATGGCCGAAGCGTTCGATGTAGTGGTCCGGGCCGCCAAGCCAGCCGCAGAGAAACCAGAACAGCTTGTCGCGCGAACCGTCGAGCGTTTGCGGATGCATCGCGCGGATGCCCGCGAAATCGGCCTCGAGGTCCATCAGGTCATAGAAGCGGTCGACGAGTTCGCGCACGCGCGCCTCGCCGCCGACGAGTTCGAAGGCCGTGGGTTTCTGCGGCGCTTCGTCGGCTGGATCGGTCATACGGTTGAATCAGGAAAAAAGAGGGACGGCAGCGCACTGCCGCTAACCGCTGATTTTCGCACAGCGGCGCGTGGCGGGTGGCCGCGGGTTGCCGCACTACGCGTCGCGCAGCGACTGCAGCGCCGGCCGCGCGAGCACGTGCCGCAAGCTGATCCAGCCGCCCACGCCCGCGCACACGACGCCCGCGGCAATGCCGGCCGGCAAAAGCCACGGATCGAACGGCAGATAGAAGAGAAACACGTGCGTGGCGAGCACCGAGCCCACCGCTTGCGCGCCGAGCGCCGCCATGAGCCCCGCGAGCGCACCCACGGAAATGAATTCGGCCACCTGCACGGCGCGCACCTGCCGGTGCGATGCCCCCAGCGCGCGCAGCAGCGCCGACTCGCGCATGCGCTCGTCGCGCGTGCCCGCGAGCGCCGCGTAGAGCACCAGCACGCCGGCGGCGAGCGTGAAGAGAAAGAGGAACTGCACCGCGCCGATCACCTGCTCCAGCACACGCTCGATCTGCGCGAGAATCGGCGCGATGTCGATCGCGGTGACGTTGGGATAGCGGGCCACGAGACCGTCCACGACCTGGCGCTGCCCGGGCGCCAGATGAAAGCTCGTGATGTACGTCGCCGGAAAATCGCGCAGCAGTCCGGGCGGCATCAGCACGAAGAAGTTGACCTTGAAGGAGCCCCAGTCGAGCTTGCGCACGCTCGTCACGGGCGCCGTGACTTCGAGACCCGTCACGTCGAACTTGAGCACGTCGCCGGGCTTCACGTTGATGAGCTTCGCGAGTCCCTGCTCGATCGACAGCTGCGGCGTGGCGGAATCGCCATACCAGGTGCCCGCCTCGATGCGATTGTCGTCGGGCAGCTTCGTCGTGTACGAGAGATTGAACTCGCGATCCACGAGCCGGCGCGCGTCCTCGCTCTTGTACGAGTCGGGATTGACGGGCTTGCCGTTGATCGAGATGAGGCGCCCGCGCACCATCGGCTGGAGATCGCTGTCGGCAGCCCCGGCAATGCCATGCGAGCGCAGCCACGCGGCCACGGTGTCGCGCTGATCGGGCTGGATGTCGATGAGGAATTCGTTGGGCGCGTCGGGCGGCGTGGACTTGCGCCAGCCTTCGACGAGGTCGTTGCGCGTCATCGCGATCAGCAACAGACACATGAGGCCGATGGCGAGCGCCGTGATCTGCAGCGCGCTTGCGCCCGGCCGCCGTTCGAGCGACGCCAGGGCATAGCGCCAACCCACGCCCGCGCGCGCCTGCCCGGAGAGTCGTCCGCTGCGCGCCACGCGCGCCGCGCACCAGAGCGCCGCGCGCGCCACGCCGGCGAACACAAGCAGCCCGATCGCGAAACCGCCCGCGACAATGCCGCCCAGCTTCAACTCCCCCGCCGCGATGACCAGCAGCCCCGCGAACAGCGCAATGCCGACGCCATAGGCCGCCCACGCGGCACGCCCTTCGTCGCCCCATTCGCGGCGCAGCACGCGCACCGGCGGCACGCGCGTGAGCGGCAGGAGCGGCGGCAGCGCGAAACCGAGCAGCAGCACGAGGCCCGCGGCGATGCCTTCGAGCACGGGCAACGGCCCGGGCTGCGGCAGCACGACGTCGATGAGATTACCGAGCCACGCCAGCAGCGCGAGATGCCCTGCATAGCCGAGCGCCACGCCCGCCGCGCCACCCACGAGCCCGAGCCCCGCGAACTCAAGCACGAACAGCGTGCGCAACGTGCGCTGGCTCGCGCCGAGGCAGCGCATCGCGGCGCAGGCGTCGAGATGGCGGCGCGTATAGCGATGCGCGGCCATGGCGATCGCCACCGCCGCGAGCAGCGCCGTCAGAAGCGACACGAGCGTGAGGAAGTGGCGCGCGCGGTCGAGCGTCTGGCGCACCTGAGGCTGGCCGTCCTGGAGCGATTCGAGCGCGACGCCGCGCATCTTGCCGCCATCCACGCGCGCACGCGCCCACGACGCGAACTGCGCGACGCCCGGATCGGCGCCCGCCACGAGCAGGCGGTAAGTCACGCGGCTGCCATAGCCGAGCAGACCGGTCGACGCGACTTCGTCGGCGCGCATCATGAGGCGCGGCGAGAAGTTCACGAACGAAAAGCCGCGGTCGAGTTCTTTCGTGATGAGCGCGTTGACGGTGAAGGTGCGCGTGCCGACCTTCACCGTGTCGCCGACATGGAGCTTGAGCGCGTCGAGCAGTTCGTCGTCCACCCAGACGGTGCCGGGCGGCGGAATGCCTTGCGCCGCGTGATCGGGCGCGCCCGGCGCTGCGGCGATGCGCAGCGCGCCGCGCAACGGATAGTCCGCCGAGACGGCCTTGACGGCAGCAAGACGAGTGGCCGTCGCGCCCGGGGCGGCGGATGCGCCCTCCGCGGCCGCAGCTTGCGGCGTCCCCGAACTCACCATGCTCGGGAAGATCGCCGTCGTCGCCGTGCGCAGCGAGAGCGACTGCGCCTCGCGCGCGAACATGGGATCGACGGGGTGATCGGCGCGCACGATGAAATCGGCGGCGATCATGCGCCGGGCATCGCGCTCGAGGCCGCGCTGCAGTCGATCGGCGAGAAAACCGACGCTGGCGAGCGCCGCCACGGCCAGCACGAGCGCGAACAGCAGCATGGTGAGTTCGCCCGCGCGCCAGTCGCGCGCGGTCATGCGCGCGGCAAGATGCACGAGATCGGACCAGCCCGGTGTGGTGCGCACGGCCACTGGCCCGCTCGAGCCACCCGGGGGGCCGCCAGGACCACCAGCGGCACCCGGCGGCTCAGCCAGCCCCGGGCCGCCTTCGCTGCGCGCAGGCCTGGCGTTGGAGGAAGAAGGCGCGCCGCCGCTCAATCGTGACGACCCCGCAGCGAAAGCCGCGAAACCATATGTGTCGCCATGCCGCGAAAACCACCCTGCACGCCGCGCCACAAGCGCGGAAGCGCCCAGCCCGCGAGCACGAGGAACACCACGAGCATGACGAGGAAGAGCAAAGGCACGAAAAACGCGAGCAAAACGCCGACGAAGGTCATGCCGTCCTCGGCGCTCGATGTGACGACGTTCGATACCGGCTCAGGCGACAGATTGATGAGCGCGCGCGTGCCCGCCTTGGCGAGATGCGCCGTGCCCGCGAGCGTGCCGCCCGCCAGTGCGGCAACGGTCAACAGCGCCGGATCGGCATGGCCGAGCGCGCCGGCTGCGAGCACGGCCCCGGCCGGAATACGGATGAAGGTGTGCACCGCGTCCCAGAGCGAGTCGAACGCGGGAATCTTGTCGGCGAGGAATTCGAGCACCGTAAGCGCGGCGGCGATGCCGATCACCCACGGCGAAGCGAGCGCGGCAAGCGTGTCGGGCAGATGGATCAGGCCAAGACGTTGCAAGACGCCGGCCATCAGCACCGTGAGATAGAGGCGCAGGCCGCTGCCCCAGGACAGGCCCGCTGCTAGCGAAAGTGGTTCCAGCATGGCTTGCCTCCTCGCGCGGGCGGCCGGGGCGCCGGCGCTCCACGCGCAAAGCGGGAGAGCAGGCGCTGGGCGCACACGCTCGCCGCTCATGCGGCGCGGAGGGTTATCGGGTTAGGAGGGTAGCCCTCCTTCCTTCCGGAAGAAGGGCCCCCTTGGAACTGTACGTGCGAGTTTCCCCGCATACAGCTCGAGCCTACATACAAAGTCCAGTCTACGACAGGACCGGCTTAGTTACTGCAAGATTTCCATCGTGCACCTGCTGGTGGCAGTGTGGGTGGAGCAGTACCCGATTGGACAAAGCGTCTGACCCGCCATGCATCCGATACTCTAGATGGTGGTCGTGCCAGCCCGTCTCATCCGTTAAGGCGCTGCCACAGTGCGCGCAATTCCCGCCCTGCGACATATACAGCGTTGCCCATTGCTTACGGTAGCGCATTGATTCCCACATGCGTCCCTGCCGCAGTTCCTCGCCGTATTGCTCCCAATTCGGATCGAAGGGGTTGTAGTCCCCTTTGACCTTCTTGTGCCGTTTGATGGTCGTGCTACTGACCTGATACAACTCAAACAGTCCCTTGCTGCCGTCTTTCCAAGCTACCGGTGCGGCAAACACCCAGTTCCGATCTTCAATGGAATGAAAGTATTTCGCCCTCACCCATTCGATGTTCTTACGTGGATGCCGCCGTTTCGACCACGCCCAAAGTCTCCGGAAAATCAGAGAATCCAAGCGGCTGTACGTCTGCTTAGCTACGACGGGGCTGTGATACTGTGCCCAACCCCGCAACATCGGGTTCAACAGTCGGATCAAGTCCTCCTGTCTCGCCGTCTTGTTGCCGCTGATCGTTTCCGCCACCTTGCGATAGAACACCTTCGTGTTCTTGTTGCTCGGCTTGATGAGTAGCGTTCCCGAGTACTTCCGGAAATTCCACCCGAGGAAATCAAAGCCTTCGTCAACGTGGGCAATCCGCGTCTTCTCCTCCGACAGTTGCAATCCCCGTCGAGCAAGGAATGCTTCCACCCAAGGTCTGACTTCGCTCTCCAGTACCTCTTTCGAGTCCCCGGTAATCACAAAGTCGTCCGCGTACCGCACCACATTCACTTTCAGCTTCTTGGCCATCTTGGTCCCGAACTTCGCCCCGAGGTGCGAGATCAGTTTCCGTTCCAGCCCGTTCAGCGTCACATTAGCCAGTGTCGGGGAGATGATCCCTCCCTGCGGCGTACCGGCCTCAGTCGCCTGTAGCTGACCCTTGTAAATCAGCCCAGCCTTCAACCATTTCCGGAGGATTCTCCTGTCCATCGGGACATGGGTTTCCAGCCAGTCATGGTTGATCCAGTCAAAGCATCCCTTGATGTCCGCCTCCAGTACCCATCGGGCAGAGCCCTTCTGAGACATGGCGACGAAAATCTGCGACATGGCGTCAGCCGTCGAGCGGTTTAACCTGAACCCATACGAGTTCGGGTCGCTCGTCGATTCCGACACCGGCTCCAAGGCCAGCAGATACAAGGCTTGCATCGCCCTATCCCGCATGGTCGGAATGCCCAGCGGGCGCTCCTTCCCATTGGCCTTGGGGATGAAGACTCTCCGTAGTGGCAGAGGCTTATACCCGCGCCGCTTCAACCTGCCGACAGCTGCCCATCGGCTTTCAGGCGAATCCCATAGCTCGCGATCGACTCCAGCCGTTCGCGCACCCTGGTTCTGCGTAACACGTCGTACCGCATACAGCTTTGCGGACAACGTGCGGGTCAGCATCCGTTGCAAGGTTTTCACCTTGCGCCAGTCGCTTTCCCGCGTCGCCTTCGCAATTCGAATCTGCATCCCTCTCACGTTCCGTTCAACGCGACGCCAATCTACAGCGTGCCAGTTGTCCGGCGCGTGTGAGAGCGCAGACCCATCCTTTCGGACAGATACTCTCATGCTGCTCTCCCGCTTGAAGAAGTGAATCCCATGCGGGAGCAACACGTCCCTTGCGGGAGCGTTTTGCTCCCGCAACGGGGTAAGAACAACACTGACGACTGAGAAGCCGCCAGCAATCACTATTGCGCTAGAGGGTAGTCAGCCGTCTTGCGACGGTAGACCAGACGGAAGTCTGCCCGCTTTCGCGTGGGGTGATGTTTCAACCCCTATGCATCCCATTACAGGACGCCATTCGCTTTCTCCGTCCTCCCATACCCGCACGATCAACAGCGTTCCTTGCGGTCCGCCTGCCTGCAATGTTGCGCAGGCAACCATACGGGCTTACCACGTTCCCGGCATGTCACACGACTGATTTAGGTTCCGCCTTTCCCCCGATGGTCCCTTGACGACGTGATCCGATAGTCAAGCGAATCAACCGACCATGTACCTTTTGGTTGAAGCCTAACAGCAGCTTTGGCTTCTCAATGGTTACGAGGTTTATCAGCAGTTCACATACGTTAACCGTATCAGCCAGCCTAGCTCCTCGACCCCAGCGCTGCTTGGAGTCTCCGAATGACTGTCTCGCGACAGCTACCCGCCCGAACTTCCGGGGGCTACATTGTCAGAAGAGCTTCACACCCCACCGTTGCCAGTGACGCATGTCTTCCTAGGCTACTGCTGGTCGCACAGCAGGTTCACTACACCCGACGAAATTGCTGACGGGGCCGAACAATGACACACCGAGCTTTCGCTCGTGTCTTCCAGCGAAGCCCAGACTCCAAGGTCGGGGCATTACAAACGACACCCCGCCCTGTCGGCGGAGGTGAAGCCGCTGACTGGGCGGGACCTGATGGTAATCAGGTCAATGTAACAAGGTCACCGGCTGGCTGCGCCGGCTTCCAATTTCACTGCAACGGTGTACCCCGGTGAGGGCACATCTACTTCTCAAAGTGGCGGTCCACATAAGAGACCGCCGATGGAGGGCATGGTGAGTTTCCTCAATAACCCTCAATAAGGTACTTCAGTCGATGCTCCGTAACGTGGAGCAGACGGACACGAGCGTGCGTGTCGCACTGACCGTTCCATTATAGCCACGCTCGCTGCGGTGCCGCAGCGGTGTTGCGCGGCCGCGGCACAGGGTCCGCATCGAAAGATGCGCAGCGAATTTGCTCAGGCGGCCGAAGAAAGCTTGAGTCCGATGAGACCGAGCACGATCAGTGCGGCGCTGGCCACACGCGCGGCGCTCACCGCCTCGCCCATCATCACGATGCCGAACACGAACGCACCGACCGCGCCGATGCCCGTCCACACCGCATAGGCGGTGCCGAGCGGCAATTGACGCATGGCCATGGCCAAGAGGACGAAGCTGCCCAGCGCCGTGACAACGGTGAACACCGAGGGCCAGAGCCGCGTGAATCCTTCGGAGGATTTGAGACCGGCGGCCCACGCCACTTCGAGCAGGCCTGCGATAAGAAGAAGAAACCAGGACATGGGGAACGCTCCATTTAAAAAATGGGGCCGTCCCCGGTGACGTCAGAATCCGTAAGGCCGTCCTTACAGATCTGTAATTATAGCACCGGCGTGGTGCAGGCTCGCATTGCAGCCCTACTGTACGCCGACCAGCCGATACCCCACGCCCGTCTCCGTAATGATGTGCTCCGGCTGCGCGGGATCGCGCTCCAGTTTCTGCCGCAGATGCGCCATATAGATGCGCAGGTAATGGCTGCTCTCCACGTGCGACGGCCCCCAGACCTCGCGCAGTAGTTGCCGGTGCGTGAGCACGCGTCCCGCGTCGCGCACCAGCGTGGCGAGCAGGCGGTACTCGATCGGCGTGAGATGCACGGGCGTGCCTTCGCGCGTGACCTGGCGCAGGCCCAGATCGACGTTCACGGCGCCGAAGCTCACCTGCGGCGCCTCGTTCGCCCCGCCGCGGTTGCGCCGCCGCAGCTGCGCGCGAATGCGCGCGAGCAGCTCGGACACGCCGAACGGCTTCGTGAGGTAGTCGTCGGCGCCAGCGTCGAGTGCGGCCACTTTCTCGCTTTCCTGGGTGCGCGCCGACAGCACGATCACGGGCAGATCGCTCCAGCCGCGCAGTTCGCGGATCACGTCGAGGCCGTCGGTGTCGGGCAGGCCCAGGTCGACGATCACGAGGTCGGGCTTGCGCGTGGCGGCCTCGACGAGGCCCTGCTTGCCGGTCTCGGCATCGTGCACGACGATGCCCTCGCCCTCCAGCGTTGCGCGCACGAATCGGCGAATCTGTTTTTCGTCTTCGATAAGGACGACGGCGATGCTCGGGTCACTCATTTGCGGGTTTGGGATCGACGGTTTTGGGGGGGGGCGGCGGGCATCCGCGGGGCGGCCTCCCGTGCAGCGGGCATCCGCGGGACGGGCTCATCTGCGGCGGGCTCAACCGGCTCAACCGGCTCGAGCGGCTCGAGCGCGTCGTGTGCCTCCGGCGCATCGGTCACATCGGCGGGCAGCGGCGGCGGCGACTCCACGGGCAGCGCGAACCAGAACGTCGCGCCTTGCACATGGCCATCGGCGGCAACGCGATTGGCTGCGCCGATTGTACCGCCGTGCGCCTCGACGATCGCCCGGCAGATGGCGAGTCCGAGCCCGATGCCGGGCTTGGCCGACTCCTTCTCGCCACGCGTGAACTTCTCGAACACGCGCTCGCCCATGCCGGGCGGCAGACCCGGCCCATTGTCCTCGACCGAGACGCGCACGAACGGCTGACCGCCCTCCACCACGCGGCGCGCCGCGATGGTGAGCGGCGTGTCGGCGGGCGTGTACTTGGCGGCGTTCTCCAGCAAGTTCGAGAAGAGCCGCTCCATCAGCACGGCGTCGAGCTGGAGCAGCGGCAACCCTTCTTCCAGCTTCACCTGCACGGGGTGCCGCGCGAGCACGCGGCGGCAAGCCGCGAGCGCGGCGCCCACGGTTTCCTCGAGCAGCGTCCACTGACGATTGAGATTGAGGCTGCCCGCCTGCAGCCGCGCCATGTCGAGCAGGTTCGTGACGATGCCCGTCATGCGCAGCGCCTCGTCGTGAATCGCCTCGATCAGCTCGCCCGAGCGCGAGTCCTGCGCATCCCCGGGCTCATGGGTTTGCGCGAGCATCGACGAGAAGCCGACGATCGCCGTGAGCGGCGTGCGCAGGTCGTGCGAGATGGCCGAGAGCAGCGAGTTGCGCAGCCGCTCCGACTCCATGTTGACGAGCGCGTCGCGCGCGATGTCCACGTAGTGCACGCGCTCGAGCGCGAGCGCGATTTGCGCGGCGAACGCGTCGAGCATGCGCTGCTGCTCGGGCACCTGCAGCTCGCGAGCGTCGCGCGTCACGACGGCCAGCACGCCGCGCGTGCGCATCGGCGCCTTGAGCGGCAAGTAGCGCGCGACAGCCGCCGGCAGCGTGTCGGTGCCGTTGCCCGCGGGCTTCTGCTGGTCGTAGACCCACTGGCCCACGTCGATATCGAGGTTTTCGGCGTCGAGCATGATCTTCGGATCGGGCTCCTCGATCTTCTGCTGCACCTTGTCGACGCTATCGGGCAGCAGCAGCGCCACCCGCGCGCCGAACACCTCGCTCACGTGGCGGCTGCCGATCGCCACGATCTGCTCCGTGGTGAGCGCCGCGGCCAACTCGCGTGCCATCGCGTACATCGCGCCGGTGCGCTGTTCGCGCCGCTGTGCGACGCTCGCCTCGCGGCGCAGGCTCGACGTGAGATGGCTGATGACGAGCGAAGTAAGCAGCATGCCGACGAACGTCAGCAGATATTGAGTATCCGAGACCGAGAACGACATGCGCGGCGGCACGAAGAAAAAGTCGTACGCCGCGACGCTTGCAAACGAGAGCATCACGCCCGGTCCGCGCCCGAGCTTCGTCGCCGCGAAGATCACGCCGAGCAGATACAGCATCACGAGATTCGCGAGATCGATGCGGTCGATCAACGCGCTCGCGATGAGCGTCACGCACGCGCAGATCACGAGCGCGGCCCCGTAGGCGCGCGGCGGCGAGCGCTCGGCGCCGCCCGCCGCAAGCGCATCGCGCCACGCGTTGGCGGCGCGCGCGGCAGCACTGGCCGCTCCCCCGGGCTCGCTGCCCCCACGCACGGCTTCGCCCGCACTCGCGCGCACGAGCGTGAGATCGACGTCGCCGGCTTTTTCGGCAAGGCGCTCGCCGAACGGGCGCTTCACCCAGCGTGACAAGCCCGTGCGCAGCGACCCGCCCGCCACGAGCTTCGATACATTGCGCAGCCGCGCGTAGCCGACCAGCGTGGTCGCGGCGTCCTCGCCCGCGAGCGTCGCCGTTTCGGCGCCTAGTTCGGAGGCGAGCTTGAGCGCGCCGAGCGTGCGCTCGCGTACGGCGTCGGGCAGACGTTGGAGCTTCGGTGTCTCCACATACACGGCGATCCAGTCGGCCTTCAGGCTCGCGGCGAGCCGCGCGGCGGCGCGCACCAGCGCGTTCGCCTCGGGCCCCGGCCCCACGCAGACGACGAGCCGCTCGCGCGCCTGCCACACATGCTGGATCGAGCGGTCGGCACGATATTCGCGCATCTGCGCGTCCACGCGGTCGGCGGTGCGGCGCAGCGCAAGCTCGCGCAGCGCGATCAGGTTGCCCTTGCGAAAGAAGTTGCGCACCGCGCGCTCGGCCTGCGCCGGCATGTAGACCTTGCCGTCGCGCATGCGGTCGAGCAGCTCTTCGGCGGGCAGGTCGACGAGCGTGACTTCGTCCGCGCGGTCGAACACGCGGTCGGGCACGGTCTCCCACACGCGAATGCCCGTGATCTGCCCCACCACGTCGTTGAGACTTTCCAGGTGCTGGACATTGACGGTCGTGTAGACGTCGATGCCCGCGTCGAGCAGTTCGTACACGTCCTGCCAGCGCTTCATGTGACGCGCGCCGGCCACGTTCGAATGCGCCAGCTCGTCGACGAGCACGAGTTGCGGCTTGCGTTCGAGTGCCGCGTCGAGATCGAACTCTTCGAGCAGCCGCCCGCGGTAGGCGATGCGCTGGCGCGGCATCACTTCAAGGTCGGCGGTGAGCGCGGCAGTCTCGTTGCGCCCATGCGTCTCGACGATGCCGACCACCACGTCCACGCCTTCCTCGGCGCGGCGGCGCGCAGCCTGCAGCATTGCATAGGTTTTGCCGACGCCGGCTGACGCGCCGAAGAAAATCTTCAGCTTGCCGCGGCGGCGTTTTTCTTCGTCGCGCTGCAGCCGGTCGAGCAGTTCGTCTGGATCGGGGCGGTTCATGCGGAAGTCGGGATGAATATCAGGTGGGGTGCGCCTCGCGCACGAATGATCGTCTCACCGTGGCGCGGAAATGGCAAACCGCACGCTCGACGCGCCAGGCGTCGAGCGTGCGGTGCTCGGCTCAACGTTCCCGCTCAGCTAACCTCTTTGCCGTCGAGCGCGAGGTTCAGCTCGAGCACGTTCACACGCGGCTCGCCAAAGAGGCCGAGCTGGCGGCCTTTCGTATGACGCTCCACGAGCGTCTGCACGTCGCTCGGGCTCATATGGCGCGCCTGCGCCACGCGCGCCACCTGGTAGGCGGCCGCGGCCGGCGAGATCTCGGGATCGAGCCCGCTGCCCGAGGACGTCACGAGGTCGGCCGGAATGGGCTGCGAGACATCGGTGCCCGCGGCCTTGAGTGCGGCGATGCGGCCTTTGATCTCGTCGGCGAGCGCCGGGTTGGTCGGCCCGAGGTTCGAGGCGCCCGAGCTCGTCGCGTTGTACGGCATCGGCGAGGTGGCCGACAGACGGCCCCAGAAGTACTGGGGCGCGTCGAACTGCTGGCCGATGAGCGAGCTGCCCACCACCTTGCCGTCGGCAACGACCAGACTGCCGTTGGTCTGGTGGTGGAACGCGGCCTGGCCGAACGCGGTCATCACGGCCGGATACACGAGGCCGGTGATGACCGTCAGCACGGCGAAGATCACGATCAGAGGACGAAACTGCGATTTCATTTTGGCTTCCTATGTATCTATCCGTGTGGGTCGGCGAGGTTCAAACCCAGCCGAACGCGGCGAGCACCATGTCAATCAGCTTGATGCACGGGAACGGCAGGAGAATGCCGCCGAGGCCGTAGACCAGCAGATTGCGGCGCAGCAGCGTCGCGGCGCCGAGCGGCCGGTACTTCACGCCCTTGAGCGCGAGCGGAATCAGCATCACGATGATGAGCGCGTTGAAGATCACCGCCGAGAGGATGGCCGACGACGGCGACGTCAGATGCATCACGTCCAGCACGCGCAACTGCGGATAAGTCGATGCGAACGCCGCCGGAATGATCGCGAAGTACTTCGCGACGTCGTTGGCGATCGAGAACGTCGTGAGCGAACCGCGCGTCATGAGCATCTGCTTGCCGATCTCGACGATCTCGATGAGCTTGGTCGGGTTCGAGTCGAGGTCGACCATGTTGCCCGCTTCCTTCGCGGCCTGGGTACCCGTGTTCATCGCCACGGCCACGTCGGCCTGCGCGAGCGCCGGGGCGTCGTTGGTGCCGTCGCCCGTCATCGCCACGAGCTTGCCTTGCGCCTGGTGCTCACGGATCGTCGCGAGCTTGGTTTCAGGCGTGGCCTGCGCGAGGAAGTCGTCCACGCCGGCTTCGGCGGCGATCGCGGCGGCGGTCAGGCGGTTGTCGCCCGTCACCATCACGGTCTTGATGCCCATCTTGCGCAGTTCGGCGAAACGCTCCTTGATGCCGCCCTTCACGACGTCCTTCAGCTCGATCACGCCGAGCACGCGCGCGGCGCCGTCGTGCATTTCGGCCACCACGAGCGGCGTGCTGCCGCGGCGGGCCACATCGTCCACGGCGTTGTCGACTTCGCCGGGGAAACGGCCGCCATGCGTTTCGACATAGCTCTTGACCGCGTCGGCGGCGCCCTTGCGGATCTCGCGGCCGGGCATGTCCACACCGCTCATGCGCGTCTGGGCGCTGAAGGCGAGGAACACGGCGTGCAGCGAGTGCATGTCGCGCTGGCGAATGTTGAAGCGCTGCTTCGCGAGCACGACGATGCTGCGGCCTTCCGGCGTTTCGTCGGCGAGCGAGGAGAGCTGCGCGGCGTCGGCGAGCACTTCCTCGGTCACGCCGGGCGCCGGCAGGAACATCGACGCCTGGCGATTGCCGAGCGTGATCGTGCCGGTCTTGTCGAGCAGCAGCACGTCCACGTCGCCGGCGGCTTCCACCGCGCGGCCCGAAGTCGCGATCACGTTGGCCTGCATCATGCGGCTCATGCCCGCCACGCCGATCGCCGAGAGCAGACCGCCGATGGTCGTCGGAATCAGGCAGACGAGCAGCGCCACGAGCGCCGTGATCGTGACCACGTGGCCCATCTTCGCGGCTTCGACCGAGAACATCGAGAACGGCAGCAGCGTCGCGGTGGCGAGCAGCAGCACGATGCTCAGCGCGACGAGCAGGATCGTGAGCGCGATTTCGTTGGGCGTCTTCTGGCGCTTCGCGCCTTCGACCATCGCGATCATGCGGTCGAGAAACGCTTCGCCCGGGTTCGCCGTGACGCGCACGACGATCCAGTCGGACAGCACGCGGGTGCCGCCCGTCACCGAGGAAAAGTCGCCGCCCGACTCGCGGATCACCGGCGCCGATTCGCCCGTGATGGCCGATTCGTCCACCGATGCCACACCTTCGATCACTTCGCCGTCAGCCGGAATGGTGTCGCCGGTCTCGACGAGCACCACGTCGCCGCGGCGCAGGTCGGACGCCGTCATGATGCGGATCGGCGCCTTCGGATGCGGCTCGTTGAGCTTCTTGGCCATGACGTCTTTCTTGGCCTGGCGAAGCGACGCCGCCTGCGCCTTCGAACGCCCTTCGGCGAGCGCTTCCGCGAAGTTCGCGAACAACACCGTAAACCACAGCCAGAGCGCGACCGCGAGGATGAAACCTGCGGGCGCTTCGGCCTGGCCCACGAGCGCCGCGACCCAGAGGATCGTCGTGAGCACGCTGCCCACGTAGACGCAGAACATCACCGGGTTGCGCAACTGCGTGCGCGGATTGAGTTTTCTGAACGAGTCCACGATGGCCGGACGCAGCAGCGCCGGATCGAACATGGACCGAGTTGCACTATGCTGATTCATTTTCGTTTCGCTCATGTTGCGAAGGCCCCCGTTCAATGCACGCCCATCATGATCAGATGCTCAACGCCGGGACCGAGCGCGAGCGCGGGCACATAGGTGAGCGCACCGACCAGCAACACCGTGCCGAGCAGCAGCACGACGAAGAGCGGACCATGCGTGGGCAGTGTGCCGCCCGTCACTGCAATACGCTTCTTGCTTGCGAGCGAACCCGCGATGGCGAGCACCGGAACGATGGTGCCGAAGCGGCCGAACCACATGGCAATGGCGAGCAGCCAGTTATAGAACGGCGTGTTCACGGTAAGGCCTGCGAACGCGCTGCCGTTGTTGTTGGCGGCCGAGCTGAACGCGTACAGGATTTCCGAGAAACCGTGCGCGCCCGGATTGGCGATACCGGCCTTGCCCGCGTCGGCGAGCACCGCGATCGACGTGCCGAGCAGCACGAGCAGCGGCGTGAGCAGCACGACGATCGAAACCATCTTCATCTCGAACGACTCGATCTTCTTGCCGACATATTCCGGCGTGCGCCCGATCATGAGCCCCGCCACGAACACCGCGAGCAGCGCGAACACGAGCATGCCGTATAGACCCGAACCGACACCGCCGAAGATCACTTCGCCGAGCTGGATGAAGAGCATCGGAACGAGACCGCCGAGCGGCGTGAGCGAATCGTGCGCCGCGTTCACGGCGCCGCACGAAGCCGCCGTGGTAGCGACCACGAAGACGCCCGTTTGCGCGATGCCAAAGCGCGTTTCCTTGCCTTCCATGTTGCCGCCGGCTTGCAGCGCACTGGCATGCTGGTCGACGTTGAGCGTCGTGAACATCGGATTGCCCGACTGCTCGGCGGACAGCACGCCGCCCACGGCCACGGCGAACGCCACCGTCATCACCGCGAGCACCGCGACGCCCTGCCTGCGGTCGCCCACTACATTGCCGAAGACGAGACACAGCGCCGCCGGAATGATCAGGATCGCCAACATTTCGATGACGTTCGAGACCGGCGTGGGGTTCTCGTACGGATGCGCCGAGTTCGCGTTAAAGAAGCCGCCGCCATTGGTGCCGAGCATCTTGATCGCGACCTGCGAAGCGACCGGGCCCATGGCGAGCGTCTGCGACGTGACCTTCGTGTCCACCGTCTCGGGATTGCCCTTCGCGTCCTTCACGGGGTTGCCCTGGGCGTCGAGCTTCGGCGCGGCGTAGGTCGTGGTTTGCAGCACCGGCACGTCCTGATACGCCTTGAAGTTCTGGATCATGCCCTGGCTCATCAGGAGCGCGGCAACGATCGCCGACATCGGCACGAGGATGTAGAGCGTCGTGCGCGTGAGGTCGACCCAGAAGTTGCCGATGGTCTGCACCGAGTGGCGCGCAAAGCCGCGAATCAGCGCGATCACGACCACGATGCCCGTCGCCGCCGACAGGAAGTTCTGCACCGTGAGGCCAAGCATCTGCGTGAGATAGCTCACCGTTTGCTCGGGCGTATAGTCCTGCCAGTTGGTGTTGGTGACGAAGCTCACGGCCGTGTTGAACGCGCCGTCCACCGTCATCGCGCCGAACTGCTGCGGGTTGCCGGGCAGCCAGCCCTGAATGCGCAGCAGCACATAGAGAAAGCCCACGCCGAGGACGTTGAACGAGATGGTGGCGAGCGCATAGCGCTTCCAGTTCATCTCGGCCTGCGGATCGACGCCGGCGATGCGATAGAGAAAGTTTTCGAGCGGTGCAAAGAGCCGCACGACGCGCGAGCGTCCATCGAGCACGCGCGTCATGTAGCCCGCTACGGGCACCGCGAGCGCGAGCAGGATGACGAGGAAAAGCCCCGCCTGGAGCAGATTGTTGGCGTTCATTCGATATCCTCCGCGCGCAGCAGCGCATGGACGAGATAAACGAACAGCAACAGCGTTGCCGCCCCCGATAGCCAGAAGATCCAGGTCATGGGCGCACCCCCTTCGCACCTTGATCGCGGCGGTACTGCATGAGCTTCTCGCAGCCCGCGATCAACGCGTATGTGAGCGCGGCGAAAACCACCAGCCCCCCGATATACAGCACATCCATTGTCGTGTTCTCCATTCGCGGATGACGGATGGCTGAAAGTTACCCGTTGCGGCATTAAATCCGGATCAAAGGTTTCGGCGCCCGTATAAAAAACGCGTAAACGCGGGCGCGATCGCGGGAGGGGGCACAAGGAAAAAAGGCGCGCAACGTTGACGTCGCGCGCCTTTTGGGGCTCCATGACGGAGCAAAGGAATGTAAAGGTCAATGCGCCGGCGCCGGTGGCATGTCCCGTGCGCCCCGGCGGTGCCTCAATTGATACGTCAAGGGATCAGCACGGTCGACCCGGTGGTCTTGCGCGCTTCGAGATCGGCGTGAGCCTGCCCGACGTCCTTTAGCGCATAGCGCTGGTTGATCGACGTCTTGACCTTGCCCGACGACACCACGTCGAACAACTCGGCGGCCATCGCTTCGTAGTCGGCGCGCTTGCCCATATAGGTGAAGAGCGTCGGGCGCGTGAAGAAGAGCGAGCCGCGCCCGGCGAACTCCGACGAATCGATCGGCGGCAGCGGCCCGGACGCATTGCCGAAGCTCACGAACATGCCGAGCGGCGCAAGACAGTCGAGCGATTTCGCGTAGGTGTCCTTGCCGATCGAGTCGTACACCACAGGCACGCCCGCACCGTTCGTGATCTCGCGCACGCGCGCCGTGAAGTCCTCGCGCGTGTAGACGATCGGGTGATCGCAGCCGTGCGCCTTCGCAATCGCGGCCTTCTCGTCCGAGCCCACGGTGCCGATCACGGTCGCGCCCAGCGCCTTCGCCCACTGGCACACGAGCAGGCCCACGCCGCCCGCCGCCGCCTGGATGAGGATGGTGTCGCCGGCCTTTACGCGATATGTGCGGCGCAGCAGGTATTGCGCGGTGAGGCCCTGCAGCATGATGGAGGCCGCCGCTTCGTCGCTGATCGCGTCGGGCAGCTTGATCACCAGGTCGGCACGCAGCACGCGCTCCTGTGCATAGGCACCCGGCGGACGCGCGACGTAAGCCACGCGATCGCCCACTTTCAGCGCGCTCACGCCACTGCCCACCGCCGTCACCTCGCCGGCCGCTTCCATGCCGAGGCCTGCCGGCAGCGGCTGCGGGTACAGCCCGGTGCGGAAATACACGTCGATGTAATTGAGGCCGCAGGCGCTCTGGCGCAAGCGCACCTCGCCCTCGCCCGGCTCGCCCACGTCGACATCGACCCACTTCATCACTTCGGGGCCGCCGGTCTTGTCGTAACGGATTGCCTTGGTCATCACGTCTCCTTGGTGTTGTCCTGGCTGGTTTCCTGAAATCGGGCTCCGCGGCGCGCGCGTCAGACCGCGTTCTTCTGGCGCAGCGTGAGCACGTCGAGCAGCATGCGCGCCGTCGAGATGTTCGTTGCGCACGGCACGTCGTGCACGTCGCATGCGCGCACGAGCGCGTTGATATCGGGTTCGTGCGGCTGCGGAGTCATCGGGTCGCGCAGGAAGATCACGATGTCGACGTTGCCTTCCGCGAGCCGCGCGCCGATCTGCAAGTCGCCGCCGTGCGGGCCCGAGAGCATGCGCTCGACGTTCACGCCCGTCGCGGCCTCGATGCGCGAGCCGGTCGTGCCAGTCGCGACGATCTCGCAGTGACGCAGCGTATCGACGTATTCGGTCGCCAGCTTGACGATGTCATCCTTCTTGTGGTCGTGCGCGATCAGTGCGACGCGGGTTGGCATGGCGTAACTCTCCTTGGCGTGTGGTTTGCGTGCGTAATAGTCGTGCTGCGTGTCGTGTCGTGTCGTGTCGCGTCGTGGCGCGTCGTGTCGTGTCGTGTCGTGTCGTGTCGTGTCGTGGCGCGTCGTGTCGTGTCGTGTCGTGTCGTGTCGTGTCGCGTCGTGGCGCGGCGCGAGGAGCGCCGCGGCTGCCCAACGCCGGCTCGATTTCAGTAGGTGCCCGGATAAGCCCCGCCGTCGATCAGCCAGTTCTGCCCGGTGATATAGCCCGCGTGCACGCTACACAGGAACGCGCAGGCGCGGCCGAATTCGTCGGGCGTACCGAAACGTCCGGCCGGAATCGTCTTCATACGGCGCGCGCGCGCTTCCTCTTCCGAAATCTGGCTCGCCTTCGCCTGCGCGACGAGGGTGGCCTGGATGCGGTCGGTGTCGAACGCGCCCGGCAGCAGGTTGTTGATCGTGACGCCCGTGGCCGCGACCTGGCGCGCCACGCCCGCGACGAAGCCGGTCAGGCCCGAGCGCGCGCCGTTCGAGAGGCCGAGCACGTCGATGGGCGCCTTCACCGAGGAGCTCGTGATGTTGACGATGCGCCCGAACCCGCGCGCGATCATGGCGTCGATGGTGGACTGGATCAGCGCGATCGGCGTGAGCATGTTCGCTTCGAGCGCCGCGATCCACGCCTCGTGGGTGTACTTGCGGAAGTCGCCCGGCGGGGGGCCGCCCGCATTGTTCACCAGAATGTCCGGCGATGGGCAGGCCGCGAGCGCGGCGGCGCGGCCCGCTTCGGTCGTGATGTCGCAGGCCACCGCCTTGACGTCCACGCCCGTGCTCCTGCGGATCTGCGCGGCGGTTTCCTCCAGCGTCTGCGCGGTGCGCGCGACGATCGTCACGTTGACGCCTTCGGCGGCGAGCGCCTCGGCGCAGCCGCGTCCGAGTCCCTTGCTGGCCGCGCACACCAGCGCGTTGCGTCCTGCGATGCCCATGTCCATCGTTCTCGTGTCCTTTTTGCGTGGATGACCGTCCTGTGACAGGGCGGACACGGCCAGGCCTTGCGCCGCGCCGCCCTGCGACCTTTTTGGGATTCTAGAAGAATCGGGCGCGGCGCGTGGAAGGCCGATGGCGCGCGCCCCGGCAACCGGTGGGCAAAGTCGCGTCGCAACGCGCCATGCGCGCGCCGGTGCGGGCATGCTTACCGTATACTTGCGCCTGTAGCGCCGCCCGGCGCCCTCGCAAGCCTTGAGCGCTTGCCACGCGCGGCGGGCCGTGCTCGCCGCCACCGCGCAACCCGGGCATGCGCTTCGGGCTCGCGCGGCGACGGCACGACCGATTCTCCGATTCCCTTGCAGCCTTGTGCGCCCCGTCATGAAACAGGACAGCCGTTTCCCGAATCTCTTCATCCTCGATCACCCGCTGATCCAGCACAAGCTCACGCATATGCGCGACAAGGACACGTCCACGCGCACGTTCCGCGAGCTGCTGCGCGAGATCACGCTGCTGATGGGCTATGAAATCACGCGCGACCTGCCGGTCGCGTCGCGCCGCGTGCAGACGCCGCTCGTCGAGATCGATGCGCCGGTGATCGCGGGCAAGAAGCTCGCCATCGTGCCGGTGCTGCGCGCGGGCGTGGGCATGTCCGACGGCCTGCTCGAGCTGGTGCCCTCCGCGCGCGTCGGCCATATCGGCGTGTATCGCGCCGACGACCATCGCCCGGTCGAGTATCTCGTGCGGCTGCCCGACCTCGAGGACCGCACTTTCATTCTGTGCGATCCGATGGTCGCGACGGGCTACTCGGCGGCGCACGCCATCGACGTGCTCAAGCGCCGCGGCGTGTCCGGCGAGCGCATCCTGTTCCTCGCGCTGGTGGCCGCGCCGGAGGGCGTCGACGTGTTCCAGAAGGCCCACCCGGAGGTGAAGCTCTACGTGGCGTCGCTCGATTCGCATCTGAACGAGCACGCTTACATCATCCCGGGTCTCGGTGACGCCGGCGACCGGCTCTTCGGCACGAAGAACTAACCGCTGTGCCACGGTTGTCCAGGGGCGGCCAGCGGAAACTGGCCGCCCTCGCCCCTTACCCGCCTTGGGCCGGCACACCCGATCCTGCCCCCTTAGTGCCCTCGGCGGCCGGCGTAACCGGGAATCGTCTGGCGTTACGTTACGTAGGCAGGCGAAGCCGGTCGGTCCCGGCGTGATAAAATTCAGATCCACCTGAACGGGCGCTGCGTCCCGTCCTGCCGGCACATCGCGCTGCGCGGGTATGACGCGCGAGCCACGCGCAAAATTCTCGCGCGCCGCGCGAACGAGGCGCGAAGGCCGCACCCGGGAAAATCGCAACGACAACAGCACATTGCACACTGCACGCGCATGGCGCGTGCGACGGAGAAAGGTATGGCGGGTCATTCGAAATGGGCCAACATCAAGCACAAGAAGGCTGCTGCTGACGCGAAGCGCGGCAAGGTCTGGACGCGGCTCATCAAGGAAATCCAGGTCGCGGCGCGTATGGGCGGCGGCGATGCCGATACGAACCCGCGCCTGCGTCTGGCTGTAGACAAGGCGTACGACGCCAACATGCCCAAGGACAACATCAACCGCGCCATCCAGCGCGGTGTGGGCGGCGTCGATGGCGCGAACTACGAGGAAATCCGCTACGAAGGCTACGGCATCGGCGGCGCGGCCGTCATCGTCGACACGATGACCGACAACCGCACCCGCACGGTCGCGGAAGTGCGCCACGCGTTCTCGAAGTTCGGCGGCAACATGGGCACGGACGGCTCGGTTGCGTTCATGTTCGATCACGTCGGCCAGTTCGTGTTCGCGCCGGGCACGCCCGAAGACGAGCTCATGAACGCCGCGCTCGAAGCGGGCGCCGACGACGTCGTGACGAACGACGACGGCTCGATCGAAGTGGTCTGCCCGCCGTTCGACTTCACGAAGGTGAAGACCGCGCTCGAAGCCGCGGGCTTCAAGGCCGAAATGGCCGAAGTCACCATGAAGCCGCAGAACGAGGTCGAATTCACGGGCGACGACGCCGTGAAGATGCAAAAGCTGCTCGACGCTCTCGAAAACCTGGACGACGTCCAGGATGTGTACACCAACGCGTCGATCGCCGAGGAATAAGGCGTCGGCGCGGGAGGCCGCGTCGAGGTCTGCTTCGGCCCCGCCTCCTGCTTGCGATTTTCACGGCCGGCGCACTGCGCGCCGGCCGCAACTGTTTCTGGTCTTGGTCTTTCGGGGATTCTCATGAAGTTACTCGTCGTCGGTTCTGGCGGCCGCGAACATGCGCTGGCGTGGAAGCTCGCGCAGTCGCCGCGCGTGCAGCTCGTCTACGTCGCACCCGGTAACGGCGGCACCGCGCAGGACGAGCGGCTCGCCAACGTCGACATCACGGACATCCACGAGCTCGCCGATTTCGCCGAGCGCGAAGGCGTCGCCCTCACCGTGGTCGGCCCCGAAGCGCCGCTCGCCGCGGGCATCGTCAACGTGTTCCGCCAGCGCGGGCTGAAAGTGTTCGGCCCGTCGAAGGAAGCCGCGCAGCTCGAAAGCTCGAAGGACTTCGCCAAGGCGTTCATGAAGCGCCACAACATCCCGACCGCGGCCTACGAGACCTTCTCGGACGCCGCGGCGGCGCACGCGTACGTCGAGAAGAACGGCGCGCCCATCGTCATCAAGGCCGACGGCCTCGCTGCCGGCAAGGGCGTGGTCGTGGCGATGTCGCTGGAAGAAGCGCACCAGGCCATCGACATGATGCTCGCCGACAACAAGCTCGGCGACGCCGGCGCGCGCGTGGTGATCGAGGAATTCCTCGCGGGCGAGGAAGCGAGCTTCATCGTCATGGTGGACGGCAAGCACGTGCTCGCGCTCGCCTCGAGCCAGGACCACAAGCGCCTGCAGGACGGCGATCAGGGCCCGAACACGGGCGGCATGGGCGCCTACTCGCCCGCGCCCATCGTCACGCCGCAGCTGCACGCACGCGTGATGCGCGAAATCATCCTGCCGACCGTGGCGGGCATGGAGAAGGAAGGCATCCGCTACACGGGCTTCCTCTACGCCGGTCTGATGATCGACGCGCAGGGCAACCCGAAGACGCTCGAGTTCAACTGTCGCATGGGCGATCCCGAGACGCAGCCGATCATGGCACGACTGAAGGGCGACTTCTCCAAGGTCGTGGAGCACGCCATTGCCGGCACGCTCAACCAGGTCGAGCTCGAGTGGGACCGTCGCACGGCGCTCGGCGTCGTGCTCGCCGCGCACAACTATCCGGAAACGCCGCGCAAGGGCGACCGCATCAGCGAGATCCCCGCGGAAACGGCCGATTCGGTGACGTTCCACGCGGGCACGCAGATGGTGGACGGCAAGCTCGTGACCTCGGGCGGCCGCGTGCTGTGCGTGGTGGGTCTCGCCGATTCGGTGCGCAGCGCGCAGAACGTGGCGTACGAGACCGTGAACCGCATCTCGTTCGACGGCATGCAGTATCGCAACGACATCGGCTATCGCGCCGCGGGGCGCAAGCAGTAAGCGCAGCGCTTTGCCGGGGCGCCCGCTTCGATGCGAGCGGCCACGCCCCGGCGCGCTCACGGCGTATTCGTCTGGGCGGTTTACGCCCGCCGAAAAACCATCCACCGCGCAGCAGTCGGAAGCGCGTGCAGCCCGGCAGCCCACGCGGCCGCCGTTGGCGTCGGAGGGCGCGCCAATCGGCGCTACACTGCCGCTGTCAGGCCGCGCCGGGCGGTCTATCCGAGTCACCCAACGAATAACCCGACGAATAACCGATTCGAGCGCCCGCTCGCTGCCGTCCCCATTTCATCGATGACTGACACCTCTAACAGCGCCTACCCCGACAGCGCCGCCGTCCGCGCCTGGCTGGCCGGCCTGCAGACGCAGATCGCCGACACGCTCGGTGCCTTCGACGGCAAGCCGTTCGCCACCGACAACTGGCAACGCGGCCCCGGCGAGAAGCTGCGCGGCGGCGGTTGCACGCGCATCATCGAAGGCGGCGAGTTCTTCGAGCGCGGGGGCATCGGCTTCTCCGACGTTTCCGGCGACGCCTTGCCGCCCTCGGCAACGGCGGCGCGCCCCGAACTGAACGGCCGCGGCTTCGAGGCGATGGGTGTTTCGCTCGTGCTGCATCCGCGCAATCCGTATTGCCCGACCGTGCACATGAACGTGCGCATGCTGCTCGCCACCAAGTCGGGCGAGGCGCCGGTGTTCTGGTTCGGCGGCGGCATGGACCTCACGCCTTTTTATGGCTTCGAGGAAGACGCACAGCACTTCCACGGCGTGTGCCGCGACGCGCTCGCGCCCTATGGCGAGGACCTGTACCCGCGCTTCAAGCGCTGGTGCGACGACTACTTTTTCCTGAAGCACCGCAACGAAGCGCGCGGCGTGGGCGGCATTTTCTTCGACGATTACGCCACTGGCGGCTTCGACGAGGCGTTCGCCATGCTCAGGAGCGTGGGCGACGGTTTCCTGAAGGCGTATCTGCCGATCATCGAAAAGCGCCGCGCAACGCCCTACGGCGAAGCCGAACGCGAATTCCAGGCGTACCGGCGCGGCCGCTACGTCGAATTCAATCTGGTCTGGGACCGCGGCACGCATTTCGGCCTGCAAAGCGGCGGCCGTACGGAATCGATCCTCATGTCGATGCCGCCGGGCGCCACCTGGCGCTACGACTGGCAGCCGCAGCCGGGCACGCCGGAAGCGCGCCTCTACAGCGACTTCCTGCCCGTGCGCGACTGGGTCTGACGCCGTGACGCAAGCTTTCATCGTCCCGCCCAACGCGCTCGAACGGCGCGTCGGGCTGCTCGGCGGCACGTTCGATCCGATCCACGAGGGCCACCTCGCGCTCGCACGCCATTTTGCGCGCGTGCTGGGCCTGAACGAGCTGATCCTGCTGCCCGCTGGGCAACCGTGGCAGAAGCCGGGCGTGACCGCGGCGCAGCATCGGCTCGCCATGACGCGCGCCGCCGCTGCCGCGCTCGCGCTGCCGGGCGTGACGGTGACAGTGGACGCCGACGAAATCGAGCACAACGGCCCGACCTACACGGTAGAAACGCTGCGCCGCTGGCGCGAGAGGCGCGACGTCGACGGCAACGCGAGCAACGAGAAAGCGGCGCTCACGCTGTTAATGGGCGCCGATCAACTGCTGCACCTCGATTCGTGGCACGAATGGCGCGAGCTTTTCGCGCTCGCGCATCTGGGCGTGGCGAGCCGCCCCGGCTTCGACTTCACGGCGCTGCCGCCCGAAGTCGCGCACGAAGCCGCCGCCCGCCGCGCAAGCGCCGCCGCGCTTGCGACGACGCCGCACGGCCGCCTGCTGGTCGACGAAACGCTCTCGCTCGACGTTTCGGCGACCGAAATCCGGCGCGACCTGCCGGCCTGCGTGGCAAGCGGGCAACGTCGCGGCACCGCCGCCGACAAGCTTCCTGCGGCCGTGTGGGACTATATCCTTCAACATCATCTCTATCTGCATCACGGGTAACTATGGACATCCGCAAACTTCAACGCGCCATCGTCGACGGTCTCGAAGACGTCAAGGCACAAGACATCCGCGTCTTCAACACGAGCCATCTGACCGAGCTGTTCGACCGCGTGGTCGTCGCGAGCGGCACCTCGAACCGCCAGACCAAGGCGCTCGCCAACAGCGTGCGCGAGAAGGTCAAGGAAGCCGGCGGCGACATCGTCAGCACGGAAGGCGAGGACATCGGCGAATGGGTGCTCGTGGATTGCGGCGACGCGGTCGTCCACATCCTCCAGCCCGCGCTGCGCCAGTACTACAACCTTGAGGAAATCTGGGGCGACAAGCCGGTCCGCGTGAAGCTCGCGACCAACACGGGCTTCGTGGGCGCGCGCCCGAGCGAGCCGATGGACGACGAAGACGAAGACGAAGAAGTCGCGCCGGCCGTCAAGAAGCCCGCGCGCAAGAGCGCTGCGCGTAAAACCGCGAAGTAAGCGGCAGCGCGCTCGCAAACGACCATCGACCTGCACGATGAAACTGCATATCGTCGCCGTCGGCCACAAGATGCCGGACTGGATCGCTGAGGGCTTCGAGGAATATACGAAGCGCATGCCGCCGGAGCTGCGCATCGAGCTGCGCGAGGTGAAGCCCGAGCAGCGTTCGTCGGGCCGCGCAGCCGAGAGCGTCATGGCGGCCGAGCGCACGCGCATCGAAGCCGCGCTGCCGAAGAACGCGCGCATCGTCGCGCTCGACGAACGCGGCAAGGACTGGACCACGATGCAGCTCGCCCGTGCGCTGCCGCTGTGGCAGCAAGACGGCCGCGACGTGGCGTTCCTGATTGGCGGCGCGGACGGCCTCGACCCCGAACTCAAGGCGCGCGCCGACACGCTCCTGCGCCTGTCCTCCCTCACGCTGCCGCATGCGATGGTGCGCGTGCTGCTGGCCGAGCAGCTTTACCGCGCGTGGACCATCACGCAGAATCACCCCTATCATCGCGTGTGATGCAGGTATAAGCGCGAGAGCGCCGCTTTTCGTCGTGCGCCTGCGCGCAGCTTGCGCCCCGCTCGAGCCCCGCTTGCGCCCGAAATGGCAGGCGCGCACGTCAACCCGAAGTCCGTAACGACAAAGACGCTCCGATGCCCACCAACGCGCCCTATCCGTTCGTCTATCTCGCCTCGCAGAGCCCGCGCCGCCAGGAGCTGCTGCAGCAGCTCGGCGTGCGCTTCGAGCTGCTGCTGCCGCGCCCCGACGAAGACGCCGAAGCGCTCGAAGTCGCGCTGCCCGGCGAGCAAGCCGCCGTCTATGTCGAGCGCGTGTGCGCTGCAAAGGCCGACGCCGCCCGCGCGCGCCTCGTCGCTGGCTCGCACAAGCACGCGCCGATTCTGACCGCCGACACCACGGTCTCCATCGACGGCCATATTCTCGGCAAGCCGCACGACGCGGCCGTTGCCTATGCGATGCTCGAGCGCCTCGCCGGGCGCGAGCACGAAGTGCTCACGGCGGTGGCCGTGGTCAACGCCGAAGGGGTGTGCCTGCCCGTCGCGGTCTCGCGTTCGCACGTGCGCTTCGCCCCCGCGCTGCCCGCCGCGATCGCGCGCTACGTGGCGAGCGGCGAGCCGTTCGGCAAGGCCGGCGCATACGGCATACAGGGCCGCGCGGCGGAATTCGTCGAGCGAATCGACGGGTCCTATTCGGGTATCATGGGTTTGCCACTATTCGAAACGGCCGCTCTCCTGCGCGCCGCGGGCATCGACTTCTAGAACAAATCATGAACGAAGAAATCCTGATCAACGTCACGCCCCAGGAGACGCGCGTCGCATTGGTCCAGCAAGGCGCAGTACAGGAGCTTCACGTCGAGCGCACGCTGTCGCGCGGGCGCGTCGGCAACGTCTATCTCGGCAAGGTCGTGCGCGTGCTGCCGGGCATGCAGTCCGCGTTCATCGACATCGGTCTCGAACGCGCCGCGTTCCTGCATGTGGCCGATATCTGGCATCCGCGCATTGCCGGCGAAGCGCATGCGAGCGTGCATCATCAGCCCATCGAAAAGACCGTGTTCGAAGGGCAAACGCTCATGGTGCAGGTCGTGAAGGATCCGATCGGCACGAAGGGCGCACGGCTTTCGACGCAGGTGAGCATAGCGGGCCGCACGCTGGTCTATTTGCCGCAGGAACCGCACATCGGCATCTCGCAGAAGATCGAGAGCGAGGCCGAGCGCGAAGCGGTGCGCGCCCGCCTCACGGCCGTGCTGCCCGCCGACGAAAAAGGCGGCTATATCGTGCGCACGATCGCTGAAGACGCCACAAGCGAAGAGCTTGCGGCGGACGTCACGTATCTGCGCAAGACGTGGGCGACGATACTCGCCCAGGCGCAGCGCGTGCCCGCCACGAGCCTGCTGTATCAAGACCTGAATCTCTCGCAGCGCGTGCTGCGCGACTTCGTGAACGACGAGACCTCGCGCATTCAGGTCGATTCGCGCGAAACGTTCCAGAAGCTCACGGAGTTCGCCACCGAATTCACGCCCGCCGTGCTGCCGAAGCTGCATCACTACTCGGGCGAGCGGCCGCTCTTTGACCTCTACAACATCGAGGCCGAAATCCAGCGCGCACTCTCGCGCCGCGTGGATCTCAAGTCGGGCGGCTACCTCGTGATCGACCAGACCGAGGCGATGACGACCATCGACGTGAACACGGGCGGCTACGTCGGCGCGCGCAACTTCGACGACACGATCTTCAAGACCAATCTCGAAGCGGCGCATACGATCGCGCGGCAATTGCGTCTGCGCAATCTGGGCGGCGTGATCATCATCGACTTCATCGACATGGAGAACGTCGAGCATCGCGACCAGGTGCTCGGCGAGCTGAAGAAGGCGCTTTCGCGCGACCGCACGCGCGTGACCGTGAATGGTTTCTCGCAGTTGGGGCTCGTGGAGATGACGCGCAAGCGCACGCGCGAATCGCTTGCGCACGTGCTGTGCGAGCCGTGCCCGACTTGCCTCGGCAAAGGCCAGGTGAAGACCGCGCGCACCGTTTGCTACGACGTGCTGCGTGAAATTCTGCGCGAGTCGCGCCAATTCAATCCGCGCGAGTTTCGCGTGGTCGCTTCACAGCAGGTCATCGACCTCTTTCTCGAGGAAGAGTCGCAGCATCTCGCCATGTTGATCGACTTCATCGGCAAGCCGGTTTCGTTGCAGGTGGAGTCGAATTTGAGTCAGGAACAATACGACATCGTGCTGATGTAGCGCGACGCCGTGGCAGGCATCACCGGAGCACCGCAGTTGAATCACCAGCGCGTCACAATTGAACAGATCGGCGAATTCGACGAGATCGTCGACGTAAGAACGCCGCTCGAATTTGCCGAGGACCACGTTCCCGGCGCGATCAACGCGCCCGTGCTCAGCAACGAGGAGCGCGTGATCGTGGGGACGATGTACAAGGATTCGCCCTTCGAGGCAACGCGGGTTGGCGCGGCCATGGTGGCGCGCAATATCGCCACGCATCTCGACACGCTGTTTGCCGACCGTCCGCGCAACTGGCGCCCGCTCATCTACTGCTGGCGCGGCGGCAAGCGCTCCGGCTCGATGACGGCCTGGTTCAACATGATCGGCTGGCGCGCGCGCCAACTGGACGGCGGATACAAGGCGTACCGGCATACGATCGTGGAGGCGCTTGGCACGCTGCCCGAAGGATTTCGCTATATCGTGGTGGCAGGGCCGACCGGCAGCGGCAAGACGCGCCTCTTGAAGGCGCTGGGACAAGCGAACGCGCAGATGCTCGACCTCGAAGCGCTCGCCGCGCATCGCGGTTCGTTGCTGGGCGCGCTGCCCGAGCGGGTGCAGCCGTCACAAAAGTCGTTCGATACGGCGCTCGTGCAGACGCTGCGCGGCTTCGACGCCACGCGCCCCGTGTTTGTCGAGGCCGAAAGCCGGCGCATCGGCGTCATCACGCTGCCGCCCGCGCTCGTCGAACGTCTGCATGCCGCGCCTTGTGTCGTACTCGACGTCGCGCGCAAAGAACGTATCGACTTGCTGCTCGAGGAGTACGGGCATTTGTTCGATGAACGTACCTATTTCCGCGAGCAACTGAACAAGCTCACGCCGCTGCACGGGCGCGAGCGTATCGAATCGTGGTGCAAGCTGCTCGACGAAGATCGCAGGGCGGAGCTTTACGAGGCGCTCGTCGCGCAGCACTACGATCCCGCCTACACACGCAGCACGCGGCGCAACTTCGCGAAGCTCGAAAAATCGCTGCACTTCGCCTTCCGGCCCATGACGGGCGACACCCTCGCGCAAGCCCGCACGCTGCTCGCGCAACTGGAGGAAACGTCGTACGCCGCAGAACCTGCGAGCACCGAAGCCGAAGCGCCTCGCACCGTCTGACGCATCCCCTTCCCTCTTCGCGGATTTCACGAAAGGCGCGCGCGCCGCGATGGCTTAGCGCGAGTACATCGCGTTCCAGTCTTCGGGCGAAACCGTGCCGCGGCCGCCCGATTGCGAGGCGTTCGCCACGCCGCCGTAGCTGCTGTTTGCGCCATTCAACGCGGCGACCTTCGCCTGGGCGGCCTGGATTGCTTCGGGATAGTGGGCGTTGTCGCCATCACCGACGCGGTAGCCGACCTGCTGGAGCTGCACAAGTTCGGCGCGCACCTGGGCGCGGGTGATGGTCGAGTGTGACTGCGCAAACGAAGCGGTGGGCAGAGCGGCAGCGGCAAGAACGGTGGCGACGGCAACGGCTTGAATCAGGGACTTCATGGAAACGACCTCCAGTTGGATAGGCGGTCGACGTGCGACTGTGTGGGCATGCGACCGATGTACGCAGTCTAGGCTTGATGGAGATCAGGGTTAACCCTTGAACACCGAAAGGAGTCTTCCAGCGGACGGGAGAATCCGCGCGTGCCCCGTCAGACAGGCCTGAACGGGCGATGCGGAGGTCAAGGGCGCGTCCACGGGACGCCGGATGATCTGGCGCGTAATGTCGGGAGACCGCGGATGCGTCCCGCTGCAAAATCGCGAGCGGGACGCCAGTATCAGCGCGCAGCCGGTATGGGCGGCGTGGCGCGGCACATAGCCGGCAGCACGGCGGAGATGGCCGAGCAAACTTCGCTGATCTCGGCGGGACGCCCCGCGTCGCCGAGCGACATCGAGCGGCCGGGCACGTTGATGCCGAAGTGGCGCGCCGACGTCGCGGTGAAGATCATGACCGTGGGGCGGCCCACGGCGCTAGCCAGGTGCACGAAACCCGTGTCGGTGCCGACCACGAGCGCTGCGGCGTCGATATGCTGGGCCACCTCGGTCACGCTGAGCTTCGGCAGCACGACCGCGCCGGGGACACCTGCGGCAATCGCCTCGCCTTCGCGGCGTTCGGCCTCTGAGCCCCACGGCAGCAGCGCGGTCAGGCCCAATTCGCGCAGATGCGCGCCCACACGGTGCCAGTGCGTCACGGGCCACTTTTTCTCGTCGCTGGACGTCGCGTGAAAGAGCAGGGCGTAAGGCGCGTGCACGGCGCCGGCCAGCGGCGTGACGGACTTGGGGACGACGAGCCCGAAATCCGGCGCGCTATCGATCGTGTAGCCGAAGGTATCACCCACGGTCTTGCGCAGGCCCTCCCAGGCAAGCAGATCTTCGCGCGACGGGTAGCGCCGGTTGTAGGCGAATGCCGCGCCCGTCTCGCCGAGGCTTTCGCGCCGGTAGCCAAAGCGCAGCCGCCCGCGCGCGAGAAACGCGATGATCGCGCTTTTGTACACGCCGTGCAGGTCGAGGATCGCGTCGTACTTTTCAGCGCGCAACTCGCCGATCGAAGCGGCGATGGCTTTCAGGTCGGCCATGCTGCGCGCGCGCTTGAAGCGGCGCAGCGGCGCGCCGAGCACGCGGTCGATGCCGGGATTCCAGCTCAGGATGTCGGTGAATGCGCCGTCGGCCGCCCAGTCCACCTTCACGCCCGGGAAGGCTCGGTGCAGGTCCGCGACAATAGGTTGACCATGGACGATATCGCCCAAGGACGTGACTTTGACTATAAGAATGCGGTCCATGATACCGAAAACTGACGGACCAGGCGCGACTGCGGCAGCACGCTTGGCCGGGCGCGAGCAACGAGCTCGCGGGACCCGCGATTATACGTCAGCGCCCTGCTGTCAAGCGTGATCGCAAGGCTGCGAAAGCCTGACTGGGCGAACCCTGAGCAATCGTGGTCGCACCGGGCCCATGCGTTAAAATCTGTCGCCGTAGAGATCGCCCGGACCAAAATCGCGCCAATCTGGCCCCACTACAGCCTTTCAAAGGCAAATATTCCGGGTAGGAGCTTCCTGTTTGAAAATCCTGCTGACCAATTTTCACTACGGCCGCGGCGGCGGCCACGACACCTACATCGGGGTGATCGCACGGGGCCTTGCCGGCCGGCATCAGATGTTCGTCGCAGCGCCTGCGACGAGCCGCCTGTATGCGCATGCGCGCGCGATCCCCAATGTCACGGCGCTGCCGCTTGAATTTCCGGCCAAGCTCAAGGACGTACGCCGCATGGTGCCGGCGTGGCGGGCGCTGCGCGCACTGCTCGAACGGGAACGCTTCGATATCGTGCACGTGAACGGCTCGCCCGATCACCGGCTCGTGATGTTCAGCATGATGGGCATGCTAGGGCCGCGTCCGCGCGTGGTGTGGACCAAGCACAATTCGATCGCGATCAAGGCCGACTTTCTCACGCGCGTGCGCGCCACGCGTGCAACCGACGTAGTCATCGCCGTGTCGGATTCGACCGCCAATTTCGTCAGCGCCTCGGTCTATGGGAGTAAGCCAGTGACGGTGGTCAAGAACGGGGTCGACATCGACGCGTTCGAGCCCGCTACCCAGGCCGACGTCGCCCAGGCGCGCGCGTTGCTGCTCGGCGAAGCTCAGGCCGGCAAGCTCGTCTTGGGAACCGTCACGGGCTTCGATTGGTACAAGGGCACGATGGACGTGATTGCCGCGGTCGCCGCCCTGCCCGCCGCACAGCGCGAGCAATTCGTGGTCGTGGTCGCCGGCGTCGAGCCGAACGAAGCGCAATGGCGCGAGATCGACGCGCTCGGCATGCGCGAGCAGGTGCGCGTGGCGGGTTTCGTCGAGGACGTGAAGTCGATTATCCGCGCGTTCGACATCGGCTTCGTGGTCTCGTATGCGGTCGAAACAGTCTCGTTCGCGTGCCGCGAGATGATGGCCATGGGCAAGCCCGTGATCGTCGCGCGCTACGCGGGCTTGCCCGAGAACGTCGCCGACGGATCGGACGGCTGGATCGTCCCGCCGCACGACCCGCCTGCCCTCGCGAAAACACTTACGCAGATCCTGGCGGAGCGCGACGCGCTCGGCGCAATGGGCCGGCGCGCACGCGTGAAGGCCGAGCGCGAGTTTTCGCTTTCGGAGTTCATTGATCAGACCGAGCGGGTATATCTGCAGCAGCTTGCGAAGTCGCCACCGTCATCCTCATAGACGCGCGCGCAACACAGGCCCCACCGCAATTCCGCTTTCGGGGCCAACGAATAGTTATTGAACATGGCGAATCGGGTAATTCATCTTTTCAACGGTTTTCTGAATCCGAACGGCGGCAGTGAACTCGAAGCGCTCGCGCTCGCCGAGCAATTGCGCGCGCATGGCGACGTACGGCTGTGGGCGACGTCTTCGCGCAGTCCGGCGTCGTTGCGGGAGCGTCATAGCCTCGAGCGGATCGGTTTTGGCTCGGCGTGCCGCGGCATCCGCCCCGAAGGCGGCACCTATGTGTTCGTCGGCGCGCACTGGCGCAACAAGCTCTGGCCGTTCGCCGTGCCCGCGCCCGAGCGCCTCATCTACGTGTTCAACACGTTTCATCCGAAGATTCTTTCGTTGACCTCGCAACATCCGCGGCTGCTGCGCTGGCCGCGAACGGAATACGTCTTCATCTCCGAATTCCAGAGAACGCTGCTCGACACGCCGGGCGTGATTCATCCCTCACCGATCGATATCGCGCGCTTCACGCCCGCCGCGCATAGCACAGCGCGCCGCCGGCCGGTCATCGGGCGACTGAGCCGCGACACGCTCGAGAAGCACGACGCCGAAGACCTCTCGCTTTACCGCGAATGGGCCGCCAGCGGCGCGCACGTGAAACTGCAAGGCGCGACCTGTCTTGCCGACCTGCTCGAGCGCGGCGCGCAACTCGAACTCGCGCCCGAAGGCGCGGCGCCGGCCGTCGATTTCCTGCGCTCCCTCGATGTGTTCTACTACCGCACGGGCAGCCACGTCGAAACCTTCGGCCGCGTCGTATTTGAAGCGATGGCGTGCGGCTTGCCCGTTGTCTGCCATCGCCGTGGCGGCTACGCGAACAGCATCCGCCACGGCGAAAACGGGTTCCTCTTCGACACGAGCGACGAAGCGCGCGAGATCATGCGCGCACTGCTCGATCAACCTGCCTTGCGCGCGGCGATCGGTAAAAATGCACGGCGCACGGTCGAAGCGCTCTATTCGCGCAGCGCGCTCGCTCGCCGCGCCCAGTTTTACCTTCGCCACGCGATGTCCTCAGAGGCAGCGTAAAGGAACCCACACTCATGCAAACGACGCTCTCCGATCGAAGCCAGCCCATGCAGGCGCAATCCTGGCCTTTGCTGCTCGCGCGGTTTGCGGCGGTGCTCTCGCTCGCGGCCGTGCCGCTCTCCACGGCGGGCGTGAATCTCGGGAGCGGGCTCGTGCTGTTGTTCGCCGCGTGCTCGCCCGAGGCCTGGCGCGGCTTGCGCAAGATCCGAACGTCGCCCACGAGCGTCGCTGCCATCGTGCTCTTTGCCCTGCTCGGACTAAGCCTGCTGTATACGAAGGCGAGCATGAACGAGGCGATCAACTTCCTGCTGAAGTATCGCAAGCTGCTGATGTTCCCCCTCCTCTTGCTCGTGCTACGCGGTGAAGACAGCGCGAAGTGGGGAAGCGCCGCGATCTGGGCGCTTTTCGCCGCGCTCACGCTCACGATGTTCCTCACCTACACGAATGCGTTCGGCTGGACCGCCGTCGGTCCGATGCACGACACGCAGGGCCCGATGAGTAAGCCCTGGGTCTTCAAGGACCACATTTCGGGCGGCCTCATGATGGCGTTCCTCATGTGGCTCTCGATCGCGCTCGGCCAGTCGAAGACGAAGCCCGTGTGGCGCGCGCTCCTCTACGCGAACGCGCTGCTCGCGCTCGTGAACGTCCTGTTCGTGCTCCAGGGCCGCACCGGTCAGGTCGTTGCGCTGGTCTATATCGCCGTGTTCGTGGTGTGGCAGCTCGTGCATTTGCGCAGCGCGCGCGCCGGACGCATTCGCCTCGTTGCGACGCTCGCATGCGTCGTCGCCTGCATGGGAATCGCGTACTACGCGTTCACGGCGAAGGACTCGCGCCTCGCCGACACGAGCCAGGAAATCACGAGTTTCGAAAACAGCAACCAGGTCACTTCGGCGGGCGTGCGTCTCGAGTTCTACCGTCGCAGCGTGGATCTCTTCGCGCACCGTCCCATTGCAGGCTATGGCGTGGGAAGCGTGCTGCCCGAGTTCGAGCGTTTTGCGAAGAACCAGACCGGCGGCCGCGCAGTAATGGCCGGCAACCCCCACAACGAATTCCTGCTGATGGGTGTGCAGCTTGGCGTGATCGGCATTGCGCTCTTCATGTGGCTGCTCGTCGCGCTCTACCGCGAGTGCCGCCATGTAGATCCGCTCGCGCGCAATGTGATTTACGGCTATCTGCTGGCCTTCTTCGTGGGCTGCCTCGCGAACTCGCTGCTGCTGAATTTCACCGAAGGCAGTTTGTTCGTCCTGCTGAGCGGCATTCTGCTGTATAGCCGGCGGGTGAATAAAACGGCGCAACCGCGCTAACGCAACCGCGACGTTCTATCGGCAGAAACAAAAAAGGCGAGCGCGAGGCTCGCCTTTTTTCATGCAGCGCGCAAAGCGCAACTTATGCCGCGCCTTGCTGATACTGGATGCGGTGCAGATGCGCATAAAGCCCCTGCTGCTCGAGCAGTTCGCGGTGCGTACCACGCTCGACGATGCGACCTGCCTCCATCACGAGAATGCGGTCGGCGCGCTCAATGGTCGAAAGGCGGTGGGCAATGACGAGCGTCGTGCGGCCCTTCATCAACGTTTCCAGCGCGGCTTGCACATGACGTTCGGATTCCGAATCGAGCGCCGAAGTGGCTTCGTCGAGAATAAGGATCGGCGCGTCCTTATAGATCGCGCGCGCGATGGCGAGGCGCTGACGCTGGCCGCCCGAGAGCTTCATGCCGTTGTCGCCCACCAGCGTGTCCATGCCTTCGGGCAGCGCCGCGATCGTGTCCCACAGGTTCGCGGCGCGCAGCGCGTTTTCCACGCGCACGCGGTTGGCGGTCTCGCCATACGCCACATTGTTCGCGACCGTGTCGTTGAACAGCACCACGTCCTGGCTCACCATCGCGATCTGACTGCGCAGCGCGTGGATGTCGTAATCGGTGAGCGGCACGCCGTCCAACAGCAACTGGCCGCCCGTGGGATCGAAAAAGCGCGGCAGCAGGTTCACGAGCGTGGTCTTGCCGCTGCCCGAGGGGCCCGCCAGCGCCACCATCTCGCCAGGCGCCACGCGCAGCGTCACGCTGTCCAGTATATTGCGCGCATTCTCGCCATAGCCGAACGACACACCGCGAAACTCGATCTCGCCGCGTGCGCGCTCGAGCGGCACGCCGCCGCCCGCAGGCTCGGCCGGCTCGTCGATCAGGCCGAAAATGAGTTCCGCCGCCGTCACGCCGCGCTGCAGCGGCTGGTTCACGTCGATCAGGTGCTTGAGCGGCGAGATGACCAGCAGCATCGACGTGACGAACGCGACGAAGCCGCCGACTGTGGTCTGGTCGTGCGAGGCCTGAACGACGGCGATCGTGATGACGATGGCGAGCGCGATGGAAGCCAGGAACTGCGTCAGCGGCTGAGCGAGACCGCCCGAGATCGTCATGCGCATCTGGTATCCACGCAGGCGCTTGCTGAGCGCGCCGAAGCGGTCGATCTCGTACTTCTCGCCGTTGTGGACCTTGACGACCTTGTAGCCGCCCACGGTCTCTTCGACGATATACGACAGATCGTTCGTGAGAATCTGATGCTCGCGGTTCAGGCGCCGCAGCCGGCGGTTGATCTTGCTGACGAGCCAGCCGATGCCGGGCAGCAGCACGGCGACGATCAGCGTGAGCCGCCAGTTCAGAATGAACAGGTAGCCCAGCAGGAAGATCACGGTGAGCGAGTCGCGCACGGCGGTGACGAGCACGCCCATCAGCACGTTCAGGATCTGGTTGACCTCGAAGACGATCGCGTTGATGACCGTGCTGGCCGTCTCGCGCTGGAAGAAGCCGACGCTCGCGTGGATCATGCGCTCGAACATCTTGAGCCGCAGTTCCAGCAGAATGCGGTTAGACACGTATTGGAGCAGGTAGCCCGACGCGTACTGCGCGAGCCCGCGCACGAGCGCGAGACCGATCACGGCCACCGGGACGATCCATTTGGCGCTCGGGCTGCCTTTAGTGCCGAAGCCATGATCGAGGAGCGGCTTGAGAAGCGCCGGAATGCCGGCCTCGGTCGCCGCGACGATGGCCAGTGTGAGGATGGCGGCAATCGCCACCCCCAGAAGCGGTTTCAGATACGGCCAGAGCCGCCGCAGGACCGACATCGGGCTCGAAGCCGTGCCGGAGCCGCCGATCTGCTTGCTAAGTGTGGACTGGAGGGACTTCTCGCTCAAGGCATCCTCTGGAATAACGCGTTGCCGCTACAACAAACTGGAAATGCGGACTCGAACAGGCGGTGCGCCGCCTGACGGTGGGGTATCGCATTGTATATGGTCGGCGCACCGGGCCGCCGGGCTCCGGGGCGACAGGGGGCGTACGCCATGTATGCGCTCTATCTGTATACTTGCCGCTCGCGCGGCTGCGCCCGCTTCCCCTCCCATCCAGGCCGCATGAAAAACACCACGCTCGGCATCGCCATCATCACGAAAAACGCCGCATTGCGGCTCGCGCAGTGCCTCGATTCGGTGGCGTTCGCCGACGACATCGTGGTGCTCGACAGCGGCAGCACCGACGCCACGCTAGACATCGCCCGCGCCCACGGCGCGCGCGTGCTGCAAACGCCAGACTGGCCCGGCTTCGGGCCGCAGAAAAATCGCGCGCTCGAGGCGCTCGGCACCGACTGGGTGTTCTCGATCGACGCCGACGAAGTCGTCTCGCCGGAACTGGCCGCGTCGATCCGCGCCGCCATCGCTGCACCGCGAGCCGAAGTCTACGCTGTAGACCGCCTGTCCAGCTTCTGCGGCGCGTGGATTCACCATAGCGGCTGGTACCCCGACTGGATTCCGCGCCTCTTCAAGCGCGGCAAAGCGCGTTTTTCCGACGATCTCGTGCACGAGCGGCTCGTGTTCAACGCAAGCGACGCGAGCGCGCAGCGCCTCACCGGCAAGCTGCTCCACTACTCATACGAGGATTTCGACGCCGTATTGCGCAAGCTCGACGCCTATTCGGGCGCGGGAGCTCGCCAGCGCGCGGCAAGTGGCAAAAGCGGCAGCTTCCGCAAGGCTGTGGCACGCGGCGCCTGGGCGTTCTTGCGCACCTACGTGCTGCGCGCCGGGTTTCTCGACGGGCGAGCAGGTTTCCAGATCGCGGTATTCAACGCGGAAACCGTGTACTACCGTTTCCTGAAGCTCGCGCTGCTCGCCGGTCAGGGCAAGAACAGCGCGAACCCGGATCAGTAAACAATCTCGATTTCGCTGCCCGCGAACTCGCCACGCAGCGCGGCGAGCAGATCGTCGGTGGGCTTGACGCGCCAGGCGTCGCCCAGACGCACTTCGCCTTCCGCCCGATCGTTGCGATAAACGATCTGCACCGCGAGCCCGTTCGGAATGACCGCCTGCGCGCGCTCGCCGCGATCGCGTCCGAAGCCGCCGCGGCCGCGCGTTTCCGTGGCAGGCGCCGGCAGCGAGTCGTCGGGCTTCGCGCGATACGCTTCGAGCACCGTGCGCAGCGCGCCGGCATTGGCATTGCCGTTCATCTGCAGCTTCACGGCTTGCGCGTAGCGGCTGCGCGCGCGCTCCAGATCCATCACGGTATCCACGGTGAAGCGAATACCGCCCGTGAACGCGTCATTGCGCGCCCCGCCCTGCACGACGAGCAGCTCGTCTTCCTTGAAGAGCGCCTTGTGCGCTTCGAACTGCTCGTTGAACACCGTCACCTCGCACTGGCCGGTGCCGTCGTCGAGCAGCGCGATCAACATCTTGCCGCGCTGGGTCATTTGCGTGCGCAACGAGGCGATCACGCCCGCGATCAGCTTGTCGCGACCTTCCTTCAGCTCGCCGATCTTCTGGCGCACGAAGCGGCGCACTTCGTCCTTGTAGGCGTCGAACAGGTGGCCCGAGAGGTAGAAACCCAGCGCCGCTTTCTCTTCCTGGAGCTTGCGCTTCTCGCCCCATGCCGGCTCGTCCACCAGTTCGTGCGCGGCGAGCGGTGCATCGCCCATGTCGAAGAGGCCGGCCTGCATGGCGTTGGCGCTCGCCTGGTCGGCGGCTTCCATCGCCATCGGCACGGATGCGAGCAACTGCGCGCGGTTCGCGTGAATCGTGTCGAACGCGCCAGCGCGGATCATCGCTTCGATGGTGCGGCGATTGACGAGACGACGGTCGATGCGCTCGCAGAAGTCGAACAGATCCTTGAACGGACCGCCCTCTTCACGCGCGCGCAAGATTTCTTCGATGGCGTTCTGGCCGCTGCCCTTGATCGCGCCAAGACCGTAGCGGATCGTGCGCGAGCGCTTGCCTTCGGCCACGCTGGCGTCGGCCACCGGCTCGAAGCGGTACGCCGAGGCGTTCACGTCCGGCGGCAGCACGACCATCTTGTTGGTCAGGCAGTCCTCGAAGAGGATCTTCACCTTGTCGGTGTCGTCCATGGCGAGCGACATGTTCGCCGCCATGAATTCGGCTGGATGGTGCGCCTTGAGCCACGCCGTGTGATAAGCGAGGAGCGCGTAAGCGGCCGCGTGCGACTTGTTGAAGCCGTAGCCCGCGAACTTCTCCATCAAGTCGAAGGTCTCGTCGGCCTTCTCGCGCGTGAGGCCATTCTTCGCCGCGCCTTCCGCAAAAATCTCGCGGTGCTTGGCCATTTCCTCGGGCTTTTTCTTGCCCATCGCGCGACGCAGCAAGTCCGCGCCGCCGAGCGAGTAGCCGCCGATGATCTGCGCCATCTGCATCACCTGCTCCTGATAGACCATGATGCCGTAGGTCTCTTTCAGAACAGGTTCGACACGCGGGTCGGGATACTCCACCACTTCGCGGCCGTGCTTGCGCGCGCAGAAGCTCGGGATCAGGTCCATCGGGCCCGGACGATACAAGGCCACGAGCGCGATGATGTCCTCGAAGCGGTCGGGCTGCGCGTCCTTGAGCATGCCCTGCATGCCGCGGCTTTCCAGCTGGAACACGGCGACTGTATTCGCCTTCTTGAGGATCTGGAACGACGGCGCGTCGTCGAGCGGCACCTGGGCGAGCGACCAGTCCTTCTTCGACGGATCGAGCATGCGGATATAGCGCTCGGCCCAGTCGAGAATCGTGAGCGTGGTCAGACCCAGAAAGTCGAACTTCACGAGGCCGACGGCTTCCACGTCGTCCTTGTCGTACTGGCTCACGACGCCGCTTTCGTCGCCCTGCGTGTAGAGCGGGCAGAAGTCGGTGAGCTTGCCCGGCGCGATCAGCACGCCGCCCGCGTGCATGCCCACGTTACGCGTGAGACCTTCCACGAGCTGCGCGAGGTCGAGCAGCTGATGCACTTCGTCTTCGTTGTCGTAGCGCTCCTGCAGGAGCGGCTCTTCCTTCATCGCGTCGGCGATGGTGACGTGCTTGCCCGGCTTGAACGGAATCAGCTTGGCCACGCCGTCTGTGAAGTTGTAGCCGAGATCGAGCACGCGGCCAATGTCGCGCACCGCGGCCTTCGCGGCCATAGTGCCGAAGGTGGCGATCTGTGAGACGGCATCCGCGCCGTACTTCTCCTTCACGTACTGAATAACGCGATCGCGCCCGTGCTGGCAGAAGTCGATGTCGAAGTCGGGCATCGACACACGTTCCGGATTCAGGAAGCGCTCGAACAGCAGGTTGTAGCGCAGCGGATCGAGGTCGGTAATACCGAGCGCGTACGCGACGAGCGAGCCCGCGCCCGACCCCCGGCCCGGCCCCACCGGCACGCCGTTGTTCTTCGCCCAGTTGATGAAGTCAGCCACGATCAGGAAGTAGCCCGGGAAGCCCATCTTGATGATGGTCCCGCACTCGAATTCGAGCCGCTCGTTGTAGCGTGCGCGCTCCTGCTCGCGTTCGGCTTCGTCTGGATACAGCTGTACGAGGCGCTTTTCGAGACCCTCTCTCGAAAGCTGCACGAGATAGTCGTCGAGCGATAGGCCGTCCGGCGTCGGGAACAGCGGCAGCTTCGGCTTGCCGAGTTCGAGCGTCAGATTGCAGCGCCGCGCGATTTCGATGGTATTCGCGATTGCCGAAGGAATGTCCGCGAAAAGCGCGACCATTTCTTCCTGCGTGCGAAAACGCTGATCGGTCGTGAAGCGCTTCTGGCGGCGCGGATTCGCGAGGATGTCACCCTCCGAGATGCACACGCGCGCTTCGTGGGCGGTGTATTCCTCGTCGGTCATGAACTGCATGGGGTGCGTGGCGACCACCGGCAGCTTCAGTTGCGACGCGAGCGCCACCGCCTGCTCGACATACTGCTCGCCGCCGGGCTGGCCGCAGCGCTGCAGTTCGATGTAATACGCGTTCGGGAACAGCTTCGCCCAGCGCTGCGCATGGCGCTTCGCGCTTTCCGCATTGCCCGCCGCGAGCGCGAGACCCACGTCGCCCTGTTGCGCACCCGAGATCGCGAGCAGCCCCTCGGCGAGCCCTTGTTCGAGCCACGCAACGTCGACTTCCGCGCGACCGCGATACTGATTCGTGAGCCACGCCTTGGAAAGCAGCTCGCACAGATTCAGGTAGCCGCGCTTGTTCTTCACCAGCAGCAGCAGGCGCGACGGCTTGTCGCGGTCGTCGGGATTCGCGATCCAGACGTCGCAGCCGGCGATGGGTTTGACCCCTTTGCCACGGGCTTCGGTGTAGAAACGGACGAGGCCGAATGCGTTGCCGAGGTCGGTAAGCGCGAGCGCGCCCTGGCCGTCCTTGGCCGCCGCCTTGACGAGGTCGTCGAGGCGCACGATGCCGTCGGCAATCGAGAATTCGGAGTGGACGCGGAGATGGACGAAGCGGGGATCTGACATGGCCGTCATTGTACCTTTAGGGGCACGCGAATTTCGGCGCACGCTCGCATGGGCAATTGATGTTGGCCGGGGCGGCCCAACCAATCTGGCCTGGACCTTGCCGCGGGCGCTCGGCGCCGCATGGCGTGTCGACTACGCCGCAGGCGGCGCGAGGCGCGATTGAGGGATAATAGCGGATTGCGCCCGCCGCGCGCCCTGCCCCAATTCCCGTTTTTCGGGGACCCGCATCTGAAAGGCAAGCACGCGCGCCCGGCTCCAGTTTCACGCGCTTTTTTAATGGCGCTTTTCCAGTTGCACCATGCGTATCCTCAATCTTTCCGCTTACCAGTTCGCCACGCTCGACAGGACCGCCGAGTGGCGTCCGCTCGTGCTCGAGCGCTGCCAATCGCTCGATCTGCGGGGCACGATCCTGCTCGCGCCGGAAGGCATCAACCTGTTCGTTGCCGGCGATGAAGGCGACGTGCGCGCCTTCATGGACTTCATCAATCACGATCCGCTCTTCGAGGGCAAGTTCGCGACGCTGCAGTTCAAGGAAAGCTTCTCCCAAACGCGGCCGTTCAACCGTATGCTCGTGCGCCTGAAGCGCGAGATCATCACGATGAAGAAGCCCGCGATCCGCCCCGAGGAAGGCCGCGCGCCTTCCGTGGCGCCTGTCGTGCTCAAGGAGTGGCTCGACCGCGGCTTCGACGACGAATGCCGCCCCGTCGTCATGCTCGACACGCGCAACGCGTTCGAAATCGATGTCGGCACGTTCGACAAGGCGCTCGACTACCGCATCGACAAGTTCAGCGAATTCCCCGGCGTGATCGAGGCGAACCGCACCGATCTCGAAGGCAAGACGGTCGTGTCGTTCTGCACGGGCGGCATTCGCTGCGAAAAGGCCGCCATCCACATGAAGGAAATGGGCATCGAGCACGTGTATCAGCTCGAAGGCGGCATTCTCAAGTACTTCGAGGAAGTGGGCGGCGCGCACTACAACGGCGACTGCTTCGTGTTCGACCAGCGCACCGCGCTCAATCCGCAGCTCGAGCCGACGGACACCGTGCAGTGCTTCGCGTGCCGAGCCGTCGTGACGCCGCAGGAGCAGGCTTCGCCGCTCTACGTGGTGGGCAAGAGCTGCCCGGCGTGCCATCCGGAGCGCGCGGGCGCACCGGATGCAGCCGCTCAGGCTGCCGCTTAAGCTGCGCGCGTGAGCGCAACGCCACAAGGGTATCGCGGGCGCTTCGCGCCCTCGCCCACTGGCCCGCTGCACTTTGGCTCGCTCGTCTCTGCGCTCGCGAGCTGGCTCGACGCGCGAGCGCATGGCGGCGCCTGGCTCGTGCGCGTGGAGGACATCGACGGCCCGCGCACCGTGCCGGGCGCAGCCGAAGACATCCTCGCGACGCTTGCGGCCTTCGGCTTTCACGCCGACGAGCCGCCCGAATGGCAGAGCCGCCGCACCGGTCTTTACCGCGGGGCGCTCGACCGGCTGATCGCCTCGGGCCACGTCTATCCGTGCGGCTGCACGCGCAAGGAAATCGCCGATTCGCAACTGGGCGCGCATCAGCGCAACACCACGCTGATCTACCCTGGCACCTGCCGCGACGGCCTGCACGGCAAGCCCGCCCGCGCGTGGCGGCTGCGCGTGCCTGACGCAGCAACGGCGGACGAACCCGCAGGCGCGCACGCCAATCCCGCATTGATCCGCTTCGACGACCGCTGGCAAGGCCCGCAGCATCAGAACCTCGCAACCGAAGTCGGCGATTTCGTGCTGCTGCGCGCGGACGGCCAGTGGGCCTACCAGCTTGCCGTCGTCGTAGACGACGCGCAACAGCGCATCACGCACGTGGTGCGCGGCGCGGACCTGCTCGATTCGACGGCGCGGCAAGTCTGGCTCCAGCAGTGTCTTGGCGTGCCGACGCCCGCGTATCTGCATGTGCCGGTCGTCACGAACGCGGATGGCGAAAAGCTCTCGAAGCAGACCGGGGCGCAAGCCCTCGATGCGTCACGGCCGCTGGAGGCGCTGATGGCCGCGGCGCGGCACCTGGGACTCGAATTGCACGATACCGCGCCCGCGACGCTCGCAGCGTTCCAGCTCGATGCGATCGATGCGTGGAAGCGGCGGCTCGCGCAATTGCCGGCCGCTTAAACAAAAACGGCATGCCGCCCGAAGCGATATGCCGTCTTTCTGCACCGCGCGAATCTCTCGCCCTCGAACTCAGCTCGACTAAGACGACGTCGGCTTGTTGCGCCACGACGACCCCAGGCCGCCCAGCAGCGCGGCGAGCGGCTGCTTCGATTGCTGCTTTTGCGGCGCGGCATTCGCGGGCTTGTCTTCCGCCTTGCTGCGCGCGCTCGCCGAGGGCTCGTAGGGCTTCAGGAAAAAATCGTCGACGGGCTGCGAACGATGATGATGCGGGCGCTCGAACGACGCCGCGCGGCGGTGCGTGCCGCGCTCGCCGCGTTCACCGCGGCCTTCGCGGCCTTCATGGCCGTCGCGTTCGCGGCGGCGGCCGCCACCCTCGTGATGCGGCACCGGCACGTCGACCACGAGGCGCTCCACGGTCAGCGGACGCTTGATGAGCTTCTCGATATCGGCGAGTTGCTTCTTCTCGTTCGGGCTGCACAGCGAAAGCGCGTCACCCGAGGCGCCCGCGCGGCCGGTGCGGCCAATGCGGTGCACGTAGTCTTCGGCGTTGAACGGCAGGTCGAAGTTGATGACAGCGGGCAGTTCGGCAATGTCGAGGCCGCGCGCGGCCACGTCGGTCGCCACGAGCGCTTCGATTTCGCCGCGCTTGAACGCGTCGAGTGCCTGCATGCGCTCGCTCTGCGTGCGGTCGCCGTGGATCGCGGACGCGACGATGCCCTGCTTTTCGATCTGGCGCGCGAGACGGCTCGCACCGATCTTGCTGTTGCAGAACACGATCACCTGCTTCAGGCCCCGGTCGCGGATCAGCTGAACGACCGCGCCGGTCTTGTCGCCCTCGGCGACTTCGTACACCACCTGGGTGACGTTGGTCGCGGTGGAGTTGCTGCGCGCCACCTCGATGGTCTGCGGCGAGCGCAGATAGGTCGCGGCGAGCTTCTTGATCTCGCCCGAGAACGTGGCCGAGAACAGCAGCGTCTGGCGCTCCTTCGGCAGCAGGTTCAGGATGCGCTGCAGGTCGGGCAGGAAGCCCATGTCGAGCATGCGGTCGGCTTCGTCGAGCACGAGCATCTGCACCTGACCCAGGTTCGTGGTCTTTTGCTGCACGTGGTCGAGCAGGCGGCCAGGCGTCGCGATCAGGATTTCCACGCCGCGGCGCAGCTCGTCGGACTGCGGATTCATGTCGACGCCGCCGAACACCACCGCGCTGCGCAGCGGCGTGTGCTGCGCGTAGGTGCGCACGTTGTTGGCGACCTGGTCGGCCAGCTCGCGCGTGGGCGTGAGAATCAACGCACGCACCGGATGGCGGGCGGGCGAAGCGCTCGTGCTCGCCATCGGCAGGAGGCGTTGCAGGATCGGCAGCGAGAAGCTAGCCGTCTTGCCCGTGCCGGTTTGCGCGGCGCCCATCACGTCGCGGCCCGTGAGCACCACGGGAATCGCCTCCGCCTGGATCGGCGTGGGCGTCGTGTAGCCCTGCTCCTTGACCGCCCTGAGGATTTCGGGGGCCAGACCAAACTGGTCAAAGTTCGCAGTGCTGGGCGTGACGGCTGTGTCGGACATGGTGGCTTCGCTATAAAGGCGCTATTCGCGCAAGGCGCGGGAGCGCCTCAAATGGTCACTGCTGGGCATTGCAGGTCGATGCAAAGGCGCCGGACAACACGTCAGGCGCCCTCCTGCGACGGGCGGAACACACGCCCGCGAGGGCTTCCCGGCAAACGGATGGCCCGGGATGGCCTGTGGACGACGAGACAATCTGCCGGGGACGGGGCGCCGGCTGCATCGCCGCGCTCGCTCGGGTTCAACCCAGCCAGACTCGCTCGATTCCAGATGGTTCCGGCGCCGTCCTCGTCTCTTGACGGGCGCGCGCACCGGAAATGTGAAACGACTCGATCGGCGATTCAGCCGATCCAGCAAGCCGCAGGACGGCTTGCTGCTTGCTTGCTTGCTGCTTGTTGCCTGCTTTCGGCTTGCTTGCTGCCGGCGTTCTGCCCGCTCTTTGCGGCAGGCGCAAAGGGCCGAAAGGCCGGTATTGTAGCACCTCGGCATAGATCCCTATGGCAGCGGGCCAGGCGTTCTGCAACATGGCGCACCGGAAATTCCCGCGTGCCATGCGGCGATGCATCGCACCCTTTTCCGCCAAGCCGCCAGCCCGCCGCTCGCCATTCACCACGTCTCGCGGATCACCATCAGCCGCAGTTCGGTCATATCCTCGATCGCGTAGCGCACGCCCTCGCGCCCGAGGCCAGAGTCCTTGACGCCGCCGTACGGCATGTTATCGACGCGAAATGACGGAATATCGTTGATCACCACGCCGCCCACATCGAGCCCGTCCCATGCGCGGTGCGCGTTGGCGAGCGAATCGGTGAACACGCCCGCCTGCAGGCCGAAATCGCTGTCGTTGACAATCTCGATCGCCTGGCCGAAGTCGTCGAAACGCTCGAGGATCGCGACCGGCCCGAACGCCTCCTTGCGGTAAAGATCGGTGTCGCGGCGCACATCTTCGAGCAGCGTGGCCTCGAACATCGCGCCGTCCACCTTGCCGCCGGCGACAATCTTCGCACCCGCGAGCACCGCGCTCTCCATCCAGCCCGCGAGACGTTTCGACTCGGACTCCGAGATCATCGGTCCAACGAAGGTCGTTTCGTCCTTCGGGTCGCCCATCTTGAGCGTCTTGACCTTGGCGATGAGCTTCTCGCGCAGCGTGTCGTAGATCGACGCATGCGCGAGAATGCGCTGCACGCCGATGCAGCTCTGCCCCGACTGGTAGTACGCCCCGAAGGCCAGCCGGTCGACGACGTAATCGAGCTTGCCGCCCTGATCGCCGTCGACGATGGCCGCCGCATTGCCGCCCAGCTCCAGCACCACCTTCTTCTTGCCGGCCTTCTTTTTGAGATCCCAGCCGACCGCCGGCGAGCCCGTGAACGAGAGCAGCTTGAAGCGCTCGTCGGTGGTGAAGAGGTCGGCGCCGTCGCGGTGCGCGGGCAGGATCGAGAACGCGCCCTTGGGCAGGTCGGTCTCCGCCAGCACCTCGCCGATGATGAGCGCCCCAACCGGCGTGCGGCTCGCCGGCTTCAGCACGAACGGCACGCCGGCGGCCAGCGCCGGCGCGACCTTGTGCGCCGCCAGGTTGAGCGGGAAATTGAACGGCGAGATGAACGAGCACGGCCCGATCGGCACGCGCTTCACGTAGCCGTGATAGCCCTTCGCGCGCGCCGAAATCTCGAGATTCACGATCTCGCCGTCGATGCGCACGCTCTCTTCGGCGGCCACACGGAACGTGTCGATCAGGCGCGTGGCCTCGCCGCGCGAGTCGTTGATCGGCTTGCCCGCCTCGATGCACAGCGCCATCGCCAACTCGTCGAAGCGCTCGCGAAAGCGCGCCACGCAATGGTCGATCACGGCCTGACGCTTGTACGGCGGGTACGCGCGCATGGCGGGCATGGCGGCTTCGGCTGCCGCGATGGCCTGGTCGATCGCTTTCGCGTCGGCGAGCGCGACGCGCGTGGCGACTTCGCCGCTGTATTTGTCGGTGACTTCGAGGTCGGTATTGGCGGCAACGGCCTCGTTGGCCAGATAGTACGGATAAGTCGGTTTGAGCATGACGGGTTCTCCGTAAGTGCGGCGTCAAAGCTGCGCGCTCAGGCGCTTGATGTCGCGATTGAGCACGCGCTCGTTGTCCGAATAGTCGATGGGCACGTCGATTACATGCACGCCCGGTTGCACGAGGCACTGCTCGACGAGCGGCTTGAGCTGGTCCGCCGAGCCCACGCGGTGACCATGCGCGCCGTAGCTCTGCGCATAGTCGACGAAATCGGGGTTCTGCAGCGTCATCCCGTAATCGGGGAAATTCATGTTCTCCTGCTTCCAGCGGATCATGCCGAACGCGTCGTCGCGCAACAGCAGCACGACGAGATCGAGCTTCAGGCGCACCGCCGTCTCCAGTTCCTGCGAATTCATCATGAAACCGCCGTCGCCGCACACCGCCACGACCTTGCGCTGCGGATGCACGATCTTCGTGGCAATGGCCGAAGGCAGCCCCGCACCCATCGAGGCGAGCGCGTTGTCGAGCAGGATCGAATTGGGCTCACGCGCGCGGTAGTAGCGCGCGAACCAGATCTTGTACATGCCGTTGTCGAGGCACAGGATGCCGTCCTCGGGCATCGCGCCGTACACGTCGTGCACGAGCCGCACCGGATACATGGGAAAGCGCTCGTCGTGCTGGCCTTTGGCGAGATGCGCCTCGAAATGGCGCTTGATCTCCTCGAAGCGCGCGAAGTCCCACGCGTGCTCGCGCGGTTTCAGGCTCTCCTTGAGCTGCCACACCGCGTTGGCGATGTCGCCCACCACTTCGATCTGCGGGAAATACACGGGGTCGACTTCCGCGCCGAGAAAATTCACGTGGATGACGGTTCTCTCTTCCGCGCTGCGCATGAAAAACGGCGGCTTTTCGATCACGTCGTGGCCGACGTTGATGATGCAGTCGGCGTGCTCGATCGCGCGATGCACGAAATCGCCGTCCGACAGCGTGGCATTGCCGAGCCACAGTGGATGCGACTCGTCGATCACGCCCTTGCCCATCTGCGTGGTGAAGAACGGGATGCCGGTTTCGTCGACGAATTCGCGCAGCACGTTGCGCGTGGTCTTGCGATTGCCCCCCGCGCCGATCATGAGAAGCGGATGGCGCGCCTTGCAGATCGCCGCCACCGCGTGCGCGACGGCCTTTTCCTCGGCCACGGGCCGGCGGCTGAAGCTCTTGGGAATAGGCTTGCCGTCGCCCTCTTCGTCGGCCACGTCTTCGGGCAGTTCGAGATGCACGGCGCCGGGCCGCTCCTGCTCGGCCTGGCGAAACGCCTCGCGCACGAGCGCCGGAATGTTGCCGATGGAAACGATCTGACGCGCGTACTTGGTGAGCGGCTCCATCATGCGCACGACGTCGACGATCTGGAAGTGGCCCTGCTTGCTCGACTTGATGGGCTTCTGGCCCGTGACCATCAGCATGGGCATGCCGCCGAGCTGCGCGTAGGCGGCGGCGGTCACGAAGTTGGTGGCGCCGGGCCCCAGCGTGGCCAGACACACGCCGGTGCGGCCCGTCAGCCGCCCGTAAGTGGCGGCCATGAAGCCCGCGGCCTGCTCATGGCGCGTGACGATCAGACGAATCTTCGAGCGCCGCAGCGATTCGAGCAGGTCGAGGTTCTCTTCCCCTGGAATACCGAAGACATAATCGACGCCTTCTGCTTCGAGCGCCTTCACGAACAGATCCGATGCTTTCATCGACCACCTCGCTGGCAAGAGCGTGGCCGGCGGCGCGGGCGGCAGCCGGCCTTCGCGAACAGGCCGACAGGTTACTCCCGCCAGGCGGAATGCGTCGTGAAGCGTGCGTCCGGCGTCAGCGCATGATCGTCGCGCAGCCCGAGAGTACCGGCTTCGGACTAGCGTCGGACGTGACGTCGTAGAGATCCGCGCCGGGGCCCTTGGTCCACCACGTGTAGCGGTCGGCGACGTACTTCACGCCAGACGCAGCGATCACGCCGACGAACAGGAGCTTGCGGCCTTTCACCGGCACGACCGCGAAGCTCTGGCCGTTGGCCGCGTTCAGATAGGTGACCTTGAAGGTCTTGCTGTTGGCGCAGGTGTAGCTGAACGTGTGGCGCGACTGCACGTGAATATCGCGTATGTCGAGCGCTGCGCCCGGCGCGGCATTGCCCGATGCGGCATGCGCCGCGCTCGCGGCCAGGGCGCATGCGAGCGCCGGCACGGCCAGCGCGCGAGCGAACGAAAACGGGACATTGCGCTCGCGAGCGCGGCTTCGGCGTCGCTTCATCGAGTTCTCCGGAGATTGCCTGAATGGCGTGGATCGGGCAGCGCGCCAGGTCATGGACGCACGTTCAGGGGTCGATCGCATCCGCGCAGGCGTCGGTGGGCGCGGCCGCCAGGTGGCCAACGAGCGGCACGATCTTCAAACCCGCCGAGGCCACGCGGCACGGCGCGGCCGCCACACCGCAGCCCGCGAGCGCAAGGCCGCAGAGCGCGAGCACGCTCAGACGGCGCGCATGAAACACCAGTAGCTTGCCCATTCGCACCTTTTCACCTTTGGCTGACATGAGAACCCGGGACACGCGGCGCCTCTGTCGGGGCTGCCGGGCGCACGGCCGCGGGAAAGGGGGCGATTATCGTGCAATCGACGCGCTGGCAGCTTGTGGCAAATCAAACGCGGATCGAGCCGCGCATGCCGAGCCCGCTTTGGCTGGACTCAGTGTACGCCGTGGGCACGTTAGCTCGACACATCTGCCGCAACCGGACGCACCGCCGCAGCCGCTTCGCGGGCGCGCGAGCGGGCCTCGTCCGTGTCGGCGCCCGTGGCGAGCGCAACGCCCATGCGGCGCTTCACGAAGCTCTCGGGCTTGCCGAACAGGCGCAGATCCGCGCCCGGCACGGCCAGCGCCTGCGCAACGCCTTCGAATGCGATGCCGCGCGCGTCCATGCCGCCGTAGATCACGGCCGAGGCGCCCGGACCGCGCGCCGTCGTATCGACGGGCAGGCCGAGAATCGCGCGCGCATGCAGTTCGAACTCGGAGAAGCGCTGCGACGCGAGCGTGACGAGCCCCGTGTCGTGCGGGCGCGGGCTCACTTCCGAGAACCACACCTCGTCGCCGCGCACGAACAGTTCGACGCCGAAGAGACCACGGCCGCCCAGCGCCTCGGTCACCTTGTGCGAGATTTCGCGCGAGCACTCGAGCGCCTTCGCGCTCATCGGCTGCGGCTGCCACGATTCGACGTAGTCGCCGTCCACCTGGAGGTGGCCGATCGGATCGCAGAAATACGTCTGCACCTGGCCGCTGGCCGGGTCGATGGCGCGCACGGTGAGCTGCGTGATTTCGTAGTCGAAGTTGATGAAGCCCTCGACGATCACGCGACCGCGGTTCACTCGGCCGCCCGCGAGCGCGTATTCCCAGGCGCGCTCGACGTCGGCGTCGCTGCGCACGACCGACTGCCCCTTGCCCGACGACGACATCACCGGCTTCACCACGCACGGATAGCCGACCTTGGCGACGCCCGCCTTCAGCTCGTCGAGCGAATCGGCGAACGCATAGGGCGAGGTGGCGAGGCCGAGTTCCTCGGCGGCGAGGCGGCGAATGCCCTCGCGGTTCATCGTTAGCTGCGCGGCGCGCGCGGTGGGGATCACCTCGGCGACACCCTCGGCCTCGACGGCCGCTAGCGCATCGGTGGCGATCGCTTCGATTTCGGGCACGACGAGATGCGGGCGTTCGGCGTCGATGAGCGCGCGCAGCGCCTGGGGGTCGGCCATGTCGATCACGTGCGCGCGATGCGCGACCTGATGGCCGGGCGCGTTTTCGTAACGATCGACGGCGATCACCTCAACGCCGAGGCGTTGCAGCGCGATGATCACTTCCTTGCCAAGCTCGCCCGCGCCGAGCAGCATGACACGGGTGGCGGAAGCGGAAAGCGGCGTGCCGATGCGGGGGCGGGTTTGCATGATGTCTCCGGAGTGGCGGTATGGCGCAAATGCGTAAGAGCGCCGATGTTAACACGCGGCCTTGCCGCGGCGAGGCGCGTTGGCGCGTCGGCGGCAGCCCGCTTCAGGCGCGGCGCACACACGTTTGCGCTCGCATGCTGCAGCGCGGTGCGTTACGCTTACGCCTTCGTCGATTACGAGGAACGATGCGATGCCTATTAGCCAGACGGCGAGCCAGACGCCGATCCAGGCACCGAGCCAGAGCCCGCGCATGAATATGCGTCAGCGCCTGCGCCCTGCCCGAGGCGAATTCGCGCGAAAGCTGGCCTCGCGCACGGCGATGCTCGCTGCGGCCCTGCTGGTGTGCGCGTGCAAGCTGCCCGTGCACACGGACGCCTCCGCGCCGCTGCCCGATCCGTTCAACCCCGCCACGACGCAGCTGCTCGACAACACGCACTGGCAGCTCGTGGAATGGAAGCGCGCCGACGGCACGATGCGCGCCCTGCCGGGCCGCAACGCCGAAAACCCCGACGCTCGCCCCATTACGCTCGACCTCTCGACCGAGAGCGGCCAGCGCCGCGCAAGCGGCTTTTCGGGCTGCAACCGTTACTTCGGCGCCTATACGCTCAAGAACGGCCTGCTCTCGTTCGGTCAGCTCGGCGGCACGCGCATGGCGTGCATCGGCGCGGGCGGCGATATCGAGGGCGCTTATCTGGAAGCGCTCTCGCATATCGCACGCTCCGGCGTGCAGATGCGCCAACCGCAATCGCTCTTTCTCGTGCTCGAAAACGGCGACCGCCTGACGTTCGCCGAGCAGGGCGCCGAACCAGGCGCGGGCCCGGCCGCGACGCCCGGCGCCGCCTCGGACGCCAAACCGGCGCAGTGAACGCTGCGCGCATGAGCCGCCGCGCCCTTGCCCGGCGCGGCGCTTTTTTTGTTGCGCGCGAACCAAAACGGCCCGTGCGGGGTCTTTGGCGTGTCGGGCGCGCAACGCCTGCCGTGCCGCGCGCAACACCGCCCTCAAGTGGATGGCGGCGCGCAGGGGCCGAGCGGGTACACTCCACACGTCGCACACCTTCTCTACGTACATCTTCGGCATGCACACGGTAGTTCCTGGCTGGTTCGGCGTTTCGGCCGTCTGGTTCATCCCTCTGATCTGGCGTCTCGTCAAGTCCGTGCTGCCGGGCGGCGCGGGCCTGCGCGGCCCGGGCACGATCCGGCTCTGGCTCGGCTTCGCCGGCGTGCTCGTGGCGAGCTGCGCGCTCGAGGCGACGCTCATCGACATCGCCGGTTTCAACGCACTCGGCCACGCACTTTCGGGCGGGCTCGGCAAGCTCATCGGCCACGTCGCCGCGCCGCTCGCAATGACGGCGCTCTTCCTCGTGAGCTTGCCGTGGCTGCTCGACTTCCATTGGCGTGAATTCCTCGCCTGGGCCGACATCTCGCTCGGGCTCGGCCTGAACATCCGCGCCGCGCGTGAGACCGAAGACAGCCCGCGCCGCGAACGCCGCAGCCGCCGCGCCGCGGCCGAAGAGGGACTGCCCGCGCATAGCGCCGCCACCTTCAATCCGCCGATGCCTGGCGACGGCGCGCGACGCAAACGGCCGACGATCTGGCGTCCGCCGGCGCGTGACACACGTGACACACGTGACACGCGCGAGGGTCGCGACACTCCGCGCAGAGCCGGCGCGATGGCCGCGGGACTTGGCGCAGCATCGGCCGCTGCCACCGCACCGAACGCGTTTGCGGACGCGGGTTCGTGGCGAGCCGAACCGGGCTTCCGTGGTCCCGCCGATGCCTCAGCGGCTTGGGCGCGCACCGAGCCGACCGCGGCCGCCGACTGGCTGCGCGGCACGCGTGCGCCGGCCCAAATGCCGCCTGCGGGTGCGTCGCGAGCCCCGATGGAGCCGCCGCGCGCGCCGTTGCAACCCGGCGCGCCGCTCGGCGACGCACGCCGCCAGCCGGTGCGCGGTGCGAGCGCCGTGCAGGACGTCGCGGGTGTGCATGGGGCGCAGGCCGTCCCTGCGCAGCCCAATGCGCCGTGGCGGGCGCAGACGGCTAACACGCGGCCGGCCATGGCCGCCGCTATGACCGGCGCGGGTGCGCGCACAGCTGCGGCAACGGTTTCAGCGGCGGTGCACGGTGCGCCGCTCGCGGCCGGCGCCGCCGCAGCGGCGGCCGCCGCGCGCAGTGCCGCGTTCGGCACGACGCCGGCGCCGCTCGATCCACTGACTTCGCCGTTCGCACAACCCGTCATGCCGCGCCGCGCCGCGCCGCCTCCCGCGGCGGGCAGCACGGCCGCGCGCGCCGCGGCCGCCGCGCCGCCGCGCGTCGCGAAGCCGCCTAAGCCGTACGTCTGGCAGGGGCAGCCCGCGCGCGTGAACCCTCCCCCGCCCATGGGTGCGCCGCACACCGCGTCGTTCGGCTCGCATCCGGCAGAAAAGCCGCCCGCAACGCCCGCCTACTCGCGCCCCGCGCCTACCAGCGCGCCGCAGGCGGAGGCACCGCTCTCGACGAGCGTGCTCGAAACGTTGCGCTCGATCGAAGAGAACGCCGCACGCTGGACCACGCTCGCCGGCGCGAGCCTCGCACGCCGCACCCTGGACGAAGCGGGCGCGCTCGCGGGCGAGGAACAAACGCACGCCCAATTCCCGAGCGCATCGCCGGACATTGCGACGGCGGCGGCGCCGGTGACGCCGTCGGGCGGGTCGCTGGAAACGACGTTCGCCCCAGTCACGCCGCCGGACGGTGACTACGTTTCGCCAAGCGTGGGTGAGCCATCGTTCGTGGAAACGCACGCCTCGCCGCAACCGGGCGACACGTCACCAGGCGCGACGTCCGCTGCCCCCTCCCCTGCCGCGGCTCAGACCCCGGCATCGTCCGAGCCGAATTCCGTCAGCGCCGGCTACATGGCTGCGCCGACTGCCTGGCAACCGATGGCGTCGCACGTGGACGAAGCTACGCAAAGCGCCTCGAGCGAGACGACGCATGCGGAGCCGCTGCAAGCTGCGGCGCAGGAACCCGCCACACCCTCGCCCTGGCCAACACTGGATCACGGAATGCCGTGGATCCTGCTCGACGATGAACCGTCCATCGCTCCCGCCGAGACGCACGCCGTCGAACCGTTCTTCGCGTTCAGCCCATCGACGGTGCAGGAGCAGGTGCCTACGCCTGAGCCCGCAGCGGTTTCTCGCGTTGTGGCACCGGCGCCAGAGCCAGTGCCCGCAGCGACGCAAACGCCGGTCGCCGCAAGCGCGCAGGCCGGGCAACCCGCGTCGGCCGAATCGCACGCTGCGCACCAGGCAAACGACGAGTTCGACACATCGGCCGCGTCGAACATCGTGCACTTCCCCCGCCTCGATCGCGAAACGCAACCGGATGCCGCCGCCGCGCTTGCGCAGCACGGCGCGCCCGTAAGCGAGCAACCGCTCGAAGCAAGCACCCGCGCCGACGTAGTGGTCGAACCGGCGTCGACGACGACCCGCGACGAATCGGCGTACGGCACGTACGGCAGCGCGTTCGAAACCTCTGCGCACGCGACGCCTGCAGATGTCGCGCCGACGGTTACGCATGCGGCTCCCGCAACCCCCTTCGACGCACTGCCTTCGCCGGTGGCAGAGCAGAAGGCGAGCGAGCCTTTCGCGCCCGTCGCGCGCAGCGAATCTGCCAGCGTCGATGCGTTCCCCGCGTCGATAGATGAAGCGCAAGGGGTTGCGGACGAAGCGGCTGAGGCGTTGCGGGCACCTGGCGCGCCGGCAACCCAGACCACGCCTTTTGACGCGACGCCCCTGCCCGCAACGCCGGCGCCCGCACCCGCAGCAACGCCGCCGTGGGTTGCCGAAACGCCAACGCAAAGCCGTCCTGCGCCCGCCGAGGCCACGCTCGCTCCGACTCCCTCGCAGCCTGCTGCGTCGGTGGCCATTCCGATCGCGGCGCCCTACCCCGCCGTCGCCACCGAACGCATAGCGGAGAGCTCCGACTTCGAGGCCGTCTCCGAAGCCATCGAAGCACCCGAAACCATCGAAGCCCCCGAGCCCGTAGTCCAGCGCGCTCCCGTACGCGGCCACGCGCCGACGTCCTTCGCGTTCGAGCCGCTCAGCGCATCGGCGGTCGAACTGCCCGGGCTCGATCTGCTCGAGCGCGCATCGTCCGAGATCGAGCCCGTCTCCGAGCAAAAGCTCGCCGAAACGAGCCAGCTCATCGAGCAGCGTCTTCAGGAGTTCAAGGTCCCCGTGACGGTGGTCGGCGCCTCGGCGGGTCCGGTCATCACGCGCTTTGAAGTGGATCCCGCGCTTGGCGTGCGCGGCAGCCAGATCGTCGGCCTGATGAAGGATCTCTCGCGCGGCCTGGGCCTCACATCGATCCGTGTGGTCGAAACGATCCCCGGCAAGACCTGCATGGGCCTCGAACTGCCGAACGCCCGCCGCCAGATGATCCGCCTCTCGGAGATCCTCGAATCGGCGCCGTACCACCGCTCGCAGTCGAAGCTCACGATCGCGATGGGCAAGGACATCGTCGGCCATCCGATCGTCACCGATCTCGCCAAGGCGCCGCACATGCTCGTCGCGGGCACGACGGGTTCGGGCAAGTCGGTCGCGATCAACGCGATGATCCTTTCGCTGCTCTACAAGGCGACGCCCGAGGACGTGCGGCTCATCATGATCGATCCGAAGATGCTCGAGCTTTCCGTGTACGAAGGCATTCCGCATCTGCTCGCACCGGTCGTGACCGACATGAAGCTCGCCGCCAACGCGCTCAACTGGTGCGTGGGCGAGATGGAGAAGCGCTATCGGCTGATGTCGGCGGTGGGCGTGCGCAATCTCGCGGGCTTCAACCAGAAGATCCGCGACGCTCAAGCCCACGAAAAGAAGATCGGCAACCCGTTCTCGCTCACGCCGGAAGCCCCCGAGCCGCTCTCGCCGCTGCCGATGATCGTGGTCGTGATCGACGAACTCGCCGACCTCATGATGGTCGCGGGCAAGAAGATTGAAGAATTGATCGCGCGTCTCGCCCAGAAGGCGCGCGCCGCCGGCATCCACCTGATTCTCGCGACCCAGCGTCCTTCGGTGGACGTCATCACGGGTCTCATCAAGGCGAATATTCCGACGCGGGTGGCGTTCCAGGTGTCGTCGAAGATCGACTCGCGCACGATTCTCGACCAGATGGGCGCCGAGTCGCTGCTCGGCCAGGGCGACATGCTGTTCCTGCCGCCGGGCACGGGCTATCCGCAGCGCGTGCACGGCGCGTTCGTCGCAGACGAGGAAGTGCACGCCGTGGTGGAGTATCTGAAGCAGTTCGGCGAGCCCGAGTACGTCGAAGGCATTCTCGAAGGCCCGGCTGCCGAAGGCGCGCCGCAGGACCTGTTCGGCGACTCGCCCGACGCCGAAGCCGATCCGCTCTACGACGAAGCCGTGGCGTTCGTCGTGCGCACGCGGCGCGCGTCGATCTCGTCGGTGCAGCGGCAACTGCGCATCGGCTACAACCGCGCCGCGCGTCTGGTCGAACAGATGGAAACGGCGGGACTCGTTTCGCCGATGGGCATCAACGGCAGCCGCGAAGTACTCGCGCCGGGCGGCGGCCAGGGCGAATAAGAAGGCGCGCCTCGCGCCTTCTTTCGCCGTCTCGAGACGCTATAGCCCGGCTATTGCGCGACGAACTTGAAATCGACCGGCGAGCCGATGTCGATGCGCTTCGGGTTCGGCTCGAGCAAACCCGTCTGCTGATCGCGGCGGAACACGTAGGCGGTATCGCTGTTCTGGTTGCCGACGATGAGCCACTGCCCGGTCGGATCGATCGCGAACTCGCGCGGCGACTTGCCGAGACTCGACTGGCGCCCCACGCGCTTGAGCTTGCCGCTGTCGCCATCGACGGCAAAGATCGAAATATCATTGGCGTCGCCGCGATTGGAAACATAGAGGAACTTGCCGTCCGGCGACAGATGGAGCGCCGCCGCGCCCTGCGTTCCCTCGAAGCCCGGCTCCGCGAGCTTCTCCACTTGTTCCAGCTTCATGTGGCCATCGTGATACGCAAACACCGTCACGGTAGCGGCCAGTTCGCTCGTGAGATACGCGTGACGCCCGTCATTGCCGAAGATCAGATGACGCGGACCACTGCCCGACTTCACATCGGTATAACGCCACTCGGTCGGGCTCACGAGGCCGCGGCTGCCGTCCGGCGTGTAGAGATAAGTCCAGAGCTTGTCGGTGCCGAGATCCTGCGTGAAGAGATAGTGCCCATCCGGCGAAAACACCGTCGAGTGCACGTGCGCATTGTCCTGACGTCCCTTTACGGGGCCGCCGCCCTCGTGATGCACGGTGAGCACGGACTCGCCCAGCGTGCCGTCCTGCTGCACCGGCAGGACTGCGAAGCTGCCGCCCGGGTCGGCCGCGACCGAGTAGTTCGCCACGAAGAGATAGCGCCCATCCGGCGAGAGGCTCAGATAGCACGGATCGTTGCCCTGCGCCGACACCTTGTTGAGAAACGTGAGCTGACCGCTTGCGGCATCGAAGCCGAACGCGCTCACGTCGCCGCGCAGACTGGCGGGACCGTTGTCGCCCGGCAACTCGTTCACCGCATAGACGAAGCGGTTGTCCTTGCTCACGACGAGAAACGACGGGTTCACCGTCTTCGCCACGCTGACCGGCTGCATGTCGCCAGTCTGCGTATCGAAGTGATAGACGTAGAGGCCCTCGCTCTTGCCAGCCGTATAAGTGCCGACGATCAGGTTGTAAACACCGCCCGCGGGCGCGGTCGTGGATGCAGATTGCGCGAACGCATGCGTCGCGGCGACGGAAGCCATGATGACAACACCTTTGACGAGCTGGGTGAGGAGATGCGCGGGTCGGCGCTCAGTCCGGCGCGATCTGGACGGGCTACCCGCACCGGCAGATGACGGCACAGGCACGGCGTTTGCGGCGGCACGGCGAAGGAACATGTCGACCTCCTTTTTCTTGTCGATGCAGGGAAGCGGGTCGGCCTTCGTCGCAATGCCGACCGTATTCGTCCCGCTTTCGTCTGATGCAGATGGGACCCGGCCCAGTATAAGAGAGGTCGCGAGCGCCCGCCCCGCAAGCGCGCAGCAACGAGTCGAGGCCAAAGCCGAAGCAACAACAAGCAACAAAGGTAGCTACGCAAAGGTTCGAAACCCGCCGCAACCACGGAGCCGTCATGAACATTCACGTCGCCATCGGGCCGCTCGTCGCGCTCATCGCAGGCATTCTGATTCTCGCCGTGCCGCGTCTGCTCAATTACATCGTCGCGCTGTATCTGATCATCATCGGGGTCATCGGGCTGTTCGGCGTGGGCGGACATCTGTGACGCGTTCAGGTCGCGCCCGACGGCGTTTGTTGACGCAGGCGAGATGAGTATTTGCGCGTGCTGCTGCGCAAAACGCATTGCGCAGGCGCCCCCGCTGCCACTACTCTTGTGCGTGCATGCCGCACCGCTGCGGCAAGCGGCTTTCGTTTTTGAGCAACGCTGTCAATCTGCTTACTATGCCCGCACCCATTGAAGACTACGCATTGATCGGCGACGGCCACACGGCCGCGCTCGTTTCCCGCGCCGGATCCATCGACTGGCTCTGCTGGCCGCGCTTCGACTCCGGCGCGTGCTTCGCCGCCCTCCTCGGCACCGAAGAAAACGGCCGCTGGCTCATTGCGCCCGCGCAGCCCGAAGAGGGCGCGAAAGTCGAGATCATGACCACACGCCGTTATCGCGGCGACACGCTGATCCTCGAAACCGACTTCGAAACGCCCGAAGGGGCCGTGACGCTCATCGACTTCATGCCGCCTGGCAACGGCTGGTCCGAACTCGTACGCATCGTGGTGGGCCGGCGCGGCACCGTGCGCATGGAAAGCCAGTTCGTGCTGCGCTTCGACTACGGCTTTTCGGTGCCGTGGGTGAGCCGCCTCACCTACGAGAGCGGCATCAAGGCCACAGTGGGCCCCGACACAGTCGTGCTGCGCACGCCCGTGGACCTCCAGGGCGAGAACATGCACACGGTGGCGCAGTTCGACGTGAAGGAAGGCGAACGGGTGCCGTTCTCGCTTTCGTATGCGGCCTCGCACCTGCGTCTGCCGCCGCCGCGCGACCCGTTCACGGCGCTTGCGCGCACCGAAAACTTCTGGACCGAATGGGCCTCGCGCAGCACCGTAGAGGGCCGCTGGGCCGAACCCATCCGCCGCTCCCTCATCACGCTCAAGGCGCTGGCCTACGAGCCCACCGGCGGCATCGTCGCGGCGCCCACCACGTCGCTGCCGGAGCAGTTGGGCGGCACGCGCAACTGGGACTACCGCTACTGCTGGCTGCGCGACGCGACCATCACGCTGCTCGCGATGATGCGCGGCGGCTACTACGACGAAGCCCGCGCCTGGCGCGCCTGGCTGGGCCGCGTGATGGCCGGCTCGCCTTCGCAGTTGCAGATCATGTACGGGCTCGCCGGCGAGCGCCGCCTGCCCGAATTCGAACTCGACTGGCTGCCCGGCTACGAAGGCGCGAAACCGGTGCGCGTGGGCAACAACGCGGTCGGCCAGCTGCAGCTCGACGTCTACGGCGAAGTGATGAATGCTCTGCACCTCGCGCGCGTGGGCGGCTTGCAGGCCGACGACACCGCATGGTCGATCCAGTGCGCGATGCTCGAGCACCTGGAGACGATCTGGACCGAGCCCGACGAGGGCATCTGGGAAACGCGCGGCGGCCGCCAGCATTTCACGTTCTCGAAGGTGATGGCATGGGTCGCATTCGACCGCGCGATCAAGTCGGCGGAAAAATTCGAGCTGCCGGGGCCCCTCGATCACTGGCGCGAAATGCGCTCGACTATCCACGCGACCATTTGCGAGCGCAGCTACAACGAGGCTCTGAATTCCTTCACGCAGATCTACGGCGGCACCGATCTCGACGCGAGCCTGCTGCTCATGCCGCTGGTCGGCTTCCTGCCCGCGGCGGATCCGCGCATCGCCGGCACGGTCGCGGCGATCGAGCGCGACCTCCTGTGTGAAGGTTTTGTGATGCGCTACCGCACCACCGAATTCAACGATGGACTGCCGCCGGGGGAAGGCACCTTCCTTGCGTGCAGTTTCTGGATGGTCGACAACCTGGCCCTGCAAGGACGCATGGACGACGCACGCCACATGTACGAGCGCCTGCTGTCGCTCGCCAATGACGTGGGACTGCTCGCCGAGGAATATGACCCCATTGCGGGGCGCCTGGTCGGCAACTTCCCGCAGGCGTTCTCGCATGTGGCGCTCGTTCATACGGGCCTGAACCTGATGCGGCACGAACAGGAAATGGCGAGAGAGACGGGACATCCCGCGGTCGGCGGCGTGTCGGCCGAACGAGCTGTTGCATCCGCATCGTAAATGTTCGAAAGCGCCTGGACGTTTGCGCGAGCTGGGGTACACTACGGATGCTGCGTTGCACAACAGCCCGGCGGCACAATGCCGTCCGCGCCGCCTGGCAACGGGGCGAAACTGGTGTACCGCCTTGCAGCGTGCTTGCAGCCACCCGCTGCGAGACGCATGCCGGAGTGCCCGCGCTAAAGCCCTCCGGGCCGCGGCCGATAAACAACCTGACTGACCGACCAACCCTGCCGGCCCGCATCTGCTCCGCGCCTCACCCGCGCGACCTGGGTGCGAACCGCTCCTTGAAGATGCCGGAGCGCCCATGCTCTATCAAATCCGTGAATTCCAGCGCGCATTGCTCAGCCCGCTGACCGCCTGGGCCCAGGCCGCCTCGAAATCGTTCTCGAATCCGACGAGCCCGTTTTCACTCGTGCCGGGCGCCACGCGCTTCGCCGCGGGCTACGAACTGCTCTATCGCCTCGGCAAGGACTACGAGAAGCCCGAGTTCAACCTTCGCCAGATCGTGAAGGACGGCTTCAATATTCCGATCGTCGAGCAGACCATCATCGAGAAGCCGTTTTGCCGCCTGCTGCGCTTCAAGCGCTACGCCGACGACACCGGCGCCGTGGCCGCGCTCAAGGACGAGCCTGCCGTGCTCGTATGCGCGCCGCTCTCGGGCCATCACGCCACGCTCCTGCGCGACACCGTGCGCACGCTGCTGCAGGACCACAAGGTGTACATCACCGACTGGGTCGACGCGCGCATGGTGCCGCTCGAAGCCGGTCCGTTCCATCTCGACGACTACGTTGCGTATATCCAGGAATTCATCCGCCATATCGGCGCGAAGAATCTGCACGTGCTGTCGGTTTGCCAGCCTACGGTGCCCGTGCTCGCGGCCATCTCGCTGATGGCGAGCCGCGGCGAGGACACTCCGCTCACGATGACGATGATGGGCGGCCCGATCGACGCGCGCCGCAGTCCTACCGCCGTGAACTCGCTGGCCACCGAACATTCGCTCGACTGGTTTGCGAACAACGTGATCCACACCGTGCCGGCGAACTATCCGGGCGAAGGACGCGAGGTGTATCCGGGCTTCCTGCAGCACGCGGGTTTCGTCGCGATGAATCCGGGCCGTCACACCACGGCGCACTGGGACTTCTACAAGAGCCTGCTGCGCGGCGACGAAGAGGACGCCGAAGCACATCGCCAGTTCTACGACGAATACAACGCGGTGCTCGACATGGCCGCCGAGTATTACCTCGAAACCATCCGCACCGTGTTCCAGGATTTCAGCCTCGCTGAAGGCACGTGGGACGTGGCCGGCGAACGCGTGCGTCCGCAGGACATTCACGACACGGCGCTCTTCACGATCGAAGGCGAGCTCGACGACATTTCGGGCGCGGGCCAGACGCGTGCCGCGCACGATCTGTGCACGGGCATTCCCGAGACCAACAAGCATCATCTGACCGCCGAGAAGTGCGGCCACTACGGCATCTTCTCGGGCCGCCGCTGGCGCACGATCATCTACCCGCAATTGCGCGACTTCATCCGCCAGCACCAGCAGGCCGCCGGCAACGCGGGCAAGGAAACGGCTACCCGCGGCCGCTCGACCCAGGGCGCTGTAGCCTGACGAAGGTTCGCGCTCCACTCGAGCGCACGCAGTCCGCACCTGCAGCAAGACCCGCGCGCCGTCCCAGGACGGCGCGCTGCATTTGTGGAGCGTGAAACGGCTTCGCGAGTCTGCCGAGTGCGAGTCGTGCGCTATTTGCGCATGAGATACGCGAGCAGCATTTCCGTGTTGAGCTGAATGACCTCTGCGCGTTCGGCAGTCGTGCTGAAGTCGCGCCCGAGGGTGGCGTTGAGCGTGTAGCGATTCGAGACGATGTAGTAGCCCATGCCCGAAAGCGTCACGTAGAGGCGCAACGGATCGATGCTGGGGCGGAATAGTCCCGCGGATTCACCGCGCGTGAGAATCGAACCGAGCGTCGCCACGATCGGCGAGATCATCTCGCGAATTCGTGTGGACTTCTGCATATATCGCGCCTCGTGCAGATTCTCGTTGTTCACGAGCCGCAGCAGTTCGGGATTGTCGCGATAGTAGTCCCACACGAAATGCGCGAGCCGCGTGATCGCCTCGACGGGTGCGAGCCCCGAAAGATCGAGCGCGCGCTCGGCTTCATTGAGCGCGCCGAATGCGTGCTCGAGAACAGCCGTGAATAGTTGCTCCTTGCTGCCGAAGTAGTAATAGAGCATGCGCTCATTGGTTTCCGCGCGTCGCGCGATCTGGTCGACGCGTGCGCCGAACAGGCCGCCATTGGCGAATTCTTCCGCCGCGGCGAGCAGAATGCGGCGGCGGGTGCCTTCAGGATCTCTTTTGATTTTTGGCTGATTCATGGTGGCAGGATCTCGTTAAGCCGCGTTGTCCGGTTTACGTTGTCGGGCAAAACTACGCCTGGCCTCTCCTCGCCCTGGTATCGACAACGTTGTGCGGGGCGCGCCAGGTTAATGGACAGACACCCTCCGACCTACGGTCTTGCGTTCCTTCTTGTTTGTTTGATGTCGTTGCGAGCCGACATCGTTCTTCCCCCTGTCTGCTTCGCGCGAAGCACGTCGCCTGCCGTGCCCGACATGTACCGCTTACGTCTATTGATTTCCCCTGGACTGCGCGGTGCTTCGCATTAAGCGCTTTGATTATGGCACATGGCCCGCCGATGGCAATGCGGGAAATCGGCGATAATGCAGGCTTTGGCGCTGTGCGTGTGCACCCCTTGAGGCCAGCTGCGAAACCCTGCGCGCCCAAGGTCACGGCACCGCCCGCCCCGCCCCGATGTAGCGAACGTGAACGATCCCAAAACACTCGCAGATCGCATCGAAGATCTGCTGCCCCAGACCCAATGCACGAAGTGCGGCTATGACGGCTGCCGGCCCTATGCCGAAGCCGTCGCCGCCGGCACCGCCAACTACAACCAGTGCCCGCCCGGCGGCCTGGAAGGCGTCGAGCGCCTCGCCGCACTGCTCGGCAAACCCGTCATCCCGATCAATCCGGACAACGGTGTGGAGCGTCCACGTCCGGTGGCGTTCATCGACGAACAACTGTGCATCGGTTGCACGCTGTGCATGCAGGCGTGTCCCGTCGACGCGATCGTGGGTGCGCCCAAACAGATGCACACCATCGTCAAGGATCTGTGCACGGGTTGCGACCTGTGCGTCGCGCCCTGCCCGGTCGACTGCATCGCAATGATTCCCGTTACGGGCGAAGCGACCGGCTGGGACGCATGGACGCAGCAGCAGGCCGACGAAGCTCGCGTGCGGCACGACCGGCGCGCCGCGCGCCAGGCCGCCGAACGCAATGCGGCCGAGGCGCGCGCCGCCGCACGCCGCGCCGCTACGAGTGCGCCGCAGGCTCAAGCGCCGCAAGACGCCGCCACGCCACCCGCGAGCGCCCCCGCCGACGACGCGCAAGCGAAGAAGAAAGCGATCATCCAGGCCGCGCTCGAACGTGCGCGCCGCAAAAAGGCGGAAATGGCCGAACAGGGTGCGGGACCGCGCAACGTCGAGCACGTGAGCGCCGACGTGCAGGCGCAGATCGATGCCGCGGAGGCGCGCCGCAAGCGTATCGGTATCGAGTCGAACACATCGGACTCACCGCCCGACGACGACAAAGCCGCGCGATAGCGCTCGGCAACGCAACGCAACGGCCCCACGCACAACGAGCATGAACGCCACCAAGCGCCGCGCCATCTACGAAACGCTGCAAAGCCTCAATCCGCACCCCACTACCGAGCTGGAATTCAACACGCCGTTCGAACTCCTGATCGCTGTGATGCTCTCCGCGCAGGCCACCGACGTTTCGGTGAACAAGGCCATGCGCCGGATGTTTCCGGTCGCCAACACGCCGGAAGCGGTGCTCGCGCTGGGCGAGGAAGGAGTGGCTGATTACATCAAGACGATCGGCCTTTATCGCACCAAGGCGAAGAACGTCATTGCGACTTGCCGCATTCTCATCGAACAATACGACAGCGAGGTGCCGCCAATGCGCGAGGCGCTCGAAGCGTTGCCCGGCGTTGGACGCAAGACGGCGAACGTCGTGCTCAACACGGCCTTCGGCCAACCGACCATCGCCGTCGACACGCATATCTTTCGGGTTGCGAACCGAACCGGGCTCGCGCCCGGCAAGGATGTGCGCGCCGTCGAAACCGCGCTCGAAAAATTCACGCCGCCCGAGTTCCTGCAGGACGCGCATCACTGGCTCATCCTCCATGGCCGCTATGTGTGCAAGGCGCGCCGGCCCGAATGCTGGCATTGCGTGATCGAGCCGCTGTGCGAGTTCAAGCCGAAGACGCCGCCGCCGGAGCTCTGAGCGAGCGCAGGCTCCCGGGCGTAAAATGATCCGTTCAGGCGTCGCAGCAAGACGCTGCACGATTTAGCGCTTCACCCATACGACCGACTCAAGATGTTCAATCCCAGCCGCGACGAAGTCCGCCGCTTTTTCACCGAGACCTGGCGCAAACAGCGCGCGGGCGAAATCCTCACGCCGCTCGAGGCGATCGCCGCCGACTGGATCGTCGAGCACCCCGAATATCACGCCGAACTCGCCGACGCCGATGCGGCCGCCGCGCAGGACTACTCGCCCGAGCGCGGCCAGAGCAATCCGTTCCTGCATCTGTCGATGCATCTTGCGATCAGCGAGCAGCTTTCGATCGACCAGCCGCCCGGCATCCGCGCGGCGCACGACCGCCTCGCGGCACGTCTCGGATCGACGCACGACGCGCAGCACGCGATCATGGAATGCCTCGGCGAAACGATCTGGGAAGCGCAACGCACGAACACGCCGCCCGACACCGACGCCTATCTCATGCGCATCGAGCGCCGCGCTTCGCGCGATTGAATCGCAAACGAAGCCCGTCTCAAAGAACCAAGGCCGCAAAAAAACACCCCGCGAACGCCTCGCCGAAAACGAGGCCCACGCGGGGCGTTTCAGATGATGCGGCACGCATGGCGCGCCGCCCTCACGCTTACTTCTTGTTGACGAGGTCGCCGCCGAGCGATTCGATGTACGCGGCGAGATCCTTCATATCGCTCTGCGAAAGGCTCTGCACCTGCGCCTGCATAATCGGATTGTTGCGGCCGAGGTGCGGATTGCTCGTACCCATCTGATACTGGCGCAGCGCCCAGTAGATGTAGTCGGCGTGCTGGCCGGCGAGCTTCGGATATTCGGGGCTCACGGGCTTGTTCAGGCCCGGACCGTGACAGGCCGCGCAGTTGTGGCTGTCGGCGAGGACCTTGCCGTTGGAGGCGTCGGCCGCGTGTGCGGGATTGAGCGCGAGCGCGGCGGCCAGTGCGAGCCCGGCGCCCGCGAGCTTGATGGTTGCACCGGCAAACGAAGGCATAGCCGTGTAGGGCTTGTTCATGGGTTCTCCACCTGCCGGTTATTTATTCGGATTGTCTTTCGACGCGGCCGTTTGCGACGCATAGTAGGCCGCGATGTCGGCGATGTCCTGTTCGGTGAGCGAGGACGCGATCGCGTGCATCGTCTCGAAATGCCGGTCGCCCTTCTTGTAGGCGAGCAACGCGTTCATGATGTACTGCGCGTTCTGGCCGCCCAGAATGGGCACGTGGTAGACCTCGGGGTAAGCGGTGCGGTAGTCGGGAATACCATGACAGCCGATACACATCGCCACCTTGTCCTGACCCGCCTTCGCGTTGCCCACGATGTCCGCGTGAGCCGTGACCGCGAAGCACGCCAGCATGGTGATTGCGCCCGTGATGACGTGCTTGCCGACAATTTTTTTCATAGCATCCAACCTGGCTTGAGGGGATTCGAACGCCCGAACCGCAGGCCACGGCCTGCGCCGCATTACTGCTGTTTTACTTTTGGGGTCGCCGTGCAGGCCGAAAAAAATCGGTCCGAGTATACCGCGACGCCGCGCCGGCCGTCCACCGGCCGCGCCACGCCTGGCGGGCCTCGGAGCGGCTCGCGAGGCCCGGCGACGGGCCCGCGGGGGCCACGCAGCGCCCTGCCGCGCCGCCTCGCCCGCAGGCAACCCGGAGGAACCCTGGCACGCGCAACGGACTCGCCGCGCGCCGTCGCGAGACGGCTGGAAGCCCCCCGCGACCGTGCCCCAAAGAGCGGACCCAACGATACGCGGCGGCGCGCCGACGCAACACCCCATCTGACTTATACTGGGATTTTTTTCCCAGCGAGCGGATTCACCATGCGCGCCACGCGTTTCGAAGGCTCATCGCAGTACGTCGCCACCGACGACCTCAAGCTCGCGGTCAACGCCGCGATCACGCTCAAGCGCCCCCTTCTCATCAAGGGCGAGCCCGGCACGGGCAAGACCATGCTGGCCGAAGAAGTGGCCGCGGCGCTGGGTATGCCGCTCATGCAGTGGCACATCAAGTCCACCACGAAGGCGCAGCAAGGGCTCTACGAGTACGACGCGGTCTCGCGCCTGCGCGACTCGCAACTCGGCGACGAACGCGTGAAGGACATCGCCAACTACATAGTGAAAGGCGTGCTGTGGCAGGCGTTCGAGTCGGACGAGCAAAGCGTCCTGCTGATCGACGAAATCGACAAGGCCGACATCGAGTTCCCGAACGACTTGTTGCGCGAACTCGACCGCATGGAGTTCTACGTCTACGAGACGCGCCAGCTCATCAAGGCGAAACAGCGTCCGCTCGTCATCATCACGTCGAACAATGAGAAGGAGCTGCCCGACGCATTCCTGCGCCGCTGCTTCTTCCACTACATCAGCTTTCCCGATCCGGCGACGATGCAGCGCATCGTCGAGGTGCACTATCCGGGCATCCGCAAGGAACTGCTCAACGCGGCCATGGAAAGCTTCTTCGAACTGCGCAACGTCGCGGGCCTGAAGAAGAAGCCTTCTACGTCGGAGCTGCTCGACTGGCTCAAGCTTCTGCTCGCCGAAGAGATCCCGCCCTCGGCGCTGCGCGCGGTCGACGGCTCGAAGTCCATGCCGCCGCTCGCCGGCGCGCTGCTCAAGAACGAGCAGGACATGACGCTGTTCGAGCGCCTCATCTACATGAACCGCCACAACCGTTGACAAGGACGCTGCGCGCGAAAGCCGGAGACACCGCATGCTGATCGACTTCTTCTACACGCTGCGCGACGCGAAGCTGCCGGTTTCCGTGAAGGAGTACCTCACGCTCGTCGAAGCGCTCAAGGCGCGCGTGATCGCGCCCTCGCTCGACGACTTCTACTACCTCGCGCGCATGACGCTCGTGAAGGACGAGCAGTACTTCGACCGCTTCGATCAGGCCTTCGGCGCATATTTTCGCGGCATCGAGAAGAAGTCGGAGCTGGCCTTCGAGATTCCCGAAGACTGGCTAAAGAAGCGGCTGGAGCGCGACTTCACGCCCGAACAGCGCGCGCAGATCGAAGCGATGGGCGGCCTCGACAAGCTCATGGAGCGCCTCAAAGAGCTCTTCGAAGAACAGAAGGAGCGCCACGAGGGCGGCAGCAAGTGGATCGGCACGGGCGGCACGTCGCCCTTCGGCCACGGCGGCTATAACCCCGAAGGCATCCGCATCGGAGGCGAAGGCGGCCAGCGCAGCGCCGTGAAAGTGTGGGACGCGCGCGCCTACCGCGACTACGACGACCAGGTCGAAATCGGCACGCGCAACATCAAGGTCGCGTTGCGCCGCCTGCGCCGCTTCGCCCGCGAAGGCGCGGCGGAAGAACTCGACCTCGGCGACACGATCCGCAGCACCGCCGCGAACGCGGGCTGGCTCAACCTCAAGATGGTGCCGGAGCGCCACAACAACGTGAAAGTGCTGATGCTGCTCGACGTGGGCGGCTCGATGGACGATCACATCAAGCGCACGGAAGAACTGTTTTCGGCGGCAAAAGCCGAATTCAAGCATCTGGAGTTCTACTACTTTCACAACTGTGTCTACGACTACCTGTGGAAGAACAACCGCCGCCGCCACGCCGAGCGCACGCCCACGTGGGATCTGCTGCACAAGTTCACGCCCGACTACAAGCTCATTTTCGTGGGCGACGCCACGATGAGCCCCTATGAGGTGCTGCAGCCGGGCGGCTCGGTCGAGTACAACAACCCCGAAGCGGGCGCCGTGTGGCTGCGGCGCCTCGCCGACCAGTTCCCGCATTTCGCCTGGCTCAACCCCGAGCCCGAGCGACTATGGGAGTACCGCCAGTCGGTGTCGGTCATCCGCGAGATTCTCGGCCACCGCATGTATCCGCTCACGGTCGCCGGGCTCGAAACGGCAATGCGCGTGCTGAGCAAATAGGCGCCAGCAATCCCGCCGTTTTCCGCTTTTTCGAGGCGGCGCGTGCCTGAGGTGTCTTCAGGCCGCGCCGCCCGATGCCGTCATACCTACGCAAAATCTGGAGACCACCCGCATGACCGCCCCGTCTTCCCCCGACCTGCCAGCGACGTTCAGGCCGGGACCGCTGCGGCCTTTCGCCGACACCTCGCTCGCCACGATCGCGGCCGGCTTCGTCGCGATGATGACCGGCTACACCAGCTCGCTCGTGCTGATGTTTCAGGCCGGCCAGGCCGCGCATCTGTCCGACGCGCAGATCTCCTCGTGGATCTGGGCGCTGTCGATCGGCATGGCCTTGACCACTATCGGCCTGTCGCTGTGGTTCCGCGCGCCCATCGTGATCGCGTGGTCCACGCCGGGCGCGGCGCTGCTCATCAGCTCGCTGCCGCATGTGCCTTACGCCGAGGCGATCGGCGCCTATCTCGTCTGTGCCGTGCTGCTCACGGCGGTGGGCCTCACCGGCTGGTTCGACACGCTCATGAAGCGCGTTCCGGCAGGCATCGCGGCGGCGCTGCTCGCGGGCATCCTGTTCGAGATCGGCATCGAGATCTTCCATGCCGCGCAGGTGCAGACGCCGCTCGTGCTCACGATGTTCTTCGGCTATCTGATCGTGAAGCGCTTCGTGCCGCGCTACGCGATCGTCGCGACGCTCGTGATCGGCATCGCCGCCGCCGCCGCGCTCGGACTGCTCGACTTCAGCCACTTCCGCGTAGCGGTTGCCAGACCCGTGTTCACGATGCCGGCGTTCTCGCTCACGGCGGTGGTGAGCATCGGCATTCCGCTCTTCGTCGTAGCGATGGCCTCGCAGAACGTGCCCGGCATCGCCGTGCTGCGCGCCGACGGCTACGACCACACGGCCGCGCCCTCCTCCCCGCTCATCGCCACCACGGGCATAGCCTCGCTCGTGCTCGCGCCGTTCGGCTCGCACGGCGTGAACCTCGCCGCGATCACGGCGGCGATCTGCACCGGCCCGCACGCCCACGAAGATCGCACGAAGCGCTACATGGCGGCCGTCTGGTGCGGCATCTTCTACCTGATCGCCGGCACCTTCGGCGCGACCATCGCGGCACTGTTCGCGGCGTTTCCGCAGGCGCTCGTGGTGTCGATCGCGGCGCTCGCCCTGTTCGGCTCGATCATGAGCGGCCTCACCAACGCCATGCAGAACCCGAGGGAGCGCGAAGCCGCACTGATCACCTTCATGGTGACGGCTTCCGGGCTCACGCTGCTCTCCATCGGCGCGGCGTTCTGGGGTCTCGTGGCGGGGGTCGTCACGCAGTTCGTGCTGAACGCGCGGCGCGCCTGACGCGGGTGGGCCGCCGCCGCGTGCGCCTGCCAACGCCGGTGGCACGGTGCGTGCGGCGGGTTTGCCATGCGCCCTGCCCGCGCGAAACGCAACGCCACGCGTTTCCGCCATAAAATGACGATGTGAGCCGCGCCCGGACGCGCGGCAAGATTCTCCCGAGCCGGCTTCCCGCCCAATCCGCGCGGGCCGCAACGGCGCAGCGCCTTTCTCGCTTCGCCCGGCGCGCCTCAGGTTCACGCCTGAAGCGCACCGGCCGTTCAACTCTCACCGATGCAGGCGCGCACGCGCCCACAAGGCCTGACATGACTACCGCACTCGACCAGCTCAAGCAGTACACCACCGTCGTCGCCGATACGGGCGACTTCCAGCAATTCGTACAGTACAAGCCGCAGGACGCGACGACCAACCCGTCGCTGATCCTCAAGGCGGTCCAGAAAGCCGAGTACCGTCCGCTGCTCGAAAAAACCGTGCGCGATCACGCGAGCGAATCGCTCGAGTCGATCATCGATCATCTGCTGATCGCGTTCGGCACCGAAATCCTCAAGATCATTCCGGGCCGCGTCTCGACCGAGGTCGACGCCCGTCTCTCGTTCGACACGAAAAAATCGATCGACAAGGCGCACCACATCATCGACCTGTACAAGCAGGCCGGCATCGGCCGGGAACGCGTGCTGATCAAGCTCGCCTCCACCTGGGAAGGCATCCGCGCCGCCGAAGCGCTGCAAAAGGACGGCATCCACTGCAACATGACGCTGCTCTTCTCGCTCGCGCAGGCCGCCGCGTGCGCCGAAGCGGGCGCGCAGCTCATCTCGCCGTTCGTGGGCCGCATCTACGACTGGTACAAGAAGGCCAAGGGCGCCGACTGGGACGACGCGAAGGACGGCGGCGAGAACGACCCGGGCGTGCAGTCGGTGCGCAAGATCTACGCGTACTACAAGAAGTTCGGCCACAAGACCGAGGTGATGGGCGCGAGCTTCCGCAACACGAGCCAGATCGTCGAACTGGCCGGCTGCGACCTCCTCACCATCAGCCCGGACCTGCTGCAGAAGCTCCACGACAGCAACGAGAAGGTCGAACGCAAGCTCTCGCCGGAAGCGTTCAAGGACGCGAAGATCGAGCGCGTGGCCGTGGACGAGTCGTCGTTCCGCTTCCAGCTCAACGACGACGCCATGGCGACCGAAAAGCTCGCTGAAGGCATCCGCGCGTTCGCCGCAGACGCGATCAAGCTCGAAAAGATGATCGAAGAACTGCGCGCGAAGTAATGCGCCGGCGCGCCATGGAGCGCGTATTGCCGTATCGATGACCGAGGGCCGCACATCGCGCATGGCGCATGTGCGGCCCTTTGTTTTACGGGGCGGACTGCAACGACTGTTCCCGTCCGCACGCTCGCAAACCCTGACGACACACTGCTCGGTCACGTCATCGCGGGCGCCTAGAATCAGGGCAGCGGCGAACCCCGCCGCGCGATCCGGCCCCGTGCACACCCTCGCACGGAATCGCACGATCAAGGCCGGCCAACGTCCCGTCCGCAAGGAAACCGACGATGCAAATCCAGCCCTATCTCTTTTATCCCGGCAACTGCGACGAAGCGATCGCGTTCTATGGCGAAGCGCTCGGCGCGAAGGAAGTGATCAAGATGCGCTTCAAGGAGGCGCCGCCGGACCCCGCGCGGCCCATGCCGCCCGAATTCGCCGAAAAGATCATGCACGCGACGCTCCAGATCGGCGACGCGCAGATCATGGTGTCCGACGGCGGCTGCATGACGCAGAACGACAAATTCCTCGGCTTCGGCGTCTCGCTGACCGGGTCCGACCTCGCCACGGCTGAACGCTACTTCGACGCGCTGGCCAAAGGCGGTACGGTCACGATGCCGTTCCAGAAGACCTTCTGGTCGCCCGGCTTCGGCATGCTGACCGACAAGTTCGGCGTGCCGTGGATGGTCTCGGCGCCGCACGAGCAACCCGCCTGATCCACCGCCGCCACGAGTGGAAAAGCGCGCCCGGCGTCAGACCATGCGGTGCGTCGCGGCGCGCTCGATGTTCCAGCGCGGCTCGGTCTCGAGCAGGAGCGCACGCAGGCGCTCGACCTGCTCCTCCACACGCAGGCTGAGCCAGTAGGGCCCCTGCATCTGCGGCTCGGGGCAGCCCTGCGGCTGCGGACTTTCAGGGGCGGGCTCGGCCGCCCTGTCGTCCCGCCCATCGACCTCTCCCCGTGCCCCGACCGTGCGCAGCGCCTGCTGCGCCGCCTCGGGGTGGCGGCCGCCGCCAAAACGCAGCGCCCGCGCCGTGGCGAGCAGCGCACGGCGCACGGTCTCGCTGCGCTCGACGAACGCCACACGCACGAGCGCCTGCTCATAGCTGCCCGTGCCCGTACAGAGCATCTCCAGCGCGCTCAGCAGCGAGCGATGCAGGCGCTGCACCTGCTCGAGCCGCGCGATCGGCACGTCGATCTCCTTGGCGACCGAGGGCATCAGCGCGCGCAGTTGCACGAGCCGTGCGTTCAGGCGCATGAAGGTCTGCACCTGCGCGTCCGCGTCGACGTGCACGCCGTTCGCCACCCGCGTGTACACGCGCGCGCATTCACGCAGATTGTCGGCCAGGCTGTAGCGCCACGAATACGTCGCGTGCAGCGGCAAGGCAAACGAAAACACGAGCGCGATGACGATGCCGAGAATCACGTTGAGCGTGCGCCAGAGGCCCGTATCGATGAGGTTGTCGCCGTGCCCCGCGACGATGCACATGGTGATGGCGGCCAGGAGCGCGACGTAGCCCGGCTTGCCGATGGCGTAGTAGCCGCACACGGCGGCGACGAGCGACATCAGCCCGTAAGTGAGCCACAGGGACCCGGTAACGGCCTGCACGACAATGAGCACGAGCCCGATCACGGCGCCGAGCAGCGTGCCGAGCGCGCGTTCGGCGGCCTTCTTGCGGATGTTGCCCTGGTGCTGCAGGCCGCCGATCACGACGAGCAGCGTGACTGACGCCCAGATGCCGTGCGGAATATGGATGCCCGACGTCGCGAGAATCGAGGCGAGCATGGCGAGACCCACGCGCACGCTGTGGATCACCTTGGCGTTGCGGTAGCGATAGTACGGCGAGGTCAATGCGCGCCACGTGCGCGCGAGGCGCGAGCGGCGGCGCGGCGCTCGCAGGCGTCGCGCGCCGCTACGCCCGGTTCGGGAACCGGATTCGGTTTGGGATGAGGCCATGGCACGGGCTGAAAGTGAGCCGGATCAGCAATCATCGTGCACCAGAAAAACAAATGCCCGCAACTGTGCGTTGCGGGCATCGGGTACGAACTGGCCCGGCGGTATGCGCCGGGCATGAGCGGATCAGCCCTCGACGACGTCGAGATAGTCTTCCGGACGCGTGCGGTCCGCGCCCTTCTGCATGCCGACCACGTGCACGAGCGCCGACACGACGATCGCGACCACGAGGTTCACGATCAGCGACCACACCGCGGCGTAGCCCGGAATCGCCATGCCGAACAGGTGGATCGTGAAGATCGAGCCCTTCAACTGCAGCGAGATCGCCATCCACGTGCCCGTGGCAATGCCGGCCGCCCACCCGATCAGCAAACCGCGATAGTCGAGCATGCGCGTGTAGAGACCGAGCACGATTGCGGGCAGCGTCTGGATGATCCAGATACCGCCGAGCAGCTGCAGCTGGATCGCGTACGTGAGCGGCAGGCCCAGGATGAACGCCACCGCGCCGACCTTCACGATCAGCGAGACCAGCTTGGCGATGTTGGTCTCCTGCTCGTGATTCATGTTGCGGTTGATGAACTCCTTGTGGATGTTGCGCGTGTAGAGGTTGGCCGCTGCAATCGACATGATCGCGGCCGGCACCAGCGCGCCGATACCGATGGCCGCGAACGCCACGCCCACGAACCACGACGGGAAGAAGTGCAGGAACAGGGCCGGCACCGCGAAGTTCGGACCGAAGGCCTTGAAGTACGGCGCGAATTCCGGCATGTCCTTCACGCCTGCGGCGAGCGCCATGTAGCCGAGGAGCGCGAGCAGACCCAGCACCAGCGAGTACGCCGGCAGCATCGCCATGTTGCGGCGGATGGTGTTGCCCGACGACGACGACAGGATCGCCGTGACCGAGTGCGGGTACAGGAACAGCGCGAGCGCCGACCCGACCGCGAGTGTTGCGTAGGCGCTATAGCCGTTCAGACTCGTGGCATCCGGCGACTTGAGCAGCAGCTTGGCCGGCGGCACCGCGCCGAAGATGTGGCCGAAGCCGCCCATCTGCGCGGGAATCACGATGATCGCGACGATGATCGTGATGTAGATGAGGATGTCCTTCACCACGGCGATCATGGCCGGCGCGCGCAGGCCCGACGTGTACGTGTACGCGGCAAGAATCGCGAACGCGATGATGAGCGGCAGGTCGCCGACGAATCCCGTCGTGTCGAAGCCCAGTGCACCGATCACCACTTCGATGCCCACCAGCTGCAGCGCGATATACGGCATGGTCGCGACGATGCCCGTCACGGCGATGGCGAGCGCCAGCAGGCGGCTGCCATAGCGCGCGCTCACGAAGTCGGCCGAGGTAACGTATTGATGGCGCTTCGCGACGGCCCAAAGCTTCGGGAACACGACGAACGCGAACGGATAGATCAGGATCGTGTACGGCAGCGCGAAGAAACCCGTTGCGCCCGCACCGAAGACGAGCGCCGGCACGGCCACAAAAGTGTACGCAGTGTAGAGGTCACCGCCGAGCAGGAACCAGGTGACGATCGTGCCGAAGCGGCGGCCGCCCAGGCCCCACTCTTCAAGATGCGCGAGGTCGCCCTTGCGCCAGTGCGCGGCGACGAAGCCGAGAACCGTGACGCCGAGGAAGAACAGGATAAAGACAATCGTTGCTGTGACGTTCATTGCGCGCCCCCTTCATCGCCCTTGCTGCGGGTCTTCGTCTTGAAGTAGACGAGCGCGGTAATGACAGCGCTGATCAGCACCCAGAGAAGCTGATACCAGTAGAAAAACGGAAAATCCCACAGAGTGGGCTCGATCCTGTTGTACGACGGCACCCAGATCATCGCGATCCAGGGCAGCAGCAAAAGCCATAGCCAATGCTTGCTTGATTTTCCGGCGTCGGCGTCGTGAGCCATGACGTCTCCTCGTTGCTTATGTAGTTATGCGGCCTTGCTTTGTCTGCGGTCTGCCGCCCGGCGTGAGGCGGCCGATGGCCTCACAGACGGATGGTCCGCAAGGTCCCCGAAAGCGCTGAAAAGAGTATCGAGGCCACGCCGCACGGTCAAGCAGGGCGGACCCCAATTCCGAGGACGTTGTCAAGAGCCAACGGCTTGCGATTTGTCCGGATCATTAGCCGGAAATACGCTATGCAGGCGATCGGGATAGGGGCAGGCCTCGCGGCCCGACCCCTCCCACACCACCGTGCGTACGGGTCCGTACACGGCGGTTCGGATCGGTTGATCGACTACCGGCTAACCGATGGGAGACCGAGAGAACGTAAGTACCCGTTTGACAGGGCGAGGTTCACTGCAGGACTGTGACTGAGCCGCCACGCGCTGTGCGGTGCTCCGGCGGTTTGGGCTGCAAGATTGCGTTTCGCGCCACGGGCAGTGAGTTC
>NZ_JAMBPQ010000029.1 GCF_024206495.1 Paraburkholderia sp. CNPSo 3272 | reverse complement strand
GGCCCGCCGAGGGGGGGCCGCCCAGGCTGGGGCGCATAGCCGGGCCCGCCGAGGGCGGCCCCGATGAACGCGGGCCGCTCAGGCCGGGTTGCGGAGGCTGCCCCGCGTGCCCATAAAGCAGAACGGAACGGGCGTCAAACGCGCGTTCCGTTCGTACAGCTGGCTTACTTGCCGAGCAGGTGAGCCACGCCTTCGCGCTCTTCGAGCAGCTCGCCCAGCGTGCCGTCCATCTTCTCGCGCGAGAACGCGTCGATTTCGAGGCCTTCCACGCGCTTGTATTCGCCGTTTTCGCAGGTCACCGGCACGCCGTAGATGATGTCTTCGGGAATGCCGTACGAGCCGTCCGACGGGATACCCATCGTGACCCACTTGCCGTTCGTGCCCAGGACCCAGTCACGCACGTGGTCGATCGCTGCGTTGGCGGCCGACGCTGCCGACGAGAGGCCGCGCGCTTCGATGATCGCCGCGCCGCGCTTGCCGACCGTCGGGATGAACGTGTTGCGGTTCCATTCGTCGTCGTTGATCAGCGCGTTGAGCGACTGGCCGTCGACGGTGGCGAAACGGAAGTCGGGATACATCGTCGGCGAGTGGTTGCCCCACACGGCGAGCTTCTCGATCGAAGCGACCGGCTTGCCCGACTTGGCGGCCAGTTGCGAGAGCGCGCGGTTGTGATCCAGACGCAGCATGGCGGTGAAGTTCTTCTTCGGCAGGTCCGGAGCCGACTTCATGGCGATGTAGGCGTTCGTGTTGGCCGGGTTGCCGACGACCAGCACCTTCACGTCGCGGCTGGCGACGTCGTTCAGCGCCTTGCCCTGAACCGTGAAGATTTCGGCGTTGGCCGAGAGCAGGTCCTTACGCTCCATGCCCTTCGAGCGCGGACGTGCGCCAACCAGCAGGGCGACGTCGGCGTCCTTGAACGCGACCTTCGGGTCGTCGGTGATGACAACGCCCGCGAGCAGCGGGAATGCGCAATCGTCCAGTTCCATCACGACGCCCTTGACGGCGGCTTGCGCTTGCGGCAGGTCGAGCAGTTGCAGGATGACGGGCTGATCCTTGCCGAGCAGGTCGCCATTCGCAATGCGGAACAGCAGGGAGTAAGCGATCTGACCTGCGGCGCCGGTGACGGCAACGCGCTTTGCGGGCTTAGCCATTGAAAATCTCCAGGAAGATGCGTTAGACGCCAGGGTAAAACGCCATTCTATATGCGCGATACACGAAGCGTAGGTGAAACAGGCGGTCTTTATCGCCGGCGTGCGCGCTTCACTGGAACGACCATGACTGACAAGCCGTGAAGCGTGCGCCGCCGCCACGGACCGCCGTGCCGGTAACCTGTGCAACAGGGCAAGAGATGAACGGGGCGCCCTTCGAGGGACACCAGACGCTGGCCGCTTCGCGTGTGCCGACTCCTGCAACAGCTCGCTCGGGCTCTCCCACAGACGCGCGGCGCGCAACGACTCACGCGTGCCGGCTGGGCGGATCGAAACCTTTACTGCGTTTACTGCGTGAGGGAACAGCATCGTGCAAGGCGGCTCGCGGCGCATTCGCCACGAGGTGGATGCAGCCGGCGGCGCCTCTTCGTCATGCCCCTTTCATGTCCTGAAAATTAGCATGCGGCTCGCCCGCAAACCCTTGCTCGATCGGGAGTGTAGGAGTCGTCAGGGTCAAAGTCAACAGTATCTTATGTCTTATATAAGACATAACTATTGCGGGCAAAATGCTTGATGCGTAGGGGGCTTTATGTTGAAATGCGCGCCATGAGTGCAAACCCGGCCAGCAACGCGAATTCCACCGCTCCCGAGAGCGGGGCTCAAGCGTCTGCGCCCGCGGCTCCGCCGTCCCCGACCTTCAGTCCGCTGTACCAGCAGATCAAGGGGCTCATTACACAGAGCCTCGAGTCCGGCGAATGGAAGCCCGGCGAAATCATTCCCAGCGAAGTCGAACTTGCCGCCCGCTACAAGGTGAGCCAGGGGACCGTGCGCAAGGCGATCGACGAGCTGGCTGCCGACAATCTGCTGGTGCGCCGCCAGGGCAAGGGCACGTTTGTTGCGACGCACAACGAAGAACGCGCCCAGTTTCGCTTTCTCAGATTACTCGCCGATGACGGCGCGGAACACCCGCACGTGAGCAAGCTGCTCGAGTGCCGGCGCCTGCGCGCTTCGGCCGAGATCGCGCGCCAGCTCGACCTGAAGCCCTCGGACCCGGTGGTGCTGATCCGGCGTCTGCTGCAGTTCGACGGCGAGAGCACCGTGCTCGACGAGATCTGGCTGCCCGGCGGCGTGTTCCGCGGGCTCACGAGCGAGCGCCTCGCCGAGTACAAAGGCCCGCTCTACGCCATGTTCGAGGCGGAATTCGGCACGCGCATGATTCGTGCGACCGAGAAGATCCGCGCCGTGGCCGCGGAGCCCACGGTGGCCGATCTTCTCAAGGTGCCCGCAGGTTTTCCTTTGCTGTCGGTCGAGCGCGTGTCCTATACCTATGGAGACCGGCCGGTCGAGGTGCGCCGCGGATGGTATGTCACAACCGGGTACTACTATCAGAATGATTTGAGTTGACGGGCGGCCGCGCGAAAGGCGCGGAGCCCTTCCCCAGAGTGCCTTTGCTTGCGCGCACCACCAGCCGTACCCGACGTGGATTTCGCTGCAGCGCGATATAAAAAGGCGCTAAAATTGCGAATTAGTGTTAACACATAGTAGGGGTCTAGCATGGCAGAAGCCGCAAAAAAACCGAGGCCGGAATACCGGAACATCGGGCTTGGGCAGATATTGTTCGCATACCGCCTGCCTCTGGCCGGTCGTGTGTCGATCGGCCACCGCATCAGCGGTGTGTTGTTGTTCCTGTTCCTGCCTTTCATCTTGTTCCTGTTGGACCAGAGCCTCACTTCGGAGCTTAGCTTCGAGGTATTCAAGGGCTTCCTCTCCAACATCATCGTCAAGCTCATCGTGCTGGTCCTCGGATGGGCGTTCCTGTTTCACTTCTGCGCTGGCGTGCGTCACCTGTGCATGGACTTCAACCATGGCCTCGTGAGCAAGGAAAAAGGCAAGTCGACCTCCCTCGTCGTCGTGATCATCTCCACGGTCCTCACGATCGCCTTTGCGGCAAAACTCTTCGGAGCGTTCTAAAAAATGTCGGCTAATAACGGTATCGGTCCGAAGCGCCTTGTCGTCGGCGCTCACTACGGCATTCGCGACTGGATCGCGCAACGCGCCACCGCCGTGATCATGGCGATCTACACGATCGTGCTGCTCGTCCTGTTCTTCGGCGCGCACGACTTCTCGTATGACGGCTGGGCCTCGATCTTCGCCGCGCAGTGGATGAAGCTCGCGACGTTCGTCACCCTGATCGCGCTGTTCCTGCACGCGTGGGTCGGCGTGCGTGACATCTGGATGGACTACATCAAGCCGGTCGGCCTGCGCATCACGCTGGACGTCCTCACGATCGCATGGCTGCTGGGCAGCCTCGGCTACGCCGCTCAGATTCTCTGGAGAGTGTAAAAGAATGGCTGCAATCAAGAATTCATTGCCGCGTCGCAAGTTCGACGTGGTCATCGTCGGTGCTGGCGGCTCGGGGATGCGCGCTTCGCTGCAACTCGCGCGCGCTGGCCTGTCGGTTTGCGTGCTCTCGAAGGTGTTCCCCACGCGTTCGCATACGGTCGCGGCCCAGGGCGGCATCGGCGCCTCGCTCGGCAACATGAGCGAAGACAACTGGCACTACCACTTCTACGACACGATCAAGGGCTCCGACTGGCTCGGCGACCAGGACGCCATCGAGTTCATGTGCCGTGAAGCGCCGAACGCCGTGTATGAGCTCGAACACATGGGCATGCCGTTCGACCGTAACGCCGACGGCACGATTTATCAGCGCCCGTTCGGCGGCCACACGGCCAACTACGGCGAAAAGCCGGTTCAGCGCGCCTGTGCTGCTGCTGACCGTACCGGCCACGCGCTGCTGCACACGCTGTACCAGCAGAACGTCGCGGCGAAGACCACGTTCTTCGTCGAATGGATGGCGCTCGACCTGATCCGCGACGCCGACGGCGACGTGCTCGGCGTGACCGCGCTCGAAATGGAAACGGGCGACGTCTACATCCTCGAAGGCAAGACCACGCTGTTCGCCACGGGCGGTGCGGGCCGGATCTTCGCGGCATCGACCAACGCGTTCATCAACACGGGTGACGGCCTTGGCATGGCGGCCCGTTCGGGCATCGCGCTGCAGGACATGGAGTTCTGGCAGTTCCACCCGACCGGCGTGGCCGGCGCGGGCGTGCTGATCACGGAAGGCGTGCGCGGCGAAGGCGGCATTCTGCGTAACTCGAACGGCGAGCGCTTCATGGAGCGTTACGCGCCGACCCTGAAGGACCTGGCGCCGCGCGACTTCGTTTCGCGTTCGATGGACCAGGAAATCAAGGAAGGCCGCGGCGTGGGTCCGCACAAGGACCACGTGCTGCTCGACCTTTCGCACATCGGCGCCGAGACGATCATGAAGCGTCTGCCGTCGATCCGCGAAATCGCGCTCAAGTTCGCGAACGTGGACTGTATCAAGGAGCCGATCCCGGTCGTGCCGACCATCCACTACCAGATGGGCGGCATCCCGACGAACATCAACGGGCAGGTGGTTGGCACGCCGAAGGGTCACGAAGAAGTCGTCAACGGCTTCTACGCCGTGGGCGAATGCTCGTGCGTGTCGGTGCACGGCGCGAACCGTCTGGGCACGAACTCTCTGCTCGACCTCGTGGTGTTCGGCCGTGCGGCTGGCAACCACATCGTCAAGCACGTCAAGGAGCTCAAGGACCACAAGCCGCTGCCGGCCGACGCCGCCGACTTCGCTCTCTCGCGCCTTGCCGAGCTCGACAAGTCGACCTCGGGCGAGTACGCGCAAAGCGTTGCGAACGACATCCGCGGCTCGATGCAGAAGCATGCAGGCGTGTTCCGCACCTCGAAGCTGCTCGCAGACGGCGTGCAGGACATCGCGCAGATCGCCGAGCGCGCGAAGCACATCCACCTGAAGGACAAGTCGAAGGTCTTCAACACGGCGCGCGTGGAAGCGCTCGAAGTGGCGAACCTGGTCGAAGTTGCACGCGCAACGATGGTTTCGGCTGAAGCCCGTAAGGAAAGCCGTGGTGCGCACGCACAGAGCGACTTCGAACACCGCGACGACGAAAACTGGCTGCGCCATACGCTCTGGTTCAGCGAAGGCGACCGACTCGAATACAAGCCGGTCCACATGCAACCGCTGACCGTCGAGTCCGTGCCGCCGAAGGCGCGTACGTTCTAAGGCACACGCCAGTCAAAAGGAATTGGAAATGGCCAAACGCATTTTTGAAGTCTATCGCTACGACCCGGACAAGGACGCGGCGCCGCGCATGCAAACGTACGAGCTGGAAATCACGCACGAGCGCATGTTGCTCGACGCGCTGGTCAAGCTCAAGGAACTGGACGAAACGCTGTCGTTCCGCCGCTCGTGCCGTGAAGGCGTGTGCGGTTCCGACGCCATGAACATCAACGGCAAGAACGGCCTCGCGTGCCTCACGAACCTGAACGACCTGCCGGCGAAGATCGTGCTGCGTCCGCTGCCGGGCCTGCCCGTCGTGCGCGACCTGATTTGCGACTTCACGCAGTTCTTCAACCAGTACCACTCGATCAAGCCGTACCTGATCAACGACACGCCGCCGCCCGAGAAGGAGCGTCTGCAGTCGCCTGAGCAGCGTGACGAACTCGATGGCCTGTACGAGTGTATTCTGTGCGCAAGCTGCTCGACTTCGTGCCCGAGCTTCTGGTGGAACCCGGACAAGTTCGTCGGCCCGGCAGGTCTGCTGCAGGCTTACCGCTTCATCGCGGACAGCCGTGACGAAGCGACCGGCGAGCGCCTCGACAACCTCGAGGACCCGTACCGTCTGTTCCGTTGCCATACGATCATGAACTGCGTCGACGTTTGCCCGAAGGGCCTGAACCCGACGAAGGCGATCGGCAAGATCAAGGAACTGATGTTCCGCCGCGCGGTTTGATGCTGCTGTTCTGAAATGGAATCGCACCAGTCTGACCCTCATCGCCGCGCGCGCCTTCGCTGGCGCGCGCGGCGCGGCCTGCTCGAAAATGATCTGATTTTTGAGCGGTTTTTCGAGCGCTATGAGCATGAACTCAGCGACGCCGACGTGGGCGCTCTCACGCGCCTGCTCGAGCTGAGCGATAACGACCTGATGGACTTGCTGCTCGCGCGCAAGGAACCAGAAGGCGACCTTGCCGACCCGGACGTGAAGCGGGTGCTGGAGCTGCTTCGGAACGTCTGAGCGCGGCGGCAATATGGAGGCGCCGCGCCGGACGTCAAAACTATCGAATCCCGTTTATCTTCGATTGAGGATGTGCTATGACCCCGTCTGATGTAAAAGCCACGCTATCGTTCAGCGATAATTCGCCGAGCGTCGAACTGCCGATCTACAAGGGCACGATGGGCCCGGATGTGATCGACATCCGCAAACTGTACGGTCAGACCGGCAAGTTCACGTATGACCCGGGCTTCATGTCGACGGCGTCGTGCAACTCGGCGATCACGTACATCGACGGGGACAAGGGCGAACTGCTCTACCGCGGCTACCCGATCGACAACCTCGCGCAAAACGCCGACTTCCTCGAAACCTGCTACCTGCTGTACCGCGGCGAACTGCCGAACGCGGCACAGAAGGACGAGTTCGTGAAGACCGTCACGCAGCACACGATGGTTCACGAGCAAATGCAGTTCTTCTTCCGTGGCTTCCGTCGCGATGCGCACCCGATGGCGATTCTGGTCGCCGCAGTCGGCGCGCTGTCGGCGTTCTATCACGACTCGCTCGACATCAACAACGCGAAGCACCGCGAAGTTTCGGCGATCCGCATGATCGCGAAGCTGCCGACGCTCGTCGCCATGGCGTACAAGTACTCGATCGGCCAGCCGTTCGTGTATCCGCAGAACAATCTGTCGTACAGCGCGAACTTCATGCGCATGATGTTCTCGAACCCGTGCGAAGAGTACAAGGTCAACGACGTGCTCGTGCGCGCGCTCGACCGCATTCTCATCCTGCACGCCGACCACGAACAGAACGCTTCGACGTCTACCGTGCGTCTGGCCGGTTCGTCGGGTGCGAACCCGTTCGCGTGTATCGCCGCAGGTATCGCCTGTCTGTGGGGCCCGGCGCACGGTGGTGCGAACGAAGCCGCACTGAACATGCTGGAAGAAATCGGCTCGCCGGACAAGATTCCTGAGTTCATCAAGCAGGTGAAGGACAAGAACTCGGGCGTGAAGCTGATGGGCTTCGGCCACCGCGTGTACAAGAACTACGACCCGCGTGCGAAGCTCATGCGCGAAACGTGCTACGAAGTGCTGAACGAACTCGGTCTGCACGACGATCCGCTCTTCAAGCTCGCCATGCAGCTCGAAAAGATCGCGCTGGAAGACGAATACTTCGTGTCGCGCAAGCTCTACCCGAACGTCGACTTCTATTCGGGCATCGTGCAGCGCGCGCTGGGCATCCCGACCTCGATGTTCACGTGTATCTTCGCGATGGCGCGTACGGTTGGCTGGATTGCGCAGTGGAACGAAATGATCGCCGACCCGGAGCAGAAGATCGGCCGTCCGCGTCAGCTGTTCATCGGCGAAACGCCGCGCGAAGCGTTGCCGATCTCGCAACGCTAAGCAGTTTCGCTGCCACGCCGCGCGCCCGATGGCGCGCCGCGTGCAAGCTCTCGTGCAAGCGCCCCGACGGGTTATCGCCCGTCGGGGCGTTTTTTATTTGAGGCCGCGGCCGCGCTCAAATCCAGCCGTCGATCTTCAGCCCGCTCGCCGCTTCCGCTTCTTCGCGCGTGACCTCGCGCACCGTTTCGCCGAAGCTCCACACGTGGCCTTCGGGGTCGCTCGCTGCATAAATGCGGTCGCCGTAGAACTGGTCCGCCGGCTCCCGGATGATCTTCGCACCAGCGGCGCGGGCGCGCTCGCAATGGGCGTCGAGGCCGCTTTTCAACTGCACGTGCACGGTTTGCGTGTTCCTGCCTTCCACATCGGCCGGGCTCGAGTAGGGCATGCCGGGCCAACCGCCGCAGATCATCACGTAGCCGTCTTCGAAGCGCATTTCCGAGTGACCGAGTTTGCCGTCCGCCGACGTGACGACGAACTGGCGCGTGAAGCCGAACGCTTTTTCGAGCCAGTCGAGCGCGGCGAACGGATCGCGATAGTAGATGGCAGACCCAAAGGCCGGGCGCGGCGAGGTGTTGCTCATGCTTGTCTCCTGGGCAGTACGTGTGACGAATCTAGCACCGGCCTGGTGCGACTGCGCGCAGCGCGCTCACGCGCGGCCATTACCTCCGACGTAATCGTCAGCCCGCACGGCATCGACGACGATGTCGCTCATCGGCACACCCCACCCGCAAGGAGCGACGACCATGGCAACTTTCAACGCCCGCCAACCCGGCTACATCCGCATCGACGACGATACCGCGCTGCACTATCGCGACTGGGGCGACGGCGCACCGCTTGTGTTTCTCTCAGGCTGGACGCTCAACGCCGACATGTGGAACTACCAGTGCGCACCGCTCGCGGCCGCGGGTTTTCGCTGCGTTGCATACGACCGGCGCGGGCATGGCCGCTCCAGCGACCCGGGCCGCGGCTACGACTACGACACGCTCGCCGACGATCTCGAAGCCGTACTCGCTGCCCGAGGTCTGGAGCGAGTCACGCTGGTCGGCCATTCGCTCGCGAGCGGCGAGATCGTGCGGTATTTGAGCCGCTACGGCTCGCGCCGCGTGGCGGCCATCGTGCTGGTTTCGCCGGCGTCGACGCCGTGCTTGCTCAAGAGTGCTGACAATCCCGGCGGGCTCGACGCGAGCCTTTTCGAAGCGTCCATCGAAGAGATGCTCACGTCGTTTCCCGACTGGATCTCGCGGCGCGCCGAAGCTTACTTCAGCCCCGGTACTTCGCATGCAGTCATTCAGTGGACGGCCGACATGATGCTCGACACGTCGCTCTACGGCGCGGCGCAACTGTCGCGCGTACAGATGGTCACCGACTTTCGCCGCGAACTGGCCGCGATCGACGTGCCGGCACTCGTGCTGCACGGCGACTGCGATGCTTCGGCGCCCCTCGAGATTACCGGACGCCCGACGGCGGCCGCGCTCGAACACGCGACGCTGAAGGTGTATGAGGGCGGCACGCATGGCATGTACTTCAACCACGCCGCGCGTGTGAACGACGATATCCGCGCGTTCGCAACGCATTGGCAGGCCTGAAACGCGACGCGGCCAACTGGCGGAAACAGGTCGCGGATACAAGTCGCGGATACAAGTCGTAATCAGGGTCCGGCCGTTCACACCCGGGCGCAAAGGAATAGCGCCCCTGCGCTGCACGTTCTGTAGATGACACGCGGCAAGTGCGAGCCAACGCGCGCGCCGCGTGCCAGGCGTACCGATGGAGTCTTCACGGCCAAGGCGCGCAGCCCGCGCGCCGCGAGGCCGGACCGTCGAGAGGGGCGACATCATGCGCAAACTTCTCGCCTTCACTGCGCTGGCCTGTCTGCTGGGCGCCTGCACGACGCCGGTCGCGTCGCAGCAGGCCGCGGACGCATCGTATTACCCGCCGCCCGACTGCCGCACCGTTACCGGCACTGCCGAGATCGACGGCGCGCCGCAGGTGATCAGCGGCCTCGCTTGCCTGCAGCCCGACGGCACCTGGCAGATCGTGCAGGGTAACGACGGCACGCAGGTCTACCCCGTGGCATGGACCGACGCGACGACCTGGTACGCCGGGCCATGGTACGGCTGGTGGCCGCCGGTGTTCGTGGGCGGCTCCTTCGTGTTCGTCGATCGCTTCCATCACTTTCATCACATGGATCACATCTTTCCGGGCGGCCCGCATATGCATTCCGCGCCTGGTATGCACGCCGGATTTCATGGCGGCTTCCACGGAGGCCACGACGGCGTCTGGAGCGGCACGGGTGGCATGCACGGCGGCTCGCATCGCTGAAACGCACCGCACGGCCTGATTTGCGCACGGCGAATCCTTTATGATGGAGCGCGCCTTCCTACCCGAGACGCTCCATGTTTTTTGCCGCGCATTCCCTGCATCGCCGCCTGAGCATTGCGATCGGCACGCTCGCGATCCTCGTCGGCGTGCTGGGTGCGCTCGGCACCTTCCTCGTCGTGCGCAGTCTCGCCGCCGAGTTCAACACGACACTGCGCGACGCCGCCGCGCACGTGCAAACCGGCGCGCCGCATCGCGCGATCGAGCCTAGCGGCGACAGCGAAGCCGCGGACAATTTCGTCGTGCAGATCTGGTCCGCCGACGACGGCGCGGTTCCGAACCGCACGAGCAATGCGCGTATCGCGCTGCCGCGCGCGCCCAGCGGCTTCTCGTCGGTCGAACATGACGGCGAGTCCTGGGACGTGTTCGCACTCGCCGCCGGCGACGAATACATTCAGGTGGCCGAATCGCGCAGCATGCGCAATCGCAACGCCTTGCGCGTGGCGTTCTGGAGCCTGCTGCCCGTGCTCGCGCTGCTGCCGCTGCTCGCGCTCACGATCGCGGTGACGGTGCGAGTTTCGCTGCGGCCGCTCGAGCGCATCGGGCGGCGTGCGGCGAAGGTCGATCTGCACGACCTCAAGCCGCTGGAGGTGGGGCAGGCGCCCGTCGAGTTGCGGCCCTTCGTCGAGTCGATCAATCGCATGATCGAGCGCCTCTCCCTGCTAGTGAATGCCGAGCGCATGTTCATCGCCGATGCCGCGCACGAACTGCGCTCGCCGATCTCCGCGATGCAGTTGCAAATCGACAACCTCCGCAATGCGCCGCCCGAACAGTACCCGGAACGCTTCGACGAGCTGCGTCGCGGCATCGTGCGCACCGGGGCGCTCGTCTCGCAACTGCTCGGCCTTGCGCGCGTCGAAATCGGCAGCACGCAGCGCGTGCTGGCCGAGGTGCCGCTCGCGCAAGTCGTCACGGACGTGCTGGCCGACCTGCTGCCGCTCGCCGATGCGCGCGGTGTCGATCTGGGCGTGACGCGCCTCGACGATGTGACGGTGCGCGCCACCGGGACCGATATGCGCGTGCTCGTGCGCAATCTCGTGGACAACGCGATCCGTTATAGCCACGCAGGCGCGAACGTGGACGTGGCGGTGCGCCGCGAGGACGAGGGCGTCGTCATCGACGTGACCGATAACGGGCCCGGCATCGCCGAAGCCGATTTGTCGCGCGTGTTCGACCGGTTTTTCCGCGCGGGCGGTCACCTGGGCGACCCTCGCGGTGAGCATGACTCGCACGGCAGCGGCCTCGGCCTCGCTATCGCGCAGGCGGTGGCGCGCAGCTATCGCGGGTGCGTGACGCTCGCGAACCGGCGCGACGGGCAAAGCGGCATCGTCGCGCGTATCGAATTGCCGCGCGCGTGAGCGCCACGTCGATCTAGCGAACGCAGGTCAGGCAAAATCCGGGGAAGCATGCGATACAAAGGACGGACACGATGCGCATTCTGCTGATCGAAGACGATCTGCTGATCGGCCCGGCGCTACTGCGCGCGTTGAAGGACGCGTCATACAGCGTCGACTGGGTGCGCACGGGCGAGAGCGGTCGCGACGCCATTCGCGACGGCTCATATACGGCAGTGCTGCTCGATCTGGGGCTCGGGGACATGAGCGGGCTCGACGTGCTGCGCGCGCTGCGCGAGTCGCAGGACGCCACGCCTGTCCTCATCATCACCGCGCGCGACGACGTGGACACGCGCGTGGAAGGCCTCGATCTCGGCGCCGACGACTATCTCGTGAAGCCATTCGAGAGCAAGGAACTGCTCGCGCGCATCCGCGCCGTGGTGCGGCGCAAGTCGGGCTTTGCCTCGCCGACCATGGGCAGCGGCCGCGTCACGCTCGACATGAACGCGCGCCGCCTCACGTTCGATGGCCAGTCCGAGGATCTCTCTGCGCGCGAATATGCACTCATGCTGGCGCTGCTCGAGCGGCCGGGCGCGATCCTGTCGCGTCAGCAAATCGAGGAGCGGCTCTATGGCTGGGGCGAGGAAGTGGAAAGCAATGCGGTCGACGCCGTGATCTACAGCGTGCGCCGCAAGTTCGGGCACGCGGTGATCCGCAATGTGCGCGGGCTCGGCTGGGCCGTATGCGTGTGAGCGCCGGTGCAATCGAAAATAAAAAAACGCGCAAAAAAGCTGCGCGCTGTAAAAACCGCGGCGGGCGCGGGGCTCGCCGCGTGGCGCGATGCGCGGGGGAAGGTCACGCATCGCGCGCGAACTTACGCAAGCAGGCGCTGCCAGGGTTCCTTCTGCCACGCACGGCTAAGCGAGGCTAGCAGCGCGACTTCGCTCTCTGCCACGTGGCGGTCCGAATAAACGGCCACATGGCACAGATTCAGCACTTCCGCACGCAGCGCGGGATCGTCGAGCTCGCGCATCACTTGCTGCATCACGTCGGAGTCGAGCTTGCACACATCGATCCAGTTCAGGTGCGATGCGGTCTGCAAGTCTTCGCAGAGGCCCTTGAGGATGTCGCCGAATTCGCCGGGCGCGAGGCCGAGCCGGTCGGCCAGGCGCGCGCGATGGACGGCTGCGAGCTCTTCGCTGCTCAGGTGGCCGTCTGCGAGCAGTGCGACGGCGACGATCCGGCCTGCGGCTTGCGGGCTGTTGCAGGTACAGGTGCGCATGATCAGGAATCCTCTTGAAACATGATGTCGATGGGATAGCAGGCGTAGCCGTGGCTCAGTCGAAGATGTCCTGCAGCCACGACTTGCGGCGATGGCTGTTGCCGCGGTAGCTTTCGTGCGCGCGGCGCGGGGCGTAGTCGCCGTGTTGCGCGCCGTGTTTCGAACCGTGCTGGCGGAATGGCTGTGCATCGTCTTCGTTGCGATAGTGCCGGTTGCCGCTGCGTTCGATCAGCTTGTCGAGTTCGCCGCGATCGAGCCAGACGCCGCGACACTGCGGGCAGTAGTCGAGTTCGACGCCCTGACGCTCGGCGAGCGAGAGGGTGACGTCAGGGCAGTTGGGGCATTTCATGATGCGCTCCGTGATGAGTGACACGTCATCGAGGCCCCGGCTACCTTGCGTTGAGGGCACCGCGGCCTCGATGGAAATCATCCTGGCAGAGCAAAATGAGCGAAGAATGAGGAACGCGCGGGGCGCACCGTTCGAGCGGGTTCGACTTCAGGACGTGCCGAGCGTGTCCTTCGGCTTCTGGGTCTTGACGAGCGACACCACCACGCCGCCCGCGAGCAGCGCGGCGGTCACGCCCAGGCTGAACAGGGCGGGAATCTTGCCGATGACGCCCACCAGAAAGATCTTCGCGCCGATGAACACCAGCACGAGCGCGAGCGCATGCTTGAGGTAGTGGAAGCGATGCGCCATGGCCGCGAGCGCGAAGTAGAGCGCGCGCAGGCCGAGCACGGCGAAGATGTTGCTCGTATAGACGATGAACGGATCGGTCGTGAGCAGCGCGGGCTTGCCGGTGCGCGGATGCGCTTGCCGCACGACGAACGCGCGGCCCTCGAGCTGCGGCGTCACCGGCAGCTTGCGGCGCAGCCAGCGCAAGACGGCGCTGTCGTTCATACCGGGCTCGTCCTTCGGGCTCAGCAGCATCTTCACGCCGGTCACGGCGCGAAAGACGCCGAACACGTACAGCATCCACTCGAAGTGCGCGACGAGCGCGGCGCCGAGCCCGACCGCCGACTGGGCTGGCGCATACGGTCAAGGATAGTGGCGAAGAATGAGCGCTGAATGAGCGGTGGCCGCTCAGGCGCCTGCTCGCGCGACATGCGCCGGCCCGACGCCGGTCAGGCGGCCGGCCACGCTAGAACTGGTAATTGATCGAGACGTCGCAAACGCCGCCCGTCTTCGACTGGATGATCGGGCTGTTCGAGGCGCTGCCGAGCAGGCGCTTGATGGCGCCGTCCGCGCTCACGAACCAATGTTTGTCGACGAAGTACACCATCGTGATGCCGAAGCCGGCCGACTTGAGGCCCGCGCTCGCGTTGTACTGACGGTAACCCGATGCGGCCGCCTGCTGCGGCGTCACGCCAAACCAGCTCTGCATGTAGTTGGAGTCGGCGAACGTGACCGAGGGGCCGGCGAACCAGTAGAAGTTCTGGTTGCTGCCCGGTAGCGGCATGTAGGCGCCGAGATCCGCGGTCCAGCCGTTCGAACCGCCGAAACTGCGCGTGAAGGCGGTGCGGAACACGAGCGGAAAGTCCTTCGAAATCACGTACTCACCGGCTATCTTCAATTCCGGCGCCGGGTTGATGTTGCCCATACCGTGCAGCCGCGTCGGGTCGTCCTGGCCGCGCCGCCCGAGGTCATAGGCCCCGGCAACGCTCACGCGCCAGTTCGGGCCCTGCAGAACGTTGGCGCCGAAGCCCTCGCCCGTCGAACCGAAAAGGATGTCCTTGTAGCGCAGGTCGATGCTCGGCCCGACCAGCGTGTGATAGCGGTCCGAGCCGTCGTAGCGCGGTTCGAAGGTCGCGCCCACGCCGAGCCGCGCCTCGAAGTCGGGACGGTTCGGCTGAAACATCTTTTCGAGCGGGATGCCTGCGGAATATTGCCATTCGCCGAGCGGCGAGGGGGTCTGCGCCTCGGCGCGCGGGGCGAGCGCTGCGAGGGCGCATGCCACGGCGGCGAGCGACGCACGCTGCGTGGCCGGCGAGCGGCGCGGCGCCGATGGTTTTATTCTGCTTTTTCGTTGTTGCGCAGTGCGGATTGCGAGTGGCATGAAGCCTCCGGGTTTGCCTGGTCAGCCGCGGCGTCGTTTGTTGAGTGCGACGCACTCACAGTGGAACTCCGCGCGGCCGGGCTCGTCGAGCAAACCTCGTGCCTGGCTTGTGCATGACCGGGCGGCGTTCGCCCCGATTCGCCGCGCTTGCCGGTGGCGATGGCGATGGCCGTCAGCCGGGGTAACCGGTCATGATAATCAGGATGGCTAACTGAATGGCGAGAGCTACGACGCACCGTTTTCGTGCGCCGCAATCGCCCGATTAAACCTTGGCGCCGATTTGCCGTTAGACAGCTATGGACCTCGGCGATGCGGCACCCCCCTGTGTCGCGGAACCCGAAGCCCATGTTGCAACGTTCTCACAGCGTTCACCAACTTGCGCCGGTCGTGGTCGGGCCGGCGCATCTCCTTTTTGCATCCCCGAACCCTTTTAATGCGCGGCCGAGCGGCGCCCGCTACGCCGTGGCGCCCTTGCGCGCCGACGACGCGCGCGCCGGGTAACGCTGATACAGGTATCGCGACTACCACCCAACTCCCTGTTTTTTATCGCTTTTTTTCGGGAAAGGCCCTGTGGCAAGCGGGTTTCGCGTGGCATAATCGATTCACACCGTATTGCCCCGCAGTCAAACATTTCCCCGCACATCATGGCAAAGACGCTCTACGACAAATTGTGGGACACCCATGTGGTCCACACGGAAGACGATGGCACGACGATTCTCTACATCGACCGTCATCTGTTGCACGAAGTCACCAGTCCGCAGGCTTTCGAAGGCCTGAAACTGCACGAGCGCCCGGTGTGGCGCATCAGCGCGAACCTGGCCGTTTCCGACCATAACGTGCCGACCACGGACCGCAGCCACGGTATTGCTGATCCGGTCTCGAAGCTGCAGGTGGACACGCTCGATTCGAACTGCGACTCCTTCGGCATCACGCAGTTCAAGATGGCCGACCAGCGCCAGGGCATCGTTCACATCGTCGGTCCGGAGCAGGGCGCAACGCTGCCTGGCATGACCATCGTTTGCGGCGACTCGCATACGTCCACGCACGGCGCGTTCGGTGCGCTCGCGCACGGCATCGGCACCTCCGAAGTCGAGCACGTGCTGGCCACGCAAACGCTCCTGCAAAAGAAGAGCAAGAACATGCTCGTCAAGGTCGAGGGCCAACTGCCGCGCGGCTGCACCGCGAAGGACATCGTGCTCGCCATCATCGGCAAGATCGGCACCGCGGGCGGCACGGGCTACGCCATGGAGTTCGGCGGCTCGATGATCCGCAGCCTCACGATGGAAGGCCGCATGACCGTGTGCAACATGGCGATCGAAGGCGGGGCGCGCGCCGGCATGGTCGCCGTGGACGACACCACGATCGAATACCTCAAGGGCCGTCCGTACTCGCCGCAAGGCGCGGAGTGGGATCAGGCCGTCGAGGACTGGAAGAACTTCCGCACCGACGAAGGCGCGCACTTCGACCGCGTGGTCGAACTGAGCGCGGCCGACATCGTGCCGCAGGTCACGTGGGGCACGTCGCCGGAAATGGTCACGGCAGTCGACAGCCGTGTGCCGGACCCCGAGCGCGAGAAGGACCCGGTCAAGCGCGACGCGATGGAACGCGCACTGCAGTACATGGCGCTCGAACCGAATACGCCGATCGAGTCGATCAAGCCGGACAAGATTTTCATCGGCTCGTGCACGAACGCGCGCATCGAAGACCTGCGCTCCGCCGCATACGTCGTGAAAAAGCTCGGCCGCCGCGTGGCGCCGAACATCCGCCTCGCGATGGTCGTGCCGGGTTCGGGTCTCGTGAAGGCGCAAGCCGAGCGCGAAGGCCTCGACAAGGTGTTCACCGAAGCCGGTTTCGAATGGCGCGAACCGGGCTGCTCGATGTGTCTCGCGATGAACGCCGACCGGCTGGAGCCGGGCGAGCGCTGCGCATCGACCTCGAACCGCAACTTCGAAGGCCGTCAGGGCGCGGGCGGTCGCACGCACCTCGTGAGCCCGGCCATGGCAGCCGCCGCGGCAATCGAAGGCCATTTCGTCGACATTCGCAAGCTGGGCTGAGCTGAGGCTACACGGATCATGGAAAAATTCATCGTACACACCGGCGTCGTGGCGCCGCTCGATCGCGAGAATGTCGATACCGACGCGATCATTCCCAAGCAGTTCCTCAAGTCGATCAAGCGCACCGGCTTCGGCCCGAACGCCTTCGACGAATGGCGTTACCTCGACCACGGCGAGCCGGGCCAGGACAACTCGAAGCGCCCGCTGAACCCCGACTTCGTGCTGAACCAGCCGCGTTATCAGGGTGCCTCGGTGCTGCTCACGCGCAAGAACTTCGGCTGCGGCAGCTCGCGCGAGCACGCACCTTGGGCGCTCGACCAGTACGGCTTCCGCGCGATCATCGCGCCGAGCTTCGCGGACATCTTCTATAACAACTGCTTCAAGAACGGCCTGCTGCCGATCGTGCTTTCCGAAGCCGATGTGGATCACCTGTTCAACGAGACGTATGCGTTCAACGGCTTCCAGCTCACGATCGATCTGGACAAGCAGGTCGTGCGCACGACGGACGGCTCGAAGGAATATCCGTTCGAAGTGGCCGCGTTCCGCCGCTACTGTCTGCTGAACGGCTTCGACGACATCGGTCTCACGCTGCGTCACGCCGACAAGATCCGCCAGTACGAAGCCGAGCGCCTCGCGCGCCAGCCCTGGCTGAACAACCGCGTGCTCTGATACCTGCACATACGCACACTGAACAAACAGCGAGGAATCACAGGATGAAGATTGCAGTGCTGCCGGGCGACGGCATCGGTCCCGAGATCGTCAAGGAAGCCGTCAAGGTGCTCAACGCACTGGGCGAAAAGTTCGAGCTGGAAGAGGCGCCGGTCGGCGGCGCGGGCTACGAGGCAAGCGGCCACCCGCTGCCCGATGCAACGCTCGCGCTGGCCAGATCCGCCGACGCGATCCTGTTCGGCGCCGTGGGCGACTGGAAATACGACAAGCTCGAGCGCGCGCTGCGTCCGGAGCAGGCCATTCTCGGCCTGCGCAAGCATCTGGAACTGTTCGCGAACTTCCGTCCGGCGATCTGCTATCCGCAACTCACGGGAGCGTCGTCGCTGAAGCCGGAAATCGTTTCTGGCCTCGACATCCTGATCGTGCGTGAACTGAACGGCGACATCTACTTCGGCCAGCCGCGCGGCACGCGTGAAGCGCCGGACGGCAACTTCAAGGGCGCGCGCGAAGGCTTCGACACGATGCGCTATGCGGAGCCCGAAGTGCGCCGCATTGCTCACGTGGCGTTCCAGGCCGCGCAAAAGCGCCAGAAGAAGCTCACTTCTGTCGACAAGGCCAACGTGCTCGAAACGTCGCAGTTCTGGAAGGACATCATGATCGATGTCTCGAAGGAATATCCGGACGTCGAACTGTCGCACATGTACGTCGACAACGCGGCCATGCAGCTCGTGAAGGCGCCGAAGGCGTTCGACGTGGTGGTGACCGGCAACATGTTCGGCGACATTCTCTCGGACGAAGCCGCGATGCTCACGGGCTCGATCGGCATGCTGCCCTCGGCCTCGCTCGACAAGAACAACAAGGGTCTGTACGAGCCGTCGCACGGTTCGGCGCCGGACATCGCGGGCAAGGGCATCGCCAACCCGCTCGCCACGATCCTTTCGGCGGCCATGATGCTGCGCTACTCGCTGGGCCGCCCGGAACAGGCGGACCGCATCGAGAACGCGGTGAAGAAGGTGCTGGAACAAGGCTATCGCACCGCCGATATCATCACGCCGGACTGCAAGCAGGTCGGCACGGTGGCAATGGGCGATGCGGTGGTCGCAGCGCTGTAAAGCCGCACGAAGGGCATGCCGTTTCAGGCGTGCCCTTTTTTGCTTCGCGCGCCTGAAGAATGAGCGTTGCAAATAGCGGAAAGTAGGTTTTTTCCGCGCGAATTAACTGTTTCGTGTATATTGCTTCGATGGCGAAGATCTCCCAGATCACGACTGTTACGAACATCCACGGCATGAAAGCCCGTGCGATTTCGCTCGCCATCACCACGAAAACGACGATTATCAAAACGATCACCATTCGTTGATCGCTCGTCGTGCCCGCTCATCTTCCCCGCGCGGCCACGCCGGGCGAGCGAAGCGGGGAAGTGTGTCCATCTCAAGGGTTAGTCATGAACGTAGGTCTCGTAGGTTGGCGCGGCATGGTCGGCAGCGTGCTGATGCAGCGCATGCAGGAAGAACGTGATTTCGACCTGATCGAACCGGTGTTTTTCAGCACCAGCAATGCAGGCGGCGCAGCTCCGTCGTACGCCAAAAACGAGACGAAGCTCAAGGACGCGAACAGCGTCGACGAGCTCAAGAAGTGCGACATCATCATCACTGCCCAGGGCGGCGACTACACCAACGAGGTGTATCCGAAGCTGCGCGCGGCAGGCTGGAAGGGCTACTGGATCGACGCGGCCTCGGCGCTGCGCATGAAGGACGACGCCGTCATCATCCTCGACCCGGTCAACCTCGACGTCATCAAGGACGCGCTCGTCAAGGGTCAGAAGGACTTCGTCGGCGGCAACTGCACGGTCAGCCTCATGCTGATGGCGCTCGGCGGCCTGTTCCGTGAAAACCTCGTCGACTGGATGACGGCCATGACCTACCAGGCCGCTTCGGGCGCGGGCGCGCAGAACATGCGCGAACTGCTCTCGCAGATGGGTGCGCTCAACGCATCGGTCGCGAGCGATCTCGCGAATCCGTCGTCGGCGATCCTCGACATCGACCGCAAGGTGCTGGCCACCATGAACAGCGACGCCATGCCGACCGAACACTTCGGCGTGCCGCTCGCGGGCTCGCTGATTCCGTGGATCGACAAGGATCTCGGCAACGGCATGTCGAAGGAAGAGTGGAAGGGCGGCGCGGAAACCAACAAGATTCTCGGCAAGCCGGCCATGGGCCAGCCGGGCTCGATTCCGGTCGACGGCTTGTGCGTGCGTATCGGCGCGATGCGCTGCCACTCGCAGGCGCTCACGATCAAGCTGAAGAAGGACGTGCCGCTCGACGAGATCGACGGCATCCTCGCTTCGGCCAACGACTGGGTCAAGGTCGTGCCGAACCAGCGCGAAGCGTCGATGCGCGATCTGTCGCCGGCCGTGGTCACGGGCACGCTGTCGGTGCCGGTGGGCCGCCTGCGCAAACTGGCCATGGGCGGCGAATATCTGTCGGCCTTCACGGTGGGCGACCAGCTGCTGTGGGGCGCGGCTGAACCGCTGCGCCGCATGTTGCGCATTCTGCTCGACAAGTGAATGAATTAAACTACGCGGCTAATGACGCGTAGACAGGGTGAAAAGCGCCGCGCCAGTCGCGGCGCTTTTTTATTGCATGCTTTTTATTGCATGCATCGATGCAATCGCCCCGAAGCACACACCTATTTGATCGACAGCCGCAAGAGCGGTATGCCAAGGCAACTGATGATCGTTCGATTTGATTCTGTTTGCGCCGCGCCTCGCGCGAAGCGCGCTCAAGGGTGGCACGCCGTCCGCGCCACCGTGGCGGCGGCAAGCTTGCTGTTCTGCGGCCTCGCCGCGGCGCAAGGCGCCGCAGGTGCCAGTGCTTCCAGTGCTGCATCGTCCGCCGCGGCGGCGGTTGGCATCGCGGGGCAATACACCGTTCATCCGGGCCAGTCGTTGCATGACGTGGCCGTCGATGTCACGCAGTCGCACGACAAGGCCACGCTCGCACGCATGAGCCAGTCGCTCTTCGATGCGAACCCCAACGCGTTCATCAAGCAGGATCCCAGCCGCATGCGCGTGGGTGCGACGCTGAACGTGCCGGCGACGCCGGACGTTTCGAGTGCGGCGGCGGGCATGACGGCGGCATCGGCTGCGGCTGCGGCTTCGGGTGCGGCTGCGGCTTCGGGTGCCGCCAGCGCGCCCTCCACGGCGGCGGCTGCGCCTGCCAGCGCGCCCGCCGCTGCTTCGAGTGGCGCTGCCGAGGCTGTAGCGGCTGCATCGTCGGCGGCGGCTGCTGCCGCAACGGGTGGCGCGAGTTCGGCCAGCGCTGCCTCGACGACAGCGGGGGCCGCTTCGGCAGCCGCCGCGAGCCGCCCCGAGGCGGCCGCGCAAGGCGCGTCTGGCGCCGCTGCGGTGGGCGCCAGCGGAGCGGCGCCGGCGTCGGCGGCCAGCGACGCGCACGTGTGGAGCGGTGCGGTCCAGCAGGCCCCGGCGAGCAGCGCATCGACGCAAGGCGCGAAGGCGCCCGTGACGGTCTCGAGCCTGCAGCAGCTCCTCGCCCTGAAGAACCGCGTGCTGATGGCGTTGCAGCAGCACGGCATCGGCAAGCCGGCGCAAACGGCGGGCGGTGCTTCCGCGGGTGCGCCTGCTGCGCAAGGCGGCGCGCCACTACCGAACGGTGCGGCGAACGCCGGCCCGGCTGGCGCTCAACCGGAAGTCTCGCCGATCGCCATGGGTGCCGTGGCGGCGATCGTGATGGCGCTGCTCGCGTTGTTCGTGCGCCTGATCACACGCAAGCGCAAGAAACCGGCTGAGCAGGCACTTGAGGTCTCGCCCGCAGCGCACGAGCCAACGGCGTCAGCATCGGCTGCCGCCGCCGTTGCCGCCGCGCCTGTGGCCGAGGAGCCGCCGGTATTGCACGAGCCGATTTCGCGCGCCGGGGAAGAACCGGGCGTGAACGAAGTCGCGCCTAGGGAGGAAGCAGAGGTTGTGCCGCCGGTTGCGCCGGCCGAAGCCGCTGCGGACGAAGTCGCGATCACGCCGGTGCCCACGCCAGACGTCACTGCCGCGCCGCTCGAACACGACGAAGCGCCACCGCCGACGCTGACCGAGACGCTGCACCCGGCCGCCCCCCAGGCACCTTCGGCGGCGCAGGAAACTCACGCGGCCCCCGAACTGCCGCACGACGTCGAACCGGCGGAGCCGCAGACGCTTGCCGACGCGACCGACGCCGCCAGCCTCGCCGCCGCGGCGGAGCTGGGAGCGGATGCGCTGCCGCCCGAAAGTCTTGGCGCGCCGCGCGCAGCCGAAGACGCCGCGGCGCTGGCGCGCACGCTGGATGAACCGGCGGGCGCCCAAAAGCCTGCTACGCCCGATATCGCGCTCGAGTTCGGCGACGGCGCAGCGCAAGCCGCACAAGCGCAGCAAGCCGAACCGCCCGTCGCGACGCCGCCCATCACCGAAGCCTTCGAGCGCCCGCCGGCGCCGCATACCGCGCCTGAAATTCCGTCTGCACCCGCAGTCACCGCGGAAGACATGAGCTACGCCGAAGTCCCGATCGCGTTCCCGCAAGACGCAGTAGACGCGCTGGGCGGCCTCGACCTGCCCCTGCCGCCGCGTATCGGGGAGCCGGTCATGCCCACGGCGCCGCTGTCGACCGAGCCGGCCGCCACGCCCGAGGCCTCGGCGCGTCTCTCTTCGCCGTTCTTCGAGCCGCCGCCGCCGCTGGCGGGCCAGGCCATCGAAGCGGGTACGGCGGGCGCAGGTGCGCTCGCGGGCCTCGGCGCGCCGCGCTTTGGCGCGCTCACGCTCGACTTCGACCTGAACCTGCCGCCCGATTCGGCCGAGCCGCTGCCGGTCTTCACGCCCGAGCAACTCGCACGCATCGCCCGCAACAAGCTCGACCTCGCGCACGAATACATCGCACTGGGCGACGTGTCCGGCGCACGCTCGCTCATCAACGAAGTGATCGAGTCGAACGACCCCGCCACGCGCAGCGACGCGCAGGCGCTGCTGTCGACGCTCGCTCCGCTTTCGTGACGCCGCTGCAAGCCGTATGCGTATCGCGCTAGGAATCCAGTACGACGGCGCCGCGTTCTGCGGCTGGCAGTCGCAGCCGCACGGCAAGACGGTGCAGGACGCGCTCGAGCGCGCACTGCGCGAGTTCGCCACCGTGCCGCTGTCCACCATCGTCGCGGGCCGCACCGACACCGGCGTGCACGGCCTCGGCCAGGTGGTGCACTTCGACACCGACCTCGACCGCACCCCGTTCTCCTGGGTGCGCGGCACCAACGCGTTCCTGCCCTCCACGGTGGCGGTGCAGTGGGCCAAGCCGATGCCCGACACATTCCACGCGCGCTTCGCCGCCTTCGAGCGCACGTATTACTACGTGCTCTACGTGAACCCCGTGCGCTCGCCGATGCTGGCGGCCCGCGCGGGCTGGATCCACATGCCGCTCGACGTCGATGCCATGCGTGAGGCGGCGGGGCACCTCATCGGCGAGCACGATTTTTCGTCGTTTCGCTCGTCGGAGTGCCAGGCGAAGACGCCGGTGAAGCACCTGTACCAGATCGACATCCGGCCGCAGGGCGATTTCATCCACTTCCGCTTTCGCGCCAACGCGTTCCTGCACCACATGGTGCGCAACCTCATGGGTTGCCTCGTCGCCGTGGGGCGAGGACGCTATCCGGCTGCGTGGATGGCCGAGGTGCTGGCAGGCCGCGACCGCACCGTGGCCGCGCCGACCTTCATGCCCGACGGCCTCTATCTGGCCCAGGTAGGCTATCCTGATGAGTTCGCGGTGCCCGCGCCGCATACCGCGAGCGTGCCGTGGAGCGCGATCTGGAGCGACGCGCCCGAAGGCCGCGCCTGAAGCGGGCCCCACCGCGATCACGCTACCAATCACGGCGCGATTGAAGCATCGGGATTGAATCATCGAGACCAACACCGCATCGAGAACCATGACGTCAGCCGAGCAACTCGCCCCCGCGCACCGCACCCGCATCAAGCTGTGTGGACTTTCGACGCCTGAGGCGGTTGCGCACGCCATCGACCTCGGCGCTGACGCCGTCGGTTTGGTGTTCTATCCGCCCAGCCCGCGGTCGGTGAGCGTGGCGCAGGCGGTCGAGCTCACGCGCGACCTGCCGCCGTTCGTTTCGGTCGTCGGTCTCTTCGTGAACGCTACGCCGCAGTGGATGAGCGAAGTGGCGAGCAATATCTCGCTCACCATGCTGCAGTTCCACGGCGACGAAACGCCTGAGCAGTGCGAGTCGCTGGCCTCCGTTGCCGGTTTGCCCTGGTTGCGCGCGCTGCGGGTGGCGGCCGATACTCAGCAGGCCGATTTGATAGAATCGGCTAATCGTTATTCATCAGCCAGCGGCCTGTTGTTCGACACCCATGTCGAAGGTTACGGCGGCGGCGGAAAGGTCTTCGATTGGTCACTTATTCCCGCAGGGCTCGCGCGTCGGGCCGTTTTGAGTGGTGGCTTGAACGCGCAAAACGTCGGTGATGCGATTCGCCAGGTGCGTCCGTTCGCTGTCGATGTCTCCAGTGGCATCGAAGTACCGGGCGCAAAGGGCGTGAAGGATCACGCCCGCATGGCGGCGTTCGTGCGCGCAGTGCGCGAAGCGGACGCGGGATAAAATCCGGGGCGGATGCCCCATTGGCCGGCACGGCCCGCGCAACGCGGGTCCCCAAGCCCGGCCGAGCGAGTGACCTATGTACAATTTGCCAGATGAACGCGGCCATTTTGGCCCTTATGGCGGCGTATTCGCTGCCGAGACCCTCATGCAGGCGATCGACGAACTGCGCGAGGCCTACGCGAAATTCAAGGACGATCCCGATTTCCGCGCCGAATATGAGCGCGAGTTGAAGCATTTTGTCGGCCGTCCGTCGCCGATTTATCACGCACAACGGTGGAGCGAGCTGCTGGGCGGCGCGCAGATCTATCTCAAGCGCGAAGACCTGAATCACACCGGCGCACACAAGGTGAACAACGTGATCGGCCAGGCGCTGCTCGCCAAGCGCATGGGCAAGCCGCGCGTGATCGCCGAAACCGGTGCAGGCCAGCACGGCGTGGCAACCGCAACGATCGCGGCGCGCTTCGGCATGGAGTGCGTGGTCTACATGGGCGCAGAAGATGTGCGCCGCCAGGCCGCCAACGTCTACCGCATGAAGCTGCTGGGCGCGACCGTGGTACCGGTCGAGTCGGGCTCGCGCACGCTCAAGGATGCGCTCAACGAAGCCATGCGCGACTGGGTCACCAACGTCGAAAACACCTTCTACATCATCGGCACCGTGGCGGGCCCGCACCCGTATCCGATGATGGTGCGCGACTTCCAGCGTGTGATCGGCGACGAATGCCGCGTGCAGATGCCCGAGATGACGGGCCGCCAGCCCGACTCCGTGATCGCCTGCGTGGGCGGCGGATCGAACGCGATGGGCATCTTTTACCCCTACATCGACGACACTTCGGTGCAGTTGATCGGCGTCGAACCTGCCGGCGACGGCATGGACACCGGCCGTCACGCGGCCTCGCTCGCGGCGGGCACCGTGGGCGTGCTGCACGGCAATCGCACGTATCTGCTGCAGGACGAGAACGGGCAGATCATCGAGACGCATTCGGTCTCGGCGGGCCTCGACTATCCGGGCGTCGGTCCCGAGCACGCGTGGCTCAAGGACAGCGGCCGTGCGCAGTACGTCACGATCGACGACGAGGAAGCGCTCAAGGGCTTCCACGACTGCTGCCGCATCGAAGGCATCATTCCCGCGCTCGAATCGAGCCATGCGCTCGCGTACGCGGCGAAGCTCGCACCGACGTTGCCGAAGGAGAAAATCCTGCTGGTCAACCTGTCGGGCCGCGGCGACAAGGACATGCACACGGTCGCTGAGCGATCGGGCATCCAGTTCTGAGCGCCCGGAGTGACATAAGCGATGCGTGACGAGTTCGACGAGCCGCAGATGCCGGCGCCGGTGGGCGACGTGAACGCCGAAGCGGCTGCTCTGGAAGCCGCCCAGGCGGTAGCCAATGCAGCCGCCGGGTTACCCACACTCGCCACGGTGCCGGAAACCATCCGGCTCCTGAACCGCGATTTTCTGACCGATGCAGCCAACCTGCCCGAGGCCTCAATCGACCTGATCGTCGCCGACCCGCCCTACGGGCTCGGCAAGGACTACGGCAACGACTCCGACATGCGTTCGGGCGAGCACTTCCTCGCCTGGACGTATGAGTGGCTCGACCTGGCGATTCCGAAGCTCAAGCCCACGGGGTCGCTCTACGTGTTCTGCACGTGGCAGTACGCGCCCGAGATCTTCGTCTATCTCAAGTCGAAACTCACGATGATCAACGAAATCGTCTGGGATCGTCGCGTACCCAGCATGGGTGGCACGACGCGCCGCTTTACCTCGGTGCACGACAACATCGGTTTCTTCGCGGTGTCGAAGGAGTATTACTTCGATCTCGATCCCGTCCGCATCCCGTACGATGCTGTCACGAAGAAGGCGCGTTCGCGCAAGTTGTTCGAAGGCAGCAAGTGGCTGGAGCTCGGCTACAACCCCAAGGACGTCTGGTCCGTCTCGCGGCTGCATCGCCAGCACGCCGAGCGCGTGGATCATCCCACCCAGAAGCCCCTGGAAATCGTCGAGCGCATGGTGCTCGCGAGCTGCCCGCCCGGTGGCCGCGTGCTGGACCCGTTCATGGGCAGCGGCACCACGGCAGTGGCTTGCGCACGTCAGCAGCGCGAATTCGTCGGCTATGAAATTAACGAAAGTTACTGCGCGATCGCGCGCGAACGCGTCAGCGCGGCCGCCGCAAGCGCCGTTGCGGCAGGCGCCTGATGCGCCGCCGCCGGCCCACGCGCAGTAACGCCTAAAAGCTGAGGACCCTGAAATGTCCCGTATCAAGACCACGTTCGAGGCGCTCGCCGCCCAAGGCCGCAAAGGCCTGATCCCGTTCATGACGGCCGGCGACCCCGATCCCGCGCGCACCGTCGAGTTCATGCACGCGCTGGCCGCAGGCGGCGCCGACGTCATCGAGCTGGGCGTGCCGTTTTCCGACCCGATGGCCGACGGCCCAGTGATCCAGCAGTCGTCCGAGCGCGCGCTCGAAAAGGGCGTGACGCTCAAGAGCGTGCTCGCCGACGTGAAGCGCTTTCGCGAAACCGACGACAAGACGCCCGTCGTGCTGATGGGCTATGCGAATCCCATCGAGCGCATGACCGCCGATGCGTTCGCGCAGGCCGCGAAGGAAGCGGGCGTGGACGGCGTGCTCGTGGTGGACTATCCGCCCGAGGAGTCGGTCGAGTTCGCGGCGAAGATGAAGGCCGCCGACATCGATCCGATCTTCCTGCTCGCACCGACTTCGACCGACGAGCGCATCGCCGAAGTGGGGCGCGCCGCGAGCGGTTATGTCTACTACGTCTCGCTCAAGGGCGTGACGGGCGCCGCCAATCTGGACGTTTCGAGCATCGCGGGTAAAATCCCGGCGATCAAGAAGCATGTCTCGCTGCCCGTTGGCGTGGGCTTCGGCATTCGCGACGCGCAAACGGCCGCTGCCGTCGCGCAGGTTTCGGACGCCGTGGTGATCGGCAGCCGCATCGTTCAGCTGCTGGAACAGGCCGCGCCGGAGACGGCCGGCGACACCCTCACGCAGTTCATCATGAGCATTCGCGCTGCGCTGGACGAAGTCCGCGCCGGATAGGGCTGCAGGCTGGCGTAGTTGGCTAGATTCGAGACTGCTGTAAAATCCACTTTTCGCCATGGGCGGTCGGGGTCGGAACCCGGTCGGTTTTACCGATCGGGACGATGAAACGATCCGCCGCGCCCGCGCATCACGAAGGTCAAGGAAGGAACATCAATGAGCTGGCTCGATAAACTGCTGCCGCCCAAGATCAAGCAAACCGATCCGAAAAGCCGCAAGAGCATTCCGGAAGGGTTGTGGATCAAGTGCCCGTCGTGCGAAGCGGTTCTGTACCGCAACGACGTCGAGGCGAATCTCCACGTCTGTCCGAAGTGCGATCACCACATGCGCATCAATGCGCGCGAGCGTCTTGACGGCCTGCTCGATCCGGAAGGCCGCTACGAGATCGGCCAGGAGATCGTTCCGGTCGACGCGCTCAAGTTCAAGGACAGCCGCAAGTACCCCGACCGCCTGAAAGAGGCAATGGACGAAACCGGCGAAACCGACGCCATGGTGGTGATGGGCGGCGCGATCCGCACGCTGCCCGTGGTGGTGGCCTGCTTCGAGTTCTCGTTCATGGGCGGCTCGATGGGCTCGGTAGTGGGCGAGCGCTTCGCGCGCGGCGCACAAAACGCGCTCGAGCAGCAAGTGCCGTTCATTTGCTTCACGGCGTCGGGCGGCGCGCGCATGCAGGAAAGCCTGCTTTCGCTCATGCAGATGGCCAAGACCACGGCCATGCTGACGAGGCTTGCCGAGGCCAAACTGCCGTTCATCTCCGTGCTGACCGACCCGACGATGGGCGGCGTTTCGGCGAGTTTCGCGTTTCTTGGCGACGTGGTGATCGCCGAGCCGAAGGCGCTGATCGGCTTTGCCGGCCCGCGCGTGATCGAGCAGACCGTGCGCGAAAAGCTGCCGGAAGGCTTCCAGCGCGCCGAATTCCTGCTGCAGAAGGGCGCGATCGACATGATCCTGGACCGCCGCAAGCTGCGCGACGAAATCGCGCAAATGCTGGCGCTGATGCAGCGTCAACCCGCCGACGCGGTGGCTTGAACCGAGCTTTGAGCGATCTGCGGCGCCGCGAGCGCCGCAAGCCGTAACGGCTTACCTAACGCGCCGCGAGCGAAAGCAAGCGGCGCGTTGTCATTTCCGCGATAATGCCGTTCTTTCGAAGCGGATCATTCGTGTGAACCCTCCGCCGTTGGCGGCGTCTCACGCGCAGCACCTGGCAATTTCTATCCCGATGAGTACCTTTCCCACCCTCGACGCGTGGCTCACGCACCTCGAAACTGCGCATCCGGTCGGCATCGACATGGGGCTGGACCGCATCCGCCAGGTGAAGGACGCGCTGGACCTCAAGTTCGACTGCCCGATCATCACGGTGGGCGGCACGAACGGGAAGGGCTCGACCTGCGCGATTCTCGAAACGATCCTGCTCAAGGCGGGCTATCACGTGGGCTGCCACACCTCGCCGCATCTGCTCGAGTTCAACGAGCGCGCGCGCGTGGACGGCCAGCAGGCCAGCGACGCGGAGCTGCTGCCGCACTTCGAGGCCGTGGAAGCCGCGCGCAATTCGCTCGCGACACCCGTTACGCTCACTTACTTCGAGTTCACGACGCTCGCGATCATGCATCTGTTCGCCTCGCGCGAACTCGACGCCGTGATCTTCGAGGTGGGTCTGGGCGGCCGTCTGGACGCCGTCAACGTGCTCGACACCGACTGCGCGATCATCACGAGCATCGACCTCGATCACACGGAATACCTCGGCGACACGCGCGAGAAGATCGCGTTCGAGAAGGCCGGCATCTTCCGTGCGGGCAAGCCCGCGATCTGCGCCGATCCGATGGCGCCGCAGTCGCTCATCGACCATGCTGAGGCGATCGGCGCCGAACTGTGGCTCTTCGGCCGCGATTTCCGCTACGAAGGGCAGCCCGGCAACGAGCGCCAGCAGTGGAGCTACGTGGGCCCGACGATGCGGCGCTCGGCGCTCGCCTATCCGGCGCTGCGCGGCGCCAACCAGTTGATCAACACGTCGGCTGCGCTCGCGGGCCTCGAGTCGCTGCGCGACCGCCTGCCGGTTTCCGCGCAGGACATCCGCCTCGGCCTCGCCAACGTCGAATTGCCGGGGCGCTTCCAGGTGCTGCCGGGCAAGCCGTCGATCATCCTCGACGTCGGCCACAACCCGCATGCGGCTGCCGTGCTTGCGCAAAACCTCGGCAGCATGGGCTATTTCCCGTACACCTACGCGGTGTTCGGCGCGATGCGCGACAAGGACATCGCGGGCGTGATAGAGCACCTGAAGGGCGAGATCGACCACTGGTGCGTGACCGATCTGCCGCTGCCGCGCGCGGCTACGGCCGAACAGCTCGAAGAAGTGCTGCGCGACGCGGGCGTGACGGACGGCGCTGACAGCAGCGTCACGCGCTATGAAAATCCCGCTGCCGCCTTCCAAGATGCGCTAAAACGTGCAACCGAAAATGATAGAATTATTGTTTTCGGTAGTTTTCTGACGGTTGCCGGGGTCATGGCCTGGCGAAAGTCGCAGCAACACTGACCGCCCGGCACCCGCACGCCGCCCACGTAAGACAGGCCAGGTAGGCCAACAGCAAGCCATACATGGGAATTTTCTCGTTCGGCAAGAAAGATGACGCTGACGCGCCCCGCCGGCGCGGCACCGAGTCCGGCTCCAGCCGGCGCAGCAATCAGGGCGCGCGCGTTGAGCGGCGCAGCCGCCGGCCGGACCGGTCGGGCGACGCCGAGGCAATGCTGCTCGACCCCACACTCCCTGAAAAGCAACGCGCGCGCCGCCGTCTGGTCGGTGCGATCGCGCTGGTGCTCGCGGCCATCGTGATCTTGCCGATGGTGCTCGATTCGCACCCGAAGCCCGTCACCGACGACATCGCCATCGACATTCCGAGCCGCCCGACCGACAAGGCCGCCGCGCGCCAGCACGACGCCGAAGACACGCAGGCCGGCGTCGCACCCGACAATCCCGCAGCCGCCGAAGCGACGCCTGGCGCGTCGGGCCTCGCGGCCGCTTCGGGCGCCGCGGCCACGCAGAGCGCCCAAAGCACGGACAACACGCCGGCAGCGGCTGCCAAAAAGCCCGCCCAGGCGGCAGCCGCTCCCGCCCAATCGACGCAAACCGCCCAGACGCAAAAGCCCGCTGCCAAACCGGCGGCGTCGGCCAGCGCGCCCGTTGCCGCGAACACCAAGCAGACGACTGCCGCAAACGACGCCGCTGACAGCAGCGGCGCAAATGGCGCGAAGGCCGAGTCCAGCGCCCCGGCGACGCCCCCGGGCGCGCGTTTCGCGGTGCAGCTCGGCGCGTTCTCGAACGGCACGACAGCGAACAATTGGGTAACGAAGTTGAAAGCTGCGGGTGTGCCCGCATATACCGAACAGCGTAAGGAAGCAGACGGCACGACGCGCACACTGCTGCGCGCGGGCCCGTTCCCGGACCGCGCCTCGGCCACGGCGGCGATCGCCAAGGTGCGCGGCGCCGGGCTGATGGCGGGCTCGAACGCCAACGCGGAATAAGCCGTCGATGTTTACCGCATTCGACTACGCTGTAATGGCGGTGATAGGCCTGTCGGCGCTGCGCGGCGCGTGGCGGGGCTTGATCGGCGAAATTTTTGGATTGATCGGCTGGATCGCGGCGTTGCTCGTGGCCTGCCGCTACGTGGACCACGTGGTGCCCTGGATTCCGGCGAACTGGCCGGGCGGGGCGCTCACCCAGTGGCTGATCGCCTTCGCGCTGATCGTCATTGCCGTGGTGCTCGTGGCCGGCGTGGGCAACGCACTGATCGGCCGGCTGGTGCAGGTAAGCGGATTGTCCGGCGTGGACCGTTCGCTCGGAATGATGTTCGGCCTCGTGCGAGGCGTCGTGCTGGTGCTGATCCTCGTCGTCCTCGGCGGGCTGACTGAGCTGCCCCAGCAGGACTTCTGGCGCCACGCGCTGCTGCGGCCGTATGCCGTGCAGGGCGTGCACGAACTGAAACCGCTGTTGCCCGAGGCGCTCGCGGCCTACGTACACGTCTGATCAGAAACTGGTCGGACGCGAAACGAGGCGCAGGTTCCCGGCAACACTGCCCATTTGCGGCGCTCGACCGGTGTTGATGAAGCCGGGTGACCCGCGACCGATTTCGCTTTTTTGAAGGACCTGCCATGTGCGGCATCGTAGGCGTAGTTTCCCGCTCTCCCGTCAACCAGCTCCTCTATGACGCGCTGCTGCTCCTGCAGCACCGCGGTCAGGACGCGGCCGGCATTGCCACCGCGAACGGCAGCACGTTCCACATGCACAAGGCCAACGGCATGGTGCGCGACGTGTTCCGCACGCGCAACATGCGCAGCCTCCCCGGCACCAGCGGCATCGGCCAGGTGCGCTACCCGACGGCCGGCTCGGCGTCGAGCGAAGAAGAAGCCCAGCCGTTCTACGTGAACGCGCCGTTCGGCATCGTCCTCGCCCACAACGGCAATCTCACGAACTGGCAACAGCTCAAGGAAGAGATGTTCCGCGTGGATCGGCGCCACATCAACACGCATTCCGACACCGAAGTGCTGCTCAACGTGCTCGCGCACGAAGTGCAGCTCGCGACCTCGGGCCTCGAGCTCGACCCGGCTGCGCTCTTCAAGGCCGTTGCGGGTGTGCACCGCCGCCTGCGTGGCTCGTACGCGATCGTCTCGCTGATCTCCGGCTACGGCCTGCTCGCGTTCCGCGACCCGTTCGGCATTCGCCCGCTGTGCATCGGCAAGATGGAAACGCCGGAAGGCACCGAATGGATGCTCGCATCGGAATCGGTGGCGCTCGAAGGCATCGGTTTCGAGTTCGTGCGCGACGTTCGCCCCGGCGAAGCGGTGTTCATCGACTTCGACGGCAACTTCCACTCGCAGCAATGCGCCACGGCGCCGACGCTCAACCCCTGCATCTTCGAACTCGTGTATCTCGCGCGTCCGGACTCGGTGCTCGACGGCGTGCCCGTGTACAACGCACGTCTGCGCATGGGCGACTATCTCGCCGAGAAGATCAAGCGCGAGCTGCCCGACGTGAAGATCGACGTGGTCATGCCGATCCCCGATTCGTCGCGCCCCGCGGCCATGCAGGTCGCGAACAAGCTCGGCGTGGAGTATCGCGAAGGCTTCTTCAAGAACCGCTACGTGGGCCGCACCTTCATCATGCCGGGCCAGGCCATGCGCAAGAAGTCGGTGCGCCAGAAGCTCAACGCCATGGGCATCGAGTTCAAGGGCAAGAACGTGCTGATCATCGACGACTCGATCGTGCGCGGCACCACCTCGCAGGAAATCGTGCAGATGGCGCGCGACGCCGGCGCGACCAAGGTGATCTTCGCTTCCGCGGCGCCGCCCGTGAAGTACCCGAATGTCTATGGCATCGACATGCCGACGCGCGGCGAGCTTGTCGCCCACGGCCGCACCGATGACGAAGTGGCGCGCATCATCGGCGCGGATTACCTCGTGTATCAGGACGTGGACTCGCTCAAGCAGGCAGTGCGCGACATCAATCCGGAATTGAAGGAGTTCGAAGCTTCTTGCTTCGACGGCGACTACATCACCGGCGACATCACGAGCACGTACCTCGACAACATCGAGACGGCGCGCCTCGCGCCCCAGGCGCAATCGGACCGCGACGCCGCCAGCGACGCGATGGACGGCGGCTCCCGCTCGCAGTTGCACCTGCAGCTCTCGGTGGAGTGATCCCGTCGGCGAACGCGAGCGTGAGGCTCGCGTTCCCGCCGATCCGAAAGCCCGCTTTCTGCCGACGCGAAAGCGGGCTTTTTTGCGCCTGCCAGTGCAGGATTGAAGCCTGATTGTTCAGCACGCGGGGAACACGAACATGGACGAGACCTTAGCTCGCGGTCGATCTCGCGCGGGCTCCATGCGGCGCGGTAAGCGGTTTTAAGCAGCGGTTGTATCATCGTGGCTCAAGCGCCGTTCGGCCCATTTCCTTTTTCTTTCCCGTGAGTTCGCCATGCCCATCGTTCGTGCGTTGTTCGTCTATCCCGTGAAGTCATGCGGCGCGATCGCGCTCGACGATGCGCAGCTCGGCCTGCAGGGCATCGAGTGGGACCGCCACTGGATGGTCGCCGACGAGAACGGCCGGTTCATCACGCAGCGCCAGTACGCCGCCATGGCGAGCATCGTGCCCGCGTTCGTCGAAGACGGCGTGCGCCTCACCATGGACGGCATGAGCGAAGCGCTCCATCTGCCGTTCGCGCCGCGCGGCGGCGAGGTGCGCGTGTGGGCGACGGTCTGGGACGATAATTTCGAGGCGCTCGACGAAGGCGATCACGCGGCGCAGTGGTTCACGCAGGCGATAGGCGTGCCGGTGCGCCTGCTGCGCTTCGCGCACGACGTGACGCGTCTCGCGAGCAAGAAGTGGACGAACGGCGAAGACGCGCCCACGCAATTTGCCGACGGCTTTCCGATTCTCGTGACGAGCGAGGCGTCGCTCGCGCAACTCAACGAGCGCCTCGCGGCGAAGGGCGCGCCGCCCGTGCCGATGGCGCGCTTTCGTCCGAACATCGTCGTCGGCGACGTGGGCGACGCATTCGAGGAAGACTTCATCGACACGCTCGCCATCGAATCGGCCTCCGGCGGCGAAGAGATCGTGTTGCGTTTCGTGAAGCCCTGCGCGCGCTGCCCGATCACGACGATCGATCAGCTAACGGGCGAGCGCGACGCGCAATGGCCCACCGAACCGCTCGACACGCTCGCTGCGTTTCGCGCCGATCCGCGCGTGGACGGCGGCCTCACGTTCGGCCAGAACGCGATGGTCGTGACGGGCGTGGGCAAGCACGTGACGGTGGGTGCACGCGCCGCGTGGGAATACCGCTTCGAGGATTGAGCCGCGCCTGCGCGCTCAGTGTGACGGCAGCGCGCGCCACTGGCCGGGCGCGAGCCCAAAGCGGCGCGTGAACGCATGTGTGAACGCGCTCTGGTCGCCGAAGCCCACTTCGAGCGCAATGTCGGTGAGCGAGGCGCGCGGCTCCGCGAGCAGCGTGAGCGCCGTGTCGAGCCGCAGCCGCTGCAGGTAGCGATGCGGCGTCTCCCCGAACGCTTCGATAAAAAGCTGATGGAAGCGCCGCATGCCGAAGCCGCAGTGCGCGGCGAGATCCGCAATACGCAGCGGCTGGGCGAGATGCGCGCGCAGCCAGCGGTCGATGCGGGCGAAGTCCAGCCCGGCAGCCGCGCTGAACTGGGCGCTGGCTGCCACGCCGGTTTGTGCGATGAAGGCCGCGCACAGGCGCGCCGAGGCGTCCCAGTGAAAGCGGCGCGCGCGCAGGCCGGCGTTGTCGCGCGGCGGCGTGGCCGCGGCGGCGCGCTGTGCGATCTTGCTCACGAGCTGCGTGAGCGCGGGGTCGAGGCGCACGGCGCGCGCGGTGTCGAACAGCCGTTCGGGCACCGCGAGCGTGGCCGCGGGCAGGTCGAGCACGAGCTGGCGGTTATCGCCGATACCCATGTAGTCGTGCCGCGCCCCCGCCGGAATGAGCCACGCGGAACAACGGTCGATGCGCTCGCCCCGGCCGTTCACGGTCATCTCCATCTCGCCGTCGAGCCCGAGCACGATCTGGTGAAAATCGTGCAGATCGGTTTCCTCGATCGCGCCGTAGCGGCGCAGTTCGACGCCTGGCGCGGTGACGGGGGCGTGGTGATGCGGATTCATGCTGACCGGTTGCGTTTGCAAATAAGGCGAGCGCCGTGAAGCGTCAAGCGGGCATCAGACGTCGAGCAGCTCGACTTCGAACACGAGTGTCGCGTTCGGCGGAATCACGCCGCCCGCGCCGCGCACGCCGTAGCCCAGTTGCGGCGGAATGGTCAGCTTGCGCACGCCGCCCACCTTCATGCCCTGCACGCCTTCGTCCCAGCCCTTGATGACCATACCGCCGCCCAGCACGAAGGCGAAGGGGTCGTTGCGGTCCTTGCTCGAATCGAACTTCTGGCCGTCTGTCAGCCAGCCGGTGTAGTGCACGCTGACGGTCTGGCCGGCCTTGGCTTCGGCGCCGGTGCCTTCGGTCAGGTCCTCGTACTTGAGGCCGGATTCGGTGGTCACGATAGACATGGAAAAACTCCTGATTCGAATAGGTTGGACCCGATATTGTAGGCGCTTTGCAGGGCCGGGCGGGCAGCGGCTTGCCGGGCACGCCAGTTGCTCGCTACCCGCTGCCTATAATGGGGACCGCTCGCCCGGCTTGGGGCGAAATACGAGGAATCAGATGTCGACTTCGCAAAACCGTACCGAGCGCACTGCGCGCCTGTGCGCCGAGGCAGCGCTGTTCATGCGCGACCACGTGCTATCGCGCGTCTCGCATGATCTGCGCAGCCCGCTCAATGCAATCCATAGCTGGGCTTACGTGCTCGAGCGCAAGATCGACAACGCCGACGCCTCCGCGCAACGTGCGCTGGGCGGCATTCGCACGGGCGTGGAGCAGCAGGTTCGGCTGCTCGAAACGCTCGTCGATACCACGCGCGCCGAAACGCGCAAGCTGCGTATCGAGCGCGCGCCGTTCGCCGTCGCGGCGCTGCTGGGCGAAGCGGTGGATGACGCCCGCGCCGCGCTCGGCGATGCGCGCGGCGTGACCTTCGCGGTGCAGGATACGACAGGCGCGGCGACACTCGACGGCGACCGCGAACGCATTGCGCAGGCGCTGTGGCTGATGCTGGTGTTCGCGGCGGAAACGAGTGCTCAGGGGGGCAGCGTGACGCTCGCGGCGAGCGCGAGCGCCACTGCCGCGCAACTGGAAGTGCAATGGCACGCCACGCGTGCGGCGCTCACCGACGACGCGCTGGCGCACATACTGGAACCGTTCGCGCGCGCCCAGGCGAGCGAACAGCAGGAAGCGGGGCGCTACGGCTGGGTGCTGGCGTTGTGCCAACGCGTGGCCGAGGCGCATGGCGGCCGCTTCGAGGCGCCGGCGCTCGTTGGCGAGGGCGAGGAGATGGTGCTTGTGCTGAATGTGCCGCTGAACGGCGCGTGAGCGGAATCGAGCCGGGTCACACGTGAACGGCCGCCGCGTGAGCGGCGCGCCGGATTGAGCCCGCCCGCGCCTTTCATTCACCTTGCACCCTTATACTGAGCGCTTCGTCCCTCGGAGCCATGTGTCTTGATCCAGCTTCTCGCCCTCATCGGGGCGTTCCTGCTCGTTGCCCTCAACGGTTTCTTCGTCGCGGCCGAGTTCGGCCTCGTCAAGCTGCGCGCCACGCGCGTGCACGCCCTCGCGCAGCAGCACGGCCTGCGCGGGCGCCTGCTCGCCAAGGTTCACGGCCAGCTCGACGCCTATCTCTCCGCGTGCCAGCTCGGCATCACGCTCGCTTCGCTCGGCCTCGGCTGGATCGGCGAGCCGGCTTTCGCGCAGTTGCTCGCGCCGGTGTTCGAACTGCTCGGCGTGCAATCGGCGCATCTGGTGCACGCCATCTCGCTGGTGTTCGCGTTCACGGTCATTTCTTTCCTGCACATCGTGGTGGGCGAGCTTGCGCCGAAGTCGCTCGCCATCCGCCAGGCCGAGAAGATTTCGTTGTGGACGGCCATGCCGCTCTACGGCTTCTACTGGACCATGTATCCCGCGATCTGGGTGCTCAACACGAGCGCGAACACGGTACTGCGTCTCGCGGGCCTTTCGTCGGAGCACGGCCACGACACGCACTATTCGACCGACGAACTCAAGCTGATCCTGCGCAGCCGCCGCGCTGCCGCCCAGGCCGAGGCGCATGACGCGAAGCACGAGCCGCGCGGCGCAAAAAGTGCGAAGGGCGCGGTGCCGCTGCTCCCCGCGCCGGCCGCGAACGCCTATAGCGCCGACGAATGGAACACGCTCGCCCATTCGCTCGATTTTTCGCGCCTCACGATTTCCGACCTCATGCGGCCTACGCACGAGATGGTGGGCCTGCGCCGCGACCTGTCTCTGCGCGAGAACATGCAGATCGTGGCGCGCCATCGTTTCAGCCGCTACCCGCTGTTCGAAGACGCCGCGGGCGAGCGCGTGGCGGGCCTCATCCACCTGAAGGACCTGCTGCTCGCGCGCGAGGCAGGCAACGCCCTCAGCGATCTCGGCAAATTCGTGCGCCCCGTGCAGTACGTGCGGCCGGACACGCCCGCGCTCGCGCTGTTCCGCCGCTTTCGCAAGGGCGCGCCACATTTCGCGCTGGTGGGGCACAAGAACGCGCGCCCGGTCGGCTTTCTCACGCTCGACAACCTGCTCGGCGCGCTCGTGGGCCAGATTCACGACGAATTTCACCAGGCCGACACCGACTGGACCCGCATGGACGACGGCACGCTGATGGGCCGCGGCAGCCTGCCGGTGGTGTCGCTCGAGCAGGCGCTCGGCATCGACATCGACGAAGGGCGTGCGGAGTCGGTGGGCGGTCTCGTGATTCATGCGCTCAACGACCTGCCCACCGAAGGGCAGCGCGTCGGGTTCGACCGCTTCGACATCGTCGTGAAGAAAATGAGGGGGCCGCGCATCGTGCTCGTGCGCGTGTATCCGAAAGATCTCGAGGACGAGGGCGGCTGAGCGCGCCCCGCGTGCTTAGTTGCGCGTGACTGTAGAGAGCACCGCTACGGGCATTGCGCCGAGGATGTCGCGCAGTGCGAGCGTGCCGCCTTCGCCCACCGCGTGGGTCGCGTCGCTGAGCCAGTCGTGCAGTGTGGCTGGCGCGCATCCTTTGGGCAACTCGACCGTCGTGTCTTCCCAGCGCTCGGGCGCGACGAGCGGGGTGTCGCCATCGAGCAAACCCGCCGCGAGGCGTGTGCCGATCACGATGGCCCACGCGTCGCCGTGATGGCGCGCGAACGCGATCACATGCGAGGCCTGCGCGCCGCTTGCTGTGAGCGGCAGGTAGTCGCCTTCGCGCAGCAGTTCGGGCGCGCGCGAGCGCAGCGCGAGCAGGCGGTGCACGGTGGCCAGCTTCACCTGCGCGTTGCGCCAGTCCTGCAGCTTCGCGGCGGGCGCTTGCTCATCTAGCGCGGCCGCGCGGGCGGCGTAATCGACGGGCCGCCGGTTATCCGGATCGACGAGGCTGAAATCCCAGAGTTCGGTGCCCTGATAGAGATCGGGCACGCCCGGCGAGGTGAGCCGCAGCACCGTTTGCAGCAGCGTATTGAGCGCCCCTGCGGGCGCCACGCGCGCGACGAATCCGGCCAGCGCCTGCAGGAAGCCGTCGCGCCGTTGCGGTGCGAGGATATCGAAGAGAAATGCCTGGCACTCCGACTCATAGGTCTCGTCGGGCGAGAGCCAGTTCGTGCGCAGCTTCGCTTCGCGCAACGCCTTGAGCAGCCACGTCGAGACGCGCTCTGCCAGCGCATGCACCCCCGCTTCGTCGCCCGGGTCCAGTTCGGGCGGCCAGCAGCCCACCAGCGTTTGATACAGCATCGCCTCGGCGGCCGGTCCCGGCGACCACGCCGCGCCGGCCCCCCCGTCGTTGCGGCGATGCGTCTGGTTCAGCGTCGACCAGGCGCGCAGCGTGGCGCTCCAGTCGAGCGCAATCTCACTCAATACGGCGAGTCGCGCACGCACGTCCTCGCCGCGCTTGTGGTCGTGCGTGGCGGTGGCGAGCAGGCCATAAGGACGCCGCTGGCGCAGCCGGTTCGTCGCGTGAAAGTCATGCAGCGTGCGCGCGAAATCGTCGGGGTCGGCGCCCACTTCGTTACGCGAGAGCAGGCGGCCGTAGCGATAGAGCGCGGTGTCCTCCGTGGCCTTCGCCGCGAGCGGCGCGGTGAGCTGCGAAAACAGCGCGAGCGCCGTGCGTTGCGCGATCAGCGCGTGGCTGAGCGGCGTATTCGCCGGGTTGTTGCCCGCACTCGCGTTCGCACCGCCTGACGCGGCGCGTGGCGGCCTGGCGCCGACGCTACTGTTGCCGCTGCCGCTGCCGCTGGTGGCGTTGTTCGCGGCCGGTTCGGGGGTGCGGCCGCCGAGCCAGCCATCGACGAGATCGAGCGCCGCCAGACTCGCGCGCGGCAGTGCGCGTCGCGCGGCGTCGAGCGCAACGTCGAAATAACGGTTGTCGAGCGCGCTGCGCAAGCCGTTCGCCGGATAAATCCGGTAGATCGGGAAGTACATGGCCAGATGCGCGGCCACGCGATGCACCGACGCATACGTGGTGTCGCGCGTACCCGGAAGTTCGCGCGCGATTCGGTGCAGCGCGCGCGTCACATGGTCGAGTTCCGCGGGCAGATAGGCGGCCAGCATTTCGCGGCGCGCATCCAGCGCGTAGGCCGTAAACGGCCGGTCGTCGCCGGAGATGGCGCTCCACGCCTCGAAGAGCGGCGCTGCGCCCGCGGGATCGTGCAGCAAGGCGCCCACGTCGTTCATGAAGTCGTAGCCGGTCGTGCCTTGCACGGGCCAGTCGTCGCGCAGCGTTTCGCCTTGCGCGAGAATCTTCTCGACCACGATGAACGGCGGCGTGGCGCGCAACGCAGCGAGCCGCTGCCGCAGGCGCTCGCAGTACTCGCGCGGGTCCGCGAGTCCGTCGATATGATCGATGCGCATGCCGTCGATCACGCCGTCGGCATAGAGGCGAAACACGAGCTTGTGCACGGCCTCGAACACGTCGTGCCGTTCCACGCGCACGCCGGCGAGCGCCGTGATGTCGAAGAAGCGCCGCCAGTTGATCTCGTCGGTGGCGGTGCGCCACCACGCGAGCCGGAAGTGCTGGCGCTCCAGCAGGCGGTGCAGCCGCTCGCGCGGCACCGGGTCGGCGCTTGAATAGGATTCCAGAACGAAGTCGATGGGGTCCGTGCCGGCCCGCTCGACGAACGCGCGCAGCGCGTCGCGCCCCGCGGCGGCGCGCGCCTGGTCGTCGGGTTGGGTCGTGAGGCCCTGGAACGGTCCGGCGAGCGTGTTCAGATCGGCGCGGTTCGCGGACTGCAGGAGCGCCGCGTAATCGGTCGGACAGATCGGGCACACGTGCGGCCCGTACTGCACGTAAAAGCGCGCGGTGGCGGGGTCGAACTTCAGCTCGATGCGGCCCGCGGCGAGTTCTTCGCCGTACTGTGCGCCGAGAAACGGCATCAGCACCTTGCCGCGCAGGGCAGGGTCGGGCGAGTGCCAGTCCACGTCGAAGTGGCGCGCGTACGCGCTGTGACGGCCCCATTCGAGGATGTCGAGCCACCAGGCGTTGTGGCCGCCGCCCACGCCCATGTGATTCGGCACGAAGTCGGCGATGATGCCCATGCCACGCTCGTGCACTTTCGCGGCGAAGCGGCGCAGCGCGCCTTCGCCGCCCAGTTCCGCGCTCACCGTGCCGTAGTCGACGGTGTCGTAGCCGTGCATCGACCCGGGCTGCGCGGTCGTGACGGGCGAAAGGTAGAGATGGCTTACGCCGAGCGCGGCGAAGTAGTCGAGCTGCGCGAGCGCGTCGACGAACGTGAAGCCGTGGTGGAGCTGCAGGCGCAGCGTCGCGCGAGGGTGTGTCATGGCGTCGGCTTCTTTTCGGGCGCACCTGGCGCCGAGCTGGCGGTTGAGTTGGCGTCGCTCGCGCCTGCATCGGCGCCCGGGTCGGCCTCGGTGCGCGCGACGGCCTCGCGTGCGCGTACGACGGCTTCGACGCGCGCGGCGACGGCCGCATCGGCGAACAGCGCCTCGACGGGCAGCGGCAGGCGGCGGCGCCAGTTCGGATGCTCGTCGATCGAGCCGGGCAAATTCGGCTGGTCGGACAACGCGAGCAGGTCTTCTAGCGGGCACGTGACGAGCGGGCTGTGCGTTGCCGCGACATAGGCGAGCGCGGCATTCACGGGCGGCTCGTCGGCGGGCGGCGGTTCGGTGTCGCGCGGCGCGAGCCCGCTGTGCTGCAGCGCATGCCAGAGCGCGACGCGATCTGTCGCGCGCCGCGCCTGGTCGACCGCGACGGGGTCGCGCCCGTCGGCACGCGGGAGCGTCTGGCCGATGCGGTTGCGCCAGTCGATGTCCGCGCCGCTCCACCAGCCCGCGACGGTCGGCAGATCGTGCGTGGTGGTCGTCGCGACGCCGTGCGGGTCCCAGCGCTCGGGCGCGAGAAAGCCCTTGCCGTCGTGCTCGAACCACAGCACGCGAATGCCATACAGGCCGTGCGCGGCGAGCCGCTCGCGCAGCCCTGGCGGCACGGTGCCGAGGTCTTCGCCGATCACGATCGCGCGATGCCGCCACGATTCGAGCGCGATGAGCCGCACGAGGTCGTCGAACGGATAGCGCAGATACGCACCATGGCGTGCGCTTTCGCCTTCGGGCACGAGCCAGAGCCTGCGCAGCCCGAGGATGTGATCGATGCGCACGCCGCCCGCATGGGCGAAGGCGGCGCGCAGCATGTCGATGAACGCGCGAAAGCCGTTGTTGTGCATGGCGCGCGGCGAGAACGTCGTGAGGCCCCAGCTTTGCCCGGCCTGGTTGAAGATGTCGGGCGGGGCGCCGACCGAAACGCGCTGCAGCATGTCCTGCGGCAGCGACCACGCGTGCGAGCCGGCGCCGTCGCAACCCACGGCGAGATCGGCGACGAGGCCGATCGCCATGCCGGCCTCGCGCGCGCTGCGCTGCGCGCCCGAGAGCCCCTGCGCCGCGAGCCATTGCAGGAAACAGTGAAAGTCGACTTCACGCCGGTGCTCCTGCGCGAACGTCGCCACGTCGGCGCTGCGCGGGTCGCGCAGCGGCTCGGGCCAGTCGCGCCAGTGGCGCGCGCCGCCGGGGCCGTGCAGCATGGCTTCCTGCAGCGCCTCGAAACGCGCGTGGTCTTCGAGCGCCTCGCCGCCCTGCGCACAGAATGCCGCGAAGGCGGCGGCGCGCGGCGAGCCGCTCGCGCGCTCTTCGGCGTCGAAGCGCTCGAACAGCGCGCGCAGCACCTTGAGCTTGAGCGGCAACGCACGCTGCCAGTCCACGAGCGGCGCGGCTTCGAGTTCGTGCCAGGCGTCGAGCGCATTCGCGGCCACGCTCGCGTCGTGCGCGGCCTTCGCGCCGAATTCCGCGGCGGGGTCGATATGCGCGACATTGACCCACAGGCGCGACGACGGCGAATAGGGGCTGACGTGGCCCGGCTCGGCGCTGAACATCGCATGGGTCGGGCTCACCGCGAGCGCCTGCGCGCCGCGCTGCGCGCTTTGCGCGGCGAGCGTCGCGAGCGCGGTGTAGTCGCCGATGCCGCCGTCGCCGTTGCGTCGGAGTCCGTACAATTGCGCGGCGAGGCCCCACAGCGGTGGCACTGCGCCGTTGTCGCCATGACGTGCGCGCCAGGCGTCGGCGACGGTATGGCAGTGCGGCGGCGCGACCGCAATCGTCAGCCGATGGTCGTTGACGGTGAGCGTGTGGTAGCCCGGCTCCGCGAGCGGCGCGAGCAGCGCGCTCTCGCCGCGCGGCGAGGTGAAGCGGCCTTCGATATGCTCGCCGCTTTCGAGGTCGATCCGATAGTGGCTGCCCGCGCGTACGGCCGAAGGCGGCAGCTCGATCGCGCTGTCGTATTCGGCGGTGATGAGCGGGGGCAGTCGCCGCGCCGACTGTTCCGCGTTGAGCGCGGAGGTGCTCTGGCGGATCTGCGTGGCGTTGGCGCAAGGCAGGCCCGCGCATTCCAGCAGGGCGGCGAGCGTGCTGTCGGGCACGCGCTGCACGGTGCCGTGCGCGTCGGTCCATTCGACCTCGAAGCCCGCGCGGGCGGCGAGGGTCGCGAGCGTTTCGCCGCGGCGCGCCGGGCTCATGCGTTGGGCTCCTCGCGATGCACGATGCGCGCGTCGTGTTCGCTCGAATACTCGGGCACGTTGCCAGTGAGCCATGCAATGCACGCGCTCTCGGGCAGCACGCCGTTGTCGGCATGGTCGCGCGCACGCGGCGGCGTTTCGAAGATCACCATGCCCTCGGGCTGGGGATCGAGCGGCACGCCGTCGCGGCCGAGGTTCAGCGCGATCGTGAGCGTTTCGCCATCGTCGAGGCGCCAGCGCGCGACGAGCGCGGCGAGGCCGTTCGCGGCGTCGTCGGCAATCACGGTCGCGCCGAGCGCGCGTACGTGGCGCAGGCGCGGCATCAGCAAATGCGCCCGCACGCAGAGCGCCGACTTGTAGAAATGCATCCATTCGAGCCTTTCGCCGCTGAGCGGCGCGTCGGCCAGCGGCGACGAATTCACGAAGGTCTGCAGATCGTTCGGATCGGGGATGCGCGCGCGGCTCGCTTCGTCGCTAAACGCGCCGAACGCCTTGAATTCGCGACGGCGGCCTTCACGCACCGCATCGGCGAGCTGGCCGGTGAAGGCGGTAAAGAACTGAAACGGCTGCGTCGAGCCGTATTCCTCTTCCATGAAGAGCAGCGGAATCTGCGGCGACAGCAGCAACACTGCCGTGGCGGCGCGCAGGGCGTCGTCGTCGGCCAGCGTGCGCAGCCGGTCGCCCATTGCGCGGTTGCCGATCTGGTCGTGGTTCTGCAAGAACATCACGAATGCGGTGGGCGGCAGATGCGCGCTCGGTTCGCCGCGCGGCTTGCCCCCGTGCACGGGCGACGGGTCGCCCTGGTAAGCGAAGCCTTCGCCGAGCACGCGTGAAAGCTTGCCGATGGGCGAATCCTGGAAAGCGCGATAGTAGCCTTCCGACTCGCCGGTCAGCAGCACGTGAAAGCAGTGATGCGCGTCGTCGTTCCATTGCGCGCTGAAATGCGATTCGAGCAGATTGGCTTCGTTGTGCTCGTTTTCGAGCACGAGGTGCACATGCCGGCCGGGCTCCACGCGCGCCTTCACATGGTCGGCCAGTTCGCGCAGCCAGGCGGTGTTGCCGATCGCGTGCGCAGCGTCAATGCGCAGACCGTCGAAGCGATATTCCATGAGCCAGTAAAGCGCGTTGTCGCAGTAATAGTCGCGCACTTCGAAGCGGTCGAAGTCGAACGCTTCGCCCCACGGCGTCTTCACGTCCTGGCGGAAAAACGGCTTGGCGTAGAGGCCGAGCCAGTTGCCGTCGGGGCCGAAGTGGTTGTACACGACGTCGATGAACATCTGCAGCCCCAGCCCATGCGCGGCATCGACGAGCGCTTTGAGTTCGTCAGGACTGCCATAGGCCGCGTGCGGCGCGTAAGGCAGCACGACGTCGTAACCCCAGCCGCGCTCGCCCGGATAGTCGTTGAGCGGCATGAGTTCGACGGCCGTCACGCCGAGCGCCGCGAGCGCGGGCAGACGTTTCATTACACCCTGATATCCGCCCAGCGCTCCCACGTGCAGCTCGTAGATCACGGTGTCTTCCCAGGGGCGTCCCTGCCAGTGCGCATGCTGCCAGGCGTACGCGCGCGGGTCGAGCACTTCGCTCGGCCCGTGCACGCCCTGCGGCTGGAAGCGCGATGCGGGGTCAGGTACGTGTTGCTGGCCGTCGATGCGGTAGCGGTACAGCGTGCCCGGCCCGCACGGCGCCTGCGCTTCGAACCAGCCGTTGCCGCTCGGCGTCATGTCGAGCGGCGGTGCGTCTCTTACGTTCTCGAACACGACCTGCACCGTTTGACACGACGGCGCCCAGAAGCGAAAGCGCGTATGCGGCTGCGCCTGCGCCGCGCCGGTCAGCTGTGCGCCGAACGGCAGGCAATACATGTACTGGCGGGTGTGCGGATGGTGCGAAAGCGGGGACATGGTGGATTCCTCGTTGCGTCCTGTTCCTATCCAGCGGCGGCTTCGTCCGGGCGGGCGGAGGCGCCCGAGCCGGAAGCGCCCGGCGTGCGGCGCGGGTCCGGCGTGGGCGCGTCGCCGCGCGCGGCCGCTGGCCGGTGCGTGTCGGCGCGCGCCGGACGGGCGCAGAGCACGGCGAGCGCGCGCGCTGCCAGCTCGTACGTCGTGTCGGGCAGCGCGTAGGGCGCCGCGTCGGGGCGCGCGGTATCGAGCAGCACCTCCCATGCCATGCGCGGCGCGGGCGCGACGAACGTCACCGCGCCCTGCGAGGCGTTCAGCATCATCAACAATACTTCCATTTGGCCGTGGAGTCCCGCTCCCGCGCGCCGCATGGTGAATGCGCTCGCTTCCGGGTCGTGCCATGCCTCTGGCGAGAGCGACTCGCCGCGTTCGTCGAACCAGTCGATGTCGTGGACGCCCGGCATCAGGTCGCGCTCGCCGAACAGAAAGCGCGTTTCGTGCAGCAGCGGATGTTCGCGGCGCAGCGCGATCACGCGCGCGGCGAAACGCGTCATGGCCTTGCCCTGGGGCGTTTCGGCGAGCGCCCAGTCGAACCACGAAATGTCGTTGTCCTGGCAGTACGCGTTGTTGTTGCCGCGCTGCGTGCGGCAGGCCTCGTCGCCTGCGAGCAGCATGGGAGTGCCGAGCGCGATGAGGAGCGTGGCCATCATCGAGCGGCCCACGCGCGCGCGCGTGGCGAGGATGGCGGGGTCGTCGGTCGGGCCTTCCACCCCCCAGTTAGCGCTCCAGTTTTCGTTGTGGCCGTCGCGGTTCTCCTCGCCGTTCGCCTCGTTATGCTTGCGCTCGTAAGAAACGAGGTCGGCGAGCGTGAAGCCGTCGTGCGAGGTGACGAAATTGATCGACGCCCAGGGCCGGCGCTTGCGTTTGTCGAACAGGTCAGCACTGCCGGTCAGGCGCGCCGCGAGGTCGGCGCGCTGGCCCGGCGCGCCGCGCCAGTAGCGCCGCACGCTGTCGCGAAAGCGATCGTTCCATTCGGAAAAGCCGGGGGGATGGTTGCCAAGCTGATAGCCGCCCGGGCCCACGTCCCACGGCTCGGAAATCAGCTTGCATTGCGACAGCACGGGGTCCTGACGCAGCACGTCGAAGAAGCCGCCGTTCGGGTCGAAGCCCGCGGGCTCGCGCCCGAGCGTGACGCCAAGGTCGAAGCGAAAGCCGTCGATGCCGTATGACGTGACCCAGTGGCGCAGCGAGTCGGCGACCATCTGCAGCACGCGTGGATGTGACAGGTCGAGCGTGTTGCCGCAGCCCGTGTCGTTGATGAAGTGGCGCTCGTCCCCAGGCACGCAGCGGTAATAGCTGGCGTTGTCGAGGCCGCGCCACGAGACGGTGGGGCCCATTTCGCCGCCTTCGCAGGTGTGGTTGTAGACCACGTCTAGAATGACTTCGATACCCGCCGCATGAAGCTGTCGCACGGCAATGCGCATTTCGTCGGTGTCGTAGCCCACGAGGTAGCTGGGCTCGGGCGCGAAGAACGCGGCGGAGTTGTAGCCCCAGTAGTTGCGCAGTCCGCGATCGATCAGAAAGCGCTCGGAGAGAAACGCCTGCACTGGCAGGATCTCGATGGCCGTCACGCCGAGCTTGTGCAGGTGCTCGATGAAACGCGGCGCGGCTAACCCTGCGAACGTGCCGCGCATGTGCGTGCGCAAATCGTGGCGCTGCATCGTCAGCCCACGCAGATGCGCCTCGTAGATGACGGTGTCGCCCCACGGTGTATTGGGGCGCCTGTCTCGCGACCAGTCGAAGTTGTCGTTCACGACCACGCACTTGGGCATGGCGGGTGCCGAATCGCGCCGGTCGATCGAGAGATCCACGCGGTTCGAATGCGCGCGATAGCCATAGAGCGTGTCCGACCAGCGGAACTGGCCGATGAGCTGCTTCGCGTAAGGGTCCAGCAGCAGCTTGTGCGGATTGAAGCGGTGCCCCAGATGCGGCTGATAGGGCCCATGCGCGCGCAGCCCGTAGACGGTGCCGGGATGCGCGCCCGGCAGATAGCCGTGCCAGACCTCGTCGGTGCATTCGGGCAAGGTGTAGCGAATGCGCTCCTTGCGGCCGGTGGGGTCGAAGAGGCACAGCTCGATGCGCCAGGCGTGGGCCGAGAATGCGGCGAAGTTGGTGCCGAGTCCGTCCCACGTCGCCCCGAGCGGCCAGGGGGAGCCGGTCAGCAGGCGCTCAGGCGGACCGTTTGCCATGACGATGCTCCATCTGTTGTTCTTCGTTTTGCATCGGGTTCCTGATCAAATCCCGCCCCCGCGCCGGCCTAGCGGCGCAGGCGCAGGATCAGCGTGCCGAGCGGCGGCAGGACGAGTGCGGCCGACTGCGGCTTGCCGTGGCTCACCACGCTCTCCGTGGTGACGAGGCCCCCGTTGCCGATGTTCGAGCCGCCGTACACTTCGGCGTCGGTGTTGAGCGCTTCTTCCCACTGTCCCGGCTGGGGCATGCCGATGCGGTAGCCGTGGCGCGGCACCGGCGTGAAGTTGCAGATCACCACGATTTCGCGGCCCGAGCCGTCCACGCGGCGCCATGCGAGCACACTGTTTTCGTTGTCGTCGGACACCAGCCATTCGAAGCCGCCGGGTTCCGAGTCGAGCGTGTACAGCGCGGGCTCGCTCGCGTAGAGACGGTTGAGGTCGCGCACGAGCGTTTGCACGCCGCGATGCAGCGGGTCGTCGAGCAGGTTCCAGTGCGGCGTGCCGTCGTGATCGAACTCGGCCATCTGCCCGAACTCGCCGCCCATGAACAACAGCTTCTTGCCGGGGTGCGCCCACATGAAGCCGAAATACGCGCGCAGGTTTGCGAACTTCTGCCAGCGGTCTCCCGGCATCTTGCCGAGCAGCGACCCTTTGCCGTGTACCACTTCGTCGTGTGACAGCGGCAGCACGAAGCGTTCGGACCACGCGTAGACCATCGCGAACGTCATCAGGTGATGGTGATAGCGGCGATACACAGGGTCTTCGTGCATGAAGTGCAGTGTGTCGTGCATCCAGCCCATGTTCCACTTGAACTGGAAGCCGAGGCCGCCATCCTCGGGGCGCGCTGTGACGCCCGGCCACGCTGTGGATTCCTCAGCAATGGTGATGACGCCGGGGCGTTGCGGAACATACTGCGTTTCGTGATTGAGGCGCTTGAGAAACGCAATCGATTCGAGATTTTCGCGGCCGCCATAGATGTTGGGCACCCACTCGCCTTGCGCGCGCGAATAGTCGCGGTAGAGCATGGAGGCGACCGCGTCCACGCGCAGCGCATCGACGTGATAGCGCGTGAGCCACGCAAGGCCCGATGCGATGAGGAACGCGCTCACCTCGCGGCGTCCCAGGTTGTAGATCATCGTGTTCCAGTCGGGGTGATAGCCCTCGCGCGGGTCGGCATGCTCGTAGAGCGCCGTGCCGTCGAAATCGATGAGACCGTGCGCGTCGTTTGGAAAGTGCGCGGGCACCCAGTCGAGAATCACCCCAAGCCCCGCTTCGTGCGCGCGATCGACGAACGCCGCGAAGTCCACCGGCGCGCCAAGACGCGCGGTGGGGGCGAACTGCGAGAGCGGCTGATAGCCCCACGAGCCGCCAAACGGATGTTCCGCCACGGGCAGCAATTCGATGTGCGTGAAGCCCATGCCCTGCGCGTAGGGAATCAGGCGCTCGGCGAGGGCGCCCCAGTCGGGCGCCGGGGCGTCGGCGCCTTGCGTGGGCAGCCACGAAGGCGCATGCACCTCGTAGACCGACATGGGCGCGCGCGCGTTTTGACGTTCGGCGCGCGTTTGCAGCCACTCCTGATCGCGCCACGCGTAGTGGTCGATCGCTTCCACGGGCGCGACGATCGAAGCGGTGCCCGGCGGGCATTCCGTCTGCAGCGCGCAGGGGTCGGCCTTGAGCGGCAGGACGACGCCGCGCGCGCCGAGTATCTCGTACTTGTAGCGGGCACCGGGCGCCACACGCGGAATGAAAAGCTCCCAAACGCCCGCTTCGTGGCGCAGCCGCATGGGGTGACGCCGCCCGTCCCACGCATTGAAGTCGCCCACCACGGAGACGCGCTTCGCGTTCGGCGCCCAGACCGCGAAGCGCACGCCGGGTACGCCATCCCACGTCAAGGGGCGCGCGCCGAGGCATTCGAGCACGGCGTAGGGGTCGCCGTCTGCGAGACGCACCAGCGCTTCGTGAGAAAGGTGCGGACCGAATGAATAGGTATCCTCGATTTCCTGACTCACGCCGTGCCAGTCGACCACGAGCCGGTAGGGCACCGCTTCCGCGATTGGCCCTGCGTAGAGTCCTGCGGGATGCACGAGCGAGAGTTCGCCGAGCGTGTGGGCGCGGTCGCGCGCCACCACGCTCGCGCCCGAGGCGTTCGGCAGCCAGGCGCGCACGTAGGGGGCGCCGTCCACCCAGTGCAGCCCGAGCACGGAGAAAGGATCGGAGTGGTACGCGCCGGCGAGTGCGTCGGCGTCGTGGGGATTCAGGCCGGCTTGGGCCGCGCGCTCAACCATGGCCGCCTCCGCCGGTATGCGATTGCGTGGACTGCGTAGGCGTGAGTCCGAGCACGCGTGCCGCCAGCGCCGCGAGACCGCGTACCGGCAGTGCGAGCCAGGTGGGCCGGTTGGCCGCCTCGTAGCGGATCTCGTAGGCCGCCTTCTCGATCAGGAACAGGTCGAGCAGCGCCTGCTCGTGCGAAGCGCTGACGAGCGTGAGCGGTCCTTCGGCGACGGCTGCGCGGTACTGGCTCAGGAACGCTTCGGCCGCATAGCCGCGGAAGCGCTCGAACAGGGCGCGCTTGCGATCGACGACTTGCTGCGGCGCGCTTTCGAGCGTCGATTGCGCGGCGGCGCCCGCGTACGAGAGGGAGCGCAACAGGCCCGCCACGTCGCGCAGCGGCGAGGCCTTGGCGCGCCGGTAGTCGAGCGCTCGCGCGGGCTCGCCTTCGAAGTCGATCAAATACGCGTCGCCTTGGGAAAGCAGGACCTGGCCCAAGTGGAAATCGCCGTGTATGCGGATGCGCGCGGCCTTGGTGTCGTCCGGCACGAGTTCGTCGATCTTCGCGACGAGCGCCTTGCGCCGGTCGATCAGGCTGCGCGCGAGCTCGCGTGCGTCCTGGTCGAGCGTTTGCTCGTCTTCGCCCGTATGCTGCGCGACGATGTCGAGCGCCTCGTTGAGCATGGTCTTCGCGTCGGCTATCCAGGCGCGCACGTCCTCGGGTGTCGCGGCAACGGGCTCGAAGGCTTCGTCGTCGCTGGGTCTCGAGAGCAACGCGTGAAGTTCGCCCAGCCGCTTGCCGATGGCGCCGATCACCGCGCAGTAGCCCTGCACGGCTTCTTCTTCGTGCGCGTGGTCGGCGCTCGTGTCGTCGTCCACCGCGAGCGCAAGTTCGTCGATCGTGCGGCGCAGATAGTCGAGCGCCCAGTCCCACGCGTTGCCCTGATTGTCGATGAATCCCTGCACGATGATGAGCGTATGCGGCACGCCCGCGGGGTCGACGCGCACCACTTCGCCATAGAGCGGCGCGGTGTTCGCGTAGCCGAGCTTCGTTAGATAGCGGCTCATTTCCGCTTCGGGGTGCACGCCAGCCATCAGGCGGCGCACGATTTTGAGCACGAGGGTTTCCGCGATCACGAGCGAGCTGTTGCTCTGCTCAGCGGCGAGCCAGCGCACCTCCGGCGTCTCGCCAAGGTCGAGTTCGTCGAGTCGATCGGTCGGCTCGAAGCGGATCGTGCTCTGCTGCACGGTAGGCACCGCGGCGCGCTCGCGCAGCTTGCGCAGCACGCCGTAGGCGAACCACGGCAGCGAGAACGCATCCGTGAGATAGCCCACCGTGCGGCCGCGCCGCACGCGCGAGAGCGCGAGCTGAATGTGCAGCGGCGTAGTGATTTCGGTGCCCCACGTAATGGCGATCGGCAGGACGTAGCGCTCGCTCGTGCCATCCGCCAACTCGGCCTCGATCTCCGTGAACGCGAAGCCCGCGCCGTGAATCGTCGTGAGCGCCGCGAGGCGTACGGCGCGCAGCGGCTTGTCCTTGGAGGCGAACCAGCGGCGACGCGAGAGCCACGAAGGCAGCACTTCCGATTCGAGCAGCCGCACGTTTTCGGGCGTGGCACCGGTTTGCCCTTCGCGGATCACCACGGTCACGAACTCGGGCAATTGCTCCGAGGTCGGCTGGCTCCACGAAGGCCGTTGATGGCCGGCGCTCAGGAGGAACCACAGGAAGCCGTAGGGCGGGAAAGTCAGCAGATAGGGCAACTGCCCGATGGCCGGAAACACGGAGTCGGCCGTCATTTCGACGGGGGACATGCCCGCGAATTCGGAAAGATCGAGCTCCACCGCCTGCGGCGCGCGCGACAGGTTCGCCACGCACAGGATCGGCGCTTCGCCGGGCATTTCGCGCAGGTACGCGAGAATCTTGCGGTTCGCGGGCCGCAGGAAGCGGATCGTGCCGCGCCCGAACGCCTGCTTTGCGCGACGCGTGGCGAGCATGCGGCGCGTCCAGTTGAGCAGCGAATGCGGATCGCGGCTTTGCGCCTCGACGTTGATGGCGTCGTAGCCGTAGAGCGAGCCCATGAGCGGCGGCAAGACGAGCTGTTCGGGGTCGGCGCGCGAAAAGCCGCCATTACGGTCGGACGACCACTGCATCGGCGTGCGCACGCCGTCGCGGTCGCCCAGGTGAATGTTGTCGCCCATGCCGAGTTCGTCGCCGTAATAGATCACGGGCGTGCCGGGCATCGAGAGCAGCAGCGAGTTAATGAGTTCGATGCGGCGGCGGTCGCGCTCCATGAGCGGCGCGAGACGCCGGCGAATGCCGAGGTTCAGCCGCGCGCGCCGGTCGCTCGCGTAGGTGTTCCAGAGGTAATCGCGCTCAGAGTCCGTCACCATTTCGAGCGTGAGTTCGTCGTGATTGCGCAGGAAGATCGCCCACTGGCAGCTCGGCAGCAAGTCAGGCGTCTGCTTCATGATGTCGAGAATCGGGAAGCGGTCCTCGCTCGCAATCGCCATGTAGAGGCGCGGCATGAGCGGGAAGTGGAACGCCATGTGGCATTCGTCTTCGTTGCCGAAGTACTCCTGCACATCTTCCGGCCACTGGTTCGCTTCGGCCAGCAGCATGCGGTTAGGGTAGTTCTCGTCGATGGCCGCGCGGATCCGTTTGAGAATGCCGTGTGTTTCGGGCAGGTTCTCGTTGTTCGTGCCTTCACGCTCGACGAGATACGGCACGGCGTCCAGTCGCAGCCCGTCTATGCCCATGTCGAGCCAGAAGCGCATGACCTGCAGCACTTCGCGCAGCACGGCCGGATTGTCGAAGTTCAGGTCGGGCTGGTGCGAATAGAAACGGTGCCAGTAGTACGCGCCGGCCACCGGGTCGTGCGTCCAGTTGGACGGCTCCGTGTCGATGAAGATGATGCGCGTGCCCTGGTACTTCTGGTCGGTGTCGGACCACACGTAGTAGTTGCGATGATTCGAGCCGGGCTTGGCGCGCCGCGCGCGCTGGAACCACGGATGCTGGTCCGAGGTATGGTTGATGACCAGTTCGGTGATCACGCGCATGCCGCGCGCATGCGCTTCCTGAATGAAGCGGCGCACGTCGGCGAGCTGGCCGTAGTCGGGGTGCACGTTGCGATAGTCGGCGATGTCGTAGCCGTCGTCGCGGCGCGGCGAGGGGTAGAACGGCAACAGCCAGATCGCCGTGACGCCGAGGCCGGCAATGTAGTCGAGCTTCGCGAGCAGGCCAGGGAAGTCGCCCACGCCATCGTTGTTCGCATCGAAGAACGATTTCACGTGCACCTGGTAAATGATCGCGTCCTTGTACCAGAGCGGGTCGTCGGACAGCATCGACGGCTTGCCGCGCCGTTGCGTGCCGCGTTCCTCGTGGTTTGGATCGTGCGCGGTCGAGTCTCGCGTGACGGTCTGCACGTTCGTTGCCACAGGCTCGTGCGTAGCGGGGTCGCGTTTCATGTCGCTCCTCCGGGCGGGAAGTCCGCGTCCAGTTCGGGATGGCCCTCGATGTGTTCATCGGCGTGTTCCGGCAGCGGTTCTTCGCGCGGCAGACCCATCGCGGGCTCGATGCGCCAGATCGCAAACGCTCGCGCATGGGGGTCGAGCCGCACGTGCTGCCAGCGCCCCCGCCACTCGAAGCGCTCGCCCGTCATTTCGTCGATCACATTGAGGGGGGCGTGGTCGTCGAGGTGCCAGCGCTGGAACGTCGCCCACGAAAGTTCGAAGTCGGCGCCCTGCTCGTTGAAGGCATCGAGGTTGATCGCCACGACGAGCACATTGTCGCGCGCGGGCGTGGCCTTCTCGAAGCAGAGCAGCGAGTCGTTGCGCGCGTCGAGGAACGTGATGCCGAGATGCGTGTGCAGCGCCGGGTTGGCGCGCCGGATGCGGTTGAGCGTGGCGATCTCCGCGACGATGTTGCCGGGGCGATGCCAGTCCCATGCGCGCAGCTGATATTTTTCGGAGTCCAGATATTCCTCCGAATTGGGCATGGCGCGTCCTTCGCACAGTTCGAAGCCGCAGTACACGCCCCACAGCCCCGAGAGCGTCGCGGCCAGCGCGGCGCGGATCAGGAAGCTCGAGCGCGCGCCGGTCTGCAAATGGCGCGGATTGATGTCGGGCGTGTTGACGAAGAAGTTCGGCCGATAGAAGTCGCGCACCTCGGTTTGCGTGAGTTCCGTGAGGTACTCGGTGAATTCGCGCTTCGATTCGCGCCACGTGAAATACGTGTACGACTGCGAGAAGCCGAGCTTGGCGAGGCGGTACATGAGGCGCGGGCGCGTGAAGGCCTCGGAGAGGAAGATCACGTCGGGGTGGCGTGCGCGCACGTCGGCGATCATCCATTCCCAGAACGGCAGCGGCTTCGTGTGCGGGTTGTCCACGCGGAAAATGCGCACGCCCGTGTCCACCCAGAACAGAATCGCGTCGCGCAGCGCGAGCCACAAATCAGGCTTCGAGTCGTGCGCGTAGAACTCGGGGTTCACGATGTCCTGGTACTTCTTCGGCGGGTTTTCGGCGTAGCGCAGGGTGCCGTCGGGCCGCCATGCGAACCAGGTGGGATGCGCCTTCAGCCACGGGTGGTCGGGCGAGCATTGAATCGCAAAATCGAGCGCGATTTCGAGGCCTTGTTCGTGCGCCGCGGCAAGCATGCGGCAGAAATCCTCGAGCGTGCCCAGTTGCGGATGCACCGCGGTGTGGCCGCCTTCGGCCGCGCCGATCGCGTAGGGGCTGCCCACGTCGCCGGGCTGTGCATTGAGCGTGTTGTTGCGCCCCTTGCGATTCGCGAGGCCGATGGGGTGGATCGGAGGGAAGTACAGCACGTCGAAGCCCATTTCGCGGATGCGCGGCATCTTCGCGATCACGTCGTCGAAGGTGCCGTGGCGCGATTCGTCGTCGCTCATCGAGCGCGGGAAGATCTCGTACCAGCTCGCGAAGCGCGCGGCGCCGCGCTCCGCATCCACGCGATTGACGATTGTGTCGCGCGAAAGAAACGGCCGATGGCGCGCGGCGCGCACGGCCGCAGCCGTCGCAGGCGCGGCGATAATTGCGCAGCGTGTTTCGGTGTCCGCAGCAATGAAGCGCTTGAGGATGGCGTCGAGCGTTTCATTGGTGCGCTTCTGGTCGTCGTCGCCGGCGCCCGATGTTTCCGCCGTGGCGAGCACGAGCGCGAACAGGCGGCTCGCTTCCTCCAGCTCGAGATCGACGGACTGGTTCGCCGCGCGCTTCTTGTGCACATGTTCAGCAAGCGAGGCGAAGTCGTCGCGCCATGCAATCACGACATACTCGTAGCGTCCGATGCGATCGAGCGGAATGTGGCCCGCCCACAGGTCGGTGCCCGCGGGCGGCACGGGCGTCATCGGCGACTCGTGCCAGGCGGTTTCGTCGGCGGCGCGCCAGAGCACGGCGGCGTCGATGCGGTCGTGGCCCTCGGCGAAAATGGCCGCGCGCACTTCGCAGCGCTCGCCCACGGTGCGCTTCGCGGCGAAGCGGCCGTGATCGATCGACGGCTGCGCGCTCTCGATGGCAATGCGCGGCGCGGCGATCGCTTCGAGCACGCTCTTGTGTCCACTCGTGTCGGTCTTGCCGCGATCTTCGGGCGGTGCAAGAACGACGTACGGGCTCGCAAGCGCGCGGAACATCCAGCATGCGCCCGCTGGGAGCGTGAACGCGTCGGGGATCGCGCTCGCGTCGCGTCGCGCGGGGAGGCGGGCGCCGCGCAGCGTTTCGGCGTCGAGCGGTGCGAAGCGCGTGAAGCCGCCAGGCACGCCGTCGAGCAGGCGCGCGAGATCCACGCGCACAGGCGCGGCGAGTGCCGGATTGATGAGCGTGAGGATGGCGTCGTCCGCGTCGCGCAGGTCCGCGCGGTCGCCGCGCAAGAGCGCCGCGACGCTCGCGCCAGGGCCACTGAGCGCGCGCAGTTCACCGTTGGTCTGTAGCGCCCAAGTTTCGCGTTGCAGCGCGTTGGCGTGCGCGACATCGGCGCTCAGATCGAAGGGCGCACGCGCCTTTGCCGCTTCCCATGCCTGCGCGCTGGTGCCGCTGTGCGAGATCGCTTCGTCTACACCGTATTCGAAACCCATCGGCATGAGCCAGCCGGTGCCGAGTGCGGCTGCCGCGCGCAGCATGCGGCGGTAGGCGCGCTCGACCGCGCGCGCATCGGCGGCGCCTTCCTGGTCGTGTGCGTAACGCGCGCCATAGGGCGCTTCTGGAAACGTTATCGGCGAGCCCACGCGGCGCAAGACGGCGTGCTCCTCAACCATCCAGCTCGACGAGAAGTCCCACCAGCGCAGCGAGGAGAAGGCCGCGTCGAAGCCCGCACCTTCGAGGTGCGCGAGCGCCTCGCGCGGCAGGCCCGGTGTAGCGGCGAGCCAGCGCGTTTGCGGAAAGCGCGCGCGTACGGCATCGAAAATCGCGCGCAGCACATGGGGCGGCGTGCGGTGCGGCGAGTCCACACGAAAGCCGCCGATGCCCGCTTCGACGAGCGCGATGGCGCGCGCCGTCCACCATGCGATGAGCGGCGCGCTCGCGCGCTCGAAATCGGCATAGGCCACGTTGGCTTCGCTGTGGCCGTGGCGTGGGTCGAGGCGTGCGTCTTCGGCCTCGAAGGGGTAGAACCATTCGGGATGCGCGGCGTAGAGCGCGCCGTCGGCGGCGCTGCGGTCGAGCACGAGATCGGCGAGCAGCGTGATGCCGCGCGATTGCGCCGCGAGCGCGAGTTCGCGCATGGCGTCGTCTGCGCAAAGCTGGCTGCCGAAGGCCGCGTTCAGGCGCGCGTGGTCGGCGACGATGCGGTCGTCGCCCGACGCGCCCGAGGCGAACAGCGCGCCGATCAGGACATGATCGAAGCCGAGCGACGCCGCACGCGCGATAAGCGCCGGCCACGCGTCGAGGGGTCCTGCCAGGACGGAATGGACGAAGTAGATCCGCGGCGCATAGGCGTGGGGGGGTTCCATCGGTCGTATTCCAGGTACGTCAGGCGAAGGGGATGCAAGTCGGGGTTAGCCGAAATGCGATCGCGCCGCCCGGGGGCTGCCGGAGCGTGCCGCGCTGCGCGTGGTGGACAGGCACCTGTTCAGAGTAGTGCAAGAGCAGGCCGGAACCAAACCGCGTGCGCCGCGTGGCGACTTGCGGGGCTGTCGAGCAAGGCACATGCCCATGACCGATCCCGGCGCGCGGCGGCGCGTGCAGGCGCACCTTCGCACAGGCTGGGCGCAACGACGGGCGAAGCGAGCGGATAAACCGGCGGCGATTGCCGGTATCCGTTGCAGGGGCGAAAAAGGGAAGGCGCTCAGCTACCGACCATGCCCGCGGCGATATTGACGCACAGGCCTAACACAGAAACGTTGAAATAGAACGACAAAATCGATTGCGCGAGCACGCCGCGCCGCGCGCTGCGTCCGCGCAGGCCGATATCGGCGGTTTGCGACGCGCAGGCGATGGTGAACGAGAAGTACAGAAAGTCCCAGTAATTCGGCGTGAGCTTTTTGTCGGGAAACGCGAGGGCGGGCTCGTCGGGATCTGAGCCGTAGTAGAGGCGTGCGTAGTGCAACGTGAAGATGGTGGGAATGAGAAACCAGGCTCCGATGAGCGTCAGCCCTGTGAGCAGCGAATGCAGCACTTTCGAGGCTGTGCCGAGATCCTTTGTCGTGCCGAGTTCGATGACGATGGCGACGATGCTCGCCACCGTTGCGATGCAGACGAGAAACAGCACGGTGCCCGCGTTTTCGTCTTCGCGGCGGGCGTTCGCGCGCACGCTTTCTTCGTTTGCTAACACCATGTGCAGCCAGATCAGCACGAGGTAGGTCCATACCGTGGCGTCCCAGCCGAGCAGGACGCGCGCGGAAGTATGGATCGAGGCGGGCGCGAGCAAGCCGAGCACGACGCCCACGGCGATGGCGATCATCAAGTGCGGTCGGTTGCGCAGTACCAGCGGGATGAGGTTCATGGCGTGGCGCGGGGTGGCGCGGGTTAGCAATCAATTGCGGCGATTCTACCGTGCGTGGTCCGCCGCGGTGACGCGCTGTTCGCCGTTATGCCGGGCATGCAAGCTTTCGGTTTGTCTTATCGGGCGATAAGGGGCTATATTGCTTGCGCAACGCGGGAGCGCGCTCTCGCAGTCAGCGCAGCGAGGGTGCATATGCATTGATCGCGGGTGGCCGTCGATAGCAAACGTTTTCCGTATGGCCTGGTTTCAGGCGCCGCCCGCGCCGGCGGCAAGCGTGTTTCGCCCCAGCCAGGGGAACCTGGCGGGATCGACCTCATCTGGAGTGCCCATGACAGATGTGACCCAACACGGGATGTCTCAGGCGCCGCACGATCTTCCCGTTGTATTCGAGCGCCTCGGCCGTCCCCGCCGCAGGCGTTTCATCTTGGGAACGTGCGCAGCGGCGCTGCTCGCCTTCGCGGCTGCCGGGCGCTCACGTGCGCCTTTCGGCATGGGCCGCGCCTTTGCGGCTACACCGGCGAGCGCATCCGGCAGCGGCTATGAAGCCTTCATCAAGCTATCGCAGCGCCTCACTGGCCGCACGAGCTTCGACGCCGTGCTCGGCAAGCGCGTCTATGCCGCGCTCGAACACGCGAGCACTCAGTTCGACGCGAACGTCGCGACGCTCAACACCTGGATTCAAGGTCACGGCGGCGTGCCTTCCGATACCGTGACCGCCGCGCTCAAGCCCGATCAGCCGGAGCTGGCCTCGATGGTGGGCGACATCATGCGCGCGTGGTATCTCGGTGTCGTGGGCGAGATGCCGAAGATGCAGGTGGTGGCGTTCGAAAAGGCGTTGATGTTCGACCCCGTCAACGACGTACTCACGATTCCCTCGTATTGCCGCGACGTGCCGTTCTACTGGAAGCACAAACCCACAGGCGAATAGCGGAGCAACAGGCACGCCCATCGCCGGCCGCGCCAGGCCCCCACAACGAAAGCCAAAAGATGAGGTCGACAATGGCGACAGGACATTCCGCCGACGTGGTCGTCGTCGGTTCCGGCGTGGCGGGCAGTCTGGTGGCGCATCAGCTCGCCCGGGCCGGCGCCTCCGTGGTGCTGCTCGAAGCGGGGCCGCGCCTCCCGCGCTGGCAGATCGTGGAGAATTTCCGCAACTCGCCCGCCAAAGCCGATTTCGCCACGCCGTATCCGTCGGTGAACTACGCGCCGCATCCGGAATACGCGCCGCCCAACGAGTATCTCGTGCAGAAGGGCGATTATCCGTACAACTCACAATATCTGCGGCTCGTGGGCGGCACCACGTGGCACTGGGCCGCCGCCGCGTGGCGTTTGCTGCCAGCGGACTTTCGCTTGAAGACGCAGTACGGCGTGGGGCGCGACTGGCCCTATCCCTACGAGACGCTGGAGCCGTGGTATCAGCTCGCGGAAGAGGAACTGGGCGTGTCCGGACCGGACGCGACGTACGATCTCGGCTCGCCGCGCGCGAAGCCGTATCCAATGAGCATGCTGCCGCTCTCCTGGATGGATCAGCGCTTCTCGCAAGTGCTGAATGCGAATGGCTTTCACGTGGTGCCCGAGCCGGTCGCTCGCAATAGCCGCCCCTTCGATGCGCGTCCCACCTGCTGCGGCAACAACAACTGCATGCCGATCTGCCCGATCGGTGCGATGTACAACGGCGTGGTTCACGCGGACAAGGCCGAGCGTGCGGGCGCGAAGCTCATTGCGCAGGCTGTGGTCTATCGCATCGAGGCCGACAACAAAGGGCTCGTTACCGCGGTCCACTACAAGGACCCGAGCGGCAGAAGCACGCGTGTGACCGGCAAGCTCTTCGTGCTCGCCGCGAACGGCATCGAGACGCCTAAGCTCATGCTGATGTCGAAGAGCGATGCATTTGCCCGCGGCATTGGCAACAGCTCCGACCAGGTGGGCCGCAATCTCATGGATCATCCGGGCACGGGCATCACGTTCATGGCCAACGAACCGCTATGGCCGGGACGCGGGCCCATGGAGATGACGTCGGTCGTGAACTTCCGTGACGGCGCGTTCCGCTCTGCATACGCCGCGAAGAAACTGCATCTGTCGAACGCGGTGCCGACCATGGCCGTCACGGCCGCGCTCATCGCGAACGGCTTGACCGGCGCGGAGCTGGACCGGGAAATACGCGAACGCACGTCGCGCACGCTCAACATCAACAGTTTCCACGAGCATTTGCCCGAACCGCAGAACCGCGTGCTGCCCTCGAACGATCACAAGGACGGACTGGGCATTCCACGGCCCGAGATCTATTACTCGATCAACGATTACGTAAAGAAGAGCGCGGCGAACACGCATGAACTCTATGCGCAGATCGCGCAGCTCTTCGGCGGCACGGACATCGCATTCGACGACACCTTCGCACCCAACAGTCACATCATGGGCACGACGATCATGGGCGCGAACGCCGCCGATTCGGTCGTCGATGCCGATTGCCGCACGCACGATCATGCGAATCTGTTCGTCGCCAGCAGCGCGGTGATGCCTTCGGCCGCCTCGGTCAACTGCACGCTGACGATTGCCGCGCTGTCGCTGAAGCTGGCCGACAAGCTGCGCCACGAGCTTTGATACGAGCCAGACGATGAAAACAGCGAAGTCCTCCACCGCGGCCGCCACGAATCACGAGCGAGAGAGACGCGCGCGTGCCGCTATCGCGGCCGCGCTTTTCTGTGCCTTCGCGCTGTATATCGCGTGGCACGCGTCGCACGAGTCGAACACGCGTCCCGTCGACGAACTGCCGATGTCCACGGCGCGCGGCGACGACACGTCGACGCCCATCGCGGACGCGGACAAGCCCGAACTCGTCAAGCGCGGCGCCTATCTCGCGCGCATAGGCGACTGCATTGCGTGCCATACCGCCGACCCAGGCAGGCCGTTTGCGGGCGGCTTGCCCATCAGCACGCCGTTTGGAAAAATCTACACGCCGAACATCACGCCGGACCCCGATACCGGCATCGGCCAGTGGAGCGATACCGACTTCATACGCGCGTTGCATGAAGGCATCGGCAAGGGCGGCGAGCGCCTGTATCCCGCGTTTCCTTACGTCGAATTCACGCGTATGACCGAGCAGGACATGCTCGCGATCCGCGCGTATCTGAATACGGTCGCGCCGGTGCATTACACGCCGCCCGCGAACGAGCTGCGCTTTCCGTTCAACCAGCGCTGGCTGATGATCTTGTGGAATCTCTTCAACTTCAACGAAGGCCGCTTCGTACCGGACCCGAAGCAAAGCGCCGAATTCAACCGCGGCGCCTATCTCGTCGAAGGCCTCGCGCATTGCGAGGAATGCCACACGCCGCGCAACTTCATGCAGGGTCTCAAGACGACGGAGCGTTTCTCGGGCGCGACGCAAGCAGGCTGGCAGGCTTACAACATGACGCCCGATCGCGCGAGCGGCATTGGCAACTGGAGCGACGACGCGGTGATCGCCTATCTCTCCACGGGCATTGCCGCCGGTCATGCGAGCGCAGCCGGTCCGATGGCCGACGTGGTCCAGCACTCGACGCAATATCTGACGCATGAGGACCTGCGTTCGATCGTGGCGTATCTGCGCGCGCTGCCGCCGGTTTCGGGCGGCGTGACGCGGCCGCGCGACGCCTGGGGCAAGCCCGCCGTGAACGACGTCACGGCGCTGCGCGGTACGGCGGTCACGGCCGTGAACGGCTTGCAGCTTTTCGTGGCGAACTGCGCGAGTTGCCACCACTGGACCGGCGAGGGCGTGGGGGGAAGCGCGCCGGGCGCGTATCCATCGCTCATTCATAACAGCGTCGCGGGCGCGCCGAGCCCGGACAATCTCACGATGGTGATCCTGCACGGTGTGAGGCGTCAAACGAAGGACAGCGACGTGCTGATGCCGGCATTCGGCGATGCATTGAGCAACGAACAGGTGGCGGCCATTTCCAACTACGTGACGACGCAGTTCGGCGATCCCCGGGCCACGCTCACGGCCGGCGAGGTCGCGGCGCTGCGTGCCCAGCCCCATTAACTCACCGTGAGGCCGGGGTTTGCGCCGCGCCCGCGGCGGCCCTGATAACCGCAAACGCGTATGCTGTGAACGCAGGCACGCGGCTTGCATATAGTGTGCTTTGTGACGCGCCTGTCGCAATCGTATTCGGTACGATATTTGGCGCTCATATGGTCCACTCACACAGCGCTATGATGAAGTGATGACGCATACACCCGACGCTCTCGTGCAGCACCATGCCGCCAATCTTGCAGGTCGCGACTTCGTAATAGGCGATTTGCATGGTTGCGTGGAGGCGTTGCGCTATCTTTTGCGCGAAGTCGAGTTCGACACCGCGCGTGACCGGCTGTTTTCGGTGGGCGATCTCGTTGACCGGGGCGAGCGCGAGCAGTGCGAACAGGCGCTCGCGCTGCTCGATAAACCATGGTTCTACGCTGTGCTCGGCAATCACGAAGACGCACTGTGCGCCGTGGCCGAAGGGCGGATGCCGCGCAACCGCTGGTACGGCATCGGCGGCGGCTGGGCGCACAGCGTGCCTGACGCCGAACTCGTGCACTACGCGCAACGGCTACGCCAATTGCCGCTCGCGCGCGTAGTAGGCGAGGGCGAAAAGCGATTCAATATCATTCACGCGGAATTTTTTGGCGACGACGCCGCGCTCGACAGCGGCCAGTTCGATTCCGACGTGCGCGAACGCATGCTCTGGGGCCGCGATCTTGTGCTCGGCACGGGCGACCCGGCGCGCCATGCGCTCTCGCTCACGTTCTGCGGGCATACGCCGGTGCGTGAAGTCCGGCAGATCGGCTCGCAGGTGTTCATCGACACCGGAGCGTTCATCACCGAAGGACGCCTCACCATGGTGGAGGCGCTCACATCGCGCATCTTGTCGGTCTCGCAGGTCGAGGCGCTCGCGCATGGCGCGGCCGCGATCGTGCTGCCCTGAGGCCTCGCGCCTGCCGGTCCCCCGTTGGCCGCTCGGCTTATACGATGCGGTTCAACTCGAACACCATGTCGATGGTGTGCCCATTCCAGTTGTATTCCAGATACGCCGCGTGATGGCACGCGCGCAGCAGCGTCGTGCTGAAGGCGGCGAGACATTCGCCGTCCTCGTCGCGCACCGACGGATACGCAATACCTGGTGCACGCGCCTCGCGGGCGGCGCGGCCTAGCGCCTGGCCGGCCGTGTAGTCGTCGGGCGAGAGCACGCTCGGGTCGAGCGCGGGGTCATCGCGCAGATCGATCACCTCGCCATGCGCGATCACCGTATACAGCCGCATTTGCTGGCGGATGGGCGGCTCGTTCGTGGCCGCGAGAAAAAGCCCCGAGTGATAGCGCGTTTCCGCCACGGCGGTGGCGCGCGAGCGCGCGCAGTAGAACACGCCGTAGGTGCCGTCGGAAAAACGGCTGCCCTGCGGATTCAGGTGCGTGAAGGCCGCCATGATCGGCCCGTAGCCGGGGCCGAAGCGGCGCTCCTCGCGCGGCACGAGGTCGAGGTCGCCGGTTTCGGTGCGCAGGCGGTCATTGGTGAGCGCTTCGAGCGCGTAGAGCGCCTCGAAGTCGTCTGCGCAAGCCACGCGGTCGAACAGGTTGACGGCGGGAAACCGGGTGGGAATTACCCTGAACGCGGGTGACCAGGCGAGCTGCGCGCTGCGCCAGCGGTCTTGCCAGTTCGTTTGCGTCACGCCCAGCCGCCTCGCATTGCATCGAGATACTGGCGCACCGCCACGAGGTCGCTGACGTTGCCGGCCAGCATGCGGTCGAGCGCGCGCCGTCCGCCAAAGGGCGGCGCGCTGTTGGGACGCTTGATCCAGGTGTCGGCGGAGGTGGGTTGGGGCAGGAGAATCTGCAGCGCCTTGTAGATGCCGAGCAGCAGCGAAAGGCGTTCGAGTGTGTCGCGGCCCAGCCGGGCGGTTTGCGGGGACTGCTTCCACTTGAAGAACGTGGATCGGCCCGGCGAGCCGAGCAGAATAATCTGCTCTTCGGCGCTCAGGTCCCAGTCGCGCGCAATGTTGAAGAACGCCCTGAGCCCCGCTGCGGACATTTCGGTGAGCGAGGGTTCGGCGCGGGGACGTCGCGACGGAGTGACGGAAGCGGTAGCGGGTGACATGGTGGTCGAGTCCTGAATTGAACTTTTAGTAGATATTAGTCCATATGTGGATTATTGCAAGTTTGACTGCTCTGGTGGATGTGGCGCCGCCGCACATCCCGCGTGCGATTCCGGTGCCGCACGCGCTGCCGCCCATCTTGAGCTGAGCGCCCGGCTAGCCGGTGCCGAGCCCCGACGCGAGCAATTGCAGCGTTGCCGCGGTTCGCGGCTCGCGTACTCGCGAGTGAAGCAGGACCTGCGAAACCGGCAGTTCGGGCAAACGGAGCCGCGCGCCGACGTCGATCAGTTCTCGCGGCGCCACGCGGCGCGCCAGCGGCGAAACCGCGAGACCGGCGGCCAGCGCCGCTCCCACCGCGGCGACACCGCCGCCCACGAACACTTCGGTCCACGCCACGCCCGCGGCCTCGAGCGCGCGAATCGCCGCTGCCCGCACCGCGCATGGCGCGGCGAGCAGCGCGAGCGGCAGCGCCGTGCCGGGCTGCCACTGCCATTGCGGCGCGGCGAGCCAGACGAGCGGCTCCGCGAAGAGCCGGCGGGCATCGCCGCGCGGCGTCTCCTCTTCCTCCTGACGGACGATGACGGCATCGAGCCGCCGCTCGTCGAACTGCGCGAGCAGATGCGCCGAGAGCCCCAGGTGCAGTTCGATTACGAGGGCCGGATCATGGACGCGAAGCTGGGCGAGCTGGCGGGCCAGGTTGGCGTCGGCAACGTGCTCGCTCAGGCCGAGCGCGAGCCGCCGCTCGTCGCCAGCAAGCGCGCCGAGTGCGCGCTCATGCGCGCCCAGCAGGTCGCGCGCGGCGGCGAGGAACGCGAGGCCATCCGCCGAAAGCCGCACGACGCGCGGCGTGCGTTCGAGCAATTGCCTGCCCAGATGCGTCTCGAGGCGCTTGAGCTTGAGGCTCACCGCCGATTGCGTGGTGTCGAGGGCGTCGGCGGCACGCGTGAAGCTGTGCAGTTCGGCGACGAGCACGAAGGCGCGCACGGCGTCGAGATCGAGGGGTTTCATTTCAGGTGTAAATGGATGAAATATCTATCTATGGCTGTTTATTATGATAGAGCGCATCTAAGCTGATGTCATGTCCAACCCACCGAAGCAGGAGATCGACATGCCGTTCACACGTATCGCGGTTCGCGCAGGCAAGCCCGCCACGTATCGCAAGGCGCTCACGCGGGGCATTCATCAAGCGTTGATGGAGGTGTTCAAGGCGCCCGAAGACGACATCTTCATGGTCATCACCGAGCACGATGCGGACAATTTCGTCTTCGGCCGGCATTACCTCGGGATCGAGCGCAGCGACGATCTGGTCATGATCCAGATCGCCGTGAGCAACACGCGCGGGCAGGATCAGAAGAAGGCGCTGTTCGCGCAGATTGCCGAAAACCTCGCGCGCGATCCGGGGGTGAGGCGCGAGGACGTGTTCGTGAATCTCGTGGACGTCGCGCGGGAGAACTGGTCGTTCGGGAATGGCGTGGCGCAGTACGCGACTTGAGCGCGGAGCCTGTTGCCTGACGCGGCCGTCAGCATGCCTCGCGAACGCTCCCGCTCGGCAGCCGCGTCACCACTTCTTCTCGTCGAGCAGGCGATCGAAGAGCCGTTCCCGCATCGCGTCGGGCACGGCCGAAAGCCCGAGCAGCGCGCTGAACGCGATGCCGCTCGCGGCGAAGTAGCGTAGCAGCGAGAGTTCGAGATCGCGGGCCTCGGCCTGGAGCTGTTCCATCTTGGCCGCGTCCTGGGCCTTCAGGTCCTCGAGCAGCGCCGGGCTTTCGACCAGGGCTGCGAGCACGGCGCGCGCGACGGAGTCCGGCTGATTGATCGACTCCCTGAAAATCGCGATCTGCGCCGATAGGACCGGTTCGGCCCTGGACTGGCCGCCCGCCGCCAGGTGGTCTTGAGCGATCTGCTCGAATTGTTCCCGCTGACGATCCAGCAGCGCGCGCAGCACGCCCAGTTTGTTACGGAACTGGTGGAGCAGTCCGCCTTTGCTGATGCCGCTTTCGCGCGCGAGCGCATCGAATGTCAGTGCGCCGACCCCGTCGCGGGTCAGGATCGCAAGCGCCGCGTCAATTGCCTTCCTGCGGGAAATCTCGGAACGTGTCTGGTTGTCCATGGGCGCGATTGTACCCCTGCATCGTTCCACAAACAAACCGGATAGACGGTTTACATCCTCCGAGACCGATGCTACGCTTCGTCTCGTCGTGGACTCGGCCGGATGCCAGGCGGTATCCGGCAACTTTTAAAAGGATGCCTTCGTGCTCAACAACCGTCTTCTTCTCACGTCTTCGGCTTGCGTAGTACTCCTGATGTTATCGGCGTGTGCGGGTGTGCAGCCCGTTGCCTATAACAGCCTCGCCTCGTCTTCCCAGCTCGAGGAGAACCGGGATCACGACGCCGCGCAGATGCCGTTCCGCTATGCGGCGCCGGTGCTCTGGTCGCGCTATTCGCAGGTCATCGTCGATCCGGTCGCGGTGTATCAAGGCGCCGACAATCAGTTCGGCGACCTCTCGGACTCGGACAAGGACGTGCTTTCCGCGTACATGCACAAGACGTTTGCCGACACGCTATCAAAGCGTTTTGACCTGGCGACCCAGCCGTCGCCCGCGACGCTGCGCGTGAAACTCACCTTGACCGGCGCCGAGAAAACGACTGCCGTGATCGGCCAGGCGATGCATTTCGACATCGCGGGCAATCTCTATAACGGCGTTCAGGCGATCCGGGGCGGCAAGGGGGCGTTTAGCGGCTCGGTGTCGTATGCCGTGGAGGTCTACGACAGTGCGTCGGGGCGTCTGCTTCGCGCCTACGTGACGAAGCAATACCCGAATGCGATGAATCTGCCCGCCGCGTTCGGCTCTCTGAGCGCGGCCGAAACCGGCATCGACAAGGGCGCCGATGCACTCGTCGAGCAGTTGCGCTAACGGCGAAGCCGCCTGCGGGCAAAGGGCGCCGCCGGTCCGAACCTCATCGACTTTCTCGCCACATCTTCAACGCACCGTGAATCTCTCTCGCTTCTCTGCATGCGCGCTCGCCTTTGCATTCCGATGTGCGAGGCGCGTGTGGCATGTCGTCGTGGGGAAGTTGTGAGTGACCGGCGGTGGTGGCGCGCCGCAGTCTGGACCGCGTGGGTTTTGGCGAACCTGGCTGGCGGCCTGATGCTTGCTCAAGCGCTGTCGCAACGCAGCACTCGCGTCACCGTTAGCTTCGTGTCCGGCGCCGGGCTTGTCGCCGGCAAAACGGCGGTGCGATATCGCGGCGTGGTCGTTGGCCGGCTCGAGCATCTGCATTTGTCCACGGACGGTGAGCGCGTCGATGCCGAACTCAGGCTCGACGCCGCCGGCCCACACATCGCCATGTGCGGCACGAAATTCTGGGTCGTGCGTCCACGCATCGACGTGAAGAACATCTCCGGACTCCTGAGCGCTGTATCGGGAACCTGGATCGACGCGGATATCGACGTTCATTCGCTCAGGGCGTGCCACACGTTCACCGGCTTCGACACGCCGCCGGCCATCACCAGCGACGAAGAGGGCACGCGTTTCGTGATTCGCGCCCCGACGCTCGGCTCGTTAAATGCCGGCTCACCTGTTTATTTTCGCGGCGTGCAGGTCGGGGAGGTGCTCGGTTACTCGCTGGCGCCCAGTGGCGGCAGCGTCCGCGTTGGCGTTTTCGTAAGGAGACCGTTCGATCGTCTGATCACGTCCGATACGCGCTGGTGGCAGGCGAGCGGCGTCGAACTCAATATCGATTCCAGCGGCATGCGGCTGGATACCCCGCCCGCCGCGGCGTTGCTGGCGGGCGGGCTGGCGTTCGATACCCCTCGCGGTGGCGTGCGCGCCATGTCCGCCACGAGCGTCGAGGATTTCCGGCTCGCGGAAAGCCGCACGGACGCGATGCGTGCGCACGAAGGTCCGCCTGCCGTGGTGCGCATGCGCTTCGCGCAGTCGGTGCAAGGGCTGTCCGTTGGCGCGCCAGTTGAATTTCGCGGCGTCGGGTTGGGCGCGGTCACGGCGGTCGCCATCGACCTTCAACCCGAAAGCGGACGTTTCGACATGCTGGTCACACTGAGCCTGTATTCCTCGCGGCTCGGCCGGAGCTACCGCGACGCGTTCGGTGACGGTGCGGGAATGGGGGGCAAGAGCCTGCTGCGCCAGCTCGTCGCTCAGGGACTGCGCGGACAGCTACGCACGGGAAGCCTTTTGACGGGGCAGAAGTACGTCGCACTCGACATCTTCCCGCACGCACCAGCGGCGCGCGTCGACACGGATCGCTCGCCGGTCGAAATGCCGACGGTGCCCAACTCACTCGAGGAACTTGAGGACCAGGTGTCGAATATCGTGCGCCGGCTCGACCGCATGCCGCTTCAGGAGATCGGGCGCAACCTGGACGCCTCCTTGCAGCAGTCGAATGTCCTGTTTGCGCGGCTCGACACCGAGCTCGTGCCGGCTGCGCGCTCATCGCTCGAATCGGCGCAAGAGGCGTTTCGTTCCGCGCACGCGATGCTCGACGAGAGTTCGCCGTTGCAGAGCGATACTCGTCAGGCGCTGGCCGAGTTGCGGCGGACGCTGGCCAGCCTGAACGCCCTGGCCGATTATCTCGAACGCCACCCTGAGGCATTGATCTGGGGGAAGCGCGCAAACCCGTGAATCGGCAAGTCGGCCTATAGCGCCCGACTCACCAGCAACGGATCGACCGCCCCAATCGCCTGCGCGTCCCGGCTCGCGTAAGGCAGCTTATGCAGCACGAACCGCATCGCATTGAGCCGCGCGCGCTTCTTGCAATCGGAGCGGACGACTGTCCACGGCGCATCGGCGGTGTCCGTCTGCGAGAACATCGCCTCTTTCGCCTGCGTGTACGCCTCCCACTTGTCGAGTGAAGCGAGATCGACGGGACTCAGCTTCCATTGCTTGAGCGGATGCACCTTGCGTTCCTTGAAGCGCCGCCGCTGCTCTCCACGGCTTACCGAAAACCAGAACTTGATCAGGTGGATGCCGCTCCGGATCAACTGCCGTTCGAACTCCGGCACCTGAAGCATGAAATCGGCATATTCCTCAGGCGAGCAGAAGCCCATCACATGCTCGACGCCCGCGCGGTTGTACCAGGACCGATCGAACAGCACGATCTCTCCAGCCGAAGGCAGATGCTGCACATAGCGCTGGAAATACCACTGGCCGCGCTCGACTTCGGTGGGCTTTTCGAGCGCGACGACGCGCGCGCCGCGCGGGTTCATATGCTCCATGAAGCGTTTGATCGTGCCGCCCTTGCCGGCTGCGTCGCGGCCCTCGAACAGGATCACCACGCGCTGACCGGTCTCGCGCACCCAGGCCTGGAGCTTGAGCAGTTCGACCTGCAGCCGGTATTTCTGCCGCTCGTATGCGCGGCGCGACATCAAATTGCGATACGGATAGCCGCCTTCGCGCCAGCCGGAGGCAAGCTCCTCGTCGGGGTGGCGCGTGCATGAGTTGCGCCAGTCCGCAGGGTTGCCTTCGAGGATCAGGCTGCGCAACTGGGCGGCTTCGTCGGGCGACATGCCTTGCATCAATGCCGCAATCGACTCGAGCAGCATGGCGGGCGGATTGTGCCCGGCGCGAGCCCGCTCGACGAGATCGTGGACAGCGCCCGCGATGGCCTCGCTCGCGGACTCGACGGCACTGCCGACGGTGCGCAACTCGGCGCTGTGGGGCGTGACGAGCGGCAGTCGTGCGGCGGGGCTGGCGGAGTCGGAAGCGGGACAGGGAATGGATTTGGGCATGGTGTCGGCGGATGCGGGGATGGGAGTGCGTGCGGAGTGACTCGCATTCAGGTGAATGCGTCGAAGCGCGAGCGGCGATGGCACGCAGGGAAGTCGACGCGGCTTGATTGGCAGAGCGGCGCCGAGGCAAAAGCAGGCGCGCCGATGGCCGGTACCAGCTCGCTAAGTCCAGCTGACGGCCAGCGCCCGACGCCGCCTGGTTTCAGGCGTTTGCCGCCTTTTTGAGGATGAGGTAGAGGGAGTCCTTGAGTCGAAGCTTTTCCTTTTTCAGCTTCTCGAGTTCCATGCCGTGCGAAGCCACGACACCGGCCTCCATGTTCTTGATCTGCTGGTCGAGTTCGTTGTGACGATGAAAAATCCGGGCGAAATGGTCGTCCTGGATCTTGAGGCGCGAAATCAAATCTCTGTACTCAGGGAACACTCAACACTCCTTACAGACAGGAAAAATGAAGGAAATTGGCACGTAATTATTTTTCCACCGTCTGGTCGTAGCAGTCTTGACCATCATCAGACTCCGGTTGCCCGAAGCTCAGGGACGTTACCTGGGGGCATCGAGGCGCGCTCGCGTGTACCATCGATCGCGTCGTTGCAGTTCCTGGCGCTTCATCCGCTTGCACTGTTCCAGGCCGGCGCGGCTTGTTTTGGCTTTTTTTGCGCATGATGAACCCCATTGACCCGAACTCCCCAATCACCGGAACCGGCCAAGCCGACGCAGGTTCCCCTGATACATCGACACCCGCCGAAGCGCCGGAGCTGGGTCTCGGCGGCTCGGTCTGGTTTCAGTGCGGCCAGCAGATGCTGGGTGGCGCGGCGCGCATTGCGCTGCTGGAAGCCATTCATGCAACCGGTTCGATCACAGGCGCCGCGAAAGCGGTTGGCATGAGCTACAAGGGCGCCTGGGATGCCGTCGACGTCATGAACAATCTTGCGGGCGAGGCGCTCGTGGTACGCGCGACGGGGGGCAAGGGCGGCGGCGGGACGACGCTTACGCCGCGGGCGCTGCGGCTCGTCGAGACGTTTCGCGCCATCGAGCATGAGCACCAGCGCTTTATCGAGCGTGCGGCGCACGCGCTTGGGGCCGTTGCGGGCGAACGCGGCGATGCACACGCTGGCGGGTTCACGCGCGACCTGGCCGTGCTCGGCCGCTTCGCCATGCGCACGAGCGCGCGCAATCAGCTGTTCGGCACCGTCTCGGGGATCGTGCGGGGCGCGGTGAACGACGAGGTGTCGATCGCGCTACCCGGCGGCGAAGGCATCGTGGCCACGATCACACACGAGAGCACTGAAGCGCTCGGCCTTGCCGCGGGCGCGCCCGTGGTGGCGCTCGTGAAGGCGACTTCGGTCGTGCTGGTCGCGAGAGCGGCGGACGCGGAGCGGCTTTCGGCGCGCAACCGGCTCAGCGGGACCATCGAGGTCGTGCGGCGCGGCGCCGTGAACGCCGAAGTGAGGCTCGCGCTGCCGGGCGGCGCCGTGATCGCCGCGATCGTGACCGACGCGAGCGTGGACGCGCTGGGATTCGCCGCAGGACAAACGGCCACGGCCGTGTTCAAGGCTTCGAGCGTGCTGCTAGGCGTGGCCGGTTGAGCGGCGTCGAACGGAACGCCGCCAGTCAGGCGGGCTGCTCAGGCGTGGCGCTGGGCGGGCGGCGTGAGGCCGTTGCGGGTTTGCGAGACGGGCGCGACCGGCGCGCGGTTGGCGCGGTTGGCCTTCCATTTGGCGCGCACGTAGGGCCGGTCGTGGCCTGAAACCGTGAGCGCGATGTGCGTGACCCAGCGATGCGTGGGCACATGCACGTTGTGCAATGCGATGGTCAGCGCCGTGAGGCTCAGCGCGACGGCCGCCGCAGAAATTCGCCGGGCTTGCGCCTGCCACCAGTAGCGCGCGAACACGAGCGCGGTGAGCGCCCCGACCACGCAGCCCGTGACGGCCTCGGAAGGCGAGTGGGCGTCGAGCACCACGCGCGAGAGCGCGACCGCGAGCCCTACCGCGAGGCCAATGGTCACGCCTGTGGCGCGCACAATTGACGGCGCGCCTTGCAGCATCAAGAAGAACGCGACGGGATAGACGGCCGTGGACAGCATGGCGTGGCCGCTGATCCCCGTGAAATCCAGTTCTCTTACCCCCACGCCCCAGCCGAGAAACGCGATCTTGGTGAGCGTTACCAGGCCGATTGCCAGACCGAGCACAAACACCCAGCTCGCCGCCATCCGCCACGAGTAGCCGACGACGAGCCACAGCGCGATCGCCAACGCCAGCGGCAGGGTGAGGCCTGCGCCGCCGAGATTGGTAATCGAGTACCAAAGGTGAATGGGCAAATCTGGCATGAGTCCGCTGCCGGCTGTCTGAAGAGGATCCTGGGATTGCAGGTGCTTAACCGCTACTTCATGGCGACTTAACGCGCGAGCCGCCTGGCTGGCCGACACGCGCGTGAGACGTTCATCCAGTATAGCTGGCCTCGCCTAGACGAAGGCGTGCCTCGACGAACGCACGGACGGACAGAACCCAGCTTGTCCGATCTGCAGCGTCATCCAAATGGTGTTATTGTGCGTTGCACAACGACGTATCGGGGCAAAACGCCACGATGCGTCGGACCCTTTTACGAGGCCTTAGATGACGAAAAATCTGACGAAGCTGTGGGCAGGTGGCATGCGACGTCTGCTCGCCATCCAGACCGGGGCGACCCGCAACGCCCTCAAAGGGGCGGGAATCGATACGCCCAAGCCGCAGGCAATCTGGCGCGCCGCTCAGGCCGCAGCCGAGCAGGCGGCCAGGCGCGTGACGCCGGGGCAGGCTCGCAGCGGCGCGCCGGTGCGCGAGTCGCGCGTGGGTCCGCGTGCGGCCGCCTGGGCCGCGGGCGAATGGCGCCGCGCGGATCACCTGGTACCGGCGAACGACCAGCATGCCGGACGTTCCCTGCCTTACGGGCTGTACCTGCCGACGGCGCGCAAGACGCGGGGCATGCCGCTCGTCGTGATGCTGCACGGCTGCAAGCAGTCAATGGACTCCTTCGCCGAAGGCACCCGCATGAACCTGCTCGCCGACCGGCATGGCTTCGCGGTGGTGTATCCCGAGCAGTCGGAACGCGCGCACCCGCACCAATGCTGGCATTGGTACGACGCGCGCGACGCGGCCGGCGGCGGCGAAGCGGCATCCGTCGTTTCTCTGGTCGATGCGCTCGTCGAGGAGCACGGCTTCGACCGCTCGCGCGTCTATCTGGCGGGTTTGTCGGCGGGCGCGGGGCTCGCGATGTTGCTCGCGGTGCGCTCGCCCAGCCGTTTCGCCGCCATCGCACTGCATTCCGGCCCCGCATTCGGTGAAGCACGCTCGGGCGTGACCGCGCTCGATGTGATGCGGCGCGGTGTGCACCACGATCCGGTGGCGCTCGTCGATACCCAATTGGGCGCGCGTATCCACCCGGGCATGCCCGCGATCGTCGTGCAGGGCGACGCAGACGCCGTCGTCGCGCCCGTCAACGCGGAACAGCTCGCGCTGCAACTGCTGCGTCTGAACGGTCTTGCGGATACGCGCGGCGTGCGTCAGGGCGTCGTGTCGCGCGAGACTTTCAGGGACGGTTATCGCGAGCAGGATTACGAGCTGGACGGCGCGAGTGTCGTGCGGCTGTGCCGCGTGGCGGACCTCGACCACGCCTGGAGCGGCGGCGACGACACGGTGCCCTTCCATTCCTCGACCGGACCGGACGCGAGCGCGCTGATCTGGGAGTTTTTCGAGGCTCATCGCCGCGAGGCCTTCGACGAGGCCTACGACGCCGAATTGACGCAGGACGTTGGTTAAAAGCGACCAGGTGCAACTTAGGGGTTTACCCTAAACAGGGTTTACCCTATAATGGCTTCATTCGATTCGCGGGCACGTGCCCGTCAAAGAAGGGCCAAATCATGTACCTGCTCAGCCGTCTTTTCCTGTTCCTCTCCGAAACCGCCGAAGCTCGCCGCCAGCAGCGCGAGGAAGCGTATCTCGCGCAGTCCGTCGACATCTACGATCTCGAGTTCCGCATGCGCAAGATGGATCGCGAGAAGGCCACGCGCCACCCGTCGTGGATGAACCACTACGGCTAAGCAGGAATGCTGCGCCCTGCTAACGTGGCAAAATAAAAACGGCGCTCGCAAAGGCGCCGTTTTTGCGTTTTGAGCTTGAACGACTACCGCGCCGGTCAGCGTCCCGAATCCGGCATTTCGGCGGCCTGCTTTTCCTGCACACCGAAGCAGCCACGATAGGTCGCGTAGAACGAGCAATAGAGCATCGTCGTCACGATGATGAGCGCAGGCATCAGGATCGCCACCGTGAAGTCGCCGGCGCCGAGCGCGCGCAGCAGCGCCGACAGGCCGATCGAGACGACCGTCGAGACGGCGAACCACAGCGCCCCATACACCATGAACGCGCCCTTGTTGCGCCAGCAGCTCACGATGCTGAAGAACAGGGCCTTCACGGGCGGCACGTCGTGCCAAGCCGTGAGGACGGGCGCAAACCAGAACAGCATCGACACCGGCACGTAGCAGAGCAGCGAGGCAAGCACTGCGAGCGGCACGTCGCTGTTGGCGAGCGCTTGCGCGTCGAGGTCGCCGCCGATCGTCATCAGCCGCAATAGCGCGCCGCCGTCCACGAACGCAGACGCGGCCAGCACCAGCAACATCGCCCCCACGTAAATCGCCCCGAGCACCAGCAGTTGCTTCGCCACGTTGCTGCCGTACGAACGAAAGCCGTCGATCAGAATGGTCGGGAACACCGGCTTGCCCGCGATCGTGTTGCGGCACGCCGCCATAAAGCCGACGGCCACGCCGGGCACGAACAGCAGCGGCAGCACGCCGCCGATCACGGGAATGGCGGAAATCAGCGTCATCGCCAGCAAATAGGCGAAAAACAGCGTGAGAAACGCGAGCGGATTGCGGCGGAACAGCCAGATACCCTGGCGGAACCAGACGTAGCCCGTCTTCGCGGGGACTTCAATTAGTTGCATGGGCGATGGGGCAAGGCGTGATGGGAACCCGCCTCGCTGCCGGCGAGGCGCTCGCGCAGGATGCGCTCGAAGTGGCCGGGATCGTGCGCCTTGAGCAGTTCGGCCGAGCGCGGCAGGTGGAAATCATACAGGCGCGAGACCCAAAAGCGGTACGCGCCTGCGCGCAGCATGTCCATCCAGTGCCGCGTTTCCTCGGGCGTGAATGGGCGCACGGTCTGGTAGGCGCGCAGGAGCGCGTCGGCGCGCGCCGCGTCGAGCTTGCCGGTGGCGAGATCGACGCACCAGTCGTTCACGGTCACGGCAACGTCGAAGAGCCACTTGTCGCAGCCGGCGAAATAGAAGTCGAAAAAGCCGCCCAGCCGAACTTCGTGGCCCGGCGCCGGGTGCGAGTGCGCGAACATGGCGTTGTCGCGGAACAGGTCGCAGTGGCACGGACCGCCCGGCAGCGCCGCGTAGTCGGCCGAGCCGAAGAATGCGCGCTGATGGTCGAGTTCGCTCGTGAGGAGGGTGCGCTGGGCGTCGTCCAGAAACGGCAGCACCGTCGGCACGGTTTCTTCCCACCATGAAAGGCTGCGCAGATTCGGCTGGTCGCCGCGGTAGTCGCGGCCCGCCAGGTGCATACGCGCGAGCATCTGGCCCACTTCCGCGCAGTGCTCCACGCCGGGCGCGAGTTCGGGCTTGCCTTCGAGCTTCGAGACGATGGCCGCAGGCTTGCCCTGCAGCAGGCCGAAGAGCGCGCCGTCCTTGCGCGGCATGGGGTCGGGTACCGGCACGCGATGCGAGGCGAGATGCCGCATCAGGTCGAGGTAGAACGGCAGTTGTTCGGCCGTCAGCTTTTCGAAGATCGTCAGGACGTATTCGCCGCGCGTCGTCGTCAGAAAGAAGTTGCTGTTCTCAATGCCGGACTGGATGCCGCGAAATTCGACGACGTCGCCGAGCTCGTAGTCGCGCAGCCATTGGGCAAGATCCTGGTCGGTGACAGCGGTAAAGACGGCCATGCAAGAAGGTCGGTTGATTGGTAATGGCGGGTCGGCGAACGCTGCGCGGTACTGCCCGAGGGGCTTGCAGGCGTGTCCGGCTCAGGCGCGATGGCCGCGGCCCGGCTCATGGGGCGGCGCACATGGCGTTGGGGCGGGCTGCCTCCTCAAAGGCATGCGCGCGCCCGGATGGCTCAGTAATGCAGGTTGATCGACGGCAGGCGCGTGCTGGCCTGGCCGTTGTTGCGTACTTGCGGCGAGGTGTCGGGGTTCGCGCTCATCGTATAGCGCGTGCCGAAGTTCGAATGCACGTTGATCTCGACGGGCTTGCCCTTGTCGCGGAACTCGGTGATTTCTGTGCCGTTCGGGCTCACTTCGTGATAGCTGGGCACGCGCGGCACGTCGTTGATGTTGACCTTCGAGGTGACGCGTGCGGCCGGCTTGTTGTTGATCGCAGCCAGATCGGGCAGGCCCGCGCGTTCGTTCTCGGCCTGCGCGGATTGTGCCTCGACGGCGGTCTTTGCGTCGTCGGCCGGCGCGGCCATGGCGACCCCGCTGAAAGCGAGCGTCACCGCGACGGCGGCAAGAAGGTGCGACTTCATGGTCTTTCTCCGATGGGATGCCCCAATTCTAGCAAATCCGGGCGCTTTGCCCCATGTCGCGCAAGCGCTGCGGCCCGCGCCGGCGGGCCGTGCGCGACGCTCGCAGCGTCCTCCCGGCGGGTGCTCCAAAAGCCCTGGGCGTGGCGAGGTCCGTCGCCAGAAAGTCGCACCTTCCGTGGTAATGTGGACCCATCAAACGGAGAGGCGAACGAAGATGAACAACGATAGCTACCTGCGGCCCCTCATGACGCCGGCGCACGACTTCCCGGACGAATTTTTCGAAGACGCCGCCGACGCCGTGGCGCGCCTCTCGAGCATTTACGAAGCGAATACGTCGTTCCTGCGCGACGCGTTTGCGCGCTATCGCCGCGGCGAGGCGTTCGAGCGCCGCGTCCGCGCGTGCTACCCGTTCGTGCGCATCCGCACCAACGTCAACACGCATATCGACTCGCGCCGCTCGTATGGCTTCGTGGCGGGCCCCGGCGTGTTCGAGACCACCGTCACGCGCCCCGATCTTTTCGGCAATTACTATCGCGAGCAGTTGCGTCTGCTGGCGAAGAACCATCATGTGGGCATCGAAGTGGGCGTGTCGGATCAGCCGATTCCCGTGCATTTCGCGTTCGCCGAAGGCATACACCTCGAAGGCGATCTCGACCGCGAGCGCCTCTTCGCCATGCGCGACGTATTCGATACGCCGGATCTCGCGCAGCTCGACGACCGCATCGTGAACGGCACCTACGAGCCGGAGCCCGGCGAGCCGCATCCGCTTGCACTCTTCACCGCGCCGCGCGTGGACTTTTCGCTGCACCGGCTCAAGCACTACACGGCCACGTCGCCCACGCACGTGCAGAACTACGTGCTCTACACGAACTATCAGTTCTATATCGACGAGTTCGTGAAGCTCGGCCGCGCGATGATGGCACATACCGACGACGCCGACCTGCGCAACTATCGCAGCGAATACACCTCGTTCGTGGAGCCCGGCGATGTGGTGACGTACAACGCGAACCTGGGCGAACAGGACGACGAAGGCACGGCGACGGCGCGCCTGCCGCAAATGCCGGCCTATCACCTCAAGCGTGCGGACGGCAGCGGCATCACGATGATCAACATCGGCGTCGGACCGTCGAACGCGAAGACGATCACCGATCACATTGCCGTGCTGCGTCCGCATGCGTGGATCATGCTCGGCCACTGCGCGGGCTTGCGCAACACGCAGCGCCTGGGCGACTACGTGCTCGCGCACGGCTATGTGCGCGAGGATCACGTGCTCGATGCCGACTTGCCGCTGTGGGTGCCGATTCCGGCGCTCGCTGAAGTTCAGCTCGCGCTCGAGCGCGCGGTCGCTGAGGTCACGAAGCTCGACGGCGTGGAGCTCAAGCGCGTGATGCGCACCGGGACGGTGGCGAGCGTCGACAACCGCAACTGGGAACTGCGCGATCATCGCGAGCCGGTGCAACGCCTCTCGCAAAGCCGCGCGATCGCGCTCGACATGGAAAGCGCAACCATCGCCGCGAACGGATTCCGCTTTCGCGTGCCGTACGGCACCTTGCTGTGTGTTTCCGACAAGCCGCTGCACGGCGAACTCAAGCTGCCGGGCATGGCCGATTCGTTCTATCGCGCGCAGGTCGATCAGCATTTGCAGATCGGCGTGAAGGCGATGGAGATTCTGCGCACGAACGGCCTTCACCAGCTCCATAGCCGCAAATTGCGCAGCTTCGCCGAGGTGGCGTTTCAGTAGCCGCTTTATGGCTGGCTGGCGCACGGTGGGCGCCGGCCAGTCCGTCGAATTGCGCTCTTGCCTTGCATCAATTCGGATACCGAATCATTCGCGGGTGTCGCCTACTGCCCGAATCCCGACAGCCCGATCAAACTCCCCGCGCCAAGCAGCCACAGCGGATGAATCTTCGTGCGAAACGCGAGCACGGCGCATACGCCGGTAATCGCCCAGGCGATCCAGGAAGGATCGGAGGCCCTCGCGATCAGCACGGCGCTCGCGGCCACGAGACCCGCCGTCACCGGCACGAGCCCCTTTTGCGCGATGCGCCGCCACGGGCGGTCCTTGAAGCGATCCCACGCATGCAGCGCGGCGATCGTGACGAGCGACGACGGCCCGAACTTCGCAATCGACGTGACCAGCATGCCTGCCCAGCCGGCCACGTGCCAGCCCACCAGCGTCACGACCATCATGTTCGGGCCCGGGGCGGCCTGGGCGAGCGCGAATAGCGCGCTGAACTCGCTGGCGGGCATCCAGTGGTGGACCTCGACGACCTGACGCTGCATCTCGGGCAGGATCGTGTTGCCGCCGCCGAAAGCGAGCAGCGAAAGCTGGCCGAAGATCGCGGCGAGCGCAACGAGTGTGGCGCTCATCGCAAGCCTCCTTCCTTGCGCGCCGCGCGGGCCGCGAGCGCGATGCCGACTGGCGTGAGCACGAGCATGGTGGGCAAGAGCGGCGTGCGCAGCACGGCGATGGCCACGAAGCCGAGCGCGGCGACCAGGGCCGCTGCGGGCTCGCGCCGCAGCGGCAGAACGATTTTCAGGGCCATCGAGACGAGCAGCCCGGCGGCCGCCGCGGCGAGCCCGACGAACAGATGCCGCACGTGCGGGTCGTTTTGCGTGCGCTCGTAGAGCACACCGAGCCCGATCACGACGAGCGACGGACCCGCGATCAGGCCGAGAATGCCTGCGAGCGCGCCGCGCCATCCCTGAAAACGCATGCCGAGCGCGACCGAGAGATTGATGACGTTGCCGCCCGGTAAGAACTGGCAGAGGCCGAGCAGGTCGGTGAACTCGCTGGCGGTGAGCCAGCGGAGCTGCTCGACGATGGTGCGCCGCGCCAACGGCAATGCGCCGCCAAACGACGTGAAGCCGAGACCGAGAAAGCCGAGGAACAGATCGCGCACCGTCGGCGTGTGCAGGCCGTCTTCCGTGCCATGTCCGGCTGCGGCGGGCGATGAGATGGGTTGTTTCATGAATGGAAGGAACTTCTGAGGCAAGTTCGGAGATTAAGCCCAATCGCGCGCGCGGCAAAACGATTTCTATGGCGTGCTCTTGTGATCTACACTCACAAGCATGGCACGCTCCCTTCCTCCCTTTCCCGCGCTGCGCGCGTTCGAAGCCGCTGCACGGCACAACAGCTTCTCCGCTGCGGCGGGCGAGCTCAATGTGACTCACGGTGCCATCAGCCGGCAGGTGGCCGCGCTCGAGGCGTGGGTCGGCGTGCAGGTGTTTCACCGGCACGGCAAACGGGTCGCGCTGACCGAGGACGGGCGGCGCTACCTCGCGGCCGTGCAGTCCGCATTCGACGACATCGCGCGCGCAACCAGCCAATTGCGCGACACGGGCGTGGTGCACGTGCTGCGCGTGAGCGCGCTGCCCACCTTCGCGATGAAATGGCTGCTGCCGCGGCTCTCGCAGTTTCAGCGCCTCGCGCCGAACGTCGAGTTGCGCCTGTCGACCTCGAACGCGCCGGTCGAGACGCTCGAAGGCTTCGACGTGGCCGTGCGGCGCGGTCCAGCCCACTGGCCCGACTGCGAGGCCGGTCATTTTCTCGACGAGACGGAACTGCCGGTGTGCAGTCCGGCGCTGCTCAAACGTGCGCCGATTCATCAGGCAAGCGATCTTGCACGCCACGTGCTGCTGCACTCGGACACGCGCCCCGATGCGTGGCGCACCTGGCTCGCGGCTGCAGGCGTGAAAGCCAAATGCCGCAAGAAGCAGTCGTTCGACCACTTCTATCTGGCCTTGCAGGCCGCCGTGGATGGACTGGGCGTCGCGCTCGGCCCGCTGCCGCTGCTCGATGACGAACTCGCGTCGGGGCGTCTCGTCACCCCGCTCGCGGGGCCGCATCTCGACGCGCGCGGCTACTGGTGGGTGGCGCGCCGCGAGGTGGCGCAAGCGCCGCTCGTCGTGCAGTTTTGCCGCTGGCTGGAAGAGCAGGCGAGCGCGCGGGCGCCGCTCGGTGCGTCCGGCGTGCCCGCAAGCGCGGAGAAAGCATGAGGGGAGTGATGCGCTGATGCACGAGCGGTGCGAAGGCCTGCGAAAACATTAACCGCAGGCCATCCGCAAGCGTGCATCAGAGATAGAACATCCGGTCTTCGTCGGAGTCGCGGTCGCGGCGCGCCGGGTGCTCCTTGCCGGTATCTTCGGCAGTGTCCGCATCTTCGTAGAACTTGAGAACGGCTTCGAGCACCTGGTCCGGGTCGTCGATCACCTGCATCAGGTCCATATCTTCGGGATTGATGAGGCCCATGGGCACGAGCGCCGAGCGGAACCAGTCGAGCAGTCCCTTCCAGAAGTCGGCGCCCACCAGAATGATGGGCACGTGACGCGACTTTTTTGTCTGGATGAGCGTGAGCACTTCGGCCAGTTCGTCGAGCGTGCCGAAGCCGCCGGGCATGACGATCACGGCGTCCGAGTTCTTCACGAACGTGACCTTGCGTGTGAAGAAATGGCGGAAGCGCAACGAAATGTCCTGCCACTGGTTGCCTGACTGCTCGTGCGGCAACTCGATGTTCAGGCCCACCGAAGGCGACTTGCCCGCATGCGCGCCCTGGTTCGCGGCTTCCATGATGCCGGGGCCGCCGCCGGAGATCACCGCAAAGCCCGCATCGGACACCTTGCGCGCGATGGTGGAGGCGAGCTGAAAGTACTCCGACTCCGGTTTCAGGCGGGCGGAACCGTAGATGCTGACCGCCGGCCGGATCTCGGACAGGTACTCGGTCGCCTCGATAAACTCTGCCATAATCGTGAACATCTGCCACGATGCGCGCGCCTTCTTGGCCGTCGCGCGCTCTTGATCTGCGAGTGAACGCAGACTCGGAATCACTTTTCTCTTGTCCATAATGCCTGAAGAACTACGCGTGGATACAAAGCTAAAGCTACAAAACGGGCTGGAAGGTAAGACCCTGCTGCTGGTCGACGGTTCTAGCTACCTCTATCGGGCCTTCCATGCGATGCCGGATCTGCGCGGTCCTGGCGGCGAACCCACGGGCGCGCTATACGGCATCATCAACATGCTGCGTCGCATGCGCAAGGACGTTACGGCAGAGTATAGCGCGTGCGTGTTCGATGCAAAGGGCAAGACGTTCCGCGACGACTGGTATCCCGAGTACAAGGCCAACCGGCCTTCCATGCCCGAGCCGCTCGCTGCACAAATCGAGCCCATTCACACGGCCGTGCGCGCGCTCGGCTGGCCGCTCCTGATGATCGAAGGCGTGGAGGCCGACGACGTGATCGGCACGCTTGCGCACCAAGCCGAGAATCTCGGCATGAAGGTCATCGTTTCCACGGGCGACAAGGACCTCGCGCAGCTCGTGACGGACCACGTCACGCTCATCAACACGATGACGAATGAAACGCTCGATCGCGAAGGCGTGATCGCGAAGTTCGGCGTGCCGCCGGAGCGCATCATCGATTATCTCTCGCTCATCGGCGACACCGTCGACAACGTGCCGGGCGTGAACAAGTGCGGCCCGAAAACGGCGGTCAAATGGCTCACGCAATACGACTCGCTCGACGGCGTGATCGCGCATGCGGATGAAATCAAGGGCGCTGTGGGCGGCTATCTGCGCGACGCGCTCGACTTCCTGCCGATGGCGAGAAAGCTCGTCACGGTGGAAACGGCTTGCGATCTGACGCCGCATCTCGAGTCGATCGAAGCGTCGCTCGCCACGCGAGCCGAAGCGCGCGAAGAACTGCGCGATATCTTCGCGCGACACGGCTTCAAGACCTGGCTGCGCGAAGTCACCGAAGCGAGTCAGCAAAGGGAGACGGTGCCCGCCGCGACCCAGGGCGACGCGCCCGAAAAAGATGCGATCGTGCAGCCCGCGCTGTTCGTCGATGCCCCGCGCCACTACGAAACGATCCAGACGTGGCCGCAATTCGACACATGGCTCAGGCGAATCGAAGACGCCGAACTCACCGCGTTCGACACCGAGACCACGGCGCTCGATCCGATGGTCGCGAAGCTCGTCGGCATCTCGTTCTCGACGGAACCTGGCGTGGCCGCCTATTTGCCGCTCGCGCATCGCGGCCCGGACGCGCCCGATCAACTGCCGCAGGACGAAGTGCTCGCGCGCCTGAAGCCGTGGCTCGAAAGCGAGCAGCACAAGAAAGTCGGCCAGCACATGAAGTACGACGAGCAGGTGCTCGCGAACTATGGTATCGAGCTGAACGGCGTGGAGCATGACACGCTGCTCGAATCGTATGTGCTCGAATCGCATCGCAACCACGACATGGACAGCCTCGCGCTGCGCCATCTCGGCATCAAGACGATCAAGTACGAAGAGGTGGCGGGCAAGGGCGCGCAGCAGATCGGTTTCGACGACGTCTCGCTCGACAAGGCCGCCGAATACGCTGCCGAAGACGCCGATGTCACGCTGCAACTGCATCGCGCGCTCTATCCGCAGATCGCGCCCGAGAAGGGCCTCGATTACGTGTATCGCCACATCGAACTGCTCACGTCGCGCGTGCTTCGCAAGATGGAGCGCAACGGTGTGCTGATCGACACCGAGAGGCTGGAAAAGCAGAGCGCGGAAATTGCCGTGCGGCTCATCGCGCTCGAAGAGGAAGCGTATGCGCTCGCGGGCGGCGAATTCAATCTGGGCTCGCCCAAGCAGATCGGTCAGATCTTCTTCGAGAAGCTGCAGTTGCCGGTCGTGAAGAAAACGCCGAGCGGCGCGCCTTCCACCGACGAAGAAGTGCTGCAAAAGCTCGCCGAGGATTACCCGCTGCCCAAGATCCTGCTCGAGCATCGCGGGCTTGCCAAGCTCAAGTCCACGTATACCGACAAGCTGCCGCGCATGGTGAACGCGCAAACGGGCCGCGTGCACACGAACTACGCGCAGGCCGTGGCGGTCACGGGCCGTCTTGCGTCGAACGATCCGAATCTGCAGAACATCCCCGTGCGTACGGGCGAAGGCCGGCGCATTCGCGAGGCGTTCATCGCGCCGCCGGGTCACAAGATCGTTTCCGCCGACTACTCGCAGATCGAACTGCGCATCATGGCGCATATCTCGGGCGACGAGTCGCTGCTCGCGGCGTTCGCGCGCGGCGACGATATTCACCGCGCTACGGCTTCCGAGGTGTTCGGCGTCACGCCGCTCGAAGTGAGCGCGGACCAGCGGCGCATCGCCAAGGTCATCAATTTCGGCCTGATTTACGGCATGAGCGCCTTCGGCCTCGCATCGAATCTCGGCATTACGCGCGACGCGGCGAAGCTTTATATCGACCGTTATTTCGCGCGCTATCCGGGTGTGGCGCGCTATATGGACGAAACGCGCATGGACGCGAAGTCGCGCGGCTACGTGGAGACTGTCTTCGGGCGCCGCCTGTGGCTGCCCGAGATCAACGGCGGCAACGGCCCGCGCCGCCAGGCCGCCGAGCGCGCCGCCATCAACGCGCCCATGCAGGGCACGGCCGCCGACCTCATCAAGCTTTCCATGGTCGCGGTGCAGAAATGGCTCGACGAACGCAAGATCGGCACGAAGATGATCATGCAGGTGCACGATGAACTCGTGCTCGAAGTGCCGGGCGACGAACTCGCCGAAGTGCGCAAGCGCTTGCCCGAGCTGATGTGCTCGGTGGCGCAGCTCAAGGTGCCGCTCGTCGCCGAAGTGGGCGTGGGCGAGAACTGGGAAGAGGCGCACTGAAGACGCGTCAAGGTGCTTAGCGAAGCTCTACTAAGTACATACTGAATGCGCTGTGCCGCCGCAAAGCCGTAACCAGGATGTAACTGCACGCGCGCGATAAGGCAAGCCTCGCGTGCGTGATGTCGCGAATGCGCGCCGCAAGGGTTGCCGCCGCGCGCTCCGTCAGCCGACAATGATTTGACTGAAGGCCGGTGCCTCGCACGTCATGTTGTCGATGCATCGGCCTTTCTATCGCCTTTCGACATGCACGGAGAGTCTATGCATCGCTTTATCGTTGTGGGAGGAGGCGCAGGCGGGCTGGAACTGGCAACGCGGCTCGGCGACCGTTACGGCGAAGCGCGCGCGAAGCGGGGCAAGCCGCAGGCGGCATCGATCACGCTGGTCGACCGCAATCCAACGCATATCTGGAAACCGCTCCTGCACGAAGTCGCGGCGGGCAGCATGGATCCGTTCACCCATCAGCTCGAATATCCAGCGCAGGCGCGCTGGCACGGCTTCGAGTTCCAGCAGGGCGAGCTGACCGGCCTCGACCGCGCGGCGAAGCGCATCACGCTCGGGCACGTGCTCGACGAAGACGGTGCGGAAATGCTGCCCGAGCGCGTGCTCGAATACGATACGCTCGTGCTCGCAATCGGCAGCACGACGCACTTTTTCGGTGTGCCGGGCGCGGCCGAGAATTCCATCGCGCTCGACACCGTCGAGCAAGCCGAGCGCTTTCGCAAGCGCTTGATCGCCGCGTGTATGCGCGCCGAACATCAGGCGCCCGAAAAAGTCGCGGCGGAGGTCACGGCGGACGACCTCGCGCCGGCCATGGACGCCGGCGCCGAGCCGCGCGTGCAGGTGGCGATCATCGGCGCGGGCGCGACGGGCGTCGAGCTTTCCGCCGAGCTGCGCAACACCGCGCAGGTGCTGTCGGCCTATGGACTGCACAAGCTCGATCCGCGCAACGACGTGGGCATCGTGCTGATCGAGGCGGGCCCGCGCATCCTGCCGGCATTGCCCGAGCGCGTTTCGTCGGCAACGGGCGAGCTGCTGCAGAAGCTCGGCGTGAAGCTGCTGACGAGCGAGCGCGTGATCGAAGTGGCGCCTGGCGTCGTGCGCACCGCGAGCGGCAAGAACCTGCGCGCGGACCTCACGGTCTGGGCCGCTGGCATTACCGCGCCGGCTGTGCTCTCGCGGCTCGACGGTCTCACTGTCAACAAGCTCGGCCAACTGATCGTGCGCCGTACGCTGCAAACGGAACTCGACGACAACATCTTCGCGCTCGGCGACTGCGCGGCCTGCGAATGGCCGGGCCACGAGCGCGGGGTGCCGCCGCGCGCGCAAGCCGCGCACCAGCAGGCCACTTTCCTGTTCAAGTCGCTGGGCAATCTGCTCGCCGGCAAGCCGCTCGAGGAGTTCACTTATCGCGACTTCGGCTCGCTGGTGTCGCTCGGGCACTTCAGCGCGGTCGGCAACCTGATGGGCGGGCTGATCGGCGGGAATATGTTGATCGAAGGGTTGTTCGCCCGTTTCATGTACATGTCGCTGTACCGGCTGCACATCGCGGCGCTGCACGGCTACGCGCGCATGGTGCTCGATACCTTCGCGCACTGGCTGCGCCGCACGACGTTGCCGCGCGTGAAGCTGCACTGAGCGGCTGCACCGAGCGGCGCTTGCGTCCGGGGCGGCGCTATTCTGCCTGTTTCCGCTGTTCGATCTATCTTCAAGGAGCGCTGCATGCTGAAACCCGAAGTCGATAGCCTCGTCCCGCACGTACCGTTCGATCGGCGCACCTTCATCAAGGCGGCGCTCGGCAGCGGATTCGCCGCTGCCGTGCTGCCCGTCTCGGCGCAAACCATCCACACCGACAGCGAAGGTCTCGAAGCCGGCGAGATCGGCTTCCAGTCGGGCGACACGCTCGTCCCGGCGTATCGCGCGCAGCCGCTCGGCAAGACGCACTTGCCGGTGATCATCGTGATCCATGAGATCTTCGGCGTACACGAGCATATCGCCGATGTGTGCCGCCGCTTCGCGAAGCTCGGCTATCTGGCCATCGCGCCGGACTTCTTCGTGCGTCAGGGCGATGCCTCGGTGTACCCGACAGTGCAGCAAATCGGCGAGAACATCGCGAGCAAGGTGCCCGATGCACAGGTGCTCGGCGACATCGATGCGGCGCTTGTCTGGGCTGGCGGGCACGGTGGCGATCTGAAGCGCGTGGGCGTCAATGGCTTCTGCTGGGGCGGCATCTACACGTGGCTTTATGCCGAGCACAATCCGCGCATCAAGGCGGCGGTTTCCTGGTATGGCCGCGTAGCGGGCGCACACACGGAAAATTCGCCGCAGAATCCACTCGATCTCGCGGGCAGTCTGCAGGTGCCGGTACTCGGCATGTATGGCTTGCAGGACAACAGCATTCCGCAGAACACGCTCGAGCAGATGAAGGCCGCCATCGCGCAGGGTCCGCAGGGCGGGCGCGGCTCGCAAATCGTCGTGTACGACGACGCAGGCCACGCGTTCTTCGCGGACTACCGGCCGAGCTATCGCAAGGCCGATGCGGAGGATGGCTGGAAGCGCGCGATTGCCTGGTTCAAGGAGCACGGCGTGGTGTGACGCCGTGCCCGGCTCCGGATACCCGGCTTAGGGGTTGGGGCCGGTCGCGACCGGCCGCGATGCATCGGCGCTCCATTCGCTCCACGAACCGGGATAGAGCGCCGCGCCGTGCAGGCCGGCAATTTCCATCGCGAGCGCATTGTGGCAGGCGGTCACGCCCGAGCCGCATTGCAGGACCACGTGTTCGGGCGTGATGCCCGGCAGCACCGCCGTGAAATCCTCGCGCAGCGCATGCGCCGACTTGAAGCGGCCATCCGGCGTGAGATTGTCCTGATAAAACCGATTGCGCGCGCCAGGAATGTGGCCGCCCACCGGATCGATCGTTTCATTCTCGCCGCGATAGCGGTCGGCGGCGCGTGCGTCGACGACCGTGAGTTCATGCGTGGCGAGATTGCGGACGATGGCCTGCGCGTCCACCGTCACCTGCAGCGGCGCGCCGGCCTTGAAGGTGCCGCGTGCGGGCGTGGGCACGTCGCGCACGAGCGGGAAGCCCGCCGCCTCCCACGCCTTGAGGCCGCCGTCGAGCACGGCCACTGAGTCGTGGCCGAGCCAGCGCAGGAGCCACCAGAGGCGCGCGGCGTAGGCGCCGCCTTGCGCGTCGTAGGCCACGACCTGCTGGCCTTCGTTCAGCCCGCGCAGCAGGAGCGTGGCGACGAGTGCCGAGCGGTCGGGCAGCGGATGGCGGCCGTTCTTGCCGGTCTTCGGCCCCGAGAGATCGCGGTCCAGATGCAGGTATTGGGCGCCGGGCAGATGGCCGAGCGCATAGGCGTTCTCACCCGCGGCGGGGTTGGCGAGATCGAAGCGGCAGTCGAAAACCAGCACGCTGCCCGGCGCGGCGGTCAGGCGTTCGTGCAGATTGGCGGCCGAGATCAGCGTGGTGTAGTGCGTGTGGGGCATGACGGCTCCTTGAATCGTGCAAGGCCGCCCTCTCTCGCTATGCGACGGCCCGGTGCCGTCAGTCTAAACAAAAAGACGAGCCTAAGCCCTAATGCCGTTCAGTTAAGGTCCTTTTTAAGGACGCGGACGGCATAACGTTTCGGTACAGCCTTCACGGCCCGCTCGAATTTTCGACCGGGCCGTTCTTCTTTGAGGAGTGCAACGAGGCGCTGGCGCAGACGTTGCAGCAGGGCTGGGAGTTTGCCTTGCGCACGGGTGACGGCGGCCCAGTGCAATTCGTACTGGATGACGTGGAAGGCGCGCACGAAGCTGATCTCGGTCGGCTCGCACTTCACCG
>NZ_JAMBPQ010000028.1 GCF_024206495.1 Paraburkholderia sp. CNPSo 3272 | reverse complement strand
GTGAAGTGCGAGCCGACCGAGATCAGCTTCGTGCGCGCCTTCCACGTCATCCAGTACGAATTGCACTGGGCCGCCGTCACCCGTGCGCAAGGCAAACTCCCAGCCCTGCTGCAACGTCTGCGCCAGCGCCTCGTTGCACTCCTCAAAGAAGAACGGCCCGGTCGAAAATTCGAGCGGGCCGTGAAGGCTGTACCGAAACGTTATGCCGTCCGCGTCCTTAAAAAGGACCTTAACTGAACGGCATTACCCTCGCAAGGGGCGTTTTGAACGATATCGGCGAGACGGTATTACTTGACCCGCATGCCCGGCTTAGCGCCGCTATGCGGTTCGAGAATGTACAGACCCGGTTCGGCCTTCTCGTCGGCGGCGGAAGCCGCGAGCACCATGCCTTCGGACATGCCGAACTTCATCTTGCGCGGCGCGAGGTTCGCAACCATCACCGTGAGCTTGCCCTTGAGGTCTTCCGGCTTGTACGCCGAACGGATGCCCGAGAACACGTTGCGCGTTTTTTCCTCGCCCACGTCGAGCGTGAGTTGCAGCAGCTTGTCCGACCCTTCGACGATGTTGCAGTCGACGATCAGCGCCACGCGCAAGTCGATCTTCGCGAAGTCGTCGATGGAAATGAGTTCCGGCGTCTCCTCGGCGGCCGGCTTCTTCGCTTCCTTGGCAGCCTTCGACTTCTTGTTTGCATCCGCAGCCGCGGCGGCGGGCGCATCGGTCGCCTGCAGCGAATCGCGGTTGGCGGCGAGCAGCGCTTCGATCTGCTTCGGATCGACGCGCGTCATCAGGTGCTTGTACGCGTTTATCGGCTGTTGCGACGAAAGCGCCTTGCCTGCATCGGCCCACGTCAGCGGCTCGATCGCGAGGAACTGTTCGACGCCTTCTGCGAGCGTCGGCAGCACCGGCTTCAGCGCGAGCGAAAGCAGGCGGAACGCTTCGAGGCTCACACTGCAGGTCTCGTGCAGCGCCGCCGAGTTGGCCGGATCCCTGGCCTGCTCCCACGGCTTGGCCGTATCGACGTAACCGTTCACGGCGTCGGCGAGTTCCATCGTCTGGCGCAGCGCGCGGCTGTATTCGCGTGCTTCGTAGTGCGCAGCGATTTGCGCAATCGCGCCGCGCAGTTGCTCGAGCAGCGGATGGCTCATCGCGCTATCTTGCACGCGGCCTTCGAAGCGCTTGATCAGGAAGCCCGCCGCGCGGCTTGCGATGTTGATGTACTTGCCGACCAGGTCGCTGTTCACGCGCGCCTGGAAGTCCTCGAGGTTCAGATCGAGGTCTTCCATCGTGCTGTTGAGCTTCGCGGCGAAGTAGTAGCGCAGCCACTCGGGGTTCAGGCCCGTGGTGACATAGCTTTCCGCCGTGATGAAGGTGCCGCGCGACTTCGACATCTTCGCGCCGTCCACGGTCAAAAAGCCGTGCGCGAAGACGTTGGTGGGCGTGCGGTGGCCCGAGAACTGCAGCATGGCCGGCCAGAACAGCGTATGGAAATACAGGATGTCCTTGCCGATGAAGTGGTACTGCTCCGTCTTCGAGCCGGCCTTCACCCATGCCTCGAAATCGAGGCCGCGCTTTTCGCACAGGTTCTTGAAGCTCGCGTAATAGCCCACGGGCGCGTCGAGCCACACGTAGAAGTACTTGCCGGGCGCGCCAGGAATCTCGAAGCCGAAGTAGGGTGCATCGCGCGAGATGTCCCAGTCGGCGAGCTTCGATTCGCCCGACTCGCCCAGCCATTCGCGCATCTTGTTGGTCGCTTCCGGTTGCGCGAGGCCGCTCACCCAGCCGCGCAGGAAGTCTTCGCAGCGCGGGTCCGAGAGGCGGAAGAAGTAGTGCGTCGAGGTCTTGCGGATGGGCGTCGCGCCCGAGACCACCGAGTACGGATTCTTCAGGTCAGTGGGCGCGTAAGTCGAGCCGCACACTTCGCAGCTGTCTCCATACTGGTCCTTCGCGCCGCACTTCGGACACTCGCCCTTGATGAAGCGGTCCGGCAGGAACATGTTCTTGACCGGGTCGTAGGCCTGCTCGATGTCGCGCGTCTCGATGAAACCCGCTTCCTTGAGCGCCAGATACACCGACTCGGAGAGCACGCGGTTCTCTTCGGAGTCCGTCGAATAGTAATTGTCGAACGACACGCCGAAGCTGTCGAAATCGCGCTTGTGCTCCTGCCACACGCGCGCGATCAGCTGCTGCGGCGTGAGACCTTCCTTCTCCGCGCGCAGCATGACGGGCGTGCCGTGCGTGTCGTCGGCACCCACGTAGTAGACCTCGTGGCCATGCATTCGCAGCGCGCGAACCCAGATGTCCGTCTGGATGTACTCGACCAGGTGGCCGATGTGGATCTGACCGTTGGCGTACGGCAGAGCAGACGTAACGAGAATCTGGCGGCGGCCGCTTTGATTGGCATGCGCGCCGGCTGCTGCGAGGTCGGTGGCGGGTGCTGACATAAATGAGGGAAGTCCGATGTTGCGGGGGGAAAGCGCGATTTTAACAGGGCGGCCGCACCACCGTTCGGCGGGCCGGTGGCCGCTCGTTACTGGAAATAGCCGCAGGGCGTGCGGGCTGCTCAGGCAACGGCTATGTTGCGTTGCACAAATCGCGGCCAAAAAAAACCGGGGCAAGCTTGGCCCCGGAGCAACAACGACAAGAGGAGAATGGTGACGCGGCGGCGCTGCCGCACACGTACCGTAAAGACAGACAGCACGGTTTCCCGAGAGTTCGAAAATTTTTTTGATTCTCTTGCAACGCGTTGAAGCAGGGTCGGATGCTCGTCCGGCAAGGTTTGGGACGCGTCCGCGGGCCCCTCGAAATGCAAACGGGGCAGCATGATTGCCGCCCCGTTGATGCGCCGCCCTTTTTACAGCGCAGTCCCGGGCAACTGCATCCCGGTGACTGCGCCTGGCTGGCTTAGCCGCCTTGGTGCTGCGACGTCGCGCGCAGGTACATTTCCACGCGGCGGTTAGCAGCGCGGCCCGCTTCGGTGTTGTTGTCGGCGATCGGTTGCGTATCGCCGCGTCCCTCTGCCGCCATGCGCTGCATCTGGATGCCGCGAGACGCGAGGTAGTTCACGACGCTCTGGGCGCGGTTGACCGACAGCGTCTGGTTGTACGCGGCGGAGCCCGTGTTATCCGTATGGCCGACCACCTGCGCAACCACTTCTGGGTTCTGCTGGAGCGTCTGCGCGACCTGGTCGAGCACCGGCGCGAACGACGGCTTGATCGCGTAGCTGCTGGTGTCGAACGTCACATTGCTCGGGATGTCGAGCTTGAGCGAGCCGTCCGGCTGCTCGGTGATCTTCGTGCCGGTGCCCTTGGTGGCGCCCGAGAGCTTGTTGTGGATGTTCTGCCAGTTGTAGCCGGTAATGCCGCCGACCAGTGCGCCGGCGCCTGCGCCGATTGCGGCGCCCTTGCCGCCGCCGAAGATGGCGCCGATCGCCGCGCCCGTGCCTGCGCCGACACCGGTGCCGACAGCCGTGTTGGTGCCCTGCTGCGTCGCGCAGCCGGCGACGAGCGCGCCGGCGATGGCGAAGACGGACAGGCGAGTCAGGGTTCTTGTGTTCATTTGCTTTCCTTTCTTGAGTGGAACGGACGCTGCCCGCGGCGTTCGCGGCCCCGCATGCGAGCAGGGTCTTCGAACGGTGCGCGGCGGCTGCTACTACAATGACGCCTTGAGGTTTGCGCCGCCAGGCGAAAAGCTGCTGGGTCGCGGCTTCGAGACCTCCTGGTCGGCACACAAAATCGATGCTGCCGCGAAGCGTGCCCTTTCGGGCAATTTTGCGCAATGCAGCTTAACAATTTCTTTCGATTTCCGGCGCGTAGGCGATCAGTCCTCACTCGGATCGGCGCTCGCGCAGACCGGCATTCTCCCCACGGAGTTTCAATGAGCATAGATCGGGCTTTGGTCGACGCCGCGCTCGCGGCCCTGACGGATCCGAACACGGGCCATCCCTACACGGCGGCCAAGGGCGTGCGCAACGTTACCGTCGACGGCGACACGGTTGGCGTCGAGATCGTGCTCGGCTATCCGGCGAAGAGCCAGTTCGACGCGGTGCGCGCGCAGGTCGAAGCGGCGCTTGCCGCCGTGCCGGGCGTGAAGGCGAGCCGCATCGCGGTCAGAAGCGAGATTACCGCGCACACGGTGCAACGCGGCGTGAAGCTGCTGCCCAACGTGAAGAATATCGTCGCCGTGGCCTCGGGCAAGGGCGGCGTGGGCAAGAGCACGACCGCCGTAAATCTCGCGCTCGCGCTCGCCGCCGAAGGCGCTTCGGTCGGCGTGCTGGACGCGGACATCTACGGCCCCTCGCTGCCGATGATGCTCGGCATCGAGGGCCGTCCCGAGTCGCCCGACGGCCAGTCGATGAATCCGCTCGAAGGCCACGGCGTGCAGGCCAACTCGATCGGCTTTCTGATCGAGCAGGACAACCCGATGGTCTGGCGCGGCCCGATGGCCACTTCCGCGCTCGAGCAGCTGCTGCGTCAGACCAACTGGCGCGAGCTCGACTATCTCGTGGTCGACATGCCGCCGGGCACCGGCGACATCCAGCTCACGCTCTCGCAGCGCGTGCCCGTCACGGGCGCCGTGATCGTCACGACGCCGCAGGACATCGCGCTGCTCGACGCGAAGAAGGGCCTCAAGATGTTCGAGAAGGTAGGCATTCCGATTCTCGGCATCGTCGAGAACATGGCCGTGCACATCTGCTCGAACTGCGGGCACGCCGAGCATATTTTCGGCGCGGGCGGCGGCGAGCGCATGGCGAAGGAGTACGGCGTGGAAGTGCTGGGCAGCCTGCCGCTCGACATCGCCATCCGCGAGCAGGCCGATTCGGGCAACCCCACCGTGGCGGCCGCTCCCGAAGGGCCGGTGGCGGCAACCTATCGCGCGATCGCGCGCCGCGTGGCGATCCAGATCGCCGAGCGCGCCCGCGACATGACCTCGAAGTTCCCGACCATCGTCGTGCAGAACACCTGAGCGCCGGTGCGGCCGCAGCGCTCGTGCGGCGCCCCGCGCATGGGGACAGATAGGCGCGCGACGCGCCGCGTGCGCGGTATCATGTGGGCTTCATCGGGTCCGGTATGGCGGCAGCAACGGGGCTGCCGCCGCCCGGCAAGAGGATCGCATGGATAAAGGAAACGACAGGCAAGCGGGGAATGCGCAGGTCGTCTGGATGATCGCCCTCGTCACGCTCTGCGGCTGCGCGCTGCTGGCGGGCTGCACGAGCTTCATGGGGCAGCAGGAGAAGCGCGCGGTCGCACAGCTGCTGCCCACCGTCGGCAGTCAGGTGCGCGGCACGGTTTCGTTCGTCGAACACTCGGACGGCGTGCAGGTGAGCTACAACCTCGCGGGCCTGCAGCCCGACAGCGATCACGCATTGCAGGTGCACGAGCGCGGCGACTGCAACGCAATCGACGCCTCGAGCGCCGGCGCCGTGTTCGCGCCCGCCGCGGAGCGCCTGAGGCCCGGCGCGCGCGTGGAAGGTGATCTCGGCAATATCCATGCGGATTCGAACGGCGTGGCGTCGGGCTTTATCGTCGCACCCGACGTCTCGCTCGACGGTGTGCGCTCCGTGCTGCAACGTGCGGTGATCGTGCACCGGGACGCCATCGACCCCTACGCGTACCCGCAGCGCGGCACGGGCCCGGCGCTCGCCTGCGGGCTGATACGCGCCCAGTGAGCGCGGCGTTGGCGCCGGCGTGAAACGCAGTTCAGGCGCGGCGATCCACATCGCGTAAAATAGGCGCCTTTCGCACGCGGCGCGCGCCCGATGGCGCCGTCCGCATGCTTTCCCGACCCGAATTTCCCGTTAAGTAGCGAACATGGCAATCAAGTCCGACAAGTGGATCCGGCGCATGGCCGAAGAGCAGAAGATGATCGAGCCGTTCGTGCGCGATCAGGTCCGTATGTCGGAAGACGGCCGCAAGATCGTGAGCTACGGCACCTCGAGCTACGGCTACGACATTCGCTGCGCCGACGAATTCAAGATCTTCACGAACATCAACTCGACAATCGTCGATCCGAAGAACTTCGACGAAAAGTCGTTCGTGGACTTCAAGGGCGACGTCTGTATCATCCCGCCCAATTCCTTCGCGCTCGCGCGCACGGTCGAGTATTTCCGCATTCCGCGCAACGTCCTGACCGTGTGTCTGGGCAAGTCGACCTATGCGCGCTGCGGGATCATCGTGAACGTCACGCCGTTCGAGCCCGAGTGGGAAGGGTACGTCACGCTCGAATTCTCAAATACGACACCTTTGCCTGCGAAAATCTACGCGAACGAAGGGGTGGCTCAAGTGCTGTTCTTCGAAAGCGATGAGATCTGCGAGGTCTCGTACGCGGATCGCGGCGGCAAGTATCAAGGCCAGCACGGCGTGACCTTGCCGAAGACCTGAGTTCCAGCGCACAACATCACCGGATTCAACGACATACGGGGACCGCTGCGCATCATATGCAGCGGTCGTTTCTTTTGGAGAATCGCCCATGAAGTTTCGTTTTCCCGTCGTCATCATCGACGAAGACTTTCGCTCCGAGAACATCTCGGGTTCCGGCATCCGCGCGCTCGCCGAAGCCATCGAGAAAGAGGGCGCGGAAGTCCTCGGGCTGACGAGCTACGGCGACCTCACGTCGTTCGCGCAGCAGTCGAGCCGCGCCGCGTGCTTCATCCTCTCGATCGACGACGACGAACTGCTGCCGTACGTGGAAGGCACGGATGGCGAAGCGCCCGAGCACGCGCCTGCGATCGTCGCGCTGCGGGCGTTCGTGGAAGCGGTGCGCACGCGCAACGCCGACATCCCCATTTTCCTGTACGGCGAGACGCGCACTTCGCGCCATCTGCCCAACGACATCCTGCGCGAACTGCACGGCTTCATCCACATGTTCGAGGACACGCCGGAGTTTGTCGCGCGCCACGTGATTCGCGAAGCGCGCGTGTATCTCGACGCGCTGGCGCCGCCGTTCTTCAAGGAACTGGTGAAGTACGCCGACGAAGGCTCGTACTCGTGGCACTGCCCGGGTCACTCGGGCGGTGTCGCGTTCCTGAAGAATCCGCTCGGCCAGATGTTCCACCAGTTCTTCGGCGAGAACATGCTGCGCGCCGACGTCTGCAATGCAGTCGAGGAACTCGGCCAGCTGCTCGATCACACCGGCCCGGTCGCGGCCTCGGAGCGCAACGCGGCGCGCATCTTCAGCGCGGACCACGTGTTCTTCGTGACCAACGGCACGTCCACGTCGAACAAGATCGTCTGGCACGCAACGGTCGCGCCCGGCGACATCGTGCTGGTCGACCGCAACTGCCACAAGTCGATCCTGCACGCGATCACGATGACGGGCGCGATTCCCGTGTTCCTCACGCCGACGCGCAACAACTTCGGCATCATCGGCCCGATTCCGCGCGACGAGTTCAAGCCGGAAAACATCCGCAAGAAGATCGAGGCGAATCCGTTCGCCCGTGAGGCGCTCGCGAAGAATCCGAACGTGAAACCGCGCATTCTCACGATCACGCAGAGCACGTACGACGGCGTGGTCTACAACGTCGAGATGATCAAGGATCTGCTCGGCGACATGCTCGACACGCTGCACTTCGACGAAGCGTGGCTGCCGCACGCCGAATTCCACGAGTTCTACCAGGACATGCACGCGATCGGCGCGGGACGTCCGCGCACCAAGGCACTGGTGTTCGCGACTCACTCCACGCACAAGCTGCTCGCCGGCATCTCGCAGGCCTCGCAGATCGTTGTGCAGGACTCGGAAGACAGCGCGTTCGACCGCCACCGCTTCAACGAGGCGTATCTGATGCACACGTCGACGTCGCCGCAGTACGCGATCATCGCGTCGTGCGACGTGGCCGCCGCGATGATGGAAGCGCCGGGCGGCCCGGCGCTGGTGGAAGAGTCGATTGCCGAAGCGCTCGACTTCCGCCGGGCCATGCGCAAGGTGGACGCCGAATATGGCGACGACTGGTTCTTCCAGGTCTGGGGCCCGGACGAACTCGCCGAAGAAGGCATCGGCTCGCGCGAAGACTGGATGCTGCGCCCGAACGATCACTGGCACGGCTTCGGCGCGCTGGCGGAAGGCTTCAATATGCTGGACCCGATCAAGGCGACCATTGTCACGCCGGGTCTGGACGTGGACGGCGAATTCGGCGAGACCGGCATTCCGGCCGCGATCGTGACGAAGTACCTGGCCGAGCACGGCATCATCGTCGAGAAGACGGGTCTGTACTCGTTCTTCATCATGTTCACGATCGGCATCACGAAGGGCCGCTGGAACTCGATGGTGACCGAGCTTCAGCAGTTCAAGGACGACTACGACAACAACCAGCCGCTGTGGCGCGTGCTGCCGGAATTCGTCGCGCAGCATCCGATGTACGAGCGCGTGGGCCTGCGCGACCTGTGCCAACAGATCCACAGCGTCTACCGTGCCAACGACATCGCGCGCCTCACGACCGAGATGTACCTCTCGAGCATGGAGCCTGCGATGAAGCCTTCCGACGCATTCGCGAAGCTCGCGCACCGCGAGATCGATCGCGTGCCTGTCGACGAACTCGAAGGCCGCGTCACGTCGATCCTGCTCACGCCGTACCCGCCGGGTATTCCGCTGCTGATTCCTGGCGAGCGCTTCAACAGGACGATCGTGAATTATCTGAAGTTCGCGCGCGAGTTCAACGAGCGCTTCCCGGGCTTCCACACCGACATCCACGGGCTCGTGGGCGAGACCATCAACGGCCGCATCGAGTATTTCGTGGATTGCGTGCGCGCCTGAACGCGCGAGGGAGGGGAATGTTGGGTGGTTCAGCGGCGCGGCTAGCGCGTTATTTTGCTGTGATGGTCTCGACGCTGTCGGTGATTTCGGCCGCCACGGTGCTGTTCGCCGTGGCGCCGGCGGCGCGCGCCGAGGTCGCGGCGGCCGATCCGATCGATACGGCCATGCGCACCTGTCTCGCGCGAGCGGACCGGTCGTCGACGGCCGGGCAGGTCCAGTGCATGGACGATGCGCGCACCGCATGGCGCAAGGCCGCCGACAACGCGCTCACGCAACTGCTCGCGAAGTTGCCGCCCGCGCAGCAAAAGCGCTGGCAACTGAGCCAGCAGAAGTGGGTGGCCTGGCGCGACGCCGAGGACACCATGCTCGGCGCCGCGTTCGCGACCACGAGCGGCAGCACCTACCAGCTCTACGAGGCGGACATGCGCCTGCAGCCGGTGCGCGAGCGCGCGCTCGCGCTGCGCAACCAGGCGGCGACGTACGACGGCGACGCGCCGAAGGTGCGCGCCTGCAGCGCCGACGCGCGCTGCGAGCACGTGAGCTACGACCTCAATCGCTACTACCGTCAGCTCTATGCGCGCATGCCGAAGCACGCGCGGCCTACGGTCTCGCGCGCACAAAGCGACTGGCGCGCGTATCGCGACGCGACCACGCCGCTCATCGACGAGCATGCGCGGCTCGATCTGCTAGGCGGGCGCCTCGCGACCTTGAAGCGCCTCGCCGAAACGGTGAACGACCACTGAGGCCGCGCTTTCAGTCGAGGATGAACTGCTCCGGCGCGCGCGCCGGCAGCACAGTCGGCTCGCCCATCAGGTCGTGCAACGCGACCTCGATGCCGGTCGACATCAGGTTGAGCGCGAGGTCGTTGTCTTCGGTGCCGAACGGGTCTTCGAGCTGCGAGGCGATCGCCTCGTGGGCCATGAACGCGTAGGCCACGAACACGGCGAAGATCGGCGTCAAACCGCCGATGCTGTCGACGAGGCCGAACGGCAGCATCGCGCAGAAGAAGTACACGGTGCGATGAATCATCACCGTATAGGCGAACGGCAGCGGCGTGGAGACGATGCGCTCGCACCCGCCGATCACATCTGAAATGCCATTGAGATTATGTTCGAACGCGAGCACCGCGTAGCCGTCGAGGCGGCCTTCGCGCGTCTCGCGCTGGACCCATTCCGAAGCGCACAGCAGGAGCGTGGCCGGGCGGTAGCGCGCCGCCATCACGCGCGCGAAGAGCGCGGGCGCCAGGCGCGACTCGAGATCGGCGCGCGGGTCGGTGTTGCGCAGTTGATGGCGCAGCGCATGCGGCAGCGCAGCGAGCAGACTCATCAGCTCGAGGGCCCGCTCGCGCGTTGCGGCTTCGTCGCCGCTGCGCGCAAGCGTCAGCGCCTGACGCACCAGCGAGCGCGTTTCATTGAGCATTTGCCCCCAGAGCTTGCGGCCCTCCCAGTAGCGGTCGTAGCTCGCGCTGTTGCGAAAGCCGAGAAACACCGCGAGCGCGATGCCGATCAGCGAGAACGGCACGGTGCTCAGGTTGACCGTGAGCTTGAGGATGTGATCGTGCGCGGCCACTGCGATGATCGACAGTACCAGCACGATGAAGAGGCGCGGCAGAAGTTGCGGCAGCACGGAGCCGCGCCACGCGAGCAGCATGCGGAACCAGTGGAGGTGAGGGCGGACGATCATGGGGCAGGTGTTGGGGGCGAAGACGAAACCTGACGGAGCAAGTCGTCAGTATGGCGCGGGATCGTAGGCCATGACGCGCGGCTGCCGGGCGCACACTTCCCGCATTTTGCTGCGGGTACAGCGCGCTGTCATGTGTGTCCTCACGGGCATGGTCACCTTGTGCGCCGCCCAAAGCAAACCGGGCGCGCGACGTTGTCCGTCGCGCGCCCGGTTGGGCTTTTACTGCGGGCGTTTTCCGCCCGCTTCGCTGCGCTTAGTTGCTTACTTGAGCGCTGCGCGCGCCGCCGCGATGGCCGCACGCACCTGCTCCGGCGCGGTGCCGCCCGGATGGTTACGCGCCGAGACCGAGCCTTCGAGCGTCAGCACTTCGAACACGTCTTCGGTCAGCAGGTGCGAGACGGCCGGCAGTTCGCGGCGCATCTCGTCGAGCGTGAGGTCGGCGAGATCGCAGTTGCGGTCCACGCAGATCCGCACCGCGTGCGCCACGGCTTCGTGCGCGTCGCGGAACGGCAGGCCCTTCTTGACGAGGTAGTCGGCCAGATCCGTGGCCGTGGAGAAGCCCTGCAGCGCAGCCGCGCGCATCGCCTGCTCCTTGACCGTGATGCCCGCGACCATCTCCGCGAAGATGCGCAGCGTGTCCGCAACGGTATCGACCGTGTCGAACAGCGGCTCCTTGTCTTCCTGGTTGTCCTTGTTGTAGGCGAGCGGCTGGCCCTTCATCAGCGTGAGGAGCGCCATGAGATGGCCGTTCACGCGGCCGGTCTTGCCGCGCGCGAGTTCCGGCACGTCCGGGTTCTTCTTCTGCGGCATGATCGACGAGCCCGTGCAGAAGCGGTCCGCCAGATCGATGAAGCCCACGCGCGGGCTCATCCACAGCACCAGCTCTTCGGAAAAGCGCGAGACGTGCGTCATCACGAGCGCGGCCGCCGCCGTGAATTCGATGGCGAAGTCGCGATCGGAAACGGCGTCGAGCGAGTTTGCGCAGATTCCGTCGAAGCCCAGCGTCTTCGCCACGGCGAAGCGGTCTACGGAAAAGCTCGTGCCCGCGAGCGCCGCCGCGCCGAGCGGCAGACGGTTCACGCGCTTGCGGCAGTCCACCATGCGCTCGGCGTCGCGCGTGAACATTTCCACATAGGCGAGCAGGTGATGGCCGAAGGTGACCGGCTGCGCCACTTGCAGGTGCGTGAAGCCCGGCATGATCGTGCCCGAGTGCTGTTCGGCCAGGTCGAGCAGCGCGCCGCGCAGGTCGCCGAGCAGGCCGCCGATGCGGTCGATCTCGCCGCGCAGCCATAGGCGGATGTCGGTCGCGACCTGGTCGTTGCGCGAGCGGCCCGTGTGCAGCCGCTTGCCCGCATCGCCGATCAGGGCGGTCAGGCGCGCTTCGATGTTCAGGTGCACGTCTTCGAGGTCGAGCAGCCACTCGAATTCACCGCGCTCGATCTCGCCCTTGATCTTCGCCATGCCGCCCTCGATGGCGGCGAGGTCGTCGGCGGAGATGATCTTCTGCGCAGCCAGCATCGACGCGTGCGCGAGCGAGCCCTCGATATCGACGAGCGCGAGACGCTTGTCGAAGAAGACCGACGACGTGTAGCGCTTGACCAGCTCCGACATGGGTTCGGAGAAACGAGCCGACCAGGCTTCGCCTTTTTTGTGCAGTTGGGACGTCATGGTGATGGGGCGTGAACGAGCAAGCGGTGAGAAGGCGTGCCGCGCGGCGCATTGCGCTGCATTGCGTCTAGCACGGCGGGAAAGAACTCGATTTTAACATTGGCGGTCCGCCGGAACGCCGCCAGGCGGCCCGCGCCGCTCAGAGCCGCACCAGCACCACGAGTTTGAGATCTTCGCGGTGCGCGGGCTTGAAGGTGATCTGGTCGCAGGCGATGCGGCCGTGGCGCGGATGGTTGAACTCGCGCCGGCCTCCCTCGCGCTCGAACACGTCCTGCGAGGCCCAGAAGCGCGCGAATTCGTCGCTCGCGGCGATCAGCGAGTCGATCAGCGCGCGCGTGGGCGCGTCGTTCAGGTGGCGGATGGAGTCGGCGCGAAACTCGGCGGCCAGGCGCCGCGCGCGCGTTTCCCAGTCGACGATCAGCTCGCGCCCGAGCGGCTCGGTGAACGTGAAGCGCAGCAGGTTGCGGTCGTGCTCGCCGTCGAGCCAGCCCGTGAAGAGGTCCGCCGCATGCGCGTTCCAGGCGAGCGCGGTCCACTGGCGGTCGAGCACGTAGGCGGGGGCGTCCACGAGTTTCACCGTTTGCAGCAGCGTGGCGGGCGCGTCTGCGGCGGTGGCCGGATCGGGCTCCGCGGGGTCGCGCTGCGCGGCCAGCTCGAACAGATAGGCGCGCTCGGCGCGCGAGAGCCGCAGCGCGACGGCGATGCGCGCGAGCGCGTCAGCCGAAGCGGAAACGGGGCGGCCCTGCTCGATCCACGTGTACCAGGTCGGACTCACGCCGCACAACTGCGCGACTTCCTCGCGGCGCAGGCCGGGCGTACGGCGGCGCGGGCCGGGCGGCAGGCCGACCTCCGCGGGCGCAAGACGCTCGCGATGGGCGCGGATGAATTCGCCCAGCGCGCGGGCGGGCGTCGCGTCGAGGGTTTTGCCGGCGGCGGCGGGCGAAGCCGGGGAGGGCGTGTCGAGGCTCATTGGGCGTGGGGCTAGTGGCAGCGATACCAGAATAATCGCTTAACTTGTACTGGTACAAAACGGCCTCTATTGTAGCGTCTGACGCGGCGACGGGCCGCCACGTCAACCCGCCCGGAGATTGCTAACCCACGGCGCGCGGCGCTCAACGCTTCGCGCCCCATATAAAGCACCGCATAAGAACCCGCAAAAGGAGCATGCGATGAAGCATCACGATCAGGTCGCCGACGCATTCGGCTCGACCGCCGCCGCCTACCTCACGAGCCAGGTCCACGCGAGCGGCGCGGATCTGGAGAATCTTGCCGCGACCTTCGCGGCCACCTGCGGCAATGCGACGGTGCTGGACATGGGCTGCGGCGCGGGCCACGCGAGCTTCGCCGTTGCGCCGCACGTGCGCGAAGTCGTCGCCTACGACATCGCCCCGCAGATGCTCGCCACGGTCGAAGCGGCCGCGAAGGCGCGAGGCTTGACGACCGTGCGCACGCAGCAGGGCGCGGCGGAAACGCTGCCGTTCGCCGATGCCACGTTCAACTGGGCCGTGAGCCGCATGAGCGCGCACCACTGGCGCGACGTGCCGCAGGCGCTTGCGGAAGTGCATCGCGTGCTCAAGCCGGGCGGCCGGCTGAAGTTCATCGATATCGCGGGCATCGACGATCCGCTTTACGACACGCATATTCAGGCGATCGAACTGTTGCGCGACGCGTCGCACATTCGCGACTACCGTGCCGACGAGTGGCTCGCGATGCTCGACACCGCGGGTTTCGACGCGAAGGTGAGCGAGCGCTGGCGCCTCGCGCTCGACTTCGATTCGTGGGTCGCGCGCATGCGCACGCCGCCGGAGCGCGTGACGGCGATCCGCTCGATGTGGGAGCGCGCGCCCGACGAAGTGCGCCAATACTTCGATGTGCAGAGCGATTCGTCGTTCAAGCTCGATGCACTGATGATCGAGGCGACGCGGCGCGATTGAAGTTCGCCTGAGGCAAAAAAACGGCGTCGTGACCGCGAGGGCACGACGCCGTTTGCACATGGGCACAGCGCGAACGCTCAACCCGTATTGCGCAGCCCCGCCGCAATCCCGTTGATCGTCAGATGGATACCGCGCCGCACGCGCGGGCTGGGGTCACCGGCGCGATAGCGCTTGATCAGCTCCACCTGCAAGTGATTCAGAGGATCGAGATACGGGAAGCGGTTCTTGATCGAACGCGCGAGCAGCGGGTTGTCGGCGAGCCGTTCGGGGGCGCCCGTGATCTCGCCGAGCACCTTCGTCGTGCGCTCCCATTCGGCCACGATGCGCTCGAACACGAGCTTGCGCAGCTTCTTGTCCGCGACGAGCTGCGCGTAGCGCGAGGCCACCGCGAGGTCGGTCTTCGCGAGCGTCATGTCCATGTTCGAAAGCAGGTTCGAGAAGAACGGCCAGGTCTTGTACATCTTCTTGAACATCGCGAGACGGCGCGCGCGCTCGGCGTCGCTGCCCGCATCGTCGAGATACGAGGCCACCGCGCTGCCGAAGCCGTACCAGCCCGTGAGCAGCAGGCGGCACTGACCCCACGAGAAGCCCCACGGAATTGCGCGCAGGTCGTCTATCTTGCGGTTCTTCGGGTCCTGCAGCTTACGCGAGGCCGGACGGCTGCCGATGTTCAGCTCGGCGATTTCCGTGATCGGCGTGGAGGCGAAGAAGTAGTCGGTGAAGCCGGGCGTCTCGTAGACGAGCGAACGGTATGCGGCCATCGCGGCGTCGGAGAGCGCTTGCATCGTCTCTTCGAATGCGGGCAGTTGATCGGGCGCGCTGCTTGCCCCGCCCATCGGCAGCAGCGTCGCTTCGAGCGTCGCGGCGATCACCGTTTCGAGGTTGCGGCGGCCGATCTCCGGATTGCCGAACTTGCTCGCGATGACTTCGCCCTGCTCGGTCAGGCGGATCTGACCTTCCACCGTGCCCGGCGGCTGCGAGAGGATCGCGTTGTAGGTCGGGCCGCCGCCGCGGCCCACCGTGCCGCCGCGGCCGTGGAACAGGCGCAGCGTGATGCCGCGCTGCTTGTACAGCGCGACGAGCGCCAGTTCTGCGCGGTACAGCTCCCAGTTCGAGGTGAGGAAGCCGCCGTCCTTGTTGCTGTCCGAATAGCCGAGCATGATTTCCTGCTCGTTGCCCTGATGCTCGACGATGCCGTCGATGCCCGGCAGCGCGAGCAGGTCGCGCATGATGCCCGGCGCGTGGCGCAAGTCGGGAATCGTCTCGAACAGCGGGATCACCATCAGCGCGGCCTTCGCGGGGTCTTCCGCGTGGCCGAGGCGCCCGCTCATGAGACCGGTTTCCTTCTGCAGCAGCATCACTTCGAGCAGGTCGGAAACCGTTTCGGTGTGCGAGATGATGTAGTTGCGCACCGCGCGCGCGCCGAACTTCTCGCGCGTCACGCGCGCCATTTCCAGCACGCCCAGCTCGCTCTTCACGAGCTCGGAATAGTCGAGGTACGGCGAGCGCAGCGTGCGCGGATCGGCGAGCTGGGCGAGCAGCACGGTCTGCTTGTCTTCTTCGGAAAGCGCCGCGTAGTCGGCTTCGATGCCGGCGCGCGCGAGCAGCTCCGTGATCACGGCTTCGTGGATATCCGAGCTCTGGCGCAGATCGATCGAGGCGAGATGGAAGCCGAATACGTCGACGGCGCGCATGAGCGGCGCAAGCCGCGTGGTGGCGAGCGACGCGCCGTGATGCTCGGCGAGAGAATCCATCAGGATATGCAGGTCGCGCGAGAACTCGTCCGCATCGGCATAAGGCTTGGCGCGCACGGGCGCGGCGTTGCGGCCCGCGCTGCGCACGGCCACCACGCCTTCGCCCAGCCGCACGCGCGCGCTCGCGGCAAGGCGCGTGTACACGCCGATCAGCGCGCGGCGATACGGCTCGTCCACGCGGTGCGGCGACTGGTCGGGCGAGGCTTCGGCCAGCGCCTTCAGTTCTTCGCTCGCGCCTGCGAGCAGGTTCGACACCGAAAGCTCGGCGCCGAGGCGGTGCACTTCGTCGAGGTAATGCTGCAGGATCACCTGCGCCTGGCGCTCGCTCGCTTCTTCGAGCGTGGCGGCCGTGACGTTCGGATTGCCGTCGCGGTCGCCGCCGATCCAGCTGCCCATCTGGAAGAAAGCGGGCAGGCGCGCCGAAAGGCCGTGCTCCTTCAACTGCGTTTCGATCTCGCTGTAGAGCGCCGGGATCTCGGTGAGGAAGGTCGTGTGGTAATACGAAAGCGCGTTTTCGATTTCGTCGCCCACGGTCAGGCGCGACTCGCGCAGCATGCGCGTTTGCCAGAGCGAGGTCACGCGCGCACGCAGGAGCGACTCGTTGTGCTCGAGCTCGCGATGCGTGAGCGGCTGGTCGCGCTCGGCGAGCAGGCGCGCGATGTCGTGCTGCGAGTCGAGCGTGCTCTTGCGCTGCACTTCCGTGGGGTGCGCGGTGAGCACGGGGACGATCAGCGCGTCGTTGAAGAACTGCTGGAGCACCGGCGTCGCCGCCGCGCCCGCAAGCGCGAGGCGTTCGAGCGAATGCGCGATGGTGCCAGCCTGCGGTGCCGAGCCCGCGAGGTCGTGAATGCGGCGACGGCGGTTGCGGTGGCGATCTTCAGCAATGTTCGCGAGATGCGAGAAGTAGCTGAACGCGCGCACGACGCTCACGGTCTGCTCGGGCGACAGCGCGCGCAACTGCTTTTCCAGCGCGAGCGCGTCGGCGCTGTCGTCCTCGCGGCGAAAGCGCACGGCGGTCTGACGAATGGATTCCACGACGTCGAACACGGCGTCGCCTTCCTGCTCGCGCAGCACTTCGCCGAGCAGGCGGCCCAGGTAGCGGATGTCTTCGAAGAGCGGCTGGTCCTTGTCGTCGCGCGCGCGGCCATTGCGCGAAGCGCCGGCGGGCGTTTTCGGAGCCTTCACCGCCTTCGGGGCCTTCGTCGCTTTTTCGGCTTTCGGGGTCTTCGCCGCCTTGACAGCCTCGGCGGCCGGTTTCGTCGTCGTGGATTTCGTGGTCTTCGTGGTCTTCGTCGTTTTCGCCGGTTTCGTGGACGGCGCGGCCGATTCGGCCTTCGAAGTTGCGTTCTGCGATGCGGTGTTGCGGCGCTCTGCGCGCGCCGAGCCGGAAGACTTCACGATGTTTTCCTTGAGGCTTGCCAGGATATGGGCAGGTTAGTCGGAGAACTGCCAACTGCATGACCTCGGCGCGTGCCGGGCCGTGTACTGCGGGTGCAACCTGGAGAGGGCGGAAAGTGCCACCCGGTGCGAGCCGTGCGGATAGGGCAGAGGCGGCGCGGCTCGCCAATGGCGGTGCGCCGGGTGCAGGCCTTGCTGGAGAGTGCGCCGCTGCGAGGGCGAGCGCAAGCCGAAGCGGCGCCGCGGCCGCGCGGGCCGCGTTTGTGCCAACCGCATGCCAGACGCGCGCCAGTTTGCCTACGATGGGTACAGTAAGCGCCGCTGCAACGTCTGTGTCTCTTCCTTGCCGCCGCTCGCGCCCTGTCAGCCTGTCCCTGCGGGGAGGCGGTAAAAAGGGCGCGTGCTAACATTGCCTGTTATCCGATCCTGCTTTTCATCCCGTCATTCGATGTACTTGCCATGAACTCCGAGACGTTATCCGCGCCCATGCCCCGCACCCTGGTAATCGCTTCACGGGAGAGCCGCCTCGCGATGTGGCAGGCCGAGCATGTGCAAGCTGCGCTGCACAAATTATATCCAGCCTGCGACGTGAAAATTGTTGGAATGACGACACGCGGCGATCAAATTCTCGACCGCACGCTCTCGAAAGTGGGCGGCAAGGGTCTTTTCGTGAAGGAACTGGAGCAGGCGCTGGCCGAAGGCCGCGCCGATCTCGCCGTGCACTCGCTCAAGGACGTGCCGATGGAATTGCCCGAAGGCTTCACGCTCGCGGCCATCATGGAGCGCGAGGACCCGCGCGACGCGTTCGTCTCCAACGACTACGACTCGCTCGCGGCGTTGCCCGCAGGCAGCGTGGTGGGCACGTCGAGCCTGCGCCGCGAATCGATGATCCGCGCGCGCTATCCGCATCTCGACGTCAAGCCGTTGCGCGGCAACCTCGACACGCGACTCGCCAAGCTCGACCGCGGCGATTACGCGGCCATCATTCTCGCGGCCGCAGGGTTGAAGCGTCTTGGCCTCGGCGCGCGTATCCGCGCGCTCATCGAGCCCGAGGACAGCCTGCCGGCGGCGGGGCAGGGCGCGCTCGGCATCGAGATCCGCGCCGATCGCGCCGATATCGCCGCATGGCTCGCGCCGTTGCACGACGACGCCACCGCGAAGGCCGTCGAAGCCGAGCGCATGGTTTCGCGCGCACTGGGCGGCAGCTGCACGGTGCCGCTCGCGGCCTACGCGCAGTGGCACGATGGCAAGCTTGCGCTGCGCGGCACGATCGCCATGCCCGACGCGAGCCGGGTGCTCGCGGCGCAGGAGGCCACCGCGGCATCCACGCTCGACGATGCCATGGCGCTCGGCCGCCGCGTTGCCGACGACCTCATCGCGCAGGGCGCGCTCGAGATCGTGCGCGCGCTCGCGGACGCGGCCCAGGCCGCCGATGGTCCGAATGCGGCGCCCGCCAGTGGCGCCGCCACCCACAACCCTACCGGCGCGGGCGAAGGCCCGGCCTCCCGATGATGGCCGGCCCCAGGCAACCGTACGGCAACCCCAGCCAGCCCGACGACTGGGGCGGCCCGGGCGACGCCTCCACCGGCGCGAAGCGCACGTCACCTGCAAGCGGCGACAACAGCAATGGTGGCCATGGTGACGGTCAGCCATTCACCGTCGTGATTACCCGGCCGGCCGGTCAGTCGGATGGTCTCGGTGGGCAACTCGCGCAGCACGGCATGCGCACGCTCGACTTTCCGCTCATCGCCATTGCGCCCGTGACCGACGAAGCGCCGCTGCGCGCCGCGCTCGGCGCGCTCGAACGCTATGCGCTCGTCGTGTTCGTTTCGCCGAACGCCGTCGATCGCGCGTTCGCGTGTTATGCCTCGGTCTCGTCGATCTGGCCGGCCGCGTTGCCCGTGGCCGTAGTCGGCCCGGCGAGCGTGGCCGCGCTCGAGCGCCACGGCGTGGCGGCACCCGAGCATCGTGTGGTGAGCCCTGCGGGCGCGGGCGACGAAGAGCCCGCGCGCTTCGATTCGGAGTCGCTTTACGCCGCGCTCGAAAAGGCCTTCGGCGTGGACGCCTTCGCGGGCAAGTGCGTCCTGATCGTGCGCGGCGACGGCGGCCGCGAGTGGCTTGCCGAGCGTCTGCGCGAAGCGGGCGCCGAGGTGGAGACCGTGGCAGCCTATCGTCGCGTCGTGCCCGAGCCGCCCATCGCCGCCTGGACACAGGTGCACGCGCTGCTCGAAGGCGCGCCGCACGCGTGGCTCGTCACGAGCTCCGAAGGCGTGCGCAACCTCGACGAACTCGCACGCGAGCACCTCACGGCGGGCGAGATCGTCGAACTGCGTCATGCGCCGCTCGTCGCGCCCCACCCGCGCATCGCCGAGACGGCGCGCTCAATGGGTTTTGATAGGATTACGGTGTCCGGCGCGGGCGACGAACGCATCGTCGAGACGCTGCTAGGCCTCGCTTCTTCCGTTGTTCAACCGGTTCAGAACACTCCGGCCCCGGCGCCGGCCAACCCACGCATGACAGATTCGAACAACTCAAGCAGCACAGCTAACCAGGGCGCCGTCGCGACGGGCGCGTCGGTGTCGGGCAGCGCATCGGCGCGGCCATCGTATGCCTCCTCGGGCGCGGGCTCTTCCGCGCCGCTGACGCCGCCGGGCGCGGGCAACGGGCGTCGTGGCGCAGGCTCGGCGCTGCTGTGGCTCGTCCTGTTGCTGGTCGCGGCGGGCTCGGGCGCAGGCGGCTATCTCCTCAATCGCAAGGTCGACAACCTCGGCATGCAGGCCATTCAACGCCAGCAGGCGAGCGAGCAGCAGAGCGCCGCGCTGCGCGCCCGCGCCGACCAGGCTGTTGCGGGCGCACAGCAGATCGACAAGCAGGTTGCCCAGCTCGAAGGCAAGATCGCCGACGCGCAGACTTCGCAGCAGGCGCTCGCGCAGCAATACGCCGATCTCTCGAAGAGCCGCGACGACTGGACGCTCGCCGAAGTCGGCCAGATGCTGTCGAGCGCGAGCGAACAGCTCCAGCTCACGGGCAACACGCAGCTCGCGCTGTTCGCGCTGCAAAGCGCCGATACGCGCCTCGCCGCCTCGGACAACGCGCAGGCCATCGCCGTGCGCAAGGCGATCGCGCAGGACATCGACAAGCTCAAGGCCGCACCGTCGACGGACCTCACGGGTCTCGCCATCAAGCTCGACACCGCGCTCGGCCAGATCGACTCGCTGCCGCTTTCGGGCGAAGCGATTGTCGCGCATACGAAGCCGGAGGCTGCGCAGCCCGCCGATATCGCCCAGGTCGCCGCGGCGACCAACCAGCCGAAATGGAAGGTGTGGATCGACACGTTCGTCGACGGCGTGGGCAAGCAGATCACGAGCCTCGTGCAGGTGCGCCGCATCGACAACGCGGACGCCATGCTCGTGTCGCCCGATCAAGGCTATTTCGTGCGTGAGAACCTGAAGCTGCGTCTGCTTTCGGCGCGCCTCTCGCTGCTCTCGCGCAACCAGGACACGCTCAAGTCCGACCTCGCGGCCGCCGACGCCACGCTCGCCCGTTACTTCGACAGCGCGTCGAAAGACACGCAAACCGTGCGCGAACTGCTCAAGCAAGTGAACGACGGCTCGGCCGCCGTCGCGCTGCCTACGCTCGACACGAGCCTGAAGGCGATCCAGCAATACCGGAGCCGGGGGTAAGCATGGCGATCCGTGGACTCCTCTGGCTCGCGCTTCTCTTCGCGATTGCCGTCGCGCTCGCGACCGTCGGGCGCTTCGACACCGGGCAGGTGCTGCTCGTCTATCCGCCGTATCGCGTGGACGTCTCGCTCAACCTGTTCGTGGTGGGCATCGTGGTGGCGTTCCTGCTGCTTTACGCGATCCTGCGTTTCGCGCGCAACATCGTGACGATGCCGCGCCGCGTGGCCGCCTACCGCGCGCGCATGCGCGCCGAGAAGGCGAACTCGGCGCTGCGCGACGCCGTGGGCAATCTCTACGCGGGCCGCTTCTCGCGCGCCGAGAAAGCCGCGCGCGATTCGCTCGCCGACGTGAAGAATACGAGCGCCGCGGGCCTGATCGGCGCGACGGCTGCGCATCGTCTGCATGAATACGCGCGCCGCGACGAATGGCTCGCCCAGGTCGACGACCCGGACCTCCAGGAAGCGCGCCTCATGGCGACCGCCGACATGCGCGCCGACGGCCGCGACGCCGATGGCGCGCTCGCCGCGCTCACCGAGATGCGCACGCAGGGCGGCCGCCGCATCCACGCGCAACAGATCGCGCTGCGCGCGCAGCAGCAGCTCAAGAACTGGAGCGAAGTGCTCAAGCTCGTGAAGACGCTGGAAAAGCGCGAGGCGTTGCACCCGGCCGTGGCCGTGCGCCTGCGCCAGCTCGCGGCGGAAAATCTGCTGCGCGACCGTCGTCACAACGCCGATGCGCTGCTCGAACTGTGGCAGTCGCTCTCGAACGTCGAGCGTCACTCGCCGCGTCTCGCCGACTGCGCCGCCGAACTGCTGATCGCGCTCGATCGCCAGGCCGACGCACGCAAGATCGTCGAGGAAGCGCTTGCGCAGAACTGGGACGCGCGCTTGCTGCGCCGCTATCCGGACACGGCGGGCAGCGACGCGCTGCCGCTCATCCAGAAGGCCGAGGCGTGGCGCAAGGAGCGTCCCGAGGACGGCGACCTTCTGTTCGCGCTGGGCCGCCTGTGTCTCAAGCAGCAGCTCTGGGGCAAGGCGCAGTCGTTCCTCGAAGCCGCGCTCAAGTCTGCCGACGCAACGCAGAACGAGCCGCTCAAGATCCGCTCGCATCGCGCACTCGCGCGCCTGCACGAGCAGCTGGGGGACGGCGATAAGGCGGCTTCGCACTATCGCGAAAGCGCACTGTCGATGAACGTCGTGTAAAGCAGCCCGCCACGAATCCGAAGCTGCAACGAAAACGGCCGCCTGCAAAACAGGCGGCCGTTTGTTTTGGCTTAAGCCGTAACGCGGTTAGCGGTTCACGAGTTTCGCTGGCGCCGAAAGCGCGAGCAAACCGCCGAGGATCATGAACGCCGCGAGCATGTACATGCCCGAATCGTTGGCCTTGGTGGCCTCTTTGAGCCAGCCCACCGCATACGGGCTCAGGAAGCCCGCGAGATTGCCGATCGAGTTGATGAGCGCGATGCCGGCCGCCGCGCCCGTGCCCGCGAGCCAGGCCGTGGGCAGGCTCCAGAACAGCGGCAGCGTGGTGAGAATGCCCATCGTCGCGATGGTGAGCGCCGTCATGGCGAGCGTGGTGTCGTGCGCCCACGTGACGGACAGCACGAGGCCGAGCGCGCCGATGGCGGCCGGCACGGCGATATGCCAGCGGCGCTCGCGTGTGCGGTCGGCGCTCTTTGCCACCAGCACCATGCCGACCACGGCCGCGGCGAACGGAATCGCCGAAAGCAGGCCGATGGTGAGCGCGTCTTTCACGCCCGTTGCCTTGATGATGGTGGGCAGCCAGAAGCTCACGCCGTAGAGGCCCATCACGAACGAGAAGTAGGTGAGGCTCATCACCAGCACGCGCGCGCTCGTGAGCACCGTCATGATCGGCGGGTCCTCCTTGGTGGCATCTTCAGCGGCGATGTTGCGCTCGAGCAGCGCGCGCTCTTCTTCCGTGAGCCACCTGGCTTTGCCGATGCGGTCGTCGAGCACGAAGAACACCAGCACGCCGACCATCACCGAAGGCAGCCCTTCGAGCAGGAACAGCCACTGCCAGCCTTGCCAGCCGTTCGCGCCGTCGAAGGACTTGAGAATCCAGCCCGACACCGGACCGCCGATCACGCCCGACAGCGCGATGGCCGTCATGAACCACGTGGTCATGCGCCCGCGGCGGTGCGCCGGATACCAGTAGGTGAGATAGAGGATGATGCCGGGGAAGAAGCCCGCCTCGCACAGGCCGAGCAGAAAGCGCATCACGTAGAACATGGTGGGCGTGGTGACGAACATCGTCAGGATCGAGACGAGGCCCCACGTGACCATGATGCGCGCGATCCACACGCGTGCGCCCACGCGATGCAGGATGATATTGCTTGGCACTTCGAACAGAAAGTAGCCGACGAAGAAAATACCTGCTCCGAAGCCATAGACCGCGTCGGAGAGATTGAGCGCCGAACTCATCTGCAGCTTGGCGAAGCCCACGTTGACGCGGTCCAGATACGCGACCACGTAACACAGCATGAGAAGCGGAATGAGGCGCCACGCGACTTTGCGGTACGTGGCTTCTTCGAAGGCGGAGGGCGGGGCGCCCGCTCCCGCTTGCGGCAGATGATTCGCTGGACTTGCCATGGTGTCTCCAAATCTCGGTCGTGCTTGTTGTATTGCCGCCTTGTTATGGCGGGTATTCGACGCGAAAGCACGACCATTCTATACGTGCCGCCGTGGCGCGACGGCGCGTATCTGTCGGGGAAAACACCGATCGGTCAGCTAGCGGGCGCGACTACACGCAGCGCCCGCCATCCACTTCGATGCAGGTGCCGGTGATGAACGCCGCCTCATCCGAGGCGAGATAGAGACACGCGTTGGCGACGTCCTGCGGCGTGGAAAAGCGCCCGAGCGGAATGGTCGCGACGAAGCGCTGGCGGTTCTCGGGCGTGTCGGGCACGCCCATGAACTCCCCCGTGAGGCCCGTATCGCCGATCACGGGATTCACGCAGTTCACGCGGATCTGGTCGGGGCCCAGCTCGGCGGCGAGCGCCTTGCTGGCGACGATCATCGCGCCCTTGCTGCCGTTGTACCAGACGAGCCCGGGTCGGGGCCGGATGCCGGCCGTCGAAGCGATATTGACGAACGCGCCGCCGCCGCGCTCGCGAAAGTGCGGCACGAAGGCGCGCACGCTCCAGTAGAGACCCTTCACGTTGACCGCGTACACGCGGTCGAACTCCGCTTCGCTCACTTCGAGCACGGGCTTGTTGCGATGCGTGGTGCCCGCGTTGTTGACGACGATCTGCACGCTGCCGAAGTCTTCGATTGCCGCTTCGCGTAGCGTGTGCCAGTCGGCTTCGCGTGTGATGTCCCCATGCACAGCGATGGCCTTGCCGCCTGCAAGCGCAATCTCGCTCGCCACGCGCTCGGCGGCTTCGCCGTTCAGATCGTTGATGACGACGTTCGCGCCTTCGCGCGCATAGGTCTTGGCTATCCCTTCGCCGAAGCCGGAGCCGGCGCCGGTCACGACGGCCGTCTTGCCTTTGAGTCGCATGATGTCTCCGCTTATGTTTATCGACATGATTCAGCCGTGCCGGATCGCAATCGTCTTGAGCACTGTGAAGCCATAGAGCGCTTCGAAGCCTTTTTCGCGCCCGTGTCCCGAGTGCCGCGTGCCGCCGAACGGCAATTCGACGCCGCCGCCCGCGCCGTAGTTGTTGACGAACACCTGGCCCGCGCGCACGCGCCGGGCGAGACGCATCTGGCGTGCGCCGTCGCGCGTCCAGATGCCGGCGACGAGGCCGTAAGGCGTGCCGTTGGCGAGCGCGAGCGCTTCTTCCTCGCTCTCGAAGGGCATGGCCGCGAGCACCGGGCCGAACACTTCCTCCTGGGCGAGGCGGCTTTGCGGCGGCACGTCGCGCAGGAGCGTCGGGACCTCGTAGAAGCCGCCGCTGGGCGCATCGGCTTCGAGCCGGCCGCTCGCCGCCGTGGCGATGCGGCTCGCGGCCGCTTCGTCGAGAAAGCCGCGCACGCGCTGGCGCTGCTTCTCGTTGATGAGCGGGCCGCAGTCGAGATCGGCACTGGCCGGGCCCACGCGCAACTTGCCGAACGACGCGGCGAGCCGGTCGATGAGCGGCTCGTAGGCGCCGCGCTCGATCAGCACGCGGCTGCCCGCCGAACAGGTCTGCCCCGCGTTCTGCACGATGGCGGCGACGAGCACGGGCAGCGCGGCGTCGAAATCGGCATCGGCGAAGACGATTTGCGGCGACTTGCCGCCCAGTTCGAGCGTGACGGGCACGTGGTGTTCGGCGGCCATCTGCGCGACGAGCTTGCCCGTTTGCGGCGAGCCCGTGAACGAGATGTGGTCGATGCCGGGATGCGAGGAGAGCGCCGCGCCCGCCTCATGCCCGAGCCCGGTGACGATGTTGAGCGCGCCGGCGGGCAGACCGGCTTCGCGCGCGAGTTCGGCCACGCGCAGCAGCGACACGCAGGCGTCCTCGGCGGGCTTCACCACGCACGCGTTACCGGTGGCGAGCGCCGCGCCCACGCTGCGGCCGAAGATCTGCATCGGATAATTCCAGGGCACGATGTGGCCCGTCACGCCGTGCGGCTCGCGCACCGTGAGCACCGTGTAGCCGGCCTGGTAGGGCAGCGTTTCGCCGTGCAGCTTGTCGGCGGCGCCCGCGTAGAACTCGAAATAGCGCGCGAGCGCGGTGGCGTCGGCGCGCGCCTGCTTGAGCGGCTTGCCGGTGTCGCGCGCTTCGAGCTGCGCGAGTGCTTCCTTGTGCTGGCCGACGAGGCCCGAGAGCGCGAACAGCAGTCGCCCGCGCTCAGCGGCGCTCAGTGCGCCCCAGGCGCCTTCGAAGGCGTTGCGTGCGGCCGTGACGGCCGAGTCGATGTCGGTTGCATTGCCGCGCGCAAGCTGCGCGAAGGGCTGGCCGGTGGAGGGATCGATCGCGGCGAGCGTCTCGCCGCTGGCCGGCGATTGCCATTCGCCGCCGATGAAGTGCTTCGCTTCTTCCATGCATGCGCCTCGTAAATAGGGAGTGAAGCGGGGGTGAAACGAGGGAAACGCAAAACGGGAAACGTCGCCGAAGCGTAGCTCGGGATCGCGATGGAGGGCCGCGCCGGCAGGTCGATTATCGCGCCAATTGCAGGCGCTGCACGCAGGAATTCAGCAGGCGCTTCATCTGGGTGCGGGAAAGCCCTGGGCCGAACTGCCGGCCGCCCTGGCCGATTGGCTATAATGGCGTCCATCCTCCAACGTCCGGTTGCGCGCCAGTTTTCCGCGCGAACCGTCGGTTTTCCCTTATCAACAGAGAGCGCTCATGAGCTTTGCAAATGTCCCCGCCGGCAAGGATCTGCCGCAAGACTTCAACGTGATCATCGAGATTCCCGCGCAAAGCGATCCGGTGAAATACGAAGCCGACAAGGACCTGGGCCTGCTCGTCGTCGACCGTTTCGTCGGCACGGGCATGCGCTATCCCGTGAACTACGGCTTCATTCCGCAGACGCTCTCCGGCGACGGCGACCCGGTCGACGTGCTCGTGATCACGCCGTTCCCGCTGCTGGCTGGCTCGGTCGTGCGCTCGCGCGCGCTCGGCATGCTGCAGATGACCGACGAGTCGGGCGTCGACGCGAAGCTGATCGCCGTCCCGCACGACAAGGTCTGCCCGATGACGGCCAATCTCAAGTCGCTCGACGACGTGCCCGAGTACCTGAAGGACCAGATCAAGCACTTCTTCGAGAACTACAAGGCGCTCGAAAAGGGCAAGTGGGTCAAGGTCGAAGGCTGGGTCGGCATCGAAGCCGCCCACAAGGAAATCACCGACGGCGTGGCGAACTTCAAGAAGTAAATCGCGCTTCAGGTCTGATTGAAAACCGCACGTGCCTGTCAGGGTCGTGCGGTTTTTTCATGGCGCCCGATCAACCCACTTCGGCAACGTCGCGCAGTTCGGGTCCGCGCAGGATGTCGAGCCGCGCGGGTCTGCCCACGCCGTAGCCCTGCGCGTAGTCCACGCCCATCGCGATCATCCAGTCCACGATGGCGGCGTCCTCCACGCATTCGGCGATCGTCAGCTTGCCCGCCGCGTGGGCGACCTGATTGATCGATCGCACGATGGCCTGGTCCAGCGGACTGTCGACGATGCCGCGTATGAAGCTGCCGTCGATCTTCAGATAGTCGACGTGCAGATGCTTGAGGTAGTTGAACGACGACATGCCCGCGCCGAAGTCGTCGAGCGCGAAGCGGCAGCCCTGCGCACGCAGGCGTTCGATGAGGGTGATCGCCTCGTTCAGGTTCGTGATGGCAGCGGTTTCGGTGATCTCGAAGCACACGCGCTCGAACGGGATCGACCAGATGCGCTGCTGCTCCTCGATATAGTCGGCGAGCTGTTCGTCGCCGAGCGAGGCGCCCGAGAGGTTGATCGACCAGGTGCCGTAATCGTGCGTGCCTTCGGCGATCATCGCGAACGCGCTCGCGATCACCCAGCGGTCGATGGCTGGCATGAGGTCGAAGCGCTCGGCCGCGCCGATGAACGCGGAAGGCTCGACGAGCGCGCCTGAGGCGGACTGCATGCGCAACAGCAGTTCGACGTGCGTGTCGTCGGCCGCCGATGCCGATGTGGACGACTGCGCGAGCGAGAGGATCTTCTGGCCGAAGAGGCAGAACTGGCCGTTCTCGAGCGCCGCCTTGATGTCGGAGACCCATGCCATCTGCGCGTGCGTTTGCGAGAGTTCCTCGTCGTCATAGCGAAAGCGGTGCACGCGGTTGCGGCCTTTTTTCTTTGCCATGTAGCACGCCACGTCCGCGGCCTTCATCACCTCCTTCACGGAAACGAGCCCCGCCGCCTCGCCGACGAGGCCGATGCTCACGCTCGTCTGCACGATGCGCCCGGCGCCCGTGAAGCGGATCGCGGCAATGCCCGCGCGCAGGTTCTCCGCGAGCAGCGACGCGTGCGCCGCCGTGCAGTGGGGCAGCACGACGCCGAATTCGTCGCCGCCCAGGCGCGCAATGACGTCTTCCCCGCGCAGCTCGCTCTTGAGCACGCGGCAGACCTGGCGGATCAACTCGTCGCCGGTCGAGTGGCCGCAGGTGTCGTTGACGACCTTGAACTGGTCGAGGTCGAGAAACATGACCGCGTGACCCAGCTGTCCGGGCGGTGCGCTCGCGCTGTCTTCCAGCAACGCGGCGAGGCGCCGCTCGAACTCGCGGCGGTTGTAGATGTCGGTGAGCTCGTCGTGGGTCGCCTGGTAGGCGAGGCGGCCGGCATGCTCGCGCAGTGCGCTCACGTCGTAGAGCACGACGACGGTGCCGATCACGCGGCGTTGCGCGTCGCGCAGCTTCGACACCGAGTAGTCGACCGCGAGGCGCGAGCCGTTCGGGCGCAGCACGTGCAGACTCGCGCCGCCTGGCTTGCCCGTCGCCTGCGAATTCATCAGGTCGAAGCGCTGCGGTTCGTGCGCGTCGTTGCGCAGGTCGCAGATATCATCGAACGATTGCGCGAGCATCTCGGCTCCCGCGCGGCCGAGCATGCGTTCGGCCACCGCGTTGCAGTAGGTCACGCGCGAGTGTTCGTCGGTGCGAATCACGGCTTCGCCGATCGAGGCCAGCGTGACCTCAGCCAGTTCGCGTTCGGTATAGGCCTTCGCTTCGGCGGTCCTCAGCTCGGAAATGTCGAACAGGCAACCGACCATGCGCACGGCGCGACCGCGCGCGTCGCGCACCGCCTGGCCGCGCGCGCGGCACCAGCAGTAGCTGCCCGCGAGCGTGCGCAGACGAAACTCCACGTCGAAAGTCGTTGCGCGCGCAAGGTGTTGGCGCAGCGCGTGGCGCACTAGCGTGAGGTCGTCCGGGTGGACGAGCTGGGTGAGGCCCGTGTCGCTTTCGAAGCGCGTGCCCACGTCGTAGCCGAGCTGCTCGTAGAGCCAGTTCGAGAAGTAGCATTGCCGGCTGCCGACTTCCCAGTCCCAGAGTCCGGCGTTGATACCTTCAAAGCCTAGCGTGAGGCGTTCCTCGTTCTTGCGCACTTCGGCTTCGAGGCGGTCGCTGCGCGCGAGCGCGCGGCGGATGAATTGCGAGAACACGCCGAGCAGCACGATCGCGGAGGCGGCGAGCGCGAGCGTGAGGAGCGAGCGCGTGGCGCGCGCCGCGTCGTCGAGCGAGCGGGAGAAGCCGCTTTCGATGGGCGCGAGCTGGCTGTCGATCTCGCGCAGCTCGTGCACGAGGTTCGCGGTCTCCGGCGCGTGCAGTTTGCCCGCCTGCACGAGCGCGTGCAGGCGTTCGCCGGTATCGGCAAGACGCAGAATGTAGCGGTCGCCGATCTCCCAGAACGCGACGGCCGGGCGCATCCACGGCGTGTTCTTGAGCGTGCGGTAGCCCCAGGTCATGCCGTCCATGTCGGCGGGCGCGATGCGGCCCAGCTCGAAACCGTGCCGGATCGCCGCGGTGTCCGGCTGCGCGCGGTTCATCTCCAGCCTGGCCGCGCGGTCGCCGAGCGGCACGGCAATGCCGGCGAGGAACGTGCGGTAGTCCGCCTCGTCGCCGGTGCGCGCGTAGCGCTCCAGCGCGTGGACAGCGTCCTTTTGGCCCTTCGACCAGCTGCTTTCCCCCGCGACATAGGCAAGCAGGATCGACATGATCGCGAGGCTCACTGCGGCGATCACCGCCATGACGGCGGCGAGCAGCCACAGCGGCAGCAGGACCGCGGTCGTGCGCCGCAATCCGTGCCAACCGGGGGCAAGCCGGCTCGTCTCCGTTTTAATGGGTCTCTTCATGCTTCACCGGTCCCCGTCGGCTTGCGAGGTGAAATGAGAGCGCGCGCCGGGGGCCAGGACCGGCGTCTTGTGAGCAATAACGGCGGAGGCCAGCGGCGGCTTTAGGATTTAGACGGCGCGTTCGATGAAAAGAGCAAACGCTCTTCCCGCGAGACGTTTGCTCATTCGGGCGCTGCCGTTTCCGGGGACGTTTCTGGAGGAATTTCCGGGGCCGTTTCCCCGGGCGGCGGCGGTGGCGGGGGCAGCACCGATTCGAGCGTGCGCGCGCCGGCCGCGAGCGCGCGCTTTTCGCGCGGGGCGAGGCGCTTGACCCAGTACTCGGCGCTCGAGGCGCGTGCGCGGTCGGCGAACTCGAATTGCGCGAGCACCTGTACCGGCTTGCGCGAGCGCGTGTAGCGCGCGCCCGTGCCGCTCGCGTGCTGGGCGAAGCGGGCGGCGACGTCGATGGCAATGCCCGTGTAGACGCTGCCGTCGGCGCATTCGAGCATGTAGAGGAACCACGGCATAGTTCTGGATGCGATGATCGTGATCGGCGTGGGCGTTTCAGGACACGTCGTGCGCGCGTTTTACGGATGAATCACGCACGAAACGGATTGCGCTCATTGAGCTCGTGCATGTAGGCGTGAATGTGGTTCGTCTCGCTCTCGAGAAAGCGCGCCACGGCATCGGAGAACGCCGGATGGGCGAGCCAGTGTGCCGAGCGCGTGGCGGTGGGCAGGAAACCGCGCGCCATCTTGTGTTCGCCTTGCGCGCCGCCTTCGAACACGTCGAGCTTTTCCTCGATGCAGAATTCGAGCGGCTGATAATACGCGGTCTCGAAGTGCAGGCAGGGCACGTGTTCGAGCGCGCCCCAGTAGCGGCCATAGAGCGTGCCGCCCTGGCCATTCTCACCGCGCTGCCAGACCACGAGCGAACTCGCGATCGGCTTGCCTTCTCGCTCGGCGATCACGAGCAGCAGATTCTCCGGCATCGTTTCGCCGATCATGCGGAAGAAGTCGAGATTCAGGTACGGCGAAGAGAAATGCTCGCGGTAGGTTTGCCGGTAGCAGCGGCTGAAAAAGCGCCACTCGGTATCGGTGATGTCCTCGCCGCGCACACGCCGCATGGTCACGCCCGCGTCGTGCACCTTGCGGCGTTCCGCGCGGATGTTCTTGCGCTTCTTCTGCTCCAGCGTGGAGAGGAAGTCCTCGAAGTCGCGATAGCCGTCGTTGAGCCAGTGAAACTGCACGCCTTCGCGCTGCATCATGCCAAGGTCGGTCAGCGCCTCGGCGTCCTCCGTGGTCGGAAAGAGCACGTGCAGCGACGAGACGTCGGCCTGCTCGGCGAAGGCGAGCAGCGTCGCGGCCAGATGGCGGCGCGCAGTCGCGTCGGCGGCGATCAGGCGGGTGCCCTGCACCGGCGTGAACGGCACGGCGCACAGGAGCTTCGGGTAGTACTCGAGGCCGTTGCGCTTGTACGCGTCGGCCCAAGCCCAGTCGAACACGTACTCGCCGTACGAGTGGCCCTTCAGGTACACGGGCGCGGCGGCGGCGAGGCGCCCCGTGCGCGTGTCGGTTAGCGTGACGAATTGGGCGGCCCAGCCCTCGTTCGGCGTGGTGCAGCGCGTGGCGTCGAGCGCCGCGAGGAATTCGTGGCGCAAAAAGGGCGTAGGCTGCGCCTGACGCGCGAGCAGCGCGTTCCATTCGGCGGCGTCGACCTCGGACGGTGAGCCGAGGATGCCCGTGCGATAATCGAAATGTTCCTGTTTCATGCGTGCCCGTTGGCGTGGGATGCGGCTTCGGTGTTTCAGCAGCGCCTGCCGCGGCAAACGGTCATGGTAAAGCAAACGTCCCGAGCGGGTGAGGACCGCCGCGCTTCGTGCAGCGGCGTCAGCCAGGCAGCATCGAGCGATTTCAAAGCGGCATCGAGCCGCCCAAACGTCAGAGTGTGCGCTTTCGTGCGCAGCGCGCCCGCCTCAAGGTTATCGAAATGAAAGAGCGCTTCTTCAATCTCTATACGCACGGCTTTGCGCGCGTAGCCGTGGGCGTGCCGCGCTGCCGTGTGGCCGATCCCGCATTCAACGCCAGCGAGACGCTCGCGCTCGCGCGCGAGGCCGCGGCGCGGGGCGCGGCGCTCGTCGCGTTCCCCGAGCTTGGGCTTTCGGCCTATACCTGCGACGACCTGTTCCATCAGCAAGCGTTGCTCGACGCCTGCGAGCGCGCGCTCGCGCAGATCGTCGAAGCGTCGGCCGCGCTGCCGCTCGTGATGATCGTGGGGCTGCCGGTGCGCGCGGGGCATTCGCTCTTCAACTGCGCAGCGGTCGTGGCGGGCGGGCGTGTGGCGGGCGTCGTGCCCAAGAGCTTCCTGCCGAACTACGGCGAATTCTACGAGCCGCGCCAGTTCAGCGCCGCCGATAGCGCGAGCACCGACACCGTGCGCCTCGCGGGCGCGGACGTGCCGTTCGGCGCGTCGCTGCTGTTCGAGGTGCCGCAGGTCGCGGGTCTGCGCTTTCATGTGGAGATCTGCGAGGACGTCTGGGTGCCGATCCCGCCGTCATCGTTCGCGGCGCTCGCGGGCGCTTCGGTGCTCGTTAATCTTTCGGCGTCGAACGTCGTGGTGGGCAAGGCGGGCTACCGGCAGCAGCTGGTGTCGCAACAGTCGGCGCGTTGTCTCGCCGCGTATGTGTACACCTCGGCGGGCAGGGGCGAATCGACCACCGATATGGCCTGGGACGGCCACGCGCTCGTGTGCGAAAACGGCGAGCTGCTCGGGCAGTCGGAGCGCTTCTCCGACGATTCGCATCTCATCTTCGCCGATGTCGATCTCGCGCGGCTGCAGCAGGAGCGCATCCGCCAGACCACGTTCGGCGATTCGATCCGCCGCCACGCCGGTGAAGTCGCGAAGTTTCGCGTGATTTCATGCGAGCTGGCGGGCGAGGGCGCCTGGCAGCGCGAAACGCTCGCGCTCTCGCGGCGCGTGGAGCGCTTCCCCTATGTGCCGGCCGACCCGAAGCGGCGCGACGAGCGCTGCAACGAGGTCTACAACATCCAGGTGCAGGCGCTCGTGCAGCGGCTTTCGCAGGCGGGCATCAAGAAGGTGGTGATTGGCGTCTCGGGCGGGCTCGACTCCACGCATGCGCTGCTCGTGTGCGCGAAGGCGATGGATCGCCTCGGGCTGCCGCGCGCGAACATCCTCGCGTACACGATGCCCGGGTTCGCCACGAGCGAGCGCACGCTGCGCCAGGCGCGCGAACTGATGGCGCTGGTAGGCTGTACGGCGCGCGAAATCGACATTCGTCAGAGCTGCATGCAGATGCTCGAAGACCTCGGCCATCCGTACTCGGAAGGCAAGGAAACCTACGACATCACTTTCGAAAACGTGCAGGCCGGCGAGCGCACGAACCACCTGTTCCGGCTCGCGAATTTCAATCACGCGATCGTGATCGGCACGGGCGATCTCTCCGAGCTTGCGCTCGGCTGGTGTACCTACGGTGTGGGCGATCACATGTCGCACTACAACGTGAATGCGAGCGTGCCGAAGACGCTCATTACGCACCTCGTGCGCTGGGTGGCCGAAACGGGCCAGATCGGCCAGAACGGGGAGAGCGGCCGCGACGTGCTCGAAGCGATTCTCGCCACCGACATCAGCCCGGAGCTGATCCCCGGCAAGTCCGATGGCGCGCCCGAGCAGAAAACCGAGAGCACGATCGGCCCCTACGAGCTGCAGGACTTCAATCTCTACTACACGCTGCGCTTTGGCTTCGCGCCGTCGAAGGTCGCGTTCCTCGCGCGCCACGCGTGGGGTGAGCGCGAAGCGGGCGCGTGGCCCGAGAACGCGAAGGTCGCGCGCAATCAATACGATCTCGCGTCGATCAAGCGCAATCTGCGCATTTTCCTCGACCGCTTCTTCCGCCAGAGCCAGTTCAAGCGCACCTGCATTCCGAATGCGCCGAAGGTCGGCTCGGGCGGCTCGCTCTCGCCGCGCGGCGACTGGCGCGCGCCAAGCGATTCGGAGTCGGTAGTCTGGCTCGCCGATCTGGAACGCGTGCCCGACGAAGCGGGCGGGGCGAGCGCGGCGCCTGCGGGCAAGCCCTCGGCGTGAGCCCGGGCTGCACAGCGTAGAATCCCGGTAGGTTCCAAAATTTCCGACAAATCCGATAACGAGACGAGGTTCGCCATGAAACGCATTACTGCCGTGATCAAACCGTTCAAGCTCGACGAAGTGCGCGAGGCGCTTGCCGAAGTGGGCCTCACGGGCCTGACCGTCACCGAGGTCAAGGGTTTCGGCCGCCAGAAGGGCCATACGGAGCTTTACCGCGGCGCCGAATACGTGGTCGACTTCCTGCCGAAGGTGAAGATCGAGGTAGTGGTCGCGAACGACCAGGCCGACCAGGTGATCGACGCGATCATCGGCGCGGCGCGCACCGGCAAGATCGGCGACGGCAAGATTTTCGTGACCGACGTGGAGCGCGTGATCCGCATCCGCACGGGCGAGGAAAACGAAGCGGCGGTTTGAGGCCGGGCGCCTTCGAAGCACCTGATGCACCAATAGAAAAGGGGACGGCGCCGCTCGCGCGGCCCGTCCCCGGCATAAAAAACGGTGCGATACCCTTTCGGACATCGCACCGATACGCGCCTCTCGCAGCAGCGTGAAAACGTCGATGTAGCTGTTCTTTCTACACTCGCTTCGAATTAGAACGAGTGCTGGATACCTGCGTACACGCCAACCTGGCTGTGACCCGGCAGCGGGTTGCCCGTTGCAGCAGCCGTACCGAAGTTGTTGGCGTTCAGGCCGAAGTTGGCCGTCTTGCTGTTCTGCACCGTGCCAGCCTGGATGTCGAGCAGCGTGCGCTTGGACAGGTTGTACGAACCGCCAACCGTGTACAGCGTGGCGTTGCCGCCGCCGTTGTTCGCATTGACGTGGTAGACCGCGGCGATCAGCGCTGCAGCCGGCGTCATTTGCCACGTCACACCGCCCCACTCGTGGTCGAGCGTCGTCGGCTGACCGATGATGCCCGGGTTCATGCCCGACGAACGGATGGCTTCGTAGCCGCCCTGAACCTTGAATGCGCCGAGGAACAGGTTGAACATCGCCATGTAGTCACGCGAGTACGCGAACACGCCGTTGCCGTTTGCCTGAGTCGCGCCGGTGGGGATCTTGCTGCCATCGAGGCCGTTGTTGGCATAGAGGCCGCCCAGCTGGCCGTTGTCCGGATTGCGGATTTCGTCATACAGACCGCGGATCTGGAACAGCGAGCTCGTGTAGGTCAGCTGCAGGCCAGCTTCGCGACCCTGGCTCGTCGAGCCGTTGCCGTTCCAGTTCGTCGCGTTCGAGAACGCGTACTGGCCGTACACGTCGAAGCCCATCCAGTTCGGCGACTGGTACGAAATGTTGTTGCTCGATTGCGGCCAGTTGCGGCCACGGACCATCGAAGCCGACGACCAGTTCGACTGACCGAACGGATCGAAGTCCCAAATGCCGTTGGAGATGAACAGCATGCGGCCAGCGAGCAGCGTACCGAACTGATCGTTCGCTACACCGACGGTCGCCCAGCGATTCCAGAGCGAGCCGGCCGAGCCGAGCGAGCCGTTCGCAGTGCTGAAGCTGCCTTCCAGGTGGAACAGAACCTTGTTGCCGCCACCGATGTCCTCAACGCCCTTCATGCCCCAGAGGCTGGTGCCCCAGTAGCCGCTTTCGAGCTGAACTTGGCTGGAACCGTGGGTGGCTTGACCGTTTGCGCCGGTGCCTGCACCAATGCCGTTCATATACGCCACACCCATGTCCAGGCGGCCGTAGAGCGTGACGCTGCTTTGTGCATGCGCGATCACGCCAGCCGACATCAATGCTGCGGCGAGCAAAGCTTTCTTCATCTTCTCCTCCATACCCTGTCAAAGAGTCAACCTTAGTACTGCGAAAGACGTCCGTGCGCTTGGCGGCGCCGCGAACAGAAATCGTCGCGTAAGGGAGAATTACCCCGAGGACCGGCGTACGGGCTGGTGCCGCTGCATGACCCGGGCTGGGTCGTCTTGCAGATCCCCTGGTTGACTGGCATCTCCCGTTCTTTTTGAAGTGAAACTACTTTTAATGAACTTTGTTTTGCTACTTTGGTTACTAATTTAGCAAAAAAGGTCCGCGCTGGCGAACTAATTCGCGCTCGCACCCTGGGATGTCGTCAAATTGCAATATGGTCTTCCTGGATGGTGGTCAGCGAGGTGCTGCGACCAGGTCGAAAGCCTTATGGGACAAGGGACTCACGTCAATCGAATGGCCGAGTTCAGGATTGCCACTATTGACGAAGGATTTCACAAGGAGTAATGCAAAAAACGCCGTTTTTGAGGTTTAAACGGACGGCTTTTCGGGGGTAAAAGACCAAAAAAGAAAAGGCGCTGTAAGCGCCTTGTAAAACTACTTTGACTACATCGCCGGAAGGCGGCGACTCTCTGAGTCGTCTTACTTGAGGCTGCCCGAAAGGAACTGGCGCAGGCGCTCGCTTTTCGGATTGGCGAAGACCTCGGCAGGCTTACCTTCCTCTTCCACGAGTCCCTTGTGCAGGAACATGACGTGGTTCGAAACGTTGCGCGCGAAACCCATTTCGTGGGTGACCACGATCATCGTGCGGCCTTCCTCGGCGAGCTTCTGCATGACCTTGAGCACTTCGCCCACGAGTTCGGGGTCTAGCGCCGAGGTCGGCTCGTCGAACAGCATGACGTCGGGGTGCATGGCGAGCGCGCGGGCAATCGCTACACGCTGCTGCTGACCGCCCGAGAGGTGCGAGGGGTATTGCTTCTCCACGCGCGGCGCGAGACCGACCTTCTCCAGGTAGGTGCGCGCGCGCTCTTCGGCTTCCTTGCGCGGCAAGCCCAGCACGTGCACGGGCGCCTCGATCACGTTCTCGAGCACCGACATGTGCGACCAGAGATTGAAGTGCTGGAACACCATGGCGAGCTTGGTGCGCACGCGCTGGAGCTGCTTCGCGTCGGCGGGGTGCAGGGCGCCCGTGCGCTTGTCCGCGCGCGTAGCGACTTCCTCGCCGTCCACCACGATGCGCCCATCGTTGGGCTGCTCCAGGAAGTTGATGCAACGCAGCATCGTGCTCTTGCCCGACCCGGACGAGCCGATCACGCTGATTACGTCGCCGGCATTGGCTTTCAGGGACACGCCCTTGAGGACTTCGTTGTCGCCGTACTTCTTGTGGATGGAGTCGACGAACAGCTTCTGCTTCTGGGAATTCATCAATTGACCTTTAAACACGCCCTCGCGGGCTCACTTGCCTTGCGGTCGCAGGTATGCGAGCCAGCGGCGCTCCGCGCGGCGGAACAGCCACACGAGCGTGAAAGAAATGATCAGGTACAACAGCGCGGCGATGCCGAAAGCGCCGAACGACTGATACGTGGCCGAGTTCACGTCGCGCGCGATCTTCAGGATGTCCGGCACGGTGGCCGTGAAGGCGACGGTCGTTGCGTGCAGCATCAGAATGACTTCGTTGCTGTAGTAGGGCAGGGCGCGGCGCAGCGCCGAAGGCAGGATCACGCGGCGATACAGCGTGAATTGCGACATGCCGTACGCGCGCGCGGCCTCGATCTCGCCGTAGGGTGTCGCCTTGATCGCGCCCGCGAAGATTTCGGTGGTGTACGCGCAGGTGTTGAGCGTGAACGCAAGCAGCGTGCAGTTCATGCCGCTTCGGAAGAACGCGCTCGTCAGTTCGTGGTTGCGCACGATCTCGAGGCTGTAGAGACCCGTGTAGCACAGCAGCAGCTGCACGTAGAGCGGCGTGCCGCGGAAGATGTACGTGTAGAGCCACACGAGGCCGGCGAGCCATTTCCTCTTCGACACGCGGGCCACGGCGAGCGGCACCGAAAGGCAGAAGCCGAGCCCGATCGAGATGACGAGCAGCCACAGCGTGATGGCCACGCCGCTGAAATGGTAGCCGTCGGAAAAGAGGTAGTTGCGCCAGTATTGCTGGATCAGTTGGACGAAGTCTTGCATGGTCTTGGCCTCGCGCGATTCAGAGATCCGCCTTGCGCACACCGGTGGAGTAGCGCTTGTCGAGATACATCAGCACGAAGTTGGAGACCGTGGTGATGACGAGATAGATCGCGCCGGCGAGCAGCGTGAAGAAGAAAAAACGCAGCGTGCCCTTGCCGGCGTCCTGGCTCGCCTTCACGACGTCGGCGAGGCCGATGATCGAGACGAGCGCCGTGGACTTCACGAGCACCTGCCAGTTGTTGCCGATGCCGGGCAGCGCGAAGCGCATCATCTGCGGGAACATGATGCGCGTGAACACCTGCCAGCCCGTCATGCCGTAGGCGTGGCCCGCTTCGAGCTGGCCGCGCGGCACGGCGAGGAACGCGCCGCGGAACGTCTCGGTGAAGTACGCGCCGTAGATGAAGCCGAGCACGACCACGCCCGCGAGGAACGGGTCGATGTCGATCTGATCCCAGCCGAGCATGTCGGTGAGGTTGTTCAGCCAGATCTGGATGCTGTAGAAGAGCAGCAGCATGAGCACGAGATCGGGCACGCCGCGAATGAGCGTGGTATAGAGGGTGCCCGCGCCGTGCGCGACGCGGTTTTTGGAGAGCTTTGCCGCCGCGCCGATCAGCCCGAGCACGAACGAGAGCGCGAGCGACAGCACGGCGAGCTTGACGGTCTGCCAGGTGCCGGCGAGGATCAGCGGGCCGTAGCCTTGAAGAAACATGGGCAAGTCCTTGACGGTGCGCTTCTCACACCGCGAAAGGCGCGGCGCTTGTCTGCCGCGGTTCAAATCCGTTCATGGCCGCGCGGGTTTTAGCCTGGTCGCGCGCGGCGATGCGATTGCGCTCGTGAGCGCGCCTGTGACTGTATACGAAGCCCGGTGGCGGTCTATCGGGGAGCCCCCGGGCTTTTGATGTGTCGCGGCGCGAGACGCGAGCGGTGGTGTCTCGTTGTTTATTTACCTGCGTGTGCTTTCCCGTTCACTTGCCTTTGTAGATATCGAAGTCGAAGTAGTGCTTCGCGATCTTGTCGAACGTGCCGTCGGCGTGAATCGCGGCCAGCGCCGTGTTGAACTTCGCCTTCAGGTCGGCGTCGTCCTTGCGCAGGCCGATCGCGGTTCCGTCGCCGATCGTCGCCGGGTCTTCCACTTCCGGGCCCGCCCACGCGAAGCCCTTGCCGCGCGGCGTCTTCAGGAAGCCGAAATCCGCCTGGACCTCGTCTTGCAGCGTGGCGTCGAGACGCCCGGCAATCAGATCCTGGTAGACCTGGTCCTGATTCTGATACGAGATCACGTTCACGCCCTGCGGCGCCCAGTGCGCCTTGGCGTACGCTTCCTGGGTCGAGCCCTGCTCGACGCCCACGTTCTTGCCCTTTAGCGAAGCCGGCGTGGGCAGAAGCGGCGAGCCCGTGCGCGCGAGCATGCGTGCGGGCGCATCGAACATCTTCGCTGAGTAGTCGATTCTCTGGGCGCGCTGCGGCGTGATGGTCAGCGACGACACGATCGCGTCGAACTTGCGGGCCTTGAGCGCGGGAATAATGCCGTCGAGGTCGTTCTCGACCCAGACGCACTTCACGTTCATGCGCGCGCACAGGGCTTTTGTGAGGTCGACATCGAAGCCGACGATCTGTCCGTTCGGCGCTTTGGATTCGAACGGCGCATAGCTGGCGTCCACGCCGATGCGCACGGTTTTCCACTCTTTGGCGGCGGCGCTGCCCGCGATCAGGGCGAGCGCCACGCACACTGCAAACTTCTTCATCATTCTCCTGTCGAGCCGGAGCGAGTGCTTTTTTTGCACTGACTCCGTCCCATGCACGACTGATACGGGTGGCGCGGCGCGGTAAGGCGCGCGGCCGACGCAAGGCGGACTGGCTCGTGGCCGTTGGCCGCCATTCTAGGCGATCAAAAATGCGGGTCGGAAAGCGCGACGCACTCCGGCCCCGGCGGCAGCGCACGCTGGCGGGGCGGGGTAATCGCCATGGAGTGTCCACCCCGGGGCCATCAGGCTCACGCTGGCCGAAAAGCGCGGTATTTTACCCGAAGCCGGAGTGAGTGCGGCTCTGACGTAGAGCGACGCTGGCAGCGCAGTCCATTGATGTTGCTGGCGAAACGATGCGGTGCGCGGCTGCGGATTGTGCAAGCGGGCCGTCGCCCTTACCTTCTGACATCGACATGATTGACCGGAGATTGCCATGCTGACCATCCGACGCGCCGACGAACGCGGCCACGCCAACCACGGCTGGCTCGACTCGTACCACAGCTTTTCGTTTGCCGACTATTTTGATGAAGCGCATATGCACTACGGTGCGCTGCGGGTGCTCAACGACGACCGTATCGCGGGCGGCCAGGGCTTCGGCGCCCACGGCCACCGCGACATGGAGATCGTGACCTATGTGCTTTCCGGCGCGCTCGCACACCGCGACAGCATGGGCAACGGCTCGACCATCCGCCCCGGCGACGTGCAGCGCATGAGCGCCGGCACCGGCGTGATGCACAGCGAGTTCAACGGCTCGAAGGAAGAGCAAGCGCACCTGCTGCAGATCTGGCTGCTGCCGCGCGAGCGGGGCGGGGCGCCCGGCTACGAGGAAAAGCGCTTCGACGACGCCGACAAGCGCGGGCGGCTGCGCCTCGTCGCCTCGCCCGACGGGCGCGACGGCTCGGTGACCGTGCAGTCGGATGCCTCGATCTATGCGGCTCTGGTCGACGGCGAGGAACGCGTCGAGTATGAGGTGCCCGCCGGGCGGCGCGTCTATCTGCATGTGGCGCGCGGCGCGCTGGACGTGAACGGTCAGCGCCTCGAAGCCGGCGATGCCGCGATGATCGAGGCCGAGGCGGGCGTCGCGCTCGCGAAGGGCGCAGCGGCAGAAGTGCTGCTGTTCGATCTCGCCTGAGCCTTTGACCGGCGGCAAGGCCGGCAACCGCCCGAGTCATGAAAAAAGCGCCGCGGGGTGTGACTCCCCGCGGCGCTTTGTCGCGCTTTCGCGCGTGCGTTGGGCGACTACTGCTGCGCAGCCGGTGCCGAAGCGCCGCCCTTGTGGTGCTGCTCCCAGCGCTCGCGCATCTGCTCGTGGCGCTGCTCCATCTTCGCGAAGCGTTCCTTGATCGCCGTGCTCACGGTCGTCTTCTGCTGGTCGTTCAGGCCGTTGTAGAAGGCGAGCCACGCTTGCGAGGTTTGCTCGCGCAGCTGCTGGTTCTGCTGCTCGACCTGCTCGTGTGCCGTGTGCATGGCGTTCAGGTCGAGGATCGGCTGGTTCTTCATCGAATCGAACTGCTGCTTCATCTGTTCATGATTCTTGCGCATGGCCTGACCGTTCTGCTTCATCGTGTCGAGCGCGGCCTGCCATTGCTTTTCCTGCGCGGCGTTCAGATTCAGCTTGTCGTGCAGCTTGTTGAAGCCGAGCATGAAGTCGCCGTGCATGCCGGGGCCGCCATGCATGCCCGGATCGCCGTGCATCATGCCGGGACCGCCCGGCGGCGGCGGAGTCTGGGCGTTGGCGGCGGTGGCGCCCACGGTGAGCGCGAGCGAGGCAGCGGCGATGGCGAGAAGGCGCGAAGTCGTCTTGTACATGGTGATGCTCCTGACAAATCCATGAGGGTTTTATCCGGTCTGGCGCGGCGCTTTCGGAAAGTGGTGGCGCTCGCAACCGGTGTCCCTAGCGTATCGACCGGGCAGCCAGCGCGTGTTACGCGGCGGGGCGTCGAGATTACGCGACATTACACGCGCCTTTCGCGGTAACACCTCGTAACCCAGCTGGAAGAGCTGTAAGCAAACGGCCCGTGCGCGCGCGTTACACTTCATCCCATGGCTACTCAAATCCTTGTCGTCGACGACGACCTCGAACTACGCGACCTGCTGCGCGACTATCTCGCGCGCCAAGGCATGGAAGTCTCGGTGCTGCACGACGCCGGCTCGCTGGAGCGGCGGCTCGAGCGCGAGCGCCCGGACCTTATCGTGCTCGACCTGATGATGCCGGGCGTGGACGGCCTGACCGCGCTGCGCAAGCTGCGCGCAGCCGGCGACGACATCCCCGTGATCATGCTGACGGCGCGCGCGGACGACGTGGACCGCATCGTCGGCCTCGAGCTCGGCGCGGACGACTACCTCGGCAAGCCGTTCAACCCGCGCGAGCTGCTCGCGCGCGTGCAGGCCGTGCTGCGCCGGCGCCGCACGGTGCCTTCGGCTGCCGCGCCCGAGCAGCGCGAGCCGTACGCGTTCGGCCGCTTCACGCTCGACTTCCAGTCGCGCACGCTGCAGCAGGAAGGCAAGCCCATCATGCTGTCGGGCAGCGAGTTCGCGCTCCTGAAGATTTTCGTGAACCACCCCATGCGCACGCTCACGCGCGAGCGCCTGCTGGAATTGCTGCACGGTCCCGAATACGACGGCACCGACCGCGGCATCGACGTGCAGGTGTGGCGTCTGCGACGCATTCTCGAAAGCGACCCGTCCACGCCGCGCTTCATTCAGACCGTGCGCGGACGCGGCTACGTGTTCGTTCCCGACGGAGAGCAGGGCAACCATGCGCCGGCCGGTTGATTCGCTGTTCGGGCGCCTCGCGGTCATCTTCATCGGCGTTCTGCTGGTGTCGCACGTCGCCTGGTTCACGCTCATGCGCGTCGAACACAATCAGATGCAAACGCGCTACGCCGTCGAGGAAGCGACCTTCCTTGTCGACGCGGTGCGCCAGCACGTCGAGCGCGAGCCCGACCAGCCGCTGCCTTCGCGCGTGCAACTCGTCGATCCGGCGAGTCCCGCCGTGCCGCCGGTCACCGCCCGCATGCCCGAGCCGCTGCGCCGTTTCATCGACGACGTGCGCGAACGCATGCCGCCCGGCACCGACGTGCGCGTCGGACCGCCCGGCGGGCCACCCACGCTTTGGGTGCGCGGGCCGCAGGACGCCCGCTGGATCGTCCTGCCGGGCCAGCCGCTGCGCATCATGCGGCCGCTCGACAAGTTTCTGCCCTGGGTCATCACCATTTTCGCCACCGCCGTGATCGCCGCGCTCGTGGCCGCTTGGATGCTGCAGCAGCCGCTGAGCGCGCTCGCGCAAGCCGTGGGGCGCTTTGGCCGCGGCGAGCCCGTGCCGCCCGTGCCCGAACGCGGGCCGCGCGAGCTGCGTCAGCTCACGCTGGGCTTCAATCAGATGGTCAAGGAAGTCGAGCGCACGGAGAAAGACCGCGCCGTCATGCTGGCGGGCGTGGCGCACGATCTCAAGACGCCGCTTGCCCGGCTGCGCCTGCGCGCAGAAATGATGGACGAGCAAAAGGTGCGCGACGGCGTGGTGCGCGACGTCGAGTCGATGGCGCACATCGTCGACCAGTTCCTCGTATTTGCGCACGACGGCGCCGATCGCAGCGAGCCCGTCGAGGTCGACGACCAGTGCGAGCGCATCGCGGGCAACCACCGCACTGCAGGCGGCGAGACGATTGCGATTGAGACGCGTCTGCGCGCGGGGCCCGAGTTTCGTCTGCCCGCGGCCACGCTCGAGCGCGTGGTCTCGAACCTGCTCGACAACGCGCATGCATATGGCGCACCGCCCGTCGTAATCGAGAGCGAGCGCGGTTCAACGGGCTTCTCGCTCACCGTGCGCGACCACGGCAAGGGGATCCCCGCCCAGGATCTGACGCAGGCGAGCCGGCCGTTCGTACGCCTCGACCCTGCGCGCGGCGGCAACGGCCACAGCGGCCTCGGCCTTGCGATCGTCGAGCGGCTCGTGCGCCGCGCGGGGGGCGAGCTATCGATCGGCAACGGCGAGAGCGGCGGGCTCGCGGTGCGTATGACGTTTGCGTTCGACGTGGTGGAGCGCACCGTCGCCGAAGCGGCGCAGATCTGGTAAGTCGCGTTGGAATGGTTTGGCGGGAGCCCGCACCGAACGGGTGGGGCGTGGCCGGATGGGCTTGACCTGGTATCGCTCTGGTAGTGACCGGGTTGGACCGGATGTTCGCCCCGAAGGCGCCGCCAGAGCGACGCCAGATTCAGCCAGGTCAGACCGGTCGCAGCCGCTCAGGCCGTGAAGAGCGTGTCGAGCGCGGCGGCGGCCTCGCTGTCCACCGTGTTGTAGGTCACGGTGCCGGCCTCGAAGATGTAGTGCGTGGTGTACTTGCCGAGGCGGGCAAGAATCTCTTCCTGAATCAGCTCGGGCGTGGCGTCGAGTTTCAGGTACCACGCGGTCGATGACAGGCGCGTCTGGAACGCGCCGTATTCGACCATCAACTGGTCGAACGCGAGCGCATCCTGATCGCGGCAGACAATGACCAGATTTCCCTTCATGCATGCCTCCATATTTGTGCGGAACACCGAAGTGGCGCGGTTTGACTCATGCGCACCGTATGTCCTGGCGCACACCGTTCATCCCATGATACCGCGCCTCGCCGGCTGAGCCGGGCGAGCCCCGCACCTGATACGGGCATCCATCGCTTCACTGGTCGCGCAGGCTCGTTGCGCACTCACCAGGTCGGCGCCGCGGCGCGCGGCGGCACGACGCCCTCGGCCGTCATGGCCTCGCAACGGTCGCGCCCCGCCGCCTTCGCCATATAGAGCGCGAGGTCGGCGCGGCTCATCAGACGCTCGGGCTGATCCTGCGCGGCCGCAAGTTCGGTCACGCCGATGCTCACGCTCACGCTCGCCTCCTCCGGCAGCTCCATGCAAACGCGTTTGCCCACCTGCTCGCGCAGACGGTCGAGCACGGCGAGACCCGTGGTGAGCGAAGTCGCGGGCAGCAGGATGCCGAACTCCTCGCCGCCCAGACGGCCGACGGCGTCGTCGGCGCGCAGTTCGGCACGGCAGGTCTCCACGAAATGCTGTAGCGCCCGGTCGCCCGCCGGGTGTCCGAAGCGGTCGTTGATCTGCTTGAAGTAGTCGAGGTCGGCAATCGCCATGCACAGCGGTTTGCCTGCCTCGTAGGCCGTGTCGATCTCGCGGCGCAGCAGGTCGAGGAAGTAGCGCCGGGAGAGAGCGCCAGTCAGCGCGTCGTGGCGCGCCTCGGCGGCGAGCAGGGAGTTCGCGGCCTGCAACTGCCCGGCGAGATCGCGGCTCGCATGGTGCAGACGCCGCTCGCGCACCCACGAGACGGAGATCACCGCCGCGAGCGCCGCGGTGCCCGCGAGTGTGAGGAAAATGAGGAGCCGGTCGCGCCGGTGGTTGGCGATCAGCTCGGACCACGCATTGACCGGATCGACGAGATGCGCCGAAAGCCCGGAGTTCAGGCCGCCTCGCTGTTCGTAGAGGGCAGGCGCGCGTTGGTCCGGCAAGGCGATCATTTGCGCGGCGTCGGCGCGCGGGATCCACGGCGCCTCGCTTAACGCGGTTTTCGATGCCGAGCGCAGCTCGAGCGGCGCGAAGTGTTCGCGCAGATAGGTGTTCACGCGGTCCACCGCGTTCATCTCGGCGACGCGCGAGCCCGGCAAGGCGCGTCCTTCTAGCGCGCTGTCATGGGCCATGATGATGACGCCGTTGTCGTCGGCGACGAATGTGCCCGGGCGGGTCACCCAGTGGCGCAGCCGCGCGATGCTGACCTTCGCGACCACGGCGCCGACCAGCAGGCCGTCGTCATAGGCGGGCGCGGCGACGAAAATGCCGGGCTCGCCGCTTGCCGTGCCCACGCCGTAGGCTTCGGAGAACGCCCCGAGCAGCGTGTCGTTCAGATACGCGCGTGGACGCATGTCCACGCCGACGTAGGAGATTTTTTCGAGCGCATTGCTCGACGCGATGCAGATGCCGTTCGCGTTGACGAGCCAGATCGCATCGAGCCCGGAGAAGCCTTGGGCGTCGTGGAGAAAGCGGTCGATTCCGGCGAGCGCCGGCACGCCCTGCAGCTCCTTGCGCCGCGCCAGTTCCGTCGCATCGCTCGACGCGGCATAATGCGCGGCCCCGGTAAGCGCCTGCTGGACGACGCGGGTCTCGGCCATCGTCGCCGGAATGGCGCGCGACATGGCGAGGTCGCTGGCGATCACTTCGGCCATGTTGTCCACGACCGAGCGCATCATCTGGCGCTGTGCGGCGAGGGCGGCCTCGAACTCCTGGCGGACCATGCGGTCGGCGAGCCAGCCGGCCGCCGCCCAGCAGACGAGCGTGACCACCACGACCCCGAGGGGTCCGGCTGCCTGACGCAAGAGTCTCCTGTTCATCGGCCTTCTGGTTCGTGAGTGGTATTGAGGCGTGGGATCGGCGCCCGGGGGCGCCGGTGCGCCACCGACGGAGCGTGTCGATTTTACCCCTCGAACGGGGGCTGGCGAGCCCGCTCTCGAAGCGTCGGCGCGGCGTTGCGAGGCGGCGCGAGCGGGCGGCGGTGCGAGCGTGGATCGCCAACATGCAAGCCGCATCCCGTCAGCACGGCGATACGCGGCGATGACCGCGGTGCAAGGGACGCACGCGTGGTCATAGCGGTGTCGTGCGCGGACTTTTCGCGTGAGCCAGCGTGTGGCGCGCAAGCGACGCCCACTGGCGTCGGCGGCCTGAATGAGGCAGGAGTGGCGGAAGACGCGGCGTCGCCGTGTCATCAAGGCGTCATCGATGCGTCATCACGATGACGTGCACGAGCCGTTCGCGGACGCGTTCTGGAAGCTCCCCCGAAGGCCGGCGAAAGCGCCGCGAAAGCCCGCGTGCTCTGGCTTTCGCGCAATGCCGGGCGCGGTTGTGAGTGTCATGAAGGTTGTAGTAGTGTCGTGCCGTTTCAGTCGAGGCAAGCCCAGCCGCCAGCCGCCAGCCGCAACTGCGGCGCGGGCGGTGTGTACCACCGCGGCATCGTCGCCGTGTCATCAACGCCAACGAAATTCTGAGTCCATGCGCCTTGTCTTTGTCGATCCGCCATCTCCGCAGCAAGTGCCACGCCTGTCCGGCGGCACGGACGCGATGTCGTCCGCCTTTCTGAAACCCGGCGCGGAGGGCGTCTGAATGGAGTTCAGCTTCAACCTGAACCGCACGGCCAACGCCTCGGCGTGGCGCGTGCTGCCGAACCGCTGGGACTTCGTGGCGTTCCCGCTGATGATCGGCCTGATCGCGATGGCGGCCGTGGGCTTTCACGAAACGATGGCGCCCATCTCGACGCTCAAGACCCAGGTCATCTCGCTCGATCCTGCCAATCTGCCCGAGTACGCCATGCGCACCACGCTGCGCATGCTCGCGGCGATGGTGGCGTCGCTCATCTTCACGCTCGTGTACGGCACGCTCGCGGCGAAGAGCCGCCGCGCGGGCCAGGTGCTCGTGCCGATTCTCGACATCCTGCAGTCGGTGCCGGTGCTCGGCTACATCTCGTTTACGGTGACGTTCTTTCTCGCGCTGTTTCCCTCGCGCGTGCTCGGTGCTGAACTCGCGGCGATCTTCGCGATCTTCACGAGCCAGGCCTGGAACATGACCTTCAGCTTCTACCAGTCGCTGCGCACGGTGCCGCGCGATCTGGACGAAGTCTCGCGAGGGTTCCACCTGACCGCGTGGCAGCGCTTCTGGAAGCTCGAGGTGCCGTTCTCGATGCCTGGCCTCATCTGGAACATGATGATGTCGATGTCGGGCGGCTGGTTCTTCGTGGTGGCCTCCGAAGCGATCACGGTGGGCAACAACACGATCACGCTGCCGGGTGTCGGCGCGTATCTGGCCCAGGCGATCGCGGAAAAGAACCTGCATGCCGTGGGCTGGGTGATTCTCGCGATGATTGTGGTGATTCTCGCCTACGACCAGTTCCTGTTCCGCCCGCTCGTCGCATGGGCCGACAAGTTCCGCATGGAGAACACGAGCTCGGGCGACGCCCCCGAATCGTGGCTGCTCGACCTGATCCGGCGCACCCATCTCATTCATCAGCTGCTCGTGCCGATGGGCTGGCTCTTCGCCAAGGCTGCGCGCATGCCGATCAAGCTGCCGTCGTTTCCGAACGTGACGTTCGCGGCACCCGTGGCGCGCGGCCGCACCGGCTTGCGCGCACGCATCGGCGACGCCGTGTGGGCCGTGCTCGTCATCGCATTGACCGTGTTCGTGGCGTGGCGCGTGGTGGCCTTCGTACGCACGGGCGTGACGCTCGACGAAGTGTGGCACGTGCTCGGTCTCGGCTTCATCACGCTCTTTCGCGTGCTGCTGTTGATCGCCATCGCTTCGGTGATCTGGGTGCCGCTCGGCGTGCTGATCGGCCTGCGCCCGGCGCTCGCCGAGAAGGTGCAGCCGCTCGCGCAGTTCCTCGCGGCGTTCCCGGCGAACCTGCTGTTCCCGGTGTTCGTTATCGTGATCGTGCGCTTTCACCTCAACCCGGACATCTGGCTGTCGCCGCTGATCGTGCTCGGCACCCAGTGGTATATCCTGTTCAACGTGATCGCGGGGGCCAGCGCCTATCCGAACGACTACAAGGAAGCGGCGAAGAACTTCCGCATTCGTGGCTGGCAGTGGTGGCGTCAGGCTATGCTGCCGGGCATTTTCCCGTATTACGTGACGGGCGCCATCACGGCTTCGGGCGGCGCGTGGAATGCGAGTATCGTCGCGGAATTCGTGCAGTGGGGCGATACGAAGGTCGTCGCGCATGGCCTCGGCGCCTACATCGCGCAGACAACGGCGGCCGGCGATTACCCGAAGATCATTCTCGGCATTGCCGTGATGTCACTCTTCGTCACGCTGTTCAACCGCCTCTTGTGGCGCCCGCTGTACACGTACGCCGAGTCCCGTCTGCGGCTCGACTGATCGAACAACGAATGATCGAAGGTAACGCGATGCAAAACCCCAAGACGCTGAGCGCCGCGCACGGCGACGTGCAGACGGCCCCGAACCCGCCGCGCGTCGGCGAAGAAATTCTGAACGTGAAGGACGTGTGCCGGGGCTTCAAAAAGAACCAGGGCGAGCTGCTCGTGCTCGACGACGCCAATCTCCAGCTGCGCGAGGGCGAGATCGTCGGGCTGCTGGGCCGCTCGGGCTCGGGCAAGTCCACGCTGCTGCGCATCATCGCGGGCCTGATCTCGCCCACGTCGGGCGACGTCACCTGGCGCGGCAAGCCGCTCGATGGGCCCGCCGAAGGCGTGGCGATGGTGTTCCAGACCTTCGCGCTGTTCCCGTGGCTCACGGTGCTGCAGAACGTGGAAGCGGGCCTCGAAGCGCAGGGCGTGGGCGCGCGCGAGCGCCGCGAACGGGCGCTGGCGGCCATCGACCTGATCGGTCTGGATGGCTTCGAAAACGCCTATCCGCGCGAGCTTTCGGGCGGCATGCGCCAGCGCGTGGGTTTCGCGCGCGCGCTCGTCGTCGACCCGATGCTGATGCTGATGGACGAGCCGTTCTCGGCACTCGACGTGCTGACCGCCGAAACGCTGCGTACCGACCTGCTCGACCTGTGGACGCAAGGCCGCTTGCCGATCAAGTCGGTGCTGATCGTCACGCACAACATCGAGGAAGCGGTGTTCATGTGCGACCGCATTCTGGTGCTGTCGTCGAACCCGGGGCGCGTGGTGGCCGAGATCAAGGTGCCGTTCAAGCATCCGCGCAACCGTCTCGACCCGGTATTCCGCAAGCTCGTGGACGACATCTACGCGAAGATGACCGCGCGCCAGACCGACGAGACCACCAAGAAGGGCCTCGAACTCGGCAGCTGGCTGCCGCGCGTGTCGACCAACCTGATGGCCGGTCTGATCGAAACGCTCGCGATGGCGCCGTATCACGGCCGCGCCGACATGCCCGAAATTGCGCGCTCGCTGCATCTGGAAGTGGACGACCTGTTCCCGATCGCGGAAGTGCTGCAGAACCTCGGTTTCGCCGACGTGCGCGAAGGGGACGTGCTGCTCACGCCGCCCGCGCGCGTGTTCGCGGAGTTCGGCACGCAGGAGCGCAAGATGATGTTCGCCGAACATCTGCTGCGCCACGTGCCGCTCGCGGCGCGGATCAAGAAGGTGCTCAACGAACGCCCGGGCCATCGCGCGCCGCGCGTGCGTTTCGAGCAGGAACTGGAGGACTTTCTCTCCGATGGCGCCGCCGAAGAGACGCTCGACACCGTGATCGACTGGGGCCGTTATGGCGAGATCTTCTCGTATAACGACCAGTCGGAAATCTTCAGTCTCGAAGACGTGGAGTCCTGAGCGACGCGCGGTTCGCCGGGCATATAAAAGCGGTCGCGGGGTGAGTTCACCCGGCGACCGTTTTTTCGTTTGCGGACAAGACGCGCTATTGCAGCGTGCCCCAGCGCTCCACCGCAGGCTCCGCCGTGGCCCACTTCCAGCCCGACTGGTCCTGACAGGCGCTCGCGGTGAACCACTGCTCGGGCGCGTCGGCCTTCTCGCCGTCCTGCACCGAGAATACGAAGTCCTTGCACAGCGTGAGGGCGTTGGCGAACGCGCGCGTCACGCGCACCTGGCCGTGGCCGTTCTCCACGGGCAAATCGTGCTTGACGCGCCAGATGTCCATGCCACCCACGGGCAGGCGGCCGGCCGTCTCGGCGATCAGCGCCTGCTGGTCCGCGTGCATGCTCTTCATGAAGCGGCCGACGGCTTCGTCGGTGGCCGCCTGCACGGCAATGCCGACGCCGATACCGACGGCGGGATTCGCCGTGACGATGCCCGTGGCCGCCGCAGCCGCGGCGCCGCTCGCCGCGCCGATCGACGAGCACCCGCTCGCCGCGAGCGCGATGCCCGCACTGAGCGCGGCCAGTGCGATGAGCTTCACGCGGCGAGCCGTCGACGAATCCGTCGCAACCTGCCGTACGCCTTTCGCGCGCGCGTTCATGCCGTTCATTGCAGCGCACCCCAACGGGCGGTGGCGGGTTCGGCCGAGGCCCACTTCCAGTTGTCGCCGTCGCGGCACACCGAAGCGACGAAGAACGCGCTCGAGGCGGGCTTGTCCTTCGTGGCCTCGTGATCGACGGAGAACACGATCTCCTTGCAGTCGAGCGCACCGCTGCTGATCGTGCGGCTCACCGTGACGCGGCCATGCTCGTCGTCCTCGATCGGGAACGAGTGCGTGATCGACCACGGCGCGACCGCGCCGACTGCGAGCGGGCCCGCGGCGTGGGCGATGCTGTTTTGGGTGTTGGTATGGACGACGCGCTCGGAGTACTGCACGCCGGCCTTTGCCGCGGCCACGGCGCCAAGGCCGATGCCGGTCGCCACGGCGGCGTTGCTCGTCACTTTCGAGGCGACCGCCGCGCCGGCGATACCGGCGCCCGTTTGCGCGCCTTCGGAGTAGAGCGAGCTGCAGGCCGAGCACGCGAGACTCGCTACCGTGGCGAGCAGCGTGAGCGATATGACGCGTCTGCAGCGAGGGAGCGGGGGGCCGCCGACAACCGTTTCCATGACCGCCGCCGACACCGATGGCGCAACGCGCGCCCGAGCACTTCGTTCTTGCATGATGATTCCTGCCGCTAGCCGGATAGCGCCGCATTGCGCGGATATCCAGCATGTTTTGCTTACTTGACGTGCTGCGGATTGTGCAGCACGGAATTGCTTACGGGGATAGGTAAAGTGCAAGGAATTGCAAAAGGGCGTGCACGGCAGGCCGATCTTTGATCAGCCTGCCGTGCGGCTGCGCCTCGCCGCGCAACGGGCGTGCCGCGGCGGTGGGGGATGGGGACTCAGGCTTCGTTCGCGTCGGGGTCGGCGGGCGCTTCGGTATCGCCGTCGTCGGCGCCGTAGCTGCCTAGCCGGTTGTAGAGCGTCTTGAGGCTCACGCCGAGCGTGCGTGCCGCGAGACGCTTGTCGCCGCCGCAATACTTGAGCGTGCCGAGAATGATCTGCTTTTGCGCATCGGCGAGCGGTGTGCCGATCCAGACGCTCATGGCGTCGCCTTGGGTGACGGGCTTCTTCACGCGCGGCACCAACTGCGGATGCGCGATCTCAACGACTTTTTCCGCGAGGATGAACGCGCGGTACACGGCGTTTTTCAGTTCGCGCACGTTGCCGGGCCACGACCAGTTGCGCACGGTTTCGAGCGCGCGTTTGCTGAACGCCTTTTGCGTGCCTTCCTGATTGTTCAGTTCGGTGAGGAAATGCTGCGCGAGCAGTTCGCGGTCTCGCTCACGTTCGCGCAGCGGCGGCGCGCGCAGCGGAAACACCGCGAGCCGGTACATCAAGTCTTCGCGCAGGCAGTTTTCCTTCACGGCCGTCACGGGGTCGCGGTTGGTGGCGGCGATGATGCGCACGTCGCCGCGAATCGCCTCGTTGCCGCCCACCGGAAAGTACTCGCCGGTTTCGAGCGCGCGCAGCAGCTTCACCTGATGCAGCAGCGACATCTCGGTGATTTCGTCGAGGAACAGCGTGCCGCCGCGCGCGTGCTCGAAGTGGCCGTCGCGCGCCTGCACGGCGCCCGTGAAGCTGCCTTTTTCGTGGCCGAACAACTCGGCCTCGATCAGCTCGTCGGGAATCGCGCCGCAGTTGACCGCGATGAACGGGCCGTCGCGGCGTTCGCTGTGCGCGTGGATCGTGCGGGCAATCAGCTCCTTGCCGGTGCCCGATTCTCCGACGATGAGCGCCGTCGCCTCGGTGACGGCCACGCGGTCGATCTGCGCATAAAGATCCAGCATGACGGCCGACGAGCCGTACAGCAGGCCGTACGACTGCAATCCCGCGACGCGCGCATCCGCGTCCGCTGCGGTATTTCCGTTGTTTTCGCTGTTGCGTTTAGTGGCGGCGGGCGAGCCCGGCTCGATTGACGCCATAGGAATGTTCGTCCTGCAAAGGTAGTGCGGGGCGCTCGCTTCTGCGCGCATCGGCATGCTTCTGCGCGCATCGTCGAACAGGCCCTGCGATCCGGGGCTGGCCGTCCAGGACAGGTGCGGAACTTGCCGCTCCGACGGCCGCGAGGTTGCGTCTTAGAGGTTGGCACCTCGTTAACGCGTAAACATTTAACCACTGCCGCGCCTGACAGGGCAATGGACGTGTCCAGGTACCCCGCGAGCGAGTGTGGCACGCATCCTGCTGCGGAACCTGGAAAGCCCGGCGCCGTCTGCATGGATAGGGGTGGTGGTGGTGGCGGCGAATGCGCCACGCCCGGGCGATGTCATTCGGGTCAACTCGCGTCTTCCGTCTTTGACGAGGCGTATCTGGGAGAGGGCGATATGTCGAAGAACCGCAACGGATTGGTAGGAACCCTGGTGACCGTCGGCGCGCTTGGGGCCATGGCGGGCATGCTCGCCTGGCGTTTCTCGCAGCGTCATCGCATGCAACGGCAATCTTTTTATCGCGACTTGAGCCGCTGGGAAGGCGAAGGCGGCTCACTTGCCGATACCACGGGCAACAATGGACAGGGCCCGGAAATGGCCATGGCCGCTGGCGTCCCGGACTCGCTGGCGCAGGGCGTCAAGAGCCGGACGACGAATGGCGTAAACGGCGCGAATGGCGCGGCCGGCATGCCATGGCCGTTTCCGCACAGCTAGGCGGCGGGGTGGCCGGGGCCACGCGAGAGCCGTGCCCGGTTGTCTCGAATAAGTCTATAATAGTCATATCAACAACAATCCAGGTTCGGGCGGCCCGCGGCTGACGCTATTGTTGCTCAGTTGTAGCAAAACCGCGCATATTCAGGCTTTGGCCGTGTTGGGCGTGCGTCCGACCGTTTCGTACTCCACTGCAGCGCAATCACGTGCGTCGCGACTTCCGCGGGGCCGGGCAACGTTGTCCGGCGCGCCTGGGAAGGGCGCGGCGCTCGCGCTTTGGAGCCATTCACCTATCAAGGCTGACGAGACGCGATGCCACATGTATTGATTGTCGATGACGATGCGCAAACCCGCGAGGCGCTGGCGGCCGTGGTGAGCGACGATGGGCTCACCACCGCGCAGGCAGGCGACCTGCGAGAGGCGCGCATCCAGCTCGTGCGGCAGACGCCGGACGTGGTCTTCACCGACCTGAAGCTGCCCGATGGCAGTGGCACCGACCTTTTCGAGGATCTCGACCCGCGCTCGGGTGTTGAACTCGTGGTCATCACCGGGCACGCGACGGTCGAGACGGCCGTCGATGCGCTCAAGTCGGGCGCGATCGATTACCTGGTCAAGCCGATCAACCTCCAGCGCGTCAAGGCGATCCTCAACCGCTTGCCGCGCGCGGGCGATCTCAAGGCAGAAATCGGCACGCTGCGCGGCGAGTTGCGCCGCATGGGGCGCTTCGGCTTGATGCTCGGCAATTCGCCGACCATGCAGGAGGTCTACGACCAGATCAGCCGCGTCGCGCCGACCCCTGCCTCGGTCATGCTGGTGGGCGAATCGGGCACCGGCAAGGAAGTGGCCGCGCAGACCATCCACCAGTTGAGCCTGCGTCGCAAGCACGAATTCCTCGCGGTGAACTGCGGCGCGATCTCGCCGAACCTGATCGAGTCCGAGATGTTCGGTCACGAGCGCGGCTCGTTCACGGGCGCCGACCGGCAGCACAAGGGCTATTTCGAGCGCGCGAACGGCGGCACGCTGTTCCTCGACGAAATCACCGAAATGCCGATCGAACTGCAGGTGAAGCTGCTGCGCGTGCTCGAGACCGGCATGTTCATGCGCGTGGGCACGACCAAGGAAATCGAGACTGATGTGCGCCTGATCGCGGCGACCAACCGCGACCCGGAGCAGGCCGTCGCCGAAGGCAAGCTGCGGCTGGACCTTTACCACCGCCTCAACGTGTTTCCGATCAGCCTGCCGCCGCTGCGCGAGCGCGGCAAGGACGTCGAGCTGCTCGCCCAGGCGTTCCTCGACGAACTCAACGCGCGTCACGGCACGAAGAAGCAGTTTCCCGCGGCGGTGCGCGACATGCTCGCAGCCTACCCGTGGCCCGGCAACGTGCGCGAGCTGAAGAACTACGTGCAGCGCGCGCACATCATGTCGGGCAACGACGGCGATTTCACGGCGACGGTGCCGCTGCAGATCTCGCTCTCGAAGCCGATTGCCGGCACGGCGGTGACGATCCCGTTCGGCACCTCGCTCGCCGACGCCGATCGCCAGCTCATCCTCGCGACGCTCGAGCAGTGCGGCGGCGTGAAGACGCGTGCGGCGGAAATCCTCGGCATCAGCCTGAAGACGCTCTATAACCGTCTAGTGGAGTACGGCAACGAAACCGCCGGCAAGGGCGATGCGCCCGCGCGCGTAGCCGGCGCCTGAGCAGCATGCGCGAGCGCGTCCGCATGGCGCGCTCGCACGGGCGGTACGACGCTTGCAGTGTGAGTTTCGCGTCCAGGATGAGGAGCGAAAGATGCCCAGCTGCAGAACCAGTGATCCCGTCCGCGTGAAGCCCTGGCTCACGCATACCCCGCAGCCCGATGAACCGCCGCCGGATCAGCCCGGCGAGCCGGACGTGCCCCCCGTCGGCGATCCACCGGCGCAACCGGGCGAAGTGCCGCAGGCGCATCCATTCGACCCTTCGGTGTCCTCTCGATTTCATCGTTCGGGTGGGGCATTGCCCGCCACGTGAGCGTCTGCTCGCACGGCCACGCGAGCCATCGGCCGATAGTTTTTATGTACTAGTTACAAAGGCTCGACCATTTTTACCGGCGAATTCACGCGGCGAACCCTAGACTATAAAAAAGCGCCACAGCCGCGTGGCCGCCTTCCCGCTGGAGGCATCGACATGAGACATCCTGCCTTGCGCCGCTCCGCACGTTACACGGGCAAGCGTGGCCCGCGCGATTCGCAAGAGAAAAGCAGTCCGCAACAGTCGGACGCGCCAGACCCCGCGAGCCAGAATCGCCCGGCGCCTGGCGTGCCGCCCGACGGCGAGCACAACCAAGGCGGGGCGCGGGCCGAGGGTATCGAGTACCAGCGCGATCTCGGCTCGGAACAGGACGCCTGATCCGCTTCGAACCGCGAGTCGCCGCGCGCTGTATGCAGGCCCGTTTCCTGGCTTGACAGATCATCGGGGTATTCCGCACGTGCGTGCTTGCCGCGCGGAATTTGCTCGCGCCGTCGTCTGCAAGAAATGATTTTTGCTCCGGACCCCGCTGCACCGGCACGCGTCTTGCGTACATACCTGAAGCATTGTCTTCGGACCCAACGAAACAGGAGGTAGAGCCGCAATGGGCAGACTGATCGTGGTATCGAATCGCGTTGCGCCGACCCAGGAGGGCCGTCCCGCAGCGGGCGGGCTCGCAGTCGGCGTATTGGACGCGCTCAAGGAAACCGGCGGTGTGTGGTTCGGGTGGAGCGGCGAGACCGTCGCGGAGCCGTGCGCACCGGTCATCGAGCAGCAGGGCAGCGTCACCTACGCGACGGTGGGTCTCACCAGGCGTGACTATGACCAGTACTACAAGGGCTTCTCGAATACGACGCTCTGGCCGACGTTCCACTATCGCAACGACCTCGCGCGCTACGAGCGCCAGGAGTACGGCGGCTACCTGCGCGTGAACGTGTCGCTGGCGCGCCAGTTGCAGCCGCTCATCCAGCCCGACGACATTATCTGGGTGCACGACTATCACCTGATTCCCTTCGCGCGCTGCCTGCGCGATCTCGGGGTGAAGAACCCGATCGGCTTCTTCCTGCACATTCCGCTGCCGGTGCCCGAAGTCATGCGTTCGGTGCCGCCGCACGAAGAACTCATGAAGTTCATGTGCCACTACGACGTGGTCGGCTTCCAGACCGGCGCCGACCGCCAGGCGTTTCTCGACTACATCGAGCGCGGCGGTCATGGCACGGCGAGCGACGACGGCATGGTCCACGCGTGGGACCGCTTCCTGAAGGTCGGGGCGTACCCCATCGGCATCTACCCGGACGCGATTGCCAAAGCCTCGTCGCAGTTCGCCGACCGCAAGGCCGTGCGCAGCCTGCGCGAAGCCATGCGTGGACGCAAGCTGATCATGAGCGTGGACCGGCTCGATTATTCGAAGGGGCTCGCTGAGCGCTTCCAGGCGTTCGAGCGCCTGCTGCAGAACGGGCCGGGCTGGCATGGCCGCGTCTCGCTCCTGCAGATCGCGCCGCCCACGCGCTCCGACGTGCAGACCTATCAGACGATCCGCCGTAATCTCGAAGGCGAGGCGGGCCGGATCAACGGCCGTTTCGCACAGCTCGACTGGACACCGATCCAGTACCTGAACCGCAAGTACGAGCGCAACCTGCTGATGGCGCTGTTCCGCGAGGCGCAGGTGGGATACGTCGCGCCGCTGCGCGACGGCATGAATCTCGTGGCCAAGGAATACGTGGCGTCGCAGAACTCCGAAGATCCCGGCGTGCTGGTGCTTTCGCAGTTCGCGGGCGCGGCCGAGCAACTGCCAGGCGCGCTGGTCGTGAATCCCTACGACCTGAACCAGACGGCCGAGGCGCTCGAGCGCGCGCTCTCGATGCCGCACGCCGAACGCGTCTCGCGCTACAACGACATGATGGCGTCGCTGCGCGAGAACAATCTTTCGGTGTGGCGCGATACGTTCCTCGCCGACCTGCGCAGCGTCGCGACGGCCGCGTCTGTCACGGCCCGGGCGCGCAACGCCGCGCCAGCGGGGAAAGCTTCCGTGCAAACGAGCGCGCCCGAACAGGCGCAGCGCGCAGCGCGCGCGTAGTCAGGCATCGGTGAGGGGCGAAGCGGCGTGCGTGCCGCCCCTGGCCAACTAGCGCACTCTCGACGCAAATGGATCCGCGCGGCGGCCTTCGGGCCGCCGCGTTTTTTGCGTCCGCGTTATCGATACGCGGCGTTACCCGACTTTACGCGGCGCGAGGCGCCCGCTCAGGCTCGCTGACGGGCGGCGCGGCGAACGGCATCGGCGGACGGGTCGGATCGAAATCGGCCCAGTGTCCGTTGTGCCATTGGCCCGACGCGCACTCGATATCGGCTGCGCCCCCGTCGCGCAGCAACTGCGCGGCGAGATCCTGGTTCTCGTAGCAGACGTGCACCGAGAGCAGCACGCCGTCGCTGCGCATCTCGCGATGCACCCTCTCGTAGTGGGCCGACATCTGCTGCGCAGCCGCTTTCGCCCCCACGCTCGCGCCGATGCGCGCCCCGATCCAGGCGCCCACGCCGGCCGCGATCACGACTGAAGGCAGCGCTGCCGAGAACGCGCTGAAAATCACCACGCCCACCACGGCGCCCGCCACGGCGCCCGCGATGATATTGCGGGTGTGATGCGAATGGATTGCGGCGACCGTGGGCGGCGCGCCCATGGCCGTCCCCTGGACGCCGTGGCGCGCATGCTGGCCGCGCGGATTGACGAAGAACAGATTGACGTCTTCTTCGAGAAAGCCGCCCGCATAGAGCTTTTCGGCGGCGGCTTCGGCGGCGGGAAAGGTCGTGAACCGACCAGCGACGATCAGTGACATGGGAAGCCCCCTTTGCCGGATCCGGCAGGTTGACTCGCCGGGCGCGGCCGCGAATGCGGCTCGCCCTGAATCCATGTTAGTGCCTGCGCGCGCGCAGGGTTAGGCCGCGCTTAGCCCGGCGTGTGCGCCGCTGTGCCCGGCATCAGGCGCAGCAGGCTGACCACTGCCGCGACGGCGGCGAAGGCCGTCGCCACGTAGAGCGCGGCGGTCGGTCCGTGTTGCGGTGCAACGCCCAAGATCAGCGCCACGAGCGCCGCGCCGAGCGTCTGCCCAGTGAGGCGCGCGGTGCCGAGCATGCCGCTCGCGCCGCCGCTGCGCTCGCGCGGCGCGGAGGAGAGGATCTGCCGGTTGTTGGGCGACTGGAACACGCCGAAGCCCGCGCCGCACAACGCCATGCGCCAGCAGATATCGAAGACGCCGGGATGCGCGCCGAGCGTGGCGAGCGAGAGCAGGCCGAGCGCGAAGAGCGCGAGTCCGATGCCGCCCAGCATGCCCGCCGGATAGCGGTCGGAGAGCGCGCCCGAGAGCGGCGCGGCGCCGACGATGACGAGCGGCCAGGGCGTCATGAGGAGGCCCGTGTCGACCTGCGAGAAACCGAAGGTCTCCTGCAGCATGAAGGGCAGTGCGACGAAGGCGAGCATCTGCGCGCAGAACGAGCAGACCGAGGTGCTGATCGACAGCGCGAACACCGGGTTCGCGAGCAGATCGACGGGCAACAGCGGCGCGGCCTGCGTGAGCTGGCGGCGCACGAAGAACCAGCCGATCACGATCGCCACCACGAATTCGAGCGCCACGAGGCGATTGCTCTCGCCGTGGCCGAGGCCGTCGACGGCGAAGATCAGGAGGCCGAACACGATGGCGTTGAGCACTGCGCTCAAATAGTCATACGGTGCCGGGTGGCGCTCGTTCACGGGCAGCGCGCGCAGGCCCAGCACGAGCGCGGCGATGCCGATCGGCACGTTGATCGCAAAGAGCCAGGGCCACGTCGCGATGGCGAGCACGCCCGAGGCGAGCGTCGGCCCGACCGCCGAGGCGATCGCGACGACCATCGCGTTGATGGCCACGCCGCGACCGAGCTGCGCGCGCGGATAGATCATGCGTACGAGCGCGGTGTTCACGCTCATGATCCCCGCGCCGCCGAAGCCCTGCACCATGCGTGCGAGGGCGAGTTCCGGCAGCGTGGTTGCCAGTGCGCAGCCGAGCGATGCGACGGTGAACAGCACCATGCCGGCCAGATACACGCGCCTGTAGCCGATGCGGTCGCCGAGCGAGGCGAGCGGCAGGAGCGAGATGGTCACCGAAAGCTGATACGCGTTGACGATCCAGATAGAGCTTGCCGCGCTCGCGTGAAGGTGCCGCGCGATGGTCGGCAACGCGACGTTGGCGATTGCGCCGTCTAGCACGGCGAGTGTGATGCCGAGCGCGACCACGAGGATCGCGTAGTAACGCTGCGGGAAGGGCAGGCCGTTTTCGATGTCGGCGGTGGAATCGGCGGGGAGTTCGGAAAGCGTGGGCATTGACGGGAGAGGCGGCGCGCGATGGACGTGCGCCGCCGGCTGGATGTTGTTTTCGGGTGTTCTCTGGCGGCTTATTTCAGTTCATAGAGCCCGACGTAGGTGGTCGAATCCACCTCGTTCAGATGCGTCATGAAACGCGCCACCGCGTTCGTCGTCTCCGGCGTGACGGGCAGTTGCGCCGCCTTGAGCGCATGCACGCGGAAGATGTAGCGATGGGGTTTGTCGCCGCGCGGGGGCGCCGCGCCGCCGAAGCCGACCGTGCCGTAGTCGTTGCGCACCTGCACAGCGCCCTGTGGGAGCAGGCTGCCGTCGGCCTTGCCGGCGTTGCGGGCGAGCGAGCGCACGTCGGGCGGAATGTTCACCACGACCCAGTGCCAGAAGCCGCTGCCCGTGGGCGCGTCCGGATCGTAGACGGTGAGCGCGAAGCTCTGCGTGTCGGCGGGCGGTTCGTCCCATTGCAGCGCGGGCGAGACGTTGTCGCCGTCGACACCGAAGGCCCGGTCGTCGAACTCCTGCGCCTTCGGCAAGAAACCGTTGCTGGGAAAGTCATCGGACCAAAGTCGGAAATCAGCCATCGGGTGTCTCCTTCGCTTGGGATCGTGGGACGGTTGCGCCAGCACGTGTGACGCGTGAAGGCGGCTGCGCAGCCGGTCGATCGAGTTTATCACCGCGGGCTCTACAGGCAGGGCCAGCTTCGCAGCGTTAGATGCGCGGCGCATCGGCTTGCGCTCACGCTTCGCGTGATACCTCGCGAGGGCGTGTTACGAGCGCGCCTCGAACCAGGTGGACGACTCGTCTTCGAGCCACCCGGCCAGCCGCTCGACGACCGCTTGCGGATCGTGCTGCGCGCCACGCAAAGCGCATTCCCAGATCACCGCCACGCGCCAGCCCTGGGCCGCGAGCGCGGCGAGCGCTTTGGCGTCGTTCAGACGGTTGCGCGCGATCTTCTCGCGCCAGAACTCGGGGCGTGTTTGCGGCCACTTGAAGAGCGCGCAGTTGTGGCCGTGCCAGAAGCAGCCGTGCACGAACACCACGGCGCGCCGGCGCGGCAGCACGATGTCGGGCCGGCCGGGCAGCTCGCGCACGTTCAGGCGAAAGCGGAAGCCGCGCCGGTGCAGCAGACTGCGGATCAGCTTCTCGGGCTTCGTGTGGCGTCCGCGTATGCCGGACATCATCCGGCTGCGGGTCGCGGTATCGACGACGTCCACCATCGTCTGTCGCCTCGCTTCGGTTGGCCGCGGCGCGAGCCGGTCAGCGGTCTCCCGCCGTGGCCGTCGCCGCAGCCGTGGCGCGCCTGGTTCGCGTGGTGCGCGTGGTTTGCGTTGTGTGCGCAACCGGGGGAAGGGTCGTCGCGTGCGCACGGGGTGCTGCGGGCTGTGTGGCCAGCAACGCATCGAGATGCGGCATCATCGTGCGCGCGACTTCGCGCATTACCGGCATCACCACGCTGTTGCCGAACTGGCGGTACGCCTGGGTGTCGCTCACCGGAATGCGGAACGTGTCGGGCAGGCCCATCAGCCGCGCGCACTCGCGCGGCGTGAGGCGGCGCGGGCGCAATCCTTCGCCTTGATAGACGAGGATCTCCGAGCCGTCCTTGTGATAGCGCGCAGAAAGCGTGCGCGTGACGCTGTCGGCAAACGCGAGGCCGTAGCCGAAGCCGTTGCCGGCCGCGCGGTGCTTCTCGGCGTATTGCTGCAGATAGGTCCAGAGCCCTGGCGTGAGCGTGTACTTCGGCTGCACGCGGCGCGCGCCGTGATCGAAAAAGCGCTCGCCGTCCCACGGCAGGAGCGGCTCGCAGCCGTCGGTGCGGTGCAGGATCGAGGCGAGCCGCGGGCCTTCTTCCGGCAGCGCGAGCGCGTCCCACGAGAACGCCGCCGGCTCGCGAAAACCGACGATGATGATGCGTTCGCGATGCTGCGGCGTGAAATGGCTTCCATCGATCACGCGGTAGTGCACGTCATAGCCGAGCTCGTCGCGCAGCACCTGGAGGATCACGTCGAACGTGCGGCCGCGGTCGTGCGAGACCAGGTTCTTCACGTTCTCGAGCAGGAAGGCGGCGGGCCGCTTCTCGGCGATGATGCGCGCGACGTCGAAGAACAGCGTGCCCTGCGTCGTGCAGGCAAAGCCGTGCGGACGGCCAAGCGCGTTCTTCTTGCTCACGCCGGCGATCGAGAACGGCTGGCACGGAAAGCCCGCGAGCAGGACGTCGTGATCGGGCACGTCGGCGGCGTCCACGGCCGTAATGTCGCCGATGAACGGATGATCCTCGCCGTAGTTTTCCAGATAGGTCTTGCGCGAGAACGGATTCCATTCGCTCGTGAAGACGCACTCGCCGCCGTGGGCCTCGAACCCCTTGCGGATGCCGCCGATGCCTGCGAACAGGTCGATGAAGCGAAAGCGCGCCGCTGCGCCACGGGCGTGTGCGCCGCCTTGCAGCAACTCCCGCAGTGCGGCTTCGAGCATCGCGGGGCAGGGCGTCTCGCCTTTTTCCCAACGCCGCACGGTCTTCACGTCGCGGCCGACGTGGGTGGCGATCTGCTGTTGCGTGAAACGCTTGCGTGCCTGCTGGAGCAGGTCTCTCGGTTCGGCCGTGAGCACGGAGTCCTCGTTAGGGTATTTTTGCGGACATTATGACCGATGGTCGACCCGCGGCACCAGGAATTCCCGACGTGACACGCGGACGTGCGTCGCGCAGGCGAATGCCTGCACGCGCGAGCGTTGAATTCAGGGGGAAGTCAGGAGTGTTGCGGGCCGGCGTTTGCCTGCTTCGCCAGGGCTGCGGAGGCCGAGGCGACGTTTAGTTCGTGCAGGTCGAGGATCAGCAGCAGGCTGTCGATTTCACACAGCTGGCCCTTGTTCACGTGGCCGGTATCGAGCAGACGGTGCAGGCGCTGGCGCCAGTAGAGCGCGGGGAGAATCGGCCCGCCGAAGTCGCCGGCGAGTGACAGCGGCATCACGCGGCGAATGTGCGCGATATCCTGATCGATGAGGGTCGACATCATATGACCGGCGGGGAGGGGACGCGTGGAGTCCATGAAGGCCTTTACGGCACTATTTTTCCCTACTTTAGGGATATTTAACTCGGTAATTACCCCTAATTAACGGGGCGGATTCCATTTATTCGCCAGCCGGCGGCGTCGCGCCTTGCACTTGGGCCGCGCTTTCGAAGAAACGCCGCGTTGCCTCGAACGAATTGAGCATCTGCTCGGGCCAGGGCGTCTGCAGCATCACGGCCTGGTGGTTCTCGAACGCCGCGCCCAACTGGCGGGCGAGTTCGGGCGAATCGAGGTGGCGCAGCAGCACGCTCACGGCGATGGCAGTGGCCTGGCTCGCTCCTGCCGTCTGCAGTTCGGAGGCGGTGAGGGCGGCGATTTGCTTGTTGATGTCCATGGAAAACCTGCTGGGCAAAGAGGGTGCGCGAGTGCGCGAAAGGGACGGGACGGGGATCTGCGGACCGGTTGCGGCCTTCGCGGCCGGCGTACGCGGCTCGGGTGCTCGAGCGGCTGGTCCCCCTGGCAGGAATCGAACCTGCATCTAGCGCTTAGGAGGCACTTGTTCTATCCATTGAACTACAGGGAGCGCGAGGTCGAGCATGGCTCCGTTCGATCGCCATGTTTCCCAAGTGACCCGTCATGGCGCGGAGCGGCGCGCGAAACGGATCGGCCTTGCGGGTCCGAGCGATATCGTGGCGCAGGGCCAAGAGTATAGCAAACGCGTTCGGGCGCGAAAATGACGCTTCAGCAGCTTCGAGGGAGTCGTCGCAATCAGAACTCGACGACGGCGAATTCCGCCTTGCCCACGTCGCACAACGGGCAGCGCCAGCCGTCGGGAATCTCCGCAAAGCGCGTGCCGGCGGCGATGCCTTCGTCGGGCAGACCTTCTTCCTCGTTGTAGATCCAGCCGCAGATCAGGCAGACCCAGCTCTTGTACTCGATTACTTCGCTCACAGCGTGTCCTTCGTCTAGTCGATTCGATGCGCGGCCCGTCATGCGGCCCTTTGACTGCAAGGCGGCCGGCGCGGGCGACCCGCGATGTTACCGGAAAACGGCTCGCGTGCCGCCGCGCTAACGGAAAGCTAAACGCGCAGGCCCGACCCGCGCGGCCCGACCTGCGCGGCCCGACCTGCGCGGCCCGACCTCCGCGGCCCGACCTGCGCGGCCCGGTACAATGCCTCCTTCAGGTCCACCGCACGCATCGCTTTCCATCCATGTCGCTTTACACCATCACAGACGCGCAACTGGCGTTCGGCCACGTCGCGCTGCTCGACCACGCGGACTTTTCGCTCGAAGCCGGCGAGCGCGTCGGGCTGATCGGCCGCAACGGCGCAGGCAAGTCGTCGCTGCTCACGATCGTCGCCGATCTCGCCAGGCCCGACGACGGCCTCGTCACGCGCCAGCAGGATCTTTCGACCGTCTACGTGCCGCAGGAGCCCGACTTCGACGCCGACGCCACGGTGTTCGACACCGTCGCCTCGGGACTTGCCGACGTGCGCGCGCTGCTCGACGACTACGACACGGTCGCGCACCAGCTCGCGGACACGCCCGAAGGCGCCGAGCACGACGCACTGCTTGCGCGCATGAACACGCTGCAATCGTCGCTCGATCATGCCGATGCCTGGAACTGGCGCACGCGCGTTGCCACGACGCTCGCGCAGATCGGCCTCGAAGGCGACGCCCGCGTGGGCGCGCTTTCGGGCGGTATGCAAAAGCGCGTTGCGCTTGCCCGCGCGCTCGTCGTGCAGCCCGATATCCTGCTGCTCGACGAACCGACCAACCACCTCGACTTCGACGGCATCCGCTGGCTCGAGGAACTGCTCGTGGCGCAGCGTTCGAGCCTGCTCTTCATCACCCACGACCGCGCGTTTCTCGACCGTGTGGCCACGCGCATCGTCGAACTCGATCGCGGCAAGCTGCTTTCGTACCCGGGCAACTTCTCGCAGTACCAGGAGCGCAAGGCACAGCAGCTCGAAGTCGAGCGCGTGGAGAACGAGAAGTTCGACAAGCTGCTCGCGCAAGAGGAAGTGTGGATCCGCAAGGGCGTGGAAGCGCGGCGCACGCGCAGCGTCGGGCGCATCGCGCGCCTCGTGCAGATGCGCAGCGAGCACGCCGAGCGCCGCAACGTGCAGGGCAATGTGAAGCTCGACGTCGCGCAGGGCGAGAAGTCCGGCAAGATCGTCGCCGAACTCACGGACGTGACCAAGCGCTACGGCGGCCGCACGATCGTCGATAACTTCTCGTCGACGGTCATGCGCGGCGACAAGATCGGCTTCGTCGGTCCGAACGGCGCGGGCAAGACCACGCTGCTGAAGCTGATTCTCGGCGAGTTGAAGCCCGACGAGGGTACGGTGCGCGTGGGCACGAACATGCAGGTCGCGTACTTCGACCAGATGCGCGCGCAGCTCGACATGGAAAAGAGCCTCGCCGATACCATCAGCCCCGGCAGCGACTGGGTCGAGATCAACGGCGCGAAGAAGCACGTCATGAGCTATCTCGGCGACTTCCTGTTCGCGCCCGAACGTGCGCGCTCGCCCGTGAAGTCGCTTTCGGGCGGCGAGCGTAACCGTCTGCTGCTCGCGCGTTTGTTCGCGCGGCCCGCGAACGTGCTGGTGCTCGACGAACCGACCAACGACCTCGATATCCCGACGCTCGAACTGCTCGAAGAGTTGCTCACCGACTACGACGGCACCGTGCTGCTCGTCTCCCACGACCGCGCGTTCCTCGACAACGTGGTGACGTCGGTAATCGCGTCCGAGGGCGAGGGCAAGTGGCGCGAGTACGTGGGTGGCTTCACCGACTGGCAAACGCAGAGCACGCGTGCGCAGGAGATTGCCGAGGCGCGCGCGCCGAAAGAAGCGGCTGCTGCGGCTGCCGCTCCCAAGGAGAGCGCAGCGGGCCGCAATGCGCAACGTACTGTGAAGCTTTCGTTCAAGGAGCAGCGCGAGCTCGAGGAACTGCCCAGGCGCATCGAGGCGCTGGAGACCGAGCAGAAGACGATCGGCGCGAAGATCGAGGACGGGTCGATCTTTGCGAAGGACGCGGCCGAAGGCACGCGGCTCACCGAGCGCTACGCAGCGATCGAAGAGCAATTGCTCGTCGCGCTGGAGCGGTGGGAAGAGCTGGAGAGCAAGCGCAAGTGATGCGAGACAAAGCGGCCTGATAAAGGCCGCTTTTTTTTAAGGCGGAGGGGCGGACCGTAGTCATCCGTTCGGCCAGCCAACCCCCAAGCAAATTGCCGTGCGAGCCCAAATCAGTACAATACCTCGCGAATTCGAACAACTACGTGAACCACTGCGCCGCCGCGAGCGCACCTGCCACCGCGGCGCGCAGCCGGTTCACTTCGTTGTTTCGTATCGGTTTTTTTGAACGCTCAACGCGTTTTCCCCGCAGATGTCCACAGGACCTGTGGACAAGCGCGCGGACAACCCCCTGTGGATCACCATGTCAACGAAGAAGTCCAACGCTGGAAACACTGGCTATAGCGAAGCGTCGATCAAGGTGCTCAAGGGCCTCGAGCCCGTCCGGCAGCGGCCGGGCATGTATACGCGCACCGAGAATCCGCTGCACATCATCCAGGAAGTTATCGACAACGCCTCGGACGAAGCGCTCGGCGGCTACGGCCGCCGCATCACCGTGACGCTGCACGCCGACCATTCCGTCTCCGTCGAGGACGACGGCCGCGGCATTCCGTTCGGCCTGCACCCCGAAGAGAAGGTGCCCGTCGTCGAAATCGTCTTCACGCGCCTGCACGCGGGCGGCAAGTTCGACAAGGCCGCCGGCGGCGCCTATACGTTCTCGGGCGGCCTGCACGGCGTGGGCGTCTCGGTCACCAACGCGCTTTCGACGCGCCTCGACGTGACCGTCTGGCGCGACGGCAAGGTCGCCGAAATCGGCTTCTCGGACGGCAACGTCACGAGGCAGCTCACCACGCGCAACGCCGCGCGCGACGACAAGAAGAGCGGCACGCGCGTGACCGCGTGGGCCGATCCGAAGTATTTCGACTCGCCCAATCTGCCGCTCGGCGAACTGCAGCGTCTGCTGCGCTCGAAGGCCGTGCTGCTGCCGGGCGTCGAGGTCGAACTCGTCATCGAGAAGACTGGCGAGCGCCAGAGCTGGAAGTACGAAGACGGCCTGCGCGGCTATCTGCTCGAAGGCATGGGCGGCGCCGACCTGCTGATTCCGCTGTTCGAAGGCGAACGCTACGCCGACGCGCGCACCACCGACGACACCTTCGCCGAAGGCGAGGGCGCTGCGTGGGTCGTGGCGTGGAGCGAGGAAGGCTCGCTCACGCGCGAGTCGTACGTGAACCTGATCCCCACGCCGGCGGGCGGCACGCACGAAAGCGGCCTGCGCGACGGTCTGTTCCAGGCCGTGAAGAGCTTCGTCGAATTGCACAATCTCCAGCCGAAAGGCGTGAAGCTCTTGCCGGAAGACGTCTTTGCGCGCGTCTCGTTCGTGCTCTCGGCCAAGGTGCTCGACCCGCAGTTCCAGGGGCAGATCAAGGAGCGCCTGAACAGCCGCGACGCCGTCAAGCTCGTGTCGTCGTTCTCGCGTCCGGCTCTGGAGCTGTGGCTCAACCAGCACGTCGAGCACGGCAAGAAGCTCGCCGATCTCGTCATCAAGCAGGCGCAGGCGCGCACGCGTGCGGGCCAGAAGGTCGAGAAGCGCAAGAGCTCGGGCGTGGCCGTGCTGCCCGGCAAGCTAACCGACTGCGAATCGACCGACATCGCGCGCAACGAACTCTTCCTCGTGGAGGGCGACTCGGCCGGCGGTTCGGCGAAGATGGGGCGCGACAAGGAGTACCAGGCCATCCTGCCGCTGCGCGGCAAGGTGCTCAACACGTGGGAGACCGAGCGCGACCGGCTCTTTGCGAACAACGAAGTGCACGATATTTCGGTGGCGATCGGCGTCGATCCGCACAGCCCCGACGAGACGGTCGATCTATCGAATCTGCGCTACGGCAAGATCTGTATTCTTTCCGATGCCGACGTCGACGGCTCGCACATCCAGGTGCTGCTGCTCACGCTCTTCTTCAAGCATTTCCCGCAGCTCATCGAGCGCGGCCACGTGTGCGTGGCGCGCCCGCCGCTGTTCCGTGTGGATGCGCCCGCGCGCGGCAAGAAGCCCGCGCAGAAGCTCTATGCGCTCGACGAAGGCGAGCTCGAAGCGATCCTCGACAAGCTGCGCAAGGACGGCGTGCGCGACACGCAATGGACCATCAGCCGCTTCAAAGGTCTGGGCGAAATGAGCGCCGAGCAGCTCTGGGACACGACGATGAACCCGGACACCCGGCGCCTGTCGCCCATCGCGCTCGGCGACCTCGACTACGAGTCCACGGTCGCGCGCATGACGATGCTCATGGGCAAGGGCGAAGCGGCCTCGCGCCGTTCGTGGCTCGAAGAGAAGGGCAACGAAGTCGAAGCGGATATCTGATACGCGCAGGCGCACACACGATTACGGACTGATTGAAACATGGACGATCTCTTTGCTGAAGTGACGGACGCCCCGAACGGCGACACGCTCACGCTCGGCCACTACGCGGAACGCGCCTATCTCGACTACGCGGTGAGCGTGGTGAAGGGCCGCGCGCTGCCCGACGTCTGCGACGGCCAGAAGCCGGTGCAGCGGCGCATTCTCTTCGCGATGAACGAAATGGGCCTCGGCGACAACGCCAAGCCCGTGAAGTCGGCGCGCGTGGTCGGCGACGTGCTCGGCAAGTACCACCCGCACGGCGACCAGTCGGCCTACGACGCGCTCGTGCGCCTCGCCCAGGACTTCTCGATGCGCTATCCGCTCATCGACGGCCAGGGCAATTTCGGCTCGCGCGACGGCGACGGCGCGGCGGCCATGCGCTACACCGAAGCGCGCCTGACGCCCATCGCCAAGCTGCTGCTCGACGAAATCGACATGGGCACCGTCGATTTCATGCCGAACTACGACGGCTCGTTCCAGGAGCCGAAGACGCTGCCCGCACGCCTGCCGATGCTGCTGCTCAACGGCGCGTCGGGGATCGCGGTGGGTCTCGCAACCGAAATTCCGTCGCATAACCTGCGCGAAGTCGCGTCGGCAGCGGTCGCGATGATTCGCAACCCGAAGCTTTCGCACGCGGAGATCATGGAGAGGCTGCCGGGGCCCGATTTCCCGGGCGGCGGCCAGATCATTTCGAGCGACGCGGAAATTGCGGCGGCTTACGAGTCGGGCCGCGGCAGCCTCAAGGTGCGCGCGCGCTGGAAGATCGAGGACCTTGCGCGCGGCCAGTGGCAGCTCGTGGTGACCGAGCTGCCGCCGAACACCTCGGGCCAGAAGGTGCTCGAAGAGATCGAAGAACTCACGAACCCGAAGCTCAAGCTCGGCAAGAAGACGCTCACGCCCGAGCAGCTGCAGAGCAAGCAGACCATGCTCGGGCTGCTCGACGCCGTGCGCGACGAGTCGGGCAAGGATGCGCCCGTGCGCCTCGTGTTCGAGCCGAAGACGAGCCGCATCGACCAGGCCGAATTCGTCAACTCGCTGCTCGCGAACACGAGCCTCGAATCGAACGCATCGCTCAATCTCGTGATGATCGGCGCCGATGGACGTCCGCGCCAGAAGGGCATCAGCGAGATTCTGGGCGAGTGGATCGGCTTCCGCTTTGCCACGGTCACGCGCCGCACGCAGCACCGCCTGACGAAGGTCGACGACCGCATCCATATCCTCGAAGGTCGGATGATCGTCTTCCTCAATATCGACGAGGTCATCCGCATCATCCGCGAGTCGGACGAGCCCAAGAGCGCGCTGATGAGCGCATTCGGGCTTTCCGAGCGCCAGGCCGAGGACATTCTTGAAATCCGTCTGCGTCAGTTGGCGCGGCTCGAGAAGATCAAGATCGAAAAGGAACTCGCGGAACTGCGCGAAGAGAAGGCGAAGCTCGAAGAACTGCTCGCGAACGATGCGTCGATGAAGCGGCTCATCGTGAAGGAAATCGAAGCCGACGCGAAACAGTACGGCGACGATCGCCGCACGTTGATCCAGCAGGAGAAGCGTGCGAGCTTCGAAGCGCGCGTGGTGGACGAGCCGGTCACGGTCGTCGTCTCGCAGAAGGGCTGGGTGCGTGCGCTCAAGGGCCATGGGCTCGATACGCAAGGCTTCACGTTCAAGGCCGGCGACGGCCTCTATGCGGCGTTCCAGTGCCGCACTCCCGACACGCTCATTGCGTGGGGCAGCAACGGGCGCGTCTATTCGGTATCGATTGCGAATTTGCCCGGCGGCCGCGGTGACGGTGTGCCGGTCACGTCGCTCATCGAACTCGAAGCGGGCACGCATCTGCTGCACTACTTCGCGGCGAACGCGGAACAGCAATTGCTGCTGGCGTCGAGCAACGGCTTCGGCTTCATCGCGAAGATCGGCGACATGGTGAGCCGCGTGAAGGCAGGCAAGGCGTTCATGACGATCGACGAGGGCTGCGTGCCGCTCGCGCCGATGCCGATGCTGCCCGACGCGCTGCAGGTGGCGTGTCTGTCGTCGGGCGGTCGTTTGCTGGTGTTCGGCCTCGACGAGATGAAGACGCTCGCGGGCGGCGGCCGTGGTGTCACGCTCATGCAGCTCGACGACAACGAGAAGCTGGTGCAGGCGCTCGCGATCAGCGCGGCGGGCGTCGTGCTCGTGGGCACAGGCCGCGGCGGCAAGGCGGGTGAGGACCTGATGGCGGGCGCGGTGCTGTCGCCGCAGATCGGCAAGCGCGCACGCAAGGGCCGCGCGCCGGACTCGAAGCTCAAGGTCGTGACGGGCATGCGTCCGGTGTTGCCGCAATAAACTAGCGGGCACATCCGGCACGGGACGCCGCGCGGCATGGAATAATGCCGCGCAAAGGCGATTTGCGTTCTGCATGGGACCAGAGCGCTCTGCGTGGGACCGGAGTAAGTGCTGAAGCACTAACTCCGGATCGCAAACCGCAAAAGCGCTCACTCTGGTCGACGGCCGGATAACAACTACGTTACGAGGGAATCAAAGCATGGGCCATGCGATCGAAGTCGCGCTCTTTTTGCATCTGCTGGGTGTCGCTGTGTGGGTGGGCGGCATGATCTTCGCGCACTTCTGCCTGCGCCCCGCGCTCGAAGACCTCTCGCCGCAGTTGCGGCTACCGCTCATCGAGTCGGTGTTCGGCCGCTTCTTCAACTGGGTGGGCGCTTCGGTCATCGTGATCCTGCTCAGCGGCGGTTTCCTGCTCATGCAGTTCGGCGGCGGCCACGCCACGTGGCAACTGCATACCATGGCGGGTATTGGCGTGCTGATGATGCTGATCTTCGGCCACATTCGCTTTGCCGTGTTTCCGCGCATCCGCCGGGCAGTGCAGGCGCAGAAGTGGCCCGACGGCGCGCGCGCGGTGGGTACGGTGCGCCGCCTTGTTGTGATCAATCTCGTGCTGGGTATCGTAACGATTGGCGTTGCGGTGCTCGCGCGCGGGTTCTAATCGTTTCTCCTGCAACGTTCGCGGCCCGCGCCAGAGGTTTTACAGGCGCTCCGCCAACGCATAGCGCTGCATGCAGCGCTCCATCGCGTCGAAGAACGCTTCTTCGGCCGCATTGCGCTTGCGTTCGCGATGCCACAGCAAGTGGATATCGACGTCCACGAGCCCTTCCTCCGGCGGCAGCCGCCACAGGCGCTGCCGCGCCAGATCGTCCCGCACCGTATGCTCGGGCAGGCAGCCGATGCCGTAGCCCGCAAAGATCAGCCGCCGCACCTCGTCCAGACTCGGTGACGACGCCACGATCCGCCCCGTGAAGCCGCGCTGGTCGCGAAACACCGTGAGCGGGGACAGGCTGTCGCCAATCTGGTCGCTCGTGAAGGAGACGAAGTTCTCCGCGAGCAGGTCGTCCATCGTCAACTGCGAGAGCCCGAAGAGCCGGTGATGCCGGCCGCAGAACATCGCGTAGCGCTGGCGCAGGAAGCAGCGCATGTCCAGCTTGTCGATGGGCGTGCGGCACAGGCTCAGGCCCGCGGTCGCCGTTTTCTGCAACAGCGACGAGATGATGTCCGACGAGCGCATCACTTCGATCTGCAGATCGATGCGCGGGTAGGCCGTGTGGAATTCCGCGAGAAATTCGTCGTACACGCGCGACTCGATGCGGCTCACCGTGAGCAGGCGGATCGAGCCGGTGATGTCGGCGGTGCGCTCGTCTAGCCCGGTTTCGAGCTGGGAGATCGTGCCGTAGATGTCGCTCGCAATGCGATAGACCTCTTCGCCTGCCTCGGTCGGCACGAACTGCGCGCCGCGGCGCTCGATCAGCTTGCGGCCGAGGGCGTCTTCGAGGCGCTTGAGCGCCTGGCTCACGGCCGGCTGCGTGACATAGAGCCGGGCGGCGGCGCGGCTCAGGCTGCGCTCCTGCATGATCGCGAGGTAGGTGCGCAGCAGGTTCCAGTCGAGACGGTCGTTGAGAAAGCGGGTGCTGTCGGCGGGCATGGGCGGTCTCCCGGCGTACTGATGCGCCAAGGGTATTAGATAAATTTATGCGCTGAATAATAACGCGAAATTTGACTAATGATTTGTGGCTGGCGATAAAGCGTGCATGCAACCCAAATTCATCCCAAACGCGCCAGAAGGAGACCGACGCATGGCCAACCCAAAACCCAGCACCCGGCAACCGGTGCGCGCCGCCGCCGCGGCGTTCATCGGCACGATGATCGAGTGGTACGACTTCTACATCTACGCCACGGCCGCCGCGCTCGTGTTCGGCGAGCTGTATTTCCCTTCTGAAGACCGCTTCGTTAGCACGATGGCGTCGTTCGCGACCTTTGCCGTCGGGTTCTTCGCGCGTCCGCTCGGCGGCCTGATCTTCGGCCACCTCGGCGACCGCATCGGCCGCAAGAAAGCGCTCATGACCACGCTGATGATGATGGGCGTCGCGACCGTCTGCGTCGGCTTGCTGCCATCGTATGCGAGCGTCGGGATGCTCGCGCCGGTGCTGCTCGTGCTGCTGCGCGTGGTGCAGGGCATCGCCGTGGGCGGCGAGTGGGGCGGCGCGGTGCTGATGGCGGGCGAGCACGCGCCCGAAGGCCGCCGCACGTTCTTCGCCTCGTTTGCGCAGCTGGGTTCGCCCGCCGGCTTGATTCTCTCGCTGCTCGCGTTCCGCTCGGTCACGTCGCTCGACAAGGCCGACTTTCTCTCGTGGGGCTGGCGTCTGCCGTTCCTCGTTTCGGCGGTGCTGCTCGTGATCGGCATCATGATCCGGCTCGGCGTGAACGAGTCGCCCGAGTTCGAGAAGCTCAGGGACCAGCGCCGCACGCTGAAGCTGCCCGTCGCCGAAGTGTTCCGCTCGTCGTGGGGTCTCGTGCTGCTGTGCATCGGCGCGAATACCATCGGCATTGCGGGCGTGTACTTCACCAACACGTTCATGATCGCCTACACCACGCAGTACGTCGGCATCACGCGCTCGCTGATTCTCGACTGCCTGTCATCCAGTTCCTCGTGCAGCCGCTCGCCGCGTGGCTCGCCGAACGCATGGGCGGCGCACGCTTCCTCAAATGCGCGGCGCTCGCCGCGATGCTCTCGCCGTATCCGATGTTCGTGCTCGTGCAAAGCGGCAAGGTCGTGCCGATGGTGATCGGTATCGCGATCGCCGTGGTCTGCATGGCGAGCTTCTATTCGGTGATCGCCGGCTTCGTCTCCGGCGTGTTCCCCACGCGTGTGCGCTACTCGGCGATTTCGCTCTCTTACCAGGTGTGCGGCGCGATCGCGGGCGGCCTCACGCCGCTCGTCGGCACGTGGCTCGCGCATCGCTATGTGGGCCAGTGGTGGCCGCTCGCCGTGTTCTATACGTGCCTCGCGGGCGTCTCGCTGCTGTGCATCGTCGCGCTCGACGCGCGCCGCCACCAGCATGCGCATGACGAGGCAACTGCCGAGGCGCTGAGCACGCGCTGACGTTGTTCAGATGTTTGAATAGTTCGACTGAAATGGATGGACCGATGAAAGACCTTTTGCAGATCGACGGCCCGCGCCTGTGGGCGAGCCTCACGGAGATGGCGCGCATTGGCGCGACGGCGGGCGGCGGCGTGCGCCGCCTCGCGCTCACCGAAGAAGACCGGCGCGGGCGTGAGCTGTTTGCGCGCTGGTGCCGCGAGGCGGGCATGACTGTGTGGACCGACGAAGTGGGGAACCTGTTCGCGCGCCGCGAAGGCGACGATGCGCAGGCCGCGCCGGTGCTGATGGGCAGCCACCTGGACACGCAGCCCGAAGGCGGCCGCTTCGACGGCGTATACGGCGTGCTCGCCGCTCTCGAAGTCGTGCGCGCGCTCAACGACGCGGGCGCACGCACCGTGAAGCCGATCGCGATCTGCTCGTGGACCAATGAGGAGGGCGCGCGCTTCACGCCGGCGATGCTGGGCTCGGCGGTCTTCACTGGCGCGATGACGCTGGCGGAGGCACTCTCGCGCACGGACGCCGACGGCGTGACGCTCGGCGCGGCGCTCGACGCATGCGGCGCGCGCGGCACGCGTGCCGTGCAAGGCGTGGCCGTCGACGCCTACTTCGAAGCCCATATCGAGCAGGGCCCGATTCTGGAGGCGAACGGCACGACCATCGGCGTCGTGACGGGCGGCCAGGCGATCCGCTGGTTCGACGTGAACGTAACGGGCGTGGCCGCGCACGCGGGCACGACGCCGATGCGCTATCGCAAGGATGCGTGGTTCGGCGCGGCGCAGATGTCGCTCGACATCGAACGCACGATGGCGCGTTACGCACCGCTCGGTCTCGTGACGATCGGCCAGGCGCAGATCGTGAACTCGTCGCGCAACACGATCGCGGCGAACCTGACGTTCACGGTCGATCTGCGCCATCCCGACGATGCGCAACTCGATGCGATGGAGCGCGACTTGCGCGCGCTATGCGCGGACGTGGCCACACAGCGGGGCCTCGGCGTGCAGATCGCGCATTGCTGGACGAGCCCAGCCACGCCGTTCGATGCGCAATGCGTCGAACTGGTCGCGCAGGCAACGGCGCGCTTTGGCTATCCGCACGAGCGTATCGTGAGCGGTGCGGGGCACGACGCGATCCGGCTCGCACGCTACTGTCCGACGGCGATGGTGTTCATTCCCTGCGTGGACGGTCTGTCGCACAACGAAGCCGAGGACGCCCTGCCGGAAGACGTCACGGCCGGCGCGAACGTGCTGCTCAACGCGGTCGCGGCGCGCGCAGGCGTGCGCCTAGCCATTGCAGTGGAAAACTCGGCCGACGCGTAAAAGGAATAGGAGAACTGAACATGAAAACCTGGTTTCACCCCGATCAGCTGCTGCACCATCCGCGCGCCTATTTCTCGCGCGGCCAGTTGCGTGCGCCGCAGGAAGTGCCGCAGCGCGCCGAGCATCTCGTTGCCGCGGCGCGCTCGCTCGGCTTCGATGTGCAGGCGCCCGCCGATTTCGGCACCGCGCCCATCGCCGCCGTGCACGACATGAACTATCTGCGCTTTCTCGAAGAAGCGCACACTGAATGGAAGCGCGTGCCCGAAGATTGGGGCGAAGAGGTGATGTCGAACATCTACGTGCGCGAGCCGAATCCGCTGCGCGGCGTGCTCGCGCAGGCGGCGCGCTATCTCGCGGACGGCAGTTGCCCCATTGGCGCGAACACCTGGCGCGCGGCCTACTGGTCGGCGCAAAGCGCGCTGGCGGCCGCCGCGTGCGTGAACGAGGGCGCGCGCGAGTCGTATGCGCTCTCGCGTCCGCCCGGCCATCATGCCCGCGCGGACGCGGCAGGCGGCTTCTGCTATCTGAACAACGCGGCCATCGCGGCGCAGTCGCTGCGCAGCCGCTTCGCGCGCGTGGCGATTCTCGACACCGACATGCACCACGGCCAGGGGGTCCAGGAGATCTTCTACGGCCGCAGCGACGTGCTCTACATCTCGATCCACGGCGATCCGACCAACTTCTATCCGGTGGTCGCGGGCTACGAGGACGAGCGCGGCAACGGCGCGGGCGAGGGCTACAACGTCAATCTGCCGATGCCGCATGGCGCATCCGAAGCTGACTTCTTCGAGCGCGTGGAAGCGGCGCTGCGCATGCTCGGGCGCTTCCAACCGGACGCGCTCGTGCTGGCGCTCGGCTTCGACATCTACAAGGACGACCCGCAGTCGAAAGTCGCCGTGACCACCGAGGGTTTCGGCCGGCTCGGCGCGGCCATCGGCGCGCTCGGCCTGCCTTCGGTGATCGTGCAGGAAGGCGGCTATCACCTCGAAAGCCTCGAAGACAACGCGCGCGCGTTCTTCGGCGGTTTTACGGCAGCGCGCTGATCGGCGCGTGAACGCGCTTCAGGCGAGCAGCAGCCACGCCCCGCACGCGAGCCCTACTGTCGCGTAGACCGCGTAAGCGGGGAGCTTGAGCTTGCCGAAACACATCGCCGAGAAGACGGCCGTCAGCAGATAAGACAGATGCAGCGGCACCTGCCGCGCGATATGCCAGACGGCGATCGCGAGGAACGCGGTGGTCGCGGCGCGCAGCACGCGCATGGCGTGCTCGAAGCGCGGGTTCGCCTTCATGCGGTGCAGGTGCCTGCGCGCGAGCACGACGAGGCAGCCCGAAGGCACGAACAGCGCGAGCGTGGCGACGAGCGCGCCGACCCAGCCATCGACGAGATAGCCGAAGAAGGGCACCACGTTCAGGAGCGGCCCCGGCGAAAGCGGCGAGAGCGTGAACGCCAGCGTAAAGTCGTCGTTGGTGATGCCGACCGCTGGCGTGACGAACAGCGTTTTCAACACGGGCAGCGCAGAAAAGCCGCCGCCGAACAGCGTCATCCCCGCACCCGCGAGACGCGGCCAGAGCAGCGCAGAGTCGAGCGGATGCGGCAGCGGCAGCGCGAACACGACAATGAGCGCGGCAAGCGCGGCGAGCAACTGCATGTCGCGCCGCGTCACGCGCAATTCGAGCCGCTGCGAAGGCACCGGACTCGCGAGCCAGCCCGCGGCAAAGGCGACGAGCAGAATCGCCACGTAGGCTGCGCCGCTCGCCGCGAGGGCGAGGGCCGCGCAGGCCGCGAGCGCCACGCCCCATTCGAGCGGGCCGCGCACGAGCGCCCGCGTTTGCCGGTACCACGTCACGCCGATCAGCATGGCGAGCACCACGCTGAAATGGTCGAGCAGCGTGCGTGAGGCGACCGCATGCACGAGCGGCGTGCGGTAGAAAATGGCGAACAGCGTCATCAGCGCGAAGAAGGGCAGCACGCTCGCCACGCCCGCGACCCAGGCGCCCGCGCGTCCGCGCAGCGCATGACCGAGTTGCACCGCGACGTTGCAGCCCACCGGCCCCGGCACGATCCAGGCGAGCGCGACCAGATCCGAGAACGCCGTTTGCGTGAGACGCGCTTCGCGCTCCACGTAGTGCTGTTCGAGTTGCGCCATGAGCGCGAGGCCGCCCCATGAGACCGCGGACGCGGTCAGCACGACGCGAAAGAGCGTGAGGAGCGGTTCGTGATGGTCGCGGATTGGCGCCGCGATCGCTTCGTCGGTGCGGGTTTGCATGGCTGCATCGTGCGTGCGAAGGTCCGTGCAGGTCTGTGCGCGAAGGCACGCGGTTCGCGCAACTGACTGGAGAACGCGTGGAAAAATGCGCAACCTGCGCGCCGTCCCGGCCTCAACGCGATTGCGGCGCGTCGCTCAGGCGCTCGTTGCGGCGGTCTTCGTGCGCGGCTTGCGTGCCCGCCGGCGGCGTCGCGCTGCAGACGCCGAAGCGCTCGATCAGCGCGGCCACACCTTCCACGGGCACCGGGCGCGAGAACAGGAAGCCCTGCGCCTCGATCGGGCCGAGCGCGGAGAGCCACGCGATCTGCTCTTCGGTTTCGGTGCCCTCGACGACCACCGTGAGCCCGAGCGAGCGCGCGAGATTGACGATCGCCGAGACCATCACGCACACGCTGCGGTCCGCGGGGATGGCCTGCACGAACGAGCGGTCGACCTTGAGCGTGTCGACGGCGAAGCGGTTCAGGTAGGACAGCGACGAATAGCCCGTACCGAAGTCGTCGAGCGCGACGCGCACGCCAAGACGCTTTAGCGCGAAGATCTTCTCCGAGACCAGCTCCGGGTACTCCATCATCGCGGTTTCGGTGATCTCGAGTTCGAGCCGGTGCGCGGCAATGCCGGTTTCCTCGATTGCGCGCGCCACGGTCTCGTACAGGTCGCCGCGCCAGAACTGCACCGCCGAGATGTTGATGGCGAGCGTGAGCGACTCGTAGCCTTGCTGCTGCCACTGCGCGAGCTGTGCGCACGCGGTGCGGATCACGAAGTCGCCGACCGGCACGATGAGGCCCGTGGATTCGGCCACGGGAATGAATTCGCCCGCAGGAATGAGCCCGTATTGCGGATGGTTCCAGCGCACGAGCGCCTCGAAGCCCGTGATGCAGCGCCGGCGCAGATCGATCTTCGGCTGGTAGGCGAGAAAGAGCTGGTCCTCGGCGAGCGCGACGCGCAGCTGCTGCTCCCACTTCATCAGATGGTCGGCGCGGTGGGCGAGCTGCGGCGAGTAGAAGCGAAAGCAGTTGCGTCCGGCTTCCTTCGCGGCGTACATCGCAAGGTCGGCCTTCTTGAGCAGATCGATTTCGCTTTCGTGCGCGACCGCGAAGAGCGCGATGCCCGTGCTCGCGTGCAGCACGAAGGCGCTGCCGCGCACGTCGAACGGATGCGTGAACGCGGCGTTGGTGGCTTCGGCGAGCGCAATGGCGCGTTTTTCGATGTCGTCGCCCTTCACGATCACCACGAACTCGTCGCCGCCAATGCGCGCGAGCGTGCCCGCGCCGCCTACGGCGTCGGCGAGGCGCGCGGCGCTCATCTGCAGCACGATGTCGCCGGCGTTGTGGCCGAGCGTGTCGTTGACCGTCTTGAAGTTGTCGAGGTCGATGAAGAGGATGGCGAGCCGCCCGAGGTTGCCCGGCTGCGAGACTTCATGGCGCAGACGCTGCAGCGTGGCGTAACGGTTGGGCAGGCCCGTGAGCAGGTCGTACTGCACGAGTTGCGACATCTCGCGCTCGCGCCCGAGCAGCTTGCCGATCAGTCCCGTGGCCACGGCGAAGAACGAGAGCATGGCGAGCGAGATGAACGTCGCCATCATCAGGTAGACGTCGCGCGTGTGGTTGTAGTCGGCGAATTCCTCGGCCTGCGAGAGACCGACCAGCACGGCGAGCGGATAGCCATCGATATGACGGTACGAGACGATGCGCGTGACGTGATCGATCGGATCGACGTAGGTGCCCGACACGTGCTCGGAAATGGGATACACGCCGCTCGCGGAGAACGTGCCGTTCGCGCGCTCGGCGCTGCCCGTGCGGCGCGCGAGCACGGCGCCGCTGTCCGAGATCACGGCGATCACGCCGTCGCGGCCGATCGCGGCGTTGTTGTAGAAGTCGCTCGTGAAGTAGCTCGGGTCCTCAGAAACCACGACGACGCCCGCGAACGAGCCGTCCGGGTGATTGAGGCGGCGCGTCATCTGCAGGGTCCAGTGGCCCGACACGCGGCCGAGTACCGGCTTGCTGATATAGAGCTGGTCGTCGTTCTCGTGCTCGTGCACCTTGAAGTGCTCGCGGTCCGAGAGGTCGATGGGCTTGGGATTCGGATCGGCCGTGTTGGAGACGAGCGTGCCGTGCTCGTCGATGATCGACACCTGCACGAGCGAGTCGCTCTGAACCACGCCCTTTTCGACCGTGCTCGCGAGATCGAAGCGCCCAGGCGATTTTTCGAACTCGTACTTTACGAAGCGCGTGATCTGGTCGACCTGGTGGATCGCCTTGACCGTGTGCTGTTCGAGCGCCGCCGAGAGGATCGCCGCCGAGGCCGTGGCCTCGCGCATGGTGGCTTCCTTCTCGACCGACAGACGCGTGAAGATGACCGCCCACAGCAGCACGAGCACCAGCACGCCGAGCAGCGGAATGGCGAGCAGTGCGCGCGGACGCGTGTATGCCGGGCCGGGCGCGTTGCGCAGGCTCGAATCGCGCGAGAACGGACCCCGCGTGGCGCTCATCGCGGCCGCCGTAGGCGCGGGAACTCACACCGCGGATGCGGCGGCCGGAATGGCAAGGATGCGCTCGGTTGAGTCGGCGGCATGAAGGACGGATGGCTGGGGGAATACGTGGATTGCGCGCGCGCAATGCACGCCGGACGCGTCATGCGTCCGATGTTTCGATATTACTGGTTGGGGAATGATTAAGGAAGCTGTGGTCCCCCGGGTATACGCGAGGGTCGCCTCAACGCGCGCGCGATGCCCATGTGCGGTGCATAGCTGCGAAGCGGTGCATCGGGGTCGATGCGCCTTGCATGAACCAGGGTGCTGCTGCAGGCGCTTAGCCGAGCCGGCAGGTCCCGTCGACGACCGTCACCGAATGCCCGCCAATCCAGATCTGTTTCGCCGCATCGTCGTATTCGACGCGCACGCGCCCGTCGCGCCCGAGCGCCGTGCCCTGACGCACCGTATAGCGTGCGCCGGGACGACGGTTCTGCTGTTCAAGCAGCATGGCGATGGCGGCATTCGCGCTACCGGTGACGGGGTCCTCGCCCTTGCCGAGTCCGGTCATGAGGCAGCGCACTTCAAAGGTTGCGGGACCATTGGCCTCATGCGGGCCGTAGGCGGCCACGCCGTGTGCGCCCACACTTGCGGCAACCGCTTCGATCGCCTCGTAGTCGACGTCGAGCGCTAGCACCGCTTGTGCCGATGCGAGACATACGACGAGCCAGGGCGCGCCGTTGTCGACGCCGCAGGGCGCGGCCGAGAAGTCGATGACGTCCGGGCGCAGCGCCTCGCGCAATGCGTCGAACTGCGCGGCGGCGAGCGGCGTCACGCGCGCGGGCGGCGCGGCGAAGGCCCATGCGCCGTTTTCACCGGCGGCCAGATCGATGAGCCCGGCGCCGCATTCCTGCACGAGGCGGCCAGGCGTCTTCGGCGTGCGGCCGCTTTCGAGAAACGCGTGCGCCGTGCCGAGCGTCGGATGGCCCGCGAAGGGCAGCTCGCCCTTGGTCGTGAAGATGCGCACGCGGTAGTCGGCGCGCGCGTCGGCGGGGGCGAGCAGGAAGCTGGTTTCCGAGAGATTGGTCCAGCGCGCGATGGCCTGCATCTCGTCGCCGCTCAAGCCGTCGGCGTCGAACACCACGGCGAGCGGGTTGCCCTTGAAGGGTACCGACGTGAAGACGTCGACCTGTTTGAAGCGGACGCTGTGCTGGGTCATGGCGGGACGATCGTGGAAGGGGTAAGGCCGGACGCAAGAGGTGCGCCAGGTTGCGCGAACGCACAACAGAAAAATACGAGCCAGTGCGCGGACCTGGATGCGGGTCCGCGCACCTTACCGAAGCTCGCCGATGTCGCTTACTCGACTTCGGCGACCAGCTCGATCTCGACGCATGCGCCAAGCGGAATCTGCGCGACGCCGAAGGCCGAGCGCGCATGCTTGCCCTTCTCACCGAACACGTCGGCGATCAGCTCCGAAGCGCCGTTCGTGACGACGTGCTGTTCCGTGAAGGTGAGCGTCGAATTCACGAGGCTCATGAGCTTGACCACGCGCTTGACCTTGTTGAGGTCGCCCGTATGGGCGTGCAGCGTGGCGAGCAGGTCGATCGCGATCGAGCGCGCGGCGGCCTTGCCTTCCTCTGTCGTCAGCGACTCGCCCAGCTTGCCGGTCCACACCTTGCCGTCCTTCTTGGCGATGTGCCCCGACAGGTACACCGTGTTGCCGCTCTGGGCGCTCATCACGTAGGCCGCGGCGGGCGCGCCTGCCTGGGGCAGGGTGATGCCGAGCTGTTCGAGACGGTCGTAGATGTTGATGTCAGCCATGATCAGGATTCCTCGTTCGGGTGTTGAGTCGGAAAAAGCCTGGCGCTGCGCGAGGCCTTCGCCGGGCTTGCGTCAGGCGTGCGCGCGAATCAGGGCCGCGAGCTTCGCCACGCCTTCTTCGATCTTCGCGGGCGGCACCGTGACGAACGACAGGCGCAGCTTGTTGTGTTGCGGCTCGTCGGCGAAGAACGGCGCGCCGGGTACGAAGGCCACGTTCTGCGCGACGGCTTCGGCCAGCAGCTTCATGCTGTCGATGTTCGAGGGCAGCGTCACCCAGATGAACATGCCGCCTTCCGGGCGGTTCCAGCTCACGCCTTCGGGCATGTTGCGCTTGAGCGAGTCGAGCATCGCCTCGCACTGGTCGCGATAGAGTGCGCGCACCTTCGGGATGTGCGTGTCGAGGAAGCCGTCCTTCACCACCTCGTAGACGATGCGCTGCGTGAAGCTCGGCGTGTGCAGGTCGGTGGCCTGCTTGGCCTGCACGAGCTTGAAGTGCAGGTCTTCGGGCGCAATGATGTAGCCCACCCGCAGGCCCGGCGCCAGGATCTTCGAGAACGAACCCAGATGCACGACATGCTCGGGCGCGAGCGAGTGCACCGTCGGCAGCGGCTCGCCCGCGTAGAGCAGCGCGCCGTAGGGGTCGTCTTCGATGACGGGGAAGGGCGAGTGCTTCGCGAACTCCGCGAGCGCCTGGCGGCGCTCGAGGGGCAGGCGGCGGCCCGTCGGGTTCTGGAAGTTCGGGATTGCGTAGAGCAGGCGCGCGCCGGCCGTGAGTTCGGGCGTGAGGCCTCCGGGCACGAGGCTCTTTTCGTCGGTCGGGACCTGGACGTACTTCGGCTCGTAAAGCGAGAACGACTGCAGCGCGCCGAGGTAGGTGGGCGTTTCCACGAGCACGGGGCTATTGGGGCAGACCAGCACCTTGCCGATCAGGTCGAGCGCCTGCTGCGAACCCGTGGTGATGAGCACCTGCGAGGGACGCACTTTCACGCCGCCCACCGAGTGGCGCGCGGCAATCCATTCGCGCAGCGGCATATAGCCTTCGGTCGCGCTGTACTGGAGGGCGCCCGAGGGGTCGTCGCGCAGGATGCGATCGGCGGCGGCGCGCATTTCCTCGGCCGGGAAGCTGGCCGGCGCGGGCAGGCCGCCCGCGAACGAAATGACTTCGGGACGCTCGGTGACCTTCAGGATTTCGCGAATCGCCGAGCTGGTCAGCTTGATTGCACGCTCGGACAGTTGCCACGCGGGCGCGGCCTTAAGATCGCTCTGGTCCATGGGGTCTCCTTGTTGGGGTGGGGCGAGTGACTCATTCAGTGACGGCATGGGGCGCGATCACACGCCGCCGGATGCCGCCGAAAACCTTGAATTATGACGCGAAACCGGCTCATGCGCGCGCTGGCGCCGGGGCCGTGCGGATCGCCGCGCGGCGACCGAGCACGACCGTGGCGATCACCGCGGCGGCATAGAGCCATGCCGAGGTCGCGACCTGTTCGCCGAAAAAGAGCGCCGAGAACGCCATCGTGAAGAAGATCTGCAGCAGCTGCACCTGGCCCACGCGCGCCGTGCCGCCCATGGCGAGCCCCGCGTACCACGCGAAAAAGCCGATGAACTGCGAAAACAGCGTGACGTAGCCGAAGGCGAGCCAGGTCTTGAGCGCGACGGGGCCCGGATGCGCCACGTGATGCGCCCACGCGAGCCAGCCAACGGGCAACGCCAGGAACGGCGCCGAGAGCACGAGCGCCCAGCAGATCACCTGCCAGCCGCCCAGTTGACGCGCGAGGCGCGCGCCTTCGGCGTAGCCGAGCGCGCCGATGCCGACTGCGATGAGCATCCAGGCGTCGCCCGCATGCAGCGAGCCGCCGCCCGCCTGGAGCGCGAACGCGACCACAAGAGCGCTGCCGATGAGCGCGCTGGCCCAGAACGCCTTCGAGGGCCGCTCGTGTGAGAGCCACGCGGCGTAGATCGCCACGGCGAGCGGCTGCAGGCCGTTGACGATGGCGCCGTGCGAGGCCGGCACAGTCTTCATCGCGAAGGCGGAAAACACCGGAAACGCGACGATCACGCCAAGCGACACCACGGCGAGGCTCTTGACCTGCGGCCAGGTGGGCCATGTCTCGCGGCGGATGGCGAGCAGCAGCGCGGCCGGCACGGCGGCGGCGAGCGCGCGGCCGAGGCCGTTCAGGAGCGGGTGGAATTCGGCGACGACGATGCGCGTCATCGGCAGCGTGAGGCTAAAGATCATGACGCCGACGAGGCCGAGCAGCATGCCTTGTGTTTCGCGTGCTTTCATGCGGGACTTTGCGCTCGACGGATCAGCGTGCCGGCGCGCCGAGCGTGCGCGGACCGGACGGGGTTTCGAACTGCGCGACGAGCGCAGGCGAGAGGGCTTCCTCCACGGCGATCAGATGCGCCGCGCCGAGCCACTGCACTTGTTCGCGCGCCGCTTGCGCCTCTGGGTGAAAGCCGGTGAGCGACGTGAGCGCGATGCCGGTATCGGCCAGCGCCTGCGATGGATGATGCGCCGTGTCCCACTGGATCAGCGAGGGCAGAATACCGTCGCCCGCGCCTTGCCAGGACGGGAAGGCGCCGTTTTCCGGCACCGTGAGCTGCCACGAAAACTCGCCGCGCGTCATCGGCACGAGCGTGGGGATGCGCTGCGGGTACTGCTCGCGCCAGCGTGCGAGGCTCTTCGGCGGATCGACGCGCGCGACCCAATGCGACAGGTACGGCCCCTGTTCGAGGCGTGCCAGTACGGCGGGGTCGTCGAGCGCGAAGAGGCGCGCGCGGGCGTTCGCGTCGCTTTTCGCCGCCGGATCGATCGCGATGACTTCCAGATACGCACCGCCCCACAGCCCGAGCAGACGGTTGTGCGTGCGCATGAGCGGGTGCGCGCCGCCGCCCGTGGGTGCCGCGCCGAGCGCGTCGCTCACGTACTGCACGCCTTCTTCCAACGTGCGCGCGGCAACGACGAGGTGATCGAGGCGAAGCGGCGAAGCGTTCATGGGCGGGCGGTCGGAGCCAGAAGTTTCCAGGGCCGGAAGGAAGAGGCAGGCGCGCGCCCGAACAGTGTGCCGACGCCGCGACCGCATCCTTACCGGTACGCATGCGATCAAATGTACCGGTATGGCTGCAGACAGTAACGGTACAATCGGCCCGATAGTGCTCTGTACAGTTCGAGTTCAGGGAGTCCGCATGTCCTCCGTACCGCTAGACCAGATTCCCGCCCCGCACGACGCGGCCACGCTCACGCTCGTCGACCAGCTCGTGCAGTGGGGCCGCCGCCGCATCGAGGAGCGCGTGTTCCGCCCCGGCATGCGCATGCCGTCTATCCGCAAGCTCGCGCTCGACAAGGGCGTGTCGCGCTTCACCGTGGTGGAGGCGTACGAGCGTCTGGTCGCGCAGGGCTACCTCGACTCGCGGCGCGGTTCCGGCTTTTACGTGCGCGAGCGGCTGGCGCTCGTGGCGGGCGGCGAACGCCAGCCGGTGGCCGCGGGCGTCCCCGTGCGCGCCGACGCGGTAGCCGCCCCCGCGCCACCGACCATCGACGTGGTCTGGCTGCTGCGCAACATGCTTCACACGTCCACGCGGCCGGAAAAAGGGCCGGGTCTTGGCTATCTGCCCGCGCGCTGGCTGGACGGCGAACTGCTGACCGGCGCAATGCGCTCGCTTGGCCGCCAGAGCGGCACGCAGCTACTGGGCTTCGGCTCGCCGCAAGGCTTCCTGCCGCTGCGCCAGCAGCTCCAGACCCGCATGGCGGAGCTCGAGATCGGCGCGACGCCCGAGCAGATCGTGCTCGTCTCCGGCATCACCCAGGCGATCGACCTGCTCGCGCGCCTCTACGTGCAGCCCGGCGACACGGTGATCGTGGGCGACCCCGCGTGGTTCCAGATGTTCGGGCGCTTCGCCTCGCAGGGCGCGCGGCTCGTCGGCATGCCGTACACGCCCGAAGGGCCGGACCTCGACGCGCTCGAAGCGCTGGTCGAGACCTGGCGGCCGAAAATGCTCGTCATCAATTCGGTGCTGCAAAATCCAACGGGCACCTCGCTTACCGCCGCGCAGGCGTTCCGCATTCTGCGGCTTGCCGAACAGTACGACTTCATCGTCGTGGAAGACGACGTCTACGGCGACCTCTGCCCGGCCGGCTATCCGGCAACGCGCCTCGCGAGCCTCGACCAGCTTCGCCGCGTGATCTATCTCGGCAGCTTTTCGAAGACGCTCGCGCCGAACCTGCGCGTGGGCTATATCGCGAGCGCGCTCGACGTGACCCAGGCCGTGGCGGACCAAAAAATGCTCGTCGGCATGACTAGCCCGGAACTCAACGAACGCGTGCTCTACCGCGTGCTCACGGAGGGTCATTACCGGCGTCACGTGGAGCGCCTGCGCGGGCGGCTGGATGGGGTGCGCGACAAGGCTGCGCGCATGCTGGAGCGCGCCGGCTTGCGCCTCTTCGCGGCGCCGGGCGCCGGCATGTTCCTGTGGGCGGACACCGGCGTCGACGCGGACGCGCTCACTGCGGCGGGCCACGAAGCGGGCTTCCTGCTCACGCCGGGGAGCCTGTTTTCGCCGCACCAGTCGCCGACCACGTGGATGCGCTTCAACATCGCCAACTGCGGCGACCCGGCGCTGCCCGCGTTCCTCGCCGACTACCTCGAAGGCGTGGCTAGGCGCGGCGGTGGCGCCCATGCGTGAATTCGCGGGCGGCGGCTCTTGAAACCGGCGCCGTCTGTCCCCAACTGGGCGGGCGGCGCGCCGCGAAGCGCATTGCCGAGAACTCGCGGCCACAAATTTGTCAGACTAGAACTGCAACGTAAGAGGACTCGACCATGGCACAAGAAACCATGAGCTTTCAGGCAGAAGTGAAACAGCTTCTGCACCTGATGATCCATTCGCTGTACAGCAACAAGGAAATCTTCCTGCGCGAACTCATCTCGAACGCATCGGACGCGGCGGACAAGCTGCGCTTCGAGGCGATCGCCAACAGCGCACTTTATGAGAACGATCCGAACCTGCGCATCCGCGTGGGCTTCGATAAAGAAGCGCGCACCATCACGATCGACGACAACGGCATCGGCATGAGTCACGACGAAGCCGTGTCGAACCTCGGCACGATCGCGCGCTCGGGCACGAAGGAATTCTTCGGCAAGCTTTCGGGCGACCAGCAGAAGGACGCGGCGCTGATCGGCCAGTTCGGCGTGGGCTTCTATTCGGGCTTCATCGTCGCGGACAAGATCACCGTGGAAAGCCGCCGCGCGGGCCTGGCGGCCGCCGAAGGCGTGCGCTGGACGAGCGCGGGCGAGGGCGAGTTCGCCGTCGAGACGATCGAGCGCGCGCAGCGCGGCACGACGATCACGCTGCATCTGCGCGAAGGCGAGGACGAGCTGCTTTCCGCATGGAAGATCAAGTCGATCATCCAGAAGTATTCGGATCACGTCGGTCTGCCCATCGAGATGAAGAAGGAAGAATGGGACGCCGAAAAGAGCGAAATGGTCACGAAGGACGAGTACGAGACCATCAACCAGGCGAGCGCGCTGTGGACGCGTTCGAAGAGCGAGATCAGCGACGAACAGTATCAGCAGTTCTATCAGCACCTCGCGCACGACCATCAGAATCCGCTCGCGTGGACGCATAACCGAGTGGAAGGCCGCAGCGAATATACGCAACTCCTTTACGTGCCGTCGCATGCGCCGTTCGACCTGTGGAACCGCGATCACAAGAGCGGTCTGAAGCTCTACGTGAAGCGCGTGTTCATCATGGACGACGCCGAGCAGCTGCTGCCGAACTATCTGCGCTTCGTGAAGGGCGTGGTCGATTCGAGCGATCTGCCGCTCAACGTCTCGCGCGAAATCCTCCAGGAAAGCCGCGACGTCAAGGCGATTCGCGACGGCGTGACCAAGCGCGTGCTCTCGATGCTCGAAGAGATGGCGAACGCTGTTACGGACGCCGAAGCAAGCGAAGAGGACAAGGCGAAGTACGCCACATTCTGGACCGAGTTCGGCCAGGTGCTCAAGGAAGGCATCGGCGAGGATCATGCCAATCGCGAGCGCGTGGCGAAGCTGGCGCGCTTCGCGTCCACGCACAACGATACGAACGAGCAGACCGTCACGCTCGCCGACTACGTGGCGCGCATGAAGCCCGAGCAGACGAAGATCTATTACGTCACCGCTGACACGTGGCAAGCCGCGAAGAACAGCCCGCACCTCGAAGTGTTCCGCAAGAAGGGCGTGGAAGTGCTGCTCCTCACGGACCGCGTGGACGAGTGGATGCTGTCGTTCCTGAACGAGTTCGACGGCAAGCCGCTCGGGAGCGTGGCGCGCGGCGACCTCGACCTCGGCGCGCTCAACGACGAGGAAAAGCAGCAGCAGGAAAAGGTGAGCGAAGAGTTGAAGCCGCTCGTCGAGCACATGAAGGAAGCGCTCAAGGACAAGGCCAAGGACGTGCGCCTCACGTTCCGCCTGACCGATTCGCCCTCGTGCCTCGTGGCCGACGAAGGCGACATGAGCGGCTATCTGCAGCGCATGCTGAAAGCGGCGGGACAAAATGCGCCGCAGATGCAGCCGATCCTCGAAGTGAACCCGGAGCATCCGCTCGTGAAGGCGCTGCGCACCGATAGCGCGGACTTCGGCGACTGGTGCAATCTGCTGTTCGATCAGGCGTTGCTGGCGGAAGGCGGTGCGCTGGAAGATCCGGCCAGCTTCGTCAAGCGTACGAATGCATTGCTGATTGCGCGCGCCGGCTAAAGCGCGCGGCTTCGCATGACCGAAACCCCTTGCGGCTACCCGCTGCAAGGGGTTTTTCTTTTGTCCGCCGCGCTTGCAGCGAACTGAAATCCGCGCAGCCTATAATGCGCGCCATGCCTCTTCGATTCGATGCCGCTAACGCGCACTGGCGCGTCACGCCCTTGCCCGCCTTGAGCGCCGACCAGAAGGACTGGCTCACGCGCGGCGGTTCGCTCACGGCGCATTTGCGCACGCTCGGCCGCGTCATGGTGCGGGTCACGCGCGAAGCCGTCGACATGCCCTGGTCCGATGAATGTGCCGCGCTCGGTCTCGCGCCGCGCGAGCGCGCGTGGGTGCGCGAGATCGTGCTCGAAGTCGATGGCGTGCCGTTCGTCGCCGCGCACAGCGTGACGCCGCTCGCCGCGAGCCAAGGCGTGTGGCAGGCCATGCGCCGCTTGCGCACGCGGCCGCTCGCGGAACTCCTCTATAGCGATAGCGGTGTGGCGCGCTCCGCGCTCGTGAGCCGGCGCGTGAGCGCGCGGCATCCGCTCTACACACTCGCGGCGCGCGAAATCATGGTCGAGTCGAAGCGCGCGCCGCATGCGTTCGTCGCGCGCCGCTCGGTATTCGAGCGCGCAGGCGCGCCGCTGCTCGTGACCGAATGCATGCTGCCCGCGCTGTGGTCGCGCCTTGCAAGCGGACCTTTGGCGCAAGAAACCGGCGTGCATCTCGGACGCGAACGCGGCCCGCTCGATCACACCGCTTCGCGCGCGTATCACGCGCCGCGTTGAACGTGCCGCATCTGTTGCCATGACCTTCAAGCACTGCTTCGATCCCGTCGTCGATGCGCATACCCGCGTGCTCATCCTCGGTAGTCTGCCGGGCGAGGCGTCGCTCGCGCATCAGCAGTACTACGCGCACAAGCAGAACAAGTTCTGGCATCTCGTGGGCGAGGTGATCGGCGAGGATCTCGTGGCGATGGAGTACGAAGCGCGGCTCCAAACGCTGCGCGCGCATCGCGTGGGCCTCTGGGACGTCGTGGCGCAGGCGCGCCGCGAGGGCAGTCTCGATGGCGATATCCGCGACCACGAGGGCAACGATCTCGTCGCGCTTGTCGAACGCCTGCCCGCCCTCGAAGCGATCGCGTTCAACGGCGGCACGGCGGCGCGCATCGGCGAGCGCATTCTTGGCGCACGTGCGCGAGCCATGACGATTCTGCGCCTGCCCTCCAGCAGTCCTGCATATGCGTCGATGAACTTCGCGGCGAAACTCGTGCAATGGCGCGCATTAGGCACGTTCACAGGCGACCCCGATGCGCCTATGAGTGCTGGCGCACACAAACGTAAGCGCGCTGCAACGTCGCCCCGCTAGCATGATTCCGCAGCACGCTGCGGCGCGCGCTCATCCCGTCGGGACACGAGACCATAATGAACAAGAAACGTCTGCCCCTGATCATTTTGCCCATGATGCTCATGCCAGGCGCCTGCCCGGGCGACAGCCACTGACTCGCGCAGCGCGTGGGCCAGGCGCTCGAAGTGCCTGCCAAATCAGGCCCGAAGCGCGGCGAATGCTATGCTCTCGGTCGCCTGAGCAAATGCACCTGCATTTGCGTCCCCATAGCAAGCGATTTTCTACATGACGACTCTCATCAAGCGCGCCTCCGCCGAGGCCCGCGCATTCAAGCAAACCGGTAACGCGACGCAGTCGGGCGAGACCGCAAAGGTCACGAAGCGCCCCCGCCGCGTGGCCGCTGCCGCCGACGACGAACTCGACAACGCCCCGGTCATCGAAGCGCCGCGCAAGCCGCGTTTCGCGCCGGTCACGTTCTCTGAAGAGAACGGCGTGCGCTATCTACACTTCGGCACGGAGTGGGTCCAGGGCGCCATGCGTCTTGCGAAGCCGCTGCACATCGAACTGGAATACGCGCAGCAGATGATGGCCTGGCTGCTGTTCCTCGCCACGCCCGAGCGCATCGTGCAACTGGGCCTGGGCGCCGCCGCGCTCACCAAGTTCGCGCACCGCTATCTGCGTCCCGCAAAGGTCGAGGCGATCGAACTGAATCCGGCTGTCGTGGTTGCCGCGCGCACGATGTTCGATCTGCCCTACGACGACGCGCGCCTCACCGTGCGCGAACTCGACGCGTGGGACTTCGTGCAGGACCGCGTCAATCACGGCACCATCGGCGCGCTGCAGATCGACGTGTACGACGCGACCGCGCGCGGCCCGGTACTCGACAGCGTGGCGTTCTACCGCGCCGTGCGCGCCTGCCTGACCGATGCCGGCGTCGCAACGATCAACCTGTTCGGCGACCACCCGAGCTTCGTGCGCAACATGAAGCGCCTGAACGAAGCTTTCGAAGGCCGCGTGATCGCGCTGCCCGAAGTGCACGAAGGCAATCGCGTCGCGCTCGCGTTCTCGGGCCCGGCGCTCGAAGTCACCTTCGATGCGCTCGAAAAGCGCGCGCGCCTGCTCGAAAGCAAGCTCGGCCTGCCGGCGCACCAGTGGGTCAAGGCGCTGCGCGAATCGAGCGGACAGCACGGCGCGTCGTTCTCGATCTGATCCGCGCGAACGGCGGCAACGCCGTTGCGGCACAGAAACCGGCTTCAGGGCCGGTTTTTTTTGTGCGCCGAGCATGCGCAACAGCTTGGGGGTGAGAGTCCCCTGCCCAGCCAGATGGGGCGAAGGGCTAGTGAAACGCAAGGGCGTCGTCGCGAGGCGGGGTCTGAAGGAAGCGTGTAGCAAAGCCGCGACCTGACGAACAGAAACCAGATATGAGGCCCACCAGGTCGGACGAGCGAGCAAATGATCGCGAAGTCCACAACCATCAAAGACCGGGGAGGTAGATCTGGCAGGTGTGCGG
>NZ_JAMBPQ010000027.1 GCF_024206495.1 Paraburkholderia sp. CNPSo 3272 | reverse complement strand
CGCCACCACCACCAGGCCCGCCACCGCCGCCGCCGCCTTGCGGTCGATTACTTCCGCCGCCGGACGGCCGCCCACCGCCTTGCCCCTGGGGCCGGCCGCCGCCTTGACCAGGCGGACGGGCATTTCCTTGTCCCGGCGGCCGCGCGTTCCCTTGTCCGGGTGGTCGCGCGTTGTTATTGCCGTGGCCCGCGCCGGGTGGCCGGTTTCCCTGTCCGGCGTTGTTGCTGGGCGGCCGGTTCCCGCCGCCCTGGTTAGGCGGCCGCGCGCCGCTGGGCGGACGACCGACGGGCGGACGCGGCCGCACGGGAGGCGGCGGCATGGGCCGCGGCCCTGGATGGCGCGCCCAACGCGACTGATTGGAGTACCACGGCCGATCGCGATAGTGCAGGCCCCAGTACGCGCCGAGCGAGAACGTCACGATGGGTAGACCGATGCGCGGGCCATAGCTCATCACCGGCACACGCTGTCCTTGCCACGGATAGCTGATGAAGGTGCCGTAGACCCAGCCTCGCAGGCCCGGAAAGCCGATGTCGCACCAGCTAAAGCCGGCGACGCAGCCCCATACCGTCACTGCCACGCCACCCGGAATCTGGGCGACGATAGGAAAGTCGGCTGCGGGTCCTGCGTAGATGTTGACGGTCTGATTCGTGAATGCCTGCGACTGGGCGCGCGCGGGCGGAGAAGCCACGAATATGCCGGCTAGCGCGGCGAGCACGACACCGAGAAACTGCTTGCGCATTGCTGCCTCCAGCTGGGTGGAATCACCCGGACATTTATTGAGATAGCAACCATAACGGTAGCAGATAAGGCTTTTTGGGCGCTTCCAGGCATGTAACGGCTTATTTCGTGCGGGTGCGCGCGCACCGGTCAGGCGCGGCGTTCAGCGCGTTCAGCGCGTTAAGCACGTATTCGGCAAATTGCCGGCGGGGCGCACGCATTGTGCGGCGCTGTGCAAAAATCGCGGCCTCGGTTCGCAAAGAAGAAAACAGGCGGCCGATTTCGTATCAGCAGACGAGGAGCAGACCACCGTGATTCAGCGTATTTCCCATTTCTTTACCGGCGTAGTGCATCGGATCCTGCCGGACCCGCTCATCTTCGCCATTCTCCTCACCGTCGTGACCTTCGTGCTGGCGTTCGCGCTCACGCCGCAGCCGCCCGAAGCGCTCGTCTTGATGTGGGGTTCGGGCTTCTGGAATCTGCTCGCGTTCGCGATGCAGATGGTCCTGATTCTCGTGACCGGCCACGCGCTTGCAAGCTCCGGTCCGGTCAAGCGCATGCTGGTTGCGTTGGCGAGTTGCGCGCGCACGCCGGGCCAGGGCGTGATGCTGGTTGCATTCGTGGGTGCGATTGCCTGCGCGATCAACTGGGGCTTCGGGCTCGTGCTCGGCGCGATGTTCTCGCGCGAAGTGGCGCGGCGAGTACGCGGCGCGGACTACCGGCTGCTCGTCGCCGCCGCGTACACGGGCTTTCTCACGTGGCACGGCGGCCTGTCCGGCTCGGTGCCGCTCGTCGCGGCCACGAAGGGCAATCCCATGGAAAAGGCCGTCGGCCTGATCCCGGTCTCGCACACCATCTTCACGGGCTATAACGCGTTCATCACGCTCGGACTGATCGTGCTGCTGCCGATTCTCGTGCGTCTCATGATGCCGAAGCCCGAAGATGTCGTCTCGGTCGACCCCGCGCTGCTCGAAGATCCGCCGAGCGTCGAGCGCAAGCTCGGGCCCGATGCGACCTTCGCCGAGCGCATCGAGGAAAGCCGCGCGCTCTCGCTGCTGGTGGCGGCGCTGTGCTTCGTGTTCCTCGGCTTCCGGTTTCACACGAAGGGTTTCGCGCTCGACATCGACACCGTGAACCTCGTGTTCCTCGCGACGGGCCTCGTGCTGCACAAAACGCCGATGGCCTACGCGCGCGCCGTGGCCGGCGCCGCGAAGGGCGCCTCGGGCATCATGATCCAGTTCCCGTTCTACGCGGGCATTCAGGCACTCATGGACCACTCGGGTCTGGCGGGCGTCATCACGAAGTGGTTCGTCGATATCGCGAACGTGCACACCTTTCCGCTGCTGGTGTTTCTCAGCTCGGCGGTGATCAACTTCGCGGTGCCTTCGGGCGGCGGCCACTGGGTCGTGCAGGGGCCGTTCGTGATGCCGGCGGCGCAGGCGCTGGGCGCGGACCTCGGCAAATCGGCGATGGCGATTGCTTACGGCGAGGCGTGGACCAACATGGCGCAGCCGTTCTGGGCGTTGCCCGCACTCGCGATCGCGGGCCTGGGCGTGCGCGACATCATGGGTTACTGCGTGACCACGCTGCTGTTCTCGGGTGTGGTATTCGTCGCGGGGATGTATCTCTTCTGAGCGTGAAACGGGCGGCGCGCGAGCGCCGTCCGCTCATTTGTGCCCGGCGTGCTTCGCCAGATAGTCGCGCAGCACGATCGCGTGATTGCGCTGCGTGTCATGTGAGCCATAGAGCAGGGTGATGTGCCCGTTCCCGGCCGCTTCGGCGAGCGGCCGCCAGGCGTCGGGATTGGCGGCCAGCTCGGCCAGATAGCGCTTTTTGAATTCGGTCCACTGTTCCGGGTCCTTGTGGAACCATTGGCGCAGTTCGGTGCTCGGCGCCACTTCCTTCAGCCACTCCACGTTCGCGAGCTTTTCCTTGCTCAGGCCGCGCGGCCACAGCCGGTCGACCAGATAGCAGTGGTGTCCGTTCTCGGGCAGCGGATCGTAGACACGCTGGACATCGATTGCCGGTTTCGTCATCGTCGGCTCCGTTTTAGGGGTTTGCGCGTGGCGGCCTCCGGATGCCAGCAGCGCTTGCACGCGCTCCTGCAGCGCGGGCAGCACGTCGAGTTCGAACCACGGGTGGCGCTTGAACCATGCCTGATTGCGTGGCGACGGATGCGGCAGCGGCACGAAATTGGGTGCGTAGTCGCGCCAGGCCGCCACCGTTTCGGTGAGCGAGTCGCGGCGCTCGCTGCCCAGAAAATAGCGCTGGGCATACTGGCCGACGAGCAGGGTCAGGCGCACGCCGCGCAACTGCTTGACGAGCCGCGCGTGCCATAGCGGGGCGCATTCCGGGCGCGGCGGGTTGTCTCCGCCGCCGCCGCGGCCGGGGTAGCAAAAGCCCATCGGCACGAGCGCGACCTGGGCGGCGTCGTAGAACGTCTCGCTGTCGATGCCGAGCCACGTGCGCAGCCGTTTGCCGCTCGCGTCGTCCCACGGCACGCCCGAGGCGTGGACCTTCGCCCCCGGCGCCTGGCCGACGATCAGCAGGCTTGCCGTATCGCTCGCCTGCAGCACGGGGCGCGGCCCGAGCGGCAGCGCGTCGGCGCAGGCATGGCAGGCGCGGATTTCGGCGAGCAGCCCGGGAAGCGGGCCCGAGAGCGAAAGCGGCCCCCGCAGCGGATGAGCATTCGACACGGCAAGGCGGGAAAGCGTGACGGGAGAGCCAGTCTACCAAACGCCCTGGTGCGCCGCTGCGACCGCCCCGCGTCGTGCCAGTTGCAGTGCGATTCCAGCGCACTTGAACCCGATGGCGCGCTGCGTCATTCTCGTGCGGCCGTTTGCGCTTTTCCTGTAATCTCGCCCGTGGTCTGTCTGCAACGGAGCCGCGATGCCTGCCGAAGCCGAGACGTCAACCCGCACGACCCGCACCGAGCCCTTGCTCGTCGATCTCGCGCTGCAAGGCGGGGGCTCCCATGGCGCATACACATGGGGCGTGCTGGACCGCCTGCTCGAAGAGCCGTGGCTTCAGATCGAAGGCATTTCGGGTACCTCGGCGGGCGCGATGAACGCCGCCGTGCTCGCGAGCGGCCATGCGCGCGACGGCGCGGCCGGCGCGCGCGAGGCGCTCGAGCGCTTCTGGCGCCGCGTGTCCGACGCCGCGCGCTTCAGCCCGTTGCGGCGCGGCCCCGTCGACATCCTGCTCGGCCGCTGGACGCTCGATCATTCGCCCGTGTTCGTCGCGCTCGACATGATGGCGCGCGTTGTCTCCCCGTACGACCTGAATCCGGGGCGCGTGAACCCGTTGCGCACGATTCTCGCCGACACCATCGACTTCGACGCGTTGCGCCGCTCGCGCATCAAGCTCTTCGTCACGGCCACGCGCGTCTCCAACGGCCAGGCGCGCGTGTTCCGCAACGCCGACCTCACACCCGACGCGCTGCTCGCCTCGGCCTGCCTGCCGACGCTCTTTCAGGCCGTCGAGATAGACGGCGAAGCCTACTGGGACGGCGGTTACGCGGGCAATCCCACGATTACGCCGCTGATTCGCGAGACCGATTCGATCGATACGATCCTCGTGCAGGTGAACCCCGTGGAACGCGCGGGCACGCCGCGTTCGGCGCGCGACATCATCAACCGCGTGAACGAGATCGCGTTCAATTCGCCGCTCATCAAGGAACTGCGCATGATGGCGCTGCTGCACAAGGTCGCCGACGCGGGCAGCGAGGAGGGCCGCCGCTGGGCGCATATGCGCCTGCATCGCGTGCATAGCGCGAAGCTCGTTACGCTGGGCGCGTCGTCGAAGCTCAACGCCGAATGGTCGTTCATCACGATGCTGCGCGACGAAGGCCGTCGCGCAGCCGATGAATTCCTCGCGCAGCACGGCGCGCAACTCGGCGACGCGTCCACGTTCAATTTCGAAGCGCTGCTCGAAGGGGTACTGCAATGAGTGCGGGCACACTCGTTATCGGCCTCGGAGGCATGCTCGCGAGTCTCGCGCTCCTGATCTGGCTCGCGTATCGCGGCTGGAGCGTGCTGTTGCTCGCGCCGCTGTGCGCCATGCTGGCCGCGCTCATTTCCGGCGAGCCGGTGCTCGCGCATTGGACGCAAACATTCATGTCGAGCACGGGCCGATTTCTCGCCCAGTTCTTTCCGCTCTTTCTGCTCGGTTCGCTGTTCGGCAAGCTGATGGAAGACAGCGGCTCGGTGGATGCCGTGGCGCGCCTCATGATCGACAAGTTAGGCACGCGCCACGCACTCGTGGCCGTGGTGCTGGGCGGCGCGCTCGTCACCTATGGTGGCGTGAGCCTGTTCGTCGCGTTCTTCGTGCTCGCCCCCATGGCGCAGGCGCTCTTTCGCTCCGCCGATATCCCGCGCCGCCTGATGCCCGCTGCGATCATGCTCGGCACGGCGACCTTCACGATGTCGGCGCTGCCCGGCACGCCCGCGCTGCAAAACGCCATTCCCATGCCGTTCTTCGGCACGACGCCGTTCGCCGCGCCGGGCCTTGGCGTGATCGCGAGCCTCGTGATGGCGGGCTTCGGCCTCTGGTGGCTCGGGCGCGCGGCGGCGGCGGCGCGGCGCAACGGCGAGGGCTTTGTCGAGCCCGACAACGGCGGCGCCGATGACGAAGATCGCGCCAAGTCCTCGCTCGTGCGCGAGCGCGCGAGCCTCGCCCAAGCCTTCGATCCCGCCGAGATCGGCGGCGCGGCTGTACCGGACCACGCGGGGCCGCCGTCGCCCTTCGCCGCGCTCGCGCCGCTCGTGGTCGTCGTGGCGATGAACTTCGTGATGAACGTCGTGGTGTTCCCGCGCATCGACGCCTCGTATCTCGCCGAACCGCGCTGGGGTGCGACCACGCTTTCGGCGGTGGCGGGCGTGTGGGGTGTCTCGGTCGCGCTTGCGCTCGGCATCATCGTGCTGGTGGCGCTCAATCGCGGGCGGCTCGGCGCGCTGCGCGAAAGCGTCGATGCGGGCGCCAACGCGTCGGTGTTGCCGGTGCTGAGCGTGGGCAGCCTCGTGGGCTACGGCGCCGTGATCGCCGCATTGCCCGCGTTCGGGGCCGTGCGCGACTGGGTGCTCGGCATCGGCGGCGGCCCGCTCGTCTCGCTTGCCGTGGCCACGAACCTGCTCGCCGGGCTCACGGGCTCGGCCTCGGGCGGGTTGACCATCGCGCTCGACGCGCTCGGCGGCACCTACATGCAACTCGCCGCCCAGCACGGCATCGATCCCGCGCTGCTGCACCGCGTGGCCGTGATGTCGTCGGGCACGCTCGACAGCCTGCCGCACAACGGCGCCGTGGTCACGCTGCTGGCCGTGTGTGGCTCGACGCATCGCGAAAGCTACCGCGACCTCGTGGTAGTGAGCATCGTCGGCGCGCTCATCGCGCTCGCCGTGGTAATCGTACTTGGGTCGCTGTTCGGCAGTTTCTGAACGTCGTTCCTGCGCGAGCCGCGCCGCGGGGCAGCGATCCGCCAACGCGCGTAGACTCTCGCGAAGCAGCGGCCCTTCGCAAGGAGGCTTCATGAAATTGCTTGCTGTCCACCCGAGCGGACTGATGTACACGCGCGTGTTCCTGCGGCTCGAGCCGCTGGGTCTCGAATCCGTGGCCGGCACGGCGCGCGAGGCGGGCCATGAGGTGCGCCTCCTCGATCTACAGGTCGAGACACACCGCGACCTCATGCGCATGGTGCGCGACTGGCAGCCCGAAGCGCTCTGCTTTTCGGGCAACTATCTGGCCAACATTCCCGAGATCATCGACCTTTCGAAGGCCGTGAAGGCCGCGCTGCCCTCGTGTTTCGTCTTCGTGGGGGGGCACAGCGTGTCGTTCACCGCGCCCGATCTGCTGCGCCATGCGCAAGGCGCGATCGACTGTGTGTTGCGCGGCGAGGGTGAAGCTTCGGTCAACGAACTGCTCGAAGCGGTGTCGCGCGGCGCCGACCTGCTCGCCGTGCCCGGCGTCGTGACGAGCCACGGATCGGGGCCGTCGCCACGCTTCGTCGAGAATCTCGATCCGGTGCGGCCCGCGCGCGACCTGCTGCGCCATCGCCGCAAGTATTTCATCGGCACGCTCGATCCTTGCGCTTCCATTGAATTCGCGCGCGGCTGCCCGTGGGACTGCACGTTCTGCAGCGCGTGGACGTTCTACGGACGCAGCTACCGCACGCGCAGTCCCGAGGTTGTGGTGGACGAACTGGCGGCGCTGCGCGAGCCGGGCGTGTTCATCGTCGACGATGTGGCATTCGTGCACGCCGAACACGGCATGGCGATCGGCGAGGCGATCAAGCGGCGCGGCATCGATAAGCAGTACTACCTGGAAACGCGTGGCGACGTGCTTCTGCGCAACAAGGAGGTATTCCGCCTGTGGCAGTCGATTGGTCTGAAGTACATGTTCCTCGGTCTGGAGGCGATCGACGAGGAGGGGCTCAAGGCGTTTCGCAAGCGGATCAGCCTTGACAAGAATTTCGAGGCGCTCGAATTCGCGCGTTCGTTGGGGATCACCGTCGCGATCAATCTGATTGCCGATCCGGACTGGGACCGCGAACGCTTCAAGACGATCCGCCAGTGGTGCCTCGAGATTCCCGAAATCGTCAATATCAGCGTGAATACGCCGTATCCTGGCACGGAGAACTGGCAGCGCGAGGCGCGGCGCCTCACGAGCCTCGACTATCGCCTGTATGACATTCAGCACGCCGTCGTGCCGACGAAGCTTCCGCTGCCCGAGTTCTACGCGGAACTCGTGCGCACGCAGCAGGTGCTCAATCGCAAGCACATGGGCTGGACCGCGCTGCGTGGCGCGGCGGGGCAGGCCACGCATCTGCTGTTGCACGGCCAGACCAATTTCGTGCGGATGCTGTGGCGCTTCAACTCGGTGTTCGATCCGCGTCTGCAGATGGCCGATCACGCGCGCGAAGTCCGCTACGAGATGACGCCGCCGCCCGGCATGAGCGGCGCGCCGCAGGTCGATATGAAAACCGTCTACATTCACGGTCCCTCCGGCCGCAAGGGCCGCAAGATCGACGACGCGACGGAGAAGTTCGTCGACGAGACGCGCATGGGTCTCGGCTGATTTTTCGGCCGGCGCCGTCTTGACGCATATCGGTTGCGCACGCGTCCTGCCGTCGAGGTTGGACGCGCGGCGCCGAATAGCCCGCTGAGCACAACGTCGGCCGTCTCTACGATGCGAAGCCTGCGCTGAAGTCGTTTTACGAAACGCTCGATCCGTGCAACTGCTTCAATCCCGGCATCGGCCATACGTCGAACTTCGCGCGATATCGTGAGCCGCAGGCGCAGCGCGAACCGCAGGCGCATTAAACAAAAAGACGGCGGCGGTATCGAACCGTCGCCGCAAAGGGCACGAACCCGCGCGCTGCCCGCATCAGCTCTTCGTCGTGGCTGCCATCCAGCCGTTCTGCGTGCTGATCTGCGTGATTTCCTTGGCGACCGAGCGGGCCAGCTTGCCGGCATCCGACGAGAGCGTGTCGCGCTTCGCCTCCGAGGCGCCGTGCAGACCGCCGCCCACCACCGCCGCTGTCGCCACATGGCCGGCCGCCGCGCCCACGCCCGCCGTCTCGGCCATGCCGGGCATATGGCCGCTATCCGCCTTCGTCTGGAAGCTCAGGAGAGGTTGCGGTTCGCCGCCGTTGGCGGGCTGGAACAGCACCGCGATCGTCGCGCCCACTTCGCTCTTGCCCGCGCCGAGACCAATCAGCATGCGGCGGCGGCTGCTGCCCGCGTCCATCGTGTCGATGCGGCCTTCCACGATCAGCGCGTTGCGGCCGGCCGGTGCGGGACCGTCCATGCGCACGGCGGGCAGGCCCATTTTCTGAAGTTCGCTCACGAGCTGATCGGCGAGATGCTCGCGCGTTTGCAGCGCGGCCTGCTGTTGCTGCTGCGCCGACGACTCGCCGCTCGTCATCGTCTTGAGCTTGTGCAGCATGCCGGTGCTGTCGAGCTTCACCTGGTCGGCGGCGGCGTCGAACGTGTAGACGTAGACGACGTCGGCGTGCAGTTGCGGAAGCGGCCCGTTCGTCTGCGCGACCGGCGCCGCCGACGCGCAGCCGCTCGCGAACAGCGCGCCGGCGAGGAACGTGGTGCCCGCGATGCGCTTGGCCTTGTTGACGAGGAAGTTGATGATCGTTTGCATGTCGATGTCCTTTTGCCTGAAAGAGTGTCTCGTGTCTGCCGATACTCGCAACTTATTCAGGATGGCGAACTATCGACTATGGTGCTTCGGCGTCTGGGCTCCGGTTTGTTCCGCTCCGTTGCTCAGGCTCAGGCGCAAGTATGGGGGGAAGGGCGCGCGAAATCCACGCGCAAATTATGTCGAGTCATGTCATGCGCGCGCCGCCGGCGGCGTGCCGTTCTGACTCGATTAGGGACGGTTCAGCGGCAGGCGTACGACGGCTTCGAGGCCGCCGCCTTCGCGGTCGCGGAACGTGAGCGAGCCGCCGTGCAGCCGCGCGATCCGCTCGACGATGGCAAGCCCGAGGCCCGAGCCGCCCGAATGCGTGCGGGCGTTCGCGCCGCGGCTGAACGGCGATTTGAGGCGCTCCAGTTTCTCGGCGCGGATGCCGTTGCCGCGGTCGGCAACGATCACGCAGGCTGTATCGCCATCGCGCCAGGTGCGAATCGTCAGACCTGTGCGTCCATAGTTCACGGCGTTCTGCATGAGATTCATCAGCAGACGCATAACGGCGATGGGACGGAACGCGAACACCGGCAACTCGCCTTCGTCGAAGTCGAATTCATGGCCGAGCCCCGCGAAGTCGGCAACGAGCTGGCCTGCGAGTGCGTTGAGGTCGCCCGCTTGCGGCGCTTCGCGCTCGCCGCTGCCGGCGTAGTCCATGAACTGCTGGAGGATCGTGTCGATCTGGTCCAGATAGCTCTCGGACGAGGCCACGAGTGCATCGTTGCTGCCGCGCGGCAGGGCCATCGCGATCGCGAGGCGCAGTTTCGTGAGCGGCGTGCGGATGTCGTGCGAGACGCCGGCCAGCATCAGCGCGCGCGTGGCCTCGGCCTGCTTCAGCGCTTCGGTCATCTGGTTGAAGGCGCGGCTCACCTGGGCGATTTCGGTCGGGCCGTCGGTCGGCAGCGGCGGCGGCGTTTCGCCTGCGCTCACGCGCCGCGCCGCGCGCGCGAGCTTGCGCAGCGGCCGGTTGATGTGGCGCTGCAACAGGTAGCCGGTGAGCGCGGCGAGCAGCGCGAGCGCGGCGGAGAGGATCAACGCCGTGGTGATGCCGCTCGCGCGTGCGTCGGCGGTCACCGGCAGGGCGATCCAGACCGGTTCGCCCGCTGCGTGAAGGCGGATCCACAGCCGCTCCTGCGGGGCTTCGCCATCCGCTGCGGGTTCGGTTTCGTCGGGCCTCGCGTCCCAGCGCACTGGCAGGTCGGCCGGCAGATGACGTTGAAGGGCTTCGATGAACACGTCGCGCTGCCAGGTGCGGAAAAAGTCGAGGAGGCTCGGATGCGTCTCACCAGATGCCTGTGGCGGCGCCGCACTGCGCGCATCGAACCGCGCGGCCGCCGCGCGCCCTTCGTTGGGCGGCATGGATGCGAGCGTGGCATCGAGAAGCTTGACGTAATCGGCGAAGATGATCGAGGCGCGCTCGATGCGAGGGCGCTGAACGTAGTGCAGCAGGACCGCGAGCGAGCAGATCTGCGAGAGCGCGACGAGCGCCACCAGCAGCGCGATGTTGCGCGAGAGGAGCGAGCGCGGCAGGCGCAAGCGCATTACGCTTCGACGCCGGCCACCAGCATGTAGCCGATGCCCCAGACGGTCTTGATGAAGCGCGGCTTGGCGGGGTCGTCCTCGACGATCTGGCGCAGGCGCAGGATCTGCACGTCCACGCTGCGGTCGAGCGCGCTGTGGTCGCGCCCGCGCGCGCGGGCGAGCAAATTCTCGCGGCTCACGGCGCGGTTCGGCGACGAGCCGAGCGCGTGAAGCAGCAGCATCTGCGCCGAGTGGACCTCGACGGGCGCGCCGTCGCGGTAAAGCGTTTGTTTGCCAACGTCGAACTGAAAGTCCCCGAAACGCAGCAATTGCGAGGTGACCGTGGGCTCGCCCGAGGCCATCTTCTGGCGGCGCAGGAGGGCGCGAATGCGCGCTACCAGTTCGTCGGGAAGAAACGGCTTGGCGAGGTAGTCGTCGGCGCCGGTTTCGAGGCCGATCACCTTGTCGGCGGCATCGCCCTTGGCGGTGAGCATGAGGATCGGCAGCGTCTGGCCTTCGGCGCGCAGGCGGCGGCATACCGTGAGGCCGTCTTCGGGCTCCATCATGAGATCGAGCACGAGGAGGTCGTAGGGCTCACGCTGGAGCAGGCGGTCGAGGCGCTTGCCGTCGGCAACGGCGCGCACCTCGAAACCCTGGCTCGCGAGAAAGCGCTGCAGCATGTTGCGCAGCTCGGCTTCGTCGTCGAGCACGATGATCCTGTTTGCCTGCTCCATGTGACGCCTCCGGCGTTCATCGGGCTGCTGCGCGCGCTCGCATGAAGTCCTCGATCTGCGCGAGGGTGACGAAGCCGGCCTTCTGCGCGTCGATTTCGTCGAAGTGCTGCGCGACCTTCGGCATACCCGCCTGCGCCTGCTCACGCGTGAGCTTGCCGTCGTGCGTCGTGTTCGCGGCGGCGAAACGCCCTTGCAGCTGCGCCATCATGCGTTCGACGCGGGCGCTGTCGCCTGAGCCGCCTGGCAAGGCCTGAGCCGATGCCGGCACGCAAACCGCTGCTGAAACGATACACAAAACGAGGGCAGCAATCATCTTCTTCATGGTGTTCTCCGTGAGGTGGCCGACGTAGCTCGCCGGCCGGTTGATCAAGCGAATGAGGCGGGCGGCTGCGCGTCATGCGAATCCGCGGCCGCCGGTGATGGTTCAGGCCCAGTGGGCGGGGATCCACACGCGGCCGACCCAGTGGCCGGGAATCCACACGGCGGGGCGCGGCGCGATGTACACGGCGCGCGGCAGCGGCTGGCCCACATAGACGACCTTGGGTGCCGGCTGAGCCACGTAGACGACCTTGGGTGCGGGGGCCGGCGCCACGTAGACGGTCTTCGGTGCGGGAGGCGCGACATAAACCGTCTGCGGTGCGGGTGCCGGCGCGACGACCACCGTCTTGGGGGCGGGCGGCGGCGGGGCGACATACACCGTGGTGCTGGGCGGCGGCGGCGTGACGACGACCGGCGCGGGCACGGGGGCCGCGGCGCCCACGACGGCGACCGTCGTGCCCGAAGTGGTGATCGTGCCCGTGGTCACCGTGCCGCCGTGGACAACGGTGGTGCCGCCGCCCGTGGTCACCACGCCGGTGCCGACGCCCGTGGCGCTGCCCGAGTGGTAGACGCTGCCGCCCTGCGTACCGGTGACGGTGCCCGAGCGATTGCACGTGTTGCCCGCGCAGCTCGTGGAAGCGGAGTGCCCGTAGGTGTTGCCGTTGCCCGTCGTGACCGTGCCCGTCGACGAGTACTGGCCCGGCGCCGTGCGCGTCACGCTGCCCGAGGTGCTCGCGCTGTGCCCATCCGAGCCGTTGAGCGAACCGGTGTGCGAGCAGGTGCCGCCCGCGCAGCTCGTATCGCCCGAATGCTGAACCGAGCGGCCGTTCGGGCCGTAGGCCGTGCCGCTGTTGCTGAACTGGCCCGGCGCGGTGCGCGTGACGGAGCCGCTGTTGGTGGCGACGCCGCCCCAGGGACCGGCCACGCCGCCCGCATGCGAGCAGGTGCCGCCGCTGCACGAACCGTAGTGCGCGCCGTTGTACGTGCCGTGCGGCGTGTACGCGGTGCCGTGGCCGGACCAGCCGGCGAAGGCGGGAGCGCTGGCGAAGCCGATGAGCGCGGCGGCGACGAGGGGGAGCGTTTTCATCAGAGGTCCTTGCGGTTCGTTTCGGGGGGCACGCTGCGGCGTGTCAGCGGAACGAACTATAGGGCTGGGCCCGGCTCAAGTCGCGTCATAAACCATGTCGCCGTATTACACGCCGCGAGCCTTCCGGCGCGACCTCCCCGCGCGCGCGGCGCGGCAGGCATGTGGGCGTGTTTCGGCGCCGGGCGCGTGACATACCTCGACATACTTTGCGCGTGGTTTTTCCCGTTGCGCGCCACTACAGTGCCCTTCATCCGACGCGCCGCCGCGACTTCCGCGTGCACTACGCGTTTTTCTTCACCGCGCAAGACGCGCCTATTGCACACGATCCATCATGCTCACCACAGGAAAACTCGCGTTCTATGTCACGCTGTTCGTCGTCGCCGTCTCGCTGATCGAGGCGTGCGTGCTTACCTTCAGGAAGCGCCGCGAAGCAGCGGGCAAGGCCGCTTTCGATTGGTCTGAAGTTTGGCTGTCGCTCGCCGACCTCGCGGGCCGCAAGCTCCTCGCGTTCCTGCCGCTTTCGCTCGCCGCGCCCATCCTGGATTTCGCGTGGGAGCATCGCCTCTTCACGCTGAATATCGACACAGTTGGGCTCGTGCTGCTGGTCTTCATCGGTCAGGAGTTCTGCTATTACTGGTATCACCGCGCGTCGCACCGAATCCGCTTCTTCTGGGCCACGCATGCCGTGCACCATTCGCCGAACCAGTTGACGCTTTCGTCTGCCTACCGGCTGGGCTGGACCGGCAAGCTCACCGGGCCGGCCATGTTCTTCGGGCCGCTCGTCTGGCTCGGAGTGCGGCCCGAAGTCGTGCTCGCCATTCTCTCGCTCAACCTGCTCTATCAGTTCTGGCTGCACAACACGTGGATTCCGAAGCTCGGCTGGCTCGAGTACGTGTTCAACACGCCGTCTAACCACCGCGTGCACCATGCCTCGAACGTCGATTATCTCGATGCGAACTACGGCGGAGTCCTGATCATTTTCGACCGCCTGTTCAGCACCTACGTGCCGGAACGTGCCGAAGAGCCCTGCCGCTACGGCCTCGTGACGCCCGTGCACTCGCGCAATCCGTTCGTCGTCGAACTGGAGCACTGGGCGACGCTTGCACGCGACGTCGTTATGGCAAAGGACATCTGGACCGCCGTGCGCTATGTTTTCCTGCCGCCGGGTTGGCGCGCGGACGGTGGCGGCGACACCACGGAGAACCTGCGCAAGCAGCATGCACTCGCCACGGTACGCACGGATGCGCGGCGCGGACACCCGAGTGCCGGTTGATGGAAGGCCGCGCCTTGCGTAACGTGGCGCCAGCGAGGCCCGCACCGATCGCGCGGGCAGCATCGAACTCGGTTAGTGAAGCAGCGAGAGGAATAAGCGTATGGAAAACGGTTTGAACGGCAAAGTCGTCGCGGTGACGGGCGGCTTCGGCAGCCTGGGTTTGGCAACGGCGCAATTGCTCGCCGAACGCGGTGCCCGCGTGGCGCTGATCGGCCGGGGCGCGGCTCCCGAAGCGGCGGCACTCCCCGCTGAGCTAGCAAACGCGCTGTGCATGGGCGGCGTCGATCTCGTCGACGCGAAGGCGGCCCAGACTGCGTTCGGCGCGTTGCAGGAGAAGCTTGGCGCGCTCGACGCGCTCGTCAACGTGGCGGGCGCATTCCGATGGGAGACCGTCGGCGACGGCGACGCGCACACGTGGGATTCGATGTTCGATTTGAACGTGAAGACGGCGCTCAATGCCTCGAAGGCCGCGCTGCCTCATCTCGTGCAGAGCGGGGCGGGGCGTGTGGTCAACATCGGCGCGGGCGCGGGACTCAAGGCGGGACTCGGCATGGGAGCGTATTCGGCGTCGAAGGCGGGCGTGGCGCGGTTGACGGAAGCGCTCGCTGAAGAGTTGAAGGACAAGGGTGTGACCGTGAACGCGATTTTGCCCGGCATCATCGACACGCCGCAAAACCGCGCCGACATGCCGGGCGCCGATTTCACGCGCTGGGTGCAGCCGCGCGAGATCGCTACGGTGATCGCATTTTTGCTGGGCGAGGACGCGCAGGCGATTACGGGAGCGCTGATTCCCGTGAACGGGCGCATGTAAGGGCGGCGCCTCGGTTGCCCGCACGGCATACGGGCCGCTTCAACAGAGCGGTCCCGCCGTGATCGCGCGGTGGTCCGTCAGTGGCCGTGGCCGCCGCCGGCTCCCATGCCACCGCCGCCGCCTTGCCAAGTACCGCCACCGCCTCCATGCCAGCCGCCGCCGCCGTGCCCACCGCCGCCGTGCCAGCCGCCGCCATGGCCGCCGCCATGCCAGCCGTGCCAGCCATGGTGATAGCAGCATCCGCCGCCACCGCCCCAGATGGCGACGCCGCCATAGCCGCCGCCGAAATAACCGGGGTAGTAGTCGTAACCGTAGGCGTACGGATAGCCCGAGTAATAGGGATAGCCGTAATCATAGCCGTAGTACCCGGGGTAACCGGGATAAGGCGCGACCGCGCAGCCCGCAAGCACCGCGGCGGCGCCTAGCGCCGAAAATAGCCGCAACACGATAATCTCCGCATATATACGTTTGAAACCGTTTGCCACAGCCAGGTTCAGACGCAATTGTGTCCGCAGATTACCGCAGGGCCGCCGATGCCGGCAGGACGGCACGACGGCAGCTTCTAGGCGCGTCGGAAGGCTGCGCGGTCGAACAGCCAGACCGCCACGAGCGTTGCGCCCATCAGCGGAAACACGATGCCGAGCAGCACGAGACCGGTCTTCCAGGCGCGCAGCGGCGGCGCGGCGCGCTCGCGTGAGGGCGCGGCCAGTATCGATGCGCCCGTAGCGCGCGCGGGACGGCGCATCCACCACATCACGAAACCGGTCACCGCGAGCGCGCCGAGGCCCAGCGAGATCGCCGCGCAGATCAGCTGGTTCGCGAGACCGAAGTAGCGGCCCATGTGCAGCGAAGTGCCATAGGAAATGCCTTTCGACACTGCGCCGTAATCTTCGTAGCGAATGTCCCGGAGCACGGCGCCGCTGTACTGGTCGATATACACCGTGCGCTCCGCTTTCGGATCGGGTGGAAAGTACGAGACGGTGTAGACGCCGTCGGCCGTGGCGGGCAGCACGATGTCGTAGCCGTCGCGCACGCGGAGGTCGCGCATCTGGGCCACGACCTGAGCGAGCGTCCAGTGGTGCGGTGCGCCGGGCGCGTCCGCCGAGTGCGGCACGGGAACCGCGCCGACTGCCCAGGGCACGAGCGGCAGCGGCATGTCGTCCATCACCATGCCGGGCATCGACGCCATGTCGTGGCGTGCGTGCTCTGCGCTGTGATCCTGATGGTCGGCGTGGCTTGCAGGAGGGTTCGCCGTTGCGCCGCTGGCTGCCGCAGCGGCGGCAACGGCCGGGGCACCCGGCAACGCCGACTTCAGCGCGAGGCCGCCGCCCCACGCGCCGCGCGGCGCGCCGAGGCTCGCGCGCGTGGCGAGCGCCTTGAACTGCTTGCCCCACGACCCCGTCCACGGCAAGCCGCTCAGCACGAACGCGAGCGCGCCAACGGCGAGCCAGATGCCGACGCTCGCGTGCACGCTCTTCCAGAACGGCCGTCCGCGCGCATCGAAGCGAGGCAGCAGGGCGGCGCGCCACGACGTGCCCGCGCCCGGCCACCAGAGCGCAATGCCGGTGGCGAGCATCACGAGCGTCCAGCACGCGGCCAGCTCCATGAGCAGCTCGCCGGGCTTACCGAGCAGGAGCTTGCGATGGAGCATGCGGTCGACCTGCATGAAGCGGCGATCGACGTCGAGCGTACCGAGCACCGCGCCATCGTAAGGATTCACGTAGACGCTCTCGTTGGCCCCCCCGGGCAGTGCGAAGACGAATTCGGCGCTGCGTGCGGGATTCGATTCGACGTGCGCACGCAGCGCTCGCGCGTCGGGCGGCAGCGCGGCTCGCGCGCGGGCCAGCAGCGTATCCACGGGCAGGCGCGGTGTAGCCGCCGGCGCGACCACCAGGCGATGCGGGTAAAGCAGCGGTTCGATCTGCGGCTGGAAGCAGTAGATCGTGCCCGTAATGGCGAGCACGAGCAGCAAGGGCATGACGAACAGGCCTGCATAGAAATGCCAGCGCCACAGCGTGCGGTAGCCGGCCTGCGCGGCGCGGGCAGGCGGTGCGCTGACCGGGTCGGATATCGTGGACATCGGGGACTCCTTGTCGAGCCGGCACGGCTCGAATACCTGGATGATTCAGACGAAAACGCGCACGCGAGCGAAGGCCGCGAGCGCGCCGCTCAAATACCGAGCTTCGCTTCGACGTAATACGTGCGGCCGGGATACGGGTGATAGACGAAGTAGCGCTCGTCGAACAGGTTGTCGATGCCCACGCCGATCTCGCTCTTCTTCGTCGGCCGGAAGGTGAACTTCACGTCGGCGACCGTGTAGGTGCTCGTGCCGCCGTATACGTTCGGGTTCGTGTCCGTGTTCGTGAGCGTGTTGTACTGGCGCCCCGAATAGCGTGCGGCGAGCGTGAGCGCGGAGCGCGCGTCGAACCGGTAGGTCGCGACGAGATTCGCGCGCCACAGCGGAATGCGATAGAAGTACTTGCCGACGCTCGCCGGATTCTGCGCGTTCTCCAGAATCTTCGACTGCGTATACGCCACGCTCGCCGCCAGATCGAGCCCGCGCAGGATCACGTCTTCTCCCTGATAGCTCGTTTCCACGCCGCGCGAGCGCACCTTGCCGATGTTCTGGAAGTTCGTGACGTTCGGAATGACCGTCGTATCGGTCTGGCTGAAGATCGTGTTTTTTACGTCGTCCTGAAAGAACGTCAAGCGGAACAGGCCGTTCCAGTGCGCCCATTCGGCGCTCAGTTCCTTCGAGAGATCGTCCTCGGGGCGCAGGTTCGGATTGTTGTTGACGATGGACGAGCCGTTCACCTGCCCCTGGAACAACTCACTCACAGTCGGGAAGCGGTACGCGCGCGCAATCGATGCGCGCAGCGTGAGATCGTCGGTCATGTCGAACGAGAGCGAAGCCTTCGGCGAAAAGTGATGGTCGCCCACGTCGGCATACGGCACGTTCTGGCTGCCGAGCGCCTGATAGCCGTCGAAGGCGCGCCAGTTCTCGTAGCGCACGCCGTACACGAGCTTCCAGCGCGGCAGGAAGCGCCAGGCGTCCTGCGCGTAGAGCGCCTGGGTCTCGGTCTTGCCCGCGAAGGCATTGGCGAAACTGATCGCACCGCCGTCGCGCCACGCGAGCGTGTTGTACGTGCGGTTGTCGAGCGCGTAATCGTCGTAGTGGTAACCGAAGGTGAGCCAGTGGGCGGCGAGCCCGGCGTCGGGGGTGGCGGGCGTCCACGTCGTCTTGAGGTCGAGCGTCTTCCAGCCGGTGCCGTCGCCGAGCGTCATGACGCCGGGACCGTTGCCGGGTCCCCCGGCATTCGCCGTGCGCGCCACGCTGTTGCTTACGTCGTAGTACGAAGCAATGGCCTCTGCGTTCCAGCCGGTGGCCTGATGCGTGCGCAGTGTCGCACCGTAGAGCCAGTTTTCGCTCCAGCCGCGGCTCGGCGCGAACGCGGCGGCGGGAATGGTGTACTCGTAGCCGTTGATCGACACCTTGCCGCTGTACACGGGATTCCCGTTCGCGTCGTAAAGGAAGGTCGAGGTGGCGTTGTTATAGGTCTGATGCCAGTAGCCGAGCGTCACGCCGCCTTGCACGGTGGGCGTGAAGTCGTACTGCATGCGCAGCTTGAACTGGTCCTGCACCGTGTGCTGCATGCCTTCGCCGTTCACGCCGAGCACGACCGTGGGCGTGTTGGTCTGGTTGTTGTAGAAGTAGGCGCCACGCACGGGCACGTCGCCCGGCTGCGCGGGTTTCGTCGACTGCGCAAGCGTGGCGAACTGCAGCGGCTGGCTCGTGTTCTCGAGGTGGTTCACGCCAAGCAGATACGAGAACTTGCCGATGCGGTCGCCGATCGAAGCGCTCATCTCGCTGCCGTTGAAGTTCTGGTTCACGCCGAAGAGGCTGAAGTGCTGGGTGAACGCCTTCACGTCCGCGGTCGCTTCGAACGCCTTCGGCATGCGCGTGGTGATGAGCACGGTGGCGCCGAGCGAGTTGCCGGGATAGAGCGCGGAATACGGCCCGTAGATCACATCCACCTGCTGGATCTGGTCGGGGAACACCATCGACCACCGTGGCGGAAAACTGTAACTGTTGCCGAGCAGGTTCGAGAGCAGCAGGCCGTCGGCATAGACGAGGCCGCGTGCGCTTTGCGTATTGCTCGTGCCACGCACGGCGATGATCGAGTTCAGATCGCCGACGTAGCGCTTGCGCACGGCGAGGTTCGGCAGGTACTTGAGCACGTCCTCCGTGTTGACGACGTTCCAGTTTGCGAACTGTGCGGGCGTGACGGTTTCCACCGTCGCGGGCAGGTTGGGATCGACGGCGGGCGCCGCGGCGCTGCCAGCGGTGGCGCTGACCGTGACGGTAGGCAGCGTGACGGACGAGGCCGTATCGGCCGGTTGCGCCTCGGCAGCCTGGGCCGCATGAACGACGATGGGGGCAACGAAAGGCAGCGGCAAGACGCGCGGCAGCATGGCGAGCGCGAGGCGCCCGGCGTGCCGCAGCGCGCACGGCGTTGCGCGTTCGCGCGAGCGAACGCCAGCGCCACGCGTGGTGAGCGTGGACATGAGGTGTCTTCCTGAAAACGGGAATCGAGCAGCCGCGCGCGGCGTGCGTGCTCGTTGCGCACGCAATCAGATCGCGATCGGCTGGACGGTAAAGGTGTAACTCAGGAAAGGACGGGTGGGGCGCGCGGCCTGCCCGAAGGGAAGGCGCCTAAGGGGAGATCGTGCGTGACGGGCTGCGCAACCGTCTCGCGCGCGAGCACGAGCGCGGCGAGCGCAGCGGGCGCGGCGACCGAAGGCATCGCCACATGATGCTCGAGCAGATGGCAGTAGCCGCAAGCGCCGAAAGCATCGTCGTGCGAAAGATGCGGCGCGCTACCGGCCCCGGCCGGCTGCACGGCCGAGCAGAGCGTGGCGTCCGGCTCGTTGGCGCGGTGCGCGGCGACGAGCTGGCTCACGAGCGGTGCAAGCACGATGAGCCACATGGCGACGAGGCCAAGCCATGCGGTCAGCAGTGAATGCTTGCGTGAATTCATGAGAATGAGAATGATTGCGCGGCGGAGTCTAACACGGCATTTCGCGTTTGCCCACGCGCGCCCACCGCTCTGAGGGTGGTAATAAGCGCGGTGCGATGTCGCGACCGTGGGCGCCGGTGCGTTGCATCGAAACGCCCACGGCTGGGGATTTCCTTACATCTTCGCGCGAACTCGATGCCCGCTGCATGGTCCTATACCCCCAAGGATCAGCGGTCATGGCCGCCGCAGGCGGCCGGGGCCCACGCGCCGGATTGCGGGTTTGCCCCGGCGACGGCCATGCGCGCTATCCTGTAGCGCTTTGCGCGCGGCCCGGATGTCCACGAGCGGGCTGGCGCGGGCACCCGAAGCCCCATTTGCACAGGAAAACCACGTAATGCGCCGACGTCAATTTCTTCTCAGCTCCAGTGCCGCCCTCGCCGCCAGCGGCCTCGCGCTTGCCGGCTGCACGACCACGCCGCTCGGCACGCAGAACAGCGCCTCGCAAAACACGGCGAAGCGCAATTCGATCGACGCGGGCGTCGACGCCACGCTCTCGCGCCTCTTCAGCACGGTGAGCGGGTCGCAGGAGCTGGTCTCGAAGGCGAGCGGCGTGCTCGTCTTTCCGCAGGTGCTTTCGGCAGGTTTCTGGATCGGCGGTCAGTACGGCACCGGCGCGCTGCGCGTGGATGGCCGCACGACGGGCTACTACAGCACCATTGCGGGCTCGTTCGGCCTGCAGATCGGCGCGCAGTCCAAAGCCATCATCTTCGCGTTCATGAACCCGGTCGCGCTCAACGATTTCACGAGCAGCCAGGGCTGGTCGGCAGGTGCGGACGCCACGGTTGCGCTCGTCACGGTGGGCGCGAACGGCAACGTCGATACCTCGACCGCGACGAGCCCCGTGGAAGCGTTCGTGCTGACCAACGCGGGTCTCATGGCCGGGGTGTCGCTGGAAGGCGTGAAGGTGTCGCGGCTCGTCATTTGACGTGGCCGCGCGCAGTGACGAGTTGGCAAGAAAGGAGACACGCGCATGGCGACGCCCACGTACCGCCGCAAACACAAGATTCACTTCTCGGAGTGCGATCCCGCCGGTATCGTGTTCTATCCGCAGTATTTCGTCCTGTTCAACGATCTCGTCGAGTCGTGGATCGACGAGTTGTTGCCGCAGGAGGGCTATCACGGCGTGATAGGCGCTCGGCGCGTGGGCATGCCGACCGTGCGGCTCGAAGTGGATTTCAAGGCGGTGAGCAAGATGGGCGACGAGGTCTGGCTCTCGCTCGAGGTCGAGCGCCTGGGGCGAGCGTCGCTCACGCTCGCGTGGGCCTGCACGGGCGTGGACGGCGTGCTGCGCATGTCGGCACGCCAGACCATCGTGACCACCTCGCTCGACACCCACAAGTCGATTGGCATTCCTGAGGACATCCGCGACGCGATCGCGCGGGCGATGACGGCCTCCGCCGCGCGCGATTGATCATTGGACCACGTTCAGGCGGCAGCGCCGAGCGCCGCTTGCAACGTGACAAACGTTTTTTCGTCGGTGCGCTCGAAATGCAGCGGCGTGACCGAAACGCGGCCGGAGTTCACCACGGCCGTTTCGCTGTCGGGCCCGTTTTCGCGCGGGCCGCGATTGAAGCGCAGCCAGTGGTAGTCCATGCCGCGCGGGTCGATCTGCGGCACGACGTCGATGCCCTGCACGAGCCCGACGCCCTGGCGCGTGACGGTGAGCGGCCCCGCGGCGCTCGCGTCGATATCGGGAAAATTCACGTTCAGGCAGACCGGCGCGTCATGCGCCACGGCGGCGAGGCGGCGAATCACGTCCGGCGCGAGCGCGCGGGCGGTGTCCCAGCGCACTTGCTCGCGATCGCGGAAGGTCTGGCTCAGGGCGATGGACGGCAGGCCGAGCAAAAGGCCCGTCATGGCTGCGCCCACCGTGCCCGAGAACATCGTCTCCACGCCGAGGTTGCCGCCACGGTTGATGCCTGAGAGCACCAGCGAAGGGCGCACGTCGCCCATGAGCTGGCGCACCGCCATCACCACGCAATCGCCCGGCGTGCCGAGCACCCCGAAACGCCGCGCGCCGCGCCGGCTCACGCGCAGCGGCGTATGCAGGCTGATCGAGTGCGAGGTGCCGCTCTGGTCGTGCTCGGGCGCGACGACCCAGACTTCGTGCGCGAGCTCGGCGGCCACGGCTTCGAGCACGGCGAGGCCGGGCGCGTCGATGCCGTCGTCGTTGGTGAGGAGCACGCAGGGCAGTTTCGTATCGGTTGCGGTCATGGCTGGCTCTTCTTCGTCGCATGGGGGAAGGGTCATTATTCCAGACTGCGTTCCGGGCGGCTGCCGTGCGGGACTTTTTAAACGGATTCGTAGCCTATCCGATATAGACTAGCGCGTCGGCGCCATGAGGCGCGCCCTGCATTGAGGAGAAGTACGTGAAGCCGCAAGCCACGCCGGACCTGGCCCGCATCCTGTTCGTTGTTGCCATACTCTGCGCGCTGACGATCGGCAGCCTCTACGTCATGCGCCCATTCCTTCCGGGATTGATCTGGGCCACGACCATCGTCGTCGCGACATGGCCCGCCATGAAAGCCATCGAGCGGCGCTGCGGCAACCGCCGCTGGCTCGCCACGCTCGTCATGCTGCTGATCCTTCTGGTCGTCATCGTGCTGCCGCTTTATGAAGCCATCTCGACGCTCGCGTTGCACGGCGGCGAGATCATGGAGCTGATCCGCAAGCTGCCCGACTATACGTTGACCGCGCCGCCGCAGTGGGTCGGCGACATTCCCGTGGTGGGCGGGCGCATTGCCGCCAAGTGGCAGGAGTTTTCGGACGCCGGCCCCGGCGGTCTGCTCGCGCAGCTCGAGCCGTACGTTTCGATCGCGGCGCACTGGTTGATCGGCCACGCCGCTTCAGTGGGCGTGTTCGTCATGCACATGTTCATCACCGTCATCATCACGGGCATTCTGTACAGCAACGGCGAGCATGCCGCCGACTATGTCACGCGCTTCGCCATTCGCGTGGCGCCCGCGTATGGCGAACAGGCAGTCAAGCTCGCGGGCGCTTCGGTACGCGCAGTGGCCCTCGGCATCGTCGTGACGGCGATCCTGCAGTCGGCGCTCGGCGGCATCGGCCTGTGGGTGGCCGGGGTGCCGGGCGCGGGTGTGCTCACGGCCGTGATGCTCATGCTGTGTCTAGCGCAGATCGGCCCGACGTTGCCGCTGCTCGGCGGCGTGATCTGGCTGTTCGTGCACGACGCGCATGTCACGGCGATCCTGCTCGCGGTGTGGTCCGTGATGGTCGCCATGCTCGATAACCTCGTGCGTCCGGTGCTGATCCGGCGCGGCGTCAATCTGCCGATGCTGCTCATTCTCTCCGGCGTGCTCGGCGGCCTGTTCGCCTTCGGCATCGTCGGGCTCTTCATCGGGCCGGTGATCCTCGCCGTTTCGTCCACCTTGCTGAGCGCGTGGATACGCGACCCGGCGGCGCGAGCCCGCGGGGCGTCCAGTTCGGCTGCTCATCAAGACGTTTGACGCCGCGCACGCAAACCCATTGATTAGCAAACGTCTCCTCTTGCCGACGCGCAGTTCGATTCGACGTTACGATGACGTCTGAACTTCGCTTCGGCATTCGTTAGAGCATTCATGCGGCGCTCGAGCGGGCATGCCTCGTGCCATTCCAGGTCGCGGGCAGCGCACCCGCGCGCGCCGCGCATCGCTTCAAAGGAGACGGCATGGCTCAGTTCAACTGCGATATCTGCGGCGTGCGCCCCGCTACGGTGCGGGTCGCCGTGTTGCAGGACGGCAGGCGGCGTTTTCTCGATGTCTGCGACTATCACTACGCACAGCTCACGCGGCATCAGCGCACCTTGAGTCCGCTGGAGGCGCTGTTTCGCGCCTCGCAGCAGGCCGACGGCGCCCACGATGCCGGCGGCCAGGCGGCCGAACCCGCGCCACAGGCCATGGAAGCGGGCGACGGCGCCATCGTCGAACGCTATTTCAGCGATGTGGCGCGTGAATTGCTCCAGCGCGCGGCGGAGCGGGCGGTGCAGTTCGGGCGGCGCGAGGTCGATACCGAGCATCTGCTTTACGAACTCGCGGGCAACGATGCGGGCGCGGCGATTCTCAAGCGTCTCGGCATTCAGCCCGACGATGTGCGTGCGTTCATCGACGCCAACGCGCAGAAGCGCGAAGGCGCGCCCGCGCCCGACGACGGCCGCATCGGCGTCTCGCCGCGTCTGAAGGGTGCGCTCGACCGCGCGTTTCTCGTCTCGCGCGAACTGGGTCACAGCTACGTCGCGCCCGAGCATCTGCTCTTCGGGCTCACGCAGGTGCCGGAAAGTTTCGCGGGCCATCTGCTCGGCCGCTATGGCGTCACGCCCCAGAAGGTGTTGCAGCGGCTCGTGGAGGCTCAGGGCGACAAACGCGAGCGTCCTGCCGCGAAGGGGCCCAGCGCGACGCCGCAACTCGACCAGTACAGCCGCGATCTGACCGCGCTCGCGAGCGAGGGCAAGCTCGACCCGGTGATCGGCCGTTCGAGCGAGATTGAGACCGTGGTGGAAGTGCTCGCGCGCCGGCGCAAGAACAATCCGGTGTTGATCGGCGAGCCCGGTGTGGGCAAGACCGCGATCGCCGAAGGGCTCGCGCAACGCATGCTCAACGGCGACGTGCCCGAATCGCTGCGCGGACGCCGGCTCGTCGAGCTGAACGTCAACGGGCTGATCGCGGGCGCGAAGTATCGCGGCGAATTCGAAGAGCGCGTGAAGGGCGTAATGGAGGAAATCTCGGCGCAGCGCGAAAGCCTCGTGCTCTTCATCGACGAAGTGCACATGATCGTCGGCGCGGGCCAGGGTGGCGGCGAGGGCGGGCTCGACATCGCCAACGTCTTCAAGCCGGCCATGGCGCGCGGCGAACTGAACCTGATCGGCGCCACGACGCTCTCCGAGTACCAGAAGTACATCGAGAAGGACGCGGCGCTCGAGCGGCGCTTTCAGCCCGTGTTCGTCTCCGAGCCGAGCGTGGATCAGACGATCAACATCCTGCGCGGCTTGCGCGACAAGCTCGAGGTGCATCACCACGTTACCATTCGCGACGACGCGCTGGTTTCGGCGGCCGAGCTGTCGGACCGCTACGTGATGGGGCGTTTCCTGCCCGACAAGGCCATCGATCTGGTCGACCAGGCGGCTGCGCGCGTGCATCTTTCTGCCACCTCGCGGCCTGCGGCGATCCTCGAACTCGAAGCGGAGCTGGCGCAGTTGCGGCGCGAACAGGACTACGCGGCGACGCGCAAGAATTTCGAGCGCGCCCATACGCTGGACGAGCCGATCGCCGACAAGGAAAAGGCGCTCACGCAGGCCACCAGTGACTGGAAAGGGCAGCTCGGCACTGTGACCTCCGACGTGACCAGCGAAGATGTCGCGGAGATCGTCTCGAAGCTCACGGGCGTGCCGGTCACGCAACTGACCGCCGAGGAGCGCACGCGGCTGCTCGAAATGGAAGCGCGGCTGCATGAGCGTGTGATCGGGCAGGAACAGGCCATCGTCGCGGTCAGCGACGCGGTGCGCCGCTCGCGCGCCGGGCTGCGGCGCGGTCGGCGGCCCACGGCGGTCTTCCTGTTCCTCGGGCCGACCGGAGTGGGTAAGACGGAGCTTGCGAAGGCGCTGGCCGAAGTGGTGTTCGGCGACGAAGATGCCATCGTGCGCATCGACATGAGCGAGTACATGGAGCGCCACGCCGTGTCGCGGCTGATCGGCTCGCCGCCGGGCTACGTCGGCTATGACGAAGGCGGCCAGTTGACCGAGAAGGTGCGCCGCCGCCCCTATTGCGTGATCCTGCTCGACGAAATCGAGAAAGCGCACGCCGACGTCTACAACGTGCTGCTGCAGGTGTTCGACGACGGCCGCCTCACCGACGGCAAGGGTCGCGTGGTCGACTTCAGCAATACGGTCGTGATCGCGACGAGCAACCTCGGTTCCGACGTGGTCTCGGGGCAAAAGCGCTCAGGACCTGGTTTCCTCTCGAGCGCCGAAGGGTCGATGCAGGGCGCCGTGATGGGCGAACTGCGCCAGCATTTCCGGCCCGAGTTCCTGAATCGCATCGACGAAATCATCATGTTCCAGCCGCTCACCAGCGACGAGCTGCGTGCGATCGTGCGGCTGCAGCTCGAACAGGTCCGGCGGATGGCGCGTAGCCAGGACATCGACCTGACGTTCGACGACAGCGTGATCGATTACCTCGCGGCGGAGGGGTATCGGCCGGAATTCGGTGCGCGCGAGTTGAAGCGCAAGATGCAGCAGGCGGTGGAGAACGAGCTGGCGAAGGAAATGCTCAAGGGCGGCGTGAAAGAGGGCGCCAAAGTCGTATGCCGTTACGACGCGGCGGGCAAACGTATCGCATTTACGTTGCAGGGCGCGGGCGAGAGCTGATGCGGGCGCCCCGGCGGCGTTGCCCGTGCTCGCGCGCCTAACGCACCAGCTTCGGGCGCGAGACGGGTTTGACGCCCGGCCGTTCGACGGCGCGCCGGATCCTGGCGAGCAGGTCGCCCTCGTGGAATCGCCGGTCCTCGGCGAAGCGCTCGGCGACCGTGAGGTAGGCGTCGTGCAGTCGGCTCATGATGTCCTCGCCTTCCGACTGCCGCAGGCCGAGGCGCCGGGCGAAGGCATGGAGCTCCGCCGGCAGCGGGAACGTCTTGCTCCGGTTGAGGCTGAGCGCCATGCGCCCATCGAGATCAGGATAGATGTCGGTGCAGACCACGTCGAACACCGGAGCGAGCCGGCGCGGTCCGGTCGGTTCGACATAGAGGATTCCCAGGTTCTTCATGTGGGCATCGCCGTCGCGCAACAGGCACGAGAGGGCGATGCGCTCGAACAGGCGTCGTTTCTGCGCCGGATCCGAACGCGTATAGATGTCCACGGCCTTGGCGATCATCTCGTAGCTGCCCTCGTATTTCGCCTTGCCGGTGAGCACGCTCATATCCTCGAATCCGATGGGCGTGCCGTCCGCCTCGCGGTCGAAGCGTGACATGACGAAGAGCTTGCCGTCTTCGGAAAGCCAGAAGTCGGGGACTTCGAGCGCGGCCTCTTTCGCCACCGACATGCAGAAGTATTCGTTGCGAGCGAGCCCGGGGAAGTCGTCGCCTTCGGCCTTCACGATCACCGTGCGCAGGGGCAGCGCCGTGTGCTCGGCGGGGCGCGATGCGGTTTCCGCGGCGAGCGGAACGACCGCCTTCGGCTGCACGCCGGAGATGCCGGAGCCGAGCGCGTAGCGGTCGATCAGGCGCTCGAACAGCCGGCCCGAGGGCGAGGAAAGCAATTCGTCCAGACGTTCGCCATCGCTCTTCGGCACGCGCTCTCCCGGCACGGAATAGGTGAGCCGCCCGATTTGGTTGGTGCCGGCGAGAAAGAGCAGAAACATGTCGCTCGGCGCGCCGTAACGCGCGAGCCGTTCCTCGATGACGAAGCGCAGGTAGCCCTCCGGCCGGTTCATCGCGAAGACGCCCATCAGGTCGCCGCTCGCATAACTCTGGCGCCGCACCGGCATGGTGAGCGAGACCGCGGCCATGTCGGGCGCGTCGCCGTAATTGAAGACGAAGCGGCTCTCGCGCGCGAGCAGGCCGCTCGGTCCCTGTGGCGTATGGACTTCCAGGCTGCGGATTTCGCGCAGTAGCCGCTCGAGGTCGAATGAGGCGCTCGGAGTCATTCGTCGTCCCTGAATATGTCGTTCAGGTCCTCGAGGATGACAGTATCCATGGGGCGAAGCACGACCTCATAGCCGAGCGCGTTCACGAGACGGCAGAGTTCGCGTACGCCGATGTTGCCTGCGTGTTCGGCGTTGGTGACGGTGCGGCGGGCGACGCCCGCCTGCTCCGCGAGGGCCTGCTGGGTCAGCTTGCGCTCGCGGCGCGTCGCGCGCAGGTCTTCTGCCAGGCGCTCGAGGTTGGAGATCGAGAGGTTCGCGGGTTTTTTGCGCATCATGGTGCGCATTATAGGCCGTTATCCGCCGATTTGCGCATAATTCTGCGCATTGGGTTGGGCAGGCACCGTGGGGGAAATACGCGCATAATTTTGCGCAAAGCTGAGGTCGACACACGGATATGCGCAAAATCACGCGCATATCCGTGTGTCTGGGCGCAATCTGTAATCATTAAATATTCGGCGGTTTACGTTGTATTTCTTACGCCCCGCGCCGCTTCACATCGACCGCAACGCCGAGCGCTTGAGCTTGCCGGTCTCGGTGCGCGGCAGCGCGTCGATAAAAGCGATCAGGCGCGGATATTTGTACGCCGCCACCGCGTTCTTCACGAAGTTCTGCAACTCGGCGACCAGGGCGTCGCCGGCGCTGAAGCCCGGGCGCAAGACGACGAACGCCTTCACCACCTGGCCGCGCACTTCGTCGGGCACCCCAGTTACGCCGCACTCGGCCACGGCGGGGTGCTGCATGAGCACCGTCTCGACTTCCGGACCCGCGATGTTGTAGCCCGACGAAACGATCATGTCGTCGGAGCGGGCCTGGTAGAACACGTAGCCGTCGGCGTCGATGCATACGGCGTCGCCGGGCAGGTTCCAGCCGCCGCGTACGAACACAGCCTGACGCTCGTCGGCGAGATAGCGGCAGCCGGTCGGGCCGCGCACGGCGAGATTGCCCGTCACGCCGGGCGCCACCGGCTGCAGGTCATTGTCCAGCGCCTGCACGACGTAGCCGGGGACCGCGCGGCCGATCGAGCCGGGGCGCACGTCGGCGCCCGCGGACGATACGAAGATATGAATCAGCTCCGTGCCGCCAATGCCGTCGATCATTTCGATGCCCGTCGCATCGCGCCACAGATCGCGCGTGGCCTGCGGCAGCGCCTCCCCGGCGGATACCGTCTTGCACAGGCTGCTCAGGTCGTACTGCGTGACGAGCGCCGCCATCTGCCGGTAGAACGTGGGCGCGGTGAAGACGATGGTCGCGCGAAAACGCTGGATCGTGTCGAGCAGCAGCGCCGGCGTAAGCTTTTCGATCAGCACCGTCGACGCGCCGACGCGCAGCGGAAAACACAGAAGCCCGCCCAGCCCGAACGTGAACGCAAGCGGCGGCGTGCCGCAGAACACGTCCTCGGCCGTGGGCTTCAGGATGTGACGCGGGAACAGGTCGCACATGGCAATCACGTCGCGGTGAAAGTGCATGCAGCCCTTGGGCATGCCCGTCGTACCGCTCGTGAAGGCGATCAGGCAGACGTCGTCGCTGGCCGTGTCGCAGGCAGCGAAGTCGGTGGGCTTGCCTGCCGCGAGCGCTTCCAGCGTGCCCGGCGCCGTGTCGTGAAAGTAGCAGACCTGCTTGATGCCTGCGCAAAAGAATTCGTCGGAGGGGTCCATGCAGCGCGCGAGTTCTTCAGTGAGCCGCACGTCGCACAGCGCCGCGCATACCTGCGCCTTGTCTGCGATCTGCTTGAGCTCCTTCGCGCGCAAGAGCGGCATGGTGGGGATCACCACGAGGCCTGCCTTGAGCGACGCGAGAAACGCCACCGCCATTTGCAGCGTGTTCGGCCCGCGCAACAGGACGCGGTTGCCCGGCTGCAGCCCCATGTCTTCCACCAGCACGCGGGCGCTGCGATTGACGAGCGCGAGCAGTTCGGCATACGTGGTGGCCTGCGGCTTGCCGTCGATGTCCGACCAGATGGCCGGGCGCTCGCCGTGTCCGGCTTCGATCGCGCGGTCAAGCAACTCGACCGCGCAATTCATGCGCGCGGGGTAGGCAACGTCGGGATTGTCGAGCAGCATGTCGGGCCATTGCGACTCGGGCGGCAGATGATCGCGTGCGAACGTATCGACATGGGCGGTGGGTTGCATGGCGTCTCCGGCTGTCTGTATGAGCTGGTCGTTCTGTTAGGTGGGCGGCGGTCTACTGGCGTGTTAGACGCGCGTCGTCGGGAATCACGGCCGTCGCTTCGATTTCCACTTTGGCGTCGTCCTCCATGAGTGCCACCACCTGCACCGCGCTCATCGCGATGTCGTAGTCGCCGATCAGCTCGCGGAATGCGGCACCAATTTCCTTTAGTGATGCCAGGTATTCCTTCTTGTCGGTGACGTACCAGGTCATGCGCACGAGGTGCTCGGGCTTGCCACCCGCGGTTTCGAGAACGGCGACGATATTGCGCAGCGCCTGCACGGCCTGCGCGCCGAATTCGCGGCTCGTGAAGCGCGCGTTCTCGTCCCAGCCGATCTGGCCTGCGATGTAGACCTGCGTGCCGGCAGCGGCGACGCCGTTGGCATAACCGCGCGGCTTGACCCAGCCTGCGGGAAGAAGGGCTCGTTTCATGTTTCGTCCGGTTCCGTAGTGAAGCGTCGCGCCACGCGCTTACGCGGCGTTGTATGCCTTGAGCAGGTCACGCCCGACGATGAGCTGCTGCACCTCGGTCGCGCCTTCGTAAATGCGCAGCGAGCGAATCTCGCGGTAAAGCGACTCGACGATGTTGCCGCTTTGCACGCCCATGCCGCCCCAAAGCTGCACAGCCGCATCGATCACCTGCTGCGCGCCTTCGCTTGCATGCCATTTCGCCATGGCGGCTTCGCGCGTCACGCTTTCGCCCTGGTCGCGCAGCCACGCCGCGCGATAGACGAGCAGGGCGCTGCTGTCGATGGTGAGCGCCATCTGCGCGAGTTTTGCCTGGGTCAGCTGAAAATCGCCGAGCGTCTGGCCAAACATCTTGCGCGAAGCGGCGCGCGCGAGGCCTTCGGCCATCGCGCGGCGCGCGAAGCCGAGCGAAGCCGCGGCCACCGAGGTGCGGAAAATATCGAGCGTGCGCATGGCGATCTTGAAGCCTTCGCCCGGCGCGCCGAGCATCTGGCTGCGCTTCACTCGCGCGCCGGTGAAGCGCAGGCGTGCGAGCGGATGCGGCGCGATCACGTCGATGCGTTCGGCGATTTCGAGCCCCGGTGTGTCGGCATCGACCACGAATGCGCTGATGCCGCGCGAGCCCGGCGCTTCGCCGGTGCGGGCGAACACCACGTAGAAGTCGGCGATGCCGCCATTCGAGATCCAGGTTTTTTCGCCGTCGAGCACGTAGTCGTCGCCCTCGGCACGTGCGGCGAGGGCCATCGCGGCGACGTCGGAGCCTGCTTCGGGTTCGGAGAGCGCAAACGCGGCGATTGCTTCGCCGCGCGCGACGCGCGGCAGATAGCGCGACTTTTGCGCCTCGTTGCCGGCCAGCGAGATGGCGCCGGAGCCGAGGCCCTGCATGGCGAGCGCGAAGTCGGCGAGGCCGGAGTGCTTCGCGAGCGTTTCGCGCAGCAGGCAGACGGCGCGCGTGTCGATCGTGTCGCCATGGCCGCCGTAAGCGGTGCCGCCCACGCCGTAGCGCAGCCAGCCGGCTTCGCCCAGCTTGCGCACGAGCGCGCGGCAGGTCGCATCGACGTCGTCTTGCGGCACGTGCGCGAGATGCTCATGCGCCCACGCTTCTATTCCCGCGCCGAGCGCGCGATGGCGATCTTCGAAGAACGGCCACGCGAGCGCGTCGTGGAGATTGGTTTCAACGGCAGCGTTCAATTCAATCCCCTTCGAAAACCGGACGCGTTTTGGCTGCGAACGCCTCGTAGGCGCGGCCGAAATCGCGTGTGGCCATGCAGATCGCCTGCGCCTGCGCTTCGGACTCGATCGCCTCGTCGATGCTCATGGTCCATTCCTGATGCAGCATCGTCTTGGTGATGCCGTGCGCAAAGGTCGGGCCGGAGGCGAGATCGGCGGCGAGCTTCTGCGCATCGGCGAGCAGCGTTTCGGGCTCGCAGATGCGGTTGTAGAAGCCCCAGGCGTGGCCTTCTTCCCCGCTCGCGGAGCGGCCCGTGTAAAGCAGCTCGGCTGCGCGGCCCTGACCGATGATGCGAGGCAGGATCGCGCAAGCGCCCATGTCGCAGCCCGCGAGCCCCACGCGCGTGAACAGGAACGCGAGCTTGCTGCGCGCGGTGGCGTAGCGCATGTCGGAGGCCATGGCGAGAATCGCGCCCGCGCCGGCGCAGACGCCGTCCACGGCGGCGATGATCGGCTGCGGACAGTGGCGCATGGCTTTCACGAGGTCGCCGGTCATGCGCGTGAACATCAGCAGTTCGGGCATCGGCAAATCGACGAGAGGCGCGATGATGTCATGCACGTCGCCGCCCGAGCAGAAGTTTTCGCCCGCGCCGTGCAGCACGATGGCCTTCACGTCCGTCGCATAGGCAAGCTGACGAAACAGGTCGCGTAGTTCTGCATACGATTCGAACGTGAGCGGATTCTTGCGTTCGGGGCGGTTCAGCGTGATGGTCGCCACGCGGCCTTGCACCGACCAGCCGAAGTGTTGCGCCTCATAACCGGCAAGCGTGACGCGGTTGCCCGCGAAGAGCGCTTCCGCGCTGGAACGTGTCGTCAAGATATGTCTCCCGGATCTTTGCAATTTCAGTGTGTTCAGCTTTCAAGCCCGTTGCGCAGGTGTTGCTTGAGCTTGCCGAGTCGATCGTGCATCTTCGACTTGTCGTCGAGCGAGAGGCCGCCGAACAGTTCCACCACCCATTGCTCGTGCGCGGCCGCCATGCGGTCGAAGAGGGCGCGGCCCTCGGGCGTGAGGCGCACTACGAAGGCGCGCCGGTCGTCGGGGGCCACGTCGCGCACGACGAGGCCTTCCTTTTCGAGCTGATCGGTAATACCCGTGACGTTGCCGCCCGTCACCATCAGGCGGCGCGAAAGTTCCGTCATGCGCAGACCTTCGGGTTGGCGCTCGAGCTGCGCCATCAGGTCGAAGCGCGGCAGCGTCGTGTCGAACTCGACGCGCAGGCGGCGGCGCAGCTCGGCCTGCACCAGATTCGTCGTGGTGAGCAGGCGCAGCCACAGGCGCAGGCCCATGTGGCTGTCGGCGCCCGTGCTCATTTCCATGTCGACGACATTCTCCGCAGGCTTTTCGACGCCCTTGCGCGGCGCTTTCGTTGCGGCCTTCACGGGGGCGTTCTTGCGCGTGCATGCGGGCGATGTCATGTGATTTCTCCACCGGAAACGGATATGGACTGGCCCGTGATCGCGGACGATCCAGGCGCGCACAGCCACAGCACGGCGTTGGCGACTTCTTCCGGCATGACGAAACGCTGCTGCGGGTTATGGCGCACGAGAATGCTGCGCGCTTCGGCTTCGCTGCGCGAAGTCTTGCGCGTGATCTGTTCGAGCGACGCCTGCAGCAGTTCCGTTTCCGTGTAGCCGGGGCACACGGCGTTCACGGTCACGCCTTGCGTGGCCACTTCTAGCGCGAGCGCGCGCGTCATACCGATCACGCCATGTTTCGAGGCGCAATAGGCGGCGACATACGGGTAGCCGACCTGGGCCGCCGTGCTCGCGACATTGACGATGCGTCCGGCCTTGCGCGCGAGCATGCCGGGCAGCACCGCGCGCGTGCACAGGAATGCGCCGGTGAGATTCACGTCGAGCATGCGCTTCCACAGCGCGAGGTCGGTTTGCGTGAATGGCGCGGCTTGAGCCTGGCCCGCGTTGTTCACGAGGATATCGACGGCGCCGAGCGTTTGCGCCGTACGCGCGAACGCGGCGTTCACAGCGTCTTCGTCGGCGATATCGACGCTCACGCAAGCTACGTTCTCGCCGCCGCCGAGCGCGGCACGCTGGGCGTCGAGCCGCGCGGCGTCGCGGCCCATCAGCGTGACGCGTGCGCCGGCATGCAGGAGCGCGGCGGCCGTCGCCGCGCCGATGCCGCTGCCGCCGCCGGTCACGACCGCATGACGATCATTCAGGATTGCCTGGTTCATGCTCACACGGTTCCTTCGGCGCGTTGCGCACGCTCGATCGGCGACAGGCCGGCCGCGGCGGCGGCTGCGGCGCGTTCGCGCTCGATGTTGCGTTCGAGTTGTGTCTTGGCCGCCATATACTGATTCGGCCACTTGATGTCGAGGTAGCCGATGCGCGCCGCTTCGGTGAGCGTCCACGAGGGATTGGCCAGGTGCGGCCGCGCCACGGCGCACAGGTCGGCGCGACCGGCCGCGATGATGCCGTTCACGTGATCCGCTTCGGAAATCGCCCCGACGGCGATCGTCGCGATGCCCGCTTCGTTGCGGATGCGGTCGGCGAAGGGCGTCTGGAACATGCGGCCGAAGACGGGCTTTTCTTCCTTGCTCACCTGGCCCGACGAAACGTCGATCATGTCCGCGCCCGCCGCCTTGAACGCGCGCGCGATTTCGATGGCGTCGTCGGGTGTGTTGCCGCCTTCCACCCAGTCGTGTGCCGAGACGCGCACCGAAATCGGCTTGTTCTCTGGCCAGACCGCGCGAATCGCCTCGAAAACCTCGAGCGGATAACGCAGCCGGTTCTCGAGCGATCCGCCGTACTCGTCAGTGCGCTGGTTCGTGAGCGGGGAGAGGAAGCTGGAAAGTAGATAGCCGTGCGCGCAGTGCAATTCGAGCCAGTCGAAGCCCGCTTCGTTTGCCATTTGCGTGGCTTGCACGAATTGAGCCTCGATGTCGCGCAGTTCCTCGATGCTGGCTTCGTGCGACCACTGGCTCACGCCGCGCAGATATTGCTGCGGCGAAGCGGAGACGAGCGGCCAGTTGCCGTCGTCGAGCGGCTGGTCGATACCTTCCCATGCCACGCGCGTCGAGCCCTTGGCGCCGGAATGGCCGAGCTGCATGCCGATTTTCGCGTCCGAGTTTGCATGCACGAAATCGACGATGCGCTTCCACGCTTGCAAATGCTCGGGCGCATACATGCCGGGGCAGGCGGGCGTGATGCGAGCCTCGGGCGAGACGCAGGTCATCTCGGTCATCACGAGTGCGGCGCCGCCCATGGCGCGCGCGCCCAGATGCATGAGGTGATAGTCGCCGGCCACGCCGTCATGGGCGGAGTACTGCGCCATCGGCGAGACGATCACGCGGTTTTTCAACGTCACGCCACGCACCGTATAAGGCGTGAACATGGGCGGCACGGCACGCGCCTCACCACCGGCGCGCTGCGCGAGCCACGTTTCGAATCCGGACAAATAGCGCGCGTCGCGCTCGCGCAGGTTTTCGTGCGAGATGCGCTGCGAGCGCGTGAGCAGCGAATAGGCAAACTGCTCAGGATCGAACTTCGCGTAGCGGTCCACGTGCTCGAACCACTCCGTGGAATTGCGCGCGGCGTTCTGAATACGCAGTACGTCCACGCTGCGCACGTTCGTGTAGTGCGTGAGCGCCGCGCGCAGATCGCCGGGGTGAGCCTCCATGCTGTTGGCGAGTTCGATCGCGTCTTCGAGCGCGAGCTTCGTGCCCGAACCGATCGAGAAGTGCGCGGTGTGCGCGGCGTCGCCCATCAGCACGACGGGCGTCTGCTTGCCGTCGGCCGCGGTTTTCCAGTGCACCCATTCGCGATTGACCACACGCGGAAAGCGGATCCACTGCGACGAGCCGCGCAGATGCGACGCATTCGAGCGCAGCGCGTGGCCGTCGAGATAACGCGCGAACAGCTTCTCGCAGAACGCGATGCTGTCTTCCTTGCTCATGGTGTCGAGGCCGGCTGCGCGCCACACGTGATCGGGCGTTTCGACGATGAACGTCGACGTGTTGTCGTCGAAGCGGTAGGCGTGTGCCTGGAACCAGCCCCATTTGGTTTCTTCAAACGCGAACGTGAACGCGTCGAAGAGTTTCGACGTGCCGAGCCACACGAAGCGGCAATTGCGCAAATCGATATCTGGCTGATAGGTGGCGGCGTACTTCTGGCGCGTGGCGCTGTTCAGGCCGTCGCTCGCGATGATGAGGTCCGCGTGGGTGATGTCGTCGTCCGTGATCTGCGATTCGAACACGAGCTTCACGCCGAGCGCTTCGCAGCGCGCCTGCAGGATGTTGAGCAGACGCTTGCGGCCTATGCCGCAGAAGCCATGGCCCGACGAGCGGATCGCGCTGCCGCGAAAGTGGATCTCGATGTCGTCCCAATGATTGAAGGCGTCGAGAATTTCGTCCGCGCTTTCAGGGTCGGCCGCGCGCAGGTTGCCCAGCGTCTGGTCCGAGAACACCACGCCCCAGCCGAACGTGTCGTACGGGCGGTTCCGTTCGATTACGGTGACTTCGTAGTCGGGGTGACGGCGCTTCATCAAGAGGCCGAAATAGAGGCCTGCGGGCCCGCCACCCATGCAAACAATGCGCATGCTCGCTCCTTCGTTCAGTCTGCAAGGTCAATGTAGGTCCAATTACTTTAGGTGTCAAGTAATTCGCGCGCGAGGCGGGATGACCCTGGGCGCGGCGGCGAAAACATCTGAATATTTCCGGAACCCTCGGCGCTGCCGGGCGTCAACTCGCCATGACGCGAGCAAAGCGAACATGCGGGCTTTCGCGTGCCTTTCCACGAGACGCGTCGACCGGAATACGGCCATGCTGCAGACGACGTGACGCACACAGGATGTGGCACCAGAAACGGGCGGGCGCTGGCTCGGTGTGCATGGCGCGCACCGTCCGGGCGTGCGCGCGCGGCTGCGCGCAAGCGTGAAGCGGGTGAAATGCTTACCATGGGCCATCCAGGCCCGTTTCACGTCGACCTGGCATTAAAGTCGCATGGTGAGGCGGCGCTCCGGCGCAGCCTTTTACGGAACCCTTTCATCTGTTGCGCGCGCGGCCACGAATCGATCAGGCATCCTTACAAAAAGACCCATAAAGCTGACAGCTTCATCGAATCGAAGTCGCGCACCCCTTCAATCGTAATCATCGACACGGACGGGAGTCGTCACCAATGAGTCAGACAGCGAAGCGATCGATCGAAATCGACTTTTTCCGGGGTTTCGCATTGATTTCCATCGCGCTCGATCACATTCCTTCCAGCGTGCTTTCGCATGCGATGCTGCACAACTTCGCGTTCTGCGACTCCGCGGAAGTTTTCGTCTTCGTGAGCGGCTATGTATGCGCGGCGAGTTGGCTCGCCATTGCCGGTAGCAAAGGCGCGGGCGCGGCCAACCGGCGCTTCTGGCGTCGCGGGCGCGAGATCTACGCCGCCTACCTGTGCACCGCCGCGCTGATGCTGCTGTCGGGCGCCGCGGCGGTGATGCTGCGGATAGATTCGCCGCTGGTCGCAGAGTCGGGTTATCTGCGCTTCGCCGCGCAGCCGTTCACGATGCTCGCCAATATCGCGGTGTTTCGCGACCAGCCGTATCTGGCCGGCGTGCTGCCCATGTACATCGTGCTCGTGATGGCTTTGCCATTCGTGATGCCGCTTGCGCGCCGCTCGCCCGATCTCGTGCTCGTGGGCAGCTTCGTGCTGTGGTTCGCCGGGTGCTGGCTCGTGGGTTATTTGCCGAGCGCACCCGGCGCCATCTGGCCGTTCAACCCGTTTGCCTGGCAGGCCATGTTCATGCTGGGCCTGCTATGCCACATCCACCCGGTGTCGCGCGCGTTCCAGGTCTCGTGGATGGGCCGCGCGTTGACAGCGTTCGCGCTGGTGCTCGTCGCCGCGTTCGCATTCATCCAGTTGTTCGCCGATCTGGAGCCGCAGCCTGGCTACATGAAACAGAATCTTGCGAGCGTGCGCATCGTGAACTTCGCCGCCGTGGCCTGGCTCGCCGCGCAGGCGGTGCGCAAGGGCTGGATAGCATGGCTTGCGCAGCGGCTGCCGGCCGTCGTCAACGTGGGACAGCAGGGCCTCGTCTGTTTCGTGGGGGGCGCGGTGGCTTCGAACGTCATCGACACGCTGTTGCGTGCGACGCATGTCACCGCTTTTTTGCCCGCACGGCTCGCGGGCGACGTGCTCGCGGTCGGCGCATTGCTCGCGCTCGCGGGTGGCGTGCGGCGCCTGAAAGCGGTACGGCCGCGCGTCGCGCTGACATGAAGCGTGATGGCGACGGCTCAAGGCGCAACGGGCTCACGCCTTGCCGAGTTCGCGCACGTCCGTGGCGGGCGCCGATCCGAATGCGTCGCTCAATGCGTAATCGATAAGCTGCTGCGCGGCCGATTCGGGCGTGGAGAGCAAACCGTTCTGCTTGAGCTGTTCAAAGCGCTCGCGCATCGGGAACTGGTCGACGCGCGTCGCGCGGATTGCTTCCTGCATGCCGGTGTCGATCACGCCCGGCGCGATGCTGCAAATGCGCACGCCGGCCGGCGCGTCGAGGGCGACGGCACGCGCATGATGGTCGAGCGCGGCCTTGGTCGCGCAATACACGCTCCAGCCCGCATACGCGTTGCGCGCGGCGCCGCTCGAGATATGCACGATGCGTCGCGACGCGCTCGCGCCGAGCGCGGGCGTGGCGGCGAGCGCATTCGCGAGCATCAACGGCGCTGCCACGTTGAGCGTCACCGCGCGCGCAATGGCGAGCGGGTCCTGCGCGCCGAGCGGCGCAATGGGCTCGACCGTGCCCGCGTTGTTGAAGAGCACCACGCACTGCGCACCGAGCGCGAACGCATCGAGCGTGTCGCCCGCCAGCCAGCGCCCGAGTGCGGCGGGATCGGCGAGGTCCACGATGGCCTCGGCGAACCGTTCCGGATGGCGGAAAGCCAGTTCCGCATGCGCGCCACGACCGAGGCCGAGCACCTCGATGTCCCGTTGCAGCAGCGATTGCGCGAGCGCCGCACCCAATCCGCGCGTATGGCCGCTCACGATGGCGCGAATGGTGGAACGGGGGGCGGATGTCGAAATCGTCATGGTGGCGTGATGAAAATAGAATGCGAACCTTGCGCGCGCAAGGTGTTGACGCATGAAATTCGAGGGATTTTGCCGCGCGCCGCGTGGGTTCGCGGTGGGGCGCGGCATGCGACGGCGGACGCGAAACCGGCCACAACAAATGATTGCCAGGTTGGATCGGCCGTGTTTTCGGTATCATAGCGTCCGGTTCCATATGGAAGAGATCTGGACGTGAAAGCCGCACCGCAACAACGCCGTACCCTGAGCTTCAAGGAAGGTCTTCTTGAGATCAAGAAGAGCATGGGGGGCGGCTCAGGCCAGCCAGCCGAAGAACAGGCGCAAAAAACGCAAGGCAAGCCCGCTTACAAGGGCGCGAAGGGCCATGGCGGCTCGCACGCCCCGAAGGGCCCGCGTGCGCCGAGAGAGGGTTCGGCGCCTGCTGGCGCAGCGGGCGGCAAGGACGAGCGTGCGCGTTCGCGCCACGGCCGGCCTCAGGGCGCGCGAGCGCAGGAGAATCAGGGCGAGACTGGACAGCGCGCGCAGCAGCCGCGCCGGCCGCAGCAGCCGAAGCCGGCCCGCGGGCCTGAGGCGGCCGAGCGTTCCGGGCAGCAGCAGCGCCGCCGTCCGGCCCGTCCCCAGCAGCCGCCGGCCGCGAATCTGAGCGAGGCCGAAAAGGCGCGCATGGAGCGCAACCGCCAGCTCAACACGGTCTGGAACGTGTTCGCGAAGCACTACCCGGCGTTCCGCGACCGTTTGCCGCTCAAGATCGGCGTGGCCGAGGATCTCGTCGCGCGTCACCCCGAGTACGAGCGCACGATGATCGTCGCCGTGCTCAAGCGCCATGTGAACCATCCGCGCTATCACGAGCGCGTGGCCGCGGGCGGCTCGCGCTACGAGCTCGACGGCACGGCTTCGGAAGGCCCGGGCATCGACCCGTCGCACGTCGGCCGCGCGAATGCGGCGCTGGCGCGTCAAAAGGCCAAGGCCGAGGCGCAAGCCAAGGCGCGCGAAGAGGGCAACGCCCAGCCCGAGGCCAAGCCCGAGGCGAATGCCGAACCCGCGCCCCAGCCCGAAGCCCACAGCGCAGAGCCGCAAGCCCCGTCCAACGCGCCGGAAGCCGCGGTCCAGCAACCGGAAAACGGCGAGACGCCCGTAAGCGGCGCCTGAGCCCGCGCGCCGGAAGTTTGCCCTTCGAAACGCCCCTTTCGCGGCACCGCCGCGCGAGGGGCGTTTGCACGTCTGGCAAGCCGCCGCCGATCGATGCGCGCGCAACCTTCGGCGCGCGCGTCGGCCTTCGTCTCGCGATCCCGGGTGCTTTCGATGCGCATCGCATCGCCGCCGATCGCGCGCGAGGCAGTCGGAGCGAAGCAGGAAGCGGTCTTAGCGCGCGTTGGCCGAAGCGGCGTTTTGCACGGCAGCCTGCGCGGAGGCCGCCCATGTCGCGGAGGGTGCAGCGGCAGGCGCGGATGCGCCAATTGCGGCCGTTGCCGCCGCATCCGCAAAGGCGGAAGCCGCGGAAGCCGCAAGTCCCACGCTCGCCGGCGCATCGCTCGCGGCTGGCGCGCTAGCGGTGTCGAGCACCCGGCTGAACTCCACGGCGCGCGTGCGGATCTTTTCCGCATAGGCCTTCGAGCCGCCGTAGTTCTTCATCGCGGCATTGAGGTCGCCGCCGGCCGCGCGCTGATAGCCATAGAGGATCGACGAGCCCACGTCGATGTTGACCTGGGGGTCGGTGAGATCCTTGTTGTGCAGAAGATTGCGATGCGCCGACGGCACGACCTGCATGAGTCCGGTCGCGCCATTCGCGCCGTGCGCCTTCTCGCGAAAGCGCGACTCGATCGAGATGATGGCGAGCAGCACCGCAGGCGGCAGCGAATATTTCTCGGCGGCGCCGGTGACGGCTTGTGAGATTTGCGCGGCTTTCTCTTTCGCGATACCGAACTTATGCGTGAGGTATTTCGAAACCGCGCTGGAAACTGCGCTGGAGCTTGCGGGAGCAACGTCGCTCGCAGCCGATGCGCCGACGACTTCGCTAGCGGGCGCCTGCTGCTGCGCCTGCGCGGCCGCGGTTTGCACGAGGCCCGGCAACAGGACGAGCAGGCAGAGTAACTGCCTCATGGCCGGTGCATAGGAGAAAAAGAAGGCGCAAGTATAACCGGCCCCGATTAATGAGGCCGGCTGCGTGTCATCCCGTTTTCACATCCCTGACCGGTGCCAGCGCCGGGCGTCGCGCCCCGCGCGGCTTCAGGCGGGGTTCAGTCCTTCTGCACCGAGGCCTTCCAGATTTCGTCGATGCTAGCGGCGAGCGCGGCGTTGAACTCGGCGTCGCTCATCGACTTCGTGAGGTCGTTGATGAGCGCGCGCGAAAAGCTGGCAATCATGCGATGGTTTTTGGCGAGGCGCGCACACGCGTCAGCGCGCGAATAGCCGCCGGAGAGCGCCACCACGCGCACCACGCGCGGATGTTCGATGAGCGGCAGATAGAAGTCGGGCGTATCGGGAATCGTGAGCTTGATCATCACGTTCTGCGAGGCGGGCAGCGCGTCGAGCCCCTTGAGCAGTTCGTCGCGCAACAGCTTCTCGGCCTTGGCCTTGTCGGGCGCCTTGATCGAGACTTCGGGCTCGAGAATCGGCACGAGTCCGTGCGCGGAGATCTGCGCACCGAATGCGAACTGCTGTGCGGCGATCGAGGCGATGCCGGAAGGCGAGGCATGCTCGATCACCGAGCGCATCTTGGTGCCAAAAATACCGGCCTTCACCGCGCGTTCGAGCAGGGCGTCGAGGCCCGGAATCGGCTTCATCAGGCGCACGCCGTCGGACTCGGCCTCCAGCCCCTTGTCGACCTTGAGGAACGGCACGACGCCACGCTCGCTCCAGAGGAACCCGGGCACCGGCTTGCCTTGCGCCTGGCCTTCCATGGTCGCCTCGAAGAGGATCGCGCCAATCACCTTTTCGCCCGTGAACGCGGGCGCGCTCACGATGCGCACCCGCATTTCATGGATGAGGCGGAACATTTCGGCGTCGCCGCTATACGCGCTTTCGGGGATGCCGTACTGCCGCAGCGCGCCAGGCGTCGAGCCGCCGCTCTGGTCCAGCGCGGCGATGAAGCCCGGTTTGTCGCGCATCTGCGCAAGCATTTGCTCGTTTGCCATCGTCGTATCTCCCGTATTTGGGGCGCCCTTGCGGGCGCGGTTACTCGAATCGGGTCGCCGCCTGCTGCGACGAGTGTACTTGCGCCGCTGCGCCGCGTCTTTGCCATTATGTGGGCATGGCCGCGCAACCGCGCTGAAGAAGGGAAACGAGTAACCGTAGCAATTGCGGTGCCAGGGGAAGCGTGGCAAGTGCCGTCACACGATGACTTGCGCCTGCGCGCTGAGGTCGTTGGCGAGCAGCGCCGAGAGCTTGCGCAGCGCGGCCTGCAATTGTTCGCGCCCGCCCGTCGCGCCCAGAGAAATGCGGATCGCGTTCGCGGTCTCCGGGCCTTGCTGGAACGCCGTGGAGGGCGCCACGGCGAGGCCTTCGGTGCTCGCGGCCGCGGCCAGCTCGCGCGCCTGCCAGTAGCGCGGCAGCGTGTACCAGAGATGAATGCCCGCGCCCGCCGACGAGCCCAGCGTGTGCGCCGCGATGCGCTGGCGCTCGCGCGCTTCGGCCTTCACGTCCGCGAAGATCTGCTCGGCCACGCCTTCCTCGATCCACTGCGTGGCGAGCGCGTTGGTGAGCGGCGCGGCCATCAGCGAGAACGTGCGCAGCGCCGTTACGAGGCGTGTGCGTGTCTCTTCGTCGGGCAGCGCGAGATAAGCCGTGCGCAGGCCGGGCGAGAGCGTCTTGGAAAGCGTCGCGAGATAGCAGACCCGAGCGGGCGCGAGCCTGGCAAACGGCGCGGGCGCATCGGGCGCGAAAGGCCAGTAAGGATCGTCTTCGACGATACGCGCGCCGCAGCGCTGCGCGACCTTCAGAATTTCGAGGCGGCGCGCCTCCGGCATGGTCGCCGTCGTGGGGTTCTGCAACGTGGGGTTCACGTAGATGAGCCGCGCCGCGTGCTCGCGGCAGGCCGCTTCGAGCGCGTCGGGGCGCATGCCGTGGTTATCCACGGCAACGGGGGCGATGCGGCGGCCCAGTTGCGCCGCCGCATGCGGGAGGCCCGGATAGAGGAGCGGCTCGGCGAGAATGACCTCGTCCGGCTGCGTAAAGGCGAGGATCAGCGCGGCAAGCGCCGCTTGCGCGCCCGGACACACCACCAGGCGATCGGGCGCGACGTGGCCAAGCATGGGCTGCAGCCACTTCGCGCCCGCCTGCCAGTCGGCGCGGCCGCCGCCGCCCATGTGATAGGTCATGAGCAGATCGGCGTCGCTGCGCACCAGCACGCGCGCCATGCCTTCGCGCAGCAGCGCGTTCATGTCGAGGCCGGCGGGCGCGGGCGGGATGTTCATGCTGAGGTCCACGCGCTGGAGCAACTCGGCGCGCGGAGCGGCGATGAAGGTGCCCAGCGGCCCGCGCGCCTCGATCAGCCCGCGTCGCCGGGCTTCGTTGAAAGCGCGCGTCACGGTGGTCAGATCGACCGCAAGAAGGGTGGCGAGACTGCGCTGCGCGGGCACGCGCTCGCCGGGGCGCAGTGTGCCTTGCGCCACTGCGCCCTCGATGAAATCGGCGAGCCGCAGATAGCGCGGGCCGTTGCCGGCCTGCATCGCCGTGGCCCATGCATGGATCCCGCCGGCGCTTTGGGGCGGTTGGTCGTGTGTCATTCTGTCGCGGATGTATGCGTCATGTCTTACTCTAGCATGCGTGCATGAAGCGCGTAAATCCATACATATAGGCTATGTATGGCTTCTGCGGGGGCCCGACGGGGCCGCTCCTGCGGCAGCAGAGTGAGCACGTATGGATGGGTTTGCGCGAACGTCAACCATGGAACCAGACATGCGCAATCCAGACCCTCGCTCGGGGCGGGCCGCTACGGCCGGCCCGCCTTCTTCGTCACGTCCACCCCTCATTACCCGCTTTCTGCGCCGCGCCGCTCTCGTCGCGCCGGGCGCACCGCTCGTGCTGCTCAGCGGCTGCAACATGGCGCTGTTCGCCCCGAAGGGCGACATCGGCCTGCAGGAAAAGAACCTGATCCTGATCGCGCTCGGCCTGATGCTGCTCGTCGTGATTCCCGTGATCGTGCTCACGCTGTGGTTCGCGTGGCGCTACCGCGCGTCGAACACGAACGCGACTTACGCGCCGCGCTGGTCGCATTCCACAGCCATCGAAGTGGTGGTGTGGACGATCCCCTGCGTGATCGTGCTTACGCTCGCCGTGCTGATCTGGCGCACGACGCACTCGCTCGACCCGTATCGCCCGATCGAATCGCAAACGAAGCCTGTGCGCGTGGACGTGGTCGCGCTCAACTGGAAGTGGCTCTTCATCTACCCGGACTACGGCGTGGCTTCCGTGAACCAGCTCGCGATTCCCGTGGATACGCCCGTCGAGTTCAACCTCACGGCCGAGTCTCTGATGAACTCGTTCTTCATTCCGCAACTGGGCAGCCAGGTGTATGCGATGCCGGCGATGCAAACGAAGCTGCACCTCATCGCGAACGAGCCCGGCGTCTATGCGGGCCGCTCGGCGGCGTTCAGCGGCCCGGGCTTTTCCGACATGCATTTCGAAACGCTGGCCAAGAGCCGCGCCGACTTCGACGCGTGGATCGCGCAGGCGAAGGCGTCGCCCACGATGCTGAGCCGCGCGGCCTACGAGCGGCTCGCGTTGCCCGGCGAAAAGACCCCGGTGACGATCTATTCGAACGTCGCGCCGGGCCTGTTCGACGGCGTGGTCGGCAAATACATGCGCGACGTGCACGGCAACCCGATTTGCGGCACTGTCCCCGCGGTCCCGGGCACAGTCCCAGGCATAGTCCCCGGCACAGGCGCCCCGGCGCTGACGCTCAACCGTAGCGCCATCCTGGCAGCGGAGTAATCACACCATGTTCGGAAAACTCACGCTCGACGCCGTTCCCTGGCACGAGCCGATCATCATGGGCACGGGCGCCGTCGTGGCGCTCGGCGGCCTCGCCTTGCTCGCCGCGATCACTATCGCGGGCAAGTGGGGCTATTTGTGGCGCGAGTGGATCACGTCGGTCGATCACAAGCGCATTGGTGTCATGTACATCATTCTCGCCGTCATCATGCTGCTGCGCGGTTTCGCCGATGCGATCATGATGCGCGCGCAACAGGCGCTCGCGTATGGCGACGCCGCGGGCTATCTGCCGCCGCATCACTACGACCAGATCTTCACGGCGCACGGCGTCATCATGATCTTCTTCGTGGCCACGCCGCTCATTCTCGGCTTGATGAACGTCGTCGTGCCGCTACAGATCGGCGCGCGCGACGTGGCCTATCCGTTCGTCAACTCGCTCTCCTTCTGGCTTTCGGTGGTGGGCGCGGTGCTCGTGATGGTCTCCATGTTCGTGGGCGATTTCGCGGCTACGGGCTGGGTCGCGTATCCGCCGCTTTCGGAGCTTGGCTATAGCCCGACTGTTGGTATGGATTACTACATATGGTCGCTGCAGCTATCGGGTCTCGGCACGACGCTCTCGGGCATCAACTTCATCGTCACGATCCTGCGCATGCGCGCGCCGGGCATGAAGATGATGCAGATGCCGGTGTTCGTGTGGACGGCGTTCATCACCAACATCCTGATCGTGGCGGTGTTCCCGGTGCTCACCGCCACGCTCGCGCTGCTCACGATGGACCGCTACTTCGACATGCACTTCTTCACGAACGAGCTGGGCGGCAACGCGATGATGTACATCAATCTGATCTGGGTCTGGGGTCACCCGGAGGTGTACATCCTCATCCTGCCTGCGTTCGGTGCGTACTCGGAAATTATCGCGACGTTCTCGGGCAAGCCGCTGTTCGGCTACAAGTCGATGGTCTACGCCACGGCGTCGATCGGCGTTCTTTCGTTCTTCGTGTGGCTGCACCACTTCTTCACGATGGGCTCGGGCGCGAACGTCAATGCGTTTTTCGGCATCATGACCACGGTCATTTCGATCCCGACCGGCGTGAAGCTTTTCAACTGGCTCTTCACGATGTATCGCGGGCGCATCCGCTATCACAGCGCCACGCTCTGGACCATCGGCTTCATGGTGACGTTCGCCGTGGGCGGCATGACCGGCGTGCTGCTGGCCGTGCCGGGCGCGGACTTCGTGCTGCACAACTCGCTCTTTCTCGTGGCGCACTTCCATAACGTGATCATCGGCGGGGTGGTGTTCGGCTGTCTTGCAGGCGTGAGCTTCTGGTTCCCCAAGGTGTTCGGCTTCACGCTCAACGAGTTCTGGGGCAAGGTGTCGTTCTGGTGCTGGCTGATCGGCTACTGGCTCGCTTTCACGCCGCTCTACATCCTCGGCTTCGAAGGCATGACACGCCGCATGAATCACTATGAGGTGGCCGAGTGGCATCCGTGGCTCGTGGTGGCGCTAGTGGGCGCCGTGTTCGTGGGCCTCGGCATTCTGTCGTTCATCGTGCAGATCGTAGTGAGCCTGCGCGATCGTGAAGCCAACCGCGACGTGACCGGCGACCCGTGGGATGGCCGCAGCCTCGAGTGGTCGACCGCTTCGCCCGCGCCGTTCTATAACTTCGCCGTGCTGCCGGAGATCACCTCGATGGAGCAGCACTGGGACAACAAGGAAGCGGGACGCGCCTACGTGCAGCCAGCGAAGTACGAAGATATCCATATGCCGCGCAACACCGGCGCGGGCTTCATCATCGCCGCTTTCAGCCTGCTGTTCGGCTTTGCGGTCGTGTGGCACATGTGGCTGTTCGCGGCGGCGGGCCTCATCGGCATGATCGCCACGTTCATCGCGCGCACCTACAACCAGGACGTGGATTACTGGGTTCCGGCCGCCGAGGTCGAGCGCATCGAGAACGCGCGCTTCAGGCAACTCGGCATCAAGCGTTTCGATCAATCCGAGCACATCGAGGAGATGGCATAAACCATGGCTCACGCTGCTACTACTCACGCCCATGGTCATGGTCACGATCACGACGACAGCACCAAAACCACGCTGGGCTTCTGGATCTACCTGATGAGCGATTGCCTCATCTTCGCGACGCTCTTCGCCACGTTCGGCGTGCTCGCGAATGCGACGGCAGGCGGTCCGGGCGCAAGGGATCTGTTCGAACTGCCCTACGTGCTGGGCGAAACGCTGCTGCTGCTCGCGAGCAGCGTCACCTTCGGCATGGCCATGCTGAATCTTTACGCGCAGCGGCGCGGCCAGGTGATCGTGTGGCTCGCCGTCACGTTCCTGTTCGGCGCGGGCTTCGTCGCGATGGAGGTGAACGAGTTCGCCAAGCTCATCGCCGATGGAGCGGGGCCCGGCACGAGCGCCTATCTTTCGGCGTACTTCACGCTGGTCGGCACGCACGGCCTGCACGTCACGGCGGGACTGTTGTGGATTGCGATCATGATGCACCAGACCTTCAAGTTCGGTCTGACCGGGACGATCCGCCGCCGTCTTGCCTGCCTGAGCCTCTTTTGGCACTTTCTCGATCTCGTGTGGATCTGTGTATTTACGTTTGTTTACCTGCGAGGTTTCCTGTGAGCCACTCCCATGCCACACACCACGCCGTGCATGACGCGTCGCACGGCAGCTTCAAGGGCTACATGATCGGCACCGTGCTTTCGCTCGTGCTGACGCTCGCGTCGTTCGGCGTGGTGATGTTTCGAGTCGTTTCGCCGGGCTTCGGGCTTGCGGCCATCGTCGTGCTCTGCGTCGCGCAACTCGTCGTGCAACTCGTGTATTTCCTGCATATCGGCGCGTCGCGCAGCCAGCGCGCCAACACGGGCATTTTCATCTGCACGGCGTTCCTGATCGCGGTGATCGTCGGGCTTTCGCTGTGGGTCATGCACAACGCCAACGTCAACATGATGCCCACGCAGATCTCGATCGGCCGCGCCATGGCGCACGACTGAGCCGTTACGTAGTGACCCTCAATACCGCGCCGCGCGCTCCGGGCACGCTGCATGCGCTATACGAAGCGTCGCGACACACCGTCGCTTTTACGTGGAGTGTGACCATGAACAAGGACCAGGTGAAGGGCACGGCTGAAAAGGTGAAGGGCAAGGTCAATGAGGCCGTGGGCCGCGCAACCGACAACCCGGCGCGCGAAGTGAAGGGGGACCTCCAGCAGGAAACTGGCCAGGCACGCAAGAATGTCGGCGATGTGAAGGAGGCCGCAAAGGATATGGCGAAGGACGTGAAGCGCCATCACTGATAAACGATGGGTAACCCACCGCGCCGCCGCCTCGAAAGGGGCGGCGGCGTCATGCTGTCCGGGCTCGGCGCTCAGGCCGGTGCGTTCAGTACCGCGAAGGTCGCGTTAGCCTTGAGCACGCAGCGCTCGTCCACCATCAGGCGGCAGGTGGCAAAGCGCAAGCGCGCGCCCATTTTGTCGAGCGCCACGTGCGCTTCGAGCCAGTCGCCGGGACGCACGGAACCGAGGTAATCGAGGCCCAGATGGGCCGTCACCGCGGGGCGTTCGCGTCCCGCCGCGCGTATCATGGCCGCGCCAATGGCGGTGTCGGCGAGCGTGGCCAGCATGCCGCCGTGCGCGATATCCAGATTGTTCAAATGGCGCTCGCCCACGCGCGTTCCGATCACGCCGCGGGCTTCGTCGAAGTAAAGCGTGCCGAATTGACCCATATAGCCAGAGCGAAAGGGCAACGCCACGAAGCCGGGCGGCGGGGCGTCGTCTTTACTTTCCATGGTTGCGTGAGCAACGTTCGTCGGAATGTCATTCACGGGCAGGCGATCGTTCATTGTCCGGGTTCCGCAATCAAGGAATCAGCCCTTTCGCGCGGCCGATGGCGACCGCCTGGGTACGATTGCCCGCGCCGAGCTTGGCGTTGATCTTGCGAAGATGCGACTTCACCGTCAGCTCGGAGACGAACAGCTTTTCCGCGATCACGCGGTTGCGGTGGCCTGCCGAAAGCATGCGCAGCACGTCAAGCTCACGCGCCGTTAGCGCGTCGGCGGGTGAATCCGCGGCCGTAGGGCGAGAGATCGGCGGCGCCCGCCGCTGAGTCCGCCATGCGCGCGTGAGCGGGCGCCACGCCGTGCAGCAACTGCGCGACGAACGCGGGCACCACGCCAAGCGAGCCGATCTGCGTCGGGCCACGCTCGGCCCACGCGCCCAGCAGGCGCATGAGCGCTTCGCCTTCGTCGAGGAACGCGCGCACGAACCCTTCGTGGCTCGCCATGCGCAGCGCATCCGTGAGCGTGTCGAAGGCGGCCGTGCGCTCGCCGTTGCCGTCGAGCGCGAGTGCGAGCAAGACCCGCAACTTCAGCGCGCGCCAATGACGCCGGCGCGCGATCGCCTGCGCGAGGGCTTCGCTCAGCGCCGCGCACGCGGTGGCGTAGCGTCCCTGCGCGATATCGAGGCGGCAGCGCGCGATCACCGGTTCGTCGATCTCGCTCGCATGATAGGAGACCCCGGGGCGCGCCCAGTCCGCGTGCAACGTGGCCGCGCGCAGCGCCTGCTCGGCGGCGTCGAAGCGGCCTTCGAGCGTGGCGACGCGCGTGCGTTCGAGCCATGCGGCGCTCACGGCGCGGTCCGATTCGACCGCGCGGCCCAACTGTTCGAGTTCGGCGAGCAGGCGCAACCACTGCTCGACATTGCCTTCGATGAGCGCCGCGCGCGCCGAGAGCACATGCGTGGCGATCAACCCGTCGGTCACACCCACGCGCTTGGCGCGCGGCAGGGCGTCGGCGAGCAGATGCTTCATTTCGTCGAGCGCGTTTTTCTCGTAGAGCGCGAGCGAGCGCACGCCGTCCACGCTGGTGCGGCCGCCGCCCGAGTCCACGGTGCGGTTCGCCGTGGCGTTGGCGGCCGAAATTTCGAGCCGCGCCAGCGCCGTGCCAAGCCGACCCTGCACCAGATCGATGATTCCTTCGATGGTTTCCGACATCGTGCGCATCACGACATACGGATGATCATGCGTGCGCCGCAACGCACGCGAGAGCACGCCGCGCGCCTCGTCGTAGCGATCGGTGCAGACGTAGCTGAACGCGAGCGAATTCGTGAGGCTGTAGAACGAGAAGTTCGCACGGTCGGGCAGCCGATCGAGCAGGGCGGCGCTCGTTTGCGCGCATGCCTCGACCTGGTCGGTGATCGCGAGCAGCACGCCGCGAATCGCTTCGGCCACGAGGGCGACGCTGTCCTGATTGGGCTGCCCGAGGCTGCCGTCGACAATGCTCTGCGTCGTGCGCATGGCGTCCGCATAGCGGTGGTTCAGGAGCAGCACCCATGCATAGGTGAGGCCGACGTCGGGACGCGTGGCGAGCCGCGCCGCGCCGATGCGGTCCAGCCAGCGCATCAACAGGCGCAGCCGGCCGCTGCCTAGCAACGCCCGCGAATGGCTCGCGATTTCGGCGAGCGCGCCGGCTTCGTCGCCCGCGTCGAGCAAATGATCGATGGCGGGCACGGGGCGTTGCCCGTCGAGATACCAGCGCGCGGCCGCCCCGTGCACCTCGCGTTCACGTTCCGGCTGCGCCGCACGCAGGCGATGCTGCAGGAAGCTCGCGAACAGCCGGTGATAGCGGTACCAGCTGCGCTCGCCGTCGAGCGGCACGAGAAAGAGATTGGCGCGCTCCAGATAGTCCAGCATCTCGCGGCTGTCGTTGCGTCCGGTGGCGACGTCGCAAAGCGCGGCGCAGAACTGCGGCAGCGTGCTCGTTTCCAGCAGGAACGAGCGGCACGCTTCGGATTGCCGGGCGAGGATGTCCTCGGCGAGATATTCCGCGAGTTCGAGGTTCGTGCCCGAAAACGAGGCCACGAAGGCCGCATGGTCGGTGCGCGTGCGCAGCGAGAGCGTGGCCAGATAAATGGCCGTCGCCCAGCCTTCGGTGCAGCGATGCAGCGTGGCGATATCGGCGTCGCGCAGCGGCAGCGCGCATTTCTCGCGGATGAACGCGCTCGCCTCCGCGAGCGTGAAGCGCAGCGCGGCGGGATTGATGTCGAGCAGCTCGCCGCGCGCGCGGATGCGCCCGATGCCGAGTTCGGGCGTCACGCGCGAGGCGGCCACGAGCGGGTTGCCGGGCGGCAGGGAGGCGATCAGGTCCTGCATGAAAGCGAGCACGGTGGGGCTTTGGACCGACTCGAAGTCGTCGAGCAGGATGGCGAGCGGGTTGCCGTGCGCCGCCACGCGCTCGATCAGGCTCGACGCGAACGTTTCCGGGTCGAGCGTAAGCGCGCGCGGCGTGCGTGTGCCTGGCAGCGCGGCGTCGAGATGCAGCAGGAAGCGCCCGAAGTCGTTGTCGGCGGCGTCGAGGCGCAGCCACGCCACCTCGCGGCGATGGGCGCGGCAGTGCGCGGCGTATTGCTGCAGCAGTGTGGTCTTGCCGAAGCCGGCCGAAGCGCGGATCAGCACGAGGCGCGCCGTGTGGGCGCCTTCAATCGTCTCGATCAGTTGCATACGCAACAGATGCGACGGGCTGTCTGCGGGCGGCGTCAGCTTCGACGCGACGATCCCGCGGGGAGGATTCTGATGGCCGCTTGCGGCGTGGGCATCGACGATGTTCACAGGCGCTGTTTCCTTCTGCGGCGCGCGCGGCGGCGCGCCTTGCGGGGCCGCCAGCCGCGCGGGTTGGGCGGGCGGCGGACCTGTCTCATTCGGTTCGTTATTGCTGGCGCGAATGGTCGCGCCCTGTTTTTTGCGTTGCTCGTGCAACCGTCAGGCCATTGTTCCACAGCGGCGGCCCGGCGTCGTACTCCTTTCGAACGATTCGCGAACGCATCCTAAAATCCTCCCTTCGGCTCAGGACAGCGGGCCGGCGTGCGCCTAAAGTGATATCGACTTCACGGCATCCGCGCGACGATCGACCGACCAGCGAACGACCGACGATCACCCGGCGCAGCCAGAACGACACAAGAAAGCTCGGAGACACCATGTACCTCACACAAGGCCTGCATCGCTGCGTGCAGCAACACCCGGCGGAAGTCGCGATCCGCTTCGGCGAGCGCACGCGAACTTTCGCGCAGCTGGGCGACCGCGTGGCGCGGCTAGCCGGCGCGCTCCAGTCACTCGGTATGGGCGCGGGCGACCGCGTGGGCATGCTCGCGCTCAATTCCGACCGCTACCTCGAATACATGCTCGGCGTGTGGTGGGGCGGCGGCGTGCTCAACCCCGTGAATATTCGCTGGAGCGTGCCCGAGATCGTCTATTCGCTCGATGACTGCGACACGCGCATCCTGCTGGTGGACGACCACTTCCTGCCGCTCGCCGGGGACATTGCGGCGAGCGCCGCGCATCGCCCGACGCTCGTCTATACCGGCGAGCGCGACGCGCCGTCCGGCATGCTCGCTTACGAGGCGCTGATCGCCGAAGCGCAGCCTGTGGCAGACGCGTTTCGCGGCGGCAACGACCTCGCGACCATCATGTACACGGGCGGCACGACGGGCCGGCCCAAGGGCGTGATGCAGTCGCACCTGAACCTGTGGTCGTCGGCGACTTCGCGCATGGCGGAGTTCCGCGACTACGCGCACGCCGTTTCGCTGCATGCGGCGCCGCTTTTCCACACGGCGGCGATGGCGCGCGCCGTGGGCCATTTCGTGGCCGGCGACACGCACGTGGTGGTGCCCACCTTCGAGCCGCGCGCGGTGCTCGAAGCGATCGAGCGCAACCGCGTGGACGAAATCCTGCTCGTGCCGACCATGTTGCAGGCCGTGCTGGAGCACCCCGACTTCAAGCGGCGCGATCTTTCTTCGCTCAGGCGCATCTATTACGGCGCATCGCCGATCGCCGCGGGCGTGCTCGACGCCGCGCTCGCCGCGCTGCCCGGCATCGAGTTCTTTCACGCTTACGGTCTCACGGAGGCGTCTCCCGTGGTGTCGGTCAATCCGCCCAAGAATCACGGCCCCGAAGGGCGGGCGAGCGGCCTTTACCGCTCGGCCGGGCGTGCGGGCTACGGCGTGAGCGTCAAGATCGTCGACGGCGAAGGCGTGGAAGTACCACGCAATACCGTGGGCGAGATCGCCGTGCGCGGCGCGAACGTCATGCTCGGCTACTGGAACAAGCCCAAAGAAACGCGCGAGGCGCTGCGCGGCGGCTGGCTGCATACAGGCGACGGCGCCTATATGGACGAAAACGGCTACCTCTTCATCGTCGATCGCATGAAGGACATGATCGTGACCGGCGGCGAGAACGTCTATTCCGCCGAAGTCGAGAACGTGCTCTCGCGTCATCCCGCCGTTGCGCAATGCGCCGTGATCGGCGTTCCCGATGCGCGCTGGGGCGAAGCCGTGCACGCCGTGGTCGTCGCACGCAGCGGCAGTGACGTGGACGAAGCGGCGCTGCGCGAGCACTGCCGCCAGTTCATCGCCGGCTACAAGTGCCCGAAGAGTATCGAGTTCCGCGAGGCGCTCCCGCTTTCGGCCGCCGGCAAAATTCTCAAGCGCGATCTGCGCGCGCCGTACTGGCAGAGCCAGTCAAGACAGGTGGGCTGATCCGCACGGGTGGGCATCGTCATCGTTAACTTGCAATCTCACTTAATCAGGTATCCAAAATGAGCAACAAGGTTGTAGTAGCCGGCGTCGGCATGATTCCGTTCACCAAGCCCGGCGCGAGCGACGACTACGCCACGATGGGCGCCAATGCCGCGAAGGCGGCGCTTGCCGACGCGCGCATCGACTACGCGCTAGTCGAGCAGGCCTATGTGGGCTACGTGTTCGGCGATTCGACCTGCGGGCAGGCCGCCATCTATGGCGTGGGCCTCACGGGCATTCCGGTCGTAAACGTCAACAACAACTGCGCGACGGGTTCCACCGCGCTCTTCCTCGCGCGCCAGGCCGTGGAAAGCGGGGCCGTGGAATGCGCCATCGCGCTCGGCTTCGAACAGATGGTGCCCGGCGCGCTCAAGGGCGCATACACCGACCGCCCCACGCCGATGGAGCGCTTCGTCAAGACCATGCTCGAGGTGCAGGGCTTCGACGAAACCGCGCCGCGCGCGGCGCAGTTCTTCGGCGGCGCCGGCCGTGCCTACATGAAGGAATACGACATCAAGCCCGAAACGTTCGGCCGTATTTCCGTGAAAGCGCGCCAGCACGCCGCGCGCAACCCCTTCGCCGTGTTTCGCAACACCGTGACGCTCGAAGAAGTGATGGCTTCGCCCGCCGTCTTCGATCCGCTCACGCGCTTGCAGTGCTGCCCGCCCACGTGCGGCGCGGCGGCGGCGATCGTCTGCTCCGAAGCGTTTGCGAAGAAGCACGGACTCGACACGCGCGTGGTCATCAAGGCCCAGGCGATGACGACGGACCGCAACAGCACGTTCGACGAAGGCGACATGCGCAAGGTGGTGGGCTACGACATGACGCGTGCCGCCGCGCAACAGGTGTATGAAAAGGCGGGCGTCGGCCCCGAAGATATTCAGGTGGTCGAACTGCACGACTGCTTTACGGCAAACGAATTGATCACCTACGAAGGGCTCGGCCTCACGCCCGAGGGCACGGCCGAGAAGTTCATTCTCGATGGCGACAACACCTATGGCGGCCGCGTCGTCACGAACCCGTCGGGCGGCCTGCTTTCGAAGGGCCATCCGCTGGGCGCAACGGGTCTTGCGCAATGCACCGAACTCGTGTGGCAACTGCGTGGGCAAGCGCAGGACCGCCAGGTCGCCGGCGCGCGCTTCGGTCTGCAGCACAACCTCGGCCTCGGCGGCGCGTGCGTGGTCACGCTCTACGAGCGCCAGTAACGCGAGGCCCGACGATGATCGACAAAAGCCATATCGGCGCGCTGATCTCGCGCCACACGGCACTCGTCGAGGCGGGCCGCCTTCGCTTCTTCGCGAAGGCGACCGGTCAGACGGACCGTCGTTATCTCGACGACGAGGCCGCGAGGGAAGCCGGCTATCCCGCGCTGCCCGTGCCGCCCACGTTCCTGTTCTGCCTCGAAATGGAATCGCCCAATCCGCGCGCGACCGTCGAGCGCCTGAATATCGACCTCGCCCGCGTACTGCACGGCGAACAGCGATTCCGCTATCACCGCATGGCGTTTGCGGGCGAATGCCTCGCATTCGAAACGCGCATCGCGGACATTTACGGCAAGAAGGGCGGCGCACTGGAATTCGTCGTACGCGAAACGCGCGTGACGAACGCACAGGACGACGCGCCCGTTGCAGACCTGCGCAGCGTGATCGTCGTGCGCAACGGTTGATAGAAAAGCAGGAGCCAACATGCAATCGATTCGTTTGAACGACCTCGCCGTAGGCAGCGCGTTGCCGTCGTTCGTCGCGCCGCCGCTCACGCGCCTCACGCTCGCGCTTTACGCGGGCGCTTCCGGCGACCACAACCCGATTCACGTCGATCTGGACTTCGCGCGCCGTGCCGGCATGCCCGACGTGTTCGCGCACGGCATGCTTTCGATGGCGTATCTCGGGCGGCTACTCACGAACTGGGTGCCGCAGCAGGCCATCCGCGAGTTCTCGGTGCGCTTCGCGGCGATTACGCAGGTGGGCGACGCCATCACCTGCAGCGGCGTCGTCACCGAACGTGACGAGACGGCACGCACCGTCAAGGTCGCGCTCACCACGCGCGACGCACAAGGCGAAATCAAGCTGTCAGGCGAGGCGCTCGTCGCGCTCGACGCCTGAACGATCCATCACACACACGGAGTAGACAGAAGATGAGCAAGCTGGTTGGCAAGGTCGCCATCGTATCGGGTTCGGGCCGCGGCATCGGCCGTGAAATTGCACTGAAGCTCGCGGGCGAAGGCGCGGCAGTCGTGGTGAACGACCTGGACGCCGAACCCGCGCAGAGCGTCGTGGCCGAGATCGTCGCAGCGGGCGGCAAGGCCGTGACGTGCACGGGCAGCGTGACGGAGGCGGACTTCGGCACGCGCTTCGTCGGCACGGCGCTCAAGGAATTCGGGCGCCTCGACATCATTGTCAACAACGCAGGCTACACGTGGGACAACGTGATCCAGAAGATGAGCGACGAGCAGTGGAACGCCATCATGGACGTGCACGTGAGCGCGCCGTTCCGCATCCTGCGCGCCGCCGCCGACTACTTCCGCGAAAGCGCGAAGTCCGAAGCCGATGCGGGTCAGGAAGTGTTCCGCAAAGTCGTGAACATCTCTTCCGTTTCGGGCGTGATGGGCAACGCGGGCCAGGCCAACTATTCGGCAGCGAAAGCCGCGATCAACGGCCTCACGAAGGCGCTCGCGAAAGAGTGGGGCCGCTACAAGGTCAACGTGAACAGCGTGGCGTTCGGCCTCATCAAGACGCGCCTCACCGAGGCAGTGGCGGGCGAAGGCAATAGCTCGACCATCGACATCGCGGGCCAGGAAATCAAGGTGGGCGTCAACGCACAGCTCATGAAGAACATCGAGGCGATGATTCCCATCGGCCGCGGCGGCACGCCGGAAGAAGCGGCGGGCGCGGTGTATCTCATGTGCATTCCCGAATCGAACTACGTGACGGGGCAGGTGCTTGTGGTCGGCGGTGGCCGTCCGTAATACGTGGCTCGCAAAGAAGGAGTCGAACATGGCTGAATACCGCAGTCCGTGGATCACGGACGATCTCGTGCTGTTCCAGGACTCGATCCGCAAATTCATCGAGCGCGAACTCGTGCCACACGAAGAGCGCTGGTGGAAGCAGCAGCACGTGGACCGCGAGGTGTGGCGCAAGGCCGGCGAGTTCGGCATGCTCTGCGCGAGCATTCCCGAGGAATACGGCGGCGGTGGCGGCACCTTCGCGCATGAGGCCATCATCGCGCTCGAGCAGTCGCGCGCGATGGTGTCGAGCCTCGGTACGAACGTGCATAGCGGCATCGTCGCGCATTACATCCTGCGCTACGGCACCGAGGAGCAAAAGCACAAGTGGCTGCCGAAGATGGCCAGCGGCGAACGTGTCGCGGCTATCGCGATGTCGGAGCCCGGCGCGGGATCGGACCTCAAGAGCATCAAGACGCGCGCGGTGCGCGACGGCGATCACTATGTCATCAACGGTTCGAAGACCTTTATTTCGAACGGCCTGCTCGCCGACCTGATCTGCGTGGTCGTCAAGACGGACCCGGCGCAGGGCGCAAAGGGCGTGTCGATCGTCGTCGTGGAAACGGACGGTCTGCCCGGCTTCCGGCGCGGACGCGTACTCGAAAAGATGGGGCAGAAGGGCCAGGACACCGCCGAGCTGTTCTTCGACGACGTGCGCGTGCCGTGCGCCAACCTGCTCGGCACGGAAGAGGGCAAGGGCTTTTATCAGCTGATGCAGCAGTTACCGCAGGAACGCATGATCATCGCGCTCGGCGCGCTCAGTGCGATGGAAAAGGCGCTGGATGTCACCACGGCCTATGTGCGCGAGCGCAAGGTGTTCGGCATGAGCCTGCTGGACATGCAGAACACGCGTTTCAAGCTCGCCGAATGCAAGACTCACGCGACCATTGCGCGTACCTTCATCGACGACTGCATGGCGAAGGTGCTGCGCGGCGAGCTCGACGCCGAGACGGCCGCGATGGCGAAATGGTGGTGCACGCAACGCAGTTGCGAAATCGTCGACGAATGCCTGCAACTGCATGGCGGCTACGGCTACATGATGGAGTATCCGATCGCGCGGCTCTACGTCAATGCGCGCGTGAGCAAGATCTTCGGCGGCTCCAACGAGATCATGAAGGAACTGATCGCACGCACGCTGTAATGTCCCCCTTGGGAGCACCAGATGGATTTGCGTTATACCGAAGCGGAACAGGCGTTCCGCGAAGAAGTGCGGGCGTTCGTGCGGGAGAACCTGCCCGGCGATATCCGCGAGAAAGTGCTCGCGCACCAGCGGGTGGAGAAGAACGATTACGTGCGCTGGCACCGCATCCTCAATGCGCATGGCTGGGGCGCGCCCACGTGGCCCAAGGCATTCGGCGGCACGGGCTGGAACGCGCTGCAGCGCCTGATCTTCGAGATCGAGACGCTCGGCGCGGGCGCGCCGCGCCTGTTGCCGTTCGGTCTCACGATGATCGGCCCGGTGCTCATGAAGTACGCGAGCCCGCAGATGCAGGCGCGCTTTTTGCCGCGTATTCCGAACGTCGACGACTTCTGGTGCCAGGGCTATTCCGAGCCCGGATCGGGCTCGGACCTCGCCTCGCTGAAAACGCGCGCGGTGCGCAAGGGCGACAAGTACATCGTGAACGGCCAGAAAACGTGGACCACGATGGCGCATTTCGCCGACTGGATTTTCTGCCTCGTTAGAACGGACTCCGAAGCGAAGCCGCAGGAAGGCATCTCGATGCTGCTGATCGACATGAAGTCGCCAGGCGTCACCGTCCGACCGATCGTCACGCTCGACGGCGGCCACGACGTGAACGAGACATGGTTCGAGGACGTGGAAGTGCCGGTGGAGAATCTCGTGGGCGAGGAGAACCGCGGCTGGACATACGCGAAGTATCTGCTCGGGCACGAGCGCACGGCCATTGCGGGCATTGGCCATTGCTATCGCGAGTTGCGGCAGTTGAAGCACTACGCGGCTCAGGCCGCGGACGGCAAGGGCGGCCGCATGCTCGACGACGCGCGCATGCGCGACAAGATCGCCCGCCTCGAAATGAACCTCATGGCGCTGGAAATGCTGCTGCTGCGCGTGGCGACGGCGGATGGCGGACGCGGCCCAGGCCCCGAGGCGTCGATCGTGAAAATTCGCGGCTCGGAGCTGCAGCAGGACATCGCCATGCTTCAGCAGGAAGTGGCCGGACTGCACGGCTGGCCCTACGCGCCGCAATGGCTCGAGCCCGGCGCCCATGCCCCCGTGAGCGGGCCGCAATGGGCGGCGCCTGCTGCGTCCACCTATTTCGACATGCGCAAGACCTCGATTTACGGCGGCGCGACCGAGGTGCAGAAGAACATCATCGCCAAGATGATCATCGGCTTTTAGGACACGCACATGGACTTCACGTATAGCGAAGAGCAGCAAATGCTCGCGGATAGCCTGCGTCGTTTCGTCGAAAGCGAATACACGTTCACGCAGCGGCGCCGGCGCGCGCGCGAGGGCGCGAGCTTCGATCGCGCGATCTGGACGCGGCTTGCTGAAATGGGCGTGCTCGGCCTCACGGCGCCCGCCGAATACGGCGGGTTCGACGAGGGCGCGGCGAGCCGGCTCGTGGTGCAGCGCGAGCTGGGCCGTGCGCTGGTGCTCGAACCGGTTGTTCCGTGCAGCGTCATGGCAACCGCGATGCTCGCGGCATACGCCAGCGCCGCGCAGCAGGACCGCTGGCTCGGCGCGATCGCCACGGGTCAGCAGGTCGTCGTGCCGGCGTTCGCGGAAACCGCGTCGCGTTACCGGCTCGATGCGGTCGCCACACGCGCGACTCCCGTTGGGCGCGGGTACGTGCTCGACGGCGCGAAAGCACTGGTCTGGCATGGCGAGGCTGCGGATGCGTTCATCGTCAGCGCACGCGTGGGTGACGCGGCCACGGGTGAAATCGCGCTCTTCCTCGTCCCGCGCGAGAGCCGCGGCGTGAGCGTGACCGGCTATCCGACCATGGACGGCCAGCGTGCCGCCGACCTAACGTTCGAGGCAGTCGCACTGGGCGCGGAAGCCATGATCGGGGCGCCTGGCGCTGGCGTGGCCGCGCTCGGGCACGGCGTGGACTGCGGGATCGCGGCGCTGTGCGCGGAAGCGGCTGGCGCGATGGAGCGGCTGATCGAGATCACCGGCGAATATTTACGCACGCGCCGCCAGTTCGGCCAGCCGCTCGCCGCGTTCCAGGCGCTGCAGCATCGCATGGCGGACATGCTCGTGCATAAAGAACTCGCGCTTTCCATGGCCTACGTCGCCGCGCAGGCGCTGGACGAGCCCGATACGCGCAAGCGCCGCCGCATGCTTGCCGCTGCGAAAGTCACGGTCGCCGAGGCGGGGCGCTTCGTTGGCCAGCAGGCGGTGCAACTGCATGGCGGCATGGGCATGACAGACGAGCTGGAAGTGGGCGACTATTTCAAGCGCCTGACGATGTTCGATCCGCTCCTTGGCGACGCAGACCATCATCTCGCAAGCTACGTCGAGGCGATGGAGGACTGAGCCCCACGCGCCGCCCCGCAGGCGCTAGCCATGAGCGCGCAATCGCCGGACGCGTTCGCGAGGCCAAGCGTTTGCTCGCCCAGCCTTCGCACGTGATTTCGGCGCACTGCTCGACGCGGAGGCGGCCGCAAAGGCCATTGCGTTGACCTCGCCGTCTCCGCGCGAGGCGGCGGCGCGCTTCGCGCGCAAGGAAGCGCCGTTGTTTCGCTGGCCGCGCAACGACCGCGAAGCCTGAGCGCACGATCGAACGGAGGAGCCGCGGGGCAAACCCTTGCTCCGTTAGAAGCAGCGCGAAACACACCTGCGCTGCCTGCCGCTTCATGCTTTAGGACCACGACAGCGATTTGTGTGCGCCTTAAGTTAACACCTATCAGACAGCGCCGATCCCGCCGGCGCCGAATAACGGAGACAAGACATGACGAACGCGATCGCCACGCCCGAGGCGAGCCGGACCCCTGCGCACACCCACTTCATGATGGACCCTGTTTCGCCCGCGATCGGCGCGGAAGTCAGCGGCATCGACCTGCGCGAAACGCTGGACGACGCCACCGTCGCCGCGCTGCGCGCTGCGCTCGTGCAGCACAAGGTGCTGTTCTTCCGCGACCAGGACATCACGCCCGCGCAGCACGTGGCGCTTGCGCGCCGGTTTGGGCAGCTCGAAGTGCATCCAGTCTTTCCGCATCACGCCGACCATCCCGAACTCGTCCTGCTGGGCGGCACGCAGGCCGCGAAGGCGCGCGAGAACATCTATCACTCGGACGTGTCCTGGCGCGAGATTCCTTCGATGGCGTCGATGCTGCGCTGCGTGGAATGCCCCCGCACCGGCGGCGACACGATCTGGGTGAACATGGCGAAAGCCTACGCGGACCTGCCGCAGGCCGTGAAGGAGCAAATCGCCGAGCTCGAAGCGATGCACGACATCATGCCGTCGTTCGGCTCGCGCATGTCGGCCGAAGAACGCGCGGTGAATCGCGTGAAATTTCCCGCCGTGACGCACCCCGTGGTCCGCACGCATCCCGAAAGCGGCGAAAAGATCCTGTACGTGAACGAAGGCTTCACGACCCATCTCGCGAACTTTCTGAGCAAGGGTGCGTTCCGCGTGGGTTTCGACTATCGCTACGGCGAATTCGAACTGCTCCAGTATCTGTTTCGCCAGGCCGCTGTTCCCGAGTACCAGGTTCGGCTGCGCTGGGCGCCCAATACCATCGCGTTCTGGGACAACCGCTCGACCCAGCACTACGCGATTCAGGACTATTTCCCGGCCGTTCGGCGCATGATGCGCGCAACGATCATCGGCGACAAGCCGTTCTGACGCCTCGCGTATGACACTGCGCGTCCCAATCGACAGGAACCGTTAGCCGTGCACAAGATCGATCAGTACTACATAGGTGGCCAGTGGGTCGCGCCCGAGCCAGGCGCGCGTATTCATGAGATGGTTTGCCCTGTCACGGAAGCGGTGACGGGCACGGTGCTCCTCGGCACGCACGCCGATGTCGAACGCGCCGTCGCCGCGGCACGCGCCGCATGGCCCGCGTGGTCGGCCACGAGCGTTGCGAGCCGCGTGGCGCTGCTCACGCGCATCATCGAGCGCTATACCGCGCGCTATGACGAACTCGCGCGTGCGGTGAGCGCTGAAATTGGCGCGCCGATCAAGCTGAGCCACGAACTGCAGGCGCGCGTGGGCCTCGCGCAGCTGCAGAGCGTGCGCGCCGCATTGGAGTCGTTCGAATTCAGCGAACGGCGCGGCACGACCGAGATCGTGCGCGAAGCCGTGGGCGTCGTCGCGCTCATCACGCCGTGGAACTGGCCGCTTAACCAGATCGCGGCGAAGGTCGCGCCGGCGCTCGCGGCGGGCTGTACGGTCGTGCTCAAGCCCTCGGAGATCGCGCCGCTCGACGCGCGTCTGTTCGCAGAGGTACTCGACGAGGCAGGCGTGCCGCCCGGCGTATTCAACCTGGTCTACGGCGACGGCGCGACGGTGGGCGCGGCACTCGCCAGCCATCCCGACATCGACATGGTGTCGATCACGGGCTCGACACGAGCGGGGGCGCAGGTCGCCTCGAGCGCGGCGGCCACGGTCAAGCGCGTGGCGCAGGAGTTGGGCGGCAAGTCGCCGAGCCTCATCTTCGAAGACGCCGATCTGCCAACCGCGGTGAAGGCGAGCGTGGTGGCCTGCATGCTGAATTCGGGGCAAACCTGTATCGCGCCTACGCGCCTTCTCGTGCAGCGCAGCCAGTATGAAGCGGCCAGCGAAGTCGCCTGCGCGACGGTCAACGCGCTGAAGGTCGGCGATCCGGCCGCGGCGGACACGATTCTCGGCCCGATTTCCAATCGTGCCCAGTACGAAAAAGTACAGCGGATGATCGCAATCGGCGTTGAAGAGGGCGCGCGTCTCGTGGCCGGCGGCGAGGGGAGGCCCGCGCACCTGTCACGCGGCTTCTTTGCGCGGCCAACCGTGTTCGCCGACGTGCGCAACGACATGACCATCGCGCGTGAAGAGATTTTCGGTCCGGTGCTCGCGATCCTTCCTTTCGATACGGAAGAAGAGGCCGTCGCTATCGCGAACGACACGCCGTATGGGCTCGCCGCCTACTTGTGGTCCGGCGATGCGGCGCGCGTGCGGCGCGTGGCGGCGCAACTGCGCGCGGGCAGCGTGCAGATCAACGGCGCGAAGATGGATCTCGCCGCGCCGTTCGGCGGCATGAAGGCGTCCGGCAATGGCCGGGAGCACGGCGCGTATGGTCTCGCGGAGTTCCTCGAATACAAGCAGATTACGGGTTGCGCGGCATGAACGGAACCGCACAGGAATTCGACTATGTCGTGATCGGCGCGGGATCGGCGGGTTGCGCGATTGCCGCGCGTCTTGCCGAAACTGCGAACGCGAGCGTCGCGCTCATCGAAGCGGGACCGAACGATCACCACTACACGGTGTCGGCGCCGCTCGGTATCGCGGCGACGGTGCCGCGCGAGGGGCCGCGCAACTACGCGTTTCATACCGAGCCGCAAGCCGGCTTGCTCGGGCGCCGTTCGTATCAGCCGCGGGGGCGAGGCCTCGGCGGCAGTTCGTCAATCAACGGCATGGTCTACATTCGCGGTCATCGCGTGGACTTCGACGCGTGGGCGAACGCGGGCTGCACGGGCTGGAGCTACGAAGACGTGTTGCCGTATTTCCGCCGCAGCGAGTCTAACGAGCGTTGCACCGGCCGTGATGACGATCCCTGTCACGGGTCGCGTGGCCCGGTGCAAGTGAGCGAATTGCGCTCGCCCAATCCGTTCTCGCAGCACTTCATCGCAGCGGCATTGCAGGCGGGATTGAAGTTGAACCCCGACTTCAATGGCGTGGACCAGGAGGGCGTTGGCCTCTATCAGGTCACGCAGCGCAATGGCGAACGCTGGAACACGGCGCGCGCTTATCTGCACGGCGGCAATCGCGCCGACACGGCGCACAATGGCGGCCGCGAATGCCTCACGGTGCTGACCGGGGCGCGGGCGCAGCGCATCGTGTTCGAAGGCGCGCGCGCCGCGGCAGTCGAGATATGGCGTGACGGTGTTGCGCAAACCGTGCGGGTGCGCCGCGAGATCGTGGTGAGCGCGGGAACGTTTCATTCCCCGCAGCTGCTCATGGCCTCGGGCATCGGACCGGCGGCGCATCTGCGCGAATTCGGCATCGAGGTCGTCTGTGACGCGCCGCAGGTCGGCCAGAATCTGCAGGACCATCTCGACATCATCGTCAACAAGCAGGTCGCGTCGACCGAGCTGTTCGGGCGCTCCGTGCCGGGCCTGATGCGGCTCGCCCGCGAAATTCACCGCTACCGCCGCGAGCGCACCGGTATGATCACGTCGAACCTCGCCGAGGCGGGCGCATTCGTGCGTAGCGCGCCGGACCTCGCCGCACCCGACCTGCAACTGCATTTTGTGCCCGCGATGCTCGGCAACCGCGGCGAAGGCAAGCCGCCGCGCGGGCACGGCTATTCGTGCCACGCCTGCGTGCTGCGGCCACACAGCCGCGGCGAGGTGACGTTGCGCTCGCCGCACATGCACGATGCACCGTCGATCGATCCGCGTTTTCTCGCTGACGAACGCGACATGGCAGGCATGGTCGCGGGCGTGAAGCTGGTGCGCCGGATCTTCGCGCAGGACGCGCTCGCGCGCCACGGCGGCCGCGAATTGTTCACTGACGACATCGCGCGGGAGGCGGAGGACGACGAGGCGATCCGCGCGTTCGTGCGCCGCAACGCCGACACGGTTTACCACCCGGTGGGGACCTGCCGCATGGGCGCCGACGCGCAATCGGTCGTCGATCCGCAGTTGCGCGTACGCGGGGTGGCGGGGCTGCGCGTCGTGGATGCGTCGGTCATGCCTACCCTGGTGGGCGGAAATACCAATGCCGCCGCGATCATGATCGCGGAAAAGGCGGCGGACCTGATGCGCGCCAACATTTAGACGGCGCGCGTTATTACACGTTCTGTTGCTTTTCAGTTAATTCGGATAACGAATCGAAACGCGCCGCGTTAGAAACCGAGGTCAAGACACATGCTTCAGATCGAACAACCCGTGGCCGCGGCGCACGCTGTGCGTGCGCGTAACGGCTGGGCCACGGTCGCCGCGCTGTTTCTGTTCATGGCGCTGAATTTCGCCGATAAAGCCGTGGTCGGCCTGGTCGCGGTACCGATGATGCGGGACATGGGATTGAGCCCGTCGCAGCTTGGCATCGTCGGCAGCGCGTTCTTCGTGCTGTTCGCCGTGTCGGCCATCGGCGTGGGCTGGATCGCGGACCGTCTCGATCCTACGTGGCTGCTCGCGGGGCTTGCGCTCGTCTGGGCGGCGGCGCAGTTGCCGATGATCTGGCCAGCCAGCTTCGCGACGCTCGTGCTGTGCCGCATCGTGCTGGGCGCGGGCGAAGGCCCGGCGTTGCCGCTCGCGATGCACGTGACCTATGAGGCCTTCGACGACCGGCGGCGCAGCCTGCCCACGCTGATCGTGCAGCTCGGCGCGACGGCGGGGCTCGTGCTGGCCGGCCCCGCGTTGACGTATGTCGAGCAGCGCTGGCACTGGCGCGCCACGTTCCTCGCGCTCGGCGTAGCTGGCGTGGCGTGGGTCGCGCTATGGCTCGCGGTGCGGTTTGCGGGGGCGCCACGCGTGCGCGTTCGGGCAGGGGCCGCTGCGCGCGCCGTCACGCCCGGCTGGCGCGTGCTGCGCTCGCACTTCGGCAGTGCCACGGTGCTGACCGTGTTGTTCCAGTCATTCGCGGGCTATGCGGTTGTCGCCTGCGGCATCACGTGGATGCCCGTGTATTTCCGCCTCGGGCTGGGCTTGCCCCCCGCGCGCGCCGGGTGGTTGTTCGGTCTGCAGGTGCTTTTGCAGGTGCCGGTCGGGTTCGCGCTAGCCACGCTCTCACACGCGCTGCTCAGGCGCAACGTTTCGACGCGTATCGCGCGAGGCGTGCTCGTGAGCGCATGCTGCACGCTCGGCGGCATCTTGCTGTGCGTCTCGTTTGCACCCTGGCCGCCGCTCGTGAAGGTCGCGCTGGTGGGCGTGGCCTGCGCATTCGCCACTCAGGCGTTCACGTTCGGCCCGCAACTCGTGGCCGAAGTCGTGCCGGGCGCGAACCGCGCGGCCATGCTCTCGAGCGTTCATGCACTCGCGACGACGGCCGGCTTGTTCGCGCCGGCGCTCATGGGCCATCTCGTCGATTCGACTGTGGGACCACGTGGCTACGAAGCGGGTTTCGGCGCGCTGGGCGCGCTACTCGCCGTCGCGGGCATCGCGGGCTTTCTGTGGCTGCAGCCCGCAAAGGAGGGCCGCGGGGCACGCTGACGTTCGCGTACCCGATTCGACCGAAACATTTCTTGGCCGGTTCTTTGGTAATTCGCAGCGCAATTCATTCCGCCAACGAACGGATACCGACAACAGAAGAGGAGACATGCATGCGTTTGAAGCTGATTAGCCAGGGTGTGATGGGCGCGACGTTCGCAATGGCCGCGAGCGCCGCTTGCGCCCAGACGAGCGTGACGCTCTACGGTGTGGCCGACACGTTCTTCCAGTACCTGAACAACGGCGGCACCGCGTCGGTTTCGCAGCGCAGCGGCGGTTCGACGGGCTCGATGTTCGGCCTGAAGGGTTCGGAAGACCTGGGCAACGGTTTCAAGGCCAATTTCGTGCTCGAAAACGGCTACAACATCAACAACGGCGCGGGCTTTGCGGACACGACCGCCTTGTTCTATCGGCAGGCGTGGGTCGGTATGGCGCACGGCGACTACGGCGCACTCACGTTCGGCAGGCAGTACCAGCCAAGCTTCCGGGCCGTCTACCCGAGCGATCCGTTTCGTGCCAACGAGGTGCTTTCGCCGCTTTCTGCCGCCGTACTCGCGACCGATCGCAACACGCTTTCCGCGCAGTATGCCGCGGGCCGCACGAGCAACTCGATCTTGTACGTGTCGCCGAAGATGGCCGGGTTCCAGCTCAACGCCATGTACGGGTTCGCTGCGACCGTCACGCAGCCGGTGCCGGCGACCACGGGCAATATTCTCGACGTTTCCGCAACCTATACTGGGTACGGCCTGTTCGTCGGTCTTGCCTATATGAACGAACATTCGGGTACGGAGACCGTGCCGGGCCTGCCGTCCGCCCTCACGCTCGTGGGCACGGAGCACTACACGGCGGCGCTCGCCTACCGTATCGGCATTGTCAACCTGCAGGCGAATTATTCGTACGCGAGGCCGAAGACACCGCCCGCGCATTCGCTCGCGGCCGCCCTCGGCACAGCGCATGCCTATAACGTGACGGAGGTTGGCGCGACGATTCAGGCCACGTCGTTCGATGCGTTCCAGATCGCCGGTATTCAGCGCAATATTCACGGCCTTAACGACGAAACGCTGGGTGTAGAGCTTGGCTACGATCGCCAGATATCGAAGCGCACGAGCCTTTACGCGCGCGCGGGTTATCTGAAGAACCACGGCCAGGCGATGATGAGCTGGCCCGGCATTTCCGTCACGGCGCCGAATTCTTCGCAAACACTTGCGGTGCTCGGCATCTCGCATCTCTTCTGAAGCGAATTACTCCGGAGTGCAGATGAATGGGAGGCGGCGTGGCATAACAGCCTCGTCGCTTTCGATATGCCTTCATTTGCTATGTGTAACAAGCGGGTAGCGGCACGGCGAAACGCCCTCAAAACAGGTATGCTGCAGGCATCCCGTGTGTCCCGCGCGGGGCACGAACGCGTGGAGCTCCCGATGTCTACCAATCCTGCCAATGTGTCCTCCGGACTGCGCGAAGTCTGGTTGATCCGTCATGGTGAAACGGAATGGAGCCTCTCCGGGCAGCACACGGGTCGCACCGATATCGCGCTAACGGGTCACGGACGCGAGCAGGCGCGCTCGCTGGCGCCGTCGCTCGCCGCACAGCGCTTCGACGCGGTGCTTTGCAGCCCGATGGCGCGGGCCATCGAGACGTGCCAGCTCGCGGGCCTCGGCGACCAGATGACGATTTCGGCCGATCTGCACGAGTGGGACTATGGGATCTACGAAGGCCTCAAGACAGCGGATATCCGCAAGACCGAACCCGACTGGAGCGTGTGGCATTCGCCCATCGCGCATGGCGAGGATCTCGCGCGGGTTCAGGCGCGGGCGGCGTCGGTAATCGAGGGCCTGCTGGCCATGCGGGGCCGCGTGGCGCTCTTTTCACACGCGCATTTCCTGCGCGCACTTGGGGGCTGCTGGGCCTCCGGTTCGGCGGCGCTCGGCGAGCATCTTTATCTCGACACGGCTTCGGTTAGCATTCTCGGCTTCGATCATGAGAGCCGCGCCATCCGCCGCTGGAATGCGCTCGGCGAGCGCAGGGCGTTGATGTGAAGACGCCCTGACGCGCTTGCTCAGCGCAACGAGCACGACAGCCAGTGCGCGATACGCACGCCGTCGAGGCGCGAGCCCTCGGGCGTGGCGCTCCCTAGCATTGTGACGATCACGGGCCGCCGGCCGTGCACCATCATGCGCATCACCATATTGTGGCCGGACTCGTTGATGAAGCCGGTTTTCTGCACGCTCGCGCGGACCTGCCCGTAGCGCACCAGCCGATTGCTGTTCACATACTGCAACTGCCCGTGGCCCGTGGTCACGCGTTCCTGATGGTCGATCGAATAGCGGCGAATGAGCGGGTAGCCGTTGGCCGCGCGCACGAGGCTCGCCAGTTCGCGCGCGGTTGAGACGTTCTGCGGCGACAGCCCCGTCGCGTTGACGAAATGCGTGTGCGTCATGCCAAGACGCTGCGCTTTCGCGTTCATGGCCGCGATGAACGCAGGCTGCCCGCCCGTATAGTCGCGGCTGAGCGCCGAAGCCGCGCGATTCTCCGAGGACATCAGCGCCACGTGCAGCATGTTCGCGCGCGTGAGCGACGCGCCCACGCCGAGGCGCGAATGCGTGAACTTGAGCGTGTCGAGATCGGCGGTCGTGACGGAGAGCCGCTGTTGCAGGGGAGCATGCGCGCTATCGAGCCAGACGATGGCCGTCATGAGCTTCTACACAGACGCAATGGGCGCCACCGTGTCGGCATGGCGCGCGTAGAGCGGCGTGTGGGTGTTTTCGTCGACGACGTAGACCGCATGCGAAAAGAGCTGCTTGCGCGACGCCGGCGTAAAGCCGCAGCGGGCGAGCAGGCGCGGGGCGTGCGCGTTTTTGGCGTTCACCTGCGCCGCGTGTTGCGGCGCGGGCGGCGGCCCGTGTCTGGGCTTCGTGCGTTTGGTGCGGCGCTTCGGCCCGGAGAGTTTGGTGGAGGGCGCATCGGCGGGCATCGAACGATGTGCGGGCTTCGTCTTGTGCGCGACTCTCTTCTTCTTCGTGGCCGTTGCGTGGTGGGTTCTTTCGGCCGCGCTGCGATGAGCGGCGGCATGGGCACTGGCTGGAACCGCGCCTGCCGCGAGGGCCGCGACAATCAGGGCGAGCAGGCTGGGCAGCAATCGAAGTCTGGAAGCGAAAGGCATCGACGGATGGGCTTGAACGTTGGGTCTGCGCTGTGCGCGTCGAGATTTTGGCGGCATTGTTCGAGCGGGATCGACCGATGAAGTTCCATCCCGGTTCCATAATCGTCATTCAGTGGGGATCATCGTCGTATTGAACGGGCGGCGAGCGGGTCCGTATACTCCGTCATGCCAAGGGGGAACAGGGATGCTCAATCAACTCTCCGACACCTTCCTGCTCGTCTTCGCGGGACTCTTTCCCGTGATCAATCCGCCTGCGGCGGGGTTCATCGTGCTGAGCATGCTGCCGCATGCGACGGCCAGCGAACGCGCATTTCTCGCGCGGATCATTGCCATCAACAGCCTGTTCATTCTGCTCGGGGCGCTGCTCATGGGCGCCTATGTGCTCTCGTTCTTCGGCATATCGATACCCGTGTTGCGGGTTGCGGGCGGGCTGGTCATCGCGTTCGCAGGCTGGAATCTGCTGCACAAATCGCCCGATGGCGCGGAGGCGGCACAATCGCAGGCGCCGCCGGATTCGGCGCGCCGGGCGACGCTGCGCGCCATGGCGTTTTATCCGCTCACGCTGCCGGTCACTGTCGGACCGGGGTCGATTGCGGTCGCGATTGCGCTTGGTACGGGTCGGCCGCGCGGGCACGTGCAACTCGTCAATGTCGTCGGCGTGCTGCTCGCCTTGGTCGTTCTTTGCGGCTGCATCTATCTGTGTGTGCGCTTCGCGGGGCATGTCGGCAAGCGGCTCGGACCGGTCGGGACTGAAGTGCTTATGCGCTTGCTCGCGTTCGTGCTGCTGTGCATCGGCCTGCAGATCTTGTGGCTCGGGATCGAGGATCTGCTCGAGTCGGTGCCGCTTACAGTGAGCGTCAAATAGCGCAGCGCGCCGCCGCAGCCCTTGCCATGTTGCGCCGCATGAAAGGGAAAACCACGAGCTCATAACATCAGACGTCTGATGTAGATTGGAGCCCAACGTAGCCAACCCACGCAATCTTGCGGAAGCCATGCGCCTGAGCGTCGATCAGTCGATGTGCGAACGAATCCAGGATTCGCTGCTGGAAATGATCCGCGACCGCTCGCTCAAGCCGGGCGATCAAATCCCCCCGGAGCCCGAGCTTTGCGAGTTGTTGGGCGTGGGCCGCTCCAGCCTGCGGGAGGCGGTCGCGCAGATGATTTCCCATGGTCTTCTCACGCGCGTGCACGGCAAGGGGACCTTCGTCAGACAAATTACGCTCAAGCTGCAAGGCGGTCTGGATGATCTGATGTCTGTGACGGACATGATACGCAGTGTCGGTGCGGTGCCTTCCACGAGCCGTCTTCAGGTGAGGACGATCGCGGCTTCCGGCAGCCTCGCGCAAAAGCTCGGCCTCCCCGAAGGCGATCCCTGCGTGCGCTTCGAACGCGTGCGGCGTGCCGACGATGCGATCGCCGCTTACTGCATCGACATCGTGCCCAAGGCGCTGCTCGAAGGGCAGGAACTGGGCGAGTCGCTGTTCGGCACGCTGGAGCGCGCGGGCGTTCGGCTCTCCCATACGCATAGTTCGATTCAGCCGACCGTTCTCACCCCGCGGGATTTGCCGGAATTGCAGGAGAGCATCGGCATGTTCCTGCTGATCGATGAAGTGGATTTCGACGAGACCGGCCGCGCGGTCTGCTACAGCAACGACTACTACAACGCCAGCATTTTCAAATTCGATCTCGTGCGCAAGCGACGTTAGGCGGGCCAGCGGCCCATTTCCGGACAGGAAGAACGTATGCACTTCGAAGCTTTCAGTTCTGCCGAATTGACCGACTATCTGCTGGGCATTCCGGCCGTTTGCGCAAGGCTTGGCGACGACAGGGAATTGCAGGTCGTCGAAGTGGGCGATGGCAACCTGAACTACGTCTACTTCGTGAGCAGCACGCGTGACCCGCGCTTGAGCGTCGTCGTGAAGCAGGCGCCGCCGTACCTGCGGCTGGTTGGCGAAGCATGGCCGTTGCCGCGCGAGCGCATGGAGCGCGAAGTGGCGGCGTTGCGCCGCTTCGGCGCGTTGTGCCCCGAGCACGTGCCGAGCGTCTTTCACGCGGATAGCGAGAAGTTCCTGATGGTGATGCAGCGGCTCGATTCGCATCGCGTGCTGCGCGGGGGGCTGATAGACGGCATCGTATATCCGCGGCTCGCCGATCACATTTCCACGTTTCTGGCCCGCACGCTCTTTCACGGGTCCGATCTCTATCTGGCGCCGGATGCCAAGAAAGCAGCCGTCGGCGGCGACATCAACACGGAATTGTGCAAGATTACCGAGGAACTCGTCTTCACGTTTCCGTTCGAAGATCATCCCTCGAATGTCTACAGCCCCGCGCTGCCTGTTGCTGCGATCGAACGGCTGCGCACGCACGAGCCGCTGAGGCGCGCGGCAGGCGAGATGAAGTGGGCCTTCATGAACCATGCGGAAACGCTCGTGCACGGCGACCTGCACACGGGCTCGATCATGGCGAACGAGCATGAGACGTATGTGATCGACCCCGAGTTCGCGTTCTATGGCCCGATGGGCTTCGACACGGGCGCGTTCATTGCGAACCTGCTGCTCGCGTATTACGCGCGCGACTGGCACGACCGCGAGGCGGGACGCGACCCGGCCGCCTACCAGGGCTGGCTGCTCGAACAGGTCGAGGCTGTGTGGAACGCCTTCGCGAAGAAGTTCGCGCAGATCTGGCGGCTGCACGAGCGCGAGACCGGCCACGCGTACATCGGCGGGCCGGGGGGCACGCGTGCGGCGGAGGCCTTCCGCGACGATTTCATCAAACGCCTCTTCGCCGATACGCTCGGCTTTGCGGGCTGCAAGATGATTCGCCGCATCGTCGGCATGGCGAAGGTGGCGGAAATTACGAGTATCAAGGACGATACGGTGCGCGCGCGCGTGGAAGTGCGCTGCCTGAAGCTCGCCGAAGCGCTGCTGGTCGGGCGGGGCGAGCTGGCGTCGATCGAGGCGGTCACGGCGCTGGCAGCGCAGGTGCTCGCCGAACCGGCGTAATCGAATACAGGCTGCCGCATGAGCGGCAGCGCCCGGACAACCGGCATCGACGGAGAACGTATGACGTTGCAGGCGCAGCAATCGAGTCTTCCGCCCACCATCGAGTGGCGCGACGACACCCTTTATCTGCTCGACCAGACGCGTTTGCCGCGCGAATGCGTGGTCGAAGCGGTGGACAGCGTCGAGGCCGTCTGGCGCGCGATACACGAACTGCGCGTTCGCGGCGCGCCTGCGATTGGCGTCGCGGCCGCCTATGGCCTGTGTGTGGCGATGCGGCACGAGCCAACCGAGTCGCGTGATGCGTTTCTCGCGCGTCTCGAAGCGCACGCCGCGTATCTGGACAGCGCAAGGCCCACCGCAGTCAACCTGCGCTGGGCGCTCGAGCGGATGCTCTCACACGCACGCGCGCAGGCCACCGAGACGGGCGCGGCGCTTTACGAAGCGCTCGTTGCCGAGGCGAAGCGCATTCATCAAGAGGACATCGAGCTGTGCGCGCGCATCGGTGAAGCCGGGCGCGCGCTGATCGCGCCCGGCAGCGGCGTGCTCACGCACTGCAACGCCGGTGCGCTGGCCACGGCGGGCATAGGCACGGCGACCGCGCCGCTCTATTGCGCGCACCGCGACGGCGTGGCGTTTCGCGTCTACGCAGACGAGACGCGTCCGCTCCTGCAAGGCGCGCGACTCACCGCTTACGAACTGCAGCAGGCGGGGCTCGACATCACGCTGATCACCGACAGCATGGCGCCGACCTTGATGGCCCAGGGGCTCATCGATCTCGTGATCGTCGGCACCGATCGCGTGGCCGCGAACGGCGACGTCGCGAACAAGATCGGCACGCTCGGCGTGGCGATCGCGGCGAAGCATTTCGGCATTCCGTTTTATGTGGCGTGTCCTTCGTCCACGCTGGATCTGCGCACCGCCAGCGGCGCGGACATCGTGATCGAGGAACGCGGCGCGGCGGAGGTGACGCATCTCGCGGGGCAACGCACCGCGCCCGAGGGCATTCAGGTGCGCAACCCTGCGTTCGACGTGACGCCCCATACACTCGTTACCGGCATCGTGACGGAGCGGGGCATCGTGCGCGCGCCGTTCGAGGCGAGTCTTGCAGCGCTTTTCGCCAACGGAGCGGCAGCGTGAGCGGCGCGAACGAAGGCCGCCGTGCGGGCGAGGCGGGGGAACGTGCGCGCGATGCGCGAGCAGAAACCGAAATGCGCCAGCAGATCGTCGATACCGCGCGTGAAATGGAGCGCCTCGGCATCAATCAGGGCACCTCGGGAAACGTGAGCGCGCGCTGGCATGACGGACTCCTGATTACCCCGAGTGGCGTGCCGAGCGCCGCGCTCACGCGAGAGCGCGTCGTCTGGATGCCGCTCGACGTGCGCGACGACGATCCGCTCTTCGAAGCGCAACGCCCCTCGTCGGAGTGGCGTTTTCATCGCGACATCCTGCGCGCGCGCGCCGACGTGAACGCCGTGGTCCATACGCATTCACAAGCCGCGACGGCGCTCGCAATTCACAGTCGCGGCATACCCGCGCATCACTACATGGTGGCCGCGGCGGGCGGCAATTCGATTCGCTGCGCGCCGTATGCGACTTTCGGCAGCCAGGCGCTCTCCGATCACGCGCTCGAAGCGCTGGACGACCGGCTCGCGTGCCTGCTCGCGCATCACGGCGTGATTGCGCTCGGCCGCGATCTCGCACGGGCGTTGTGGCTGGCGAACGAAGTGGAAGTGCTTGCAAAGCAATATTTGCTGGCCTGCCAGCTCGGCGAGCCGCCGCTGCTTTCCGACGCGCAAATGGAGGAAGTCATCGAGAAGTTCAAGGGCTACGGCCCGCGCAAGTAGTACGCGCTCGCGCGCGTCCAGGCAGGCGTTGCATTGCAAAACACACGCGGTACAAACGATTACGCAGTCGGTTGGCGGTTCGCAGGTCAGTCAAAAACCAGCAGATCAAAGACAGGAGACGGTGATGGCGTGGAGTTCAGCAGGGTTCGACAGTTGGGTGGCGCGCAGCGCGCGCATGGGAGCTACGGCCGGCGTGACGATGTTTGCCGCCGCGGCAATGCTGGCAGGGTGCTCGAAGAGCGAGTCGCCTTCAACCAGCGCGGCTGCGTCCGACGCCGCCGCTGCGAGTGCACCGGCGCAGGCCGCGGCCGCGGCGCCGGCAGTCACGAAGATCAAGGTAGGCTTTTCGATCGCCACGCTGAATAACGCGTTCTTCGTCGGCTTGAAGAACGGTGTGGAGCGCGGCGCGGATAAGCAGGGCTTCGATCTCGTGCAAACGAACGCGAACGGCGACGCGCAGCAGCAGGTCAACGACACGCTCAATCTGCTGAGCCAGGGCGTGCAGGCGATCGTGCTCAACCCGATCGATTCGAAGGCGATCATCCCGGCCGTCGAGAAGGCCAATTCGATGAACGTGCCGGTCTTCATGCTCGACCGCGGCTCGGACGGCGGCAAGGTGACCTCGTTCGTTGCTTCGGATAACGTAGCGCTTGGCGCCACCGGCGCAAAGTGGATCGCCGACCAGTTGAGCAAGCGTTATGGCTCGCCCAAAGGCAACGTGGTAGATCTGATCGGCCTTATCGGCACCACAGCGGCGACCGATCGCGAGAAGGGCTTCTCGGAAGAGATCGCGAAGTATCCCGACATCAAGGTCGTCGCGCGCCAGGAAGGCGGCTTCGACCAGGAGAAGTCGCTCAACGCGATGACGAGCATTCTGCAGAAGTATCCGCAGATCGACGCGGTATTCGGCGCGAACGACGACAACACGGTGGGCGCGGAAAAAGCCATCGACAATGCGGGCCGCTACAAGCCGCTCGGCGACCCCGGCCACATCATGGTGATCGGCGCGGACGGCACGGCGCAGGCGCTTTCGGCGATCCGCGCGGGCAAGCAGGACGCGACGATCTCGCAGAACCCGATCGGCATGTCCGCCAAGGCGATGACGTTCATCACCGCCTACGAGGCGAAGAAGGACGTGCCCGCGAACTACGCGTGGCCGACCTATCTGATCGACAAGTCGAACATCGATTCGGACGCCGCGAAGCAATACGGTCTGTGGGCCCTCGAAGTCAAGCAGTAACGGGCGGTCTTAAGCGCCGGCCGCGCGCGCCGCGTGCGCCGGCGCCCGGGAAGAACGGATGAAACGCGAATCGGGTTCGGCAATGGACGTATCGCAGCAGGCGAACACCAGCGCGGGCGGCAGCACAGGCGCGCCGCCGCTGTTGCGCATGAACGGCATCGTGAAGAGCTTTCCCGGCGTGAAGGCGCTGCGAGGCGTGAGCCTCGAGCTGCATGCGGGGCACGTGATGGCGATCGTCGGCGAGAATGGCGCGGGCAAGTCGTCGCTCATCAAGACGCTCTCCGGGGCTTACGAGCCGGACGAAGGCACGATCGAGATCGACGGTGTACGACTCGCGCGCGGCACCCAGGCCGCGATCGACGCGGGCGTGGCTGTGATCTATCAGGAGCTTTCGCTCGTCAACGACATGACGGTGGCCGAAAACCTCTTTCTTGGCCGCATGCCGCGGCGCTATGGCCTCGTCGATCATCGCAGCGCCAACGCCATGGCGCGCGAGGCGCTGGCCCAGGTCGGGCTGGAAGGCGTGCCGCCCGCCATGCGCCTGGGCGATCTGCCGCTCAACAAACGCCAGCTCGTGGAGGTCGCCAAGGCGCTCGCGCGCGACGCCCGCATACTCGTGATGGACGAGCCCACGGCCGCGCTCCAGCATCACGACATCGAGCATCTCTACGCCGTCGTGCGGCGACTGCGTGCGGCGGGCATGGGCATCATCTTCATCTCGCACCATCTCGAAGAGGTCTTCGAACTCGCCGATTCGGCCGTGGTGATGCGCGACGGCGCGACGGTCGGCGCGCGGCCCATGCCGGAGTGGAACGAACCGGCGCTCGTTCAGGCAATGGTCGCGCGCAATCTCGACTCGTTCTATCCGTGGGAGGCTCGGCCATATGGCGACGTCGTGCTGGAAGCGCACAACGTGGCGAGCGAGCCCGTGCTGCGCGACGCGAGTTTCAGCATTCGCGCGGGCGAGATCGTGGGCATCGGCGGCATTGCGGGCGCGGGGCGCACCGAGCTTTTGAAGACGCTTTGCGGCGCGCTCCCGCTTACCCGTGGCGAACTGCGGCTACGCGGGCGCAGGCTCGCGCTGCGCTCGCCCGCGCAAGGCATGCGCGAGGGCATTGTTTACACCGCCGAGGACCGCAAGCTCGAAGGACTCGTGCTCGATGCGAGCATCGAAGAGAACGTCGCGCTTTCGAGCTTGCGGGCACTGGTGCGCGGCGGCTTCGTGAGCGCGGCGAGAAAGCGCCGCCTCGCACGCGAGGCGGTCGAACGCTTCGCGGTGCGCGCGCCTTCGGTCACGTCGCTGACCGGCAATCTTTCGGGCGGTAATCAGCAGAAGGTGATTCTCGGGCGCGCGAGCGCGACGTCGCCCGCCGTGATCCTGCTCGACGAGCCTACGCGCGGCATCGACGTCGGCGCGAAGACCGAGATCTATGCGCATATCGTCGCCATGGCGCGCGCGGGCGCGGCCGTCGTGCTCGTCAGCTCCGAACTGCCCGAGCTGCTCGGCATGTCCGACCGCGTGCTAGTGATGTATCGCGGCAGCATCGTCGGCGAAGTCGCGCGCGAGCACGCCAGCTCGGAGACGATCATTCAATGGGCTACCACCGGAGTTGCAGCATGACGTCCACCACGGTTCGACCGCGCGAAGAAACACAAACCCTGCAACAGCGCGTGCTGCGCCAGCTGCGCAGCGGCCTTGGGCCGCTGATTGCGGCGCTCGCGCTGATCTGTATCGCGCTTTCGCTCGCGTCGCCCGAATTTCTCACCACGAGCACGCTCACCAACATCATGGTGCAGGTGTCCGTGGTCGGGATCGCGGCAGTGGGCAGCACGTTCGTGATCATCACCTCGGGCATCGATCTTTCCGTGGGCTCGCTCGTCGCGCTGAGCGGCATGGTGGCCGCGACCGTCATGGCGGGCGCGAGCCCGGACGCGGTCGGGCTCGGCGTGGCGGGGCTCGCCATTGCGCTCGTCACCGGCGCGGCGGTGGGCGCGCTCAACGGCTTCGGTATTGCGTGGCTGCGGCTCGTCCCGTTCATCGTCACGTTGGCGATGATGGCGATGGGGCGCGGCCTCACGCTCGCCATTTCGGACGGACGCACGAAATTCGACTTTCCCACCGTGTTTACCGCGTTCGGCGCGAAGACGTTTGCGGGCCTGCCAGCGCCAATGCTCGTGATGCTGGCCGTGTTCGCCATTGGCCACGTGTTGCTGCGCAAGACCGAATTCGGGCACCAGGTGTTCGCCGTGGGCGGCAACAAGGAAGCGGCGCGGCTCGCGGGCATTCCGGTGAGCCGCGTGATCTTTCTCACCTACATGTTCGCGGGCGTGACCGCTGCCATCGCGGGCATTGTCCTCGCGGGGCGGCTCAATTCGGCGTTGCCATCCGCGGCTAACGGGCTGGAGCTGCAGGTGATTGCAGGCGTCGTGATCGGCGGCACCTCGCTCGCGGGCGGACGCGGCTCGATCGTCGGCACATTCATTGGGGTGGTGCTGATCGGCGTGATTAATGTCGGGCTCTCGCTGCTCGGCGTCAATCCGTTCTGGACGCAGTTCATCCAGGGCGGCGTGATTCTCGCGGCCGTTTTGCTCGACGCGCTGAGCCAACGGCGCAAGCTTTGAACGGAGAAGTCAACGTGAGCGGTGGTGCGAAGGCCACCCATTACTGGAGACGCGACACGTGAAAAAGATCATTAATCATCCTGATCATTTCGTCGACGAGATGATCGACGCATTGCTGCTCGCCCATCCGGGCTGGCTCAAGCCGGTCACGGCCGACCGCCGCGCGCTCGTGCGCGCCGACGCGCCGAACGCGGGCAAGGTGGGCATCGTGACAGGCGGCGGTTCCGGACACCTGCCGGGCTTTCTCGGCTATGTGGGAAAAGGGCTCGCGAGCGGCGTGGCGGTGGGCAACGTGTTTTCGTCGCCATCGTCCGAGCAGATCTACGAGGCCACCAAGGCGGTGCACGGCGGCGCGGGCGTGCTCTACCTGTACGGCAATTACGGCGGCGACGTCTTCAACTTCGATCTCGCCGCGGACCTGGCCGACGCCGACGGCATCGAGACCCGCACCGTACTCGTTGCCGACGATGTCGCTTCCGCGCCGCCCGAGCGGGCCTCGGATCGACGCGGCGTGGCGGGGATGGTATTCGGCTTCAAGTGCGCGGGCGCGGCGGCCGAACGCGGCGACACGCTCGACGACGTCGCGCGTATTGCCGCGAAGGCGAACGGCGCGACGCGCACGATGGGCGTGGGCCTTTCGCCGACGATCCTGCCGGCGGCAGGCAAGCCCACCTTCACGCTGCCCGATGGCGAGATGGAAATCGGCATCGGGATTCATGGCGAGCCGGGCACGCACCGCGGCAAACTGGAGAGCGCGGATGCCATCGCCGAACGGCTTGCGGGCGCGATAATCGGCGACTTGCAGGCCAAGGCGGGGGCAAGCGTGGCGCTGCTCGCCAACGGGCTCGGCGCGACGCCGCTCGAAGAACTGTATCTGCTGTACCGGCGCGCCGCGCAGGCCGTTGCCGCCGCCGGGCTGCGCGTGGCGCGCGCCTATGTGGGCGAGTACGTGACGAGCCTCGAAATGGCGGGCGCCTCGGTCTCCGTGATGCAACTCGACGAGGAACTCGACACGCTCCTCGATGCACCGGTGCGCTCGCCGTTCTGGCGCGAAGGATGGCGCGTGGACGAGGGAGGTGCGAGATGAGTCTTTCGGTTAGCGAAGTAAGAGCGCGGCTCATCGGCGCGTTGAATGCGATGCCTGCCAGCGCGGAGGAACTGCGCGAACTCGACGCCGCGCTCGGCGACGGCGACCTGGGCGTGACCGTGAAGGCGGGCTCGCTCGCGGCAGCCGACGCCATCGCGAAGCTGCCGCCCGACGCCGCGCTGGGCGACGTGCTGGTCGCCACAGGCAAGGCGTTTTCCACGGCGAACCCTTCGACGTTCGGCGCGCTCGTGGGGGGCGGGCTGCTCGCCGCGGCGAAGACGGTGACCGGTAGCCACGCTGCGGGCCGGGGCGAAGCGCTCGCGATGGGGCGCGCGGTGGCCGCGCGCATCGCCGAGCGGGGCAAATCGCAGCTCGGCGACAAGACGGTGCTCGACGCACTCGTGCCGAGCCTCGATACGCTCGAAGCGTTCGGATCGGGCGCCGACGAGCGCGCGCTCCTCGACGCGATGATCGACACGGTGGAGCGACAGGTACGCGCCACGGCCGCGCTGCAGTCGAAGAAAGGGCGCGCGGCGTGGGTGCAGGAACGCAGCATCGGTCACGCGGATCCTGGCGCGACGGCGTGGCTCAGGTTTCTTCAAGCCTGGCGAGGGTGAGTTTCGCCACTCAACGAACAAGCATCTCGGCCACGCCGGCCGCCGCCGAAAACACGACGACAACGAGCGGCGGCACCTTCCAGCGCGTGAGCAAAAAGAAACCGATGGCAGCGACCGCAAAGTCGATCCGTGACTGGACGGCGCTCGTCCATACCGGCGAATAGAGCGCCATGGCGAGTAGCCCGACCACGGCTGAATTCACGCCCGCCAGCACGGCCGCCATGGAGGGATGGGCGCGTAGCGCTTGCCAATAAGGCAGCGCGGCGAGCACGAGAAGCAGGCCTGGTAAAAAGATGCCTGCTAGTGCCACGAAGGCACCCAGCGCATGACTGGATGGGCCGCTCATGATCCATCCAAGGAAAGCCGCGAACGTGAAGAGCGGGCCGGGCACCGCTTGGGCGGCTCCATAGCCGGCAAGAAAGTCGTTCGGCGAGACCCAGCCCGTTGCCACGGTCTCGCGCTGCAGCAACGGCAGCACTACGTGACCGCCGCCGAATACGAGGGCGCCCGAGCGGTAGAAGGCGTCGAACACGCCGACGGTATGCGTCGTGTCGAACGCGGCAAGCGCTGGAAGCCCGAAAAGCAGAGCGCAAAAGAGGACGAGCGCGACCAGACCGGCGGTACGCGACACGCGAAACTCCTGCGTGTGCTGACGCGTGCCGGCGATGGTTTCCGAAGTCGTGGATCGGCACAGCAGGATACCGAGCGCCGCGCCGAGCACGATGACGATCAACTGTGCATACGCCGTCGTCATGACAGCGAGAAGCACGACCGCAACGAGTGCAATGCCGGCGCGGCGGTGGTCGGGGCACAGGCGGCGCGCCATGTCCCATACAGCTTGCGCGACGACGGCAACGGCGACGAGTTTCAGTCCGTGAATTAGCCCGTTCCCCACGGGGCCGCCGAGTTCAGGCGCGACGATGGCAAAGGCGATCAGAAGTACGACGGATGGCAACGTGAAGCCGCACCAGGCTGCCAGCCCGCCTCGCCAGCCGGCGCGCAGCAGACCGATCGAAAAACCGGTCTGGCTACTGGCGGGCCCCGGGAGAAACTGGCAGAGGCCGAGCAGATCCGTGAAGGTTGCGTCGTCGAGCCAGCGTCGCCGCTCGACGAATTCGCGACGGAAGTAGCCGATATGGGCGATGGGACCGCCAAAGGACGTCAGGCCCAGCTTCAGAAAGACTCGCAGGACTTCGAACGCGGAGCCCGCACGCTCCGGCACAGACATCGACATATCGGTTTTCATTGGAACTCGGTCGTAACGAATACAAACATAGATCGATTCTGCGGCGATCATACCCGATACGCCGGCACGATCGGAGGCCGGGAAGCTTTCGCTGGCCGCGTCTTGTTCACAAACAACACACGCGCGACAGACGGTTTAAAGCGTCATTCATCTGCGTAAATCGAGCCGATAACACGCTGAATTCCTTCGTGCGCTACGTGCGTCAACTGTCTATGCTCGTTGTAATCGTCCCGACACAGCGCCCCGGAGGGAGTCATGCAAGCCGATCCGAAAGTTATCGAATATCTCAATGCGGAGCTGAAGAACGAGCTGACGGCGATTAATCAGTACTTTTTGCACGCACGACTTTACGGACACTGGGGTCTCGCAGGACTCGGCAAACATGAATACGACGAGTCGATCGAGGAGATGAAGCATGCCGACAAACTGATCGAACGGATTCTCATGCTCGACGGCCTGCCCAATCTGCAGGACCTTAGCAAACTTCTGATCGGCGAGGACGTTCGCGAAGTGCTCGAGTGCGACCTCAAGCTCGAACGCACGGCGCAGGCGCAGTGCAAGGAAGCCATTGCGTACTGCGAATCCGTGCGGGACTTCGTGTCGAGGGAGATTTTCGTGGAGATCCTGGACGACACCGAGGATCACATCGACTGGCTGGAAATCCAGCTCGGATTGATCGACAAGATCGGCCTCGAAAACTATCAGCAGTCGGCGATGGGCTCGAGCAGCTGATAGGCAAACTCGCGTGCAACACGCTGACTATTGTTTGCCAAACGCGTCCGCGATCACCCGGCGCGTTTGACCTCGTCGCTGTGCAGATAGATCGCCTCATTACGCGCCTACGATCTCGCTGCGCATGCTGTCTATTACAAAAGCCTCGCCATCTCTCAAAGTTCTATATGGCATTTGGTGGCGCTCGTAGAACGCGACCTCCTCACCGACCGCGACCGACGCGGGATGGTCTGATTGAAAGTGCACGACCAGGGAAAATGGCAAGATTCCAAGCCCGTCCCAGACCACGGCTGCGTCATAGCCCGGGGGGACTTCTGCCGGGTCGCTGACACGATCAAGTGCGCGCAGTGTGCTCGAGGCAACGACCGCTGCTGCACTGAATCCCGAGTAGACGATCCTGTCACGTTCCAGCGAATCCGCTATCGCGACATCGAATCCGCTTTGCTTGCGCACAGGGAGGTCTCCACGTAAGCTGGGTAACTCTGTGAATACAAAATGCTTTGGGATGGTCGACGAAATTGAGCACTTCGTCGAATCTCCGAAGTGGCCGGCTACTCCCGATACGCAACGCTTCGACGAAGAAGCTGAAGGGGATCGGCTCTCACCGCAGCGCGGTGCTTACCAGCGACGCCGCCCTTCGCCGTTACGACCGCGTGAGCCATCTGGTGAACGTGGATTCACTTCGCTTTGCCAAATGCGTCCGCGATCTGCCGCGCGCGCTTGACTTCGTCGCTATGCAGATAGATCGACGTGGTCGAAACGGAAGCGTGCCGCAGGTTGTCGCGCACCGTGGTGAGTTCCGCGCCGCGCCCGAGCGCGTGCGTGGCGTGCGTGTGGCGCATCCAGTGCGGACTCGCGCGGCGCAGCTTTCCCGCAAGCGGCGCATGATCGGCCTCGATGGCGTCGGCGGCGAGCAGGAAGAAGCGCCGGAGCACCCCCCACAAACGCACGCTGCTGATCGCGGCGTCGCTGTCGGCCTCGAGACTGCCGATGACCGGAGTCGCCGGATTCCAGCGCACGGGCACGACAGGCAAGTCGCGTTCGGCCAGATAGTGCGCGAGCGCCTCCCACGCGAGCGGCGGCAAGGCGACGCGCGCAAGCTTCTTTCCCTTGCCCGTCACGCGCAGCCAGTGATCGCCGCGTGCATCCGTCTCGACGTGGCCGAGCGTGGCTCCAACCAGTTCGCTCGCGCGCAGACCGGTCGCATAGCCGAAATCCAGCAGGAAGCGCAGCCGCTGTGCCGCCGGCGCTGACCAGCCGTACGACCACTCGAGGCCGTCTGCGATCGTGCGCACCAGCGCCCATTCCCCTTCGCTGAATGCGTGCGAGGTGTCTAGCGCCTGCGCAGCGCTCGCGCCGCGCACTTTAACACCGGAAAACGGATTGGCGAGCACGTAGCGCTGCTCGATGAGCCAGCGGAACAGCGCGCCGAGGATCGAAAGCGCATGCGCCACCGAGCGTGCCGAGAGGCTGCCGTTGAACGGCCGCCAGTCCGGCGACGTGCGTGCCCGCACGGGGCCGACCCAGCGTCCGCGCGGAGACGGATGGCGCAGGAACGCGCGGTAGGCGATGGCGTCTTCGGTCGAGAGCGATGAGAGCGCGCGGCCGCGCTCGACGATCGCCCAAAGGATCAGGCGTTCGGCTTCCTTCCGGTAAGTACGCTGCGTGGCGGGCGACTCGTGCAGCGCGAGCCAGGTCTTGATAGCTTCATAGTCGTTCGACGCGTCCAGCGTGCAGGTCGCGCGCGGTGCGCGAAAGGTGCCTTCTGAGCCGTCGACTTCGTGCGGCAGCTTGAGGGACTCCCACGGTGCGATGTCGCTGCGCTGGCTCGCCAGGATGAGAGCGCGCGCCTTTTCCGTGAGTGCAGGCCAGGCCGCAAAGAACGCCTCGATCGCGCGGGCGCTTGCCACACCGAGTCCCGGCACCGCCTTCCACCACTGGCGGCGGCGCGGGATACGCACGGTGAGGTCGGCGAGCGTGGTGATGCCGTGCGCGTACAGCACCCGCACGGCGCGCGGCGTGAACCACTGTGCGATGTCGTCGGCGATCTGGGGCTCGGGCGGGCGCGCGTTGCGCAGGCTGTCGATTGCCTGCGCGACAGCCTTGGCGTGCCGCTCGCGTTCCTCCACCGGATGTTCGAACAGCGCCACCAGATCGTCGCGATGCGCCGCGCGCGCCAGGGCGACGAGCCTGCGCCGGATGCGCCCCAGCACGCCCCGCGCCGACTTTCCGTCGCCGAGCGCCGCGGGGAGATAACGCTCGACGGCGGGCCGCACGGCGAGGCCCGCATACCAGGCGCGGAGCATGGCGAGTTCGTCGGCGTCCGGGAATCCGGGTGGCTCGGCGCAAGCGGGTGCGGGAAGGGGCGTGTGACGCGTTTTCATGTAGTGAAGTTTAGCGCAGAAATAGGCGTCTAGTGATAAGAAAGATTATCTTCATAGCTGCAAGTTGGTATGGATTCTCGGCAAAAAAAGCGAGATGCTTCCGCAAGTGGTGGCACAGGCACGCTGGTGTCGCGTAGCCGCCTCCGAAGTCGAATGCCAGCAGACGGTTCAATCCTCATGACGGCGGCTCAGCCAGCTATCACGATTTCTCGCGCAGCCTATACTCCGTCTGACCATCTTCCCATTTCCTTCACGCTGATCTGAGGTCGTTAGCGAACGTCGATGAAGATCTTTCTCCGAGTCAAGGTTCGACCTCCGTCAGATAGGAGATTCCAATGTCTGCAAACACGGCGATTGAAGTTCCCGACGACCCGGCGGATGGCGGAAGGCGCAGGTGGATCAAGGCTGGCATAAGCGTGGCGACGCTCGTTGCCGGCGCGCAGTTCACGACGGGCGATATCCAGGCGGCGGCGTTGTCCGAATCACAGCGCAATGCGCTGACACCCGATCAGATTATCGAAATGATGAAAGCCGGCAACGAACGGTTTCGTACCGGCAAAATGAAAAAGCAGGACTTTCTCGCGCAGAAGAGAGCGAGCGCCAGCGGCCAGTACCCCGCAGCAATCGTCCTCAGTTGTATCGACTCGCGCGCGCCGGCCGAAATCATTCTGGATATGGGAATCGGCGACACCTTCAATGCAAGAGTCGCGGGAAACGTCGCCAACCAGGACATACTCGGCAGTATGGAGTTCGCATGTGCCGTTGCGGGTGCGAAAGTGATTCTGGTGATGGGCCATACCGCCTGCGGAGCGATAAAAGGCGCAATCGACAACGTTCAGTTGGGAAATTTGACGGGTTTGCTTCAGCAGATCCAGCCGGCGATCACCGCGACGAAATATTCAGGAGAGCGATCCAGTAAAAATGTTGAATTCGTCGATGCTGTCGCGCGATCGAACGTTCAGGGTGCGATAGCCGCTATCCGCAGCGGAAGTCCGATTCTGTCCGATCTGGAAAATAAGGGGAACGTGAAAATAGCGGGCTCGATGTATGACATTCGAAACGGCAAGCTAACGTTCCTGTGAGAATTCGAAGTCAGTTCACAAGCGACGCGCGGCTATTGTGAGGTGCGTGCCGGATCTCGCGGTCTGGCACACCTATGTGCCGCGCGAAATGACTGTCAAGGAAATGGATGCGGGGGACTGGAACGCCTACATGAATGCGGAAGCGCGCATTTTCCAGGCGGTTCGCGTCAACGTCGTCGAGAAGCCTCGAAATCCTGGCGTGGCAGCCGCATGGAGAAGCGCTTGACGATGCGGCTCAATACGGCCGCAACCATCGCAGACTAATAAGCACAGCGAGAAGCTTCCTGTACAGCGCGATCAGCGCGCTGGTCATCGCCATGCCCGCAATGCGCCAGAACGGGCTGCCAGCCATGCAGGCCAGCAACGCGACGATCGCCGCGCCGATCATGTCGAATGGCCAGTGCACCCCGACAAATATGCGAGCCCAGCCAACGGCGATATCGACGATCAAGGCAAGCAAGCCGATTCCACGCTTCCCGCCGTACCGGAAGGTGAACGAAACTGCGGAAAGCAACGTCACATGGTCGCCAGGAAACGAAGAATCGGGAGCACGGGCGAGAAACGTATGGCCCGTTGCGCTAACGAAAGGGCGGGGGTGATACCACGCCAGACCGATCAGCTGGTTGATGCCAAGGGCCAGCAAGCCGGCAAAGCAGGCGCGCACGGCCAACGCGCGGCGCTCGTCCGAGCCTGTCAGCCACAGCGCCACCAGCATGGCCGGGACCGACAAGATCGCATAGTTTGCGATCAGCGTGCCCGCAGCAATGACCCAATGCGGCGTTGCGGGTGTGGCATTGAGTGCGAGAAAAATGGTTCGTTCAATGTTTCGACTGCATCCATAGGGCCCTTTGGTTTTCATGCCCGTTCTTGCGTCACCGCTGGAAAGCGGTTTCGGTTTGTCAGACGCGATTTTATGCACGGGCGCCTTAACGAAACCTTAACTGGGGCGATCGGAACCCCCGGTCTGGCCGGCGTGGAGGGCATGACATGGCCAGTTTTGTCAGTATGTCGGCCGGTTTGATCAGTCTGTCCGGAACTGGTTGGCGCTACGATTGCCACGGTGCGCCCTGGGGACTCCCTGAACAGGGCGGGACCAGGCGTTGAAACAGGCTGCGTCGGCGCTTCACAGGCGGCAGACAGATAACTGAGGAATCCATATGAGCAGGGAAGTCGTGGTGGTAGGCGGTGTGCGGACCGCGATCGGCAAATTCGGCGGCAGCCTGAAAGACGTGCCGCCAACCGAACTCGGTTCAATCGTCGTGCGCGAACTGCTGGCGCGCAGCCACGTCGAGGCAAAGGACGTGGGGCATGTGGTATTCGGCAACGTTATCGCCACTGAGCCGCGGGATTTTTACCTGTCTCGCGTCGCCGCGATCAACGCCGGCATTCCCGAATCGACGCCTGCGTTCAACGTCAACCGGCTGTGCGGTTCGGGCCTGCAGGCGATCGTTTCCGCCGCGCAGACCATTCTGCTCGGCGATGCTGACGTGGCGATCGGCGCTGGCGCCGAGAACATGAGCCGCGCGCCGTACATTACGGCCGAGGCGCGCTTCGGCGCGCGTATGGGCGACGCACGCCTCATCGACATGATGCTGGGCGCGCTCAATGATCCTTTCCACGCCGTGCCGATGGGCGTGACGGCCGAAAATGTTGCGGGCCGTTACGGCATCACGCGCGAGCGTCAGGACAATCTCGCGCTCGAGTCGCATCGCCGCGCAGCGCGAGCGATCGCTGAAGGCCGGTTCACCAGCCAGATCGTGCCGGTCAAACGCACCGTGAAAGGGCGCGAGACTGTATTCGACACCGACGAACATTTGCGCCACGATGCAACGATCGACGACTTCGCGAAGCTCAAGCCCGTATTCGCGAAAGAAAACGGTACGGTCACGGCGGGCAACGCTTCCGGCATCAACGACGCAGGCGCGGCCGTCCTGCTGATGTCGCGCGCAGCGGCCGAGGCGCGCGGCCTCGCGCCGATGGCGAAACTCGTCGCATATGCACACGCGGGCGTCGATCCGCTTTACATGGGCATCGGACCGGTGCCCGCTACGCGTCTTGCGTTGCAGCGCGCGGGGCTGTCCGTCGCGGACCTCGATGTGATCGAATCGAACGAGGCCTTTGCCGCCCAGGCATGCGCGGTCACGCAGGAGCTGGGTCTGGATCCTGAAAAGGTGAACCCCAATGGCTCGGGTATTTCGCTCGGCCATCCCATTGGCGCTACCGGCGCACTGATCGCCGTGAAGGCGCTGCACGAACTCAAGCGCATTGGTGGCCGCTACGCGCTCGTCACGATGTGCATTGGCGGCGGGCAGGGGATCGCCGCCATTTTCGAAAACGTGCAGTGAGTTGAGTGCGCCTTCGGGCGCGCCAAATAAAGCCATGCAAATCGAAACATTGGGAATCGTGGGCGCCGGGACGATGGGTTCCGGCATCGCGCAGGTCGCCGCGCTCGCTGGCGTGCGCGTGATTGTGGTCGACGTCAGCGAAGCCGCGCTCGACAAAGGTCTTACCGCGCTTAAGGGAAGCCTCGATCGGCTCATCGCGAAAGACAAGCTGGACGCGGCGGCGAGCGAGGCCGCGCTTGCCCGCATCGAGACGTGCACCGATTATCAGCGCCTCGGTGCTGCTGGGCTGATCATCGAAGCAGCCACCGAAAACCTCGAACTGAAGCTGCGCATTTTGAAGCAGGTTGAAGCAGTCGCGCGTCCCGACGCCATTCTGGCTTCCAATACGTCTTCAATCTCGATCACCACGCTTGGCGCCGCGCTTGCCGACCCGTCGCGCCTCGTCGGCATGCACTTCTTCAATCCGGTGCCGTTGATGCCGCTCGTCGAAATCATCCGGGGCCTCGAAACCGGTAGCGCCGCAGCGGAGGCAGTCCACGAGTTGACGGTGCGGCTCGGCAAGTCGCCGATCAGCGTGCGCAACTCGCCGGGCTTCGTGGTCAACCGCATTCTCGTGCCGATGATCAACGAGGCTTTCTTCCTGCTCGCGGAAGGCGTCGCGCCAGCCGAGGATATCGATACCGGCATGCGTCTCGGAGCGAATCAGCCGATCGGGCCGCTGGCGCTTGCCGATCTCGTTGGACTCGATGTGGTGCTTTCGGTCATGGACGTTTTTTACCATGACTTCGGCGATTCGAAGTACCGCGCGTGCCCGCTGCTTCGTGAACTGGTGGCCGCAGGACGTCTGGGTCGGAAGACTGCGCGCGGGGTCTATCGTTACGGCTAGAAGGTGTTATGAACTTTCGGCCGGACCTGGTACCCTGGCGGGATGATAAAACGCAGACCTTATCCAACGGATGTATCGGATGAAGAGTGGTACTTCGCCGCTCCGTACCTGACATTGATGAACCAGGATGCACCAGCGTCGCTACGAATTGCGTGAGATGTTCAACGCCTTGCGCTGGATTGTCCGCGCGGGTGCGCCATGGCGTCTGCTGCCCAATGAATTTCCGCCGTGGGAGGCGGTCTACCAGCAGACACAGCTCTGGATTCAGGCTGGCTGTTTTGAAGCCATGGTCAATGACCTGCGTTCGATTATCCGCGTGGCGCAGGATCGCCTGGGGCAGCCCAGGCAGTCATCCTCGATGGCCGAACGCTGCAGTCGACGTGCGAGAGCAGTCCACGCGCAGGCTATGACGGGTACAAGCGTAAGAAAGGCAGCAAGGTGCATATGGCGGTGGATACATTGGGGCAACTGCTTGCGGTGCATGTGACGCGGTTCTGTCGCAATAAGGAAGATGGCCGGCGAGAGCGCTGAAATACAGAGGATTGCTTATGCAGAGAGAGAATAGAATTGCTGCGCGGGAGTGAGTGCCTTACGGCCGTCGTTTATCTGACCTTTGCGAATCATATGCATGGTCTCGATTCCGCCAAGAATAATGCGTGCGCAACGAAAATTCTTGAATCCCATCATTGGGCGCGTTCGACGCTTGATGGCCCGGTGATCGTGTTCGACAATGTTGTTCAGATACTTCTTGGCGGACCTTGATTGGTGTTACCTGCTTAGCGTTGATTGCTTGCAAGGCAGCCAGATTCGATCCGCTCTTATCGATCGTCACGGTCTCGGGTTCGCCATTCTGGTTGATTGCCTTTTCGAATAAGCCCGAGCCGCAGCCTTATCCCGTCGGGCTCGCAGCAGAAAATCGACGGTGTTGCCTGCCTTATCGAGAGCCCGGTAAAGACTGCCACTCACCCCTGATTCGAATGTAGGTCTCGTCCATCCTCCAGCTCTTGCCGACCGCTCGTTTGCACCGTCGAAACGCCTTCTCCAGGACCGGCAAGAGTTTGATCGCCCAACGATGAATCGTCGAGTGATCGACCACAATCCCGCGCTCGTCCATCATCTGTTCGAGATGACGCAGGCTCAGCGGATATGCCACGTACCACCGAACGCAGAGTAACATCACGTCCAGCGGATAATGCAACTGTTTGAGAATTTTTGCTACCGCGGGACTCAGCCCGTGGTTCATCGATCACGCCACGCATTCAGGGCCCGTCAGCATAGCAGATCTCCTTATTGCGACAGATCCAGATAGATTGCCAAGAAGCTATGCGGACGGAGATCGTTCAGCAAGTCGCGAGTCTTCAGTGAAACGCCGCGGACCATCAAAGGTTGGCGACGTACCAGCGCTTCCATTCAGTTCTTCAACAAGAGCGGACATAATGAAATGGCCAGCCCGATCCCACCGACCGTTCTACGATAGCTAGTTCGTTGGCATGCGTTCTATGCCTGGCAATCCGTACGATTGGCACATGCTGGCTGAAGCACTGGAGAAGGCGGCAATCCTGTGCGACGCCACGCCAGAAGTCGCCCATCGTCGACCGCGGCTACAAGGGTGTCGCCATCGACGGCGTGAAGATCTACCACCCGGGTATCACACGCGGACTACGCGCAATGATCAGACGGCGCAGCGCGATCGAGCCAGCTATCGGCCACATGAAGACCGATGGGAAGCTCGACCGGAACTGGCTAAAGGGGGGCGCTCGGCGATGCGATGCACGCCGTGCTGTGCGGCGCAGGTCACAACCTGCGCATGATCCTCAGGAAGCTGCGGCTTCTTTGTGCCTTAATTCTCACTGCCTTGTTCAACTGTTTCATTGCCGCCGATTTGCCCGCGTGACGCCGACGGCACGAGAAACGAATTGTTCAGGGACAACTATTGAGCCAATGACTGATGCAAAAATTATAGATGCTTGATATTCTTTTGATGCGTCAAAGCTAAATTCCGCATGACCGGCAACCTAAAAGTAGTAAAGCATCGAAAATGGGCCATTAGAAAAGGGGGAAATCATCGGTGGACGAAGCCGAGAGGGCAAACAATTGTCACCGAGTTTCTATTGGCCTGCAAAGCTACCAGCAGTGGCTTACGAGCGAAAGCGGGAGCGACATGCGTGATGCATGTCTACGAATTCGGTCGCACCGAATACGGCCGTCCGCGTCCTCCATATCTTGCGGTCTGGGGTTCCTGTGACATGAAGAACCGCCTGGAACAAAGAATAAAGAAATGCCTACGCTGAAAACCGCATGATCTGCAGCGCACCGCAGCGTAATTGCTTTTCCTTCCTACAGGAGCCTTTATGCATCGACGCTTGATTGCTGCACTGCTTCTCGCCTGTGCCAGCACGGCGGCCCACGCGAAAGACAACATGGGATACGACTTCGACCGTGGCTATCCCACGCCGCAAACGTCGGAGCGCACGCGTGCCGACGAAGTGCTGCAAACGGCCGTCGTCACCTATCGCTTCTGGTATCCAACGGTATCGGTGGAAGGCATATTTAACGGCACTCGTACGGCTGGCATTCAGGATGGCAAGGAGTGGGGGATCGCGGCCGCGGGCCCAAGGCAAGTGGGCTTCACACTGAACTCGGATACCCCGTACGGCTCCGCGGTGCTGGACTTGTCACAGGGGCCGATCGAGATCGACTTGCCGCCTGGGCCGTACATTGGTCTTGTCAACGACCACAACCAGGGCTGGGTCAAGGACCTCGGCCTTCCTGGTCCTGACGCGGGCAAAGGCGGCAAGCACCTGATCCTGCCGCCGGGATGGAAGGGCACGGTACCCGACGGTTACTACGTTGCCCGTTCTCGGACGCTGAAGAATCTACTTGCTGTTCGCGCATTGCCGGTCGGCGGAGATATTCCGAAGGCAATGGATGCGCTGCGCGCCGTCAAGATCCGGCGCTGGTCCGAAGGCGGCGCCAGCAGCCCGGCGCTCGAGGCCGTGGACACCACGAAACGCGCGATGGACAGTTCGTCGCTTCGCTGGGAAGACAATATTCAGTTTTGGGAAGTCCTCGACAAGATCATTCAGGAAGAGCCGCAGAATCCTGCCTTCTTGCCCATGTATGGACTGCTCGCCCAACTCGGCATCGAGAAGGGTAAGCCATTCAATCCCGACGACAAGCTGAAGGCCGTGCTTGTAAATGCCGCGGGCAAGGGACGCAGCCAGATGCTGGTATCCGCATTCGACAGCGACCGCCCTGACCGGAAAGCCTGGCCCGACCGGCAGTGGGAGTGGGTGGGGCTCGTGCCGGGCAGTGCCCAGTTCGAAACGCCTGGCGGGATCGACCTCGACGCTCGCGATCGTTGGTTTGCCCAGGCCATTGTTACCTCGCCCGCCATGTTCCGGCGCGACCCAGGGGCGGGCTCGCTCTACTGGCTTGGCGCTCGAGACGCTCAAGGCGCGTATCTCGATGGTGGCAAGAACTACACGCTGGTAATTCCGCAGCCTGTGCCGGACAAGCTCTTCTGGTCCGTAACCGCTTACGACGCCGCTACGCGCTCGCAGGTTCAGACCGACCAGGACAATGCCGCATTGCGCTCGCTGTTCGAGCTGAAGGACGTGGATCAGAGCAAGCCAGTGACACTGTACTTCGGCCCGGCCGCGCCGAAGGGGCACGAGGACCACTGGATCAAGACTGTGCCAGGAAGAGGCTGGTTCGCCTATATCCGGATCTATGGTCCGGAGGCCGCCGCGTTCGACAAGAGCTGGAAGCCCGGCGACTTCGTGCCAGCGAAATGAACAAGCCGGGCAACGGGGTTCTACCTTCGTGACTGATGTCTCTCGTGGCAGCGCGTAGCGCGTCGCCAGGCAGTTTGTCGTAACTGGAGATCCAATGCTTCCTGCAATGACACGTTCGTTTTCCCTGTCCATCATCGCGGCCACGCTTGCGGCATGCACGAGCGCAGCACCGCCGGCAAGCTACACGATGACGACTCCGATCCCTGAGCAGATCATCACGCAAGCCGCGGTCGACACGCGTATCGGCAAGCTCGAGTACTTCGACGGCGTACCAACGTCGAAAACCGCCGAGAAGGTGTACGACAACCTCGTGTTCATGCGTGGCGTCGAAGCGTTCCTGAACGGCATACCAGGCGCGTCGATGGTGGCAATCCGCCAGGCGTTGCGTGACGCGGGCGCGACCGGTAGTACTATCGGCATATTCGCGTCGTTGATGGATTCGAAATCGATCTTTCTGACACCGAACTCGGAGACTGTCTACTTCTGGAACTGGATGGACCTGAAACACGGCCCGATGGTGGTCGAAACACCGCCCAACATCCTCGGCGTGGTCGATGATTTCTGGTTCCGCTACGTCACCGACATGGGCAACGCAGGCCCGGACAAGGGGCAAGGCGGCAAGTATCTGTTCGTGCCGCCGGACTATACGGGCAAGCTGCCGTCGAGCGGCTACTACATCGTGAAGTCGCCGACCTTCGGCAACCTGCTGTTCGGGCGCGCGTTCACGAAGAGCGGCGACCCGAAACCAGGCGTAGCGAGCCTGAAGGCAGGGTTGCGTGTTTATCCGCTCGCGCAGGCCGCGAATCCGCCCGCCACGCGGTTCATCGACCTGTCGGGCAAGACCATGAACACGGTCCATGCGAACAACATCGAGTTCTACGACGAGATCAACCAGATCGTTCAGGAAGAACCGGCCGGTGCCTATGGACCCGACATGACGGGACTGTTTGCGTCGATCGGCATGGTGAAGGGCAAGCCGTTTGCGCCCGACGCACACACGAAGGCCATCCTGACCGATGCCGTTGCAGTGGGCAATGCCACCGCCCGCACGATTGACTTCGCGAACCGCAATCCGGCCGCACTGATTTATCCAGACGGGCACTGGACAACGCCGTTCATCGGCGGCAGTTACGAATGGCTGAACCAGGGCGCGCGCAATTTTGACGCACGCACGATGTTTTTCTACGCCGCAACCATCGACACCCCCGCGATGGCGGTGGCCATGCCCGGCATCGGCTCGCAATACGCGGCGGCGAACGTCGACGCGGCTGGCAAGCCGTTCGACGGCGCGAAGCACTACGTGCTGCGCGTGCCGCCCAATGTGCCCGTGAAGGACTTCTGGTCGGTGGTGATCTACGACACGCAGACGCGCTCGATGCTGCAGACCGACCAGCGGTTTCCGAGCCTGTCGAGCGAAAGGCAGAGCCTGCAAAAGAACGCCGACGGTTCCGTCGATCTGTTTTTTGGTCCGAGTGCGCCGGTGGGCCACGAATCGAACTGGGTGCAGACGATTCCTGGCAAGTCGTGGTTCACGATCTTCCGCCTGTACGGGCCGCTGCAGCCGTGGTTCGACCATAGCTGGCGCTTGCCCGACATTGCGCAGGCAAACACCTAGCCGCGGGAAGCCATTACACGATCACGTTGGATTCGAACAGGGCAACAACGATCAAAGTGCGTAGAACATCGACAAGCCTACTGGCCGCACTGACGTGCTTCGGCGCGCTGGGCGCTTCGTTTCATGCCGGCGCGACTGAAGGCGGTATCGGCCGCCCGATCACCGGCATGCAGATCGCACCCTATGCCGGTATCGTTCCGCCTACCTCGGACTGGATCGTCTCGCTCAACACGATCTACTATGAGGGCTCAGTGAGCGCGAGCAAAACGCTGCCGATCGCGGGGAAGGTGACGGCGGGGCTCGACTTCACGATCTCATACACGCTGATCAACGCGGTGAAAACATGGGGCATCACCGCGGGCGGCTGGAACTTCGCGACGTCGTTCGGCGTGCCCGTGCAATATACGGACGTTTCCTCGTTCCATGGTCTTTTGCCGAACGACCACGGTACGCAGATTGCCGACGTGTTCTTTTCGCCTGTGGTGGCCGGCTACCACCTGACGAAACTCGATCACGTTGCGCTGAGCGTTCAAATCTACGCGCCCACGGGTGCCTACAACCCTGACCGCCTCGCCAACGCCGGCCAGAACACCTGGACGTTCACGCCGACCATCGCATACACGCACCTCTTCCCGGCGGCAAACATCGAGTTCTCGCTCAACTACGGACTGGAGTTCTATACGCGGAACGGTGCCACGCAATATCACAACGCACCGGTCAGCGTGCTGGATGTCCTGGCACTCAAGCGTTTTGCGGGCGGCTGGGGTGTCGGCATCATCGGCGGTTACATCCAGCAGGTGGGCAACGATACGGGCGGAATCGCACAACTGACTGGCGGCGCGCAGGGGCACGCAGTGGGCATCGGGCCGATGGTGACGTGGACTGGCAAGATCGACAAGACGCCGGTTGCCGCGACGCTGCGTTGGGTAAACGAGTTCAACGTGAGCAATCGCCCGAAGGGCAATGCTGTCCAATTGACTGTCAACGCGACTTTTCAGTGAGACCGCCGGTGGCGGCGTAGGTAACATGCCGTCCGGTTTTGAGTGCAGATGTGCAGCCGAACGGTCTGGTGCGTAGACGCGAATCGCCGCCCGTTCTCGAAGGAGCAACGGCCGATCGTGGGTATTCCCACACTGTAGAAAGCCGCGAGAGAAGACACGTGCCGTGCGGTGCCCGTCCAGGCTATGCTGTTTCGCGGCGCAGGGCTTGCCTGCGCCGACCGATTAGCCTGCCGTGTCCGCCATGAACCTACGCCAACTCGAACATGTGGTCGCCCTCGCGGAAGAGGGCAGTTTCGCCCGCGCCGCACAGCGCGTGCATCTAAGCCAACCCGCTCTCAGCCGTAGCATCCAGTCCATCGAGGAAGAGCTCGGCATGGCGCTCTTCGACCGCACCACCCGGGACGTGCAGATCACGTCCGCGGGCGAAACCGTGGTGCGCCGGGCGAAGAAGGTGCTGTTCGAGGCGCGCTGTCTGGTGCGCGACGTGGACTTGCTGCGCGACCACAGTATCGGCTCGGTGAGCTTCGGGGCAGGCCCGTATCCGGCGGCCATGCTGCTGCCCGCGGTGCTCGACAGCCTCGCGCAGCAGCATCCGCAGATGCGTATCGACGCGCGCATCGACAACTGGAAAAATTCGCTCGAATCGCTCTACAGCGAGGAACTCGATTTTCTGATCGTGGATATTCGCGGCGCGCCGACCGTCAGCGAGGTCAACGTAATCCCGCTGCCCAGGCATCGCGCGGGCTGGTACGTACGTGAAGGCCACCCGCTCGCGCGCCTGGCCACTGTGGAGACCCACCAGCTGCAGGCATTTCCGGTTATCTCCGTGCCGCTGCCCGACGCAATGCGCGATGGGCTGCGCAAATGGCTGCGCTATGCGCCTGGCAACGAACTGGACTTCCATCTCGTCTGCAACGATGTGAATGTGCTGCAGGAGTACGCGCGTAAGACCGACGCACTGTTGCTGCTCACCACCCATGCGTTCCCGAATCCGTCGCGCATGGCCGACCTCGTGCCGCTCTGGCTGCCCTCGCGCAAGCCGCTCTGGCTCCAGTTCTGCATCATCCATCTGGCCGGACGCACGCTTTCGCCCGCAGCGGAACAGGCCATTCGCGCTGTTCAGGAGGTTGCGGCAGCGCACTACCCGCACGACAATTAATGCACTGATCGCATCGATACAATGCAAACTATGCAGTTGTATTATTTGTCTCTTCGTCGTTCAATCTCCCCAAACGGCAACTTTTGGCGACCGCTTCACGCCGGCGCGCAAAGGAATAGCCGCAAATGGAGACACAATGACATCAGAGACACGTTACAGGCGTCAGCGATGGGTGATCGTCGTCGGCCTGTTTTTCTTCCTCGCCATCAACTTTGCGGATAAGGCCCTGATCGGTCTCGCCGCCGAACCGATCATGCGCGAGCTCGGGCTCACGCACACACAATTCGGACGCATCGCGGCGAGCTTCTTCACGTTCTTCTCGATTTCCGCGCTGCTCGTCGGTCTGCTCGCTAACCGCGTGAAGGCGCGCTGGCTGCTGCTGGCGATGGCGATCACGTGGTCGCTTTCGCAGGTGCCGCTGCTCGTATTCGCAACGCCGCTTACGCTGATTGTCTCGCGTGTGCTTCTGGGTGCGAGCGAGGGACCCGCGTATCCAGTGGCCGTGCATGCGCTCTACAAGTGGTTTCCCGACCACGAGCGCACGGTTCCATCGGCAGTACTTACGATCGGCGCATCCTTCGGCGCCGGCCTCATTGCGCCGGTTATCACTGCCGTGATCGTCCATTTCGGCTGGCACGCTGCGTTCGCCATGCTGGCCGTGGTTGGCGTGGTCTGGAGCATAGCCTGGTTGTGGATCGGCAAGGAGGGGGCACTCGATTCACACGCCGCGCAGGGGGGGCGGCCCGCGAACCCTGCCGATTCCCTGCGCGTGCATTCACCGGTGCCTGAGTTGCCGCAGCGCATTCCGCTCGCCGCGTTGCTGCTCGCGCGAACCTGTATTGGCAGCGATCTCAGCGGCTTCGCCGCCTATGTGATCCTCACAATGTCGACGATCTGGCTACCGAGCTATCTTGTGCTCGTGGCGGGTTATTCGCTCACGCAGGTCGGCTGGATCGTTGTGCTGCCCGCATTCGGCCAGATGGTGGCTTCGCCGCTGCTCAGCTGGTGGTCGCAGCGCCTGATGGCGCGCGGCGTGTCGAGCCGCCATGCGCGCGGCACGCTGGGCGCGGCGGCCGTGGTGGTATCTGGCGTGGCGCTCGCCCTCATGCCGCTGCTCCCGGCCGGGCTACTGCTCGTGTTCGCGGTGACGATCGCGTTCTCGCTCGCTTCGTTCACGTTCGTAACGGGCGTGACTCTCGCCGGCGAGATCGTGCCGCCGGCGCAGCGCGGCGGAGTGCTGGGCATCAACATCTCACGCAGTGTCGAAGATCGGATCATGAACGGGCAGGGCATTCGCCCCTGTTCCATTAACGCCTGCTGATCGATGACCTGGTTTGCGCTGGGCCTGCGAAGGCTGCTTTTGCCCGGCCAGGTCGACGATCACCTGCTCGATGTCGGCCTGTGTAAATTCGCGTTGCTTCTTCCTGCGCGCGTGGCCTTGCTTGCGCTCCGTTCGGGTCGAGTCCCCACGGTGCGTTCGCGAAGGCGCTTTACCAATCC
>NZ_JAMBPQ010000026.1 GCF_024206495.1 Paraburkholderia sp. CNPSo 3272 | reverse complement strand
GAGCCAGGATCAAACTCTTCAGTTCAATACCTGTTACTGTTTTCGGTCTCTCTCGAGACCGGTCGCTCACTCAAAGCTGACAGGTTCTGAATAAATTCAAAAACCTGACTTACTTTAGTGTGAGACTCTTGATACTTTTGCTGCTCCCGATATCGCTCCGAAGAACCATATCGGGTCGCCACCGCATCAAGCGCCCACACTTATCGGCTGTAAATTTTTAAAGATCGTTCGCGAAAGCGCCGTTAAAACTGCTCGACTACCGGCTTCTTTCTGCGTTGCTGCGTCTGCAGCAGAGAAACGAGATTATGAAGAATCCTTTTCGCTTCGTCAACCCCTTTTTTTCGCTCACCGCTTGAAAAAGCTTGCTGACTCCTGCGTCCGCCGGTTTCCGCGGCGGCCCTCGCTGCCTGACGTCTGAGAGACATCGAACGAAGGGGGCGAATCTTATCGCCCCCGCCGAAGCCGTGCAAGGGGGTAGCGAAAATATTCCTCACTTCCGGGTAAGGACCTCCAGCGGCACTGCGTTCGCCATCGCGGCGTAGCCGGCGTCGCTTGGATGGATGTGGTCGCCGCTGTCATAGCCGTAACGCAGTCGCGCCGGATCCGCGGGGTCCCGCAGCGCCGCGTCGAAATCGACCACGCCGTCGAACGCCCCGCCAGTCCGGATCCACTGATTGACCGCCGTGCGGATTGCCTCGCGCTCCGGCGGCAGCGATGCCGGCGTGAGCGTCGCGCCGAAAATGCGTACGCCGCGCCCGTGCGCCTGCGCGATCACGCGGCGGTAGCCCGCGATCACGTCGTTCGCGTCCACGTGCGTATGAGGAAAGTCGCAGTCGAGACCCGATCGCGCCGGCATCGCCTGGAAGTTGATGTCGTTGATGCCGATGAGCAGCACCACGGTCTTCACGCCCGGGTGACCGAGCGCGTCGCGGCCAAAGCGCCGCTCGAGCGCCTCGCCGTAGCAAGGCGAATCGCTCAGCAACCGGTTGCCGCTAATCCCGAGATCGATCACGGCGAGATCCGTGCGCGGCGACTGCGCGATGCGGCGCGCCAACGCGTCCGGCCAGCGACGGTTCTGATTGAGCGAGGAACGCATGCCATCGGTAATGGAATCGCCGATCGCCGCGACCGTCGACGCCCCCGGCGCCTCGACCGCCAGCCCCGTCACCCACGCGTACTGCGTAAAGCGCTGGGCGAACGCACCAATCGACGGATCCGCGACGTGATTGCCCGGACGCGAGACGTAATCCACCTGACTCGCCACGCGGTGCCACGCGACCATCTTTTGCTCGGGTCCCATATAGGAACTGATGGCGTAGGGTGCGTGCGCCTTCAGATCGATCTGCACCGGATCGCTATCGAGCGCAGCACCGGGAGGCACCGACACCGCCGGCCGCCCGCCGAAGGTCACATGCGCCATACCTGCCTCGCTCGCCGCCGCGCCGCCCGCAGACGGCGCAATCGCCATCGCCTCGATCACGAGCGGCGCGCGCCCGTAGAGGTTGCTCAAATGCACGCGCGCAACCGTGCCACCCAGCGACGGATAGACGATCTGCCGAACGGTACGCCCGGCGACCTCGGGCGCGCGGTACAGCGCCGGGAGCGCGTCGCGCTCGGGAATCGACTGCAGGGCCGTCGCCCAGCTCGTGACCCAAGGGCCCGGGGCTTGATCAGCGAACGCGGCAGACGCGCCGCCAAGTGAAATTAATACTGCGGCCGCAGCCGCGAGGGGAGCAAAAGAAATCTTCATCCGTGAACGAGTGCGCAGGCAAAGGCGCATTGTGCCCCATGGCCCGGCGCACAGCCTTCCATCCGCCTGACAGTTCAGCACATCAACGCGTGCAAATGCCCGCGCACAAGGGCCCAAAATTCCAGGCACCCCGCTGCCGCCCCGCTAAAACTGAGCTGTCGGTCCGAATTTCTTTGCCTCACCTCAAAAAATTCATTTACCGACCGGTCGGTTGATTTATACTGCGCGACATACCCAACTTCGACGAGAGCGTCTCCATGTACACGCAATCCCTCGACATCCCCGGCAATGTTGCTCCGCCCGACGCGGACGCAATCTCGCCGGAGCAAGCGCAGTTCGACGCCATCATGGCCGCCGACGGCAAGATCGAGCCGCAGGACTGGATGCCCGACGCCTATCGCAAGACGCTCGTGCGCCAGATCTCGCAGCATGCGCACTCGGAAGTCGTCGGCATGCTGCCGGAAGGCAACTGGATCTCGCGCGCGCCGAGCCTCAAGCGCAAGGCGATCCTGCTCGCCAAGGTGCAGGACGAAGCGGGCCACGGCCTCTATCTTTATAGCGCGGCGGAAACGCTCGGCGTTTCGCGCGACCAGCTAGTCGACGCCCTGCACGCCGGCAAGGCCAAGTATTCGAGCATCTTCAACTACCCGACGCCCACGTGGGCCGATGTCGGCGTGATCGGCTGGCTCGTGGACGGCGCGGCGATCATGAACCAGATTCCGCTGTGCCGCTGCACGTACGGCCCGTACGCGCGCGCCATGATCCGCATCTGCAAGGAAGAGTCTTTCCACCAGCGCCAGGGCTTCGACGCCCTGCTCGCCATGATGAGCGGCACCGAGGCGCAGCGCGAACTCGTTCAGCAATCCGTGAACCGCTGGTGGTGGCCGGTGCTGATGATGTTCGGCCCGAGCGACGCCGATTCGGTCCATAGCAACCAGTCGGCCAAATGGGGCATCAAGCGCATCTCGAACGACGATCTGCGCCAGAAGTTCGTCGATGCCACGGTCGAGCAGGCGAAGGTGCTGGGCGTCACGCTGCCCGATCCCGATCTGAAATGGAACGAAGCGCGCGGCCACTACGACTACGGCACGATCGACTGGGAAGAATTCTGGCGCGTCGTGAACGGCGACGGCCCGTGCAACCGCGAGCGTCTCGGCACGCGAGTGAAGGCGCACAACGAAGGCGCGTGGGTGCGCGAAGCCGCCCTCGCCCACGCCGAAAAGCAGCGTCAGCGCGCCGAAAAGCACGCAGCTTGAGCACACCTCATACATGAATCAGGAAGGAAGGAGATCCACGATGAACAAGGAATGGCCGATCTGGGAAGTGTTCGTGCGCAGCAAGCAGGGCCTCGACCACAAGCACTGCGGCAGCCTGCACGCCTGCGACGCCTCGATGGCGCTGCGCATGGCGCGCGACGTCTACACGCGCCGCCAGGAAGGCGTGAGCATCTGGGTGGTGCCGTCGTCGGCAATTACGGCATCGGATCCGAACGAAAAGGCCGAGCTCTTCGAGCCGGCCGGCGACAAGATCTATCGCCACCCGACGTTCTACACGCTGCCCGACGAAGTCAACCACATGTAAGAGCGCAACATGACGACGCCCACGCCCGAACAACTCGCGTACGTGCTACGCCTCGCCGATACGGCGCTGATCCTCGGTCAGCGCAATACGGAATGGTGCGGCCACGGCCCGATCCTCGAAGAAGACATCGCGCTCGCCAACATGAGCCTGGACCTGATCGGTCAGGCGCGCCTGCTCTACACGCATGCCGCTACGCTCGAAAAGGCGCTCACCGGCCGCGAGCGCACCGAGGACGACTACGCCTACTTCCGCGCAGAGCGCGAGTTCGCGAACTACACGCTCGCAGAGCTGCCGCACTTCGGCCCGCTCGCCGGCACGACGCATTCGGCCAACGACTACGCCGTGACGATCGTGCGCAATTTCCTCTACGCCACGCTGATGGGGCATCTGTGGACCGCGCTGCTGCGCTCCGCCGACCCGCAACTGGCCGCAATCGCCGAGCGCTCGATCAAGGAAACGCGCTACCACGTGCACCATGCGCGCGAGTGGCTGATCCGTTTCGGCGACGGCACCGACGAATCGCACCGCCGCGCCCAGGCCGCCATCGACTGGCTGATGCCGTACACGCGGGAGTTCTTCAGCACCGACGCCGTGGAAACGGCCGTGGCCGAAGCCGGCATCGCACCGCTCACGGCGCAGTTCGAAGCGGCGTGGCGCGCCGACGTGGAAGCCGCGCTCGAAGAAGCCACGCTTACGCTGCCAGAGCAGGTGTTCCACATCACGACCGGCAAGCACGGTGAACACTCGGAGCACATGGGTTTCGTGCTGGCCGAGATGCAGAGCCTCGCGCGCCAGCACCCGGACGCGCGCTGGTAAGCACCCCCGCAGGAACAGAGGAAGTCACGATGCAAGCAACGGCAGATCACGCGCTCGAACGCGCCTGGGAAGTGCTGGAATCGGTGCCCGATCCGGAGATTCCGGTCGTGTCGATTCGCGAACTGGGCATTCTGCGCGACGTGCGCCGCGCCGACGACGGCCAGATCGAAGTGATCATCACGCCCACCTACTCCGGCTGCCCCGCCATGTCGCAGATCGCGGAGGACGTCGCGCACGCGCTCGACGCCGCCGCGCTCGCGCCCTACCGCATCGCGACGACCCTCACGCCCGCGTGGACCACCGACTGGATCACCGACGAAGCGCGCGAGAAGTTGCGCGCCTATGGCATCGCGCCGCCAACGGGTAACTGCGGCTTTGCGCCGCAATCGGCCGAGCAACCGATCACCTTCATCGCGAAGCCGAAGCCGAAGCCATTGCCCGCGCCCGCCTGCCCGCACTGCGGCTCGCAGCATACCGAGCGCCTCGCGCAGTTCGGCTCGACCGCGTGCAAGGCGCTCTACCGCTGCATCGACTGCCGCGAACCCTTCGACTACTTCAAACCGTACTGATATGGCCACTCCGCAATTCCATTCGCTGCGCATCCGCGAAGTGCGGCCCGAAACCGCGGACGCGGTCTCTGTCGCTTTCGAAGTCCCGCCCGAGCTGCGCGAGGCGTTTCGCTTCACCCAGGGGCAGTTCGTGACGCTCAAGACGCACATCGATGGCGAAGAAACGCGTCGTTCGTACTCGATCTGCGTGGGCGTCACCGACTACGACCGCGATGGGGAGCTGCGCATCGGCATCAAGCGCGTGCGCGGCGGGCGTTTTTCGAACTTCGCGTTCGATCAGCTCGCGCCCGGCCACGAGATCGACGTGATGACGCCCGATGGCCGCTTTTTCACGCACCTGAATGCCGAGCACGGCAAGCACTACGTGGCCTTCTCGGGCGGCTCGGGCATCACGCCCGTGCTCGCGATCATCAAGACGACGCTAGAAACGGAGCCGCGCAGCGCGTTCACGCTCGTGTACGGCAACCGCAGCGTCGACTCGATCATGTTCGCCGAAGAGCTGGAAGACCTGAAGAACCGCTTCATGAGCCGCTTGCGCCTCTATCACGTGCTTTCGGACGACCTGCAGGACGTCGAACTCTTCAACGGCGTGCTCGATCAGGCCAAGTGCGCGGCGTTCCTCGAAACGCTCTTGCCCGCCGACGAGATCGACGAAGCCTTCATCTGCGGCCCCGGCCCGATGATGGACGCCGCCGAAGCCGCGTTCAAGGATGCGGGCGTGCCGCCTCAGAAGGTGCACGTGGAGCGTTTCGGCTCGCCGCTGCCGCAGGCGGGCGTGGCGAACGTCGAGATCACTGAAAACACGCCGGCCGCCGACCTCGAAATCGTCATCGACGGCAAGAAGCGCAAGATGCGCCTGCCGTACGAGGGCGTGAGCCTGCTCGACGTCGGCCTGAAGGCGGGTCTGGCGCTGCCTTACGCCTGCAAGGGCGGCGTGTGCTGCACCTGCCGCGCCAAGGTGCTCGAAGGCGAAGTGAAGATGGACAAGAACTACACGCTCGAGGAGCAGGAGGTGAAGGACGGCTTCGTGCTCACCTGCCAGTGCCATCCGGTCAGCGAGCGTGTGGTCGTGAGTTTCGACGAACGTTAAGGCGTTAGAGCAACAGCACGCTTTCGGCCCGCAGGCGATCCGCTTACACTAGGGGCCGCCCGCGGGTGTTGCAGCGCAGCGCTGCGACACCCGCGGGCGGCTCCTTTTGTTATTTGCGCGCTTTCGGGCTTACAGGGCGTTCAGCGTGAACGCAACGAGTTGTCGATGACCACGATTCACCTCATTTACGGCGAGCCGGCCGTGACGGCGCTACGACAGGCTCTCGAAGCGGCAGGCCGTCCGGACCGCGTGATCGCCCTGCGCGATGACCTGACGGTCGGTCCGTTGCGCGACATCGACGTGGCGGGCGACCCAGGCGTCGCGCAACGCGCCGCCTTCTGGGAGCGCCTAAGCGATGCGCCGCCCGCGCTTGCCTACGACGACTGTGCGGCGCTGAATGCGCTCGAAGCCGACGACTCCCATGTGGTGATCTGGCACACGCACGACGCCGCGCACCAACTCGCGCTGCGCCGGGTCTGCTACCGCTTGCGCGACGTCCCGCAGCGCCTGAACGAAGTGCGCCTGACCACCGACGAAATTTCGGGTCTGAACGCTGCAGCCCGCATCGAGGCGCGCTTGCCCGATGCCGCGCCGATCTCGGTACTGCGCATCACGCGTCTCGCGCTGGAGTGGCAAGAAGCCAAGTTCGCCAACGGGGAGACGCGCCGCTGGCGCGACAACACCTTTACGAGCGGCACGTGGAGCGACCTCGACGCGATGATCCTCGACGTGCTCGACGCCTATGAAGACCGTCCGGCGGGCGCATCGTGGCTTCCCAGCGACGCGCTAGGCGAAGCGCTCACGCGTGGCGGCGCCGGCTTCACGGTTGGCGAGCCGGTCGTGCTGTGGCGTCTGCGCGAACTGTGCGCGGCCGAAGAACTGCGCCTGCGCGACGATATGTGCGCCGCCTGCGCCCCGCTTGCCGCCGCCGCGCGCGCCGCGCGTCCGCCCCTGCCGCAAACCGCCGCGCATCTTTCCCTCCCCCGCTGAATTCCCATGGCACGCACCCGAGCGCCCGACCACGAAACCCAACGCGACCAGATCCTCGAGCTCGCCGCCGCCAAATTCGCGCAGACGAGCTACCCGAGCACCTCGATGTCGGATCTCGCGGCCGCCAGCGGCACTTCGAAGGCGCGGCTCTATCACTATTACGAGAGCAAGGAAGCGATCCTCTTCGACCTGCTCGATCGCTACACCAAGCGGCTCATGCTGATCATCGCGGAGGTGGAAGGCGCGAGCCAGCGTCGTGGTCACGACGAGCGCGAGAGCTTCGCGGAGCTGATTCGCGCGTTTCTCGCCGAGTACGAAACCTCGCACAGCCGCCACGTGGCGCTCCTGAACGACGTCAAATACCTCGTCGACGCCCAGCGCGAGATCATCCTGAACCGCCAGCGCGACGTGGTCGCCGCCTTTACGCGTCAACTCGCGCGCGCGTACCCCGGCCAGGTCACGAGCGAAAACCAGACCGCGCTGACGATGATGGTGTTCGGCATGATCAACTGGACCTTTACGTGGCTCAAACCCGGCGGCCGCATGGGCTATCGCGATTTCGCCGAGCAGGTGATCGCCATGGTCGATCACGGCCTAAAGGGCGCCTGAGGGTTGGCTGGACGGTGCTTCGGGCGGCCGATCATTTCGGGCCAGATTGCTGCAATGCGACATGATGCGTCAGGACAACAGTTGACGCGTCAAACGACTCACTCAGAATAAACATTAATAATCAAACGCTTGCGCTCGTATTTTTATTAATTAGGCGCAACACTCAAATTTGCACTCCGGGTTTTCCCTAGAGCGCACCCAGGGTTTCCGCTAGAATGCGTTTTGCGCTGCATCATGCGGCATGCATTCTAAGGAGAACCCACCATGAACCCGCTTTCGACCAAAGCCAACGTGCCGATCATGTCGTCCGTTCGTCCGCTGACGTCCGGTCATGCGCCCGTCATGGTGCGAGTGCTCACCTCGGCAGACCGCGAACGCCTGCTCGCGCACTTTCTCTCGCTCGACAGGGACGACCGGCTGCTGCGCTTCGGCCAAGCCGCGCCGGACCACGTGATCGAAAAGTACGTGCGCTCGATGGACTTCACGCGCGACACCGTGTTCGGCGTGTTCAACCACCAGCTGCAACTCGTCGGCGTCGGCCATCTGGCCTACCTGCCGGCGGACGGCAACGGCCGCACGGCCGAGTTCGGCGTGTCCGTGCAAGAAAGCGCGCGCGGCCAGGGGATCGGTTCGAAGCTCTTCGAGCGCGCAGCGATCCGCAGCCGCAACACGCACGTCACCACGCTCTATATGCACTGCCTGTCGCGCAACTCGACGATGATGCACATCGCGAAGAAGTCGGGTATGAAGATCGAGTACGCCTACGGCGAAGCCGACGCCTATCTGTCGCTCGAACCGGCCGACCAGACCAGCATCATCGCCGAAATGCTCCAGGAACAAGCCGCCGTGTTCGACTACGCGCTCAAGCGTCAGGCGCGCCAGGCCAGCAAGCTGATGGAATCGATCCTGCCGCAGGCTGTCGCGGCGTGACTCCTGCCCTTCGGGATCGGCTGACGCACTGAAAAAGCGGCCTCGGCCGCTTTTTTTGCGGCTGCTGCACGGCGCCGCGCAGTCAGCGGATCGGCAAAGCCGTCGTTTCCTTGAACGTGTCGAGCGAAAAGCTGGACTTCACGTCGATCACCGAAGGATGGTGCAGCAACTGGTCCTGCACGAAGCGCGAAAAGTGCGCCATATCCTCCACCTGCACGCGCAGCAGAAAATCCATGTCGCCCGTCATCGCGTGACAGGCCACCACCTCCGGCCAGGTCTGCACCGCCGCACGAAACAGCTCGGCGTGCGTCACGCCTTCGCGCCCCGCCGCTGTCGGCCCGCGCTTTTCCAACCGCACGTTCACATAGGCAAGCAGGTCCAGCCCCAGCTTCTGCGCATCGAGCAGCGCCACGTAGCTGCGGATCACGCCGCTTTCCTCGAGCCGCCGGATGCGCCGCAAACACGGGCTGGGCGAAAGATTCACGCGCTCGGCGATCTCCTGGTTCGAGAGCCGGCCATTCTCCTGAAGGATTGCGAGAATGCGCCTGTCGATCGCGTCCAATTCGATGCTTGCCATTTTCTGCCTTCCGAACATTCATTGAGGGCAGTTTATAGCGCAGATCGACAGCAGCGCGACCCAACTCGCAAGTTTTCTCCCGATACGGCGGACTACACTGTGCAACACGAAATCTGATCTACATCAGCCAGGAGACAACCATGCAGGTCCCCAACTGGGAGAACCCCGTCGGCACCGACGGCTTCGAATTCATCGAATACACCGCGCCGGACCCCAAGGCGCTCGGCAAACTGTTCGAACGCATGGGTTTCACCGCCATCGCGCGCCATCGCCACAAGGACGTGACGCTCTACCGCCAGGGCGATATCAACTTCATCGTCAACGGCGAACCCGATTCGTTCGCCCAGCGCTTTGCGCGCCTGCACGGCCCGTCGATCTGCGCGATCGCCTTCCGCGTGCAGGACGCCGCCAAAGCCTACAAGCATGCGCTCGAACTCGGCGCGTGGGGCTTCGACAACAAGACGGGCCCGATGGAACTGAACATTCCGGCCATCAAGGGCATTGGCGACTCGCTGATCTATTTCGTCGACCGCTGGCGCGGCAAGAACGGCGCGGCGCCGGGCAGCATTGGCGACATCAGCATCTATGACGTCGACTTCGAGCCGATCGCGGGCGCCGAGCAGAACCCGGTCGGCCACGGCCTCACCTATATCGACCACCTCACGCACAACGTCCATCGCGGCCGCATGAACGAATGGGCCGAGTTCTACGAACGCCTGTTCAACTTCCGCGAAATCCGCTACTTCGACATCGAAGGCAAGGTCACCGGCGTGAAGTCGAAGGCGATGACCTCGCCCTGCGGCAAGATCCGCATTCCGATCAACGAGGAAGGCGGCGAGACGGCGGGCCAGATCCAGGAATACCTCGACGCCTATCACGGCGAAGGCATCCAGCACATCGCGCTCGGCACGAACGACATCTACCGCACCGTGGATGGCCTGCGCGCCAGGGAGATCGCGCTGCTCGACACGATCGACACGTACTACGAGCTCGTGAACCGCCGCATTCCGGGCCACACAGAGCCGCTGGAAGAGCTCAAGAAGCGCAAGATCCTGATCGACGGCATGCCCGAAGACCTGCTGCTGCAGATCTTCACGGAAAACCAGATCGGCCCGATCTTCTTCGAGATCATCCAGCGCAAGGGCAACCAGGGCTTCGGCGAGGGCAACTTCAAGGCGTTGTTCGAGTCGATCGAGCTCGACCAGATCCGCCGTGGCGTGGTGCAGGACAAGGCATGACGCGCCCGCGCCGGTAATTTCGGCCAAGGCCAAACAGAAAGGGCGAAGATCGCACGATCTTCGCCCTTTTTGACTTTTGAATCCGCCGCCGCACACCTCCGCGCCGGATTCGGATGAATGGAATGCTGCGCGGATCAGCGCGGCATCAGGACTTGCGTTCGGCCTTCGCGGCCGGCATGGCGTTCGTATCAGCCTTCATGCTCAGCGTGTACTGGGCGCATCGGGTCGTCGCACTCTCGGCGCTCTTCGTGCTGGCGTTCGAATGCAGTGGCGCGCTCATGGCAAAGAACGCAGCCGAGACCGTCAGGAAGGTCTGGATATGTCGATTATTCATGCTGGACTCCTTTTTTAGACTGCCTGTCGCAGTAGTGCCCCTTTTAATAACTGTTAACAGCCAGGGAAGCTGCGCGGTTCGCACAGGTGAGGGAGTTAGACAGGATATTCAAGTCTGGTTCCCAAGTAGTGCAAGTTTTACACGTTGTTACTCCTCTGAGGAATTCGATACATCCGTTATTACACAAGAGTTTCAGACCGCTTGCGCGACACGGCGCCACAGGCCCGAAACATGCAGCGCAATGCGGGGCGGCGCTCGGACCGCTCGAAGCGGCGGGTTTATCCGAGTGCTACTATCAAAAGAAAGAAGCCAATATGGCGACCCCGGCCCAAGCATTCACAAGATGCCGAGGCCCTGATGTTCTGGCGATCCCACAACGGATTGGTTGGATGGAGGAAGACACATAATGAATGCCCCGCTAGACGCAGGTCAGCGCGCTTCGCTCGAAGCCGCACTCGCTTCCGTCACGCTCGACGATAAATACACCCTCGAACGCGGCCGCGCGTACATGAGCGGCATCCAGGCGCTGGTCCGCCTGCCGATGCTGCAGCAGGAGCGCGACAAGGCCGCCGGTCTCAATACCGCGGGGTTTATCTCCGGCTATCGTGGCTCGCCGCTCGGCGGTCTCGATCAGTCCCTCTGGAAGGCGAAGCAGCATCTCGCCGCGCATCAGATCGTTTTTCAGCCAGGCGTGAACGAAGACCTCGCCGCGACCGCCGTGTGGGGCTCGCAGCAGGTGAACCTGTATCCATCCGCGAAATACGACGGCGTGTTTTCGATGTGGTACGGCAAGGGACCGGGCGTCGACCGCAGCGGCGACGTGTTCAAGCACGGCAATTCCGCCGGCTCGTCGCCGCACGGCGGCGTGCTCGTGCTTGCCGGCGACGACCATGCGGCCAAGTCGTCCACGCTCGCGCACCAGTCGGAGCACGTCTTCAAGGCCTGCGGACTACCGGTGCTGTTCCCCTCGAACGTCCAGGAATATCTCGACTTCGGCCTGCATGGCTGGGCGATGAGCCGTTACTCGGGCCTCTGGGTCGCAATGAAATGCGTGACCGACGTGGTGGAATCGTCGGCTTCGGTCGAACTCGACCCGCATCGCACCAACATCATCCTCCCCGAAGACTTCGCAATGCCCGAGGGCGGCCTGAATATTCGCTGGCCCGATCCGCCGCTCGTGCAGGAAGCGCGTCTGCTCGACTACAAGTGGTACGCGGGGCTCGCCTATGTGCGCGCCAACAAGCTCGACCGCGTCGAGATCGATTCGCCGCACGCGCGCTTTGGCATCATCACAGGCGGCAAGGCATACCTGGACGTGCGCCAGGCGCTCACCGACCTCGGCCTCGACGACGAAACCTGCTCGCGCATCGGAATCCGGCTTTACAAGGTGGGCTGCGTGTGGCCGCTCGAAGCGCAGGGCGCGCACGCCTTCGCGCGCGGCCTGGAAGAGATTCTCGTGGTCGAGGAAAAGCGCCAGATTCTCGAATACGCGATCAAGGAAGAGCTGTACAACTGGCCCGACGCCCAGCGTCCGCGCGTGTACGGCAAGTTCGACGAAAAGGACGGCGCGGGCGGCGAATGGTCGGTGCCGATGGGCAACTGGCTGCTGCCCGCGCACTACGAGCTTTCGCCCGCGATCATCGCCAAGGCCATCTCCACGCGGCTCGACAAGTTCGAATTGCCCTCGGACGTGCGCGCGCGTATCGCGGCGCGCACGAGCGTGATCGAGGCCAAGGAAAAGGCGCTCGCGAAGCCGCGCGTACAGGCGGAGCGCAAGCCGTGGTTCTGTTCTGGCTGCCCGCACAACACGTCGACGAACGTGCCCGAGGGCTCGCGCGCGATGGCCGGCATCGGCTGCCACTACATGACGGTGTGGATGGACCGCAGCACGAGCACCTTCAGCCAGATGGGCGGCGAAGGCGTGGCGTGGGTCGGCCAGGCGCCGTTCACGAACGACAAGCACGTGTTCGCCAACCTCGGCGACGGCACATACTTCCACTCGGGCCTGCTCGCCATCCGCGCGGCGATTGCCTCGAAGGCGAACATCACCTACAAGATTCTCTATAACGATGCGGTCGCGATGACGGGCGGCCAGCCTGTCGACGGCACGCTGACCGTGCCGCAGATCACGCATCAGGTCGCGGCCGAGGGCGCTGCGAAGATCGCGATCGTCACCGACGAACCCGAGAAGTACGAAGGCGAACCCGCCACGAAGCTCGCGCCGGGCGTGACGATCCACCACCGCGACCAGCTCGATGCGATCCAGCGCGAACTGCGCGAGATTCCCGGCACGACGATCCTGATCTACGACCAGACCTGCGCCACCGAAAAGCGCCGCCGCCGCAAACGCGGCGCGTATCCGGACCCGGCCAAGCGCGTGGTCATCAACGAGGCCGTGTGCGAAGGCTGCGGCGATTGCTCGGTGCAGTCGAATTGCCTGAGCGTCGAGCCGCTCGATACGGAATACGGCACGAAGCGCCAGATCAACCAGTCCACCTGCAACAAGGACTTCTCGTGCCTGAAGGGCTTCTGCCCGAGCTTCGTGACGGTGGAAGGCGGCCAGCTACGCAAGCCGAAGACGAGCAGCGTCGCGAACGAAGCGATGCCGACCGTCCCGACGCCCGACGTGCCCGCTATCGACCGTCCCTACGGCGTGCTCGTGACGGGCGTGGGCGGCACCGGCGTGGTGACGATCGGCGCATTGCTCGGCATGGCCGCGCACCTCGAAGCCAAGGGCGTGACCGTGCTCGACGTGACCGGCCTCGCGCAAAAGGGCGGCGCGGTGATGAGCCACGTGCAGATCGCCAACCGGCCCGGCGATATCCACGCCACGCGCATCGCCATGGGCGAGGCGAACCTCGTGATCGGCTGCGACGCCATCGTGACGGCCGGCGACGACTGCGTCTCGCGCATGCAGGAAGGCATGACGCACGTGGTGCTCAACAGCGCGCCCACGCCGACCGCCGAGTTCATCAAGAATCCGCAGTGGCAGTTCCCGGGCTCCAACACCGAAGCCGACGTGCGCGCCGCGGCGGGCACGGACCACGTCGCGACCGTCGATGCGAACCGCTACGCGCTCGCGCTGCTCGGCGACGCGATCTACACGAACCCATTCGTGCTCGGCTACGCGTGGCAAAAGGGTTGGCTGCCGCTCACGCACGAGTCGCTCGTGCGCGCGATCGAGTTGAACGCGGTGCAGGTCGAGAAAAATCTCGCGGCGTTCGAATGGGGCCGCCGCGTGGCGCACGATCGCGCCGCCGTGGATCAGCTCGTGAAGAAGCCGATGCCCGAGCAGAACGCCGAAGCGGCCGGCGCGAAGATCGTCTCGCTGCACACGCCAAAGGCGCTCGACACACTCATCGAAAAGCGCGCGCAGTATCTCGCCGCGTATCAGAGCGCGGCATACGCGCGGCGCTATCGCGCGTTCGTCGAAAGCGTGCGCGAGGCCGAAGCGAAGCTCGAGCACGTCGACGGCCAGTCTCCGCTCACCGAGGCTGTTGCGAAGAACCTGCACAAGCTGATGGCGTACAAGGACGAGTACGAGGTCGCGCGCCTCTACGCGGACCCGGCGTTCATCGAGAAGATCAAGGCGAGCTTCGAAGGCGACTGGAAGGTGAATTTCCATCTCGCGCCGCCCTCGCTCGCGAAGCATGACGACAAAGGCCAGCTCGTGAAGAAGCAGTATGGCCCGCGCATGCTCACGGCCATGCGCGTGCTCGCGAAGTTCAGGTTCCTGCGCGGCACGGCGCTCGACCCGTTCGGCCGCACGGAGGAACGCCGACACGAACGCGCGTTGATCGGCGAGTACGAAATGCTGATGCGCGAAGTGATCGGCGGTCTGAGCGAGGCGAATCTGCCGCTCGCGCTGGAACTCGCGAACCTGCCCGACGCGATTCGCGGTTACGGCCATATCAAGGAGAACAACCTCAAGGCCACGCGTGCGAAGTGGGCCACGTTGCTCGCGAAGTGGCGCTCGCCGGAAAACGGCGCAGCGCGGCACGCGGCTTGACGTTCGCCTGATTTGAGGCGGTAAAAACAAAGGGCGCTCCGTGCAATACGGAGCGCCCTTTTCACATCAGGCGTTTCACGCCAAAGCGATTTACTTCGCCGCAGCCTTCGCCACGTTCGCGTTTGCCGAAGCCACCGCCGTCATGTTGATGATGCGTCGCACGGTGGCCGCCGGCGTGAGGATGTGCACCGGCTTCGACGCGCCCAGCAGGAACGGGCCGACCGTCACGCCTTCGCCGCCGATCACCTTTAGCAGGTTGTACGCGATGTTGGCCGCTTCCACGTTCGGCATGATCAGGAGGTTCGCTTCGCCCGTGAGCGTCGTGCCCGGGAACGACTGCTTGCGGATCAGCTCGGAGAGCGCCGCGTCGCCGTGCATTTCGCCGTCCACTTCGAGCTGCGGATCGCGCGCGGCGATCAGCTCGCGCGCGGCCTGCATGCGCTGCGAGGTCGACGAACGCACGCTGCCGAAGTTCGACGACGACAGCAGCGCGACCTTCGGCGTGATGCCGAACTTCTCGATTTCGCGCGCGGCGAGGATCGTCATGTCGGCGAGCTGCTCGGCGCTCGGCACTTCGTTCACGTAGGTGTCGCTGATGAAGATGTTGCGGCCCGGCAGCATCAGCAGGTTCATCGCCGCGTAGTTCTCGGCTTCCTTCGCCTTGCCGAACACCTGATCGATGAACTTGAGGTGATAGTCGAAGCTGTTGAGCAGGCCGCAGACCATGCCGTCGGCGTCGCCGAGGTGCACGAGAATCGCGCCGATCAGCGTGTTGAACTTGCGCACCGAAGCCTTCGCCACGTCGGGCGTGATGCCCTGACGCGCGCCGAGTTCGTGGTACGCCTGCCAGCTCTTCTGGAAGCGCGGATCGTCTTCGGGATCGACGATCTCGAAGTCGGTGCCCGGACGCAGCTTCGAGCCCATCTTCTTCAGGCGCATTTCCACGACCGACGGACGGCCCACGATGATCGGCCTGGCGATCTTCTCGTTGAGCACGAACTGCGCGGCGCGCAGCACGCGCTCGTCTTCGCCTTCGGCGAACACGATGCGCGCGCAGTTGGCCTTCGCCGCCGCGAACACCGGACGCATCACCATGCCCGAGCGGTAGACCGTCGCGCCAAGCTGCTCGCGATAGGCATCCATGTCCTGGATCGGGCGCGTGGCCACGCCCGAATCCATCGCGGCCTGCGCCACGGCCGGCGCGATCTTGATGATGAGGCGCGGATCGAAAGGCTTCGGAATCAGGTACTCCGGGCCGAATTCGAGCGTGTGGCCTTCATAGGCCTTCGCCACTTCGTCGCCCTGATCCGTTTCCTCGGCGAGTTCCGCGATCGCGCGCACGCACGCGAGCTTCATCTCTTCGGTGATGGTCGTCGCGCCCACGTCCAGCGCGCCACGGAAGATGAACGGGAAGCACAGCACGTTGTTGACCTGGTTCGGATAGTCCGAACGGCCCGTGGCGATGATCGCGTCCGGGCGCACCTTCTTCGCTTCTTCCGGGCGGATTTCCGGCTCCGGGTTCGCGAGTGCGAGGATCAGCGGCTTGTCGCCCATCTCCTTGACCATCTCGGGCTTGAGCACGCCTGCGCTCGAGCAGCCGAGGAACACGTCGGCGGCCTTGATCGCGTCGCCGAGCGTGCGCGCTTCGGTGTTGGCCGCGTAACGCGCCTTAGAGGGATCGAGATTGCCACGACCTTCGTAGATCACACCCTTCGAATCCGTGACGAGGATATTCTCTTTCTTCAGACCGAGCTTCACGAGCAGGTCCAGACACGCGATCGCCGCCGCGCCCGCGCCCGAGCACACGAGCTTCACGCTGCCGAGATCCTTGCCCACGACCTTCAGGCCGTTGAGGATCGCAGCCGACGCGATGATGGCCGTGCCGTGCTGATCGTCGTGGAAGACCGGAATCTTCATGCGCTCGCGCAGCTTCTGCTCGATGTAGAAGCACTCGGGCGCCTTGATGTCTTCGAGGTTGATGCCGCCGAGCGTCGGCTCGAGCATGGCGATGGCGTCGACCAGCTTGTCCGGGTCCAGCTCGTCGAGTTCGATGTCGAACACGTCGATGCCGGCGAACTTCTTGAAGAGGCAGCCCTTGCCTTCCATCACCGGCTTGGCAGCGAGCGGACCGATATTGCCAAGGCCGAGCACGGCCGTGCCGTTCGTCACGACGCCGACGAGGTTGGCGCGCGAGGTGTACTTCTGTGCATCGAGCGGCTCTTCGTGAATCGCCATGCATGCAGCGGCAACGCCGGGCGAATAAGCAAGCGAAAGATCGAGCTGGTTCGAGAGCGGTTTGGTCGGTGTGACCGAGATCTTGCCGGGCCTCGGATTCTGGTGATACGCGAGCGCGCTTTGCTTCAGTTGTTCATCCATTTTTCAGGCCTGCCTGGACGTGAGAGACGTGAGAGAGAGAATCTTTTATGGTCGTAGGCCCGCCGGTTCGCACGGCACGAGCGTTCCAGCAGGGCCGATTAGTGTACACCTGGCGCCGTTCGCGTCCACGTGGGTAAAGACTGATACCGGGAATACGCGCGGCCGATATTGCGGGATGTGCGGCGCTTTCGTCTTACGGATGCGCGCTGCTTATTCGAGCGCGGCGCCGCGGCGTTCGGGAATCAGGAAGAGCGTCGCGAGGATGTCGAGCACGTAGATGGCGGCGAGCATGCCGAGCGCCGCCGTGAAGGAATAGCGCGCGGCCAGCGCGCCCACGGCGAGCGGCCCGAAGCCGCCCACGGCGCGGCCGATGTTGAACAACACGTTCTGCGCGGTGGCGCGTGCCGCGGTCGGATACAGCTCGGAGATGAGCGCGCCATAGCCGCCGATCATGCCGTTGACGAATACGCCCATTGCCGCGCCGCCAATCAACAGCGCGAACGGCGTGGAAAGCTGCGCGTAGACGAACACCATGAGGACGGCGCCCGCCTGATAGAACAGGAACGCGGGCCGTCGGCCGAACCGGTCGGCAGCGATGCCGAACAGCCAGATGCCGAGCGCCATGCCGGCAACCGTCGCGGCGGTCCACAGCCCCGACTTGGTGAGCGAATAGCCGAAGGACTTCGAAAGGTACGCGGGCAACCAGATCATGAGCCCGTAGTAGCCGAAGTTCTGCACCGAGCAGAGCACGGCCACGCCGAGGCTCGCGCGCGCAGTGCGCGCGTCGGCCACGAGCATGCGCAGGGCGCGGGGGCGCTCGGCCCTGGCGGCGGCGGCCGTGCGCCGCGCATGCGCGACGAAAAGCTCGGGCTCCTCCACGCGCCGCCGCACCACGAACGAAACGACCGCCGGCAGCAGCCCGATGGCGAACATGCCGCGCCAGCCGATCACCGGGAGCAGCAGCGGCGTGAGCAGTGCCGCGGCCAGCACGCCCAGCTGCCAGCCGAGCCCGACATATGACGACGCCCGCGCGCGCAGCTGCGCGGGCCACGCCTCGGCAACGAGCGCCATGCCAATGCCGAACTCGCCGCCCAGCCCGATGCCTGCGATCGTGCGGTAGACGAGCAAGTCGCCGTAGCCGCGCGCCAGCGCGCACATGCCGGTGAAGACGGCGAACAGCAGAATGGTCCACGTGAGCACGCGCACGCGCCCGTAGCGGTCGCTCAACAGCCCGAACCCGATACCGCCCACCACCGCGCCGACGAGCGTCCATGTGACGAGCGCGCCCGCCTGCGCGCCGGACAGATGCAAATCGGCGCTGATCGCGGGCAGCATGAAGCCGAGCATCAGCAGATCGAAGCCGTCCATGGCGTAGCCGAGCACCGAGGCGACGAGCGCACGCAGGGCGTGGCCGCGCGTGGCGGCGGCCGGGTTGGTGGAAACGGCGGTCATGTGGGCAGTACTGAGAAATATGCGCGCGCGGGGAGCGCAAACCGGCGTGAGTGTAAAGCTGTGGCCGGGCCGTCACAACCGCGACGCCAACCGCGCGCCGCGGCGCGCCGCCAGCGTTCGCGCCCCACATCGCTGCCGGCGCGTGGCTGTGCGACTCGTCGGCGAACGTCAAGTCGGGTAAAATACCGGCCTACGCGCGCAAGAGAAGCCGTCCGGACCGGGCGAGTCGCCTTGACCCCATGCAGTGAAAAAGGTCAGACGATCCACGCCTTTCGGGCCGCGCACCGCAGGCGCCGAAGCCACGCTTCGTGCCCGCCGTGCCAGCGCCACTGGGCCCCGCGCCCACCCTCCTCCCGCACTCATATCCAAGGATTCGCCCATGACAGGCTACGATCGCCAGACGATCTCGGACGCAACCGCGAAAATGCTGCTCGAAGTGAAGGCCGTGCACTTCAACGCCGAAAAGCCCTTCATCTTCACTTCTGGCTGGGCGAGCCCGGTCTATATCGACTGCCGCAAACTGATCTCGTATCCGCGCGTGCGCCGCGGCCTGATGGAAATGGCCGAAGCCACGATCCTGCGCGACGTTGGCTACGAGCAGATCGACGCCGTGGCCGGCGGCGAAACCGCGGGCATCCCGTTCGCGGCATGGCTCTCCGACCGCCTGATGGTGCCCATGCAGTACGTGCGCAAGAAGCCGAAGGGTTTCGGCCGCAATGCACAGATCGAGGGCCTGCTCACCGAAGGCCAGCGCGTGCTGCTCGTCGAAGACCTGACCACCGACAGCCGCAGCAAGATCAACTTCATCAACGCGCTGCGCACGGCCGGCGCGCAGGTGAACCACTGCTTCGTGCTGTTCCACTACAACATCTTCAAGGAAAGCGTCTCGGTCCTGAAGGACATCGACGTCGACCTGCACGCGCTCGCCACGTGGTGGGACGTGCTGCGCGTCGCCAAGCAATCGGGCTACTTCGAAACGAAGACGCTCGACGAAGTCGAGAAATTCCTGCACGCGCCGGCCGAGTGGTCGGCTGCGCACGGCGGCGCGACGTCGGCGCCGCAGTAAGCGCACAAGCCCCGCGCGCGAGCGCGAGTGCATGGCAAAAAGGTCATCTGCCTCCTGGGCAGATGGCCTTTTTTTCTGGCCGGTGTAGAGATCGAAAGCGGGAGTAAAGCGCGTGTAGCGCGGCAGGATCAACGCGCCGTTTCTGCTTCGCCGCCTGCTTCGGGCACATCGGGCGTATATGAGGAGAGGTTGAGCAAGCCATTGCTCTGCGCATACTGGAAAAGTTCGGAGTCTCGATCGAGTCCGAGCTTGCGCATCGCCGTGTTCTTCTGAGTACTAATCGTCTTAATACTGCGGTTCAGCTTCTCGGATATTTCTTTAATCGTCATGCCCGAAACAAAGAGTCGCACGACCTCGAGTTCCCGCTTTGAGAGAATTACTTCATCGGTTTTCCCGCCGCTGTTGATGCGTAATTGATCGAGCGCAAACTTCACCTGTGGACTCATATATCCGAGATTGCGGCTCACATGCTGCACCGCGAGGCCGATGTGACTCAGGTCGTCGGATTTGTGCACTACCGCGATCACACCGAGTTCACCGAGGCGTTTGAGCAGCGCGGGATTTTCGAGCATCGTGAGGACGACGATGGGAACGTTCGGGAAGTTGCGCCGCAGGTAGCCGATGAGCGGCAAACCGTCGCCGTACTGCCCGCCCGGCATGGCAAGGTCAGTCACCAGCACGTCGCAGGGGCCCGTTTGCAACGCCTTGACGAGTTCGGTGGACTGGCGGGCGCGGCCGACGACCTTGATGCCGGGAAAGTTGAGCAGTGCATGTTCCGCACCAAACAAGATCACCGGATGATCGTCGGCGACTACGACCCTGATTGGTTGCTGCATTCACCCTCCGTGTAGGTGCCGCCGATGGCACCGCTCGCCCGTGCAGGGAGAATATAGAACTATAGCGGAATCCTCCGGCACGTCCGATTACGCGCGCAAGCGAAAGCTCGCTCGCTTAAACCGCTATATTGGATCAAATTCGGATGCGGGAACAATTCAAATAATTCCGTCAGGAAAACGTGGGCCGAATTTTACAAACATGCGGGAGAGCTCGCTGATGCGTACTCCATATGACTTTCAGCCTGGTTGCGCGCGCCGTGCGCGCCTATGCGCGTGGCTCGCAATGGCGAGCGTTGCGGCAACAACCCATTTAGCCTATGCAGGTGAGAAGTTCACGGTATCGAGCATCGATTTCAGCGATGGCGGCAAAATCGGCCCGCGCCAGGTCTTCAACGATGCGGGCTGCAATGGACCGAACCAGTCGCCCAGTTTGACCTGGCGCAATGCTCCTGCAGCTACGCGCAGTTTTGCCATTACGATCTTCGATCGGGACGCGCCAGGACGCGGCTGGTGGCACTGGGCCGTCGCGAATATTCCGGCAGGCGTGACGAGCCTGCCGGAGAACGCCAGCGCCGCGGGCGCGCTGCGCAAGCTCGGCGCGATCGAGGCGCGCAACGACTTCAACATCGAAGGCTATGGAGGACCGTGCCCGCCGCCGGGCAATCCCCACCGCTATGTCGTCACCGTGTACGCGCTGGGCGTCGATACGCTCCCACTCGCGCAAGGCCGCCCGGCAGCACTGTTCGATCGCGAGATCAGCGGCTCGACGCTCGCAAGCGCGCAAATCACCGTGACGTACGGCCGATGACCGGGAGCGGTTGCGCTCGACTGGCGCCAGAGACGTTACGGGTAAGCCCCGGTTTTTTTCCGGACGCGTTCACACGCGCGTCCGCATGACGTCTTAAAATACCGTTCCACCACCGCCCCGGGTGATGGCGCCCCGCAATCCCGCGTTCAGAGAGACTGAGATGAGCACGAAAGTTTTTGTCGACGGACAGGAAGGCACGACCGGCCTGAAGATTTTTGAATACCTGTCGCCGCGCGCCGACGTCGAGATCCTGCGTATCGACGATGCGAAGCGCAAGGACGTCGAGGAACGCCGCCGTCTCATCAACGCTTCGGACGTCACGTTCCTGTGCCTGCCGGACGTCGCCTCGCGCGAGTCGGCCTCGCTCGTCGAGAACGATCGCACCGTGCTGATCGACGCGAGCACGGCGTTCCGCACCCAGGCCGACTGGGCCTACGGCCTGCCCGAGCTGACCAAAGCCCAACGCGACAAGGTGCGCAAGTCGAAGCGCATCGCGGTGCCCGGCTGTCACGCATCGGCGTTCATTCTCGCCATGCGTCCGCTCGTCGAAGCGGGCCTCGTCGCGCCGGATTTTGCCGCGCACAGCTACTCGCTCACGGGCTACAGCGGCGGCGGCAAGAAGATGATTGCGGAGTACGAAGCGGGCGGCAACGCGAAGCTCGCGAGCCCGCGCCCGTACGCGCTCGGCCTCGCGCACAAGCATTTGCCGGAAATGGCGGTGCACGGCGGCCTGAAGTCGGCGCCGGTGTTCACGCCGATCGTCGGACCGTTCTACAAGGGCCTCGCGGTCACGACCTATTTTTCGCCGAAGCAACTCACGCGCAGCGCAAAGCCGCAGGACGTGCAGGCGCTCTTCGCCGAGTACTACGCGGGCGAGCCGTTCGTGCATGTGGCGCCGTTCAACGCGGATGAGAACCTCGACGCCGGCATGTTCGACGTGCAGGCGAACAACGACACGAACCGTGTCGACCTGTTCGTGTTCGGCAACGACGAGCAGTTCGTCACCGTCGCCCGCCTCGACAACCTCGGCAAGGGCGCTTCGGGTGCCGCGATCCAGTGCATGAATCTCGCGACTGGCGCGGCTGAAAATACCGGCCTGCATGCCTGAAGCGGCGGGACTTGCCGCGCAAAAAGACCGGCTCGCTGAGCCGGTCTTTTTTTGCCCCTAGGCCCCTCGCCTTGCGCCCATGCAAAACCCGCAGACGAAAAAAAGCCCGCCAATGGTTGGCGGGCTGAATCCATATCAGAGGAGACATGGAGGAGACAAGAACCAGTATATCGACTAGCGTGATGCAATGCAACATGTAAAGTAGTGCGCACCCTGAATGTTGCGCAACAACAACATGGCCGTCATTGTCCTGTCATCGAGAGAATGAACATTAGCTGATCGAGCCCCACGGGCCGCACGAGATGTACGTCGAAGCCCGCGGCAAGCGCCTCGTCGCGGTGGCGCGACTCTCCCCAGCCTGCGAGCGCGATCAGGAGCGGCAGCCGTGCGCCGCCCAGCGCACGCAATTGCCGCACGATCGTTCCGGGCTCGTCCTGGGCTAGCGAAAGCGCCACGATTGCCACGTCGGGCGCGCCGCGCACGGCAAGATCGCGTGCCTCGTCGAGCGTGCGGGCCACAGATACGCCGTAGCCGAGATCGGTCAGCAAGTTGCTGAGCCCGTCCAGCGACTTCTCGTCGTTATCGGCGATCAGGATGCGCGTCTCCATCCGCCGTTCTCCTACCCTGAAAATGGCCTCGCAGCCGGATCTCCCGTCGGATCCGGTGCGTGCCGTGTCGTCGTCATCGGTTCCCCGTCCCAACATCGCGGGCAGCGCCCCCAATCCGGCCGCCATCCCTCGAGATGCGTCACATTGTGCTCAGCCGCACTCCGGGTCTTTGTGCGTCACCGCGCGGTCGTCTGCAAATTTTGATCGCAAAGCGCCCCCGAACGTTCGCCGCGCCTCATTGCGCCCCTTCATGTCACGCTCGTCAGCCGCGGCCCGCGCGCCGCGCGGCCACCTTGCCGAGCACGGCGAAATCGGAGTCGCCGTCGCCGTGCGCCACGGCTTCGAGCAGGCTGTCGCGCAGCACGCTCGCGAGCGGCATCGGCGTTGCGGCCGCGTCGGCCGCTGCCAGCGCGAGCCGCACGTCCTTCAGACCGAGGCGCGCCTTGAAGAGCGCGGGCTCGTAGCGCCGCTGCGCGATCATGCCGCCATAGCCCGCATACACCGGGCCCGGAAACGGGCCGCCCGTCACGACGTCGAGGAAGTCGCGCATTGCGACGCCGTAGCCGTCGAGCAGCGCCGCCGCCTCGCCGAGCGACTCGACGGCCGCCGCCAGCATGAAGTTCGCGGCGAGTTTCATCACGTTTGCCTGCTGCGGCTCGGCGCCCACGCGCCACGTTTTCTGGCCGATCACGTCGAATAGCGGCTGCACGCGGTCGATCGCCTCGGTCGCCCCTGCCGCCATGATCGTGAGTTTCGCCGCCTGCGCGGCGTCCGGGCGCCCAAGTACCGGCGCCGCCACGTAGTGCAGGCCGCGCCCGCCATGGGCCTGCGCAAGCGCTTCGGCCAGCGCGACGGAAATGGTCGCCATGTTTACGTGCACGAGGCCTTGTGGCGCATGGTCGAGCAGCGACGCGTCGATGACTTCACGCAGCGCGGCGTCGTCGGCGAGCATTGAGAACACGGCGTCGCCGGCAAAGGCCTCGTCCGGCGTGCCGACGATGCGCGCGCCCGCGTCGGCAAGCGCCTGCGCCTTCGCGGCCGTGCGGTTCCACACGCGCACCGCGTGGCCCGCCTTCAGCAGATTGCCGACCATCGCGCCGCCCATTTCGCCAAGCCCGATAAATCCGATGTCCATCGCCTGCTCCTTCCGTGTAAAACGAGGGGAAACCCGGGGCAAAAGTGCAGTACAGCACAAGACGGGCCGCGCTGCAGGCGGGCTCTCACGCCGCGCGATCGCACGCGCGCTCCGGCAGGCGGTGCGATACTGCTTTGCATGGTCACCGCCACCTTCCGCTTTTACGAGGAGCTGAACGACTTTCTTGCGCGGCCGCTGCGCCGGCGGGCGTTCAGCTGCGCCTGCGCGCGCAACGCGACGGCGAAACATATGATCGAAGCGCTCGGCGTGCCGCATACGGAGGTCGAGCTGATCCTCGTGAACGGCGAATCGGTGGGTTTCGATCATCCGCTCGCGGACGGCGACCGCGTGGCCGTCTACCCGAAGTTCGAGGCGCTCGACATCCGGCCGCTGCTGCGCGTGCGCGACGCGCCGCTGCGCGAACTGCGCTTCGTCGCCGACGCGCATCTCGGCGGCCTCGCACAACTGCTGCGGCTGACCGGTTTCGATACGCTCTATGACAACCACTTCCCCGACGACGAGATCGAGGCGCTCGCCGCCGCCGAGCACCGCATCGTCCTCACGCGCGACCGGGAACTGCTCAAACGGCGCAGCATCACGCACGGCTGCTACGTGCGCGCGCTCAAGCCGCGCGCCCAGGTCCACGAGATTTTCGAGCGGCTCGACCTCGCGGCGAGCGCGCGGCCGTTCCGGCTCTGCCTCATGTGCAATGCGCCGCTGCGGCCGATCGAGCGCGCCGCGGTGCGCGAGCGCGTGCCCGCCGGCGTCTACGACCGGCAGACGCGCTTCGCGACCTGCGACGTCTGCCGGCGAGTGTTTTGGGAAGGCTCGCACTGGCAGCGCATGCGCACACTGATCGACGCCCTCACGCGCCCCACAGACGAAGCGCACGAGGCACATGACCGGCACGAGCGGCAGGACCGGCACAACGGCCATGAGGCGCCGGACCGCGGCGGCGGCGCGTAGTGGTATTCACGGGTACTCAATGCGGCTGAATGGCGCCCGGGGGCAAGTCGCCGCGATGGACGCACGCGGGCGTTTGCGTACAATGCGCGCCACCGCCCAACACCGGAGCACGATATATGGCCATGAAGAAAACCGACCTTGAGAAGAACAAGGCACTGAAACTGATGCAAGCGACGCACAAGAGCGGGCCCGACCGCTTCGGCAAGGGCGCGGCGCAACCGGCGCTGGACCGCCGCGAACAGCGCAAGCTGGACCAGGCGCAAGGGCTCGTGCCGTTCGCGTGCAAGCTCAACGCCGATCTCGTCGAGAAGCTGAAGGCTCGCGCCGAGGGTCACCCCGGCGGCGTGAACGGCCTGCTGACCGAATTGCTGGAGGCCGGGCTCGCACGCGACGCGTCCTGAGCTCGTGCTCGCAGCTAACGCGCAAAAAAAAGCCAGAGCAGATGCTCTGGCTTTTTTTACGACTGAAGGGCGCTTTAGTTTGCCTGGCCCTTGTCTGCCGTACCGGCGGCCGATGCGCCTTCCGACACAGCGGCACGCTTGCCGTGGTGCTTGAGTTGCTTGTGCTGCTTCTTGGCCTTTGCGGGCGCGCTGGCTGCCGGTGCGGTTGCAGCGGGAGCCGAAGCGTCTTGTGCGAATGCCGAAGCCGTGACCAGTGCGAACGATGCTGCGATGAGCGAGGCGAGAATCTTTTTCATCTGTTGTTCCCCAAAACCTGACAAATATGACCGGCACGTTGTGAATTAGAACAGCGTGAAACCGCGAAACGATCCGTTTGCCGATCTAGGCGGGCGTTTCGCGCGAAGCAGTATTACGCAGCGTAGGGCGTTTGTCATCCGCTAATGGCCCGGTGTATTTTCCGGGAGACAATTCCCTTTCAATTCGGATACGATCGACCTTTACGCGTCCGTTTTCCTGAAGAAAAACGCTCTCGCGCCCGCCCCCCGCGAAAAGAGATCTCCGCTTGCAATCCACCTCCCGCCGCCACCTGCGCGCCAATCTGCTGATGCTGACCGCCGCGCTGATCTGGGGCTCGGCGTTCGTCGCCCAGCGCCTGAGCCTCGACGCCATCGGCCCGTTCCTGTTCACCGGCCTGCGCTTCCTGCTGGGCGCCGGCGTTGTCTCGATCTTTGTGCTTGCCCGCCGCCGCGTCAGCGCGCGCGGCGCAGCGGACAGCAGCAACGCGGCGGCGCCGGCGCTGTTCAACGGCGCGCTGCTGCGCTCGGGCACCGTGCTCGGCCTCGTGCTGGCCGTCGCCATCTCGCTTCAGCAAATCGGGCTCGGCTACACGAAGATCGCCAACGCCGGCTTCATCAGTTCGCTGTATGTCGTGATCGTGCCGATGCTCGGCGTGCTGCTGCGCCATCGCACGGGCATGGGCACATGGCTCGGCGCCGGCCTCGCCGCGGTTGGGCTCTACTTCCTCAGCATCAACGAACACTTTTCGGTGATGTACGGCGACTGGTACCAGCTCGGCTGCGCGCTCGTGATCTCGATCCAGGTCATGCTCGTGGGCCACTACGCGCCGCGCCACGATCCGCTCGCGCTTTCGATCGTGCAGTTCGTCGCCTGCGGCGTGGTGTGCCTCGCGATAGGGCTCGCGTGCGAACCGCTGCGGGCGGCCGACATTGTGCGCGCCGCGCCCACCATCCTCTATGGCGGCGCGCTTTCGGTGGGCATCGGTTATACGCTGCAGGTCGTCGCGCAGCGCGACGCCGCGCCCGCGCACGCCGCCGTGATCTTCAGCATGGAAGGCGTGTTCGCCGCGCTTGCGGGCTGGGCCGCACTCGGCGAAACGCTGACGCCGCGCGCACTCGCCGGCTGCGCGCTCATGCTCGCCGGCCTGCTAGCTTGCCAACTCCTGCCGGCCTGGCAAGCGCACTTGCTCGCGAAACAGCGGCGCGCCGCAACGCAACCTGCCGAAACGGCCTAGAAACGCGCCATGATTTCCCGGCGTTGATCTCGCGCTCCGCACTGTTTCGACGAATGGCGTCGCTTTCGAGCGACGCCATTTTTTTTCATGTGGATAACGCTAGATTGCGCCGCGCCGGACCAGGTTATCCACGCCTCCCTCTGGACAACCTGGGGACGACCTGGCGAACGACCTGTGGACCACTTCTTGATAACCACGCATCTGGCGTTGCGGCCTGAAAAGTTATCCCAGCAGCTCGCAACGCGTACAAACTTTGTCCGCATGGCTATCCGTTTTGCATCGGTATGAGCCGACAGGCAATTCTCGTGTTGTCCACAGTTAATGCCAGGACTTGTTAACTGCTACTACTTATAAATATAAATACTGAAAAGACTATGGGATAGACGCGACGCTCGCTGCGCTCGCGTGCTGCGCATTCGCGCAAAGCCATTCAAAAAAAAGCGTACCTACCGAGGTGGCACGCCCTTACCGGAATGCATCGCTGAGAACACCGTGGGGGCTACTCGCCCGCCATCATCCGCTCGATAGTCGGCTCGAGGTCGAGCAGACCGATGGTCGCGGGCTTGGCTTCGACGACGCCGAAGCATTCAGTGCGCCGCGGCGCCGGATCGACGAGAAAATTGCGCGCGTAATGCCCGCAACGCGCAGGCGGCAGAAGCCGCTCAGGCGGGATCACCTCGAACGCCGTCCCCACGGCGATGAAGAGATCGTCGGGCGTCATGTCGCCCTGAATGCGCCAGAGCGTTTCGTATTCGGGCGCGGCCTCGTTGAAGAACACCACGCCGGGTTTCACGCCCTCGACCTGCCCGCACGACGGACAGGCCGCTTGCGGATCGAGCGCGCGGCCGGACACGGGAAACCGATAGTCGCAGTCGGTGCACAGCAGCGAAATCATGTCGCCGTGCAGATGCGTCACCTGGCGCGCGCCGGCCTGCTCGAGCATGTCGTCGATGTTCTGGGTGATGAGATGCACGCGCTCCGTGCCCCAGGCGTCCTGCCACTTCGCGAGCCGGTCGTGGGCGGCGTTCGGGCGCGCGTCGCCGCATTCGGCGATGCGCTGGTTGTAGAAACGGAACACCGCGGGCCGGTTGCGGCGCCACGTGAGGTAATTGCAGACCTCGTCGATGCTCGCGTGGGACCAGATGCCGTCGCCGGTGCGGAACGTCGAAATGCCGCTTTCCGCAGACAGTCCCGCCCCGGAAAACACGAACAGGCGGGGGAGTCTGCCGGACTGCCCTGGTTGCCGGGATTGCGCCACGTTTGCCACTTTCGCCTCCTTGATCGAACGGCGACATTATGACCGTCAAGAGGCGTTTCGACAGAGGTTCGCCATGGCGGTGAGGCGAAGGGTCCCGACGAGCGCGTTGCGCGCCCTCAGAGGCGGCGTAACGTGTGTGGCCACCCCTGCCCTCGCACTGAACCGCGGCAGCCGCCTGAGCGGCCTCTGAGCACCTCCTGCTGCGATCGACCGAATAGAGTGGTCCAACAAAAAGGGGATGCCGCAATGGCATCCCCTTATTCAACCGGCCCGATCAGCGCGCGAACGACCTCACTCCACCGTCACCGACTTCGCGAGATTGCGGGGCTTGTCCACATCGGTGCCGCGCACGCACGCCGTGTGATACGCGAGCAGCTGCAGCGGCACGACGTGCAGGATCGGCGACAGCAGCCCGTAGTTTTCCGGCATGCGGATCACGTGGATGCCGTCTTCGCTCGTGATGTGCGTATCGGCATCGGCGAACACGTAGAGCTGGCCGCCGCGCGCGCGCACTTCCTGCATGTTCGACTTGAGCTTCTCGAGCAGCGCGTCGTTGGGCGCGACCGTCACCACGGGCATCGCCTCGGTTACGAGCGCGAGCGGTCCGTGCTTGAGTTCGCCGGCCGGATACGCCTCGGCGTGGATGTACGAGATTTCCTTGAGCTTGAGCGCGCCTTCGAGCGCGATCGGGTAATGCAGCCCGCGCCCGAGGAACAACGCGTTTTCCTTGCGCGCGAATTCTTCGGACCACGCGATGATCTGCGGCTCCAGCGCGAGCACGCCGTTGAGCGCGGCCGGCAGGTGGCGCAGCAGTTTCAGGTGCGCGCTTTCCTGTTCGGCATTCACATGGCCGCGCAGCTTGCCGAGCGTGACGGCGAGAATGAAGAGGCCGACGAGCTGCGTGGTGAACGCCTTCGTCGACGCCACGCCGATCTCGCGCCCTGCGTGAGTGAGGAACTTGAGCGCGGTGAGTCGCACCATCGCGCTCGTCGCCACGTTGCACACGGCGAGCGTGTGCGCCATGCCGAGCGACTGCGCGTGCTTGAGCGCGGCGAGCGTGTCGGCGGTTTCGCCCGACTGCGAGATCGTCACGACGAGCGCGCGCGGATTCGGCACCGACTCGCGATAGCGGTATTCGCTCGCGATCTCGACATCGGTGCGGATCTTCGCCACGGATTCGAGCCAGTACTTCGCCGTGAGGCCTGCGTAATAGCTCGTGCCGCACGCGAGAATCAGGATGCTGTCGATGCCCTTGAACACCTCGCCCGCGTTCTCGCCGAAGAGTTCGGGCGTGAAGGCGTCGGTGGCGGGAATGGTGTCGGAGATCGCCCGCGGCTGCTCGAAGATTTCCTTCTGCATGTAGTGGCGATACGGACCGAGATCGACCGCGCCGCCATACGCGCCATAGGCCTGCACGTCGCGCACTTCGCGCGTCACGAGGTTGCCGGCGCGATCGGCGATGCGCACGCCTTCGAGCGTGATCTCGCACACATCGCCCTCTTCCAGATAGCTGATGTGCTCGGCGCTGCCCGCGATGGCGAGGCCGTCCGATGCAATGAAGTTCTCGCCCTTGCCGTAGCCCACCACGAGCGGCGAACCGGCGCGCGCGCCGACCACCGTATGCGGCTGGCTTTTGTGCACCACGCCGATCGCATACGCGCCCGCGAGTTGCTGGACGGCTACGCGCACGGCGGCGAACAGGTCGCCCTGATACAGGCTGTGGATCAGATGGGCGATGACTTCGGTGTCGGTCTGCGAAACGAATTCGTAGCCCTTCGCGCGCAGCATTTCGCGCAGCGATTCGTAGTTCTCGATGATGCCGTTGTGCACGATCGCGAGCGTGTCGCGCGAGAAGATCGGGTGCGCGTTGTTCACGGTGGGCGCACCGTGCGTGGCCCAGCGCGTGTGCGCGATACCGGTCACGCCTTCGAAGTGCGCCTCGCGCACCTGCTCGTCGAGCTCTGCCACGCGCGCCACGCTGCGCACGCGCTGCGGGCCGTCGGCCGTCACGACGGCCACGCCGCACGAGTCGTAGCCGCGATATTCGAGCCGCCGCAGTCCTTCGATCAGGACAGGAACGATGTTACGAAGCGCTACCGCGCCGACGATGCCGCACATGGATTCGATCCTTTGCAATGAGAGGCGTGGGCGCCGCGCGCTTGTCGCGCGATATGCGGCGCCGGGTTTCAACCGTTCAGTTCTTTTTCTTCACCGGGCGAACGTAGCCGGTTTTGGCGATCTGCGTTTTTTCGTTGAGCGCGAGCGTGGCTTCCGGCACGTCCTTCCACACCGTCGTGCCCGCCGCGATGGTCACGCCGCGCCCCACGCGCACGGGCGCGACGAGCTGCGTATCCGAACCCACGAACACGTTGTCCTCGATGATCGTGCGGTGCTTGTTCGCGCCGTCGTAATTGCAGGTGATGGTGCCCGCGCCGATGTTCACGCCTGCGCCGACATCGGCATCGCCCACGTAGCTCAGGTGATTCGCCTTCGAGCCCACGCCGATGTTCGCGTTCTTCACCTCGACGAAGTTGCCTACGTGAACTTCATCGGCGAGCTTCGCGCCGGGACGCAGGCGCGCATAAGGCCCGAGCACCGCGTTCGCGCCGACCGCCGCGTTTTCGATATGGGTGTAGGCGTCCACGCGCGTGCCCGCGCCGATCGACGCGCTGCGAATCACGCAGTTCGGGCCCACGCTCACGTTGTCCGCGAGCGTCACCTCGCCTTCGAATACGCAGTTCACGTCGATGAACACGTCGCGCCCGCAGGTGAGCGAGCCGCGCACGTCGATGCGCGCCGGGTCCGCGAGCGTCACGCCCGCCACGAGCAGCGCTTCGGCCACGTTGCGCTGATGCACGCGCTCGAGTTCGGCGAGCTGCTGCTTGCTGTTCACGCCGAGCGTTTCCCATTCTTCGTCGGGCTGCGCGGTCACGGCCGGATGACCGGCGGCGATCGCGGCTTCCACCACGTCGGTGAGGTAGTACTCGCCCTGCGCGTTGTCGTTCTTCAGCGCGGCCAGCCAGTCCGCGAGCGGCGCGGTCGGCGTCACGACGATCCCCGTGTTGATCTCGGCGATCTTGCGCTGCGCTTCGTTCGCGTCCTTCTGCTCGACGATGCGCTCGACCTTGCCCGCTGCGTCGCGCAGGATGCGGCCGTAACCGGTCGGATCGCCGAGCGTGACGGTGAGGATGCCGTAGCCGTTCTCGCCAGCGGTCTCGACGAGACGCTTGAGCGTCGACGCGCGCGTGAGCGGCACGTCGCCGTAGAGCACGAGCGTGGGCACGTTCGCGTCGAGGAGCGGCAGCGCCTGCGCGAGCGCGTGGCCCGTGCCGAGCTGCTGCGCCTGCAGCGCGAACTGGACGTCGGGCGCGCCGACGGCTTCGCGCACGGCTTCGCCGCCATGGCCGACCACGACGACGAGGCGAGTGGGCGACAGCGTGCGGGCAGTATCGATGACGTGCGAGAGGAGCGGCTTGCCGGCGAGCGGATGGAGCACTTTCGGCAGCGCGGAGTGCATGCGTTTGCCCATGCCTGCCGCGAGGATCACGATGTTCATTGCATCAGTGACTGAATGAGGATGAAGCGGCCGATTTTAGCATGCGGGATATCCCCGACACGCCGGCCGGCCGGGCTCTCGTGCCCCGAAAAACACTGTTTTACAACTGCTTTTCTTCGGATCGGCAGGCGGAAGTAAAAACGCTCCGATGCGGGGTCGGAGCGTTTCAGAACCACAGAGACGATCTGAAGTAGGCTCAAAGATCGTCGAACGGCGTGAACTTGATCGCCGTGCCTTCCGCTGGCACCGGGTCGGTGGAACACGGCTCTTCGTCGAACGCGATGTCGCCGGCCGGATCGGCCACGCCCGTCGCGCGCAGGTCCGCGAAGTTGAACAGGTTCGCGTCCATGAGGTGCGAAGGCACGACGTTGCCTAGCGCGTTGAACATGTTCTCCACGCGGCCCGGGAAGCGCTTGTCCCACTCGCGGATCAGCGCCTTCATCTCCGCGCGCTTCAGGTTCGGCTGGCTGCCGCACAGGTTGCATGGAATGATCGGGAATTCGCGCAGCACCGCGTACTTCTCGAGATCGGTTTCCTTCACATAGGCAAGCGGCCGGATCACGACGTTCTTGCCGTCGTCGGACTGCAGCTTGGGCGGCATGCCCTTGAGCTTGCCGCCGTAGAACAGGTTCAGCAGCAACGTCTGAAGAATGTCGTCGCGGTGATGGCCGAGCGCGATCTTGGTCGCGCCCAGTTCGCCCGCCACGCGGTACAGAATGCCCCGACGCAGACGCGAGCACAGCGAGCACGTGGTCTTGCCCTCGGGTACGAGGCGCTTGACGATGCTGTACGTGTCCTGGTTCTCGATGTGGTACGGCACGCCTACCTTGTCGAGATATTCGGGCAGCACGTGCTCCGGGAAGCCCGGCTGCTTCTGGTCGAGGTTCACGGCCACGATGTCGAAGTCGATCGGTGCGCGCTCGCGCAGGCGCAGCAGCACGTCGAGCAACGCGTAACTGTCCTTGCCGCCCGACAGGCAAACCATGACCTTGTCGCCGTTCTCGATCATGTTGTAGTCGCCGATCGCCTGGCCGACCTGACGCACGATGCGCTTGAACAGCTTGTTGTTCTCGTAGGCTTCCTTCTGCTCGCGGCGCGTGAGCACCTGGCGGCCCGTCTCTTCGGTCGCGGCGTCCTCGCCAACGGGTAGCGTTTCGGGGGCGTTCATGAATCAGTCCTCTTTGATGCGAAAGACCTCGACGCCCACCGCGTCGCAGTCCGGATAAACGTCGGGCTTCTCGGTCGAGACGCGCACCGCGCGCACGAGTTCGTGCGAAAGCAGCGCCGCGGCGAGATCGTCGCAGAGCGTCTCCTGCAGATGGATATGACCCTTGCCCACGCGTTCGGCAACGGTCGAGCGCATGAAGTCGTAGTCCACGACTTCGCGCAGCTTGTCCTCGTGCGGCGTGGTCGAAGCAAGCGGCACGAACAGGTCGACATTGATGACGACGCGCTGTTCGCCGCGCTTCTCGAACTCATGCACGCCGATGTTGATGTGCACTTCGTAGTCGCGCAGGAAAAGCCGGCGGCAATCGGCGAGCCGGGGGTGGAGCAAAACGGTGGACATACAGGTTCCAGTCGATAAAAGCGTGCGTTCTCTCGCACGTATGCCGGCGCGGCGCGCCCGGCGGGTCGTTCAGCCGGTCTGCAAAACCGCTCGTGCGCGGCGGCTTGCATTCCTTTGTCTTCGTCAGCACCGCTGGCTCGCCGTTCTGCGCGCAGCGGGCTATGCATTTAGTTGCAAAACTAGATGCAATCCACGTTCGGGCGTCAGCCGCCCGTCAAAAACATCACGTCGCGGGGCAGCGGCAGGAGATGCTGGCCGCCGTCCACGACGAGCGTCGTGCCGGTCACGCCGGTTGCCCGCGCCAGATACAGCGCGGCTTCCACGAGATCGGCGGGCCGCGACGCGCGCTTGAGCGGCGTGACCTGATGCGCGGCGGCGAAGCTCGCCGGCGTCTGGTCGCCCGACTGCAGCGTGAGGCCGGGCGCGAGCCCCACCACGCGCACCTTCGGCGCGAGCGCCTGAGCGAGCGCGACGGTGGCGTTCTGCAGCGCGGCCTTCGTCAGCGTGTACGACAGATAGTCGGGATTCATGTTGTACAGCTTCTGGTCGAGCACGTTGATCACACACGGGCGCAGCGTCTCGTCGTCCGCCGCCGCTTCGGGCGTTGCCTCGTACAGCATGCGCGAGAGCACGAGCGGCGCGCCCACGTTGATCGCCATGAGCTGCAGCAGCTTCGTGTAGCCCACATCCTGCGCCGTGTCCTCGTCGAAGCGCGACGCATTGTTGAGCACGCACGCGGGACGACCGAGCGCCGCCGTGCAGTCCGGCACGAGCCGGGCCACCTGGGCTTCGTCGCCAAGGTCGGCGTGCAGCGCCACGGCCCGGCGGCCCAGCGCCGCGATCTGCGCGACGACTTCGTCGGCGGCTTCGCGCGACTCGCCGTAATGGACCGCGACGTCCCAGCCGCGCGCCGCAAAGCCGAGCGAGAACTCGCGGCCAATGCGGCGCGCTCCGCCCGTGACCAGCACGACGGGCGCCGCTACGTCAGAATCGGGGCGCGATCCTTCGCAGGATGCGCTCAGGTCGGCGTCAGCCGGGCGGATGCCGGGAGTTGCGCTCATTTACAATGCCGGGATGAATCCGAAAGCTCACGAACCCGATAGTTTACCTGTTCCCGAGCCGATCGCGCTCGCACAGTCCGAGGCACTCGCGGCCACGTTGCGCGCCGAGATCGCCGCGGCGGGCGGGTGGCTCCCGTTCGACCGCTACATGGAGCGCGCACTCTACGCGCCGGGACTCGGCTACTATGGCGGCGGCGCGCGCAAGTTCGGCCTGTTCGCCGATGACGGCAGCGACTTCGTGACCGCACCCGAGCTTTCGCCGCTGTTTGCCGCAACGCTCGCGCGCGCCGTGGGCGAAGCGCTCGCCGCCAGCGGCACGCACCGCCTGATGGAGTTCGGTGCGGGCACGGGCCGCCTCGCGGCGGGCGTGATGCTCGCACTCGACGCAGCAGGCGTGGCGTTCGACTCCTACGCCATCGTCGATCTGTCCGGCGAGTTGCGCGAACGCCAGCGCAAGACCATCGCGCAGCTCGCGCCGGCACTGCTGAGTCGCGTAACGTGGCTCGATGCGCTGCCCGCGCAGTTCGAAGGCGTGGTGATCGGCAACGAGGTGCTCGACGCCATGCCGGTGCGCCTCTTCTCGCGCAAGGACGCGGTATGGCACGAGCGCGGCGTGAGCGCGAACGCAGAAGGCGCCTTCGTCTTTTCCGATCAGCCGGCGAACTCCGGGCGCGATGCCAACTGGCCCGAGAGCGCGCTCGCAGGCGTGGAAGGCAGCGAAGACTACGTGACCGAAACGCACGAAGCCGCACTCGCCTTCACGCGCACCGTGTGCGCGATGCTCCAGCGCGGCGCGGCGTTCTTCATCGACTACGGATTTCCGCGCCACGAGTACTACCATGCGCAGCGCGCGCAAGGCACGCTGATGTGCCACTACCGGCACCGCGCGCATGGCGACCCGTTCCTCTATCCCGGTTTGCAGGACATCACCGCGCACGTGGAATTCACGGGCATTGCCGAAGCGGGCGTCGAAGCGGGCGCGGAGCTGCTCGGCTACACCACGCAGGCGCGCTTTCTGATGAACGCGGGCATCACCGACGTGCTGAGCGAGATCGATCCGCACGACGTGCAGCGCTTCCTGCCCGCCGCGAACGCGGTGCAGAAACTCGTATCGGAGAGCGAGATGGGCGAGCTGTTCAAGGTGATCGCGTTTTCGCGCGGCATCGACGAGACCATCGCGGCGTTCGCGCGCGGCGACCGCAGCCATACACTCTGAGGCTCACGCCACGCAACCATGATCCGCTGGTTTCTCACCACCTTCATCGCCGTGGCGATCCTCTCGAGCGCCCAGCCGTGGCTCAGAAAGCTCGGCATCGGGCGCCTGCCTGGCGACATCACGCTGCGCATTTTCGGCCGCGAGTATCCGCTGCCCTTCATGTCGACGCTCGTGCTTTCGATGGCGCTTTCGTTTATCGTGCGCGCGCTCTGAGGGAGCGCGCAACCGATCAAGCCGTAGCGAGCGCGCCTTCCACCGCCGCCACGCGCGCCTCGTGCACCGCTTCCTTGATCTTCTCGGCGCCGCCGTGTTCGATCGAGCGCGCAATCGCCCCCGCATCGACGCCGCGCGCAGCCACGAGCGCGACGCGCAGGCGCTCCGCCTGCGGGTAAGGCGCGTTCTCCCAGTTCAGCCGCCCGCGCAAATCCGCCTCGCAGGCCTGCAGCGCCTCGGCAAAACGCGCGGGTTTGCGCAGCGCGTCGCAACGTTCGAGCATGCGCACGAGCGCCGCCGCGCCCATCTCCATCACGCGATGGACGTTGCCGTGCTCGCGCGCGACCAGCACCGCCAGCTCGCGGCAGTCGTTGGGCACGCGCAGACGGTCGCACAGCGGCTTGAGCAGATCGACGCTGCGCCCTTCGTGGCCGATGTGACGCGGCAGCACGTCCTCGGGCGTCGTGCCCTTGCCGAGATCGTGCGTGAGCGCGGCGAAGCGCACCGGCAGCGTGTAGCCCTGCGCGGCCGCATGGTCGATCACCATCATCACATGCACGCCCGTATCGATTTCCGGATGATAGTCGGCGCGCTGCGGTACGCCCCACAGCGCGTCGACCTCGGGCAGCACGCGCGCGAGCGCGCCGCAATCGCGCAGCACCTCGAACATGCGCGAGGGCTTCGCTTCCATGAGACCGCGGGCGATTTCCTGCCAGACGCGCTCAGGCACGAGTGAATCGACTTCGCCTGATGCGACCATCTCGCGCATGAGTTCGAGCGTTTCGGGCGCGACGGTGAAATCGGCGAATCGCGCGGCGAATCGCGCGATACGAAGAATGCGCACGGGGTCTTCGAGAAACGCGTCGCTCACGTGGCGGAACACGCGCGCCTCGAGATCGCGCGCGCCGCCGAACGGATCGACGACCTCCCCCGTGAGCACGCCGCCCGGCTGCACTTCGCGCGCCATCGCGTTGATGGTGAGGTCGCGCCGCGCGAGATCTTCCTCGAGCGTCACGTCAGGCGCGTAGAAAAACTGGAAGCCGTGATAGCCCGCCGCCGTCTTGCGCTCGGTGCGCGCGAGCGCGTACTCCGCATGCGTTTCGGGATGCAGAAAGACCGGAAAGTCCTTGCCCACCGGACGATAGCCCTGCGCGGCCATCTGCTCGGGCGTCGCGCCCACCACGACATAGTCGCGGTCGCGTACGGGCAGCCCGAGCATCTCGTCGCGGATCGCGCCGCCTACGACATAGATCTTCATTCGTCGTCGCGTTCGTCGTCGGCGACGATGTGCGTCTCGCGGCGCGCCGCCTCGACCCACTCGATCACCGCGGGCAGTGCGCTCACCCGCTGCGCGTACGCCGCCGCTTCGGGCGAGAGCTTCGGCTGGTAGCTGTTGAAGCGCATGACGACCGGCGCGTACATCGCGTCGGCAATGCTGAACTCGCCGAACAGGAACGGCCCGCCGCTCGCGGCGAGACATTCGCGCCAGAGCGCGTCGATGCGCGCGACGTCGGCGAGTGCGCCCGGCGTTGCACCTGCGCCTGGCTTCACCTTGCGGATGTTCATCGGCATGTGGTTGCGCACTTCGCCGAAGCCCGAATGCATCTCCGCGCTGACGCTGCGGGCGCGGGCGCGCGCGTTCGCGTCGCGCGGCCACAGCGCGTGCTGGGGGAAGCGCTCGGCGAGCGTCTCGGCAATCGCAAGCGAATCCCACACGGCGAAGCCGTCGTCGCCGACGAGGCACGGCACCTTGCCCGAGGCCGAGAACGCGAGGATCGACGACCTGGTGGCCGGCTCGTCGAGCTCGATCAGCACCTCCTCGAACGCGATGCCGAAGTGCTTGAGCAGCACCCACGGGCGCATCGACCACGACGAATAGTTTTTGTCTCCGATTACGAGCTTCATTGTTCCAATGACCGTTGTGAGTTGAATAAGCGCCGGCTGATAGTCCGCTTACGGCTATCGGCCGGCACTGGCGCGAAAGATGTTCAGCCGCGAACGCAGCGAGGCGTCGGCGAGATAGAGCGGCGCGATCGTCTCGATGCTCGCGGGCTCGATATCGAGCTCGGGGGCGAGCGGCCCGGTCAGCACGCTGTCCACCTTCATCGAATCCAGATTATCGCGCGTGAGGACCGGCACGCCCGGCGCCATTTCGAACGAGAGCGCCTGCAGGCGGCCAAACGCGTCGGGCAGCCGCACGATGCGCGCGTGCCGGCCCACCACTTCCCCGCAATACTGCAGCAACTGTTCGAGCGTGTAGACCGTCGGGCCGCCGAGTTCGTAAGTGTGCCCGCTCGCGGCGTCGAGATCGAGCACGTTGACGATCGCCTTCGACACATCGCCCACGAACACCGGCTGGAACTTCGCCTCGGGCATGGCGAGCGGGATCATCGGGAAGAGCCGCTGCAGGAGCGCGAAACGGTTGAGAAAGGTGTCCTCGGGACCGAACACGACGGAAGGCCGGAAGATGGTCGTGGCGAGCGCCGGGGCCGCGTGCACGGCTTTCTCGCCGTCGCCCTTGGAGCGCAGGTACATGCTCGGCCCGCGCGGGTCGGCGCCGAGGGCGCTCACGTGGATCAGGCGATGCACGCCCTTGCCCTCGCAGGCGGCGACGATCTTCGTCGGCAAGTCGACGTGCAGCTTCGCGAAGCCGGGGCCGTAGGGATCGCCGCGCCCGCCGTTGAGCGTGCCGACAAGATTGATGACCGCGTCCGCGTTTTCGACGAACGCCGCGAGCGCGACCGGATCGGACACATCGGCCTCGATCACGTCGACGGGCAGCAGGGTGAGATGGCGGGCGTTGTAGCGGCGTCGGGTGGCGACGCGCACGTCCTTGCCCGCCTCGACGAGCGCGTTGACGAGATGGCTGCCGATGAATCCCGAACCGCCGATGACCGCAATGGCTTGATGTCGCATCTTCGACCTCCTCGGGCAGACGGCGCCGCCGCGTACGAGGTCCGGTTCGTCCCGCAGCGCGCCAATCAGACAACGGAGCACGCAGCGTGCCGTCACGCCGCGCGGTTTCCGTATGAAGGGAAGCGGCGCGGCCCAGCGGCCCGGCGCTTACGGCGAGATATAGCCGAGACGCGCCTTCAGCGATTGCGGACGGCCCTCGAACAGCGCCGCATAGTAGACCGTGTTCGACAACACGTTTTTTACGTAATCGCGGGTTTCCTGAAACGGAATGGTTTCCGCGAAGATGGCGCCCTCGACGCCGCCCTGCAAAGTCTGGCGCCATGCGCGCGGGCGGCCCGGCCCGGCGTTGTAGCCCGCGGTGGCGAGCACAGCAGAGCCGTCGAACTGATTGTAGATCATCGACAAATAGTTCGTTCCGAGCAGGATATTGGTGTCGAGATCGTTGAGCTGGTCGCGCGACAGGGGCCCGAGGCCGATCTTCTTCGCCACCATCTGCGCCGTGGCCGGCATGATCTGCATGAGGCCGCTCGCGCCCACGCCCGACTTCGCATTGAGAATGAAACGCGATTCCTGGCGAATCAGGCCGTAGGCCCATTCGATGTCGAGGCCGTTGGTTTGCGCGTCGCGCTCCACGACGTCGCGGAACGGCGCGAGATAGCGCAGCGAGAAGTCGTGCTCCGTTTGCGTGCGGTCGGCCGTGTTGACGGTGCGATCGAGCAGCTGGATGCGCTTCGCGTATTCGGCGACGGCGAGCAGTTGCCGATCGCTCATGCCGCGCAGCGGCCAGTTCCATTCGCGATTGCCTTCGAGCCGCAGATTGAGCGCATAGAAGCGCTGCGCGAGCGCGAAGCCCGGCGTTTGCGCAGCCTGGGCGATGTCCGCGTCGCTCACCGTGGTCTTCGGCGGGATGGTGATCTTCTGGCCGAGTTCTTCGGTGGCGAGCTGGCCGTAGAAGTTATAGCCCTGCGAAATCGACGCGAATTCCTGGTTCGCTGCGCCCGCTTCGCCGGCCTGCTTGAGCGCGCGTGCGTGCCAGTACACCCACGACGGCTGCGCGCGCAGCGCGGCCGGCATCTGTTCGATCGACCAGCGCACCATGGTCCAGTCGCCGCCCAGCAGCGCGGCGCGCGTACGCCATTCGTAGGCCGGGTTCGAGAGAGGCGCATTGGCCGAGAGGCGATACCAGCCGAGCGAAGCGGGCAGGCGCTTCAACGCCCCTTGATAGCCGATCGTGCCCCAGCCTGTCGCGCGCTCCGGCGAACTGAGCTGGGGTGCGACGGTGGCGAAGGTGGCCGCCGCCATGGCCGGATCGTTGGCCGCCATCACGGTGACGGCGAGTAGCGCGAGCTGGTGCGACTGCGGGTCGGCGGTAACGCCTTGCGCGAGCGTGAGCGGCGGCGTACTCACGGCCTGGCTGAACGCGGTCGGGTCGGGGCGCTGCGAAAGGCCGTCGAGCAGCTTCGCGCCGGTCGAGGTCTGGTTCTGCTCGTAGGCGAGGCGGATCTGCTGCCACACGTCATCGCTCGAGAACTGGCCTTTGATGGCAAGCGCGGTGATGAGATCGACGCAGCCGTCGCCGTAATAGCGCGGCTCCGTGAGCAGCGCACGCGCGTCGTTCGCGACGTTCTCGCCGCGCGCCGCGCGCGACTCCAGCGCGTAGCACTTCACCTGCGTGTCGTCGTTAAGCACGAAGCGCGAATATTGCTGGTCGAAGTTCGCCCAGTCGTGGCGCGCCCCGAGCACGGTCAGATAGTCGTTGCGCATGCGGTCGGCGATCGCCTGGCCGTCGTAGCGCTGGAGGAACGACAGCACCGGCGCATCGGGCGCGTCGATGCGCGCATGGCCCTGCGAATCGAACAGCTGCGGCTTGAGCTGAAAGTATTCGAGGTACGACGGCGCCGGGTAATCCGGAATCATCGCAGCGAGTTGCGCGGCGCGCGCCGGATCGTTGTTGCGCGCGGCTTCGCGAAGCTGGATGAAAGTCTGATCGTCACTGGAAAGGACTGCGCCTACGGGCAGTGCGACGGGGCGCACGGCGTCCGCCGTGCTGCATGCTACGAGTGCCGCGGCAGTCAGTGCGAGACCGACCACGCGATATACTCGGACAAGGCGTTTGGACATCGTTATTTCTGGAGCGCGAGGTGAACCCAAGCATAGCATGCAACCCTCACACGGAATCCAAAAAGGACTGGCGTGCAAGGCTGCTTCCTCGGCGAATTGAAGCCGCTTCCGACGTGGCAATCGGTGCGGCACTCGCGGCTCGACTCGATGCGCTCGTCGCGCAATTTTCACCGCTCTCGATCGGGTTCTACTGGCCCTTGCGCGGCGAGTTCGATGCGCGCGCCTGGATCACTGCCTGGCTCGCCGCCGATGCGTCACGCCGCGCCGCCCTGCCCGCCATTCCCGAGCGCCATACGCCGCTCGTCTTTCACGCCTGGACGCCCGATGCACCGATGCGCGAAGGCCATCACGGAATCCTCGAGCCGCAAGCGCAGCAAGTGATCGTGCCCGATCTTCTCCTCGTGCCCTGCGTGGGTTTCGATCGCGACGGCTATCGCCTCGGTTACGGCGGCGGCTACTACGACCGCACGCTGGCCGCATGGCCGGGCGTTGCGTTGCCCGTCACAGTTGGCATTGCGTATGAAGCATGCCGCATCGACGACGGCGTGCTTGCGCGCGAGGCGCACGACCTGCCGCTCGACGCCGTTTTGACCGAAGCGGCCACGCATCTTTGCCAGCGTTCACGCGAGCGCTGAAAGCGCGTTGGCTGCTCAGAGCGAGGCCGCCGCGCGCGCGGCCGTGTCGTAGAGCCCCGACGCATTGCGCATGAGTTGCGCGGCGTCGCCGATCTGCTGGTTCGTGAGGCCGCTTTCCTTGAGCGTCGCGATGAGGCAACTCTCGCGCACGTCGCGATAGCGCAGGCACAGCGCCTGGCCCTCCGGCGTGACCGAAAAGAAGACTTCCTTGCCGGTCTTTTCGCTTTTTACATACCCTCTTGAGACGAGCTTCTTCAACGCATACGTGGCCACGTGCGTGTCCTCGATATTGAGCACGAAGCAGATATCCGCGAGCTTTTTGCGCCGCTCGCGATGGCCGACGTGATGGAGCAGCGACACCTCGATCGGCGTCATGTCCTTCACCCCCGCCGCCGACATGCAGCGCACCATCCAGCGGTTGAACGCATTGCTCGCCATGATGAGCGCGTACTCGAACTCGGAAAGCTCGGCGCTCGACTCGGAGACGAGATGTTCGGACGAAACGATCTTGGTCGGCTGGCGCGACATGGCAGATAACCCGGTAGTCGGTGTTCGAAAAGGCAAAGCGGCGTGGCGTGAGTGTAAATGCAGCGCGTTTGCCGTGCGCCTGGCGAAAACGCTTATTGATAATTTGTGGATAATTTATCGACAATGTACGCTAGGAAGGAACGGCACCGGCCGTCCCGATGCGCCCAATTCTCGACCGGTCGAACCGTCCCCTGATCGATCCAACATGCCGAATTCTTACCCTCGCATTTTTCCTCTCGGTGACGAAGCGCTCGTCTGCGAAGCGCCGCCGCCCGCCACGCTCGAGGTCCAGCGCCGCGTCTGGGCGGTGGCCGCGCTCGCGCGCGGCTGGGCGCCGGTGCGCGAAGTGGTGCCCGGCATGAACAACCTGACGATCACCTTCGATCCGCTCTCGGCCGACGCCGCGGCGCTCGCGCTCGCCCTGCGCGATGCCTGGAGCGAGGCCGAGGACGCGAGCGCGGCAGGCCGCGAAGTCGAGGTCCCGGTGGTCTACGGCGGTGAAGACGGCCCCGATCTCGAAGCGGTCGCGCAGCACTGCGCGCTTGCGGCCGCCGACGTCGCCGCGCGCCATGCGGCGGGCGTCTATACGGTGTTCTTCCTCGGCTTTCAGCCCGGCTTCGCCTATCTCGGCGGCCTCGAACCCGCGCTGCACACGCCGCGCCGCCGCGAGCCGCGCCTGGCCGTCCCGGCCGGATCGGTGGGCATTGGCGGAGAGCAGACGGGCATTTATCCGGCCGCCTCGCCAGGCGGCTGGCAACTGATCGGCCGCACCGCCGCGAAGCTGTTCGACCCTTCGCGCAATCCGCCTTCGCTGCTCATGCCAGGCGACCGCGTGCGTTTCACCATCGCGGAGCTCCACGCATGATCGAAGTACTGCGCGCGGGCCTGCTCACCACGGTCCAGGATCTCGGCCGCCCCGGCTACCGGCATCTGGGCGTCGCCACCGGCGGCGCGCTCGATACGCTCGCGCTCGAAGTGGGCAACCGCCTCGTCGGCAACCGGGCCGACGCCGCCGGCGTGGAAATCACCTTCGGCCCTGTCGCCCTGCGTTTCGCGCGCGCCACACGCATCGCCATCACCGGCACCGACTTCGGCGCGACGCTCGGCGCCCGCCCGGTCTGGTCGTGGTGGAGCCTGCCCGTGGCCGCCGGCGAGGAACTCGTGCTGAACGGCGCGAAGCGCGGCATGCGCGCCTATGTCTGCGTGGCCGGCGGCGTCGACGTGCTGCCCATGCTCGGCTCGCGCAGCACCGACCTCGCGGCGGGCTTCGGCGGCCTCGCGGGCCGCGCGCTCAAGGACGGCGACCGCCTCGCCACGGGCGCCTCGTTCGCGCCTGGCCGCGAGCGCGCCGCGCTCGACCCCGGCGCGCCGGCCTTCGGCGTGAAGGCGCCCGTGTGGTGCAACTTCGCGCTCGCGGACGAGCCGCATCACCGGCGCGGACGCCATCCGGACGGCATGGCCTGGGCCGTGCCCGTGCGCGTGCTGCGCGGCCCCGAGTACGACAGCTTCACACCCGAGGCGCAGCGCGCGCTCTGGTCCGATGAATGGCAGATCACGCCCAACAGCAACCGCATGGGCTTTCGGCTCACGGGAACGCCGCTCGCGCGCGAGAACGGCGCGGATCTGCTCTCGCACGCGGTGCTGCCGGGCACGATCCAGGTGCCGCCGAGCGGCCAGCCCATCGTGCTGATGGCCGACGCGCAGACCACGGGCGGCTACCCGAAGATTGGCTCCGTGATTCGCGCCGACTGGTGGAAGCTCGCCCAGGTGCGGCTCACGGGGGGCGTGCGTTTCGTGGAAGCGACGCCGGCCGCCGCGCGTGTGGCGCTGGAAGAGGAACGAGCGTATTTGCGGCAGATCGACACCGCGATCGCCATGCACGACGAACGCCTTGCGAGCCGCCGCGCGAACGCGGCCGCGAGCGCGTGATTTTCAAGCACCATCGGTAAGACGAGCAGCAAGAGGAACACATCATGACCACCATCGATCTGAACGCCGATCTCGGCGAAGGCTGCGGCTCCGACGAGGCGCTGCTCGACCTCGTGAGCTCCGCCAACATCGCGTGCGGCTGGCACGCGGGCGGCGCCAACGCCATGCGCGAATGCGTGCGCTGGGCCGTGGAGAAAGGCGTGTCGATCGGCGCGCATCCGAGCTTCAACGACCCCGAGAACTTCGGCCGCAAGGAGATGAACCTGCCGCCCGAGGAAATCTACGCGGGCGTGCTGTATCAGCTCGGCGCGCTCTCCGCCATCGCCCAGGCCGAAGGCGGCCGCATCGCCCACGTGAAGCCGCACGGCGCGCTCTACAACCAGGCCGCGCGTGACCCGCAGATCGCCGAGGCCATCGTCTCCGCGGTGCACGACTTCGATCCGTCCGTGACGGTGTTCGCGCTCGCGGGCAGCGGCCTCGTGACGGCGGCGCGCGAGGCAGGGCTCGTCGCGATCGAGGAAGTGTTCGCCGACCGCGGCTATCGCGCGGACGGCTCGCTCGTGCCGCGCAGCGAGCCGGGCGCGTTGCTCGACGACGAAGACACCGTGCTCGCACGCACGCTCGCGATGATCCGCGAGCAGCGCGTGCAGGCCGTCAACGGCGCCTGGGTGCCGCTCAATGCGCAGACCATTTGCCTGCACGGCGACGGCCCGCATGCGCTCGCATTCGCGCGGCGCATTCGCACGGCGCTCGACGACGCAGGCATCGGCGTGCGCGCGGCGGGGGCCGGCGAAGCCTGACGCGCGCAAGTTTTAACGCAGCAAAGCGCGCGGCATGCGCCGCGCGCCGCTCGAGCCGTATCACCGAAGGTTTTCACAAGGCAATCCCCCGGCAGCGCAAGCTTGCCAGGCGTAGTTGTACCGAGCAGGTTCGTAGTTGCACCCAGCAGGTTCGTAGTTGTGCGAACGGCCATCAGAGCCGTGAAGTCAACGCCGCTATCCGCGGCAATCAATGACAAGCCAATACGTTTGGAGATCCACATGCAGAGCACCGTCAACTTATGGCCGCTGATCGGCGTGGCCGTCATCATCGCCGGCTTCCTGTTACGCTTCAATCCGATGCTGATCGTCGCCGCGGCGGCCGTCGTCACTGGTTTCGCCGGCGGCTTTCCGGTCGCGAAGATTCTCGCCGCCATCGGCACCGGCTTCATCAAGACCCGCAACATTCCCCTCATCATCCTGTTGCCGCTCGCCGTGATCGGGCTGCTCGAGCGCCACGGCCTGCGTGAGCGCGCGCAGATCTGGATCGGCAGCATCAAGGCGGCCACCGCCGGGCGTCTGCTCGTCGTCTATTTGCTCGTGCGCGAGCTGACCGCCGCCGTCGGCTTGACGGGCCTCGGCGGCCATCCGCAGATGGTGCGCCCGCTCATCGCGCCGATGGCCGAAGGCGCCACCGAAAACCGCTTCGGCAAGCTCTCCGACGCCGTGCGCTACAAGCTGCGCGCCTACTCGGCCGCGACCGACAACGTGGGTCTCTTCTTTGGCGAGGACATCTTCGTCGCGTTCGGCGCCATCGTGCTGATGGTCACGCTGCTCAAGGAAGCGGGCGTTTCGGTCGAGCCGATCCACGTGGCGTTCTGGGGCATACCCACGGCGATCTGCGCGTTTCTGATTCACGGTTTCCGGCTCTGGCTGCTCGACCGCAAACTCGAACGCGAACTGGGCGCCATGCGCAACGGGGTCGACGCCAAGGCTGCAAACCGCGCACAGGGAGACGAAGCATGACGCTCACCCTCAATTGGCTCTTCTGGCTGCTCGGCATCGTGCTGCTCATCGTCGGCGGCATGATCGTGATGGACCGCGAGCATCCGCGCCGCTTCACCGCGGGCGGCTTCTGGCTGCTCTACGCGCTCATCTTTCTAGTCGGCGACTTGCTGCCCGCCGAAGTCGTGGGCGTGCTCGTGCTCGCCATGGCGCTGATCGCCGGCGTCGGCGGCGTGACGGCCGCGAAGCCCAAGGTGCTCGCGCTCGAAACGCGTATCGCCAGCGCGAAACGACTGGGCAACAAGCTCTTCGTGCCCGCGCTCACCATTCCCGTCATCACCGTCGTGCTCACGCTCGCGGCCAGCCATCTCGTATTCGGCGGCAAGCCGCTCTTCGACCCCAAGAACGTCACGCTGATCGGCTTCGGCATTGGCTGCGTGATCGCGCTCGCGATTGCCTGCATCATCACGCGCGACAGCGTCGGCCAGTCGATGAAGGAAACGCGCCGACTCGTCGACGCTCTCTCGTGGGCCGCCGTCCTGCCGCAGATGCTCGGCATGCTCGGCCTCGTGTTCTCGGACGCGGGCGTGGGCAAGGCCGTGGCGCACGTGACGACGTCGTACATCAACATGGACGTGCGCTTCGTCGCCGTCGTGGTCTATTGCGTGGGCATGGCGCTCTTCACGATCATCATGGGCAACGGCTTCGCCGCGTTTCCGGTGATGACGGGCGGCGTAGGCGTACCGGTGCTGGTGGGCGTGTTCCACGTCAATCCGGCGATGATGGCCGCCATCGGCATGTTCTCGGGCTACTGCGGCACGCTCATGACGCCGATGGCCGCGAACTTCAACATGGTGCCCGCCGCGCTGCTGGAGCTGCCCGACAAGAACGCGGTGATACGCGTGCAGGTGCCGACGGCGCTCGGCATCCTCGTGGCGAATATCGTGCTGTTGAATGTGTTCGGGTTTTGACCCGCGTACGCATGCGCTCGCAAGAAGAGCCGGCGAAAGCCGGCTTTTCCACATTCAGGCCGCGCGCGAGCACAAGATGCGAGCGCGAAGGACCCAACCCGGCTCAACCCGGGTCGACGTTGAAGCCACGCTGGCGCAGCAGCTGCAGCACGCCTTTAGGTCCGCCCAGGTGCAGCGCGCCGACGGCGACGAACAGCGGCTTGCTGGGCGCCACGTACTGCTGCATGCGCGAAACGAAGCGCCGGTTGCGCTCGTAGACGATGCGGTTATCGACTGACGCCGCCACCCGCGCATCGTGCGAGAGCTTTTCGGTGCGCGCCGTTTCCCATGCGGCGATCGCGTCGGCGTCGCCCACGCGCCACAGGTGCAGGAGCGTCTGCACGTCGGAGACGTTTTGCGCCGGCGTCTGCGCGAGGTCCTGGGCGAGCATCTCGCGCTGCTGCGCGAGGCTCAGGTTCGTGAAGGCGCGCATCTGCTCGGCGAGCGTCTCCAGCCCGACGATGCGGCGGCCCTTCCAGCGCAGGAAAACGTTCTGCAACTGCGCCTCGGTGCCGTACTCGGTCTGCAGGCCGGCGCTCAGCGAATCGTAGGTTTCCACGAGCAGCGAGGCGAGCCACGGCCGCATCTTGCGGATTTCGGCGAGCGCCTCGGGATTACCACGCATGCGCGCCTCGAGTTTCTGCCAGAGCGGATCGGGCAACAGGCCCGGCAGGCAAGGCCGTCTGCACACCCCGTATTTCGAGACGTCGTCCTGGGAAACGAGCAGATCGTCGGGGGAAAGCTCGAGCGCGAGAATCGGCGACGCGGCGAGCGCCGCGAGAATCTGCGGCCGAAACGGCTGGCCGGGTGGGTAGTCGGCTGGGTCGCCCACATGGAGCGTGCCGAGCAGATAGATCGTGAGATTGCCGCGCGTGGCGACGTAGAACGGCATGCGCGCAGGCTGCGTGCGCACGGGGCCGCCAGCCGTCGTGCCCGATGCGTAGCTCGGCACGGCGGGCGCGGCGTGAAAGCCGGGGATGCCGCCGTTCGCGCCGCGAGCGGAGCCGGGCGGCATGGGCACGGCCGGGTGCACCCCGGGCGTGTTGGCGACGGCGCCGCCAGCGAACGCCTGGCCCGAGGCGCCTGCGAGCACGCCGATCGCAAGGACCAGCGTGAGCGCCGCGCGCGCCACACCGCTCGACGCTTTCTTCAACGCCGCACGCAACGCCCCGGCGAATGCCACACCGAAAGCCACACCGAATGTCACACGAACAGCCGTACACAGCCCGGCCACCAGGGCAAACGCGGCAGCCGGAATGATTGAAAGGACGGCGGAGAAAACGGTGGGAAAAACAGTGAAAAAGGCGGCACGACGGCCGCCCATCAACTGGCGGCGCGTAGCAATAAAACGACGCGCCGCCGTCGCTTCAGGCCGGCATGGGCCGCCCATCCTCTTCCCCCACCTCCTCTGCACGATGGCAGGATACCTGACGGCCGTCCACTTCGCGAAGAACAGGCACTTCCTTACGACACCGCTCGACTGCGTATGGACAACGTTGATGGAACGTGCAACCAGACGGCGGGTTCAGCGGCGAAGGCAATTCGCCCTCGAGCTTGATCTTCACGCGGCGGTCCGCTTCGAAGATCGCGGGCGTGGCCGAAAGCAGCGAGCGCGTGTACGGATGGCGCGGCCGCGAGATCACCGTGTCCTTGTCGCCCAGTTCCGCCACGCCGCCCAGGTACATCACCATCACGTCGTCGGCAATGTGTTCGACCACGGCCAGGTTGTGCGAAATGAACACGTAGCTCGTGCGGAACTGCTCCTGCAAGTCCATGAACAGATTGAGAATCTGCGCCTGGATCGAGACGTCTAGCGCGGAAACCGGCTCGTCGGCCACGACGATCTGCGGGTCGAGAATCATGGCCCGCGCGATCGCGACACGCTGGCGCTGGCCGCCCGAGAACATGTGCGGATAGCGCTTGGCGTGCTCGGGACGCAGGCCGACGATGCGCATCATGTGCGCGATGCGGTCCGCGCGCTCGTTCGCCGTGAGCCGCGTGTTGATGGCGAGCGGCTCGCCTAGCGTCTGCTCCACGGTCTTGCGCGGATTGAGCGAGGCGAACGGGTTCTGGAACACCATCTGCACGCGGCGGCGCAGCGCGGCGATCTTCGCGGCGTTTGCGTGCGCAACGTCCTCGCCGTCGATGGTCAGCTTGCCCGCGGTGGGCGGCTCGATCATCGTGAGCTGGCGCGCGAGCGTCGATTTGCCGCAGCCGGACTCGCCCACCACGGCGAGCGTGCGCCCGCGCGTGAGCGAGAACGACACGCCGTTGAGCGCCTTCACGGTGCCCGTGCCGAACATGCCGCGCTTGACGGTGTAATGCTTCTTGAGATCGTCGGCGATGAGAACCTTGTCGTCCTGATGGTCCTGACGAGCCGCGTGTTGCTGGACTGCGTTCATCGCGCGCCTCCACTGGATTGAGTCAGCGCCGCGTTCAGCGGCTTGATGCAGCGCACTTGCGCGTAGCCGCTTTCATCGGTCACCGCGTCGAGCGCGGGCCGCGCCTTCATGCAGTCGTCCACCACATACTTGCAGCGCGGCGCGAACAGACAGCCGCTCGGCCGGTCGTCGCGGCCGGGCACCATGCCGGGCAGCGCGGCGAGCCGCATCGCCCCCTTGTTGTGCTCGGGAATCGCGGCGAGCAGCGCTTCCGTGTACGGATGATGCGGACGCGAAAAGATGTCCGGCACGCGGTTCGTCTCGATGATCTCGCCCGCGTACATCACGGCCACGCGTTGCGCGACTTCGGACACCACGGCCAGATCGTGCGAGATCAGCACGAGCGCCATGCCGCGATCCTTCTGCAGACGCACGAGCAGCTCCATGATCTGCGCCTGGATCGTCACGTCGAGCGCCGTGGTGGGCTCGTCGGCGATCAGCAGCTTCGGGTTGCAGGCCACGGCCATCGCGATCATCACGCGCTGGTTCATGCCGCCCGACATCTGGTGCGGAAAGTTGTCGATGCGGTTCTTCGCGTCGGGAATGCCGACCTGGTCGAGCAGTTCGATTGCGCGCGCATGCAGCGCCGAGCCGCGCAGGCCCTCGTGCAGCTTGAGCACTTCCTTGATCTGATAGCCGACGGTGTAGCTCGGGTTCAGGCTCGTGAGCGCGTCCTGGAACACCATGGCGATGTCCTTGCCCACGATGCGGCGGCGCTCCTTGCCCGTGGCGTTGAGCAGATCGCGGCCGTCGAAGGTGATCGAATCCGCCGTCACCTTGCCGGGCGCGTCGATGAGGCCCATCAGCGCCATCATCGTCACGCTCTTGCCCGAGCCCGATTCGCCGACGATGCCGAGCACTTCGCCAGGCGCGACCGACAGATTCACGCGGTCAACGGCGGGCAAGCCGTTGAAGTTCACCGCCAGATTACGGATGGTCAAAAGTTCTTTGTTCATGTCAGTCCTCGCCGGGCCGCCCCAAGAGGACTGACGCCCCCTCGGGGGGCAACGACCGAAGGGAGTGTGGGGGTCGTTTTCATGTCAGGCCATCCGCTTGAGCTTGGGATCGAGCGCGTCGCGCAGCCCGTCGCCGAGCAGGTTGATCGCGAGCACCGAAATGAGGATGGACAGACCCGGCATCGTGACGATCCACCATGCGCTGTCGATGTAGTCGCGCGCCGAGGCGAGCATCGCGCCCCACTCCGCACGCGGCGGCTGCACGCCGAGGCCCAGGAAGCCGAGCGCGGCGGCGTCGAGAATCGCCGAGGAAAAGCCGAGTGTCGCCTGCACGATGAGCGGAGCCGTACAGTTGGGCAGCACCTGCGAGAACATCAGGCGCAGCGTGCCGGCACCGGCCACGCGCGAAGCGGTCACGTACTCCTTGTGCAGTTCGCCGAGAGCCGAACCGCGCGTGAGACGCACGTAGCCGGGCAGCGCCACGATCGCGATCGCGAGCATCGTGTTCGTGAGACCCGGACCGATGATCGCGACCACCGCCACCGCGAGCAGCAGCGAAGGCAGCGCGAGCAGCACGTCCATGAGACGCATGATCGGCGTGTCGGCCCACTTCTCGAAGAACGCGGCCACGAGCCCGAGCACGATGCCCGGAACCAGCGCGAGCACGACCGAGACGCAGCCGATCCACAGCGAAAGCCGCGCGCCGTACATGAGACGCGAGAGGATGTCGCGGCCCGCTTCGTCGGTGCCGAGGATGAACTTCCAGTTGCCGCCGTCGAGCCAGGCGGGCGGAATCTTCACGTAGTCGCGGTATTGCTCGATGGGGCTGTGCGGCGCGATGAGCGGCGCGAAGATCGCGATGACGATCAGCGCGAGCACGATCACGCCCGCGCCCACGGCGCCCCTGTTGCGCGAGAAGTTCGCCCAGAATTCGCGCAGCACGAGTGCGCGGCCCGAAGGCGGCGTAACGGCGCGAGGCACGGTGTTCTGAATGTCAGCCATCATGCCTCCTGGTGTTGAATGTGGTGTTGTGGGGTTCGCATTTTCATGGCTCGCTTACCTCGTATGTCGAATGCGCGGGTTGAGCACGCCGTACAGCAGATCGACGAACAGGTTCACGACGATCACGAGCGTCGCGATCATGAGAATGCCGCCTTGCACCACCGGGTAGTCGCGCCGGCTGATCGCGTCGATCAGCCATTTGCCGATGCCGGGCCAGGAGAACAGCGTTTCGGTGAGCACCGCGCCCGCGAGCAGCGTGCCGACCTGCAGGCCGATCACGGTCACCACGGGAATGAGCGCGTTGCGCAGCGCATGCACGACGATCACGCGCACGGGCGAAAGCCCCTTGGCGCGCGCGGTGCGGATGTAGTCCTCGCGCAGCACTTCGAGCATGGACGAGCGCGTCATGCGCGCGACCACGGCGAGCGGAATCGTGCCGAGCACGATGGCCGGCAGGATCAGGTGGCTCAGCACCGACCTGAACGCGCCTTCGTCGGTGCCGGGCAGCAGCGAGTCGATCAGCATGAAGCCGGTCACGTGCGGAATGTCGAATTCCACCGCGATGCGGCCCGACACCGGCGTCCAGCCGAGCTTCGACGAGAACACCATGATGAGGATGAGCCCCCACCAGAAGATCGGCATGGAGTAGCCGGTGAGCGCGGTGCCCATGACGCCGTGATCGACGACGGTGCCGCGCCGCAGTGCCGCGAACACGCCGGCGGGCAAGCCGATCACGAGCGCGAAAATGAGCGCGCAGATCGACAGCTCGACGGTGGCGGGAAAGCGCGCGAGAAACTCGCCCATCACGCTCGTGTTGGTGATGATCGAGGTGCCGAGATTGCCGTGCACGGCGTGCCAGACGTAGTGCACATACTGCATCGGCAGGGGCTCGTCGAGTCCCAGGCGATGCAACGCCTCGGCGTGCATTTGCGGATCGACGCCGCGCTCGCCCATCATCACTTCGATGGGGTCGCCCGGAATCAGGTGGATGAGTGCGAACGCAAGGATGGTGATACCGATGAACGTGGGTATGACCATGCCGATGCGGCGCAATACGAAGCGGAACATGTGGTGTTCCCCCAAAAGCTTGAAATGAAACGCAACCGGCGACAGGGGCTCGTGACCCCGGTCGCCGGACCATTTTCCGCCGGTCCTGGCTGATATGCGGACCGAGCGGAAAGTCTTACCCGATTATCCTTACTGCATGCCCACGCCGTCGAAGCGCGCGTAGCCGAGCGGTTCGATGCGCATATCGGTCACCTTCTTGCTGACCGGCTGGTAGACGGTCGAGTGAGCGATCGGCGAGAACGGCAGTTGCTGCGCGAAGATCTGCTGCGCCTGCTGGTAGAACTTGGTGCGCTGCGCCACGCCCGAGGTCTGACGGCCCTTCTGGATCAGGTCGTCGAACGGCTTGTAGCACCACTTGCCGAAGTTGTTGCCGTTCACCGCTTCGCAGCCGAGCAGCGTGCCGAGCCAGTTGTCGGGGTCGCCGTTGTCGCCCGTCCAGCCGATCAGCATCGAGTCGTCCTCGCCCGCGTGAGCGCGCTTGATGTACTCGCCCCACTCATACGTCACGATCTTCGCCTTCACGCCGATCTTCGCCCAGTCGGCCTGAATCATCTCGGCCATCAAGCGCGCGTTCGGGTTGTAGGCGCGCTGCACGGGCATCGCCCACAGCGTGATCTCGAAGCCGTTGCCCTGACCCGCCTTCGCGAGCAGCGCCTTGGCCTTTTCCGGATCGTACGAATTGGCCGGCAGGTTCTTGTAGTACGACCACTGCGTCGGCGGCATCGGGTTGGTCGCGAGCTGGCCCGCACCCTGGTACACCGACTCGATGATCGCCTTCTTGTTGATCGCCATGTCGAGCGCGTGGCGCACGTCTGCGTTATCGAGCGGCTTGTGCGTGACGTTGTACGACAGGTAGCCCAGGTTGAAGCCCGGCTGCGACGGCATCGCGATGTTCGGTTCGGCCTTCAGCGGCGCGATGTCGGCGGGACGCGGATAGCTCATCACCTGGCATTCGTCGCGCTTGATCTTCTGCACGCGCACGCTGGCGTCCGGCGTGATCGAGAAGATCAGCTTGGAGAGCTTCACGGCGCCCGGCTTCCAGTAGTCGGGGTTGCCGTCGTAGCGGATGGTCGCGTCCTTCGTGTAGCTCTTGAAGATGAACGGACCCGTGCCGACCGGGAACTGGTTGATGTCGGCGGCCTTGCCGGCCTTCATCAGTTGATCCGCATATTCAGCCGAGAGGATCGAGGCGAATTCCATCGCCATGTTCTGGATGAACGGCGCGTTCGGCTCGTTCAGCGTGAACTTGACCGTGTACGGATCGACCTTTTCGATCTTGGCGATCAGCTTGTCGAGGCCCATGTCCGTGAAGTACGGGAACGATACCGGGTAGGCCTTGCGGAACGCATTGTTCGGGTTGAGCATGCGGTCGAACGAGAACACGACGTCGTCCGCATTGAATTCGCGCGTGGGCTTGAAGAAGGAGGTGGTCTGGAACTTCACGCCATGACGCAGATGGAACGTGTAGGTCTTGCCGTCCTGGGACACGTCCCACGATTCTGCGAGACCCGGTTCGACCTTGGTGCCGCCGCGCTCGAACTCGACGAGGCGGTTGTAGACGGTGAACGTGTTCGCGGTGAAGTCGGTGCCGGTCGTGTATTGGGCCGGGTCGAAGCCAGCGGGGCTGCCTTCCGAGCAGTAGACGAGCGTCTTGTTCGGAATGCTTTGCGCGGCGTGCGCGAGCGGGGCTCCAGCAATCGATGCCGCTGCGAGCGCCACGAGAGACGTCAATCGGGCAGCCCGCAACAGTTTGTTTTCTTTCATGTTTCCTCCAGTTCAATGCCGGCTTGCGCCAGCGTAGCGCGATCTTACTTGAGCACGTGCCGCAGTCACAAGCAAGCCAAAAAGTCCCGTCGCTTGTGGAAAACGCCGGGTTGACAGGCGTCATTGTTGCAGCATGCTGCGGTGCAACCTGGGTTCACGGCTTTTTTTCTTGCCGGATCAGGAACATAGCGCGCCGTAATGCTACGCGCAGCCAGGCCGCGCAGCCTTGCTGATGCAAATCGCGCAATCGCGTCTCAATAAAAAACCGCGCGGCCCGGGAGTCCGGGAGCCGCGCGGTTCGTCGCCGTTTGGTGGGTCGAGCGTGAGCGCCCTAGAAGCCCAGCCGCTCGCAAATGGCCTTGGTGGCCGGCGCCGCGTTGAGCGTGTAGAAGTGGATGCCCGGCACGCCTGCCTCGACGAGACGGCGGCACAGGTCGGTCACCACGTCGAGCCCGAACGCGCGGATCGACTCCCGGTCGTCGCCGAAGCTTTCCAGACGCTTGGCGACCCAGCGCGGCACTTCGGCGCCGCACATCTCCGAAAAGCGCATGAGCTGCGAGTAGTTCGTGATCGGCATGATGCCGGGCACGATGGGAATGTCCACGCCCAGCTTCTTCGCATCGTCGACAAAGCGGAAATACGCATCCGCGTTGAAGAAGTACTGCGTGATCGCCGAATTGGCGCCCGCTTTCACCTTTTGCGCGAACGCTTCGAGGTCGTGACGCGGCGAACGCGCCTGCGGGTGGTACTCGGGATACGCGGCCACTTCGATGTGAAACGCGTCGCCGGTCTCCTCGCGGATGAACGCGACGAGTTCCGACGCGTAGCGCAGTTCGCCCACCGCGCCCATGCCCGAGGGCAGGTCGCCGCGCAGCGCCACGATGTGGCGGATGCCGTGCGAGCGGTACTCGCCGAGAATCGCGCGCAAGCTCTCTTTCGAGGAGCCGATGCACGAGAGATGCGGCGCCGCCTCGATGCCAGCCTTCGCGATATCGACGACGGTGTCGAGCGTGCCCTGTTGCGTCGAGCCGCCCGCGCCGAACGTCACCGAGAAAAACTTCGGCTTGAGCGTGGCAAGTTCCGCCCGCGTAGCGCGCAGCTTTTCCAGGCCGTCCGGCGTCTTCGGCGGGAAGAATTCGAATGAGAGTTCGATCGGTTTCATGTTGATGAGGCCAGTGAGGCCGGGCCGCGAAAGTGGGCGACCCGGCCCGCGTCAGCCGAGGCTGCGGTTGCCGAAAATCAGCGCCGACAGCAGCCACGACACGATGCTGTACAGGATCGAGCCGAAAAATGCCGACCAGAAGCCCGACACCTCGAAGCCCTTGAGGAGCGACGCCGCCAGCCAGAAGCACAGCGCGTTCACCACGAGGATGAAGAGACCGAGCGTGAGGATGGTCACGGGCAGCGTGAGCACGATCAGCAGCGGGCGCAGCACGGCATTGATGAGCCCGAGCACGATCGCGACGATGAGCGCGGTGCCGAAACTGCGAATATGGATCGACGGAACGAGCCAGGTGATGATCAGGAGCGCGAGCGCGTTGATCAGCCAGGTCAGCAGCACGGTCATAAGGACTCCTTTTGCGTCGTTGCTTTTGTATCGCCAGGTGCCGGCGGCGGATGCCGCCCGCAGTCCCCACACGTGGCGCGCGCAGGGATTGAGGTCAGCATCCGCTTGACCGCTTAAAGCGGGCTTAAAACGGCATCCCGCTTTGTATCGCGTTGTATCTGCTTAGTAGCGATAGTGGTTCGGCTTGAACGGACCGTTCTTGTCGACGCCGATGTACGAAGCCTGGTCGTCCGACAGCACGGTCAGGTTCGCGCCGATGCGCGCGAGGTGCAAACGTGCAACCTTTTCGTCGAGGTGCTTCGGCAGCACGTACACCTTGTTCTCGTACTTCTTGCCCTGCGTGAACAGTTCGATCTGCGCGAGCGTCTGGTTCGTGAACGAGTTCGACATCACGAACGACGGGTGGCCCGTGGCGCAGCCGAGGTTCACGAGGCGGCCTTCGGCCAGCAGGATCACGCGCTTGCCGTCCGGGAAGATGATGTGGTCGACCTGCGGCTTGATGTTTTCCCACTGGTACTGACGCGTGGAAGCGACGTCGATTTCCGAGTCGAAGTGGCCGATGTTGCAGACGATGGCGTTGTGGCGCATCGCCTTCAGGTGATCGTGGTTCAGCACGTGGTAGTTGCCCGTGGCCGTCACGAAGATGTCGGCCTTGTCGGCGGCGTATTCCATCGTCACGACGCGGTAGCCTTCCATCGCGGCCTGCAGCGCGCAGATCGGATCGATTTCCGTGACCCACACCGTGGCGCCGAGGCCGCGCAGCGATTGCGCGCAGCCCTTGCCCACGTCGCCGTAACCGGCCACGACCGCGATCTTGCCCGCGATCATCACGTCGGTCGCGCGCTTGATGCCGTCCACGAGCGACTCGCGGCAGCCGTACAGGTTGTCGAACTTCGACTTCGTGACCGAGTCGTTGACGTTGATGGCCGGGAACGGCAGACGGCCTTCCTTCTCCATCTGGTACAGGCGGTGCACGCCGGTCGTGGTTTCTTCGGTCACGCCCTGGATGTGCGAAAGGCGCTTCGAGTACCACTGCGGATCGACGTCGAGGTGCGCGGCGATCGACTTGTACAGCGCCACTTCTTCTTCGTTCGTCGGCTTGGCGATGACCGAGCGGTCCTTTTCAGCCTTCGAGCCGAGGATCAGCAGGAGCGTGGCGTCGCCGCCGTCGTCGAGCATCATGTTGGCGAACTCGCCGTTCGGCCATTCGAAGATGCGGTGCGAGAACTCCCAGTATTCGTCGAGCGATTCGCCCTTGAATGCGAACACCGGCACGCCGCCCTGCGCGATCGCGGCGGCGGCATGGTCTTGCGTCGAGAAGATGTTGCACGAGGCCCAGCGGACGTCGGCGCCGAGCGCGGTGAGCGTCTCGATCAGCACGCCTGTCTGGATCGTCATGTGCAGCGAGCCCGCGATGCGCGCGCCCTTGAGCGGCTGCTGCGCCTTGTACTCTTCGCGGGTTTGCATGAGGCCCGGCATTTCGGTCTCGGCGATATTGAGTTCCTTGCGGCCCCAGGCGGCAAGCGACATATCGGCGACGATGAAATCTTTGGCTTGATCTTGCGGAACTGCGGCGTTCATCACGCCCTCCTTTCTAAAAGTGACTAGAAATTAAAGACGTGAGCGCCGTTTCAGTGCGGTCGATTCAGTGGATTCAACCGGATTGAAGCACTTTCGAGCCTGGCGGGTCACAGAAAACCCGTCGCAACGCTCCTCGAAAGCGAGCCGAGATTGTAGCAAATCGGGATGGCGTCCGCGCGCGTGCGCATAGGCCAAAAAAGCGGGCGCGAACGCGCCCGCAGGACTTCAAACCGGCAAGAAACTGAGCGCCGGCGCGAGCAGCACCATCACCACGCCCGCGATCATCATCGTGAGGCTCGCCACCACGCCCTCTTCGCTGCCCAGTTCACGCGCCTTCGCAGTGCCCACGCCGTGCGCCGCCGCGCCGAAGAGCGCGCCGCGCGCGAGGCGCGTGCGCAGCGGCACGAGGCCGAGCACCAGTTCGCCGAACAGCATGCCGCACACGCCCGTGGCGATCACGAACAGCGCGGTGAGGTCGCGCGGCGCGTGGATCTTGTCCGACACCGCGAGCGCGAACGGCGTTGAGATCGAGCGCGTCATCAGGCTGCGCTGCAGATCGGGCGACAGGTGCAGGAGCTTGGCTAGCGCGAGCGAGCCGCCCACCGCCACGATGATGCCGACCGTCACGCCCACGGTGAGCGAGATCCAGTGGCGCTTGAGCAGATCGCGGTACTCGTAGATCGGCACCGCGAAGGCCACGGTGGCCGGGCCGAGCAGCCACATGAGCCAGCGCGTGTCCTGGAAGTACACGGGGTACGGAATATGGAGCACCAGCACGAACACGCCGAGCACGGCGGGCACCGCAACGAGCGGCGTGAGCCAGGGCGAGCGAAAGCGCGCATAGAGCGCCTTCGAGGCGAAATAGAGCGCAACGGTGAGGATGAAGCAGCCGGCCGCGATGAGCCGCGCCGCGTCGTCGGCGAACAGGGACGAATAAAACGTGTTCATGACGGATTCCCCCTCACACTATTGAGGACGTTGCAGCTTCAAGCCCGCGCCAGATGGCGCGAGTGCCGCGAATCGCGCACGCGCTGCAGCGCGAGGCGCCGCTCGAGCTTCGCGGCCTGTTCGACTGCGAACGCCACGGCCACCATCACCATCAGCGTGCCGCCGACCACGACGAGCGCGAGACGCCAGCCGTCGGCGCGAAAGAGGCCGCCGTATTTCACGGCTGCGACGGCGGCCGGGATGAAGAACAGCAGCATGTCGGAGAGCAGCCAGTCGGCGCCCGCCTTCACCCAGCGCGGCGTGACGCCGCCGCAAAAGAGCAGCGCCAGCAGCAGCACCAAGCCGACCACGCCGCCCGGCACCGGCAGGTGCGTGAAGCGCGTGAGAGCGTCGGCGGCGTACCAGACGCCCGCGAGCAGCGCCGATTGCACGGTAATGCGTCCGATACGGCGCCCGAAGCTCGCCATGCCGCCCACGTTGCCGACGTTGCGTTCAGCGCTTTCAGGGACTTTCGCGGCCGGGGCGGAGGTAGTCATGGCAAACCCTAAGTGACACTGGAATGGAAGTCAGTATAGGGTGCAGCGCAGCATAAACATAATGACTTAAGATCATCTGCTACATTCCCTATTGGAATGCACCAACTCAGCTCCCGGCTGAGCGTGTTTCCTGCACATTTGTGGAGTCCCGATCGTGGAACTGCGCGCGCTTCGCTATTTCATCGAGGTGGTGCGGCAACAGAGCTTCACCGCCGCGGCCGAAAAACTGCATGTCACCCAGCCGACCATCAGCAAGATGGTGAAGGCGCTCGAAGACGAGACCGGCACCCAGCTCCTGCTGCGCGACGCGCGCCAGATGGTGCTCACCGACGCCGGGCGCATCGTCTATCAGCGCGGCCAGGAGGTGCTCGCCGCGCAGGCGCAGCTGCAGGCCGAACTCGCCGATCTCGGCACGCTCGGGCGCGGCGAACTCACCATCGGCATCCCGCCGATGGGCGGCTCGCTCTTCACGCCCGCCATCGCCACGTTTCGCCAGCGCTATCCCAAGATCGAGCTGAAGCTTTTCGAGCAGGGCTCACGCGCCATCGAAGCCGCGCTGATCTCGGGCGAGCTGGAGCTGGGCGGCGTGCTGCTGCCCGTCGATCCCGCGCTGATCGACGTCTTGCCGATCTCGCACGAGCTGCTGTGGCTCGTCGCGCGGCGCGGTTCGCGCTGGGACAACAAGCTCGCCGTGCCGCTCGCGGAGCTGGCCGGCGAGCCGTTCGTGTTCTACGGCGAAAGCCTCGCGCTCAACGACGTCGTGCTGAACGCGTGCCGCACGGCCGGCTTCGTACCGCAGGTGGTGGGACGCAGCGGCCACTGGGACCTGATGGCAGCGCTCGTGCTCGCGGGCGTGGGCATTGCGCTGCTGCCCGCGCCGTACGTGCGCCGGCTAGACGCCGAGCGCTTCACCTGCCTGCCGGTGAGCGAGCCGCAAATCACCTGGGACATGGCGATCGGCTGGAAACGCAGCGGCTATCTCTCGCATGCGGCGCGCGCGTGGCTCGACGTCGCGCGCGCGGAGTACGGCAAGCCCTTCACGTTTCTCGACGACTTCGTGCACCCGCCGGGGATGGAGAAGCAGCCGGGCAAGCCTGGCTGAAGCCTTCGGTGAGCCATGGCATCGGCACAGGAAACGCGCAACGTCAGGCGTCGACGTGCTGAAGCGCCGTATCGCGCTCGCATCTCGTTTGTGCGATGAAGTCGGCCGCACGCTCGCCGATCATCACGCTGGGCGCATTCGTGTTGCCGCCGATGAGCGTCGGCATGACCGAGGCGTCGGCAATGCGCAGACCCGTCACGCCGCGCACCCGCAACTGCGGATCGACGACGGAGCGCGCGTCGCCGCCCATGCGGCAGGTCGCCACGGGGTGATAGATCGTGTCGGCATGGCGCGCGATCGTCTCGCGCAATTGCGCGTCGCTCTGGTCGCCATGAGTGTAGAGTTCGCGGCCGCCAAGCCGCGCCAGCGCGGGCGCGTCGAGTATGCGCCGCGCGAGGCGCGCGCCCAGCACGAGCGCGTCGAGATCGCGCGTATCGGAGAGAAAGCGCGGGTCGATCATGGGCGCCACGCGCGCGTCGGCGCTCGCGAGCGTGACTGTGCCGCGGCTCGCCGGGCGCAGTACGCACACGTGCAGCGAATAGCCGTGGCCCCAATGCAGGCGGCGGCTGTGATCGTCGACGAGCGCCGTGCAAAAGTGCAGCTGCAGGTCGGGCCGGTCGAGTTCGGGGCGGCTCTTCAGGAAGCCGCCCGCCTCCGCCACGTTGGTCGTGAGCATGCCGCGCCGCCCCCGCAGATATCGCCAGAAGCCCGCGGTCATGCGCGCCGCGCCGCGCAGCGAGTAGCCCACGGTGTCGCTCGAATGCACGCGCTTATTGAAGGTGAAATCGATATGGTCGATCAGGTTGCGGCCGACTTCGGGCGCGTCGTGGCGCACTGCAATGCCGTGCGCGCGCAGCTCGTCGGCGGGACCGATGCCCGAGCACATCAGCAATTGCGGCGAGTTGAACGCGCCGGCCGCGAGGATCACCTCGGCGCGCGCTTGCAGGGTCTCGATCGCGCCGCCGCGCGCAAGCTCCACGCCGCTCGCACGCGCGCCGTCGAAGCTCACGCGCAGGACCGTCGCGTCGGCGATCAGATGCAGGTTCGGCCGCTCGCGCCCGTACAGATACGCGCGCGCCACCGTGCAGCGTTCGCCCCCGCGCTGCGTCACCTGGTAGAAGCCGACGCCCTCCTGTTCCTCGCCGTTGAAGTCGTCGTTCAGGCGAAAGCCCGCCTCGCGCGCGGCCTCGACGAAGCGCGCGGCGACCGGATTGCGCTCGCGCAGGTCGGCCACGCACAGCGGGCCGCCAGCGCCATGCCAGGCGCTCGCGCCGCGCTCGTTGTCCTCGGCGCGCAGAAAGTACGGCAGCACGTCGCGCCACGCCCAGCCCGTGCAGCCGAGCTGCGCCCATTCGTCGTAATCGAGCGGATGGCCGCGCGTGTAGATCATCGCGTTGATGGTGCTCGAGCCGCCGAAGCCGCGGCCGCGTGGCTGGTAGCCGCGCCGTCCGGCGAGTCCCCGCTGCGGCACGGTTTCATAGGCGTAATTGTTTTTCGTGCGAAACGGGACGAGCGCGGCGACGCCGAGCGGCATGTTGACGAACGGATTGCGCGCCGTGTGCGGCCCGGCTTCGACGAGCGCGATGCTCGCCTGCGGGCAACGGTCGGCCAGTCGCCCCGCCAGCGACGCGCCGCCCGAGCCGCCGCCTACGATGATGTAATCGTATTGCATCGTCTCCCTCCTGTCGGCTTGCCTCTTACGAGGCACCGGCGCGCTATTTGCACGCTCGTTCGTTTTCGGCTTCAATGGCGCATTGTAGGAAGCGTCTGATTCCGAGGTCAGCTTATATGTCAGAGCATCCCCTCTAAATCTGACGGCGGATCGACGCCTATGATGGAAGGCGGTTCGGCCGCCAGAGCCGAAACCCGCAAAGATTCCAGCAAGCAGCAAGGGGAGCGCTGGGGCGCACAAGAATCACTCACCTCACGGGCGCTTCCCATGGAGCGGCCACTGCGCACGCCTCCCCGTCACGACAGCGAACACAACACGAACGGCCGCGCGTGAAGCCGCCGCGCACCGCAAGCCTTGCATCGGAGACACGCAGATGAACCCGACGGAAGTCACGCATCGCCCCGGCACGACCCACGAAGTGACGAACCAGGCGCCGCCGCTCGTCGACTACAACCTCTTCACCACCGACGCCGCGCTCGGCGAGGCCCTCGCGCGCGCAGGCGCGAACTGGCACCGCGAAACGCTAGCGCGCCATGGCGAGACGCTCGGCAAGGCGCAAACGCTCGCGCTCGCCGACCTCGCCAATCGCCATGAGCCGGAACTGCACACGCACAGCCCGCGCGGCGAGCGTATCGACGCGATCGAATTCCACCCCGCCTGGCACGAACTGCTCGCGCTGCTGCGCGAGCAGGGGCTGCATGCACTGCCGTATTCGGACCCGCGGCCCGGCGCGATGGCCGCGCGCTGCGCGGGCTACTTCCTGCACGCGCAGCTCGAATCGGGCTCGTTGTGCCCGCTGACCATGACGTTCGCGAGCATCGCCGTGCTGCAGCGCGAACCGGCGCTGTTCGAAACGCTGCGCGCGCCGCTCTACACGCGCGAGCACGACGCGCGCGATCTGCCGCTCGCGCAGAAGCGCTCGATGATGATCGGCATGGGCATGACGGAGAAGCAAGGCGGCTCGGACGTGCGCAGCAACCGCACCGAGGCGCGAGCCGCGGGCATCGAAACCGGACGCGGTGCGGCGTATCTGCTCACCGGTCACAAGTGGTTTTTCTCGGCGCCGCAGTGCGACGCGCATCTCGTGCTCGCGCGCACCACGGAGCACGATGGACTCTCCTGCTTCTTCGTGCCGCGCTACCGGCCGGACGGCACGAAAAACGCGGTCAATGTGCAGCGCCTGAAGAACAAGCTCGGCAACCGCTCGAACGCGAGCAGCGAAGTGGAGTTCTTCGATGCGTACGGCGTGATGATCGGCGACGAAGGCCGCGGCGTGCCGACCATCATCGAGATGGCGAACTACACGCGGCTCGACTGCGTGATCGGCAGCGCGGCGCTCATGCGCGCGGCGCTCGTGCAGGCGATCCACCACGCGCGCCACCGCAGCGCGTTCGGCCGCGTGCTCGCCGAGCAGCCGCTCATGCAAAACGTGCTCGCCGATCTCGCGCTCGAATCGGAAGCGGCGACGGCGCTCTTCATGCGTCTTGCGCGCGCGTTCGAAGACAGCGCCGACGCGAAACCCGGCGATACGGACGATAAATCGCTCGAAGCGCGCGCATGGCGGCGCATCGTCACGCCCGCGGCGAAGTTCTGGGTCTGCAAGCGCGCGCTCGCGTTCACGGGCGAGGCCATGGAAGTCTGGGGCGGCAACGGCTACGTCGAGGAAGGGCCGATGGCGCGCTTCTACCGCGAAGCGCCCGTCAACTCGATCTGGGAAGGCTCGGGCAACGTGATGTGCCTCGACGTGCTGCGCGCGCTGGAGCGCGAGGCCGACGCTGCCCAGGCGCTCTTTCTCGCGTGGCGGCGCGACGCGCAGACCCACCCGGTTCTGAACGCCGCGCTCGACCGCCTTTCGGTACTGCTCAACGGCGCGCCGGGTACGCGCGAGACGAGCGCGCGGCGCATCGCGCAGCAGATCGTGCTGATCGCACAGGCCATGCTGCTGCGCGACGGTCCGCCGGAGATCGCCGAACCGTTCATCGCGACGCGCCTCGACGAGCACGACGCCGACTGCGACCGCGTATTCGGCACGCTGCCTGCGCGCTTCGATCATGCCGCGATCATCGAGCGGGCTTTTCCGTCGCGCTCGGCATGACCCTCAGTGTCATCCGACAACACGAGCCGATTTTTCCGTTCGCCCGCGCGCCACAGCGCGCGCGAACGCCACGAGGACCGACCATGAAGCAGGACCTGCCCGAAGACTTCGCCCGCAGCGCGAACGACACGCCCGACGACCCGCGCGCCGCGCTAGATACGCTGCTCGCCGCGCAGCGCGAAGCCTTCCTGCGCGACCCGTTCCCGTCCTGGGACGCACGCGCGCGCAATCTCAAGGCGCTGCGCGACGTGCTGTTCTCCAACCGCGACGCGCTCGCCGAGGCGATGAACGCCGACTTCGGCCAACGCGCGAAGGCGGAGGTCGCGCTCGCGGAATTCGTCGTCCTCAAGCAGGAGATTGATGCGGCGCTCAGGCACGGCGCGCGCTGGATGAAGCCGCGCCGCAGACCGGTCGGCAAGTGGCTGCTCCCCGGGCGCGCGAAGCTGGTGCCGCAGCCCCTTGGCGTGGCGGGGATCGTCGTGCCCTGGAACTATCCGCTGCAGCTGGCCGCGAGCCCGCTCGTGTGCGCGCTCGCGGCGGGCAACCGCGCCATGATCAAGATGTCGGAGCTGACGCCGCGCACGTCGACGCTGTTCGCGGAGCTGATCGGCAAGACCTTCGCGCGCGACCACGTGGCGGTCGTGAACGGCGACGCGTCGGTCGGCGCCGCCTTCAGCGCGCTGCCGTTCGACCATTTGCTCTTCACCGGCTCGACGCGCGTGGGGCACGAGGTCATGCGCGCGGCCGCCGCGAACCTCACGCCGGTCACGCTCGAGCTGGGAGGGAAGTCGCCCGTGATCATCGGTGAAGACGCGCGCCTGAACTACGCCGTGGACAGCCTGCTGCTCGGCAAGACGCTGAACGCGGGGCAAACCTGCATCGCGCCCGACTACGTGCTGCTGCCGCGCGGCCAGGAGGCGGCGTTCATCGCTCGTGCGCGCACGCGCTTCGCGCACCTCTATCCGGACTTCGCGAACAACCGCGACTACACGTCGATCATTTCGGCGCGCCACTTCGAGCGCCTGCAACGCCTCGCCGATGAAGCTCAGGCGAGCGGCGCGCAACTGCACGCGCTCGGCACCCACGACGCCGCCACGCGGCGCTTCGCGCCCGTTATCGTGACGAACGCCGGCGCGCAGACGGCGCTCATGCAGGAGGAAATCTTCGGGCCGCTCCTGCCGCTCGTGCCCTACGACACGCTCGACGAAGCGTTGCGCTACGTCAATGCGCGCCCTCGCCCGCTTTCGCTCTACCTCTATGCCGACGACGCGCGCACGGTCGAGCGCGTGACGCACGAAACGGTGGCAGGCGGGATGTCGGTGAACGAGACGCTCATGCATATCGCCGCCGAGGGACTGCCGTTCGGCGGCGTCGGCCCGAGCGGCATGGGTGCGTATCACGGCTACGAGGGCTTCGTCACGTTCTCGAAGATGAAGCCCGTCTTCACCCAGGCCCGGCTGAACGCGCGCGGGCTCATCGCGCCGCCCTACGGCAAGCGCGTCGCCTGGCTGATCAAGTTGATGTTGAGGGGTTGAAGGGCAGCGCGGGGCGAGTGCCGCCGACCCTGCGAATGTCGCTGATCTCGCGCGGGGCGGCGCCGGCCGAGGCGCCGGCCGGCATGGCGGTTTGCGCTTGCGCGGCCGCCTTGGCCTTCGCGTCGTTGTCCGCTTCGAGCCGGTGCAGCCAGGCGAGCAGTTCGGCCACCGCCTGATAGAGCTGCGGCGGAATCTTCGCATCGAGGTCGACGCGCATGAGCAGCGAGACCATCTCCGGCGCTTCGTGTACGTAGAGGCCCGCTTCCTTTGCGCGTTGCACGATCATCTCCGCGACGAGGCCGTAGCCCTTCGCGACCACGCGCGGCGCGCCGTCGCCTTCGGGCGCGTCGTAGGCGAGCGCGGCGGCGCTCTTGCGGTGCGTGCGGCTCATCACAACTCCCAGTCGGGGTCGAGGCGGCGGTTGCGCGCATCGGCCGCGTCGGCGCCCGGTCGCGCGGCGGACGCATCCGCCGGGGCGCCTGCCTGCGCCGTCTGCGCGGCGGATGCGGCGGAAGTGGTTTGTGCGGCGTAGGCGCTCGCAGCGCTCGCGGCCCTTGCCGCCTCGGCGGGGCTCGCCGCAGCGCCGCTGCCGATCTCGCGGATCGAGAGCCCCGCGAGCGTGAGCCCGAGTGCTTCGAGCCGCCCGCGCAGCGACTCGCTGTCCGCTGTGAGGCGCGCGGCGCCGCCCGCGTTCGCCTGCACGCGCACGGCGAGCGTCGAGCCCGTCAGCGTCAGTTCCGCGTCGACGGTGCCGAGCTTCGGCAGCGCTAGCGTGAGCCGCGTGCGCCATGGGATGTCGTCGGCGTCCCCGCCGCCTGCGCCCGAGTGCGGGTCGCGGGCGTCGTAGTCGTCTTGCTGGATGCTCCAGTCCACCCGCACGCCCGGCCAGGCCTCGCCGTTCCAGCGAAACTCACCGGTGGCGAGCAGATCGAGCTGCTGGCGCACGAGCGGAATCACTGCCGGATGGACCGACGGGCCGGCGGCCTGCGCGGCGGCGTCGTGCATGGCAGGCAGCAGGGTGTCGGCAAGCGTCGCGCGCGCCTGCGCCTGGCTCGCGGCCGCGTCGCCGTGCAGATCGGCCAGCCCGGGGAGGGTCCGCGCCAGTGCGGCATTGAGCGCGTTCGCCGCGTTCCGGGCATAGCCCGCTTCGCCGCCCGCGGCGCCCGGCGCGTCGGAGAACGTCTCGGTCCACTGCACGTCGTCGATGTCGTCGTCGGCCGGGCTCCAGTCGAGCGGCAGTTGCGCGTGCGCGCCGAGCAGTCGGTTCTGCGGCTCGTCGGCGAGTTCGGCGGGCGAAAGCTGGCCGCGCAACCATTGGGCGAGGTGGGCTTCGTAGAAGAGTCCGCTCGAGCTCACCGTCTGCGCGAGCGACGCAGCGAGTGCGGCGACCGGACCGGCTTGCGCGGCGGCGGCGGTTTGCGCCGTTTGCGCCGTTTGCGCCGTCTGCGCCGTTTGAGCGGTTTGTGCGGCCTGCGGGTTTTGCGAGGACGCCGTTTGCGCGCTGGCTCCGGTCCCGGCGTCGGCCGCCCCGGCCAGCGCTTCGCCGGCCAGACCTTGGGCCGCGAGCGCCACGTCTGCGAGCAGCGCCGCTTGCGCCGCCTGCGCCTGCTCGCTGGCAAGACCCGGCAGCGGCAACGTGGCCGTGCCGGCGGGCGCCGCGTCGGCATCGGGGCTGGCCCAGAGCGGCGCGCGGCCCACCACGGCAGGCGTCGCTTCGCCGCCCGAGCGGATGATGGCGTCGAGCGCCAGCGCAACCGCCGAAAGCACGGTCTCCGTGGAGTCCTGCGTGCTGCTGGTGTTGGCTGCGGTGTCGGCGAGCGCGGCGGCGCCCGTTGCGAGCGCGGAGACGCCCGTCTGCGCCGCGCCGGAGGCGCTCTGCGGCCCGACCGGCGTGAGCGCCGCGATGCGGCTCGCGAGGAGCGCGGCGGCTCCGGTGTCGATTCCGTTCATGGTGTTCCGGATCTGCGCACGGCGCTGACCTGCCGGTTCATGGGGCGTTGCGCGCCGTTGCCTCGCGAGGCGCCATGCGCCGCGCTAGCGGGCTCCGTAGATTTCCTGCAAGACCCGCGCGGGCTGCACGGTGCCGTAAAAGAGCGCCGAAAGCCGTGCCATACAAGGGCTTGCGAGATCGCGAATGGCGGCGTCGTCGGCGAGGATCTGGCGGATCAGCTCGTACTTGCGCGCCCGCTCGGAAACCGTGAGCCGCACCACGGCTTCGGCGTCCCTCAAGGCATCGACGAGGATCCTGTACTCCTCCTGCAAGCCGATCAGATCGTTCCAGTGCGCATCGCGCGCCGCATGGAGCATCTGCTCCGACACGGCCGCTATCGCTTCGTAGCGGGCGAAGTAGTCTGCTTTTGAACTCATCTCATCAATGAGCCGGGCGCTGACGCGGATGCCTGTTCGGCCATCCTCGCCACTTCCGGCGCTATCCCCAACCAGGCTTCTTCGAGCGTAGCCAGCAGTCTATCGACCTCGACCAGCATGGTCTCGCTCTGTTTGATATTGGCTTCCAGCAGGCGCCTCGTCATGTAGCTGTACAGCGCATTCAGGCGTTGGGCGATCTCGCCGCCCGCCTCGACGTTCAACGCGAGCTGAAGTCCGCTCTCGACAATCCGGATCGCCTTGGCGATCGCCTCGCAACGCGGGCCGACATTGCCGGCCTGCAAATGCATACGCGCCTGCGCGATGGCCTGGCGCGCTCCCTGGTACAGGAGCACGATCAGCTTGTGCGGGCTCGCACCCATGACCCCCGTTTCGACGCCCACGCGTGCATAGGCGTTAGCTCCAGATTGGGCAGGGGAAAACATCGGCGCTTCTCCTTGATACGTTTGGCTTGAATGCGGTCGTCCGACGCGCTGTGCAAGCACGAGCGGCGGACTCTTCTAGCCGGGTTATCGGAACGTAGGGGGAGAAGCTTTAGCGCGTTGCGCGGGCGAAGGCTTCGGGCACCGTCACACCTGAATCTGCATGATGTCGGTGTAGGCGGCCACGAGCTTGTTGCGCACCTGCAAGCCGAACTGGAAGCCGATGTTGGCTTTCTGCATGTCGACCATGACGTCGTTGAGCGACACGTTGTTCGCGCCCAGTTCGAATGCCTGCGACTCGCCAACCGCCTTCTGCTGGGCGTCGCTGATCTGGTCGAGCGACGACTTGAGCGCCGCCGCGAACCCGCCGGCCGTGGCCGCGCCCGATTTTTCGTCGGCTGCGGTGGGGCCGCCGGCCGCCTGAGTCGCCATCGACTGCATTTGCGCCAAGGCGGACGTGAGCGGGGATACTGGCACGGTCATGTTTGCTCCACGAAAAGGGGACAGCAGGGTATTCCGGGGCGAGCCCCAGGGCCGGAGTTTCAGTGATTGCGCGGCAATCCTGCGGGCCCGGCCGAGACGGCGCACTGACAGGACGCCGAATCTGGAGGAGAGCATAGCAGCGGGTCCGTTTCCGCAGCCCCGAAACTAGGGGGAAAACCCGGCTCTATTCGCGCAATCGGCTTGCCAGTGGCCCCGGATAATGCGTCACGTGAAAGTCTCCGCCATGCAAGGCGAGACCTGGAAGCCTCCGGAGATACCCGTCGCATGGATTCGACTGCCAATTCTTTGATCAACCCCGACGCCCGCATGGGCCTCGCCACCTCTGGCGCGGGCGCCGCGCCCGGCGCTGGCGCGGGCGCAGGCCTGGGCGGCGCGGATGACCTCGGCGGCGGCTTCGCGCAACGCCTCGGCTCGCTCTCGTCGTTGCGCAACGTGCGCGGCAACCCGCGCGCGCCGCTCATTTTTGCCGTGGCGGTGCTCGTGGCCGTGATCGCGGGTCTCGTGCTGTGGTCGCGCGCGCCCGACTACAAGGTGCTGTACAGCAACCTGTCGGACCGCGACGGCGGCGCCATCATTACTGCCCTCCAGGCCGCAAACGTTCCCTACAAGTTCTCGGACGCCGGCGGCGCCATTCTGGTGCCCGCGGAGCAGGTCAACGAAATGCGCCTGCGCCTCGCCTCCCAGGGCCTGCCGAAGAACGGCTCGGTCGGCTTCGAGCTGATGGACAACCAGAAGTTCGGGATCAGCCAGTTCGCCGAGCAGGTGAACTACCAGCGCGCGCTCGAAGGCGAGCTCGAACAAACGATCCAGTCGATCGCGAGCGTGAAGTCGGCGCGCGTGCATCTGGCCATTCCGAAGCCTTCGGTGTTCGTGCGCGAGCGCGAAGCGCCCTCCGCCTCGGTGCTGGTGAACCTCTATCCGGGCCGCATTCTCGATGACGGCCAGGTCGCCGCGATCACGCACATGGTGGCTTCGGCCGTGCCGGACCTGCCGGTGCGCAACGTGACGGTGGTCGACCAGGACGGCAACCTCCTCACCCAGAGCGCCACGGGCGTGGGCCTCGACGCCTCGCAGCTCAAGTACGTGCGCCAGGTCGAGCACGACACCCAGGCGCGCATCGACGCGATCCTCGCGCCGCTGTTCGGCGCCGGCAACGCGCGTTCGCAGGTGAGCGCGGACCTGGACTTCTCGAAGCTCGAGCAGACCTCCGAAGCCTACGGTCCGAACGGCAACCCGCAGGGCGCCGCCATCCGCAGCCAGCAGCAGAACATTTCCACGGAAATGCAGCAAAGCGGCGCGGGCGGCGTGCCCGGCGCGCTCACGAACCAGCCGCCGCAGCCGGCCTCGGCGCCCATCAGCGCGCCGGCGGGCGCGAACGGCGCGTCGGCTCCGGTGCCGGTCTCCGATCATCGCGACACCACCACGAACTACGAGCTCGACAAGACCGTGCGCCACTATCAACAGGCGCCGGGCGACGTGAAGCGCCTATCGGTCGCCGTGATCGTGAACTATCAGCCGAAGGTGGATGCCAAGGGCCACGCCACCATGCAGCCGCTCGACGCGCAGAAGCTCGCGCAGGTCGAGCAGCTCGTGAAGGACGCCATGGGCTACGACGCCAAGCGCGGCGACTCGGTGAACGTGGTGAACGCCGCGTTCCAGACCGAAGTCGACCCGAACGCAAACCTGCCGTGGTGGCGTCAACCCGACATCCTCGCGCTTGCCAAACAGATTGCGACGTGGCTCGGCATTGGCGCGGTGGCTCTCTTCCTCTATTTCGTGATGGTGAAGCCGGCGCTGCGCCGCGCGTTCCCGCCGCCCGAGCCGGTCGCGCCCTCGCTGCCTGGCATGGCCGACGGCGAGCCGCTGCTGCTCGACGGTCTCCCCGAAGCCGTGCGCATTGGCGGCACCGGCGCGCAAGGCGAAGACAACGCGGAAAACGAAGCCGCCATGCTCGCCTTCGAAAACGAGAAGAACAAGTTCGAACGCAACCTGGAATACGCGCGCAACATCGCGCGCCAGGATCCGAAGATCGTCGCAACCGTCGTGAAAAGCTGGGTGAACGATGAACACTGAAGGCGCAACCAAGAGCGCGCTGCTGCTCATGTCGATCGGCGAGCAAGAGGCCGCCGAGGTCTTCAAGTTCCTCGGTCCGCGCGAAGTGCAGAAAATCGGCGCCGCCATGGCTGCGCTCAAGAACGTCAAGCGCGAAGAGATCGAAGTCGTCTTGCAGGATTTCGTCAAGGAAGCCGAGCAGCACACCGCCTTCTCGCTCGACTCGAACGACTACATCCGCAATGTGCTCAACAAGGCGCTGGGCGAGGACAAGGCCGGCGCGATCATCGACCGCATTCTGCAAGGCGGCGACACGAGCGGCATTGAAGGCCTCAAGTGGATGGATTCGGGGTCGGTGGCCGAGCTCATCAAGAACGAGCACCCGCAGATCATCGCGACGATTCTCGTGCACCTCGACCGCGACCAGGCCTCGGAAATCGCTTCGTGCTTCACCGAGCGCCTGCGCAACGACGTGCTGCTGCGTATCGCGACGCTCGACGGCATCCAGCCGCAGGCGCTGCGCGAACTCGACGACGTGCTCACGAACCTCCTCTCGGGCAGCGACAACCTCAAGCGCAGCCCGATGGGCGGCATCCGCACGGCGGCCGAAATCCTCAACTTCATGACGAGCCAGCACGAAGAAGGGGTGATCGAGAACGTTCGCCAGTACGACGCGGAACTCGCGCAGAAGATCATCGATCAGATGTTCGTGTTCGAGAACCTGCTCGACCTCGAAGACCGCGCGATCCAGCTGCTGCTCAAGGAAGTCGAGTCGGAGTCGCTTATCATTTCGCTCAAGGGTGCGCCGCCCGCGCTGCGCACCAAGTTCCTGTCGAACATGTCGCAGCGTGCGGCCGAACTGCTCGCCGAAGACCTCGACGCGCGCGGTCCGGTGCGCGTGTCGGAAGTCGAGGCACAGCAGCGCCGCATCCTGCAGATCGTGCGCAACCTCGCCGAGAGCGGTCAGATCGTTCTAGGCGGCAAGGCAGAAGACGCTTATGTCTGACACCAGCTCCGCGAACAGCCATCGCTCGGCGTACCAGCGCTGGGAGATGGCCTCGTTCGACCCGCCGCCTCCCGCGCCGCCGCCGCCCTCGCCCGACGAGACGGCCGCGTTCGAGGCCCAGCTCCATGCGCTGCGCGACGCGGCGCACCAGGAGGGGCTGCGCTCCGGCCACGTGGCGGGCCAGGCGCTCGGCTACCAGGCCGGTCACGAACAGGGCCGCCAGCAGGGCTTCGAGCAGGGCCAGGCCGAGGCGCGCGCGCAGGCCATGCAGCTCGCGCTGCTGGCGCGACGCTTTAGCGACGCGCTCGAAACGGCGCAGGCCGGCGTGGCCGAGACGCTCGTGGAACTCGCGCTAGATATCGCGCAGCAGGTCGTGCGCCAGCACGTTCAGCACGACCCGACGGCGCTCGTCGCGGTCGCGCGCGAAGTGCTCGTGGCCGAGCCGCAGCTCGCCGGTTCCCCGCAGCTCGTGGTGAGCCCCGCCGATCTGCCGATCGTCGAGGCTTATCTGCTGGACGACCTTCAGGCGCGCGGCTGGAGCGTGCGCACGGACCCGACGATCGAGCGCGGCGGCTGCCGCGCGCAGGCCGCGACGGGCGAAACCGACGCCAGCATTCGCACGCGCTGGGAGCGCGTGACGGCCGCGCTCGGCAAGGCGCGGCCATGGTGAACCATCCCCAGCCGCCGAGCCATCAGACCATCCACACGGGCGGTCTCACGCCGCTCGAGCAGGAACTCGCGCTCGCCTCGTTCGGCCCGCTCGCGAGCGACCCCGCGCAGCTTGGCGCGTTGCTCGTGGGCGACCTCGACGTCCCGGGCAAACCGACCAGGCGCGAGGCACGCGGGCTGGGCGCCGCCGACACGCTCGACGCGATCGACGCGGCGCTTGCCGCGGACGCGGCCGATGCGCCGCCGGGACTGACGGGCCTGACGGATCACGCCGCGCCGGTAGCGGCCGAAACCTCGAGCGCGCCCTACGTGCCGCCGGCGAACTACGACCCGACCAACCCGTTCCTGACCTCGTGGAACGCGCAACTGCGCGGCGTGCGCGAGCGCAATGCGCTCGCCCTGCCGCTGCGCGGCTGCGGGCGTCTCACGCGCGCGGCGGGCCTCGTGCTCGAAGCCGTGGGGCTGCGCCTCTCCGTGGGCGCCGAGGTGATGATCGAACTGCCGCCGGGCAGCTCGCTGCCGATGGCCGAAGCGGAAGTGGTCGGCTTCGGCGGCGACAAGCTCTTTCTGATGCCGACGACCGAAGTCGCGGGCCTGTTGCCCGGCGCGCGCGTCTGGCCGCTGGAAACCGCGCCGATCGCCGATCCCAAGGCCGGTGCGAAGCGCCTGCCCGTGGGCTGGGGCATGCTAGGCCGCGTGGTCGATGCCTCGGGCCGCCCGCTCGACGGCCTGGGCCCCTTGAACACCGAGGCCGACGCGCCGCTCACCGCCCCCGTCATCAATCCGCTGAACCGCGAGCCGATCCACAAGGTGCTCGACGTGGGCGTGCGCGCGATCAACTCGCTGCTCACGGTCGGGCGCGGCCAGCGCATGGGCCTCTTCGCGGGCTCGGGCGTCGGTAAATCGGTGCTGCTCGGCACGATGGCGCGCGCAACCAGCGCGGAAGTCATCGTGATCGGCCTGATCGGCGAGCGGGGCCGCGAAGTGAAGGAATTCATCGAGCAGATCCTGGGCGAGGACGGCCTCGCGCGCTCGGTCGTCGTGGCCGCGCCGGCCGACGTCTCGCCGCTCCTGCGCATGCAGGCCGCCGCGTACACGACGTCACTGGCCGAATATTTCCGCGACCAGGGCAAGCACGTTCTGCTGCTCATGGACTCGCTCACGCGTTACGCGATGGCCCAGCGCGAGATCGCGCTCGCCATCGGCGAGCCGCCCGCGACCAAGGGCTATCCGCCTTCGGTGTTCGCCAAGCTGCCGGCGCTCGTCGAGCGCACCGGCAACGGCCCCGAGGGCGGCGGCTCGATCACGGCGTTCTACACCGTGCTCACCGAAGGCGACGATCAGCAGGACCCGATCGCCGACTCGGCGCGCGCGATTCTCGACGGCCATATCGTGCTTTCCCGCGCGCTCGCCGAAGCGGGGCATTATCCCGCCATCGACATCGAGGCCTCGATCAGCCGCGCGATGACCGCGCTGATCGACGACCAGCATCTGAACCAGACGCGCGCGCTCAAACAGATGCTTTCGCGCTATCAGCGCAACCGCGACCTCATCAACGTGGGTGCGTACGTGAGCGGGCGCGACGCCGTGCTCGACCGCGCGATCGCGCTGTATCCGCGCATCGAGGCCTTTCTTCAGCAGGGTTTTCGCGAAACCGCGAACTATGATCAGAGCGTCGAGATGCTCGGCCAGCTGATCGGAGCCAGGACATGACGAAACAGACCGCGCTGCAAACCCTGATCGGCCTCGCGCAAGACGACGTCGACGCCGCCACGCAAAAGCTCGGGCGCGTGCAGCGCGAGCGCGTCGAGGTCGAAAAGCAGCTCGAGGCGCTCATCACCTACCGTGACGAGTACCACACGCGTTTCACCGAATCGGCGCGCAGCGGCATGGCCGCGGGCAACGTGCGCAACTTCCAGGCGTTCATCGACACGCTCGACGCGGCGATCGAACAGCAGCGGCGCCTGCTCGAGCAGGCCACCGCGCGAGTGGAAGCCGCCAAGCCCGAGTGGCAGCGCAGCAAGCAGAAGCTCGGCTCGTACGAGGTTCTGCAAACCCGCCATGACGATGTGCAGGCCCGCAAGGACGCCCGCCGCGAACAGCGCGACGCCGACGAGCACGCCGCCCGCGTGCTGCGTATGCGCACGTCGCAACATCCGTAACACATTTGCGAGGCCGCCAGTATGTCGCTGCTCTCTTCCCTTTCTTCGCTGTTCGGCGCCGCCACGGACGCGGTGTCGGGCAATTCCGCATCGAACGCCGTGTCGAACACGGCATCGAACTCCATCAGCCAGGCGGATGCCGCCAGCCAGGGCTTCGCGCAGACGCTGCAACAGCAGATGAATGCGCAAAGCGCGCAGGCCAGCCAGAACGCCCAGGCGGCGCAAAGCGCGCAGTCGAATGCGTCGGCGCAGTCCAATTCGAACGCGTCGAGCAGCAGCGCCTCGCAGAGCAGCAACAGCAGCAGTGCTTCGCAGACGTCCAGCTCGAACTCGAGCCAGGCCTCGCAAGGCACGTCGAGTGCCGATCACCGCGCCGCCGCCGCGCGCGCCCAGCAAAAACAGGCCACTGACGCAGGTGCGCAAGCCGCCGCGGCTCAAGCCCAGCAGGCGCAGCAAACGCAGCAGGGCCAGCAGACCCAGGACGGCACGAGCACCGACGCGAACGCCGACGGCAGCCAGGCGAGCAGCGACAGCACGCTCGCCGGCGTCGCTTCCGCCGCGGCGGCAGCGGCCGCCACGGCAGCCACAGCAGTTGCCGGCGCGGCAGGCGACGGCACGGCCACGGGCAGCGCCGCGAGCAACACCTCGACGTCGGTACACGACGCCCTGCAAGCCGCGCTCGCGCAACTGCGCGGCGGCGCGGCTACGCTCGCCACGCATGCGGTGAGCACGGCCGGGTCGGCTGCGAATGGCGCAACCACGGCCAGCACGGGCTCGGGTTCGAACATCGTCAGCAGCTTCGCCTCGCATTTGAGCGCGACCGCCCAAAGCAAGGCGTTCAGCACGGCCGCCAGCAGCGGCGCGAGCGCCGACGCGCCCAAGGGCGCGACGACCACCGCGACCGACGCCGCCAAGGCCGCCACCGACGCGCTCACGGCAGCCACGCAGCAGCAGGCAGGCGCCGCCACGCAGACCGACGCCACGGCGAGCACCGCGACCACCGACGCGCTCGCCGCCACCCAGGCCGCAGCGGTCGCCGCCGCGACGGCCGCGCAAGCCCAGGCCGCCCAGGCGGCCAGCGCAACCGCGAATCCGACGGCGGCGGCCGCCTCCGCGTCGATTACGCCGCAGGTCGGCACGAACGACTGGGAAGACGCGCTCAGCCAGAAAGTCGTGTTCCTCTCGAACGCGCACCAGCAGTCGGCGGAACTCACGCTCAATCCGAAGGATCTCGGACCGCTCCAGGTGGTGCTGCAGGTTTCCGACACCCACGCGCACGCCCTCTTCGTGTCGCAGCACCAGCAGGTGCGCGAGGCCGTCGAGGCGGCCTTGCCGAAGCTGCGCGAGGCGATGGAGCAAAACGGCATCGGCCTTGGCAGCGCGAGCGTGAGCGACGGTTTCTCGCGGCAGATGAACCAGCAGGCGCAGCAGGACGGCAGTGGTTCGGGCCGCTCTAGCCGTTCCGGTTCGGGCTCGGGCAGCGCGCTCGCCGCAACGGACGCTGAGGACGACACGAGCAGCGTCGCGAGCGTCACGACGCGCTCCGTCGGTCTGATCGACACGTTTGCCTGACACCTTCCTGACACCCCGCCTTACGCAGCCGCACCCGGCGGCTGCGTACGCTGACCTCGCGCCCCCACGCGAAAGGCTTGCCGCGGCGCTCAACAAAACCACGAGATAGCCGGAATTCCCCCGTCTATTCTTCCCATCGCTGAAAGGCAAAAGCCGGAACAATGCAGCATGCCCGGACTGACCACCAGGTCGGTGCCCCGGACCCTTGCAAGCATCCAGGCTGACTTTTCGACATGGCGACCACCACCGCATCCCAGCAAGCCGCGCCCCAGGGCGCGAAACCCGGACCGATGAAGCGCATTATCGTCATCGCGCTCATTGCGATCCTCGCCGCCGCCGCGGCGGCCGGCGCGACGTGGTTCTTCATGTCGCGCCACGCCCCGAGCGCGCCGGCCACGCCGGCCGCAGCACCCCCGGCCATGCCCGTGTATTACGCGCTCGAGCCGATGACCGTCAATCTGCAATCCGACGACGGCGAGTCGCACTACCTGCGCATCGGCCTCACGCTCAAGCTCGACAGCCAGGCCACCCAGGACGCGCTCGTCGCGCGCATGCCCGAGATCCGCAGCCGCCTGTTGCTCGCGCTCTCAAACAAGCATCCGTCCGACCTCGCACCGCTCGACGGCAAGCGTGCGCTCGCCACGGAACTCGCCGTGCTGATCTCGCAGCCTGCCGCCGCGAACGAGAAGTCGATGCACGTCGACGACGTGCTGTTCACCGAATTCGTCGTCCAGTGAGCGTGGCTGACATGATTCCCGCGATGGAGGGCCAGTCATCATGACGATGGGTCACGACGAGTTCATGTCCCAGGAGGAGGTCGATGCCCTCCTGAAAGGCGTCACCGGCGAAGTCGATTCCGATTCGGGCGGCTCCGAGAACAAGGGCGTACGGCCCTACAACATCGCGACGCAGGAACGGATCGTTCGCGGCCGGATGCCCGGCCTCGAAATCATCAACGAGCGCTTTGCGCGCCTGTTGCGCGTCGGCATCTTCAATTTCATGCGCCGCACCGCCGAAATCTCGGTCGGTCCGGTGCGCGTGCAGAAGTACAGCGAGTTCACCCGCAACCTGCCGATCCCGACGAACCTGAACCTCGTGCACGTGAAGCCGCTGCGCGGCACGTCGCTGTTCGTGTTCGATCCGAACCTCGTGTTCTTCGTCGTGGACAACCTGTTCGGCGGCGACGGGCGCTTTCACACGCGAGTGGAAGGCCGCGACTTCACGCAGACCGAGCAGCGCATCATCGGCAAGCTGCTCAATCTCGTGTTCGAGCACTACACGAACGCGTGGAAAAGCGTGCGGCCGCTGCAGTTCGAATACGTGCGTTCTGAAATGCATACGCAGTTCGCAAACGTTGCCACGCCCAACGAGATCGTGATCGTCACGCAGTTCTCGATCGAATTCGGGCCGACGGGCGGCACGCTGCACATCTGCATGCCCTACTCGATGATCGAGCCGATCCGCGACGTGCTGGCCTCGCCGCTGCAAGGCGAAGTGCTCGACGTGGACCGCCGCTGGGTGCGCGTGCTGTCGCAGCAGGTGCAGGCCGCCGAAGTCGAGCTCACGGCCGACCTTGCGCAGGTGCCCGTCACGTTCGAGCAAATCCTGAACATGAAGAAGGGCGACGTACTGCCCATGAACATTGCGGAGCACATCACCGCCAAGGTGGACGGCGTGCCCGTGATGGAGTGCGGCTACGGAATTTTCAATGGTCAATACGCGTTGCGGGTCCAGAAGATGATCAGCGCAGCCGACACGATGAAGGAAGGTGGATATGAGTGACATCAACGGCACGAGCGCAGACGAGCCGGTGCTCGACCCGGGTTTCGAGGCCGCTGCGCCGGAAGCGGGCAGCGACTCGATGGACGACTGGGCGAGCGCGCTTGCCGAGCAGAACAGCAACGAAGCGCCCGCCGCACAACCGGCAGCCGTGTTCCAGCCGCTCTCGAAGGTCGATTCGACCAGGACGGCCAACGACATCGACATGATTCTGGACATTCCCGTCCAGATGACCGTGGAGCTGGGCCGCACCAAGATCGCCATCCGCAACCTGCTGCAGCTCGCGCAGGGCTCGGTCGTGGAACTCGACGGCATGGCCGGCGAGCCGATGGACGTGCTCGTGAACGGCTGCCTCATCGCCCAGGGCGAAGTGGTGGTCGTGAACGACAAGTTCGGCATTCGTCTCACCGACATCATCACGCCGTCCGAGCGGATCCGGAAGCTGAACCGATGAAACCCCAGGCTGTTCCCGGCGCCGCTTCTAGCACCGCCTCTGGCGCCGCTTCTGGCATCAGGATGCAGCGCACGCGCAAGTCGCGCGGCACGCGCGTGCTGCGCTTCTCGTGGCGCCTCGCCGTGCACCTCTCGCTCGCCGGCGCCGCCGTTTTCGCGGTCATGAGCGCGCGGGCCGCCGACCTCCAGGCGCTCAACGAAGCCACGCGCGCGGCATCGGGTGCCTCGGGCGCCTCCGCCGTGATCGCCGGCAGTGCGGTCCCCGCGCTCGGATTCGGCGCGGTCGTGCAGACGGTGCTGGGTCTGGCGCTCGTGATCGCCGTAGTGTTCGGCTGCGCCTGGCTCGCGCGGCGTCTCGGCCTGCAAGGCGGCCCGAAGAACGCGCTCGTGAAGACCATCGGCGGCGCATCGCTCGGCGGCAAGGAGCGCGTGGCCGTCGTCGAGATCGGCGACACCTGGCTCGTGCTGGGCGCCGCGCCCGGCAACGTGCGCCTGCTCCACACGCTGCCCGCGGGCGAGCTTCCCGCAGGCGTCGCAGCGGCCGCTCCCAACGCCCCCGCCCTCTCGGGCACCTTCGCACAGCGCTTTCGTGACGCGCTGAAAAGCGAGGCGAACAAACGCATCAACGCGCGTTTCATGCGTCACGACGGCGGAGCGCAGTAAATGCACGGCAGTTCCCTTCATGCGCCGGGCGCAGGCGGCGATGTCCGCGCGCGCGCGGCTACCCTCGCGAAGATCGCCAGAACGGCGCTTCCGTTCGCGCTGATGCTCGGCGCGGGCGCCTTCGCCCTCGCGCTGCCGCACCTCGCACACGCGCAGAGCGCGGGTGGCCCGCAAGGCCTCCCCGCCTTCAACACGAGCCCTGGCCCCAACGGCGGAACGACGTACTCGCTGAGCGTGCAGACGATGCTGCTGCTCACGATGCTGTCGTTCCTGCCGGCGATGGTGCTGATGATGACGAGCTTCACGCGCATCATCATCGTGTTTTCGCTGTTGCGCCAGGCGCTCGGCACGACGACCACCCCGCCCAACCAGGTGCTCGTGGGCCTCGCGCTCTTTCTGACGCTGTTCGTGATGTCGCCGGTGCTCGACAAGGCCTACAACGACGGCTACAAGCCGTTCTCGGCCGGCACGATTTCGATGGACGACGCCGTGACGCGCGGCGTCGCGCCCTTCAAGACCTTCATGCTGCGCCAGACCCGCGAGTCCGATCTCGCGCTCTTCGCGCGCATCTCGCACGCGGCGCCCATGCAAGGACCCGAGGACGTGCCGCTCACGCTGCTCGTGCCCTCGTTCGTCACGAGCGAACTGAAGACGGGCTTCCAGATCGGCTTTACCATCTACATTCCGTTTCTCATCATCGACCTGGTGGTGGCGAGTGTGCTGATGTCGATGGGCATGATGATGGTCTCGCCCGCGACCATTTCGCTGCCCTTCAAGCTCATGCTGTTCGTGCTGGTGGACGGCTGGCAACTGTTGATCGGCTCGCTCGCGCAGAGCTTCAGCTAAGGAGTCAACGATGACACCCGAAATGGTCATGACGATTGCCCACGAGGCGATGTACGTCACCCTCCTGCTTGCCGCACCGCTGCTGCTCGTGTCGCTCTGCGTGGGTCTCGTGGTGAGCCTTTTCCAGGCGGCCACACAAATCAACGAAACCACACTCTCGTTCATCCCCAAGCTGATCGCCATTGGCGTGACGCTCGTGATCGCCGGTCCGTGGATGCTCTCGACGATGGTCGATTACATGCATCGCATGTTCACGAGCATCGTCTCGGTCGCGGCGGGCTAGCGCGCCGCTGCCACGCAGCTTTTTTCTGCACGCTCCATGTTCACCGTCACCTACGCGCAGCTCAACGCCTGGCTCACGGCCTTCCTCTGGCCGTTCACGCGCATTCTGGCGCTCGTGGCGGTCGCGCCCGTGTTAGGCAATCGCTCTGTGCCGACGCGTGTGAAGATCGGCCTCGCGGGCTTCATCACGCTGATCGTCGCGCCCACGCTCGGCGCCATGCCGCAGGTCACGGTGTTTTCCGCCGAGGGCGTGTGGATTCTCGTCAACCAGTTCCTGATCGGCGTGGCGCTCGGCTTCACGATGCAGCTCGTGTTCGCGGTCGTGACCGCGGCGGGCGACATGATGAGCCTCGGCATGGGTCTGGGCTTCGCGAGCTTCTTCGACCCGCAGGCCAGCACCAGCTCGCCCGCTCTCTCCTCGTGGCTGAACATGATGGCGATGCTCGCCTTCCTCGTGTTCGACGGCCATCTGCAGATGATCGCGGCGCTCGTCGCCACGTTCCAGACGCTGCCAGTCACGGCGAGCGTGCTCGGCGCCTCGGGCTGGCAGCTGATCGCCAACTATGGCGCGACGATCCTCACCTCGGGCCTGCTGCTCTCGCTGCCGGTAGTGGTCGCGCTTCTCATCACCAACCTTTCGCTCGGCATTCTGAACCGCGCGGCTCCGCAGATCGGTATCTTCCAGATCGGCTTCGCACTCACGATGCTCGTGGGCATGCTGCTCGTCCAGCTCATGATGCCGAACCTCATTCCCTACTTCGCGCGACTGTTCGACAGCGGCATCGACCAGATGGGGCGCGTGGCCGGCGCGCTGCGTCCGCCGGGTTGAGACGGATTTCGCCGACGCGAATGAAACAATAAAAAAGCGGACCGAAGTCCGCTTTTTTCGACCGCTCAATGCCTCATGATCAAGGATTGATGTACTGGAACAGCGAGAGATTCTGCGTGGCGGCAAAGCTTTTCTGCGAAGCCGTGAGCGCGTTCGACAGCTGCTCGAACTGGCTGATCGCGGCCACCGTGTCGGTGCTCATGAGGTCGGAGAGGTTCGACGTGACCTGCAGCGAGTTGGTCGACGTGACCGTTTGGAGCGCCTTCACTTCCTGCTCGCGGCCGCCGACGGAAGCCTGCACCGTGATCACGTTCGACAGCGAGTTGCCGATCTGCGTGAGGCCGGTGTTCAGCGCGTTGTTGAGGTTGGCGACCGCAGCGGTGGAGCCGCTCGTGGGCGTGTTCAGCGCGGCGATGATGCCGTCGATGCTCGCGAACACGTCCGTGTTCTGCGACGCCGTGGCGGGCGTGACCGAGAACGAGTCGCCCGCGCTGGGCGTACCCGACATCGTCACGCTCATGCCCGAGCCGAGCGAGATCGCATTGCCAGCGGTGTAGTTGGCTGGCGTCGTCGTCGTCGCGGGGCTGGCGCTGTTGTCGGTCACCGTGTAGGTGAGCGCACCCGTGGTCGCGTCGGTGGCGAACGCGATCGAGTAGTTGTCGTTGTTGGTCGCCTGGGTCGGGTCCGTCACCGTCACGCCGCTGATCACGCCCGTGCCCTTGTTCGACGAATTGCCCGAGGCCACGTTGGCCGAACCCACGGCCTGCACACTCTGGAATACCGTCGTGCCGGTGTCGCCGACCGCGATGTTGCGCGTGCCGGCCACCTGCATCACGCGCTGGCCCGCGTCGCCGTTGTAGGTCACTCCGCCGCCCGACTTGTTCGAGAACACCTGCGAGGTGCTCTGGAAGCCGGAGAAGATGTAGTTGCCCGCGCCGTCCGTGGTGTTGGCGAGCGAGAGCAGCTGGTTGCGGTCGCCCTGCATCTGCTGGGCGATCGCCTGGCGCGCCTGGTCCGTGAGCGAGCCGTTCTGCGCTTCGATGATGAGCGAGTGGATGCTCTGCATCGTGCTCGTCACGCTCGAGAGCGTCGTGTCCTCGAGCTGCAGCGCGGTGAGCGCCGTAGTCTGGTTCGACGTGTACTGCGTGAGCGTCGCGCTCGTGGCGGAAAGCGTCACGGCCTGCGCGGCGCCGAGCGGATTGTCGCCGGGATTCGAAATCGCCACCCCGGTCGAGATCTGCTGCTGGACCTGAAGGAGCTGAGCCTGCTGGTTCTCCATCGTCGACAGACTGGAGGAAAAAATCTGGGAAGTCGCGATACGCATGGGTCAGCGCCTCACTGGAAAATGCCGAGCAGGGTCTGGAACAGCGATGCCGCCGTCTGGATCACCTTGCTGTTGGCCTGATAGAGCTGTTGATACTGCAACAGGTTCGCGGCTTCCTCGTCGAGGTTCACACCCTGGACCGACTGTTGCTGCGAAGTGAGCTGCGTCACGAGCGACTGCTGCGACGTGTTCGACGCCTGCAGCTGGCTAGCGGTGTTGCCGATCGAGTTGACGTAGTTCGCATACGCCGTGGTCAGCGTGGTCGATCCCGTGTACGCCGTGCTCGACGTGAGGTTCGAGAGCGCGAGCGCGTTGCGGCCGTCCTGCGTGCCGCTCTTGTTGCCCGCCACCGTAAACGTGTCGTTGTTCGAGGGGGTGCCCGTCATCGTGAAGCTCACGTTGGTCGCGGTGGCGTTCGCGCCGGTCGAATCCGTGAGGTTCGTGATGGTGAAGGTTGCGCCCGTGGTCGGGTTGTAGGGCACGCCGGTCACCGGCGGGGTCGCGGCGCTGTTGATCGTCACGGTGCTGGTGGTCGTCGACCCCGGCGTCGTGATCGTGACCGTCGTGCCGTTGGGCAGACCGGTCAGCGTGCCGGACGTCGAGTTGTACGTCAGCGTGACCGGCAGGTTCGTCGTCGAATAGCCCGTGCCCACCGCGCCTTGCGTCACGGTGGCCGTGCCTGCGTTCTTCGTGGACGCCGACACAACGACCGGCGTGGCCGCCGCGATGGCCGCGGGGTCGCTGGTCGCGACCGAGAAGCTCGCGAGTGCGCCGGCCGTCGGCTGGATCATGAACGAATCGCCCGCGCTCACCGTGCCCGAAGGCGTAATCGAAAAGCCGCCGATCGTGATCGGCGCGGCGCCGTTCGGCTGGGTCGCGACCAGCGAGTTCGTCGTCGTGTCGGTGAGGTTCCAGTTCGTGCCGTCGTAGCTCAGCTTGTAGTTGTCGGTGAGCGGCTGCGTGCTGTTCGTGAGCGTCGCGCTGACCGTGGTCTGCGTGTCGGGGTTCGTCGAGCTGGACGTGACGAGCGGGTTGCCCACCGTGAACAGATTGCCGCCCGCGCCGCCCGAGAGCGTGAGACCGAGTGCGTTCTGCGAGTTCACCTGCGCGGCGAAGCTCGTCACGATCGCGCCCAGTTGCGACTCCGCCGGATCGAGCGTGGACGAGACGAACGAAACGAGGCCGCCCACGGTGCCGCCCTGCAGCGCGGCCGACGACAGCACCTGCGGCGCGCCTTGCGATGCGGCGCTCGCGCCATTCAGGCCCTGCCAGGTCACGGCCAGCTCCTGCGGGTTGGAACTCGACGGCTGCGTGCCGAGGTTGTAGCTCTGGCTGCTGACCACGAGCGGCTGGCCGTTGCCGAGGAATACGCTGTAGCCGGTGCTGCCCTGCACGACCTGAACGCCGACCAGCTTCGAGAGATTGGCCACGGCCAGATCGCGCTGATCGAGGAGCTGGTTCGGCTGCTGGCCGCCCGAGCTCGCGGACGTGATCTGCGCGTTGAGGCTCGCGATCTGCTGCGTGTAGGTGTTGATTTGCGAGACCGCGCTCGTGAGCTGCGTGTTCACGCTTTGGCGCATCGCGTCGTACTGCTGGCTCGCGGCGTTGATCTGGGTGGCGAGCGTCTGCGCGTCGGAGAGCACGGTTTGCCGCGCTGCGGTATCCGAAGGCGAATTCGAGACGTTCTGCAGGCCCGTGAAGAAGTTCGTGATCGCGGTGGCGATGCCCGAGGTCGGGCTGCCCACGAGGTTCGAGAGCTGCGTGGCGAGGTTATACGAAGCCGTGTACGAACTGCTGGCCGTCTGCGCATTGTTGACGGCCGTCGTGAGGTACTGGCTGTAGGCGCGCTGCACGGTGGCAGTGGTGACGCCGCTGCCGAGATAGCCGCTCGACGTGTACTGACCCGCCGATTCCTGGTACACCGGCGTCTCGACGGTGTAGCCCGCGGTCGTCGAGTTGCTGATGTTCTCGCCGGTGGTCGAGATACCAATCTGCGCCGCCTGCAGGCCGCTCAGACCGATCGAGAAAATGTTGGACATGCGTGATCCTCGAAAGCGGCCTGCCCCCCTGGCAAACCGCGTGGTGTACTCACGGTATAACGGCAACGCACTGCAAAAATTGAGCGCCCGATGAGGACGAAAACGTTAGCGAGCGAGCGCGTGCGCGGCTGCCGCGCGTCGGGCGAACCGGCGCAACCTGCGCTGCGCCGGCCAGGGTGTGGCGGATCGTGCGGGTAAGGCTGTGCCGCTCAGACGCGCGCGAGCGCGCGGCGCTTCATCTCGAGCTGCGTGATATAGCGCTGCAGCGTGTTCTCGGAGGCGCCGGGCAGCGCGTCGAAGCGAAAGCCCATGTGATAGCGGCGGTCGCCGTTGGGCAGATCGATGAAACGCAGCACGACGAGCGCGAGATCGACGCGCAGCTTGCCGTGCGCGCGCAGGTCGAGTTCGACGTCGGGCAGCACGAGCCCCATGGCGAGATCCGCGACGCGCTCCTCGGTCGTACGCAGCCCGAGGCCGCCGAGCGAGAGGTCGTGCACCTCGTACGCGAAGCGTGGGCCGCCGCTCGGCAGCTCGCCGCGGCAGATGCACGGCTCGAGCACGGGCGTGTCGACGCGGAAGTACTCGCGCCGCTGCACGTAGAACAGCACTTCGGGGAAATCGGCTTCGAACGCGGGGCGCCCTTCGAACTCGGTGCGCCGCGGCGTAGCCGTCTTGAACTCCACGCGTACGCCGTCGGGCGAGGCGTGGAACTGGCACTCGGGCGCGGCGAGCACGCCCGTGTTCTGCTCGGGGATCGCGCCCCAGTCGAACACGAAAGTGCGCTCGCGTCCGTTGACGGCCAGAATGCGCGTGACGAGCTGTCCGCCGCGATACTGGAGGGTCAGGAAGTCACCGCGATTGACGAGATTGCGTAGCTGGACGCCGATCTCGAGCGGATTGCGGCGCCCAAAATCGTGGGAGCCGTCGGCACCCTCGGCGCCCTCTCCTGCTTCCTGTGGATTCGACTGAACGGTATTCATCGGCCTGCCGGAAATTCGTGAACGTGCCGGCGCGAGAGCGGACCCTTTCCGCACGCGCCGTTCGGGCGGTCCGACCGCCCGGATTGCTTTTCCATCTTGCCTGCATTAGCGGCAGACATTCCGAAAAATTTAGGGATTGGGCGTAAAAAAAATGTGCCTTTTCCCTGCATGAAACACGCGTGTGCGGATTCTTCCGGCAACTGCGCCGAGGCAACGTTTGCGGTTGCCTAATTGACGTCAACCGCGGCGCCGGCCGTCGAATCGATCGTCAGGCCATCCGCTGCATGATGGTCAGCAGTTTTTTCGCATAGTGCGGGTCGGTCGCGTAGCCCGCGCGCTGCATGCCGTGCGCGAAGCCTTCGGCGCTCTTCGAGCCGTTGATCACCGACGCGTAGCGCGGATTGTTCTTGAGCAGCGTGGCGTAGTCGGTCATCGCGTCTTCGTACGAGTCGTAGGCGCGGAACTTCTCCACCACGCGATGCGGCTGGCCGTTCACGTACTCGGTCGTGACCGTCGAGACGGTCTTGCCGGTCCAGTCCTTGCTCGCCTTGATGCCGAACACGTTGTGGCTCGCGGAGCCGTCGGCGTTCTTGATCTCGCGCTTGCCCCAGCCCGATTCGAGCGCGGCCTGGCCGAGAATGAAGCGCGCCGGAATGCCTGTGGTCGAGCTGGCCTGCTGCGCGGCGTTGGCGAGCTTGTCGACGAAAGCGTCCACCGAGGCGTCGCCGTTGCCCTTGATGGGCGGCGTGAGCGCGCTGTTGCCGCTGTAGCCCGAGCCGTTGGCTAGCGCGCCGTTGGCGGCCGCGTTGCCGTAGGCGCGGCCGAGCGCGCCCAGCATCGCGAGGTTGCCTTCGCTCGCGTCCTTACCCGAAAGCCCCGAGATCGCGCCCGCCACGCCGCCCGCACCGCCGGCGCCATCGGCACCGGCAGCGCCCCCCATGCTGCGCATGAGCTGCTTGAGCATCGCGTTCGCCACGCCGATGCCCTTGTTCGACATCTGCTGGGCGAGCTGCTGGTCCATCATCGAGGTGAACTGCGCGCCGTCGTGCGAGTCGAGCGGGCCGTCGTCGGGCGTCGCGTCGCGCATGCTCTTGAGCATCATCTGCGTGAAGACCGCGTCGAACTGCTTCGCGGCCATCTTCACGCCCTGCTGGGGCGAGGCGTTCGCCGCCGCGCGCATCGAGTCGAACCCCTGCACGTCGAGCGCGAAGCGGTTGGAGAGGTCGAGGCTGCCGCCGCCGATGTTCTTCGTATTATCCAAGTTGCACCCCTTAGATGATCTCGAGGTCGGCGCGCAGTGAACCCGCCGCCTTCATCGCCTGCAGGATCGACATCAGATCCGCCGGCGTGGCGCCCAGCGCGTTGAGCGCCTTCACGACCTCGGCGAGATTGGCGCCCGCCGTGACGAGCTTGAGCGCTCCGTTGTCCTGCTTCAGCTGGATCTGCGACTGCCGCGTCGCCACCGTCTGGCCATTGGAGAACGCGCCGGGCTGGCTCACCGCCGTCTGCGTGTTCACGACGACCGAGAGATTGCCGTGCGCGACCGCGCAGCTCTCCAACGTCACCATCTGGTTCATGACGATGGAGCCGGTGCGCGCGTTCAGGATCACCTTCGCGGCCGGCGTGGCCGGATTCACGTTGAGGTCCTGGATCTGCGCGATGAAGCCCACCTGCGACCCCGGATCGGCCGGCCCGTGCACCTGGATCGTGCGGCCGTCGAGCGGCGAGGCCGTGCCCGGGCCGAACATGTTGTTGACGGCCGAGACGATGCGCTGCGTCGTGTCGTAGTCCATGTCGTTGACGGTCAGCGTGAGCAGACCGCCTTGCTGCGAGACCGGCGAGATCACCGCGCGCTCGACGATCGCACCGCCCGCGATGCGGCCCGCGGCGAGCTGGTTCACCTGCACCTTGCTGCCGTTGGCCGAGGCGCCCGCGCCGCCCACGGCCACGTTGCCCTGCGCGAGCGCGTAGACCTGGCCGTCGGCGCCCTTGAGCGGCGTTAGCAGCAGCGTGCCGCCGCGAATGCTCTTCGCGTTGGCGAGCGACGACACCGTGATGTCGATCTGCTCGCCCGGCCGCGCGAACGGCGGCAGCACGGCCGTCACCATCACCGCGGCGACGTTCTTCAGCTGCATGTTGTTGAGCGTCGACGAGGAGCCCGACGAGCTAGACGTGTTGTTGATCGAGATGCCGAGGTTCGCGAGCATGTTCGCGAGCGTCTGCGTGGTGAACGGCGCCTGGGTCGTCTGGTCGCCGGTGCCGTCGAGACCCACCACGAGGCCGTAGCCGATCAGCGGGTTGTCACGCACGCCCTGGAAGGTCGCGAGGTCTTTCACGCGCTCGGCGCGCGCCGGCGTCGCGTAGGCGACGAGTGCGCCGCAGGCCAGCACGAAGCCGAATGCCACGCCGAGCGAGGCGAGCACGTCCTTCACGCGCGAGCGGCGCGAACGATGGAAGCGGATCTTCACCATGGCGCGATGTTCAGGAAAAAGCGTTGCAGCCAGCCCATCGTCTCGGCCTCGTCGATCACGCCTTTCGCGGAGTATTCGATCTTCGCGTCGGCGACGTCGGTCGAGAGCACGGAGTTGTCTCCGGCAACGGTGTTCGGATTGACGACGCCGGAAAAGCGTACGTATTCATTGCCCTGGTTGATGAGCATCTGCTTCTCGCCGGACACGACGAGATTGCCGTTGGGCAGCACGTTCGTCACGGTCACGGTAATGACGCCCGTGAACGTATTCGAGGCGTTGGCGCCGCCCGTGGCGTCGAACTGGTTCGCGCCCGTCGTATTCAGGTTCGCGCGGTTGAAGAAGCCCGGCAGGAAGTTCGCGGTGCCCGAGAAGCTTGCGCTGGTGCCGCGCTTGGTGGCCGCGCCCGACGACTTGGTCGCGTTGATGTTTTCCGAGATGACGATCGTGAGAATGTCGCCGGTATTGCGCGGACGCTGGTCCTCGAAGAGCGGCCGTCCCGCGTAGCCCGGGTTGTAGATCGCGCCCGGCGAGGTGTTCACGGGCGGCGGGGGCGGCACGGCCGTCATGGGCTGCTGCGTGATCGGCTGCCGGTTGGGTAGGTAGGCGCAGCCCGCCAGCATCGCGAGCGCCACAGCCGCCACGAACGCCCGGGGGGTGCCCGGATGCCGCGCGCGGATGCGAGGATGGTTTCGAACGGACTGCGACATATTCTTCACCGACTTGATTAACCAGGGAGACCTCAGACCTGCATCTGGCTGAGGGTTTGCAGCATCTGGTCAGAAGTGGTGACCGCCTTGCTGTTGATTTCGTAGGCGCGCTGCGTCTCGATCATGTTCACGAGTTCCTGCACGACGTTCACGTTCGACGATTCCACGTAGCCCTGATTGAGCGTGCCCGAACCGTTCTGGCCCGGCGTGGAAACCGTGGGCGCGCCCGACGATGCCGTCTCCGACAAGAGGTTCTGCCCGTTCGACTGCAGCCCGGCCGGGTTGATGAACATGGCGAGCTGCAGGGTGCCGATGGTCGTGTTGTTGCTCGAGCCCGGCGTCGTGACCGTCACTACGCCGTCGCTGCCGATGGTGAGCGAGGTGGCGTTCGCGGGCACCGTGATCGCCGGCATCACCTGGTAGCCGCTCGCCGTCACGAGCTGGCCTTGCGCGTTGGTCTGGAACGAGCCGTCGCGCGTGTAGGCCGTCGTGCCGTCGGGCATCTGCACCTGGAGGAAGCCGGCGCCGTTGATCGCCACGTCCTTCGAGTTGCCGGTCTGCTGCAGGTTGCCCTGCGTGTAGAGACGCTCGGTCGCCACCTGCTGCACGCCCGTGCCCACCTGGCTGCCCGAAGGCAGTTCGGTTTGCTGGGTCGAGTTCGCACCCGGCTGGCGCAGCGTCTGGTACATGAGGTCCTCGAACACGGCGCGCGAGCCCTTGAAGCCATTGGTGCTCACGTTCGCGAGGTTGTTCGAAATCACGTCCATCTGCGCCTGCTGGGCGTTCATGCCGGTGGCGGCGATGTAGAGCGATCGGTTCACGGTGTCTTTCTCCCGGTCCGGCCTCGCGCGCGGCGCGAGGCGGCCTTCATTTAACTAGAAATGGCTTAGCTGAAGTTGAGCAGCTGGTTCGCGCTCTGCTCGTTCTGGTCCGCGTTCTGGAGCAGCTTGGTCTGCATCTGGAACTGGCGCGCGTTGGTAATCATCGAGACCATCGCCGCCACCGGGTTCACGTTGCTGCCCTCGAGCGACTCGGTCGCGACCTGCACGGTCTGGTCCGCGTCGGCGGGGTTGCCGTCCGACGTGTGGAACAGGCCGTCGTCACCGCGCGTAATCGCGCCTGCCGGCGGGTTGACGAACTTGATCTGGTCGATCATGGCGATCGCGTTGGCGGGGCTGCCCGGCGCGATGGCCGATACCGTGCCGTCCTTGCCGATCGTGACCGCCGAACCGGGCGGCACCGCGATCGGGCCGCCGCCGCCGATCACCTGCAGGTTGTTGGCCGTGACGAGCTGGCCGTTTTCATCGACGTGCAGGTTGCCCGCACGCGTATAGGCCTCGTTGCCGTCGGCCGTCTGCACGGCCATGAAACCCTGGCCCTGAATCGCGATGTCGAGCGGGTTGCCGGTATGCGAGATCGCTCCGGGCGTCATGTCCGAGCCAGGCGTCGCCGAGAGCACATAGGTGCGCGTAGTCTGGTCGTTCACCGTCGAGCCGTCGCCGAACGACATCGGCACGGCGCGAAAGTTGGCGAGCTGCGCGCGAAAGCCCGTGGTCGAGACGTTCGCGAGGTTGTTCGCGACGACGGCCTGCTGCTCGAGCGCCTGGCTCGCGCCCGTCATCGCGGTATAGATCAGTCGGTCCATGATGTGCCCGGTACGTGGTTAGACGCGTTACATCTGCAGCAGCGTCTGGTCGACGGTCTGCTGCGTCTTGATGGTCTGCGCGTTCGCCTGATAGTTGCGCTGGGCCGTGATCAGGTCGACGAGCTGGTTCGTCAGGTCGACGTTCGACGCTTCGAGCGCGCCGCCCGTGAGCGTGCCGTGGTTCGTGCTGCCCGGCGTGGAGACCTGCGCGACGCCCGAGGCCGCCGTTTGCTGGAACTGGTTGCCACCCAGGTTCAAAAGGCCGTTCGGGTTGTTGAAGTTGGCGAGCACGATCTGACCGAGCGACATGGTCTGGCCGTTCGAGTAGTTGCCGGTGATGGTGCCGTCCGCGCCGATCGAGAAGTTCGAAAGCGTGCCGCTCGCGTAGCCGTCCTGGGCGAGGTTGTTCACGCCGTTGGCCGAGCCGTACTGCGTCGTGCCCGCGAGGTCGAGCGTCAGCGTCTGGGGCGCCGTGGAGCCGTCCGTCGGGTTGATGTTGAAGGTGAACGACGTGGTGCCGTTGGTCGTTGCCGGGGCGCTGGCCGCGATGCTCTGGAGCGCGCCGGACGAGCTGAACTGTGCGGTGCCGAGCTTCGTCACCGAGCCCGGCTGACCGGCATACACGTCCCACTGGCCGCTCGTCGCGTCTTTCGCGAAATACATGTTGACCGTCTGTGCGCCGCCGAGCGTGTCGTAGGCCGTGACCGACGTCGAATACGTGTAGCTCGTCGAGTCGGTTTCGCTGAAGAGCGCGGTGGTGGGCGTCGTGGCCTGCGCGTTCAGGTTCAGCTGCGCCGTGATGTTCTTGGTCGCAACCGGCGCGATGTTGGTGGTCGGCACCTGCAGCGGCACGGTCTGAGCGGTGTTGATCACGCCGGTCGAACTGGCGGCATAGCCCATCAGGTCATTGCCCGACGCGTCGGTGATATAGCCGTTCTTGTCGAGCTGGAACACGCCGTTACGCGAATACGTGATCGTGCCGTTGTTCGACATCTGGTAGAAGCCGTTGCCGTTGATGGCGACGTTCAGCGCCTGGCCCGTCGTGCTGATCGTGCCTTGCGCGAAATCCTGCTGCACGGTCTGGAGCGAGGCGCCGAGGCCGATCTGGTTGCCCACCGACGTCGCGATGGTGTTCGCGTAGACGTCGGCGAACTGCGCCGTGCTCTGCTTGAAGCCGACGGTGTTCGCGTTGGCGATGTTGTTGCCGATCACGTCGAGGTCGTTCGACGACGCGGCGAGGCCGCTCAATCCTTGCTGGTAGCCCATGGTTGTCTACTCCGCGTTTATCGTGTTCAGAGAATGGCGCCGACGCTCGTAAGCGCGACGGTCTTGCCGTTGGCGAGCGAGAGGCTCGGGGTGCCGTCGGACTTCTGGACCACGCCTTGCACCTGGCTCGCGACGAGCGCGGTTGCCGTGGCGGACTGGCCGTTGGTCGTCGCGCTGGCGCTGATCGTGTAGGTGCCGTCGGCGACCGTATTGCCCGAGCTGTCCTTGCCGTTCCAGGTGACCGGCACGGTGCCGGCCGACTGCGCGCCGAGGTCGAGCGTGTTGACGACCTGCCCTGCCGAATTGGTGATCGTGAGCTTCACGTCCGAGACCGCCGAAGGCAGCGTCACGCCGAGCTGCGGCGCGCTGCCGCTCGACACGGCGGCGCTGCTGCCCGGGGCGAGCACGGTCGAGCCGATCAGCAGCGCGGCCTGCGCGTTCTGGCCCGCCGAAAGCTGCGTGGAAAGCGACGACAGCGACGTGTTGAGCTGCTGGATGCCCGACACCGTGTTGATCTGGGCGAGCTGCGAGGTCATCTGCGAGCTGTCCATCGGATTGGTCGGGTCCTGGTTCTGCAGCTGGGCGACGAGCATCCGCAGGAACGTGGACTGCAGGTCGCTCGCGCTCGTGCCGCTCGACGACGACGCCGAACTCGAGCTCGTGCCGTTCATGGTGTCGAGCAGTTGCTGCGACACGGTGGCGGTGCTGCCGCCAATGGTTGTATTGCTGGAACTCAACGCGTTCTCCCTCGATTGCGCTTCGTGCTTGGCGTGTGGTGGTGGCGGGCGCGGTGTCGTTGCGCGCCCGCTGGTCTCTGTATGTACTGCGGTGTCCGTACTGACTGCGGCTTGCCGTGCTTCAGGTTCCGATCGTGAGCGTCTTGAGCATCAGCGTCTTGGCCGTGTTCAGCGTTTCGACGTTGGCCTGGTACGAGCGCGACGCCGAGATCATGTTCACCATCTCCTGCACCGGATCGACGTTCGGCATCGTCACGTAGCCGTCCGCGTTGGCGGAAGGATTGTCGGGGTCGTAGGTCTCTTTCATGGGCGTGGGGTCGTCCACGACGCCGGTCACCCGCACGCCGCCCACCTGCTGGCCCGAGGCCGTGCGCGCGCCGCCGAGCGGGTTCACCGCGAACACGACTTGCTTCGCCTTGTACGGCTGGCCGTCGGGGCCGGTCGTGCTGTCGGCGTTGGCGAGGTTGGACGCCGTCACGTTCAGGCGCTGCGATTCCGCCGTCATGGCGGAGCCAGCAACGCTGAAGATGTTCATCAGGGATGGCATGGTTTCATTGACCTCACATCAGGTGCGCGTCACGCGCGCGTTGGTCGTTCATGGCTTCGTTACTGCGTTTTTCGGCCGCGCCGCGTCTGGCGATCAGCTCGAACCCGAGGTGATCGCGGAGAGCATCGTCTTGATCTGCTGCGAGACCACCGTCATGCCCGACTCGAAGTGCAGCGCGTTGTCGGCGAACTGCACGCGTTCGGTGTCGAGATCGACCGTGTTGCCGTCGAGCGCCGGCTGCACCGGCGTGCGGTACATGAGCTGGCTCTTGTAGGTGTCGGCCGGGCCGCCCGTCGGGATCAGCTTCGCGTCGCCGGCCATGTGGCCCGACTCCGTGGACGCCATGCGCATGCCGCTCGTCACGCCCGCGGGCTGCGCCATGGCGAGCGGCTGGACGTTGCCGCCCGAGGTGGCCGTCATGCCCACCGTGCCGCCGGCACCCGTCTGGCGCAGCGCGCCAGCGAGCGACGCCGCGAAGTCCACGTCGCGCGCCTGGTAGCCCGGGGTGTCGGCGTTCGCGATGTTCGAAGAGATCAATGCCTGCCGCGTGGCGCGCACATCGAGCGCTTCGCGCCCAAAGGCGAATTCGGCATCGAGTTTGTCCAGCATCGGGCGTTCTCCGTGAAACGAAAAAGGATTCGGCGTGAGCGCGGCGGGGTCGCCAAAAGGCGGCGAAAGCACGCAAACGTTAGGCGCGTGGTCCGAAGGCCTTTGCGCATGGAGTGGAATATTAGGCGGGGGTGGCAAGAACCAATCGGACGAATAGCCGGTAAAGCGCCCCTCTATTCGACGCTAGCGCGCGGGGGCCGCCGCCTAGAATGCGAGGCGTGTCAATGCATTCGATGGAGAACGACAATGCCGCAGACTGCCACCTTGCATAGGCCGCACGCCGGCCTGGAGCGGCGTGTGCGCGCGCTGTCGTGGCGCGCGTCCTGGACGTGCGTGCTCGCCTGCGCCTTTGGCGGTGCGCTCGCTCATGCACAAACTCCGGCGCAACCTGAAGCGGCCGGCGGCCAGATCTTCATTGCGGGCCCGGGCGACCGCTCGGGCGCCGACGCCGCGCAGATGAACGCGCTGCTCGCGAGCAACGCGAAGAAGCCCGCCGCGGCTGCGGCCAGCAATACTCCCCCCAATGAACCCGCCGTTGAAGCCGCGCCGCTGCGCGCGGCCAGCTACGCCGACCTGAATTCGCGCGGCGTGCCCGAAGATGCGCGCGCGGGCATCGAGTCGAACGGCATGATCACGATTCCGGGTCCCGGCGAACGCGCGCCCCAAGGCGACGCGCCGCGCATCGTCACGGTTCCCGCGCCCGGCGCGAGCGCCCAGCCCATGCGCGTGCCGGCGGCCAATGCGACCAACGCGGGCACGCTCCAGCGCGTGAACCTGGCGAGCGCCGCGAACCGCGTCGCCCCGGTGGTCGTGGATGCCGGCGCGGGGACGCTCGCGAAGCCGGTTGCCGGCGCAAGCGCCGGCGCGCCGCCGAATCCCAATACGAGCGCCGTCGCCACGAACGTGCAGGCCACGCCGCCGGGCCAGCAGGACGGCGAATCGATCCGCGCCGCCGCGCTCGCCTTCCTGCAGCAGCAGTCGGCGGGCTTGCCGGGCCACGTGAGCATCACGGTCGCGCCGGTGTTTCCGCGCGGCCTCGCGGCCTGCACCTCGCTCGAGCCGTTCATGCCGCCGGGCGCGCGCACTTATGGCCACACGACCGTAGGCGTGCGCTGCATCGGCGCGAAGCCGTGGACGCTCTATGTGAGCGCGCGCATTGCCGTGGACGTGACCTACTACGTGGCCTCGCGCCAGATCGGCGCGGGCGAGGCACTTTCGGCCGCCGATTTCATGCCGCGCGCGGGGGACCTCGCGAACCTGCCGCAGACCATCATCACCGATCCCAACCAGGCGACCGGCGCCGTCGCGCTCGCGCGCATTTCCGCGGGACTGCCGCTGCGCACCGACATGCTGCGCAGTGCCGCCTCGGTCGTCATTGGACAGACGGTCAAGGTGATCGCCGTGGGCAGCAACTTCACGATCTCCGCCGAGGGCAGCGCGCTCAACAACGCCGAACCCGGCCAGCAGGTGCGCGTTCGCACGAGCGGCGGCCAGATCATCTCGGGCGTGGTCAAGGACGCAGGTACCGTGCAGGTGCAGATCTAGCGCCGGTAAGCCCTCGTAAGGGCCGGATCAGCGTCTTCCGAGCCCCGCCCGGCGGCCCGATCCGGCCTTCCGGCTTGGTGCGCCAGCACACGTAACAGCATGTAACGGTGGGATTTTCGGCTAAAGTTCGGCCCGACCTGTGCCGTTATCAAGGTCAAATCGATCAGGAACGCCCATCGTGAAAGTTGACTCCTCCACCCGCAATGATTCGCGCACGCTGCAGGATGGCCTCGCGCGCTCGCAAGCCGATTCGACCGGCGTAAGCACCGACACCGCGGCCACCTCCGGCGCGGCGGGCAGCACGACCGCCGCCGCTCAGGGCGGCGCGAACGTGAGCCTCTCGTCGCTCTCGTCGACGATGCGCTCGCTCGCGGCGAGCGGTGCCGCCGACATCGACACGGCGCACGTGCAGTCGATCAAGGACGCGATCCGCAACGGCACGTTGCAGATCGACTCCGGCAAGATCGCCGACGGCGTGATCCAGACCGCGCGCGACCTGATGAAGCCGACGTCGGGCAACTGACGCCCGATGCGCGAGCGCCGCGCAAACTTCGCTTTTTTGGTGCCTTGCAATGAAAGATGCCCTGTTGGCCACACTGATCGACGAACACGCCACGGTCGAGGCGTTCGCGTCGCTGCTCGCCTATGAAGAGAAGGCGCTCGTGTCGGCCGACGGCATGGAGGCGCTGCCGCAGATCGTCGAACAGAAGACGACGCTCACGCAGCGTCTCGCGGGCCTGGAAAAGGCGCGCGACACGCAACTGGCCGGCCTCGGCCTGCCGGGCGGCCGCAAGGGCATCGAAATGGCCTGCGACGGCGACGCGCGTCTGGCAAGCCAGTGGGCGCTGCTCAAGGGGTCGACCGAACGCGCGCGCCGCAAGAATCTCACCATTGGCATGATGATCCGCACGCGCATGGAGCATAACCGCCGCGCGCTGTCGATCCTGCGCGGCGAGACGGGCAACGGCTCGATGCTGTACGGTCCTGATGGGCGGCTGCCGGCCTTTGGGCTGTAAACGCGCACGTAGATCGTTCGCCAAAGACAAAAGCCGAAGCAGTGATGCTTCGGCTTTTTTTTTTGCGCGGATAGTCCACTGACAAAAAGCCGGAGCGCTCACGCACCCCGGCTCTTTCACCGCGTCAGTCCGCGCTGGCAGCCGCGCGGAGCGTCTATCGCCTCAATTCTCCTGGCCGGCCCACGACATCTCGCGCAGCCGCGTGCGCAGGCGCGCCACCGCCTGGCTGTGCAGCTGGCACACGCGCGATTCGCTCACCTCCATCACCGCGCCGATTTCGCGCAGGTTCATGCCGCGCTCGTAATAAAGCGACATCAGCAGCTTCTCGCGCTCGGGCAGCCGGTCGATCGCCTCGACGAGCGCGCCGCGCAGGCTGTCGTCGAGCAGCGCCGAAAGCGGGTCCGAATGATCGACGCAGTAGCGGTCGAGGAACGGTTCGTCCTCGGCAGAGCGGTCGAAGTCTTCGTAGTAGATGAGCTGGCTGCCATGCAGCTCCTGCAGCATGCTCTGATACTCGTCGAGCGGCATGCTCAGATGCTCGGCGATCTCCGTCTCGCTCGCCGAGCGCCCGAGCCGCTGCTCCACCTTGTGCACCGCGCTTTCCACTTCACGCGAGGTGCGGCGCAGGCTGCGCGGCAGCCAGTCGTTGCTGCGCAGCTCGTCGAGCATCGCTCCGCGAATGCGCTGGCTCGCATAGGTCTCGAACTGCGCGCCCTGATCTTCCTTGTAGCGGTTGGCCGCGTCGAGCAGGCCGATCATGCCGGCCTGGATCAGGTCGTCGAGGTCCACGCTCGCCGGCATCTTGGCGACGAGCTGCAAGCCGAGCCGTCTGACGAGCGGCGCGTACTTCGCGAGCACGTCGGCCTGCGAAATTTTTCCTTGAGCGTTATACATCGTGCTCTCCACTTCTCATCTCCCTGTTGGCGTCGTCGTGCGCACGTCAGACGTGCTGCGGCGACGTCCGCTGCGCGGGCGTATCGGTCCGCCAGCCCGCATGGGCCGGCCCGGACGCGGATGTTGCGTTGGGTGCGGGATGCACACCCGTCACGGCCGCTACGAACGAATCGGCGTTCGCGGCGAGCGTGCTGTGTGCGGCGTTTGTTGCATGCGTAGCGTGGGGCTGGACGCCGTCTTGCGGCGCGCCGTCCAGCTCGTCGGCGGGTGCGTGGCCCGCCGCTTCATGTTCTTCGTGCGTCGCGCCGAACAATGCGTTGGCGCGCGCCGTGGCCGGCGAACACGCCGAGACCGCCGGTCGCATCGGCCAGTGCGGCAGTTCGGCAGCCACGTGGCGGAAATCGCGCGCGGCGGCCGTCGACGGAAAGGCATCGACGATGCAGCGCGCTAGCCTGAGCGCCTGCGCCATGTGCTGATCGGCAGTGACGCTTCCGGCGCTTTCGAGCGACACGCTCAGGTAGCGGCTCGCCACCCCTGCGAGGTTCTCGATCGCGGCCTGCGCGTCGCTCGCGTTCGCCACATGATTCGCGAGCACGCGAAATTGCGCGATCGCATGCGCGAAGTGCAGCCGTTTCATGCACGCGTAGGCGTCCGTGATCGACTGCGCACCGATGCGCATCACGATCAGCACGTCGTGCGCGTGCATGGCGAGCGGCGAAAGCGCGCCATCGGCGTCGAGCTGCGCGTCGATCAAGACGATGTCCGCGGGGCCCGAAATGACCTTCCGAAGCTGGGCAGCCGTGTACTGCGCGCGGTTGTCGCGCGAGGCGGCCAGCACGCCGAAGCCGAGCGCATGGCGGCCCACGGCTTGCTCGAGCGTGCGCTCGCCGCGCATGACGGCGGCGAAGTTGCCTGCGCCGCGCACGCCGCCCACCTGCGCGCAAACGGAGCGCGGTCCCAGACACTCGTCGATCACCAGCACGTCCTTGCCCTGCGCGGTGAGCGCCGCCGCGAGATTCACCACCGCGGTCGTGCGCCCGGGCGAACCTGCACCGCCCGTCACCGCCACCACGCGCGAGCCTTCGCGCGCGAGAAGCCGCCGCAGCCCTTCGGCCTGATCGATTACGAACTTATCCAAACCTGACCTCGGGAGCCTGCGAATTCGAACGCGTCGAGAGTGCCGACAGCAGCGCCGGAATATCGTCTTCGTGCGGCACGAACGGCGAGCTCTCTCGCGGAATGCAGAAAGCGCTGCGGATCAGGAAGCGGCGCGTCGCCACGTAGAGGTTCTCGGGGACCTTCTGGCCCGTCGAGACGTAATACACCGGCAGCTTGTAGCGCAGCACAGTATCGAGCGCGCTGCCGAGGTTGGTCGCCTCGTCGAGCTTGGTGAGGATGCAGCCCGTGAGCGGCGCGTTGTCCGGGCCGCTCTGGTAGGCCTGCACGACTTCGTTGAGCGTGTCGCCGTGGTTGGTCGCCGAGAGCAGCAGAAGGCGCTGCACCGGGCGGCCCGCGCCGCACAGCATGGCGATCTGGTCGGCCACGGCGCGGTCGCGCTGGCTCATGCCGATCGTGTCGATCAGCACGATGTGCTTGTTCTTGAGTTCGGTGAGCGCGAGCTGGAGGTCCGCGCCGTCGCGCACCGCGTGCACCGAAACGCCGAGGATCTTGCCGAAGATGCGCAGTTGCTCGTGGCCGCCGATCCGGTAGCTGTCGGTCGTGAGCAGCGCCACCTTGCTCGCGCCGAAGCGCATCACGCAGCGCGCGGCGAGCTTCGCCGTAGTCGTAGTCTTGCCCACGCCCGTCGGGCCCATCAGCGCGAACACGCCGCCGCGCTCCATGAGCGCTTCTTCGTCTTCGAGCACGGGCAAATTCGATTCGAGCACCGACTGGAGCCACTCCATGCCGGCCTCTTCGGTCTGCACGTCGGGCAGGCGGTCGATCATCATCTTCACGAGCTGCGCCGAGAAACCGGCGGCGAACAGCTGCTTGGTGAGCGCGCCCTGCACGGGGCTGCGGCGCTGGCGCTCGCCCCACAGGAGGCCCGCGAACTGCTCTTCCATCATGCCGCGCATGGAGGCGAGCTCGTTCATCACGGTTTCGTTGACGACCTGCTCGATGCGAGCGCGGATCGCTTCGCTCACGGTTTGCGCCGCATCGGCGCCCTGCGCATTGCGGTTGGCGGGCGCGGGGCCGGCGGCTTCCGGACCGTGGCCGAGGCGCTGCGCTGCGCGGCGCGCGGCGACATGAGCGGCCTCGAGCGCCCAGTCGGGCGTGCTCGCGTCGACGTCGGGCGGCAACACCGGGTCGGCGACGCTGCCAAGGCCGCGCGCGGCGGCGGCGGCGGGCGTCATGCCCGATACGCGCGGCGCGTTCTGCTGGTTCGCGATGCGGCGGGCGTGGTCGATCAGCCAGGGATTCGATTCGGCCATCGTGCGCGGCGCGTCGCTCGCCGCCGCGGCGGCGGCCTGTTCGAGCCGCGCTGCGGCTTCACGTGCGGCGGCCTGGGCGCCGGCGTTCGCGGCCGGCGACGTGGACGCAGACGATGGCGCAAAGGCTGGCGAGGCGAGCGATTCGGTCGCGGCCTGCAGCGCCATTTGCAGCGGCGATTGTGCATGCGGAACAGCTTGCTGCGAGTGTTGAGGTTGCGCGGCCTGCAGCGCGGATTGCAGCGTCGGCGGCATCGCCGATTGCGCGGCCTGCTGGCCCGCCGCGGCACGCGAAGGCGACGAAGTCGAAAGCGGCGCGATCGCGGCCGATGCGGCCGCCGCCTCCTTGCCGAGCGAGACGGCGGTGTCGGCGGCGTGGTCGCCATCGGCATCGGCATCGGCGTCGGCCCTTGCGCCGCCGTTTTCGACGCCCACTTCCGGGCTCGCGCCGAACACCGAGGAGAACACATCCGGCATGCCGCTCGCGTAGGGGTTCGCACCGCCCATCGGGGCGGCGAGCGCCGCGGGAGCGGCGCCAGGCGCGGTGCGCGGCGCGCGCGACATTTGCGTCATGGCGGCGGAGGGCTGCGCAAACGGGACGCCTTGACCACCTTGCGCCACGAGGCTACCCAGGCCTTGCGCGGCGGCAGCATCGGCCGGCGCGATCGCCGCGAGATCGCGGTCCGCGAGCGCGACGATTTCGACGCTGCCGTCGTCGAGCGTACGGTTCGACAGAACGACGGCGTCCGCACCCAACGCTTCGCGTACGAGCCGTAACGCGTCGCGGCTGGTGCCACCGATGAATTTGCGAATGTTCAAGCTAAGCCCCTGATGAGGTGAGCGGCCAATGCCGCCGCCGGTCGTCTGTTGCTGGAATGGCGCTGGATTGCTGCCGGCCTGGCGTCCTGTGCAAGGCCTTTTCCGATGTTGGAATTATTTCGAAGGTGAGCCCTCCATGATCGATGGATCAGGGCGGAGAAATGCGGGCAATTCACGGAATCGGCGG
>NZ_JAMBPQ010000025.1 GCF_024206495.1 Paraburkholderia sp. CNPSo 3272 | reverse complement strand
CGTTGCGCGTCTGATACGTCGGCACTTCGACGGCATCGTCGCCTGGACTCAGACCCGCCAGACCAACGGCTTCATTGAAGCCATCAACGGCTTGTTTCAAGCGGCCAAGCGAAAGGCTCGCGGTTACACGCGCTTCACGACAATGCGCACGGTCCTCTTTCTCGTTGCCGGCAAGCTCGACTTCTCCGGCTTCAACCCGCATGCCTCGTGAGTCGCATCACCCACTCCAAATTCAAAAGAGCCGCAAATCTTCATTAATTACAAATTCATGATTGAATGATTTCACGTTTACATCGTTAATTCGGGCGCCTCTGACCTCGGCACATGTGAGCTTTCGGTGAAAGTGTGCGGAGCCTCGATCTGGCCACGCCTGGTTCCCGGGCGTGGCCAGACGGCCCGCACTCTTGCGGGCAGGCATCGAAAAGGGGGATTCGCGCACGCTCCAGAATTGCCTGCTGGGCCACGGAGCACCGGCTTTCAGACGAGCGGCCAGATGTCGGCCATCGATCCCGGCATCGCCCCGGCCGCCACGCCGAAAGCGATGCATCCTGGTAATTTATCGCTCGCAACAAGGTGGCTCGAGGCGCAGGTATCACAACAAGCGCTCCGGGTCGCGGCGGCCAGTGAAGCACGGATTTGAGGCTCAACCTTGTCGAGATCGGAATGCTGGCCCGCGCCGTCGCGCAAGCCGGTCTGAACCTGCGTTCACTACTGGTGACATCGGCGAGCAGATAGCAGACTTGCAGACGACTAGCGACGAAATGGCGCAAGCCAGCCTCTGGGGGGCGCGCAGCGAGGAAGCCGCGGCGAGTCTTCAGCAGACGGGGCGGACGTCGCGCGTGTCTAGTCGATGATCGACGAAATCAGCTCCGCTACAAGCGAGCAGTTTAGTTCGATCGGCGAAAGACATCTCGGCATCACGTAGCTCGACCGGACGACCCAACACAACGCGGCGCTGGTCGGGAACTCGGCCGCAGCCGCAGGGAATCTGCGAGACCGCGCTCGGCGCTTGCGTGAGGCAATGGCTGCGTCCGTATAAACGCTGGCTGGATGCCCAATTGACCGCAAGCGCGACATCGTCGCGATACGGCGGCGTGCAAACGGACATGTACTCCACGAGCTTGCCGTCGCGCACGACTGGGTGGCGTTGGCGCGGACCCAGTATTGGTCGCCGTTCTTGCGCCGGTTCTTGAGCGGCGCACTCCGCGACATTCCCGCGCGCAGTGTCGACCACATGTCGGCAAACGCTTCGGGCGGAATGTCGGGATACCACATGTGTGCGGCTCGCCGATCAATTCGCTTTGGTCGAGCCGCTGACAGCAATGAAACCTGGATTGGCATAGCAAATGCGGCTCTGAGGGTCGGTGACCGACATCATCATCACATCGTCCGCGAGTGTGTATTCGCGCTGTGTAACCGCCCGTTGTCGCGCATGGTTGAGTTCTCTTTTTGCTATGGGGATTATCTTTTGAGCGACGATTCCGGTCGCGAGCACGAGGGCGCGTCTCTGGTGGCTCGTTCACATTATCGGCGCCAATAGGGCGGAACGACTTGAATGAAACTGCTCCTTTCACATAAGGGAAACCCTTTTTCGAGAGCGAGGCTTTGTTTTTTTCTCCTTCGCGGCGAATTGGACGTCGCGCCCTGTCATGGTGCTGGCAGTCTGAAAGGAAGGCAAATCGTTAATCTCTCGGATGAGAGTCACCTGAGACCCTGCAAATATCGATTTGGCCCGCGTGAGCAAAGAAGTCGTGCGCGTGACCGTTGCCACACATGGCGTCGGTCACATCAAAGGCGCAGCATCTTCGGTGTTTAGACCCACATGCAACAAAGCCGCTTCCCCTGAATCACTCAGTACAACATAGCGTTTCATGTCTTAAACGTCGTCCGTCATTTTTTACTGTAGTCACCGTAACCCACCTGGAGCGAATGATATGGCGAAGCGGATTGCTTATGTAACCGGCGGCATGGGCGGAATTGGAACGGCGATATGCCAGCGTCTATACACGGACGGGCTCACTGTCGTCGCAGGATGCGGGCCGAAATCTCAGCGACGAGAGCGGTGGCTGGCTGAGCAAGCCGAACGGGGTTTCTCGTTTATTGCGTCGGAGGGCAATGTCGCTGACTGGGAGTCGACCGAGGCTGCCTTCGTAAGGGTGAAGAAGGAGGTCGGCGACATCGACGCAAGCATCCACAATTGCGGCATACGTGGTTCGAAGTGCCGGGTGCGGGCCACAACGCGGAGGCCATGTTCCTCTCCTGAGCCCGGCATACGCGCCCTGTTCGGCACGCACGCCACGATCGACACGACACGCGCGGCAAGCCAGGCGCAGGCGGCGCCGACGATTGAAGCGGGCGGCCGTCGTATCATAGCGGCTCGATTCCCGCCGGCTGCGCGCACTCGCCCGGCCGCCCAACGACCGCCATGAGACGCCTTCCCCCGCTCAACGCCCTGCAGATTTTCGAAACGGTCGCCCGCTACGGCAGCTTTACGCGCGCAGCCGAGCACCTTTGCGTCACACAAGGCGCAGTCAGCCGGCAGATTCTCGCGCTCGAACAGTACTACGGCCTGCCGCTCTTTCGCCGTTCGTCCAAAGGCCTCACGCTCACCGCCGAAGGCGAGCAGCTGCTGCCCGCCGTGCGCGACGGCTTCGGGCGTATCGAAGAAGCCTCGCAGCGTCTCACGCGCCAGCGCACCGAGCTTGCCCTCAAGGTCCCGACCTGCGTGATGCGCTGGATGCTGCCGCGCATCATGCGCTTCCAGAACGAGCACCCCGACCTGCAGATCCAGATCACGACTACGTGGGGACACGAAGTGGACTTCCAGGCCGAGCCTTTCGACGCGGCGATCATCTACGGTTCGTCGCCCGGCGCCGACGTCCATGCGGTACCGCTCTTCGACGAATACCTCACGCCCGTCTGCACGCCCGAGGTGCTCTCGCGCCGCCCGCTCGTGACGCCCGACGACCTCGCGCACCAGACCCTGCTGCACCCCACGCGCGACCACGCCGACTGGCGCCTGTGGCTCGCGCGCGCGGGCGCGAAAAAGGTGGACGCCGATCTCGGTCCCACGTTCGAATCGCTCGATCTCGCGGCCACTGCCGCCATGCAGGGCTTTGGCGTCGCCATTACCGATCGCACGCTCGTCCGTGAGGATGTAGAGACCCGGCGCCTCGTCATGCCCTTCGACCTCGCCGTACCTACGGGCTCGCGCTACTATTTCGTGTACCCCGAGTGTGTGGCCCAGCAGAACAAGGTGCAGCTGTTCAGCGACTGGATGGGCCGGGACCGCTCAACATCGTAGCGCGCCATGAGGGCAGCGCATGGCGGCCATGAGAATTAATCGATTGCATGCCGGCCGCTCTTTCGGCGTAATGGGGCGCTCCGCGCAAGGCCCGATCTTCCGGCAACCTCGCATTTGTCACACCATGCGGCCGCGCGCCGCCCAAGGGGAGACCGACCATGCAGAGCGCCGCGCAGGCCCGCTCGAAGCTGCCCGATGTAGGCACGACGATTTTCACGGTAATCGGCCAGCTCGCCGCCGAACATCAGGCGCTTAACCTCTCGCAAGGCGCGCCGAATTTCGACCCGAGCGCGAAACTCGTCGATGACGTGGCCGCCGCCATGCGCGCGGGCCACAACCAGTACGCGCCCATGGCGGGCCTGGCCGACTTGCGCGAGGCGCTCGCCGCGAAATTCGAAACGCTCCATGGCGCGCACTACGACCCGTCGAGCGAAGTGACCGTGCTCGCGAGCGCGAGCGAAGGCCTGTACTCGACGATCAGCGCGCTCGTGCATCCCGGCGACGAGGTAATCTATTTCGAGCCCTCGTTCGACAGCTATGCGCCCATCGTGCGCCTGCAGGGCGCAAAGCCCGTGGCGATCAAGCTTGCGCAGCCGCATTTCCGCGTGGACTGGGACGCAGTGAGCGCGGCCATCACGCCGCGCACTCGCATGATCATCGTGAACACGCCGCACAATCCCACGGCCACGATATTCGGCGAGGACGACATCGCGCGCCTCGCGGCGCTCACGCGCAACACCGACATCGTGATTCTCTCCGACGAGGTGTACGAGCACGTGGTGTTCGACGGCGCGCCGCACCGGAGCATGGCGCGCTATCGCGAGCTGGCCGAGCGCAGCGTAATCGTTTCGTCGTTCGGCAAGTCGTATCACGTCACGGGCTGGCGCGTGGGCTATTGCCTCGCCGCCGCCGCGCTGATGGACGAGATCCGCAAGGTCCACCAGTTCATGGTCTTTTCCGCCGACACGCCCATGCAATATGCGTTCGCGCAGGCGCTTGCCGAGCCGCAGAGCTATCTGGGTCTCGCGGCCTTCTACCAGCACAAGCGCGACCTGCTCGCGCGCGCGCTGGCCACCTCGCGCTTCGAACTGCTGCCGAGCGAAGGCAGCTTTTTCATGCTCGCGCGCTTCCGGTCCTTCTCCGACGAGCGCGACAGCGACTTCGTGCTGCGGCTCATCCGCGACGCCCGCGTAGCGACGATTCCGCTCTCGGCGTTCTACACCGACGGCACCGACGAAGGCATCATCCGCCTGAGCTTTGCCAAGGATGATGAAACATTGCTCGAAGGCGCTCGCCGCCTTTGCGCGATCTAGCGTACCGGATTCGATACACAACGAAACTGCCTGGAACTGGCAGGCAAGGAGATCACCATGAAGCGACTCAACGCGCTCCTGGCGCTGGCATGCGCGTACGGCATACTTGGCCCGGTATCGGCATTCGCCGATGCGAACCTGCTGCGCTTCGGCGTCGAGGCGCAGTATCCGCCGTTCGAAACAAAAGCCTCGGACGGCACGCTGCAAGGCTTCGATATCGACATCGGCAATGCCGTGTGCACGAAGGCGGGCATGACCTGCAAATGGGTCGAAACCTCATTCGACGGCCTGATCCCCGCGCTTCAGGGCCGCAAGTTCGACGCCATCAACTCGGCGATGAACGCAACCGAAAAGCGCCGCGAGGCCATCGATTTCACCACGGTGATCTATCGTGTGCCGAGCCGCCTGATCGCGCGCAGTGACAGCGGGCTAGTGGCCACCGCCGCATCGCTCAAGGGCAAACGTGTCGGCGTGCTGCAATCGTCGATCCAGGAAACTTATGCGAAGGTGCACTGGGAGCCGGCCGGCGTGACAGTTGTGCCCTACCAGGACCAGAACCAGATTTACGCGGACCTCGGCGCGGGGCGTCTCGATGCGACGCTCGTGCTCGCGCCCGCGGGCCAGAAGGGCTTTCTCTCGCAGCCCGAAGGCAAGGGTTTCGCGTTCGTCGGCGAAGCCGTGCGCGACGACAAAATTCTGGGCAGCGGCGTGGCGTTCGGCATCCGCAAGGGCGATACGGCCTTGCGCGAGCGCCTGAACGCGGCCATCGCGAAGATAGAGTCCGACGGCACGGTCACCTCGCTCGCACACAAATACTTCGGCGACATCGACGTTTCGCCGAAGTAAAACGCCGCACTCAGGGGCGGTCGTATGGCATGAACGAGCTCAGCGCCGCCCCTCGCGCGAATTACGGTTCACGGGCTCGTCGTTCTTCGTGCGCTCCTGGTATGCATCGCCGCCCCGGCGGTCCGTGTCCTCCTGGCCGCTCTCCACGTCGCTATGCCCCTGGCGGCCCACCGAGCGCGGCTCGTGCGGATGACGCCGCGCGAGCGGCTCGCTGCCTTCGTGCTGCGGGCTCTTGACGTTCGTACCGTCGTCGTCCGGGGTCTCGTGATGCTTCATGGTCGCCTCCCTGTCGGCGCAATGCGCTGCCGCTCATTCGCGCAGCGGCTCGACGCTGCGGGTCGGGTCGAAGTCGGCCCAATGGCCCTGTTGCCAGCGGCCGTCGGCGCGCTCGATCTCCACGCCGCCCGCCGCGCTCAGTACCTGCGCCGCCGTGTGCTGGGTGCCGGAGCTCACATGCACGGCCACCAGCACACCGGACTCGCGGGCCTTCGGCGTGCCGTCGGGCTCGTGGCCGATGTCGGGCTGGCGCGCCTTGCCGCCACCCCTCGTCTGCCAAAGCGCGCCCGCGAGCGTGCCCACATAGGCGCCCACGCCGGCGGCCACCGCCAGCACCACGAGCGAGTGGAATACGACGTACGAGATCAGCACGCCGAGCACGAGGCCGATCACCGCGCCCCCCGCCGCCCCCGTTGCCGCGCCCAGCGACGTGCCGCGCGCGCCCGGGTCGACGAACTCGTCGCCGCCCACCGGAAAGCGCGCGTGCTGGCCGCTCGGGTTCACGAAGAACGAGGCGACATCCTCGCCGACGAAGCCGTTCGACTGCAGCTTGTCGACGGCCACTTCCGCTTCGTGCAGGGTCGTGAAGCGGCTTGCAACGATCATGGACATGGCTCTCTCCTTGCAGGCTTCGATGAGTGGAAGTTCTCGAGCGAGCGCGCACGCGCCGTGCCATTCGCCTGGCGCGCTGCCTGAAATGCGCGTTCGCCTGCCGCTGCCAGTTTGCGCATCGGGCGTGCCCAGGCCGTGCTGGAACGCCTGATGCGCACTGCAAACCCACGCAGAGCAAGCCATCGAGACGGGAGCCCTTATGAACACCTTCGATTTCGACCAGCGTCTGGAGGAAATACAGATCGCTGTCGCCGATATTTTCGATTCGCCCAAGCGGCCGGCGCTCAGCCTCATTGACGAGGGCGAGACGATCGTCATCCAGCTTTCCTGGGTCGTGGACTCGCACCGCGACACCACGCTCGACGCACGCTGTGCCGCCACGCTGCGCTTCTCGCGTGCGCAGCTCGACCGCTACGCCGAGATGGACACAGCGCGCCGGCTCATGATCCAGCAGCGCATTCGCGAGCGCGTGCGCGAGCGCTTCGAGGCACGGCAGACGCCGCCCGCCACAGAGGGCGCATGTTCGATCGAAATCGACGTCGACGATTCGGAGTTCGAAACGCCCGAAGGCCCTCTTTGAGCCCCGCGCACGCCTAGCCTGCGGCTGCCGCTGAGCGCTCCATCCGCGAGCGCGACGAAGCGTGCAGCCCGATGTTCGCCACCAGCGCGACGAGGGCCGAACCGGTCACGTACCACGCCGGCGCGGCCGGCGACCCGCTCATGCGCACGAAGGCCGCGCAGAGCAACGGCGCAAAGCCGCTGAACACGACCACCGAAACGTTGTAGGCGAGTGCGATGCCGCTAAAACGCACCTGGACCGGAAAGAGATCGGCGAGGACCGCGGCCCACGTGCCGCTCGCAAGCGAGAACACGAGCGCGGCAAGCACGAACAGCACGACCACGTTCACGCTGTGCGCCGCGAGCGCCGTATAGAACGGCCAGGCGAGTGCGGCGAGCAGGATGCACGACACACGCAGCAAGTATCGGCGCGGCACGAAGTCGCCAGCCCAGGCTGCCGCGAGCAGCCCCACTGAACTCACGAGCAAGTACGCATTCTGGGCGAGCGCGGCCTCACGCGGCGCGTATTTCAACGTTTCGATCAGATACGCGGGCATGTGGCCGTAAAGCACGCCGTTGAAGCCCGCCATCACCGCAATCGAAAACACGCCGCCCACCACCGCGCCGCGATGGTGGCGCAGCGTTTCGCGAAACGGCTGCTTCACCACGGCGCCCTGCATTTGCCGGAATTCGGGCGACTCGTCGAGATTGCGGCGCAGCAGATACGAGACGATCCCGCACAGGCCTCCCACGAGGAACGCGATGCGCCAGCCGTAGCTCGCGGCGTCGGCGGGGGTGAGCGCGGACTGCACGAGGAGATTGACGATCGTCGCGAGCATCACGCCCGTATTGATCGCGCAGACGATCACGCCGGCCGCGAGGCCCGCGCGGCGCGGCGCCGCTTCCACCGCATAGGTAATCGCGCCGGGCATTTCGCCGCCCACGCAAAAGCCTTGCAGCACGCGCAGGCCGATCAGCGCGATGGGCGCGGCAACGCCCCAGCGCGCGTAATTCGGCAACAGGCCGATGCAGATGGTGGCGAGCGTCACGACGACGATCGAGCCCACGAACACGGGCCGCCGCCCGATGCGATCGCCCAGGCTGCTGAGCACGATGCCGCCGAGCGGCCGGATGATATAGCCGATAGCGAGCACCGAAAACGTGAGTAGCATGCTCACGAGCGCGTCGCTCGCCGGAAAGAATTGCGCGGCGATCGAATGCGCGAAGAAGCCGTAGATCACGAAGTCATAGAACTCCAGCGAGCCGCCCAGACTCGCGATGAGGATCATCTTCCATTGGGCGCGGGTCAGGCCAGGCGCCGCGGCGTGCGACGCTGGCAGGGAGGGTGTCGTCTCCATATGCTCTCCTTGTTGATGGACCTGGCGGCGCTTGTGTGGCTGCTAGCGGATCTTCGTCCTGCGCCTGTGCTTCGAAATCACCGGCCCGGGCAGCCGCGTTGCATTGCGGACTGCCCGGGCCTTGGGTCAAGCGGCCTCGCGTCGCTGCGGCGCGCACGCAACGCCTGCACGTGCGAGCAGCGCTTCCAGTTCGCGCGCGTCGTGCGCGACGCCGCCGACGTAGCGGTCGGGCCGCAGCAGCACGGCGCGCGCGCCGGCATCCGCGAGCCAGGCGCGCAGCGGCTCCCGCGTGGCCGGCACGATCGCCACGCGCTCGCGTTGCGCTGCGTTCGTCAGCGCGTCCTGTGCGTGTTGCGCAAGCGCTTCGTCGACGATCAGCGCGAAGCGATAGCCGACGGCGTCGTCGAGGCGCGAACCGTCTTCGAACACGGGCTGCGGCCCGATATCGCCGCCCGCCGCGCCGGTATGCCAGCCAGGGCCCAGACGCGGCTGGGGGGTGCGAAAGTCGCGAATCGCGGCCGTCATCTCGCGGTCGCGCGCGGCAACGGCGTCGCTGTCGGTGGCCTGGATCACGCCGCCTAGCTGCACCGCCGTTTCGATGAACGTGCGCACGTGCGGCTCGCGCTCGCTCTCGTAGGTGTCGAGCAGCGTGTCGGGCAGCGCGCCGGCGATCACGTCGGCGAGCTTCCATGCGAGGTTCGAGGCGTCGCGTATGCCCGCGGCCATGCCCTGCCCCATGAACGGCGGCGTCTGATGGGCAGCGTCGCCCGCGATCAGCAGCCTGCCGCGCCGCCAGCCCTGCGCGATCACCGAATGGAACGTGTAGATCGCCGAGCGTTCGAGTTGCGCGTGCCCGGGCGTGATCCATCGCGCGAGCCGCTCCCAGATCCATTCCGGCGTGCCGATGCGGCGCTCGTCGTCGGCCGGCATCACCATGATTTCCCAGCGGCGGCGGTTGTGCGGCCCGCGCGTGTACGTGGTCGGCCGCGCGGGGTCGCAGTACTGGATCGAGTAGTCGCCGAGATCGACGCGCTCGCCTTCGAGCAGCACGTCCACCACGACCCAGCGCTCGTGCGATTGCAGATCGGCCAGTTCGGTGCCGACGAAGCGCCGCACGGTCGAGCGCGCGCCGTCGCAACCGACCACATAGCGCGCCGTAGTCTGGGCGAGGCGCCCTTGCGCCGTATCCTCGAAACGGATGCGCACGTGGTCGTCGCGTTCGTCGAGCGCGAACACCTCGTGACGCAGATGCACGTCGGCTCCGCCACGCGCCGATAGTTGCTCGCGCAACGCCCGTTCGAGATCCGGCTGATGAAACTTGTAGCTTGCGCACCAGCCTTGCGGGCCGATGCCGCCGGGCCGGGTCCAGTCGATCATCAACTCGCCGCGCGCATTCACGAACTTCATGCCTGGGCCGACGAAGAGATTGGGCAGCAGCGTCTGCGCGATTCCCGCCGCCTGAAACACGCGCATGCATTCGCCGTCGAAGTGCACAGCGCGCGGGAGCTGGAACACGTCCTTGTCGCGCTCGAACACCACGACTTTCAAGCCGCGCAGCGTGAGCAGATTGGCGAGCGTCGCGCCCGTTGGCCCGAAGCCGACGATCGCGACGTCATAGTCGGGCTCCGGATTTGATTTGCATACCGAATTGTTCACGACATCCTCCATCCCATTCACCTGATCCATGGCTAACTGAGTGAAAACTACCTGGATGACTGCGCCGCCCGCAGCGCGCGGGCGGCGTCCTGCGGCCTACGCTTCGTCCGCGACGGGATTCCTGAGCGTGCCGATGCGATCCACCTCGACTTCCACCACGTCGCCATGCTTCATGAAAAGCGGCGGATTACGCTTCGCGCCTACGCCGCCGGGCGTGCCGGTCACGATCACGTCGCCAGGGAAGAGCGGCGTGAAGGTGGAGAGATACGCGATCTGCTTCGCAATGCCGTGAATCAGCATCTCCGTGGTGGCGCGCTGCACTTCCTGGCCGTTCAGACGCGTGACGAGCGTCATCAGCGCGTTCGGCTCGATCTCGTCGCTCGTGACCATCCACGGGCCGAACGCGCCTGTGCGGAAGAAGTTCTTGCCCGGACCCCACTGGCCAGTGTGGCGCTGCCAGTCGCGCACGGAGCCGTCGTTGTAGCAGCTGTAGCCCGCGATATGACGCCACGCGTCGGCCTCGGCGATACGCCGCCCGCCCTCGCCGATGATCACGGCGATCTCGCCTTCATAGTCGAACTGCGTGGACTCGCGCGGACGCAGCATGGGCTCGCCGGCGCCCACCTGCGAAGCCGGCAGCCGCATGAAGATCACGGGCTGCTCGGTGGTCTCGCGGTTGGTCTCCTTCACGTGCTCCGCGTAGTTCAGGCCCACGCAGAAGATCTGCTGCGGATTGGCAATGACGGGCTCGAGAGTGACTTCGGCGAGCGGATAGTCGCCCTTGCCTTCGCTCGCGGCGCGTTCCGCTTCGGCACATGCACCCGCCGCGATCAGCGACTTGAGGTCGGCGTAGCGGCCATCCAGGCGCTTCTTGAGGTCGAACACCGCGCCGTCGCGCACGACGCCGAACGACGAACCTTCATGGGTGGAAAAGCTGGCGAGTTTCATGATGCTCCAATGATAAAGAGTGAGTATTTCGTGGAATGGGGGGCGCGTATTTCTTGTGCGTTTATCGTATTTTGAGAATACACTACGTAAAACGCACAGTACAACGTGATTTGCATCAGGGTTTATCACTATCACTGGAGACAGCATGACTCTGCCGCACACCGAACCAACCACCAGACGAACCGGCCTCACGCTGAGCCACATGGGCTTTTTCGTGAGCGACATGGCGAAGGTCGAAGACTTCTATACGCGGGTGCTCGAATTCACGGTGACGGACCGCGGCACGCTGCCTTCGCCGCGCGGCACGGTCAGCCTCGTCTTTCTCAGCCGCGATCCCCGCGTGCATCACCAGATCGTACTGGCGAGCGGCAGGCCCGAGCAGTTGGCGTTCAATCCGATCAACCAGATTTCACTGGAGGCGGACAGCCTCGCCACGCTGAAGCACTTTCACCGGCGCTTCGTGGAGGAAGGGATGGAGGAGATCGTTCCGGTCACGCACGGCAATGCGATCTCGTTCTATGCGCGCGACCCGGAGGGCAACCGGCTGGAGATCTTCATCGACACGCCGTGGTACGTGGATCAGCCCATGCGTGTCGCCGTGGACTTTGCGCTGCCCGACGACGCGTTGCTCGCCGAGGTCGAGCGCCATGCGAGCACGTTGCCGGGCTTCCGGCCGCGCGCGGTGTGGGAGAGGGAGATGGCGGCGCGTATGGGCGTAGCGTGACGCCGCGCCGCTTTATGCCTCGATCAATGCACGCACGCGCGTGGAAATGCGCGCGGCGGCTTCCTTCACGGCCTCGACCACGCGCTCGAGGTTGAAGAACGCGAGGCGCTGCTCGGGCACGACGAGCGCGAGCGCGGCCACGGCTTCGCCCGATGCGTCGGTGAACAGCGGCGAAGCGACGGCGGACATGCCCGCTTCGAGTTCGCCCTTCGAGAGATAGAAGCCCGCGCGGCGGATCTTGAGCAGGCTCGCGCGGAATTCTTCGAGCGTAGCGCCGAGTCCGCTGGACGCGATGTCCTCGGGGTACTGCTCGAACAGCGCGGCGAGCTTCGCCTTGGGAAACGTCGAAAGGATCGCCTTGGGCGCGGCGCCAAGAAAGAGCGGACGCGGACGGCCACGTCCATAGCGCAGGTCGAATACGGCGTCGTGCGATTCCCGGTGGGTATCGACGAGTTCGTTGCCGTACCAGCGCGACATCACGGCGTCGAAGCCCGACTGCTCGGCCAGTTCGCGCATGACCGGCTGCCCCGCCTTCAATAGCGGATCGGAAATGCGCAGATGGTAGTCGAGCGTGATGATGCGCGGGCCGAGGCCGTATTCGCCGCCCACGAAGCGCAGCAGCATGCCCGTATCGACGAGTTCGCGCAGATAGCGGTAAGCGGTCGGCACCGAGCATTGCAGTTCGGCCGCCACCTGTTCGGCGGAAAGAAAAGGCCGCGCCTCGGAAAAGAGTTCGAGGATGGACAGCAGTTTCGCAATGCTCGACAAAGGGCCGGTCTCCGGTCACGCATGGGGTGGCCAATTATAGCGGCACGCTTCACCGCGTTCGCGCCCCGCAATCCCCGCGGCGCCATGCAAAACCGCCGCCTTGCAAGGCACGCTTTACACGTCCCCTGCAAGGCGGCGGTCGGTATGGATTACCGCTGCCGCATGCACCCCGCATCGCTCAGGCGAAAGTCGCCTGACATCATTCATGCGAAATGCATGTTTAGCATAGCTTTATTGCATATGCTGGCCGCCGTTGATAGGAATATTTGCGCCCGTCACGAATCCCGCTTCGTCCGAACAGAGGAATAGCACGAGCGCGGCGACTTCACCGGGGTTGCCGAGGCGGCCCATCGGAATCTGCGGCAGGATCTTCGTGTCGAGAATGTCCTGAGGAATGGCGGTCACCATCTTCGTGGCGAGATAGCCCGGCGAAATGGTGTTCACGGTCACGCCCTTGCGAGCCACTTCCAGCGCGAGCGACTTCGTGAAACCGTGCATGCCTGCCTTCGCCGCCGCATAGTTGGTCTGTCCGACCGAACCCTTCGAACCGTTCACCGACGAAATGTTGATGATGCGGCCCCACGCGCGCTCGACCATGCTGTCGCAAAGCGGCTTCGAGATATTGAAGATCGAGTCGAGATTCGTGCGCAGCACGGCGTCCCAATTGACCTTGTCGAGCTTGCGAAACGTCATATCGCGCGTGATACCCGCGTTGTTCACGAGAATATCGACGGGGCCGATCTCGCTCTGGATCTTCTGCGCGCCGCGCTGGCACGAATCGTAGTCCGCTACATCCATGCCATATGCGTGAAATTCGCGGTCGGTCTCCTTCATGCGCGCCAGCCAGTCCTTCGCGCCGGCGTTGTCGGGCGAGTGCGTCACCACAACGCGATAACCCGCGTCATGCAGCTTCACGCTGATGGCCTCGCCAAGGCCGCCCATACCACCTGTCACCAATGCAATACGATTAGTCATCCTATATGTCCGCGAGAGTTGAGCATCACGAAAACCGTGGCGTTACGCACTATGCGTGCAGGCGCCACATACACTGTTGCCCGGCTTCATCCTTCTACCCAGGACGAAGACAAGGCGAATGCCGCGCGGCTTCTGATCAATTTCTAGTATTGCGCGTGGTTGCTTGCTACTGGCGGCTCGCCGCTGCTTCTCGCGCGACGAGCCGCTTGCTGCCTGATTACCAGACTGCTTCCTGCGTTGAAAGCGGGATCAAGCTGGGGTAAACGGGGTCAAGCAGAATCAAGCAGGATCAAGCGCGCTCGAGCGCGAGCGCCACGCCCATGCCGCCGCCGATGCACAGCGAAGCCAGGCCGCGCTTCGCATCGCGGCGCTGCATCTCGTGCAGCAGCGTCACGAGAATCCGGCAGCCCGACGCGCCGATCGGGTGACCGATTGCAATCGCCCCGCCGTTCACGTTGATCTTCGACGTGTCCCAGCCCATCTGCTTGTTCACGGCCAGCGCCTGCGCCGCGAATGCCTCGTTGATCTCCATGAGATCGAGGTCGTTCACCGACCAGCCCGCGCGCTCCAGCGCACGCGTGGACGCCGGCACCGGACCCATGCCCATCACCTTCGGATCGACGCCGGCGCTGGCGTACGCCTTGATGCGCGCAAGCGGCGTGAGGCCCAGCGCCTCGGCCTTCTTCGCCGACATCACCACGACCGCGGCTGCGCCGTCGTTGATGCCCGACGCGTTCGCCGCCGTCACCGTGCCTTCCTTGTTGAACGCCGGCTTCAGGCCCGCGAGCGATTCGGCCGTCACGCCGTGGCGCACGAATTCGTCGGTCCTGAACTGCAGCGGCTCACCCTTGCGCTGCGGAATTTCCACCGGCACGATTTCCGCGTCGAAGCGGCCCGCCTTCTGCGCGGCTTCCGCCTTGTTCTGCGAGAGCGCCGCAAACGCGTCCTGTTCTTCGCGCGTGATGCCGTATTCCCTCGCGACGTTTTCCGCCGTCACGCCCATGTGGTACTGGTGGTACACGTCCCACAGGCCGTCGACGATCATGCTGTCGATGAGCTTCGCGTCGCCCATGCGGAAGCCGTCGCGCGAGCCGGGCAGCACGTGCGGCGCGGCGCTCATGTTCTCCTGGCCGCCGGCCACGACGATGTCCGAATCGCCAGCGATGATCGCGTTGGCCGCGAGCATCACCGCCTTCAGGCCCGAGCCGCACACCTTGTTGATCGTCATGGCGGGAACGCCCGCGGGCAGGCCCGCCTTGATCGATGCCTGACGCGCCACGTTCTGGCCCGAACCGGCCGTCAGCACCTGACCCATGATCACGTCGCTCACCTGCTCGGGCTTCACACCCGCGCGCTCGAGCGCGGCCTTGATGACGATTGCGCCCAGGTCGGGCGCCGCCACCTTCGCGAGCGAGCCGCCGAATTTGCCTACTGCCGTACGTGCGGCCGAAACGATCACGATGTCAGTCATGTTGAGCTCCTGCTGTGCAATGCACTGGAATGTCGATGTCTGGAAGGCTGAGCCGGCAAACGCCGCGCCCCCGTCGTTCGTTCACGACGAAGGCGCGCGTTGAGGCGTAGTGGCGTATTGCCGGCGGGCAGGAACGCGAATCAGGCCTTGGCCGGGCTGGCCTTGGCGGCAGCCGGCTGGACCGCGACCGGCGTGGCTTCCTGGGCGGAAGCGACGACGTTCTGGAAACCGCTCTGGGCCGTTTCGAAGGCCTGGCGGGTCACGCCGCGCAACGTTTCGGCGGCGTTGTTGACGGCCGCGAAGGTCGAGTTCATGGCCGCGACGAAGGGCTCCGCGCCCACGGGCGCGTTTTGCGTCAGGCCTTCGGAAAAGGCCTTGAAACGCTGCTCGTTTTCGCCCGTTTGCGCCTGGGCGGCCTGCAGCAACTCGTTTTGGGTCGTCGTCGCGATGTCGACGAGATGGCGGCCGTACGACATGGCCTTGGCGGCGGCTTGCTGCGTTGCACCAATCTGCTGCGTCAGGAACTCCGCGGGATTGCCACTTTCGAGTGCGCCTTTGAGCGTCGCTTCGCTTTCGGCGATGGCAGCCTTGCTGGCCTGGACGTTGAGATCGATCACGGCCTGCACGCCCTCGACAACGGGCTTCGTGAGCGCAAAGAACGCTGCGACGCCAGCCTGGTAGTTCGCGCGGAATTGTTCGGGTGCGGAAACGGACATCAGCTCATACTCCTTGGTTAGTCTTACTAATTAAAGCGCCAACCCCCGATGGCCTGACTTGCGGCTGTATTCCTATGTTTAAAAACTAATGCTGCATCGCCGCAGTCGACCTAGAGTGTCCATTCTAAGACAGAAATTTAACAATTTTGTGGCGGTTCATATTAGGTAGAAACCCTTAATGTAAGTCTTTCGGGTTCGGATCTTGCAGTTGTCAAGCAACCTGCTGCCCGTTCGGTAAGTTCGACGCTGAGCGCGGAAATTGCATGGTGAAGAGATGGCCCGCGACGGATTTTCCGCGCGGCGCCGTTTAAGTCCTCATAGGGGCTGTTGACCCCTCTGCATCAAGGGAGAGAAATCATGATCCGCAAACCACTGCGTTCGTCGTTTGCCGCCGTTCTGCTCGCCTCCACCGCGACGGCCGCGCTAGCTCAAGCCGTGGTCGTCGAACCCAATCAACCGCCTCAGCAGCCGGTGATGGTCGCCCCGACGTCGCCACCGCCTCCGCCGCGGGAAGAAGCGCCCCCACCGCCGCGCCAGGGCTATGTTTGGCAGTCCGGCCACTGGCGCTGGGACCAGGGCGTGTATGTCTGGGAACCCGGCCGTTGGGAAGAGGCCCGCTCGGGGTACAACTGGGTGCCCGGACACTGGGTCGAGGACGGCCCGAACTGGCGATGGATTCCGGGCCACTGGGCATAATGCGGCTCGAGCGGCATAAGGCGTGAATGTCCGACTTCAACCTGGGAAACGACTATGACGGCGCGGCAGCGGGTTCGCCTGCGGTTCCATCGTTGCAGACCAACAAGGCCGGGAAGGCCTTGAACGAACGCGATCCGGATGCGGAACTCGTTGCGCGTGTCGCCGCGCGTGACCCGCTTGCCGTGCGCGCGCTCGTCGCGAGCAAGCTGCCGCGCCTCATCGCACTCGCCACCCGCATGCTGGGGGACCACAGTGAAGCAGAAGACGTCGCTCAGGAAGCGTTCGTGCGGATCTGGAAACAGGCGCCCACCTGGCGCACCGGCGAAGCGAAATTCGACACGTGGCTGCATCGCGTGGCGCTCAACCTGTGTTACGACCGCTTGCGCGGACGCCGCGAAGAGACCGTAGAAGACCTGCACGCCGTGAGCGAGCCGGCTCCCGATCCAGCAGGCTCGCCCGACCAGCAGATCGAAGCGCGTACGCGCGACGAGCGCGTGCGCGCCGCACTCGCGGCGCTGCCCGTGCGCCAGCGCGAAGCGCTCGTGCTCACTTACTATCAGGAGCTTTCGAACCTCGAAGCAGCCACCCTGATGGATATTTCGGTGGACGCGCTCGAAAGCCTGCTGGCGCGCGCCCGGCGCACCCTGCGCGCACAACTGGCCGGCGAAGCTGCCGGTAAGGACTCCGTATGACACCCGAACGATTCCACACGCTCGTCGCGGCTTATGGCGCCGACCCGCAGCGCTGGCCGCAGCATGAGCGCGAAGATGCGCTCGAATGGGCGCGTGCGCATCGCGCAGAAGCCAACGCGGCGCTCGACGAAGCCATGACGCTCGACAGCTGGCTCTCCCGCGACATGGTCGCGCCGCCGGGACGCGCGCTCTTTGAGCAGATCGTTGCAGACGCACCGGTCAGGCCCGTTGCCGCCGCGAAGCGTCGCAGTTTCTGGTGGTCCGGCGCGGCGTTCGCCGGCGTGGGCCTCGCGGGTGCGCTCGCAGGCGCGCTGACGATCTCGTTTGTCGTCCTCGGCGGCACGACGCCCGCAGGCCAGCACGAGACGTATCTCAGTACGAGCTTCGGGGGGACCGTTTCGGACTGGAGCGAATCGAACCTCAACCCCGGCGGCGAAGGGAGTGACGAATGAACGGCTGCTCATGGAAAACGCTGCTCGTGGGCTCGGTTCTCCTGAACGTTTTTCTGCTCGGTGGAATTGCGGGCGGTGCGTGGCGCTGGCTCGCCGTACGCAGCGAGCCGCAGGCGCAGGCGACGCAGCGCGTGGCGTTGCGCTTCGCCACCGAAGAGCTTTCGCCGCAACGCCAGCAGCAGTTCGCCCAGGCGCTCAAGTCCTCGCGCCGCGAAGGCCGCCAGTTCGCGCGCGACGGACGCGACGGACGCCGCGAGGTGCTCGACCTGCTCGCCGCGCCGCAACTCGACCGCAACGCCATCGACGCCGCGCTCACGCGCACGCGCACCGCCGATACCGCGTTGCGCGCGCAAATCGAAAGCGGCGTGGTCGATTTCGCGGCCACGCTCACGCCCGAAGAACGCGTGAAGTTCGTCGAGGGGCTCGAAAAGCGCGGCCAGTGGCGATTGCCGGCACAATCGCAGAAGCAGCCGCCAATGCAACCGCAGAACGCCGTGAGCGAGGCGAGCGGCGCGCAGTAAAAATTTGGCAGATCAGCGACGGATACCGCGAGCGACGAGCGTTTAACGGGAATACACAACGCTCCAATGAGCACAAGGACCGCGCATGGAAAGCCTTTCGAATGTCCGCGCCGGCGCGATCGCCATGAACCGCTTCGGCCTCGGCGCGCGCGCCGACGAGCCGCCGCCCGCCGACCCCCATGGCTGGCTGCTCGGCCAGCTCCACGCATACGAACCTTCGCCCGCGGCGTGGCGTAACGAGCCCGGCGCGCTGGCGCTCGCCGCGCGCTTCGAGGAAGAGCGCCAGCAAGGTATGGCGGCCGACGCGGCCGCGAGCGCCGCTTCCGGGGCCAATGCACAAGAGAACGCTCAACAAGCCGCACGCCGCGCGGCCAACCAGGCGATCCGCCGCGAGAGCGTGGGCATCTACCGCAGCGCGGTGAACGCGCGCCTCGCGAGCGCCTTGCAGACCGACACGCCTTTCGTCGAGCGCCTCGTGCACTTCTGGTCGAACCACTTCGCCGTATCGGTGGACAAGGCATTGATCGCGGGCATTGCGGGCGCATTCGAAATGGAAGCGATCCGGCCGCACGTGCTCGGCAATTTCGCGGACATGCTGGTTGCCGTCGAGCAGCACCCTGCCATGCAGCTCTTTCTCGATCAGACGCGCTCCGTGGGCCCCGACAGCCGCGCCGCGCTGCGCGCCGATCAGCGCGACCCCGCGCACAAGCGCGGCCTCAACGAGAACCTTGCACGCGAGATCATGGAGCTGCACACCCTCGGCGTGCGCACCGGCTACACGCAGGACGACGTGACCGAATTCGCCCGTGCGCTCACGGGCTGGAGCGTGGCAGGCGTGCGCGGGCCGCAGCCCGGCAATGCCGCGCCCGGCAGCTTCGTGTTTCGCCCCGCGCTGCACGAGCCGGGCACGCGCACCGTGATGGGCAAGCGCTACGATCAAGCGGGGGAGCAGCAGGCGCTCGCCATCCTCAACGACCTCGCGCACGCGAGCGCCACGAGCCGCCATATCGCGTTTCAGCTCGCGCGTCACTTCGTTGCCGACAATCCGCCGCCGGCGCTCACCGAGCGCCTTGCGCTCGCCTTCGAGCAAAGCGGCGGCGACCTGCCCACCGTGTATCGCGCGCTCATTGAAGCGCCGCAAGCGTGGGCGCCCGTCGATGCGAAGTTCAAGACGCCGTGGGAGTGGACCGTTTCGTCGATGCGCGGTCTCGGCTGGCGCGAACCCGGCGACGCGGGCGACATCAACGCCGCGCCGCTGCTCACGCAGCTCGGCCAGCCCGTGTGGCGGCCGGGCTCGCCCGCCGGCTACGACGACATCGCCGCAAGCTGGGCCGCGCCCGATGCGCTAGTGCGCCGCGTGGAAGTCGCGCAGCGTTTTTCGGCGCGCGTGGGCGACCGGCTCGACCCGCGCACGCTCGGCAGCACGCTCATGGGCGCCACGCTCAGCGCGCCCACGGCCACCGCGGTCGCGCATGCCGAAAGCGCGTCCACTGCGATCGCCTTGCTGCTCGTCTCGCCCGATTTCCTGAGGAGATAACCGCCATGGTTTCCCGCCGCCATTTCCTGCGCGTCGCCGCCGCCGGCGCGGGCGCGATGCTCGTCGCGCCGCAGATCGTTTTCGCCAGCGTCGAAACCGAGCGCCGCTTCGTGTTCGTGATCCAGCGCGGCGCGGCCGACGGACTCAACATCGTCGTGCCCTATGCGGAGCCGGCCTACGCTACGCTGCGCGGCCCGCTCGCCATCGACATCGACAAGGCCACGAAACTCGACGGCACGTTCGCGCTGCATCCGTCGCTCGTGCAGATGGCGCAGATGTATGGCGAGAAGCAGGCGCTCTTCGTGCATGCGATCGCTTCGCCCTATCGCGACCGCTCGCACTTCGACGGTCAGAACGTGCTGGAAACGGGCGGCCGCGCGCCCTATCAGGTCAAGGACGGCTGGCTCAATCGCCTCGTCGCCATGTTGCCTGCCTCGCGCGAAAACGCCATTGCGCTAGCGCCTACCGTGCCGCTCGCACTGCGCGGCGCGGTGCAGGTGAGTTCGTACGCGCCCTCGGCGCTGCCGAGCGCGTCCGACGATCTGCTCACGCGCGTGTCCGCGCTCTACGAAGCCGATCCGCAACTGCGCGCGCTCTGGACTTCGGCGATGAACGCACGTGGGCTTGCGGGCGCCGCCAGTGCGCGCCAGGACCCCGCGAGCGTCGGCAAGCTTGCGGCGGGCTTCCTCTCGCGCCCCGACGGCCCGCGCATCGCCATGATCGAAACCGGCGGATGGGACACGCACAGCGCGCAGAATGCCCGGCTCGCGAATCAGCTGAAGGCGCTCGACACGATGCTCGCCTCGCTGCGCGACGGACTCGGCCCCGCGTGGGACAAGACCACGGTGCTCGTCGCGACCGAGTTCGGCCGCACGGCGGCGGCAAACGGCACGGGGGGCACCGACCACGGGCAGGCTTCGGTGGCGATGCTCGTAGGCGGCGCTGTGGCAGGCGGACGCGTACAGGCCGACTGGCCGGGGCTGCGCAGCGCGGATCTCTACGAGTCGCGCGACCTCAAGCCCACGGCCTCTCTCGACGCATTGATCGCGGGCGCGGCCGCGCAGAGCCTCGGGCTCGATCCGCAGCGCACGGCATCGACGCTATTCGGCGATGCGGGCACAAAAAATGCGGCAACGGGTCTGATAAGGGCATGAATGGTTAGAACAAGCAACACCGAAGCGGCCGCTTTTCGAGGCCCCGGATGCTCGGCACGCGACGAGATCGGCCAGCCGTTCGGATAACCAAACAATTTCAGTCAGTGGAGGACACCCGCCATGAAGATAAAACTACTGCACCCCGTGACCCTGGTCGCCTGCGCCGCCCTGCTTTCCGCGTGTATCGTGGAGCCCGCCCATCCCCCGGAGCCGGCGCCGCGCGTCGAGACACCGCCACCCGCACCCGCCGAGGGCTATGCGTGGTCCAAGGGACATTACCGTTGGGAAGGTAACCAGTGGGTGTGGATTCCGGGGCATTGGGTGCAGGGGTACTAAGGCTGCATCGTGCGCCGGAAGAACGCGCGGAAAAGTATCAGCCCTTCCCATGTCGCGCCGACAGCTCTTCCAGATCGAGATCGCGTTCGAGCACGCGCAATAGTTCGTCGTGGATCAGTCCAGCGCGGTGCAGCTTCAACAGCTCCGCGCGTCCTGCCTCCACGGCGGCCAGCACGACGTCGTAGTGCGAGGTGCGCATCTCCTGAGGAAAGCTCTCGGCGTTTGCATAATTGCGCGTCAGGTTCGCACGATACGTGTACTGCTCCAGCAGCCGCGGGTGGATCACGCTGCCGTCCTGCCCATGGACGAGCGGCGTGATCGCCGCCAGCTGCGCGGCTTCGACGCGCGCCCATGCCTGCGGCTCGCTAAGGTAGGGTTCCTCATCTTCCATATCGTTCGCAGGTCTGATGAGTTTGATGAGCGGCCCAATGGTCGTGCCTTGCAGCAGCACCGTGAACAGAATGACGGCGAACGCGGCGAAGAGAATGAGATCGCGGCCAGGCATCGCCTCCGGCAGCGCAAGCGCAATGGCCAGCGTAACCACGCCGCGCATGCCGGCCCAGCTCACCACCGTTGCGCCGCGAAAGTCCGGCGCTTTCACGCGGGCCGGTACCATCCGGTTTAGCGCGGCCCTGACGATCTCGGTCCCATACGTCCACACGCAGCGCGATACGACAACGGCGAGCACCACGGCCATCGCAGCGGGACCGAGCAGCGCGACGGCATTGGCCGTCCCGCCGAGGCGCAGCATCACCCCACGCAGCGAGAGGCCGATCAGCACGAACACCAGCGCCTCCAGCACGAAGACCATGACCTGCCAGAACGCCGTGCCGCGGCTGCGCACCGTGGCCGAAAAGATTTCGTGCTGATGCCAGCCTAGATGCATGCCGCACGTGACCGTGGCGATCACACTCGAAACGTCCAGCATGTCCCCCGCGATATAGGCGATCCAGCCTGCGAGGACGGAGGCGGTGATGATCAGATACTCATCTTCGAGCTGACGCAGCAGGCACACCACGACATAGCCGACGACAGCGCCGACCACAATGCCGCCCAGCGCGAGCCCGACGAAACTGAGCGCCGCATTCGGCTCGCTGAAGACGCCCGTCAATGCCGCCGCGACGGCGAAGCGAAACAGCACGAGACCGGCGGCGTCGTTGAGCAGGCTCTCGCCTTCGAGCAGCACCATCAGGCGGCGCGGCAGCGCGAGCCTCTCTAGCACGGCTTTCGCGGCGACCGCGTCGGGCGGCGACACCACCGCGCCCAGCGCGAAACATGCTGCCCACGGCAGCGAAGGAACGGCCCAATGCGCGACCACGCCAACCGCCCACGTCGTGAATGCTACGGCGCCGATGGCGAAGAGCAGGATGGGCGCGAGGTAACGCTTGAAGTCGGACCAGACGAAGAAGTAAGCGCCGTCCATCAGCAAGGGCGGCAGGAACACGATGAGAACGAGGTCCGGGTCGATCACGACCGGCGGCAGACCGGGCGCGAAGGCCATGGCGGCGCCGCCTACCAGCAGCGCGGCAGCGGGCGGCAGGCGCAGACGTTTGGCGAGCAGCTCGAGCGCGATGATGGCGATGAGCGAAAGGAGCACGAGCTTGAACGCCGACGCAGCCGACATGAGGCTTCCTCGTTTTTACCCTGGTACGGTGAGTGGAGGGGCGCGGCCGCCCCCTTCAATTCCCGCAAGCATGAATCAAAAACTGCTGCATCGCTCTCGCCGGGTCGCTGAGCACCGCACCAGGATGCCACAACATGCCCGCTTCCATCTGCGCAATGGCATCCTCGATGGCGCACGCGTCGATGCGCTTGCCCTCCAGCGACCACGGCCTGAACACCATGTCCGAGAGTATCGTCACGCCAAAGCCATGCGCCACGAGCCCGCGCAGCGCCTCCATCGAACTCGTGCGAAACGCGATATTGGGCGCAACGCGGCGCTTTTTCCAGTAGCGCAGCGTCGAGGCCTCGCCCTCGTCCACCGTGAGCTGGATATAGGGGTAACGCGCGATGTCGCGCAGCGTGACGGTGCCCATCTGTGCGAGCGGATGCGTCGGCGCGGCCCACAACTGGCGGCGCGAACGCATCAGCAAGTGGTGGCCGAAGCGCGCGCGCCGCTCCACGTTGGAAAGCAAGGCGACGCCGAGGTCCACCTCGCCCGCGAGCACCGCCTGTTCGATGGCGGGCCGGTCCAGATCGTGCAGATCGATCTCGATCTCGGGATAGGTCGCGCGAAACCGTGCAAGGAGTTCCGGCAGGAAATAGCCGAGCAGCGTATAGGAGGCGGCCATGCGCACCGTACCGCGCAGGCTGTGCGCGCGAAACGGCGCTTTATGCAGCGCGTCGCGCACCGACTCCAGCACGTGGCGCGCGTGATTGAGGAAGTCCTGTCCGTCCGGCGTCAGTGCCACGCCTTGGGGCAAGCGCACGAAAAGCCGCGTGCCGAGCGCCTCCTCGAGCGCCAGCACCGCATTGGTGATCGCCGACTGCGAGACATGCTCGGCCGCCGCCGCCATCGAAAACTGCCCGTTCTGGGCCGCCGCCACGAAGTAGCGGAACTGCCGCAAGGTCACGTCCTTGGCCATGTGCTTTTCGAATATCGTGAGTCGATGGTTCCGATTCTACGATACGCGGTCTGCGACGTCCCCGCGGCGGTCGGCCCCACAGAAAACGGGTATCAGCGCGGCGCCATGCGCAAGGCGCCGTCCAGCCGTATCACCTCGCCGTTGAGATAGCGGTTGCCGACGATATGCTCGACGAGCGCCGCGAACTCCGCGGGCTGCCCAAGACGCTGCGGGAACGGCACGCCCGCGCCGAGCGCCTGCTGCACTTCGGCGGGCATGGCGAGCAGCATCGGCGTTTCGAAGATGCCGGGCGCGATGGTCACTACACGAACACCGTTGCGCGCCAGTTCGCGCGCCGCCGGCAGCGTGAGCGAAACGACGCCGCCCTTCGAGGCCGCGTAGGCCGACTGTCCGATCTGGCCATCGTACGCGGCCACCGAAGCCGTATTGACGATCACGCCGCGCTCGCCGCCGGCGTCGGGCGTATTGTTCGCCATCGCCACGGCGGCGAGGCGCATCACGTTGAAGGTGCCGATGAGGTTGACGCTTACGACCTTCGCGAACAGATCGAGCGAATGCGCCCCTTCTTTTCCGACGATGCGCTGCGCCGGTGCGATCCCCGCGCAGTTCACCACGCCATGCAGCGCACCGAAGCGCTGCGTGACGAGCGCGATGGCCGACTCGACGCTTGCCGCCAGCGTCACATCCACCTCGACGGCCAGTGCATGCTCGCCGCCGAGAGCCGCCACGTCACGCGCACGGGCCAGGTCGATATCGCCGAACACGACATTCGCGCCGCGCTCGAGCAGATGTCGGCCCACCGCCGCGCCGAGCCCAGAACCACCGCCCGTGATGAAAAACGTCTTGTCCTGCACAATCATTTGAATCGCCTCCATGGGTTATCGATTAGTTATCCGATATGTCAAACCGTTTCGCCTGCCAGTTCCGCGCGATACTTTTCGCGCACACCGCGCGAACGCTCGTAATTGCGCTCCTTGACGATACCGAAGCCCCGCACCGCACCCGGCACCCCAAGCAGCCCGACGGCTGCAGGAAGCGTCTGCTGCGTCAGCTTGCCGAGTACGAGGCGCACGTCGTCCTCGAATTCGCCGATCATCGCGCGCTCGATCACGCGGTCGCGCTGCCGTGCGAACGGATCGAACGGCGTGCCGCGCAGCGCCTTGCCGTGTTTGAGCACGCGCAGCAGCGGCTCGGCCCACACGCCGCGCAGCGCGATCTTGTTGCGGCGTCCCGTTTGCGCATCGCGGCGTGTGAGGAGCGGCGGCGCCATGTGGAAGGTCTTCTTGCCCGCCGTGCCATCGAACAAGCCGGACAAGTACGTGCCGAAGCCGCCATCGGTGTGCAGGCGCGCGACCTCGTATTCGTCCTTGTAGGCGAGCACCTTGAAATAATGGCGCGCCGCCGCTTGCGCAAGCGCGCCACTGGCCCCTTCGACTGCGCGCTCTGCCTGCGCGACGGCATCGACCAGCGCGCGATAGCGCTTCGCATAGGCGGCATTCTGGTATTGCGTGAGATCGCGCTCGCGCTCGGCCACGAAGCGAGCGAGATCGAACGGCGTGTCCGCGACCGCAATGTGCGCCCCCGTCACGCGTTCGAGCGCGCGAGCGTCCTGTGCGATCAAACGTCCCCAGAGGAACGCGCGTTCGTTCATCTTCACGGCCGCGCCATTGAGCACGATTGCCTGCAGGATGGATGCTTCGGAAAGCGGCACGAGGCCCGACTGATACGCGTAGCCCACCATCATCATGTTCGAGGCTATCGCGTCGCCGAAAATCGCTTCCGCCGCCGCCGTGCAGTCCCAGAAGACGGCGCCGTCCGCGCCCATCGCGCTCTCTATCGCGGCCTGATGGACGGCCTTGCTCACGGGCAGATCGCCGTCGCGCACGAAGTCGGCTGTCGCGTTGATGCGCTCGTTCACGATCGCGCGCGCGCCGCCGGCCGGCAAGCGCGAGAGCGCGCCAGACGATGCCGCCACCACGGCGTCGCAGCCCAGCAGCACGTTGGCCGCATGAGCGCCGATACGCGAAGTGGTGATGAGCCCGCGGCTCTGCGCGATCTGCACGTGGCTCAACACCGCGCCGTTCTTTTGCGCGAGGCCCGTGAAGTCGAGCGTAGAGGCGCCGCGCCCTTCGAGGTGCGCGGCCATGGCGAGGATCGCGCCGATCGTCACGACGCCCGTGCCGCCCACACCCGTCACCACCATGCGCAGATGTTGCTCAAGCGCCTGCGGCACGCGCGCGGGCGGTGCGAGCGTGGCGCGCAGTTCGGCTTCGATGCGCTGAATGCGCGCGGCGTCCGGGCGCTTCGGCTCCATGCCCTCGACCGTCACGAAGCTCGGGCAGAAGCCCTTCACGCACGAGGTGTCCTTGTTGCAACTCGATTGGTTGATGGCCCGCTTGCGGCCCAACTCCGTTTCAAGCGGCTCGATCGCGATGCAGTTCGACTGCACGGAGCAGTCGCCGCAGCCCTCGCACACGGCCGGATTGATCACCACACGCGTGGGCGGGTCGATCAGCTTGCCGCGCTTGCGGCGGCGGCGCTTTTCGGCGGCGCAGGTCTGGTCGTAGACGATCACCGAAACGCCCTTCTGTTCGCGCAGGCGGCGCTGCAGCGCTTCGAGTGCGTCGCGGTGCAGGAGCGTCACGCCCGCAGGCAACGCCTGCGAGCCCGCGTACTGCTCGGGCCGGTCGGTCACCACGACGACTTCGTTGACGCCTTCGGCCCGGACCTGCGCCACCACGCGATGCACGGTGAGGCCGCCCTCTGCGGGCTGGCCGCCGGTCATTGCCACCGCGTCGTTGAAGAGGATCTTGTAGGTGACGTTCGCGCGCGCCGCCACGGCCTGGCGGATCGCCAGGCTGCCCGAGTGCTGATAGGTGCCGTCGCCGAGATTCACGAACAGATGCGGCATGTCCGTGAAAGTCGACATGCCGACCCACTGCACGCCTTCGCCGCCCATCTGGCAAAACGTCGCCGTGTCGCCCGCCTCGCCGAGCGCCATGATGTGGCAGCCGATGCCCGCCGCGGCATGCGAGCCCTCGGGCAGACGCGTCGACGTATTGTGCGGGCAACCCGCGCAGAAGAACGGCTTGCGGGTGAGCGGTTCGCCTGGCGGCACCTGCGCGAGCGCGATCACGCGCTGCGCGCCGCCCAGACGCGCCTGGGTTGCGCCCGTAGCGACCAGCGGCAAATCGACTTCGACGTGTCGGAAAAACCGCTGCAGCGCCTGCGCGAGCTGCTCGGGCGCGAACTCCATCGCGGCGGACAGCAGCGGCTCGCGCTCGCCAAGCGTCTTCCCGTGCACGGAGGGTCGCTCGTCGGCGCGCACGTTGAAGAGCGCTTCCTTGATCTGCCGCTCCACGAACGAGCGCTTTTCCTCCACGACGAAAAGCGCCTGCATGCCGCGCGCAAATGCCTTGAGCCCCTCCGTTTCGAGCGGCCAGATCATGCCGACCTTATAAAGCCCGATACCAAGTTGTTCGAGGCGCCCGGCCGTGAGCCCCAGCGCCTCGAACGCGGCCAGCACGTCCGCATGCGCCTTGCCAACCGTCACGATACCCACGCGCGCCTGCGCAGGCCGCAGCAACGCGCGGTCGAGCGGATTCGCGCGCATGAAGGCGAGCGCGCCGGGCAGGCGCTCTTCGAGCACGCGGCGCTCCAGTTCGGCGCGCTCCGCGGGCCAGCGCAATTGCGGGTCGTAGTTGAAGCCGCGCTGTGCGGGCACCGCGATGTCTTCGGGCAAACGCAACGGCGCGCCGCGGCCCACGCGCATCGAGCGGCCGCTTTCCACCGTCTCCGTAATCGCCTTGAAGCCGACCCAGAGTCCGCTGAAACGCGAAAGCGCATAGCCGGTGAGCCCGTACTCGATGTACTCCTCAACCGACGCCGGAAAGAGAATCGGCATCATCGCGCCTTCGAATACGTGATCCGTCTGGTGCGGAAACATCGACGACTGCGCCGCGTGGTCGTCGCCGGCCACGGCCAGCACGCCGCCGTGCCGCGCGGTGCCGAGCATGTTCGCGTTGCGGAACACGTCGCCGGTACGGTCCACGCCCGGCCCCTTGCCGTACCACATCGAGTACACGCCTTCCACACGTTTGCCCGGAAACGCGTCGAGCTGCTGCGCGCCCCACAGCATGGTCGCGCCAAGGTCTTCGTTCAGGCCCGGCTCGAAGCGCACGTCGAAGTCCGCGAGCAATGCCTTCTGGCGCCACAGCTCCTGATCGAATCCGCCGAGCGGCGAGCCGCGATAGCCGGAGACGAGGCCCGCCGTTTTCAGCCCGGCGCGCCGGTCCGCGCGCGCCTGTTCGATCAGGATGCGCACGAGCGCCTGAGTGCCGGTGAGAAAGACGGCGCCGTCCTCGCGCAGGTAGCGGTCTTCGAGGCGATAGTCCGTATCGATCTGGCGGTCGGTCTCGACGGCTCGCATGTTCATGGTTGTCTCCGCTGTTCGACTTGTGGGTATAGCGGATTCTAGGTAGCTAATAGCGGCGATTCGTGCCAAACTGAGCCACGGAATTCTCGTGCATTAGCAACACTCGCCCAAAATCCGCCTTTTTTAGGGAAACCTGGCCAATGAAATTCGACCGCGTGGATGTGGCCATCCTGCACGCCCTGCAGCGCGACGCGCACGTGAAGTCCGCCGACCTCGCGGAATCGCTCGGGCTTTCGCTCTCGCCGTTCTACCGGCGCATCCGCATGCTCGAAGAGCGCGGCGTCATCACGCAGTACGTCACGCTGCTCGATCAGGAGAAGGCGGGCTTTCCCGTAAACGCGTACGTGTCAGTGGCAATCGAGAAGAAGAACGAGACACGGCTAGCCGCGTTCGAGCGCGCAATCTCGAACTACGACGAAGTGATGGAGTGCTACTTGATGACGGGCGCGTTCGACTACATGCTGCGCGTGGTGGCGAGCGATATTGCGGGCATCGAGCGTTTCGTCATGACGCGCCTCACCAAGATCGAGGGCGTGCGCGACATTCACACTTCCGTGGCGCTGCGCCGCGTGGAGTACAAAACCGGGCTGCCGGTGCGCGTGCGCGACGAGTGACACGCGGCGCAATGCTGCTCTTCGGTCAGGATTTCGAGGGAGTCACTGCGTAGCCAGGGCGTTCACGCCTTTTGCCCCGTCTTGCGCGCCGCTCGCAACGGCCTCGCTGCGGCGCCCTTCTCCGGCGCGGACTCCCGCCCGCGCCCCTGAACCTCGCGGGTCGAACGCAGCGCGTCGAGCCTGCCTTCGAGCATGCCCACCTGGTGGCGCAAATCGCCCAGTTGCGTCTGCAATGCCTGAATTTCAGCGCGCGCACTTTCCTCCGTGCGCACCGCGCGCTGCGCAGCGGCTTCGGCGTCGCGCTGCAAACGCACGTTGGCCGTGCGCTCGCGCTCGATTTCGAGCTGGGCGCGCTTCTCCGCTGCCTGCCAGCGCGTTTGCGCGAGTTCGGCGCTTGCGCGCAGCTTGTCGCGTGCGGCCGCAAAGTCGGCGCGCGCCTGGGTGAGCGCCATGTCGCGTTCGCGGCTCGCTTCGCGCTCGCGCGTCAGTTCCGCTTCGAGTGCGCCGCGCGTGGCAACCGCGGCGGCTTGCGCCTGTTCCAGCTCCTGAATGCGCACCTGCGCCGTGAGCAGCGCGGCGGTGCGCTGTTCGAGCGCCACCTCCGTGTGCGACAGGTCTGCGCGCACGACGGCGGTTGCGCCTTCCGCGGCGCGGCGTGCCTCCTCCACTTCGAGCCGCAGCGCTTCGAGCGACGCCTGCGCGGCCGCCGTGGCGCGCGTCCAGAGCGCGCCCATCAGTTCGCCGGCGGCCCCTTGCAGCTCCTCGGGCAGATCGGCGTGTTCGATACGCAAGCGGCTCTTTTCGCGCAGGGTGGCCCAGAACTCAGAAAGCACTGCTGTAGGCGTGCTCATGCTGCCGCGGCGCACGAGCTGATAGAGCCGGTTGGCCGTGGGCGTAATGCCGTAGCGGAAGAACATCAGCGCGCACACTTCGCGATACAGCTCGCGCGTTTTGGGAAACTCGGCCTTGAGCCGCTCGATCTCGGCGGCGAGGCGTACTTCGTCGGGGGCGACGTCGGTCATGGGGCAGTGGGGGGCTGGAATGCGTCGATATTACAACGCAAAGCGTATGGTTCCTACCGCCACGCATGCAGCCCGCTCTTGCGCGAAAATCATAGAAGCCATGCATTGCGCTTGCTAAACTACTAAGGCGAATCCAGACGCGACAATAATCTGAATTAATCGCACGCTTTTTTATCAAGCTGCATAATTTAGGTTATCTAATGAATCGGCGAGGCTCGGTGGCTGACTGGGTACGATCCAGACCGTCACAGCGTGCTCGCCGCCCGGTCCCTCGCGGTCCGGCCCGAGGCGGCCCCTGCCGCCCTTTGCGAAAGCCCTTCCTTCCCGCTTTCCCGACCGGACGCACGCCGCGTCACGCGCGTGTGTAAGCCGCATTGATTCGACAATTGAAGCGGTCGCCTGCAGTTCCGTTCAGTCCATGAAGACGCTCGCCCGGCTGTTGGCGCGCGCTTGTCCGTTCCGTTGATTGAGAGGTGTGCCATGTCGAGCCTGTCGAGCGAATCCATCGCCACATTGAAAAGCGCGCTGCGCGGCGAAGCCCTGCAACCCGGCGACGCGGCCTATGAAGAAGCCCGGCAAATCTGGAACGCGATGATCGAGCGCCGCCCCGCGCTCATCGTGCGCTGCCGCGGTTGCGCCGACGTGCGCCAGGCCGTGGCGCTCGCGCGCGAATCCGGTCTGCCGCTCGCCGTGCGCGGCGGCGGCCACAATATCGCGGGCAGCGCGCTATGCGACGGCGGCATCGTGATCGATCTCTCGCTGATGAAGTCGGTCAGAGTCGAGCCCGCCACGCGCCGCGCGTATGTGGAGCCGGGCGCCACGCTGCACGACTTCGACCACGAGGCACAGGCGTTCGGCCTCGCCACGCCGCTCGGCATCAATTCGACGACGGGCGTCGCGGGTCTCACGCTGGGCGCCGGCTTCGGCTGGCTAAGCCGGCGCTTCGGCATGTCGGTCGACAACCTCGTCGCCGCCGACGTCGTGACCGCCGACGGCAATCTGCTGCGCGCGAGCGCCGAAGAAAACGCCGACCTCTTCTGGGCGCTGCGCGGCGGCGGCGGCAACTTCGGTGTTGTGACGATGTTCGAGTTCGCGCTACACCCCGTCGGTCCCGAGATCTACGGCGGACTGGTCGTGCTCCCGTTCGACGCCGCGAAAGAAGCGCTGACGCACTACCGCGAGGCGGTCGAAGCGATGCCCGAAGACCTGACCGTGTGGAGCGTCTCGCGTCTCGCGCCGCCGCTGCCTTTCCTGCCATCCGAGGTGCACGGCAAGCCAGTCATCGTGTTCGCGATCTGCTATTCGGGGCCGCTGGAGAACGGGCCGACCGCGGTGGACGCGGTGCGGCGCTTCGGCAAGCCGTGTGGCGAACATCTCGGGCCGATGCCCTACGCCGCGTGGCAGCAGGCATTCGATCCGCTCCTCACGCCGGGGGCGCGCAACTACTGGAAATCGCACAATCTCGCCGCGCTGCCCGACGGTCTCATCGACACGCTGATCGACGCCATCGCCGCACTGCCCTCCCCCGAGTGCGAAATATTCTTCGGGCAGATCGGGGGCGCGACCCAGCGCGTCGCGCCCGATGCGATGGCCTACCCGAACCGCGACGCGCTCTACGTCATGAACGTGCACGGCCGCTGGACCGATCCCGCCGACGACGCCCGCTGCGTCGCCTGGGCGCGCGGCTTCTTCGAAGCTTCCGCGCCTTATGGCCTTGGCAGCGTCTACGTGAACTTCCTCACCGACGACGAACGCACTCGTGTCGAGGCGGCTTATGGCCCAAACATGAGCCGTCTCGTCGCCGTCAAGACGAAATACGACCCGCAGAATCTTTTCCGCCACAACCAGAACATCCGGCCCGAAGGGTCGGCCGAGGCAAGCCAGTAATCCGCGTATCGATGTCATCGTAAGGAGATTCGTCATGGCGACTTATGTGGTGCTCTCGCAGTTCACCGACCAGGGAATCCGCGCCGTCAAAAACAGCGCGCAACGCGCCGGTCAGGCAGCAGAACTCGCCAAAACTTTCGGCTGTGAAATGAAGCAGATCTATTGGACGCTCGGGAAATACGACATCGTTACGGTCATCGAAGCGCCCGACGAGCAAAGCTTCATGGCGTTCGGCCTGGCGCTCGGGTCGCTCGGCAATATCCGCACGCAAACGCTGCGCGCCTTGAGCAAGGATGAGTTCACGGCGGTGCTCGGCAAGCTCAATTAACGAACGCCGGCGCGCGGCACCCGGGCCGGTGCCGCGCCGCCGCGCATCTTTCTTCATACCTATTCGCTGCATGCGCAGCGCATTTCCCCGCCATTTTGGCGAGGCAGTTCCCTGCCCGAACACACCATGGCGCGCGAGCAACCTTCCGGGAAGCCGCGCTGCGCGAGCGAAGTCTTTCTTTTTGGCAAACGTTTGCCGCCCGGGTATCAAGTCCGCGCTCGCGAGGCCGACAACGCGTACATCGCCACGATTTTCTGGAGGCCCGGCCGTGACGCGCGTTTTGCTTTTACTTGCCGTAATGGTTGTGACAGGCTGCGCGCAACTGCAGCCGCCCAGCACGGCACAAACCGGGAAACCCGCCGCGTCGAACGTCATCATGAAGTTCGACATTCCCGCCGACGCGCTAGGCGCGCACGACGCGCAACTGAGCGCGGTGCTCGCCAAGGCGGGCGCGCTCGCCGCCGCGCAGAAGCAGCCCACCGTGATCCGCGTGACGGCGCTCGGCCAGGACTTCAAATACATCAATCAGGCCATCTGGCGGGGCGTACCCGCGCAAGGGCCCAAGCCCACGCTCGAAAACCTGACGGCGGGTGCGAACCAGACGTACAGCGTCTCGATCGAGCCGTGGCATGCGGGGAGCTGACACGATGCGTCCAATCGTTCTCGCGGCCGCCGCACTCGGTTTCTGTAGCGCCGCCTGGGCGGGCCAACCCGCGGCCAGCGCGCCCGCCGCTGCCACCGTGGTTGCCGCTGCCGCCCCGCCCGCCGCCGATAAGGTTTATCCGCCGCTGCCCTCGCTGGCCATGCTGCCGCCTGCCACCGGCGACGACGACGAGGTTGCCGCGCCGCATTCGTCTTCGCACAGCAAGAAGAAGGCGCGCCAGCGCGATTGCCACTGCGCCATGCCGACGCCGCGTCTCGTTGTCTCCGACACTTCGCGCGCCTATCTCAAGGACATCGAGCAGCAACTCGATTCCGCTCTCGCGCAGTGACGTCGCGCATTGACGCCCAACCCGGAGCTTCGACCCATGCAGCAGAAGACCTACGCCCAGCGCCAGCTACGATCGCGAGTCATGCGCGCGTGGGTCGCGTTCGCGAGCCTCGCGGCGCTCGGCGCAACGGCCGCGCATGCGGCGCCGGCCGCCGACGAATGCTTCGAAAGGGCCGGCGCCTACCAGGGCGTGAATCCGCTCGTGCTGCGCGCCGTGGCGTGGCGTGAGTCGAAAGGCGACGCGGCGGCCATCAATCACAATGCGAACGGCTCGATCGACGTGGGGCAAGCGCAGATCAACTCGATCCACTTTTCGGAGCTTTCGCGCGAGGGCATTCCTCACGGGGCCCTCACGGACCCGTGCGTGAATATTTTCGTGGCGGCCTGGCTGCTCAAACAAAAGATGGTGCGATACGGCAACACGTGGCGCGCCATTGGCGCGTACCACTCGGAGTCGCCGCACGAGCGCGACGCCTACGCGCGCAGCATTCAGGCGATCCTCGTGAGCTGGGGCCACTTGCAGCCGGGGCGATGACCGACGCGCCCGGCGTCCCTTCAGATTCCTTTTATACGCAACAACCGCTTAACCGCGCAGCTTGTTCAACAGCTTGAGTCCGCGACGCGCCACGGCCGAATAAAGCTCGGCACCCTTGAGCGCGGGGTCGACATGACGCTCGTAAGGCTGCAGCGTGATCGGGAAATACGGCGCAAGCTTCTCCACCACGCGCTCCGGCGAGATGTGCGTGTTGCTCTGGACCACGGCGAACATGCCATCGCTTTCCGGCGCGAGATGGCGGGCCTCGCTCCAGCCTTCCATCTTGTCGGCGAACCAGACGCTTTCGTCGGCGTGCAGAGCGCGCTGGCCTGGCTTCGGGCCCGTGTGGTACTGATCCAGCAGCCCTTCGTTTTCCGCGTTGAGCCAGTAGAGCGTGTATTCGGTCCAGTCGAGCGCGTAATTGGCAAGCAGCACGCGCCGCCAGTCGGTGCCATGCAGGGCCGCGAGGCGCTGTTGCAGGCTCAGGCACAGCGTGCGCGACAGGATGGCCGGCGTCCACCAGATGCCGTCGCGCGCGAGTTGAGGATCGAGTTTCAGCAGCTTCGCCGACGCCTCCCAGTAATACGGCTCCACTGTGCGCGGCTGCACATGCGTGAGCGCACGGCCGTCGAGAATCAGCGTGTCCGCGCTGAAGCGATGCGTGGCGAAGCAGTCGGGGTCGAGCACGAGGAAATACTCGGTCTCGATCCATTCGGGCGCATTGAGCTTGATGATCTGCTGCCGGTGCCAGTTGCGGATCTGATGACGCTGCGAAAACTCCGCAAAAATGCCCATGTACAGCGATTCGTCGACCACTTCGATGGGGAAATCGGACCACGCTTTCGCGTAGCCTTTGACCTCTTCGAGTTCGTCGTGCGGCACGACGATCACGAAACGGTGAAACGTCCTGGGCGTCGTGAAGTGACGCAGCGACGAGAAGAGGATGTCGCAACGACCGATGTTGTCGGCGTAATGCCGTCCCCGCGTCTTGACCGGCAGGATGGCGCTGATCTGGTGCATGGCAGTCAGGTCCCGAATGTTAGAAGAATCGATAGATAAAGTTCGGGATGTAGCCGCGCCGATGCGTCAGCGCAATGCCGATCAGCCTGCCGCCCGCGTCGAGCAGCTGCGTTTTCAGGCCGAGGACCACGGGCTTGCGCGAAACCTCTGCGCGCACCGCCATGACCGTAGCGTCCGCCAGCGCCGCGTTTTCGATGCCGGCGAAGGACTGGCTAGCCGGCGGCGCATGCACGACGATGTAGTCGTGCGCCTCGCGCAGCGCGTCGAAGAGAGTCGTGGTCTGCTGCCACGAAGTCGGGAACGCGCCGCTTTCCGGCCGCGCGACGACGATGTTGTGCCGCTCGACGCTCTCGAACACGAGGCCACCCGACGCCGCGATCTCCGTGGGCGCCGCGCTCGCCGCACGGCTTTGCCCGCCGTGCCCCGACCACGTCAGCAGGCCCTGCGCGTTCGGCGGCCCATAGAGCGGCGCGTCGGTGCCGGAAGCCATGTCGAGAATGAGGACCGGCTTGGTCGTGCGGTGCTCCAGTTCGACGGCGAGGCCGCGAATCACCGAAAGCAGCCCGTCGTTCTTGCCGAACGAGAGCGCCATGACGACCTTGGCGGGCGAGTCCGTGCTGGCGTTGATGGCCGCGATCATGCGGCCATACGCCATATGCGCGGGCCGGCTGGCCGCCTTGCCTGCGTCAGCTGACGCGCCCGCGGCGCCGGGCCGCCGTGCGCCGCCGCCAAGCATCACCGGCGCGTTCAGCACCGGCAGCAGCAGCGAGCGCTCGGCCTGCTCCGGACTCAGGAAGGTCTCGCGCATGCTCGCCATGACGAGCACCACGAGCGCCGAAATCAGCAGACCGGCCGCCACGCTCGCCGCAATGATGAGGCTGGCCGACACGCTGCGCTGCGAAGGCGGGAACGGCGCCTGGATCACGCGCACGTTCGTGCTGTTCACCTGGCTCACCTGCTCCTGCTGTATCTTCGCCAGCTCGACCTGGCGCGAACGGTCCTTGAAGCTGTCGGCCAGAATGTCGCGCGTTGCCTGCAGCTGGCGCATCTGGCTGGAGATGTCGCTCAAGCTGCGCAGCTTCGCGCGCGTGTCCTTGATCTGATCTTCGAGCGCCTGCTGGCGCGCGGTTTCGCCCGCGATGCCGGCATTGAGCGCGGCGAGCCGCCCTTGCACCACGTCGTAGTAATCGTTGTGCCCGTAGCGCGTGGCGGTGGCCATCTGGGCCTTGCGCCGCGCGATGCTCGCGTGCATGTCGGCAATCTGCTGATCGAGCTGCTGCACGAACGGCGAGCTATCCATGTAGCGCGAGGCGAAATCGGCGCGGCGCGCTTCGAGCTGCATCAGCGAAAGCTGCATCGTGTCCAGCGCGTGAGCGGCTTCGGAGTCGTCGGTGAAGATCGGAATCGTCGCCTTCACCCCCTTCGACGACGCCTGCTCCGACTTCAGTTCGCCGCGATGCTGCGCGAGCGCCGTGTCGTTCTCGAGCTTTTGCTGAACCAGCTGGCTTTCGAGCAGCACGGCGCGCGAGGTCTGGTCGTCTATATTGACGATGCCGTGCGTTTTCTCGAACGCGAGCAGGTCGGCATCGGCTTTTTTCAGTTGCCTTGCGACTTCGTCGCGCTGACCGGTCAGGAAATCGACGCGGCCCGACGTGAAAATCGTCGCGCGCCGGCGGAAGTACGTATCGAGCAGACGCGAAAGCGCATCGGCCGCTTCCTTGGGATCGGCGTCGTAATACGTGAGGTTGATGGTGCTCGCGAGATCGTTCTGCTCGATATGCAACCGATGCTCGAACTCCTGCAAATGGCTGTCGATTTCGTGTTCGCTTGCGTTCGGCCCCAGTTTCGCAATCACCACGTCGCGATGCAGTTCCGGGCTGCCGAGGATTTGCGCCTCGACGCCGTCGAGCTGGCCAATGGCGGGCTGCACCGCGGCGGCGCCATTCGTGTTGTTCGACTGGTCGTAATATCCTGCAAGGAGTACGAGCAGCGTCGACTGCGCCCGGTAGGGCATGGGCACCAGAAGCGCGACGGCCACGCCGATCGCTACAACGGAAAGAAATACCGCTGTTGCAATCTTGCGATAATAAAAAAAGGTGTTGAGATAATCCCGGACCGTCAGTTCGACAACAGCCGCCTTCCTTTCAGGCCTTGTTCTAGTAGTAATAACCATACAGGTGCGGTTCCGGGCCAACAGTGAAGATTCGACGGCGCATATAATACGTAAGAAAACATTCAGAATGTCGCGTTAAACTGACAGTCTTGGCAAATTCGCGAAAAAATCGTGTGAGTTCCACCCTTCATTAACGGCAATTCCTGCCGTTACTTGACAAGAGATCAGGAACCGCAAGCCACCGCTTCACCCACGCGCCCGATGAACATACTCCGACCAGCCTGTGTCCTCGGGCTGCTGACGCTTACCGCCTGCACCCAGACCTGGGTGGAACCGCAATTCCAGCAGCGCGCGCAGTTCGCCGCGTGGTCGCAAGCCACGCCCGGCGTCTATCGCATCGAACCCGGCGACGACCTTTCGGTCGTCATGCCCTTCAATGCCGAGCTGAACTTTCGCGGCTCAGTCGCGCCGGACGGCGGCCTGACGATGCCGTTCGCGGGCACGATCCCGGCGGCAGGCCTCACGGTCGGCCAGCTCGGCGACGCCATCAACAAGGCGCTCGCCGCCAACGGCATGGCGAAGAACGCGCACGCTTCGGTTTCCATCGTGCAGTCGGCCGCCAAGATCTATGTGGCCGGCCAGGTCGCGCGCCCCGGCGAAATCGCGCTGCACACGGGCATGAGCGTGCTGCAGGCCATCGCCGCAGCGCAGGGCTTGCTCGACACGGCGCGCACCAACGAAGTCGTGGTGATTCGCCGCAGCCCCGATGGCCGCCCGATGCTGCGCACGATCGACCTCGACGCGCTCACGCATCGCGGCGACCCGACCCAGGACGTCATTCTGCAGGCCACCGACACGATCTTCGTGCCGAAGTCCTCGATCGCCGAAGTCGACCAGTGGGTCGATCAGTACATCGACAAGGTCATTCCGTTCCAGCGGGGCTTCGACTACACGATCTCGAACAACCCCGCGACTTACTAAGCTTATTCAGCGAACCTGGACCGCCAGATGGTTTGCGACGACCGGGCAAACGAAGCGAACGCGATGCAAACCGCCACCACGACCACCGGGCTCGCCCCGGTCTTTTCGAGCGAGCCCGCCAGGTGGCGGGTCACGTGGTGGCTGCTCGCGCTCCTGCCGCTCTTCGGCCAGACCTTCCATTACCTGAGCACGCTCGTGCCGCTCTGGGCGCTCTCGAAGGCGCTGCCGGTCATTTCGCTGCCCGCCGTGCTGCGTCTGGGCGGCGAACCGCGTTTTCCCATGACGCGGCAAATCCTCATCAGCTTCGCGTGGCTGTTGCTGGTGCCGAGCTTCGCCGCCATGTTCTATTTCCACGAAGGGTTTTTCACGAGCATCACGGCGCAGGTGAAACTGCTGCCCGTGCTGTACTTCTTCTCGTTTCTCGCGCTGCTCCTCACGCTCAAACCCACGCTCGGCGAGTTGGAGCGCGGCTTCCTGGTGCTCGGCGTCGTCATTCTCGCGGTGCTGATCGTTCTCTGGGCCGTGGTGCCCTCCGACTGGTACCAGGAGTCGTATGTGATCGGCCAGTCGCCCTTTTTCAGCAGCGACAACCGCGGCCATCGCATCCGTATGTCGATGTATTTCCCGCTGATCCTGCTGTTCTTCTGCTACCGGCGCGCCTTCTTCGAAAAGCATGCGGGCTATCTGTTCGGCGTGGTCGTCGCGTTCGCGGTCACGCTGCTGATCGTCAAGACGCGCGCCATGGTCATCGGCATCATGGGCGTGCTCTTCATCAACACCTTCGCCTGGTCGCGCATGCGCACGCGCGTTCTGCTGCTGCTCGCCGCGCCCGTGGCGCTCGTCGCCGTGTTCTCGGCGGGCTACCTCGCCACGACCTTCAGCACCGACGCGAGCACGGGCTTCGACACGCGCCGCGTCACCATCATGCTCGCCACGAAGTTCCTCGGCAGCGAGCCGATGCGCTGGCTCTTCGGCGTCGGTACGATCAGCTCGACGAGCAAGGACAACCTGATCGATTACTTTCACCACTTTTTCTTCCTGGCCGACATTACGTGGCTCGGCATCGTGTTCGAGTACGGCCTGATCGGCGCGCTCATCATCCTGTTCTTCCAGCTGCGCGGCATCGTGTTCTACCGGCGCCTGCGCAAGAAGGTCGACGACGATTTTCTCGGCGCGCTGTTCGACTATCTCGTCTACGTCCTGCTCATTTCATTCTTTTACCCGCCTACCCTCACGCCGGGCGAGACCGCCGTCATTCTCGCGATCTTCGCGTACATCTGGCGCGTGGGCGAGCTGGGCGGCGATTCCAACGACCATGCCGATCTGCAGGTTCACCATGCCTCGCTTTAAGCGCATCAAGCGCCCCAACCTGCACACGCTGCTGGTCGGCGCGCTGCTCATGTCGGGCGCGGCGGCCTGCACCGACGCGACCTCGGGCACCCCCTTGCCGGTGGCCATCTCCGTGGACGCCGCCGCCGGCCGGCACCCCATCAGCCCGCTGATTTACGGCATCAACTTCGGCACGACGGCCGTCCTGCAAGACCTGCGCGCGCCCATCAACCGCTCGGGCGGCAACAGCGCCTCGGCCTATAACTGGCGCCTCGACGCACGCAACGCGGGCAAGGACTGGTATTTCGAGAGCCTCGCCGTCAATCCCGCCGATATCAACGACCAGTTCGGCGAGCGCTTCGTCGCGCTCACCCAGGCGGCGGGCGCCACGCCCATCGTGACCATTCCGATGCTCGGCCGTGTGGCGAAACTCGGGCCGGCGCGCGAGACGCTCGCGAGCTTCTCGATCGCCAAATACGGCCCGCAGCCGAATCACGACGTGAACGGCCACGCCGACGCCGGCAACGGCGTCGCGCCCGGCGACAAGCCCATTGCCGGCAACGACGCGAACGACGCCTCGACGCCCGACGACCCGCAAAACGAGCAGGCGCGCGTAGCGGATCTCGTCAAGCAGTTCGGCGGCGCGAGCGGGGGCGGCGTGCGCTATTACGCGCTCGACAATGAGCCAAGCCTCTGGCAACTCATTCACCGCGACGTGCACCCCACGGGCGCGCATGCGAGCGAGATCGCCAGCAAGGTGATCGCCTATGGGCGCGCCGTTAAGGCGGCGGACCCGCACGCGCAGATCGTCGCGCCGGAAGAATGGGGCTGGCAGGGCTATTTCTATAGCGGCTTCGACCAGCAGTACGCCGCGGACCACGGCCTCGATCACGCGCCCGACCGCACAGGCGAAACCCAAGGCATGCCGTACGTGCCCTGGCTGCTCGCGCAATGGAAAGCGGCGGGGCATCCGGTCGACGTGTTCAGCCTGCACTTCTACCCGCAGGGCGGCGAATACGCCGAGACGGGCGTGACGAACTCGCAGGCCGTCGCGCTCATGCGCAACCGCTCGACGCGCGACCTGTGGGATCCGAACTACAAGGACCCCACGTGGATCAACAGCGTCGTCGCGCTGATCCCGCTGATGCGCCATTGGGTCGATACGTACTACTACCCGGGCACGCCCATCGGCATTACGGAATACAACTGGGGCGGCGACACGCTGATGAACGGCGCGACAGCCCAGGCCGACGTGCTCGGCATTTTCGGCCGCGAGGGGCTGGATATGGCAACGCGCTGGGGCACGCTCGATCCTTCGATGCCGGTGTACAAGGCATTCAAGCTCTACCGCAACTACGACGGCAACGGCGCGGCATTCGGCGCCACCAGCATTGCCGCGAACGCGCCCGACCCGGACGCCGTTTCCGCGTTTGCCGCCTTGCGCGAGCGCGACCACGCGTTGACGCTCGTGGTCATCAACAAGCAGCTGGACCGCCCCGCCGATGCCGCCGTCACGCTCGATCATTTTGCGGCGAGCGGCGTGGCCGAAACCTGGCGGCTCGCGAACAACCAGCTGTTCCGCATGCCCGACGCGCGCTACCAGGACAGCACGCTGCGCGCGAGCCTGCCCGCGCAGAGCGTGACGCTGTTCGTACTGCGCGGCGCTCAGGCGCAGCATGAGTGAAGCCGGCGAAGCGCGCATGCCCGCGCGCCAGAACGGCGCCTCGATGATCCGGGGCTCGCTCGTGAGCCTCGGCGTTCGTCTGCTCGACCTGCCGAGCCGCTACGGTTTCCATCTGCTGATCGCCGCCATGCTGGGCGTGGTGCGTACAGGCGACTTCTATATTGTGTTCAGCACGATGGTGGCGCTCGCGGGGTTCGGGCGCCTCGGCATCGACCAGGCACTCACGCGGCAGATCGCGATGGCCCTCGCGGCGGGCGAGGCGCGCGCCGTGCGGCCGGCCATCCGTCGCGCGCTGTGGCTGGTGCTGCTCGCCTCCACGGCCATTTCGATTGCGCTTGGCGCGGGCGCGTTCGCCTTCGCGCACGACGTGCTGAAAAAGCCCGATCTCGCCTGGCCGCTTGCGCTCGGCGCGCTCTCATTCGTTCCGCAAAATCTCGGCGCGGCAATGGCGGGGGCGCTTGCCGGACTTCAGCGCGTGGGCTGCAGCCAGATGATCTATTCCTGGCTCTGGCCCGCGATCTTCTGCGCCGTCGCCATCCCGCTCGGACTGACGCACGGCATGAGCGTCGCCAGCACGCTGATGCTGATCGCCGCCAGCTTCACGCTCACCGCGCTGACCGGCGCGTTTCTCCTCAGGCGTTTTCTCGCCGGCGTGCCTGCCGGTGCACGAGCGCCAGCCGAAGCGCCGCGCTTGCTCAAGGCAGGTTTGCCGCTTTTCACGCTGGAATTCACGAAGCTCCTGATCACCTCGGCGCCCGCCATCGTGCTCGGCATCGTCGCCTCGTCGCGCGAGACCGGGCTCTTCGCGCTGGCGTGGCGTCTCGCGCTCGTCATCAATCTGCTGATCAGCGGCGTGACCGGCATGGCCGCGCCGAAGTTCGCAGGCCTTTTCGCGCGCAACGACCGGCATGGGCTCGATAAAAGCGCGGCCCAGGCGGCGGGCCTCGTGCTGTGCCTCGCGTTGCCCGCCGCGCTCTGCATGCTGCTCTTTCCCGAACACTTGCTGCGCCTGTTCGGGCCGGGCTTCGGCGGCGGCGCGGCCGCGTTGCGCGTGCTCGCGCTCGGCCAGATCGCCGCGGCATGCTTTACCGCCATGCCCGAACTGCTGGGCATGACCGCCCACACTTCCGTCCTGTACCGAATCAACTTCTACTCGGTCGCCGTGCTGCTCGTGGGCCTCGCCGTACTCGCGCCGATGGGCGGCAGCGTCGGGGCCGCGGCGGCGGCATCACTGGCCATTGCCGTGAACGGTGCGCTGGCAGCGTGGGCGGCGCACCGGCTGCTGGGCGTGTTGCCACTCGCATTGCTCGGGGGATGGATACTCGGGCGCGTGCCGCGACGCAGCGCGGCGCAAGACGGGGAACAGGACGCCTAGATCGTCGGGCAGCGCCGTCTTCAACTGCTTGCGCTTTCAACGACACGCCGTTCCCACGCGAATAGGCCCCGGCGAGCGCAGGCGCCACGGCGCTGATATCATGAACGCCCGACCCTTCTGCAAGCGCTTCGGCGGACTCTGGCAGCGCTGCATCATAATCTGGAAAACTGAACGTTTCACCCGTCGCGAGGAGAAGAAACGTCATGAAACGACGCTGCCTGCTAAAGGGGGTTGTCGCTTTGCCGTGCCTCACCGCTACCGCGAGTTTCGCTGGCGCGCTGCCCGCTGCGGGTCGCGCAGGTCGCATCCGGCCCAGCGATCCCGCGTGGCCGAAAGCACTGGAATGGGAGGCGTTGAGGCAGGCGGTCGGCGGAAATTTGCTGCGACCCACCACGATCTGGCAGACCTGCGCGCAAGCGCCCGACGCACCAGCGTGCCTCGCAAGAATCAAGGAAGCGCGCAACCCGTTCGCGCTCGGCGACGATCCCGGCGCCACCCAGATCGCCGGCTGGCTCGATGCATGGACGGCGCACGCAAGCGCCTACGCAGTGGCGGCCCGCTTGAGCGCGGACGTCGTCGCGGGCGTCAATTTCGCACGTCGACACAACTTGCGCCTGGTGGTGAAAGGCGGCGGTCACAGCTACCTTGGCGGCTCGAACGCGCCGGATTCCCTGCTGATCTGGACGCGCAGGATGAACCGTGTCGAACTCCATGACGCGTTCGTGCCGTCCGGCTGCTCGAACCCGCCACAACAGGCTGTGTCGGTGGGGGCCGGCTGCATGTGGATCGACGTCTACACCGCCGTCACGACGCAGGCGGGACGCTACGTTCAGGGCGGCGGATGCACGACCGTGGGCGTCGCCGGCCTCGTTCTGGGCGGCGGCTTCGGGTCCCACTCGAAGCGCTACGGACTCGCGGCCGCGAGCCTGCTCCAGGCGGAAATCGTCACCGCCGACGGCGTTGTCCGCACGGTCAACGCATGCCAGGAGCCCGACCTTTTCTGGGCGCTCAAAGGGGGCGGTGGCGGCAGTTTCGGTGTGGTGACGAGGCTCACGCTGCAGACCCACGACCTGCCCGAAAATTTCGGCTGGGCCAGGTACAAGGTCAAGACTTCATCGCCTGAGGCTTACCGGCGGCTCGCTGCGCAACTGATCGATCACTATGCAGAGCATCTGTTCAACCCTGCGTGGGGCGAGCGCTACATCTTTCACAGCGACGCGATCGAGGTAGCGATGGTAAGCCAGGGCCTCGACGACCATCAGGCCAAGTCAGCCTGGGCGCCTTTCATCGATTGGGTGCGCGCCTCGCCGGCAAGCTTCACCTTCGACGAAGGACCTCGCGTCGGCGCCGGCCCGTCGCGTCGCTGGTGGGACGTCGAAGCCAACCCGGGACTCGTGCCCGACCCACGCGCCGGCGCCGCGCACAACCATGGCTGGTGGCGAGGCGATGGCGAGCAGGCCTCCGCCTTCCTGCACGGCTACGAGTCGCAATGGCTGCCCGCGGCCCTTCTCGAACCGGCGCAACGCGGACGGCTCGTTGACGCCTTCGTGGCGGCAGCCCAATTTCAGGCCGTAGAGTTGCATTTCAACAAGGGCCTCGCGGGCGCGCCGCCGGAAGTGAACGAGCAGGCGCGCCACTGTGCGACGAATCCAGGAGTCGCCGACGCCTTTGGCCTGATGATCGTCGCCACTGGCGGCCCGCCGCCGTTTCCGGGCCTGCCCATCCCCGCGCCTGACATGGCGCAGGCACATCGCAACGCCGAAAATATCGCCAGGGCAGCGGCGATTCTCAAGGCGCTGTCGCCGCAAAGCGGCTCCTATCTTTCGGAGACCGATTTTTTTCGCAACGATTGGCGCGAGGCGTTTTGGGGAGTCAACTACGCGCGGCTGAAAACGATCAAGGATCGCTACGATCCGGAAGGTTTCTTTTACGTCCATCACGGCGTGGGCAGCGAGGACTGGAGTCCCGACGGTTTTACGCCCGTACGGACGTGAACGTTGCGCTGGCGGGCGTGGACTTATTAATTAGCCTGGCTAAATAAATACCCGCATTTCCCGCGACTCATCGCGCAGATAGGGCTGTCCCTTATTCCCTCACGTCGCCAGATCACGCACCCGCCTCGCAGGACGCCTGTCATCCGGCACAGCCAACGTCCTTGCATCAACCGAAAGTTCCCTGAAGGTAAATCGTAGGCGCGGTCACGTGACCTGCACAGAACCGACTTACTGCCGCCTCCTGAACGTCATGTGGAAGGTCTAGCTTTCCAGCGAGTAACACGCCGTAATGATTTGAAGTGACGCAATCGCCGCCCCACCGTCATGCAATGAAGTGCAACGCTTCAATGGAGAGACACATGCGCCAGACATCGAGATCCAGACATCAACGGCCCGCCGTTCCTGCCTTGCTTGCGGCAGTTTCGCTAGCAGCTGCGGCACTCTACTGCTCTGCTGCCGATAGCCAGTCCACAGCGAATACATCTTCTGCCACGGCAACACCGATCAAGCATGTCATCATCATCGTGGGCGAAAATCGAACGTTCGATCACGTGTTTGGCGCTTATCAGCCGCGCGCGGGCCAGACCATATGGAACCTTCTGTCGAGAGGCATCATCCGGGCTGACGGGGGACCCGGACCCAACTTCAAGATCGCCGAGCAATACATGGCCAAGGCCACGAATCCCTCCCGGTTCGACGCCAGCCCAACGTCGAAGCAACCTTACACGACGCTGCCGGCGCCGAACACAGGCTCGGCCCCGACCGCCGCGAGCGACGCGAAACCTCCGCCGTTCGCGACCCTGGCGGCTGCGCAGGCAGCCGAAGGCGACGCCCTCGAATCAAAGGATGTCGTTCATTTGACGACGGGCGCAACGGGCCTCCCCAACGACGAGCCCGACGCGCGCTTTGGATCGAACCTGTACAACCTGCAAAGCGGCCCCTATCAGATCTCGCGTGTGGGTCCGAACTACGACCAGTACATGAACAGTCCGGTGCATCGGTTCTACCAGAACTGGCAGCAGTCGGACTGCAATATCGCGCACGCGACCCTCGATAATCCGAGCGGCTGCAAGATGGATCTCTTTGCGTGGGTCGAAGTGTCGATCGGCGCCGGATCGAATGGCAATGCGCAAGCGGCCCACTTCACCGATCAGTCGACCAACGAAGGCGCGACCGCACTCGGGTTCTATAACGTGAATACCGGCGATATGCCCTATTTCACGGATCTCGCGCGTCACTACACGATCAGCGACAACTATCACCAGCCGGTGATGGGCGGCACGGGCGCGAACAGCATCATGATCGGAACGGCCGATGCGCTCTATTACACGGACGGCAAAGGCAATCCGGCGACGCCGCCCCAGAACGAGATTGAAAACCCGCGGCCGCAACCGGGTACCAACAACTGGTACGCACAGGACGGCTACTCAGGCGGAACGTATAGCAATTGCTCCGATCCGAAGCAGCCTGGCGTAGGCGCGATACGAAAATATCTCGATAGCCTGCCCTATCACCCCAATGCCAACTGCGCGCCCAGCACGTACTATCTGCTGAACAACTACAACCCCGGCTACAACGGTGACGGCACCGTCAACACGGGTACGTTCACCATTCCACCTTCACCGGTGCGCACGATCGCCGATACGCTCCTCGAGAACAATATTTCCTGGAAGTACTACGGCGAAGGCTGGAAGACATTCGTCAGCAGTCCTTCAACGAGTGTCTACTGCAATATCTGCAATCCGTTTCTCTATGAAACGGCGATCATGACCAATCCGTCGCTGGTGGCCGCGCATCTTCAGGACACGCCCAACCTGTATTCCGACATCGCAAACGGCACGCTACCCGCGGTGTCGTTCGTGAAGCCCGGCGGACTACTCGATGGGCATCCGTCTTCTTCGAAGTTCGGTCTTTACGAAGGGTTCGTGCACAAGATCATCGACTCCGTTCAGGCGAACCCCGCGCTGTGGGCCTCCACTGCGATCTTCATCACGACCGACGAGGGCGGCGGCTACTACGATTCCGGCTACATTCAACCCGTGGACTTCTTCGGTGACGGGCCGCGTATTCCCCTCATCGTCGTGTCGCCGTACTCGCGCGGCGGTCGTGTCGTTCACGACTATTCGGATCACGTGTCGCTCGTGAAATTTATAGAACACAACTGGTCGCTGGGACCGATCACGGCGCGCAGTCGCGACAATCTTCCGAATCCCGTCCAGTTGCCCGCGAGCCCGTACGTACCGACGAACGCGCCAGCGATCGGCGACCTGTTCAGTGCCTTCCAGTTCCAACCCGCCACGCAGTCCGGAGCGGGCAATGGCAACGAGGGCGCGGCTGGCATGTTCCCGTTCTGATCGCCGTCAGGACGCACACCGAAGACGCCGTCGGTCCTCAGTCCTTGCACCCAAAACGCTGGCGGACCGTCGGCGCGCTCCCGGCCATTGTTCCGAATGGCCGCGTCGTGGCAGAGCGTCTGTTGCGCTACTCGCCTAACCAGTCGAGCCCGCCCCGTTCGGATCGATGTCGTTGCCCTTTTCGCGCTCGAGCATGTCGAGCGCGAGCACACGCCCGACATCGCGCACGAACGCTTCCATGACCGCGAAAGATTCCTGGCTGCCCGGCACACAGTCTTCGGGATTCCGCTTGCCCTGTGCCTGTCTGATTGCGCGGATGCTGGCTTCCAGCGCCCGTGCTTCTGCCCGGATCGGATCGTCTTGCGGTGGTTTGGGTTGTTCGTGCGCCATGCTGGGATTTTCGGCGGCCGGCACACAAACTTTAGCGTCCGTGAGCGTCGGAATACTAACGTGACTGCACACAATTAAGCGCCAGGACAGTCCGGCCGCCCTCCTCCTGCCCCCCATTCGCCCTGGCGAAATAGCGATTGCCTGCCCTCAAGTTGCGCGGATCTTTGTCGATATGTCAATTGCATTGATTGTGGGCGCGGGGTGACGAATATGCAGCGTGGAGACAGCAAGATGGGGGATGGCGCACGAAATCCGGCCGCGTGGCCGGCGCCCATCGGGCCATGGCGCGTGCTTCACGCATGGAGCACGCAAAAAACACGGCTGGTCGCGCCGCTGGCGCTCGTTGCGATCCTGTCCGCGATCGCCCTGAATACCGTCATCGCCCTGCGGCAATCTCATGAGCAGCGCTATGCGCTCGCGCAGCAGCGTGCCGTCGAATCGGCCAAGCGGGACCTCGACGAACTGCAGAACGCGCTTCTCGACGAGCATGAGCAGCTCTACACGGTCATCGGCACGCGGCCGTTCTATCGGCGCGCCGCCTACATTTATCCGCTTCCGGCACTGATCGATAACGCCAACGCGGCGCAGCGGACCTGCCAAGGCCGCGAGCGCTGCATCGCCCTGCTCGATGAGCTGAAGGACATGATTCGCCATCTGGGTGCACTGAGCAACCGGCTCGCGATGTACTCCATGCTCAAGCCGGGCAGCGTGACGATGGATACGCCGTCGCTGGGCGAACTCGACGCGCGCTTTTTCCAGACGATGCAGAAAATCGGCGAGATCCGCATGGACGAAGACGCGCATCTCGACCGGTCGGTCACCCGGGCGTCGCGTGATTCGCAAATGGCCTCGGCGCTCCTGCTCGGCTCGGGACTGGCGGCGGCGTTACTGCTGCTGGCCTTTTTGCGCCGCAACGCGCGCATCACGAAATCGTTGCGCAAAGCGCTCCAGACGGCGGACGTCAACCGCAAGAAGTACAAGCGCCTCTTTCAGCTCAACCCGCTGCCGATCTGGATTGTCGACGACGCGTCCATGCGGCTCGTCGCCGTCAACGACATGGCGGCGAAGGCCTTGGGCTATCGCGCGAGCGAGATGCTCGAGCTGACGCTTGCCGACCTGCGCATGAACAAGACCGCGCTGCATGGGGCATCGTTCTCGCACGCGCGCGCCCAGGACGACGGCACGGCCATCTGGGAACACCGAACGAAAAGCGGGAAGTTGCGCTCGATGAACGTGTTCCAGCTGCAAACGGATTTCGACGGCCGCAGCGCGACCCTTTGCGTGATGGAGGACGTCACGGCGCAGCTCGCCGCCCAGGCCGAACTCAGGCACCGGGCCGAATACGACGCGCTCACCGGCCTCACGAACCGCAAATATTTCGACGAGCGTGCGACGCGCGAGCTGCAACAGGCGAGCCGCACGGGCAAGACGCTCGCGATGATCTTCCTCGATCTCGACAATTTCAAGGAGGTCAACGACTCGCTCGGCCACCGCATCGGCGACGCGCTGCTGGCCCAGATCGCGCGGCGCATCGAGCGCGTCGTCGGCGAGCGCGGGACGGTGGCGCGCTATGGCGGCGACGAATTCATGGTCATCGCCGACGGCGCCGCCGCGTTGCTCGAACCGCTGCTCGATGCGCTGCTCGCCGCGATGACGGAACCGATCCAGGTAGCGGGCCATGAACTCTTCATCGAGGCCAGCATCGGCGTCAGCCTCTACCCCGCCGACGGCGACGATGCCGACGCGCTGGTGCGCAATGCCGACGCCGCGATGTATCTGGCCAAGCAGAACGGCCGCAATCAGTACCAGTTCTATCGCCAGGAACTGAGCGAAGCCGCGACCTCGCGCTTGCGTATTTCGACGCGACTGCGCCAGGCGTTCCGCAACGGCGCGTTGACCGTGCTTTACCAGCCGCAATTCGATATGGCGTCGGGCGCGATGATCGGCGCCGAGGCGCTGCTGCGGTGGACCGACGCGGAACTCGGCAGCGTGTCGCCGGCCGTGTTCATCCCGGTCGCCGAGGAAACCGGCCTGATTCGCGGCATCGGCGAATGGGTGCTGCGCGAGGCATGCCGGGAAGCGGTGCGCTGGAATCTCGACCCGGCGCGGCCGATACGCGTCTCCGTCAACGTCTCGCCCTTGCAGTTCGAACATGGCGATCTGATGGGCCAGGTCAGGCACGCGCTGCGCGACTCCGGTCTGCCGCCGGCGCTGCTCGAACTCGAGGTGACCGAGGGCGCGCTCATGCGCACGCCCGATCTCGCCGCGCGCACGTTGGCCGGTTTGCGGGAGATGGGCGTGCGCGTCGCCATCGACGATTTCGGCACCGGTTATTCGAGCCTCGGGTATCTCAAGCGCTTTCGAGTCGATCGCCTCAAGATCGACCGCGAATTCGTGCGCGAGATCGGTCAGGACACGGAAACGGAAGCGATCACGCTTGCCGTCATCGCCGTGGCGAAAGCGCTCAATTTCGAACTGATCGCGGAAGGCGTCGAAACCAGCGGCCATCGCGATTTCCTGCTGCAGAACGGCTGCACGCATGCCCAAGGTTTCCTGTACAGCCACGCCGTGAGCGCCAGCGCGATCGCCGACATCGCGGCAAATGCCGCGGCAGGTCCGGTGCCGCTGCCCGCGTGAACCGTGCTGCGACGCGCTCGCGCGGTGCGACTGCTCGCGGCGAACACAGCGCACCGGCATCGAGCAGGCGAATGCGGCCGTCACGGTGATGGATCGCGTCACCCTGGCAGCAGTAGGACCAAAGTCCGATTGACGATTGATCCACGACATGGGATTCGTCTAGTTTCCGCTTCAGCGTGTTGAATGCAGTAGCCCACAGGAAGGAAGCGATGAGCCATTCGACGTAGGCGTGCGTCGGTAGTGTTCCCGTTCGTGGAGGCCACAGCATCATGCGCGATCAGTTCACGTCGCACCGCAAGTCCGGCTTTCGTCTCCCCGTTCTCGAATGGGTACGCGGCTACCAGACATCGTGGATCAAGCCCGACATCGTCGCGGGCGTCACGGCGGCGGCTGTCGTATTGCCCAAAGCGATGGCATACGCGACCGTTGCCGGACTGCCCGTCGAGGCCGGACTCTACACGGCGTTCGTGCCGATGGTGATCTACGCGCTCTTCGGCACGTCGAGGCCATTGAGCGTCAGCACCAGCGCGACGCTGGCCATCCTGAGCGCGGCCGCGCTCGCTGAGGTTGCACCGGGCGGCAATGCCGCCCAACTGGCCGTCGCGACCGCCACGCTTACCCTGCTCGTCGGCCTCTTCCTCGTTCTCGCTGCCTTGCTCAGGCTGGGGTTTGTCGCGAACTTCATTTCCGAGCCCGTGCTGACGGGTTTCAAGGCCGGCATCGCCGTCGTCATCGTGATCGATCAGCTGCCAAAACTGATTGGCATTCACGTCGTGAAAGGATCGTTCTTTCACAACGTATCTGCGCTCGCCGCGGGCCTTCCCCATGCGTCGATGGCGACGGTCGCAATGGGCGCACTGACGATCGCCGTGCTGGTCGCGCTCGAACACTGGTATCCGAAGTCCCCGGCCCCGCTCATTGCGGTGGCGCTAGGCATAACGTGTGTCGCTTTCACAGGCGTGCAGCGGTACGGCGTGGAGATCGTCGGCGAGATCCCGACCGGATTGCCTTCGTTCGTGATGCCGGATCTTTCGCTGATCGACGCGCTGTGGCCGGCGGCGGTGGGCATTGCCTTGATGAGTTTTACCGAAACGATTGCTTCGGGGCGCGCGTTCGCGCTCAGCGGGGAACCCGTTCCGCTGCCGAACCGCGAACTGCTGGCGACGGGTCTGGGCAACGCGCTGGGCGCGCTGTTCGGCTCGATGCCCGCGGGCGGCGGAACGACCCAGACGGCCGTCAACCGGCTGGCCGGTGCGCACTCCCAACTGGCCGAACTCGCCACCGCGGCCGTGACGCTCGGCACCATGGTGCTGCTCGCGCCCGTCATCGGGCTCATGCCGCATGCCACGCTCGCTGCCGTGGTGATCGTCTATTCGATCGGCCTGCTCAATCCGGCCGATTTTCGCGCGATCCTCGCTATCCGGAGTACCGAGTTTGTCTGGGCGGTCGTGGCGCTGGTGGGCGTCGTGCTGCTCGGAACGCTACAGGGCATTCTGATCGCCATCGTCGTTTCGCTCGTGGCGCTCGCCCATCAGGTCTCCGATCCGCCTGTGTACGTGCTGCGGCGCAAACGCGGCACGAACGTATTCCGGCCGATATCGGACGAGCATCCGGACGACGAGGACTTTCCCGGACTGCTGCTCCTGCGTCCCGAGGGGCGAATCTTCTTTCTCAACGCTTCCAACATCGTGCACAAGATCATGCCGCTCCTCGCCCAGACGCGCCCCAGGGTCATGGCGCTCGATATGCGTTCCGTATTCGATGTGGAGTACACAGCATTGAAGATGCTGACCGAGGCGGAGAGGAAATGTCGCGAGAGTGGGATCGAAGTCTGGGTCGTGGGCCTCAATCCCGAGGTGTTTGCCGTTGTCGAGAAAGCGCCGCTCGGCAGCGTGCTCGGACACGAGCGCATGTTTCTCAATCTCGAACAGGCGCTTGCGGCATGGTGGCAGGCGCAGCATGTCATTTCGCGCGATGGCGTATCGTCTGCCACTAGCCATCCCGGACAGAGAACGCCATGAGCGCTCATCTCCTCTTGCAAGAGGCCATATGAATACCACTACTCCGACACAGCAGAGCGCGGCCGAAAAGCGCGAGCCCGTACTCAATACGGTCGAGCGCGTGACCGAACTGTGCTTTGGCCTGTTCATGGCGTTGACGTTCGTCGGCGCGGTCAAGGCCGTCACAGCGGGCGAGGACGCCGGCCGCAAACTGTTCCTGGCCGCGCTCGGATGCAACCTCGCCTGGGGCCTCGCCGACGCCGTTATGTATCTTGTCCGCACACTCGCGGATCGCGGACAGCGACTGACACTCGCCTTGACCGTGAAGCGCGAACCGGAACGCGCCGCTGCGGTGCGGGCGTTGCGCGCCGCGTTGCCGAAGGCGCTGGAGCCGCTCGTCGACGATGAAGAACTCGAGTTGATTCGCGCGCGCCTGGCTGCGGCGCCTACGCTGCCACCTCGCGCGCATTTCAAGCGCGATGACTTCCTTGGGGCACTGGGCGTTTTTCTGCTCGTCGTCATATCGACGTTCCCCGTTGCGCTGCCCTTTATCCTCGTGAGGGATCACACAGTGGCGCTCGTCATCTCACGCGTACTCACGCTCGCGATGCTCTTCACTGCCGGTTTTGCGCTAGGACGCTACACCGGCGCGGGCGCGATGAAAGCGGGCTTCGCCATGACGCTGCTTGGGATCGTGCTGACGGTGGCGATCATCGCGCTGGGCGGCTAGCCGTCGGTTGCGATGGGCGAGGCCGCGGATGCTGGCGCTCGCGGCCCGGCAGCCGCGCATGCCGAAGACATCGCCCGGATGGCAATTCAGGTTTTCGCCTGGTTCGCCGGAGGATAGACGATCGATCCATCAGGCCGAACGACCGCACCCGCCGTCAGTTGCGCGGGTTCGTGCCGTTGCGCACTCAAGATGTGTAGAACCGTTTCACCGCGCGCGATCAGATAGTCGGCGATGATGCGTCGGTGGCACCGCCACCACACGGCTTCCGAGCACATCACGGCGCAACGCCTCGCGTGCCCCTGTTCGACCAGTCGATCGACGGCCGCGTGAAATGCTTCGGAAAGCGCGTAATCGGCGTAATGGTGAAAGCTGCTGTTGATCCAGAAGCCATTGATGTCCGCGCAGACGGTTCGCGATTTTCCGCGCAGCCCACCGAGAGCGGTTTCGTGCTCGTACGAGATATCGCATGCCGCAAGCGCCGCGGGCAGCGTTTCCTCGTTGAATTGCGGGTTGGTTCTCGACCTCGGCATTTTTCTCACGTCGACGAGCATGCCGATATCCGCACTCCTCAACAACCCGATGAATTCGTCGAGGGTGCGGTCGGAATGGCCTATCGTGAAGAATGGGAGGGTCACTTCCCGCCTGCGCATGAACAATAGCTGGATGATTCGCCGAGCGCTCATTATGCGCCTCCACGAAAGACGCGCGCGCTCGTGATTGCGCTCGCTATGCAGCGGCTAACCCATCGTCGCTCGTTATGCGTGGGCGCCGGTCGTGCGAACCTTGGCCGGCCGGTCGCGCAGCAGCAGCGGCATCAAGCGCCGGTTGGCGGTCTGCGCCGCCCACTCGCAATAGGCGGCGCTGCCGAGCACCCAGCCCTCGAGCGTCGCCCGCATCAGGTTATTGACCTCGGCTTCGTCGAGAGGCTGTGCGCCCAGATCGCGATAAGACTCGTTGCGCTCGAACGGCGTACTGCCGAGCGCGCGGTAGAGCGGATGGTCCTTGACGAACCTGTCGACACGCAGCCCGACGTGGTGCGTGTAGCTCGACCACGGATAGTTGCCCGGCTCTGCCACGAGACGGTTGCGCACCGGCGCATGATCGATCACCTGGCTCGCGAGCAGGAAATAGCGGTCGGGTTCGATCACGGTTGCGCGGTACTCGCCACGCCACATCGCACCGCGGCGTCCGTGGCGGCGATTGAAGGTCTCGACATAGCGGCGGCAAACCGCCTGCATCGCCATGGCTACGCTCGACTCGTACGAGGGCGTGACGAGGAACTGCACCGCGTCGGGCATGAGCACCCACGCGTGGACTGCGAGATCGGCGACGCGCGCGGCGTCCGCGAGGCAGGCGAGGAAGTAAAGGTAATCTCCTTCGTCGAGGAATGCGGGCCCCTTGAGCCCCTGCAAGATAACGTGCTGCGGTTGTTCTGGGACGTAGTGCCGTGCAAGCCGTGTCATGCTGAATTAACCGGAAATCCGATGTGGGGAAGCGATCCGACAGGTATCGGTCGCCTGACGCTGCGTGAGTGGATCTACGATCAAATTCTATGGGCCGCGCTCGCGCGTCTGCGTCGCGAACAGGCCTTTTTTATGGCCTCAATTCGCTGATTTGCCGGATCGCAACGCGCGCTTTTTTATGTCGCCGCTGAATAGCCGTCGCACCGCGATCCGGCACCACTAACTCATGGCAACACTAGCGCACGGTCTCCCTTGGCACGCACCTGAACCGGTCGAAGCCTGGCACGATGTGGCACATAAATTACGTTAGTAGTACTCCGAACGATAGCGGACGCGCCGAAGCCCGAAAACTTCGGCGAGCCGGACCCCGGCCTAACCCAACCGGCTCAGTCCGCGCGCGACGACGCCGCCACGAATGCTTCGGCCTGCAGCGCGACGCGCCACGGCGTCCACGTCATATCAAAAGCCAGCTCCGCGCGGCGCGCGTCGAGCCGGATGTCCTGTTGCCACAGCCGCGCGAGCGAAGACGGCAGCGGCGGCGGCACCTTCACGCCACCCAGTTTGCGCCCCGCGATCCCGGCAATCTTCAGCGCAGGCGCCCACAGCTTCGTTTCGAGCGCAAGACGCCGCGCGCCGATCCGCTCCACGGGCGTGACCCCCAAAATTCGCGCGTACGCGACGAAGTATTCGTTCCACCGCGGCGCATCCGCCATCGCCAGGTTGTAGGCCTGAGCGCCCGCAGCCGGTTTGCGCAGCGCGGCCAGCGCCGCTTGCACGACGTCGTCGATGTGGACGAGATTGCTGCAACCGTCGCCTGCGGCGCCGAGGTCGCCCAGCCGCCTCGCGCGCAGCAGTTGCGCAATGCGCGCCGACCACTGCGGACTGCCGCCTCCATAGATGCAGCCCGGGCGCAATATCGTGAGCGAAGGCAGCGCAGCGAGCAGTCGCTCCGACTCGACCTTCGCATGGCCATAGGAGCTCGCGGCGTCGAGTGCCGCCGCTTCGTCGATACGGCCTTCGGCGGCGCCGTACACCGCCATCGAACTGAAGTGGACCACGGGCAGCGGCGCACCGCGTGCCGCCAACGCGGCAGCCAGCGCGCGCGCATTCGCGACGATCGTCGCCGGCACACCTGCCACGCAGTTGACCACGCCGTCCACGTCGGCCAGCGCCGCGGCGAGCGACGCGGGGTCCGCGGCATCGACACGGCGCAGGCCGATGCCTTGCCTGCGCGAGGCGGCAATCGGCTCGGCCCAGTCGGTACTGTTTAGCGCTTTCACCAGATGGCGGCCGACAAAACCGGTCGCGCCGAGAACGAGAGTACGGGCTTTCATCACGCGGGTTCGGGCTGGATTGCAGTGGGAACGGACAGCGCGCCGAGATCGGCGGCGCCTTTGAGGTGTTCGGCGAGCCGCAGCGCGAGTGCGACGATGGTCAAGGTCGGATTTGCCTGGCCCGAAGTCGGAAACACGGCGGCGCCCGTCACATAAACGTTGTCCGCTTCGTGCAGCCGGCAGTCGGCATCGACCACGCTCGTGTGCACGTCGCGCCCCATGCGCGCGGTGCCAATGTGATGGCCGCCATACGCCCCGTAGCGCGTCATTTCGGCTTCGACCTGCGCGGCGTCATAGCTGAAACGGCCCACGCCCGCCCGCTCGACCTCTTGCGCGAGCGCGGCGAGCGCGCGGCTCACGGTCGCGACGTCCTGTTGCGTGTAGCGCCAGTCCACATGAATGCGGCGCAGGCCGAGCGCATCGGTTTCGTCGCCGAGCGTGATGCGGCTCGCCGGATTGGGCTCCTGCTCCGCATGGAAGTCGAGCGAGAAGCGCAGGTTCGCGGGCCGCACGATCACCGAGGGGAACTTGCGCGCGGCCAGCGTGCGCCGCCGCAGCCAGTGCCACAGGAAACGCGCCGTGTTCGGCGCGTCGGCGACTACGTTATTCAGGTGCGCGAGCGTGGAGCCCGCATAGCCTTCGGGCGTGCCGTCGTAGAGGCGCTTCGCGTACTCGTACGGCACGATGCCGCGCGCGAGATACAGCGCGGAGAGGATGCCATTGCCGTGCCCGGCGTCCGGAATGCGCGGATGATGCAGGCGCGCAATGAAGTTGCCCGCGCGCAGCGCCGCTTGCTGTTCCGGGCGCAGCGCGAGGCGGCGGCGGCAATAGATGCCCTCTTCCGTCACCTCGTAGCCGTGCCACACGGACTGCGCCGCCGCGAGATCGAGCGTGCCGATCGTGCCCGCGAGATGGCTCATGTAATAGCGGCCCACCGCGTCGTGGGCGTTGCCGAGCCCCCGGCCGCTCGGCCCCGGGCTGTTGAGCAACAGGCGCGGCACTTCGAGACCGCCGGCCGCGAGCACGTAGGCGCGCGCGGCCACCTCGAACGTCGCGCCGCCCGTCGCATCCGTCGCGCCCGTCGTGTTCAGTACGCGCACTTGGGCCGCGCCGACGCGTCGCGTCGAACCCGGCAGCATCGGCAAGCGGCACAGGTTCGCATGCTGGAGCACACGCACGCGGCCTTTCGCGAGGCGCGCCCGGTAACGCTGACCGAAATCGGTCGGGCAGCTGAAGCGCTCGAGCGTGTGCGTCGAAAATACGTCGCTGGCAAAGCCGCCGATCATCGGGCGCGGCAGCGCCGCGAACGCGCCTTCGGCCGTATAGGCGAATTCGCCCGCTTCGCACAGCGCGTTGGCTTGCGGGTAGTGGCGCAGCACATCGGCGAACGCGATCGGCCAGCCGCTGTGCGCAATGTAATCGCGCGCCTCGAAGTCGAGCGCGTCGAGCGGCATGCAGCGGCCGCCCCACAGCGTGGTCGATCCGCCGAAGCGCCGCACGCGGTAGTTGTCCGGCGGCGGATGAAGCGCCGCATTCGCCACCGTGCCCGCGTACAGCTGCTGGGTGGCGGGCTCAGGCGCGTCCCCGCCGCTTTCCAGCACGATCGCGTCGAGCCCGCTCTCCTCCAGCGCGAGCGCGAGCGCAATGCCGGCGGCGCCGGCGCCCACGATGCACAGGTCCGCGCGCAGCGTGGTGCCGGCGGGAATCTCACGGGCGTCGGTGATCATCGTCTGTTATGTATGGGAAAGGGAAAACGGGCCGCGGCGATAGTAGCCGATCGCTCGCGTGCAACCACCGGCGCAACCAGAGAAATTTCAGACGCATCCCGATTTTTGTCTCTAAAAAAACACTGTTGTATTACGCGACGCACCGACACAGCAGTAAGATTCTGTCTGAAGTCCAAAACGCCTTGGCAAAAGCCAGGAGACCAGAAAAAAACATAACGTACGTCGCATGACGGGGTAGCACGACGCCGGTTCAACGGGCGCCGTGCGTGGCTCACGTCGTGTGCGCACGTCGGGGTCACAAAAACAACATGAGTACGCCTTACATAACAGCGGCGCCGCAGGCGGCCGCACGGGGTGTCTTCAAGCCGAGCATTCCCTTGTTCGGCCTCAACATCGCCGCCGTGTCGTTCGACACCGCGCTCGACGTGCTTTGCACCGCCGCCTTGCAGCGCGACGGCCGGGCGCGTGTAGCGGTCACGCCGAACGTCGATCACCTGGTGCGTCTCGACACGCAGCCCGATCTTCAACGCCTCTACCGCACCGCCGACTTCCTGTTCGCGGACGGCATGCCCGTGGTCTGGGCGAGCCGCCTGTTCGGCGCGCCGCTGCCGGAACGCGTGACCGGCTCGGACCTGTTGCCCGCGCTGTGCGAGCGCGCCCGCGCGGGCGGCTGGAAAGTCGTGGTGGTGGGCGGCCGCCCCGGCGACGAAGCCACGCTCCTGAACGGCTTCGCACAGCACTATCCGGGCCTCGACGTCGAGGTGATCGCGCCTTCCATGACGTTCGATCCGACCGGCCCCGAGGGCGATGCGGTGGCCGAACGCGTGAGCGCGGCCGCGCCCGATATCGTGTTCGTTTGCCTCGGCATGCCCAAGCAGGAACGCTGGGCCCTGCATCACGCCAGCAAGCTGGAAGGCGGGCTCATGCTGTGCGCGGGAGCGGCCGTCGAGTTCGCCATCGGTCTGCAGCAACGCGCCCCCGCGTGGATGCAGCGCTGCGGTCTCGAATGGTGCTGGCGCATCAAACAGGACCCCGCGCGGCTGTGGCGCCGCTACCTCGTGGACGACCCCCGCTTCGTCGGCATCCTCTGGCGTCACTGGCGCATGGCGCGCGCACAGCAGAGCACGGCGTAAGGCCGCCGACGCGAGCACGGCCGGCTCACGTCCGGCCACGTCTCGCGCGGCGCAAGCGTTAAACCGCATTGCGGCCCGAGACGATCGACGGGATCGTCTTCAGCAGGATCTGCAGGTCGAGCCACAGCGACCAGTGCGTGATGTAGTAACGGTCGTACTCCACGCGGCGTTGCATCTTGTCGGGCGTATCGGTCAAGCCGCGCAGCCCGTTGATCTGCGCCCAGCCCGTAATGCCCGGCTTCACGCTATGGCGCAGCATGTAGCCGGGAATCAGCTGCCGGTACTCTTCGTTGTGCTCCGCCGCATGCGGACGCGGACCCACGAGACTCATCGAACCGCCCAGCACGTTGAAAAGCTGCGGCAACTCGTCAAGCGAAGTCCGGCGTAAATAGCGCCCCACGCCCGTGATCCGGTCGTCGCCGCTGCGGGCCTGGCGCACGCCCTGCTCTTGCGCATCGCCCTCGTTGTGCGCCGCGACGTGCATCGAGCGGAATTTGTGCACCACGATTGCCCGGCCGTGCTCGCCGTTGCGGCGCTGCCTGAACAGCACCGGGCCCGGCGAATCGAGCCGGATCACCAGAGCGATCGCGAGCATGACGGGCCACAGCACCGCGAGCAGCAAGGCCGCGCCGGCAATGTCGACCGCGCGCTTGAGCATGCGCGAAAGCCCCAGAATCGGCACGTCGTGCAGTGCGAGCAGCGGCACTCCGGCGAGGTCCGCGCCGGTCGTCGCGACGTCTTCGAGGTAGTGCAACTCGGGCACGAGATAGATGGCAGCCGTCGAATCGTAGAGGCGCGTCACGATGTCGGCCGTGATGTCCTTCACTTGCGCGGCGTCGGCTCGCGCCATCGCGGGCTGCCCCATCGCGAGGAACACGATCTCGTAGTCGTTCGCGTGGATGCGCACGGCGGCGTCTTCATAGCGGCCGAGATACGGCGGCAGCGTTTCCCCGTCACGCGGCGTGGCGGGCGCATCGTTGTAGTAGCCCATCACGTGGATACCGAGAATCGGAGAACGCTGCAGGCGCAGGTTCAGCTTGCGCGCCTCGCGGCCCATGCCGAAGAACACCGCGCGGCGCAGGTTGCCGGGCGCGTTGTTGACGCTGTGGGCCACGCCGCGCAATACAGCCAGGCCGACGAGCTGCAGCGGCAGCGCAATGATGGCCCACTGCGCGACCAGCGTGCGCAGGGCCGTCGTGCCGCTGTCGCCATGCGTCACGAACAGCAGCACCATGAGCGCGACCGGCAGCCGGCACCAGCGCCATGCGCCGCGGCCGAGCATCCACCAGAGATGACGCGCGCTGGCAATCAGGTGAAAGCGCGCAAACACGACGAACGCCGCCACGGCTAATGCGCCGGTCAACGCACGCGTGTAGGGCGTGTCGCCGCTCTGTCCGCGCAGCAACAACAGCGCCACGAGCGCGCCCGTATTGAGCGCCGCGCTGATGACACCGACCAGCGCCATAAAGAGGCGGTGATGGTGGGTCGACTGGGTGGACATGACGGGTTCGGCCAGTATGTGCGACTGTTTGATACGCCTTGTTGGCATGACGGCGGGATTAGACCGCGAGGGGAATGACCGTCTGCGCAAGGCGCAACAGCGGCAAGCGGCGGACGACGATTCGCTGGAAAGGCGAAACGCGAGTCTCAAACGCTTGCGAATAAACACACAATCCGAACGTACGCGCTTTTTCTAAACATGGAGCGCAATTCGTAGTGCAGACGGCCGCTCCCCGTCGGCCTGACGGCGCAGACTCCTGTTCCGGCGGCGCGAGTGGTCTAGATTCGCGCCGAGAGCCCGGAATGGAGAGCGGCCATCCCATATTCGCGCGTATCTTACCAGCGCATTATGAATTTGCGTGCGTCTGTAAGATGTCACCCTGCAAACGCGCGATATTGTGGCGAATTTGCCAATGCGGCTGATTTAACGCCGCCGTTATTAATGGGGCGGATTCGCGGCTCTAATAAAAATGATTAATGATTTCTTGCGCGCGAACGGGGCAAATTGCATCCGCGCAAACGTTTGATCAAGTGAATCGAAATGCACGGCGGCGCCCGGCGTTATCGCCGGGGCTGCTGCGCCGCGCTATGGCTCGCTCAGTGGCCAGCATAAATCGACCGCTCGCCGACGCTCGCCACGACCGGCGCACCCGCGTCCGAGCTGCCCGTCATCGCCACGCCGCCGACCGCCGTGCTGCCCGGCGCGGCCTGCTGGTTCTTTTGCGCCTGCTCCTCGGCCACGATCGCCTCCGCGTGCTGGATGTCATCCGGGTAGTTGACGTCCTTGGCCACAGGACGATACCCCGCCTGCTCCAACCGCACGAGATCGGCGATCACCTGGGCGCGCGTGACCGGCGCGTTGGCCGGGTCGGCGGGGGTGGCGCTCTGTGCGAAAGCGGCAGCCGGAGCGGCCAGGGCGCAGGCAACGAGCAATGTGGAAACGAGTGCTTTCATGATGTTCGCCTCTCAATGAATGGCCGCTGCATCGGGAAGTGATGCCGCCTCAGCCACCCTCGGCAATGTCGCGAAGGTTGAACGCATTCTGGTCGCGCGGCGCTGACCCAAAGCTGACCTGCTGATTACGAGTTCGTTATCTGGGCGCAGCGCGCCCCCGGCGGCCAGCGTGCTTGCGCGGCAAAGATGACAAATCCGTAATGTCGAGGTCAGCACCGGGTAAGCGCGCCCTCCCGATACTTGCGCCACTCCCGCCTCAACCCGGACCCCGTCATGTGGATCGTCAAACTGGCTCTCAGACGGCCTTACACGTTCATCGTGCTGGCCGTACTGCTCTTTGTCCTCGGGCCGCTCGCCATCATGCGCACGCCCACGGACATTTTTCCGAACATCAATATCCCGGTGGTCAGCATCGTCTGGACCTACAACGGCTTCTCCGCTGAGGACATGGCGCACCGCATCACCTCGAACTACGAGCGCGCGCTGACTTCGGACGTGGACGACATCGAGCACATCGAATCCCAGTCGCTCAACGGCGTGTCGGTCGTGAAGGTGTTCTTCCATCCTGGCGCCGACATCAACCGCGCGATTGCCGAGGCCGCGTCCAACTCCGCGTCGATCCTGCGTGTGCTGCCGCCCGGCACGCTGCCCCCGAACATCATCACGTACAACGCCTCCACGGTGCCAGTGCTGCAACTGGGCCTGTCCAGCGCGACCTTGCCCGAGCAGTCGCTTTACGACCTCGGCAACAGCTTCATCCGCACGCAGCTCGCGACCGTCCAGGGCGCGGCCGTGCCGCTGCCCTACGGCGGCAAGATCCGCCAGATCATGGTGCAGCTCGATCCGAAAGCGTTGCAGGCCAAAGGTCTCGCGCCCGCGGACGTCGTCAACGCCGTGAACGCGCAGAACCTCATCCTGCCCGGCGGCACGGCGAAGATCGGCTCGCGCGAATACAACGTGGAGATGAACGGCAGCACGCAAACCGTCGCGGCGCTCAACGACCTGCCCATCAAGACCGTGAACGGCAGCGTGGTCTATGTGCGCGACGTCGCGCACGTGATCGACGGCTACGCGCCGCAAACGAACATCGTGCGCGCGGACGGAAAACGCGCTGCACTCCTTACGGTCGAAAAGACCGGCAGCGCCTCGACGCTCACGATCATCCAGCAGGTGAAGGCCATGCTGCCGACGATCGCCGCGGGCCTGCCGAGCGCGCTCAAGATCACGCCGCTCTCCGATCAGTCCGTGTTCGTGAAGTCGGCGATCTCGGGCGTGGTGCGCGAGGCGCTCATTGCGGCTTGCCTCACCGCCGCGATGATCCTGCTCTTCCTCGGCAGCTGGCGCGCCACGCTCATCATCGCCGTGACGATTCCGCTCGCCGTGCTCACGTCGCTCATCGCGCTCGCGGCGCTCGGCGAGACCATCAACATCATGACCCTCGGCGGGCTCGCGCTTGCGGTCGGCATCCTCGTTGACGACGCCACCGTCGCTATCGAAAACATCACGCATCATCTGGAGCGCGGCGCGCCGCTGCACGACGCCATTCTCAACGGCTCCGGCGAGATCGCCGTGCCGACGTTCGTTTCGACGCTCTCCATCTGCATCGTGTTCGTGCCGATGTTCCTGCTTTCGGGCGTGGCGCGCTATCTGTTCGTACCGCTCGCCGAGGCCGTGGTGTTCGCGATGTGCGCGTCGTACTTCTTCTCGCGCACGCTGATTCCCACGCTCGCCATGTATCTGCTGCGTGCGCGCAAGCCGGACGCTGCCCCCAGGCGCGGCATCGCCGGTGCGTTGACGCGCTTTCAGGCGGGCTTCGAGCGCCGCTTCGAAGCGGTGCGCAACCGCTACCGCGCGCTGCTTCAGGCTGCGATTGCGCAGCGCCGCCGTTTCGTCGTGCTGTGGGTCGCGCTGTGCCTCGGCTCGCTCGTGCTCGTGCCGTTCACCGGCCGCGACTTCTTTCCCGCTGTCGATACCGGCGAAATCCGCCTGCATCTGCGCGCGCCAACCGGCACGCGCATCGAGGAAACGGCGCGCATCACCGACGAAGTCGAAGCGAAAATCCGCAGCGTGATTCCGCCCGCCGAACAGGCCGCGGTGCTCGACAACATCGGCGTGCCGGTGAGCGGCATTAACCTCACATATGACTCGTCGGACCCCATCGGTCCCGGAGATGCGGATATCCTCATCACGCTCGCGCCAAAGCACGCGCCCACCGCGCAATATGTGGCGAAGCTGCGCAACGCGCTCAACGCCGCGTTTCCGGGCGTGACCTTCGCGTTCCTGCCCGCCGACATCGTGAGCCAGATCCTGAACTTCGGCCTGCCCGCGCCCATCGACGTGCAGATCGTCGGCAACAAACTCGCGCAGAACCGCGTCGTGGCGAACCACCTGCTCGACCAGATGCGCGGCGTGCGCGGCCTCGTCGACGCGCGCATCCAGCAGCCCGGCGACGAGCCCACCATCAACGTCGACGTGGATCGCACGAAGGCCTTGCAAGCGGGCCTCACGCAGCACGACGTGGCGCAGAACCTGCTCATCGCGCTCTCGGGCAGTTCGCAAACCACGCCCAATTTCTGGCTCGATCCGAAGAACGGCGTGAGCTATCCGCTCGTGACCGAGGTGCCGCAATACGATATCCATTCGCTGCAAACACTCGCCAATATTCCGCTGACGACGTCGCAATCGGTCACGTTCGCGCCGCAGAACCAGCTCGGCACGCTCGGCACGGTTTCGCGAAGCTCGCAGGAAGCCGTGGTCTCGCACTACAACGTGCAGCCCGTGCTCGATATCTTCGCATCGACACAAGGACGCGACCTGGGCGGCGTCGCCTCCGACGTGAACCGCCTCGTGAACGCCGCGCGCGCGCAGTTGCCGCCGGGCTCGTCGATCGTGATGCGCGGCCAGGTGCAGTCGATGAACGCCTCGTTCAGCGGCCTTGCGGCGGGCCTGGTGTTCGCCATCGCGCTCGTGTACCTGCTGATGGTCGTGAATTTCCAGTCGTGGCTCGATCCGCTCATCATCGTGAGCGGCCTGCCGGCCTCGCTTGCCGGCATCGCGTGGATGCTGTTCGTCACGCAGACCACGCTCAGCGTGCCGGCGCTCACGGGCACGATCCTCTGCATGGGCATCGCCACGGCCAACAGCATTCTCGTCATCAACACGGCGCGCGAGTCGCTCGCCGCGGGCATGGAGCCGCTCGCCGCCGCACTCGATGCGGGCTTCAACCGCTTCCGCCCCGTGCTCATGACGGCGCTCGCGATGCTGATCGGCATGTTGCCGATGGCGCTGGGTCTCGGCGACGGCGGCGAACAGAACGCGCCGCTCGGGCGCGCCGTGATCGGCGGCCTCGCGATCGGCACGCTTTCCACGCTCGTGTTCGTGCCGGTCGTGTTCGGCATGGTGCATGGCTGGCTCGCGCAACGCCGCGCCGCGCGCGATGCCAGCAACGATGCGCAAGCCAGTGCAACCACTCACGTTGAATAAGGATTCCAGAATGAAATCGCAGACACCGCACGAAGAACGCGATGCCGCGGCGCGAACCGCAAAGCGAGGTCGCTCGGCTGTCGTCGTCGGCCTTACCTGCCTCGCTATCGCCGCGACGCTCCTCTCGGCGGGCATTGTGCCGCGCCTCGAAGCACGCACGGCCCAAGCCCGGCAGGTCGCGGCGCAGCGCGAACTGATCGTCTCGACGCTCACGCCCACGCGCGCACCTGCCACGCAGGACCTGTTGCTGCCCGGCTCGGTGATGTCGTGGGCCGACGCCTCGATCTACGCGCGCACGAGCGGGTACGTGCAGCACTGGTACACGGATATCGGCGCGCACGTGAAGGCGGGGCAGACGCTCGCGCAGATCGACACGCCCGAGCTCGACGCGCAACTCCAGCAGGCGCGCGCCGACGAAGCCACCGCGCAGGCCAACTATCGCTTCGCCAGCAGCACGGCACAGCGCTGGCAGACGATGCTGCAGACGCAATCGGTCTCCGAGCAGGACGCCCAGGCGAAAACGAGCGACGCCGCCGCGAAACTCGCCACGCTCCAGGCGGCGCAGGCCAATGTGGCGCGGCTGCAGGAGCTGGTTGCCTACCAGAACGTAACGGCGCCTTTCGACGGCGTCATCACGGCGCGCAACGTGCAGGTGGGCGCGCTCGTCACCGCGGGCGGCACGCCCGGCCTCGCCACGATGCCGGGCGAGTTGTTCCATATCTCCCAGACCGACCGGCTGCGCGTGTACGTGGACGTGCCCCAGGACGACGCGAGCCTCGTGACGCCGGGCACGACCGTCTGGCTGACGACGCAGCAATATCCGGGGCGACGCTTCGAGGCGAGCGTGGCGCGCAGCGCGAACGTGATCGATCCCGTGAGCCGCACGTTGCGCGTAGAAGTCGATGTGGACAACCACGACGGCGCGCTGATGCCCGGCGCCTACGCGCAGGTGCATCTTGCGCTCACGGCGGCCGCGCCTTCGCTCGAACTGCCTGTGAGCGCGCTGCTGTTCCGCCCGGACGGCGTGACAGTCGCGGTGGTGGATGCAAAGAACACGGTGCAATTGCGCAAGGTGACCATCGGCCGCGACTTCGGCACCTACGTGGAAATCGCAACCGGACTCGCGCCGACCGATCGCGTCATCAACAATCCCGGCGACGCCATTGCGAGCGGCCAGAGCGTGCGCGTGGTCGCGGCTTCGACGGCTGCGAAAGCGAACGCGTAAGTGAGGCTCATCATGTTCGAACACCCTCTTCCAGCGCTTCGCCGGATCGTCGTCGCCTGCACGGCGGCATCGCTCGCGGCGTGCACCACGTTGCCCCATTACAGCGTGCCCTCGGCGGACGTGCCTGCGCACTTCGCGACACAAACAACGCAACCGGCGGCGGCGCCCGGCTGGACCGTCGCCGCGCCCGCCGACGCCCAAACGCGCGGCCCATGGTGGACGCTCTTCGGCGACGACGACCTCGACCAGCTCGAAGCCCGCGTCGACGTGTCGAACCAGAGCGTGCGCCAGGCCGTTGCCAATCTCGAAGCCGCGCGCGCGATGATCGACTATCAGCGCGCGGGCTATGCGCCGACCGTCACGGCTGGTGTGGCGGCGCAGCGTTACCGGACCTCGCAGAATCTCGTCGACCATTCGCTCGCGGGCAAGACGATTCCCGATTATTCGACGGGCCTCACGGCAAGCTGGGAACCCGACCTGTTCGGGCGCGTGAAGGACGCGACCACCCAGGCCCACGCCAACGCCCAGGCCACGCAAGCCGACCTCGAATCGGTGCGCCTTTCGGTTGCGAGCCAGCTTGCTACGGCTTACTTCGATTTGCGTTCGCTCGATCGCCAGAAGAAGCTGCTCGACGACACCGTGACCGCCTACACGGCCGCGCTGCGCATCGTGCAGCAGCAGCTCGCCGACGGCGCGATTGACGCCTCGGCGGTCGCCCAGGCACAAACCCAGCTCGAAAGCGCGCGCACGGCGGATAGCGACATCGACGTTCAGCGCGCGCAGCTTCAGCACGCCATCGCCACGCTGATCGGCGTGCCCGCTTCGACGTTCAGTCTGCCGCCGCGTGTCGATCCCGCCGTCGTGCCGTCGATTCCCGCGGGCGTGCCCTCCGCGCTGCTCGAGCGGCGGCCCGACATCGCGGCGGCCGAGCGGCGCGTGGCCGCGGCCAATGCAGGAATCGGCGCAGCGCGCGCGGCCTTTTATCCCGATCTTACGCTCTCCGCGACGGCGGGCCTCGAAAGCACGTTCTTCGCGCCGTGGCTGAGCGCGCCCAGCCTCTTCTGGTCGCTCGGCTCGCAACTGGCGGGCACACTCTTCGACGGGGGCCGGCGCGACGCCACGCTCAAAGGCGCGAACGCACAATACGATGCGGCAGTAGCCGGCTACCGGCAAACCGTGCTGACGGCGTTCCAGCAAGTCGAAGACAACCTGAGCGCGCTCGACACGCTGGCGAGCGAAGCGCAAAGCCAGCAGCGCGCCACCGCCGCCGCGCAACTCTCGCTCAAGCTCACCACCAACCGCTACCAGGCGGGCGCGGTGAACTATCTCGATGTCGTGACGGCACAGACCATCGCGCTCTCGAACGAACGCAACGAGGAGCAGATCGCAGGAAGAAGGCTCGATGCGAGCGTGCATCTGCTCCAGGCGCTCGGCGGCGGCTGGGACCGCGCGGCGCTGAGCGACTTGAGCGCTAAGGGCGGGCAAACGTCAGGATGAACCGCGTGCTCGTCGCATCGCTTTCGGCGCGCGCCGAGCCGCCGTGCAGCGCCATGATCGTGCGCACGATCGCGAGCCCCAGACCCGCGGATGCGCCCGCGCGCGCCTCGCGGTGGCGCGACGCATCCGCGCGATAGAAGCGGTCGAAAATGCGCTCCAGCAGCGCGGCTTCGATCGGCGTGCCCGGATTGGCCACCGTGACCTCGACGGCATTTGGCGTCTGCTCGACGCTCAGCGTGATCGCCGCGCCGCGCGGCGCATAGCGCAGCGCATTGGCGAGCAGGTTGCCCACGGCGCGCCGGAACAGCTCCTTGTCCGCGCGCAGGCGGCCCTCGCCCTGCACACGGATTTGCACGCCCGCCTCTTCGGCGAGACCTTCGAAGTAGTCGGCAATCTGCGTGAGCGCGTCGTGCACGTCGAACTCAGCGAGCGTCGTCATGAACTGCGGGTGCTCCGCGCGCGCGAGAAAAATCACGCTTTCGATCATGCGCGAAAGCCGTTCGCATTCCTCCAGATTCGATTCGAGCAACGCTTCGTACTCCGCCGTGGTGCGCTCGCGCGCGAGCGCCACTTCGTTCGCGCCGCGCAGGTTGCCGAGCGGCGTGCGCATGTCATGCGCGAGATCCGCCGTGTATTGCGACATGCGCTCGAAGCCCCCGTGCAAACGGTCGAGCATGGCGTTGAGCGATTTCGTGAGCGCTTCGAGCTCGCTCGGCGCGCGTTCGACTTCGATGGGCGTATCGAGCCGGTCGACCGTGACCGTGGCCGCACGCGCCGCCATCTCGCGCAGCGGACGCAGCGACTCGCGCACGAGCAGCCAGCTCATGAGGAAAGCCAGCAGCATGCCTGCCAGGCCGAAGCCGTAGAGCCGCTCGCGATAGTGATCGAGCAGCTGCCAGCGATCGGTCATGTCGCGTGCGATGACGATGGTGACGGGCGTGCCGTCCGCCAGCGCGGCGTCGGTAGCGAGTCCGCGCACGGGTACGCCGCGCGCGTTGCGCCATGCCACCACGTCGCCCTCGGTAATGCGTTGCGTCGGCGGGAGGCGCCGTGCGAGCGCTGCTTCTGGAAACGCGGCGTCCGCAATGCCCGCCGTGTTGTGCTCGGCGAGTTGCGCGCCGCCGGTTCCGAGTATTTCCATGGAAAGCGCGGGATTGCCGAGCACCTGGCTCGTGAGGCGCTCCGCATGCTCGCGGACGTCGTGCTCGTTGTGCAGCTCCTGCGCGAGGCGGCGCGTGTGACGCGAAATCAGCACGATATCGAGGTCGTCCTGCCGCTTCACTTCGCGGTCCAGCGTGAAATAAAGCGTGCTGCCCACGAGCGCGAATACGGCGAGCGTGGTGCCCGCGAAACTCAGCGCGAGCCCTGTGGCGAGCGAGCGCACAGCCATGCGCGGCATCAGGCGTTCCCTTTGATTTCGGCGACGTAGCCCACGCCGCGCACCGTGTGGATCAGCTTGACGTCGAACGCGTCGTCCACCTTCGCGCGCAGGCGGCGGATGGCGACTTCCACGACGTTCGTGTCGCTGTCGAAGTTCATGTCCCACACGTACGAGGCGATCTGCGTGCGTGTGAGCACTTCGCCCTGGCGGCGCACGAGCAGTTGCAGCAGCGAGAACTCCTTCGGCGTGAGGTCGATGCGCGTGGTCCCGCGTTTCACGCGCCGGCGCGTGACGTCCACTTCGAGGTCGCCGAGCAGCAGCACGTCGCTCTCGCGCGGGGGGCCGCGGCGGGCCAGCGTGCGCACGCGCGCGAGCAGTTCGACGAAGGCGAACGGCTTGACCAGGTAGTCGTCCGCGCCCAGTTCGAGGCCCTTCACGCGGTCGCTGATATCGTCGCGCGCGGTAAGGAAAAGCACCGGCGTGGTGTGCGTGGCGCGCAGTGTTTTGAGCACCGTCCAGCCGTCCATTTCGGGCAGCATGACGTCGAGCACGATCACGTCGTACGCGGCCTCTTTCGCGAGAATCAGGCCTTCCGCGCCGTCCGCGGCCACGTCCACGGCATAGCCGGATTCCTCGAAGCCCTTCTTCAGATACGCGCCGGTCTTCGGCTCGTCTTCGATCACGAGAATGCGCATCGCCGTTCAATTTAGAGTGGGTCCGGCGTAATTGTATGCGTTGTGCCGCTTGCTGCGCTTCGGGGCGGCGCGCCTGGCGTAGCCGCCCAGGTCCTGCGGGATGCATTTCGAACGGTCGTATCGAATCTGCTTTGAGGGACTTGCGAGCCGCGGCGCCCCGGCCCCACGCCCCGGCGCCCCGCTCCATTTATCGCCCTCCTTCGCCGCGGCGACGAATTCGGGCCCCGAACCGCCCCATTCATGATCGAAAACACCGGCCGATAAGCAGCGGTCAGCGGGACAACCCGATCGAAAAACGACGGAGACCACGAGGGCACAGCCGCTAGTGGCCGGCGAATTCAGCGCCGCAATCGACACCTACCGCACGTTGATATCCAGCGGTTTGCATGGAAGCCGTTATCCGCATGCTGTGCCGCAGTAGTCCAAAAACTATAGTCAGCATAACTGACAGAACGCGACATGCACGTCGCCAGCGAAGCGTAAGCAATGCGAATCAGGTATCTCAAAATTTAATTAGCCTTAATTCTTGTCGATCGTCATTTCGCTTAACGATTGTTGACGGATTTCTTTCGCCACCCAGGTGATGATTTAGCCTTTCGCGCGCGCCTTAATTTGTCGCGATGCCGGACCGATATCGCGTGAAGCTGCCGGATATCGCTCCTGCAATGCCGGGCGTCATCTAGCCTCAAGGGTTAATAAGAATGAATGACCGTTGTTATCGGCTTGTCTTCAGCAAGCTGCGGGGCATGTTGGTCGCAGTTTCAGAAACAGCGACGGGACACAGCAGCGCCTGTCATGAAGAAACCGGCCCGGCGCGCGCGCTTCAGTCCTTTACGCTCTTTTCAATGCGTCATGCAGCGTTTGCTGCGCTCGTTCTCTTTGCTCTCCCGCCAGCGCTCTCGGAAGCGCAGGTGGTGCCGTCCGGGCCGCACGCGCCAAACGTAATCACTACGGCAAACGGGCTGCCGCAAGTGAACGTTACCAAGCCCTCCGGGGCTGGCGTATCACTTAATACATATTCACAATTCGACGTCCAGAAGAACGGAACAATTCTCAATAATTCACCTGTTATTACAGGCACGCAACTCGCCGGGCAAATATCGGGGAATCCGAATTTTGGCCCGAATGACGCAGCGAAGATTATCGTCAACCAGGTTAACAGCAATAATCCATCCCAGTTGAGAGGTTACGTCGAGGTCGCGGGAACAAAGGCCGATGCCGTGATTTCGAACAGTTCCGGGATCGTGGTCGACGGCGGCGGCTTTATCAATACCGCACGTGGAATTTTAACGACCGGTAATCCGCTTATCGATGGCAGTGGGAATCTGACGGGCTTCAGTGTAAGGGGCGGCCTGATTACTGTCCAGGGCGCGGGCCTGAACGCCTCGAATATCGATGAGGTCGATTTGTTGTCCAGAGCCCTCGAAGTGAATGCGGCCATATACGGCGGCAATACACTTCATGTCGTGACGGGCGCCAACAACATCGATTACACGAGCCTCGTTCCCACGCCCATCGCAGGTACGGGACCTGCGCCCGGCGTCGCCATCGACGTATCGCAACTGGGCGGTATGTACAGTAATCGAATCGTTCTAGTGGGCACGGAGAATGGCGTGGGTGTCGCGAATGCGGGCGCCATTGCAGCGCAGGCGGGCGACCTCATCCTCACGAGCGCGGGTCAGCTTGTGCAGTCCGGCAAGGTCAATGCGAGCGCCAATGTCGGAATCAGGGCGACGGGCGTCGCGAATACGGGCACCATCTACGCGCAGGGGAATACCGCCATTGGCACGGCGGGAACCGTTTCGAACAGCGGGACGCTTGCTGCACAACAAAGCACGTCGATTACCGCTGGCAATATCGCGTCGACTGGCACACTCGGTGCGAGTGTGAACGGCGACGGCTCGGTGGGCAGCAGCGGTGACCTGCTGCTTTCCGCGTCGGGGCAGCTTGACGCCACTGGGCTGAACCTGGCGGGCGGCAACGCGACGCTTACGGGTAGCGGCGTGAATCTGGTGGGCAGCGAGACAGCAGCGAACCGCAACCTGTCGCTGGCCGCCTATGGCGGTGACGTGAACCTTGCTGGCGCGACCACCAGCGCTGGCGGCGCCGTGAACGCACAGGCGACCGGGGCACTCGTCAACGACTCCGGCTCCCTGAGTGCTGGCAGCGGCATCACACTTGATACGGGCAGCATCTCGAACCACCAGGGCGAGATGTCTTCGCAGGGCGCGTTCGTCGCGCAGACCTCGGGACAGATGGCGAACCAGGGCGGCCAGTTTGTCTCTCAGGGCGCAATGCAGGTTAGCAGCGGGGGTGCCATTGCGAACAACGCGGGGGTCATGCAGGGTGCTGCGGGCGTATCGGTCGCAGGTTCGTCACTGGACAATACGGCGGGGCGCATCACCTCCCTCTCCAGCGACGGGCTGTCGGTCACCACAACCGGGCAGCTTCTGAACGCAGCGGGGAGCATGGCAGGCGGCGCGCAGGGCGGCGTAATCGGCGGCAATGGTGCCGTGACGTTGCAGGGTGGAGGCATTGTCAACCACGGCGCGGTGAGCGCACAAACAGACCTCCAGGTTGATACGCAGTCCCTGAATAACGACGCGGGCGTGCTTCAGGCCCAGAACAATGCAACGATCAACGCCGGAGCGCAACTCACCGATAACGGCGGTGCCATTGTTGCGGGCCAGGCCGCGCGCCTCAGCGCCAGGACGCTGGATAACAGTGGGGGCGTCACCCAGGCCGCGCTACTCGCCCTCAACGCAACGAACCTTGTCAACCACGCGGGCACGATCACGCAGAGCGGTTCGGGGCCGATGAGCGTGAACGTCAGCAACACGCTCGACAATTCGGCAGGCGGCACGCTTCAGACCAACAGTACCGACCTCTCGCTCGCCTCCGCTGCAATTGAAAACGATGGCGGCACAATCACGCATGCAGGGACCGGCACCCTGACGCTCGACGCGGGTAATGGCAGGGGCACGCTGTCGAACGTCAATGGCAAGATTCAGAGCAACGGCGAAGTGGTTGCCCAGGCTAGTGCATTCAACAACACCCAGGGCCAGGTTGTCGGCCAGAACGGCCTCACCGCCGCGGTAGGCGGCGCGCTCAACAACACAAACGGCAAACTGCTGTCGAATGCGGACCTGAGCCTTACAAGCGGCACACTGAACAACAATGACGGTCAGGCTGGCGCGGGTGCGAACGAAACGATCCATGCTGGCTCAGTCACAAACAGCGGCGGCGTTTTTGTGGCACCGAACCTGTCGATTACGACCGGTGGCACGTTCGATAACAGTGGCGGCGAAACGCAGGCCAATCAGCTTGCATTGTCGGCGACGGATCTGCTGAACCACGGCGGTACCATTACGCAGTTTGGCGCATCACCGATGGCACTCGATGTCAGCGATACGCTGGACAATTCCGCGAATGGTGTCATCCAGACCAACAGTACGGACCTCACGCTCGCCCCTGCCAGTCTCATCAACGACAATGGCGGTACGATCACGCACGCGGGTACTGGCACGCTCACGATTGATCCGGGCAATGGTTCGGGCTCCTTCTCGAATGCGGGCGGCCAGGTCCTTACGGCGGGGCAGCTTCACGTCAAGGCTGGCAGCGTCAACAATCAGGCCGGAGCACTCGCGGCACAGGGGGCCATCTCGGCAACCGTTGCGGGGGGCGTGAACAACAACCAGGGCGTCGTGCGATCGCTGTCCTCGATTGACCTCGCGAGCGGCGGTGCGCTGACGAACGTGAACGGGCAAATCCAGTCCGGCACGGGTTCGTCCGGTGACACCAGCACGCTCGGTGTCCAGGCCGCGTCGATTGATTCCACAAATGGCCTCATTAGCAACCTCGGCACGGGCGATACCACCGTGCAGGGCGGCAGCCAGATCGTCAACAGTAACGGGCTCATTGCGGGTAACGGGGCCGTGAGGCTCAACGCGTCGTTCATCTCGAACACGCAGAACGGCCAGGTGGCCGGCGCGGCCGTCTCGATCCAGACGGGCACGCTCGACGACACTGCGGGCAAGATTGGCACCTTTACCGGTTCGGGTGGCGATGTCGATATTACGGCCACGGGCGCCGTGTCGAATACCAACGGCCAGATCGGCGCCGATCATGACCTGCTGATCAGTGCCGCAACGCTCACGGGGGGAGGCGCATACAGTGCAGCCAATGACGTGACGGCAAACCTGCTGGGTGACTTCGCGCCGACGTCGGCCATGCAGTTCACGGCCGGTCACGACCTCACCTTCACACTGCCTGGCACGTTCACCAATTCTGCAACGCTCGAAGCCGTCAATAACTTGGGCATCAACGCAAACGACATCAACAACAGCGGCGCCATGATGGCGGGCGGCACGCTCTCTACGCACTCGAACACGCTGGAAAACTCGGGCGCGATTGTGGGCAGCAGCGTATCGCTGAACGCGACCACCCGTATTTCGAACGTGGGTCCGACCGCGCTTATTGGCGCCACCAACAGTAACGGCCTGCTTGAACTCCTCGCGCCCGACATCGAGAACCGTGACGACACCACGGCCACCGACACGCAGGCCACCACCGCGATTTTCGGTCTTGGGCGGGTCGTGCTCGCGGGCGGCAAGGGTGCAAGCGGCAACTACACCAACGCGAACCTGATCGACAACGTGTCAGCGCTCATCCAGTCCTCGGCTGACATGGCGATGTACTCGAATCAGGTCACGAACACGCGACGGGTGATGACGACCGACGGGGCCTACACCGAAGCAGTCGATCCGTCGATCATCGAGCAGCTTGGTATCAGCCTTTCGGGGTGTACGGCAGCGTACATTGCCGCATGCGGTCCTGGCAATCCGCAGGTCATGGGCATCCGGTTCGATCCGAATGCTTCCGACTACGATCCCGCCGTCATCGCTGCACTGCAGGCCGGGCCAGGCGGCATGCCGATCGATCCGCCGCACGGCGGCCAGTGGAACAGTACGTACCAGTACACGACCTATACGGGCGTGGCGCTCGGCAACCTGATTACCGCCATCAGCCCGAAGGCGCAGATTATGGCGGGTGGCAACCTGGACCTGTCGAATGTGGGCCTGTTCCAGAACTACTGGAGCGCGGTGGCTGCCGTGGGCAACATTGCGATGCCGGCCTACCTCGACGCGAATAGCTGGGCCGGACAGCTTGCACCGGGCGTGCAGGTGACGTACTCGGGCCAGTATCACTACGACAACTACGACAACTCGGAACATAACTGGCAGTTGCCGTTCGGCAATGCGACATTCGTCACCTCCAATCCGGGTGGCTACCAGGTGGCCCCGGCTAGCATCAAGCTCTATAGTCTGCCCGACTACGAATCCACCTGGGGCGCGGGCGGCACGATCTCCGGTAACGGCGTAAGCATCAACAATACTGCCGGCAACGCTGGCATTCCGTCGCTCGGCCTGGTCAACGGTCAGTCGATCTCGGGCGTCAATGTCGGCTCGGTTAGCGGCAGTGCGAACGGCACAAAGAGCGGCGCGGCCTCTATCCAGGGCAACGCGACCCAGGTCGATCCGGTCATCGCACACGCGACGGCGGTGAGCGTCCTGAGCAACCTGTCGGTTCCCCAGGGCGGGCTGTTCAATCGCGATACGGCACCGAACGCGCCGTATCTGATCGAGTCGAATCCGGCCTTTACGAGCGCGAAATCGTTCATCTCAAGCGACTACTATCTCCAGCAGCTTGGCCTGAATCCGCAGACGGTGGAGAAGCGCCTGGGCGATGGTCTCTACGAGCAGCAGCTCCTGCAGAACCAGATCACGTCGCTGACCGGCAAGGCTGTGCTTGGCCCCTACACCGATACGCAGTCGATGTATCAGGCACTGCTCGCAGCGGGCGCTTCGCTTTCCGAATCCCTGAACCTGCCGCTGGGCATGGCGCTGTCACCCGCGCAGGTTGCGGCCCTGACGACCAACGTCGTCATCATGCAGACCGAGATGGTTGACGGGCAGTCGGTGCTCGTTCCCGTCGTCTATCTCGCGCAGGCCAGCCAGCAGAACATGAACGGGCCGCTCATCACAGCGACCGACATCGACCTCCAGAATGCACAGACCTTCACGAATAGCGGCACGATGCAGGCCAGCAATTCGTTGACGATCAACGGCAAGTCGATCGACAACGCGTTCGGCACGCTGCAAAGTGGCGGCCTCATGTCGCTGGCGACAAGCGGGGACGTGAATTTCACCTCCGCGACGGTAAACGCCGGAAGTCTGGCGCTGAACGCAGGCGGCAATCTGCTGCTGAACACGGCAACGAACACGGTGAACCAGGTCAGCGCAACGGGTGCCACGCGAACCACGACCATGCTTGGACCCATCGCGAACCTGAACGTCAAGGGCGATGCTGCGATTGTGACGGGCGGCAACTTCGAGCAGAACGGGGCCAACCTGAATGTGGGCGGCAACCTTGGCATGGCCGTTGGCGGCAACTACGACATCGGCACGGTGCAGACCGGCGAGCAGAAGGTGGTCCATGGCGCGAATGGGGTGTCCGACACGAACATCAACAGCGCGACGGGCAGTTCCGTGAAGGTGGGCGGGGTTTCGCTGATTGGCGTGGGTGGCGATCTGACTGCAACAGGCGCGAACATCAACCTGGGCGGTGGCGGTACCATTGCGGCCAACGGCAATGTGACGCTGCAGGCGGCAACGACCACATCGACCATCGACAGCAGCCATGCAACCAGCGATCACAATGGCAACTACTCCGATGCGGAGCACCTGTCCAGCCAGGCCCTAACCAGCACGACCCTCACGAGTGGCAACACGCTGAACGTCGTGTCGGGCAACAACATCAACGTGAGCGGCAGTTCGATTGTGCTGACTCAGGGCAATGCGAACCTTCAGGCGGCCAATGACGTGAATATCGGCGGGACCACTGCGACCCAGGTTTCAGATACGCAGCAGACATCGAGCACCAGTCACATTGTGAGCAGCAAGCAGGTCGCAAGCACGCGCGACACGACCACCACGCAGACGCTTGGCAGCACGATTTCGGCGGACGGCGTGTCCATCAGTAGCGGACACGACATCAACGTCGCGGGTAGCACGATTGTCGGCACGAACGACGTGGCGTTGAGTGCCGCGCATGACCTGACCGTTACGACGACGCAGGACACCATGCAGTCCTCCGGCACGTATCAGGAGCAGCATTCTGGCTTGGGCACAAGCGGTCTGACGGTCACGGCTGGCACCAGCAAGCTTACCCAGACCGACCAGGAGTCGAGCGTCACGAATAACGGAAGTCTGATCGGCAGCCTTGACGGCAACGTATCGATGACGGCAGGCAACAACCTGCACATCACCAGCAGCGATGTCATCGCTGCGCAAAACGTGACGGGCAAAGCTGCGAACGTCACCATCGACTCAGCAACCAACACCTCGAACTACAGTGAGACCACGCAGACCAGGAAGAGCGGTTTCACACTCGGTCTTTCGGGCAGCGTGGGCGACGCCATCAACGGGGCGTACCAGCAGGGGCAAGCAGTCGCAAGCGGCAACAGCGACAGCCGCGCGACGGCGCTGCACGCCATCGCGGCGGCAGGCGATGCAGCGATTGCCGGTGCCGGTGCGACAGGTGGCGCGCTGGCGGGCCAGAGTCCGAGCATTGGTGTGCAATTGAGTTTTGGGTCCAGCCAGAGCAGCAGTACGTTCAGCGAGAGCCAGGCCGCGCAACAGGGTTCGACCGTCCAGGCAGGCGGCACCGCGAGCTTTACGGCAACGGGCAATGGCACGCCCGGGTCAGGCAATGTCACGATTGCCGGTTCGAACGTGAGCGCGAACGATGTCGCCCTCACTGCGAAGAACGCGGTGAATATCGTCAACACCACGAATACGGACCAGACGGCCAGCACGAACAAATCGAGCAGCGCAAATGTTGGCGTTTCGTATGGCACGCAGGGCTTCGGCGTATCAGCGTCAATGTCAAACGCGCACGGCGACGCGAACAGCGACGCGGCGATCCAGAACAACTCGCATATCACGGGCGCTAACAGCGTGACGATCACGAGTGGAGGCGATACGAATATCGTCGGCTCAGATGTCGCGGGCGGTACGGTGACGGCGAATGTCGGCGGCAACCTCAACATCCGGAGTGTGCAGGACACGACCGTGAGCACCGCGCACCAGAGCAGTACGGGCGGTGGCTTCAGCATCAGCCAGGGCGGCGGCAGCGCGAGCTTCAGCGCCCAGAACGGTCACGCCGATTCGAATTTTGCGCAGGTCACCGAGCAGGCGGGCATCGAGGCCGGTAGCGGTGGTTTCAATGTCAACGTCAACGGCAATACGAACCTGACGGGCGCGGTGATTTCGAGCACCGCTGACCCGTCGAAGAACAGTTTGACGACCGGTACCCTCACGTTCAGCGATATCCAGAACCAGTCGCATTATGACGCGACGAGCAACGGTATTAGCGCGGGCGTAGGCGTTGGCAGTACCGGCAAGGCAATCGGGCCGGGCTCGGTCGGGGGGACAGGTGGCGTATCACCGATGATGTCGCAGAACGAAAGCGGTGATTCGAGCGCGACCACGCGCAGCGCGATCAGCGCGGGTTCGATCAACATCACGAACCGGGCAGCGCAGACGCAGGATGTATCGACCCTGAGCCGCGATACGACCAATACCAACGGCACTGTCGCGCAGACGCCGGACGTGAATGCAATCCTGAACCAGCAGGCCGACACGATGCAGGCTGCGCAGGCGGCAGGCCAGGTCGTAGCGCAGGGTATTGGCGCGTATGCTGATTCACAACGGCAGGCGGCGGTAGACCAAGCGAAGATAGATGCCGCGAACGGCGATACGGCAGCCTTTGCCGCAGACGCGGCTACTGCCAAGCAGTGGGATGAAGGTGGGGAGAGCCGCGCGATATTGCAGGCGGCAGGCGGTGCGCTTATTGGCGGTCTTGGCGGCGGGAGCGTCTTTACGGCGGTCGGGGGCGCGGCTGGCGCCGGCATTGCCTCGACGATGGCGAACCAACTGGATAGCCTTTCGAAAGGCGTGGCGTCGGAGACGGGTTCCAGCCTCCTGGGCAACCTTGCAGCGAACGTCGCAGCGGGCGCGGGCGGCGCACTGGTCGGCGGAGGTACAGCAGGCGCAGCAACTGCAACGAACGTGGACCTCTACAATCGTCAACTCGATCCCAAGGAGAAGTCCCTCGCGCAGCAACTCGCCGATGCGAGCGGTGGGAGATATACCGTAGCCCAGATCGAGGACCAGATGCGCCAGATGGAAATGAGCGTCAACGGCACAACGACATCGGGCGCGCCCGCCACCCTCGTGGGTCGGACGCCAACCGATTCTGGAGCAAAATGGATGTCTGCCGGGACAACTGCAAACGGGCAGCCGGTGTTGACGCAAATACTTGCGCCGTCCGATCCCGCATTGCAGAGCTACATTCTGGCGAACTACAACAGCGTTTCGCCGGGGCAGGTGCCTAGCCAATTCACATATCCATCGAGCGGCGGTGGCGGCTCGATCAACGTGACAGGACCTTTCACCAATTTCGATCATTCGGACGTAAACTACATGCGCAGCACGACTGCGGACGCGGCTTCGATGATATCGACTACGGCTGGTCGATTTGGGTCGGCGACTGCGGCTGCAGCATCTATCCCCTCGCCCTATACGCCTTTGCTTGATTCGGCGACGTTTGGTGCAACCGTAGTTGGGATGGCAGCCGATGGTGTTAGCCAGTTAGTGCAGCCGAATGTAGGTCAATATTGGCAAAGCGGATTGACTTCAGTTGTTTCAGACCGGGTTTCGGCAATAAATCCAATCGCCACGCCTGTTGTTAACGAGGCTGCGAACGCGTTCAATGCGAGTGGTATCGCTACGTCTATCCAAGATTCAATCAATTCGTTTTGGGGTGGACTTGTTAATTCGGTGAAGAAATGAAACTCATAGAAGACGGAAATCTATCGGGATGGGTATGTTCCGCTTTTATAGCGATAGGTATTGGAATTTGCTACGTGACATTCAAGTACCTCACTCCTTCGATCTGGAGCGCGCTCTTTTCGTTGTTTGGATTCGGACTTGCTGCGGTGGGCGGGATGTGTTCTCGCGCACGACTAGCGCATATCAAGCCATTCGATAGCAGCTACAAGAAGGCCCGCAAGAGCGGCGAAAATGACGATGACGAAAGCAACAAGTGAAAATAAGCAAGAAGAAATTTTTGTTAGTTCCGCTTGCTGTTCTCGTTCCTCTCGCGGTCCTCGCGCAGACTCCGCCCGATGCGGCGGTCCGCACGACCGCCGAACAGTAGCGACAGGTCCAGCAGCAGCGGGATGCGTATCCGGAGCGCGAGGGGTGCGCTCTGTTGAACCGCCAGAGTTTGGGCTTTTCCATCACGTTGATCATTCACTTCTTCGTCGTGGGGTCGGCAACGGCGAAGATAGATAAGGCCGACACTATTAAAGGGAACAAGGCAGTGTTCTACAAAAATATCGCTACTGGGTTGATCGTTGCTGCCGTACTAGCGGGCTGCGCAAGTGCGGGCGTCCAGAAACTCAAGGATGAGAGCGCCGCATCGGTCGGCGAGAAAATTACCAAGGGCAAGAGCACGAAGGATGACGTGCGCGCTACATTCGGGGACCCAACCGAAACATCGTTTACCGACAGCGGCAATGAAATCTGGCGTTACCGCTATTCGCACTCCACTGCCAAGGGGATCAATTTTGTGCCTCTCGCCAACATATTCATGTCTGGGCAGGACGTGGACAAAAAGGAACTTGTTGTGTTTTTTGACGACAAGGGTGTCGTGAAGAATTTCGCCATGCAGTCGAGCAAGGAAGAAGTAAAGGGCGGCATTCTTCCGCAATAACCCGGTTATCACGAAAAATGACTCGCACCAAGCGGCTGTCAGCGGGGACACTGACGGCCTTGATTCCGCTCGCTGTCCACGCGCAGACCCCGCCCGATGTGGCGGCCCGTACCAACGCCGAACAGCAACAGCAGGTCGAGCAGCGACGCGACGCGCAGCAGCGCGCTGCGACCGTCGCCGCGCCCGTTGTACGCTCGACCGAGCCCGTAGTCGGCGAGTACCCCGTACTGCCCGTCGAGACGCCGTGCTTCCGTATCGACACCTTCACGGTCGAGGTTCCCGATACGCTGCCTGAGGTAGTTCGTGTAAAGGGTGCATCGGCGTTGCCGCTCGATCCGTTCGGATTCCTGCACGACTGGCTGGGCCACTATGAGGGCCAATGTGTTGGCAAGCAAGGCGTTGACATGCTGGCGAAGGGCCTGCAAGGCGTCATCCTGAGCCACGGTTACATCACGACACGCGTACTCGTGCCGACCCAGGACCTCTCGAAAGGGACGATGAAATTCACGCTCATACCGGGCGTGATCCGCAACCTGAAGTTTGCCGACGCCAGTACACGGGGCACGCTGAAAACCGCCTTTCCGGCTCGCGACGGCGACATCCTCCAGTTGCGCGACCTTGAACAGGGACTGGAGCAGATGAAGCGCGTCCCGAACCAGGACGCCTCCATGGAGATAGTGCCCGGTACCGAGCCCGGCCAGAGTGATGTCGTGGTTACGGTCAAGCGCGCGAAACCATGGTCGCTCGTCGTCTCGGCGGATAACTCGGGCAGCGACGCTACGGGCCGTTACATCGGCAACGTGTCGCTCGCGCTCTATAACCTCCTGGGCATCAACGACGTGCTTTCAGGTGGCTACAACCAGGATTTGCAGTTCGGCAACCACGACCTCGGTACACACGGCTGGAATGCCTCGTATGCGGTACCGTGGGGCTACTGGACGGGCACGCTGTTCGGCTACACGAACACGTATTACCAGCAGATTGCCGGGGTCAACCAGACGTTCGTTTCGAGCGGAAACGCGCAGACAGCGGGTCTGAAGCTGGAGCGCGTCATTCGTCGTAGCCAGAACGATGTTTCGGGCGTCGAGTTTCAGCTAATCAAGCGCTTTGGCGCGAGCTTCATCGATGACGTCGAAATCCCACAGCAGAAGCGCGACAACACCTTCATCGAGGCCGGGCTGACCAATCGCCATTACTTCGGCGCGGCGCAGTTCGACGGCACGCTCGCCTACCGGCAGGGTATCGGCTGGCTCGGGGCGATGCCGGATACAGCGAGTGGGCCTACGTACTATTTCCACATGGCGACGCTCGACGCCAATCTCTCGGTTCCGTTCGCGGTGGCCGGCAAGACGCTGCGTTATGTCGGCACTCTGCACGGGCAGTTCACCAACGACGAACTGAACTATATCGATGACCTGACCATCGGCAGCCGCTACACGGTTCGCGGCTTCAGCGGTGAAACGATGCTGGCCGCGGAGAAGGGCTTCTACTGGCGCAACGAACTCCAGTATCCGCTTGGGGCAACAGGCCAGATGCTTTATGCGGGCCTCGACTACGGCCACCTTTGGGGACCATCTACGGCGTTTCTTGCCGGGACGCAACTCGCGGGCGCGGTCCTCGGCTTCAAGGGCTCCGTGCCCTCGCGCCTGGGCGCGTTCAGCTATGACGTGTTCGCCGGCACGCCGGTCTACGCGCCGCGCGGCTTCCCCGCGCCAAGCGTGACGCTGGGCTTTCAGGTGACGGGGCAATTCTGATGTGCGATTCACTGACCATAAGGAGCTAACAATGCTGATGAGCCGAATATTTTCGATGGGTCTGATCGGTGCCGCCGTGCTGCTGGCCGCGTGTGGTGGAGGCAGCGGCGGCAGTGGCGGAGCATCCGGTGCGGATTCATCGGCCTCCGCGGGCGTATCCTCGCCAGGTGCGGCCTCTGCGCCGGATACGGCCTCATCGCCGCAATCGAGCACGTTTAACTGTCCGGCCAGCTACAGTCGCCTCGATATCCCCCTGAGTATCGCTGCGGGCACGGCGATGACGATGGTCTCCAATGACAATATCGCAACGCTGACATTCAAGACCCCCACAGGTGGCGTTACGCGCGCCTTGACGCTCTGCCTGGGCAAACCTGACCCGGTGCCCGCAGGCATCACGACGCCCTTCGCCTACGAAATCACGGAAGGCGGCGCTGGCGATATCACGCAGTTTGACAACCGGATGCTGACGTTCAATTTCTCGACAACGCAGCCTGTGACGGGCACTCCTGCACTCGAGCTGGCGACCGTTACGGCTGCGGGCGTGACCTATTCTCCGACGGTTCCAGGACCGCTGATGGCCGTCAGCCCGAATTACAGCGTCGCCGGCTCTCCGAACCAGGCGGCGCTGTACGTTGTGCGCCTGACGAAGTAACGGATGAGTGGGCGACACAGGCGATGACCAGCAGGCTCTCGATCCTATCTAAGCGCTCACGCAGGAAGACAGCGCACTCGTGAATCACTTTTCGATTTCGGCCCACACGCTGGGCAGGAATGCGCAGACCATGATCGAAACGGTGGGTGCGTTCAGGATTTGACTAGCCGAACGGCACTAAAGCGGAGGCGCTGCCTCCGCTCTCACACCAAATAAAAAAACGGCGCGGCAGTGCAATTCGCACCGCCGCGCCGATCAGTCCAGCGCTGTTGTTAAATCCAGCTCAGTGAGCCGCGCTCACCTGCGTAGCCGGTTCCGAATGACGCGCACGCTGCGAAACCAGGATCGCAAGCGCCGCGAGCACCGCCGGTACGGCGAGCATGGCGAGAATCGCAGCGAATTCCCAGCCGAGACCCAGCAGCGCACCGCCGATGGCCGAGCCGAAGATGCTGCCAAAGCGGCCCATGCCCAACATCCAGCTCACACCCGTTGCACGCGCAACCGTCGGATAGCGGCCCGGTGCGTAGGCGTTCAGGCCCGTTTGCGCACCGCTCATGCAGAAGCCCGCGGCAAACACTAGCAGCGCGAGCGACGAGGAAAGCGCCCCCACACCGGCCAGCGCCAGCACGCAGATGCCGCCGCCGACATACGCCGCGCTGATCACGCGCGCCGGACGCACCTTGTCCATGATCCAGCCCACCAGCACGGCGCCGATCGTGCCGCCGATCTGGAACATGGCCGTGACGTTCGCCGCCACGGTGATGGAGAGGCCCGCGTCCTTGATTAGCGTGGGCAGCCAGCCGGTCAGCAGATAGATGACGAGCAGGCCCATGAAATACGTGACCCACAGTGCGAGGGTCATCACGCCATAGCCTTCCGAGAACAGCACGCCGATCGGCTTGCGCGTGGGCAGCGGCGGCTCCGTAGAAACGAAGTTCTCGTCGCCCGCGAAATCCGCGCCGGTCACGCGGTTCAGCGTCGCGGCAATGCGCTTGCTTGTCGCGCCCCGCACGGCGAGCAGACGCGCCGATTCCGGCAGCAGCCAGGCCTGCAGCGGCACGAGTGCGAGCGGAATGGCGCCGCCGAAAATCAGCACCGCGCGCCAGCCGTGGTTCGGCACGAGCCAGCCCGCCGCGAAGCCGATCAACGCGGAGCCGAGGTTGAAACCCGTGAACATGATCGTGATGAGCAGCGCGCGGCGGCGTTGCGGCGAGTACTCCGAGAGCAGCGTCGTCGAGTTCGGCATGGCCGCGCCAAGACCGATACCGGTCAGCACGCGCAGCACCGCCATTGACGCCGGCGACTGCGTGAATGCCGTGAGAATCGTGAACACGCCGAAGAGGAACACGGAGGTGATGAGCACCCACTTGCGGCCAACGCGGTCCGAGGCCGGCCCCGCGGCGAGCGCGCCGATCACGAGACCGATGGGCGCGGCGCTCATGACAAGCCCGAACTCGGGGCGCGAAATGCCCCACTCGTGAATGATGGAGGGCGCGACGAAGCCCATGATAGCCACGTCCATGCCGTCGGCGGTCACCGCGAGGAAGCACAGCGCCACCAGTAGCCACTGATAGGCCGAAATGTGGCGTTCGTCGATGAACGCCTTGATATCGATTGTTTTGCTGCCAGGCATTTCTAGTCTCCTGTCCGTTCTGTGGTCTGCCGCTCGCTCGTGCCCGAGTCGAATTTCAACGAACTGCTATCCGTCGGGGGCACGATAGGTGGCCAACCCCTCGTCCGAAAGTGCGGGTTAACCACATATTGGATACGTCCGTGCCCATCTGCATGGGCGATTTCGGCACGCCCGCACTTGCGATACCGTCCGCGAAGCCGCGCCGCATAAGGGCCGCGGGTAATCGGCCCGCGCCTTGTCCGACCTGGCCCGCGGCTCCAATCGAATCCGGCGTGATAAGCAAAATCGATGCTCTCCGAAAGGATTCGCAAACACGCCGGACGATCGTGCGGAATTCAGTTGCCGCTACATCGCCAGCCGGCGCTCCTATACGCGCCGCTTTTCGAGGCGGCGGCGCCGTTCGATCCGCTGCCTTTGTCATGCGATTCAGTTATCGGGATGCAAAAGAAACCAGCCCCGAAGGGCTGGCCGGTTCAACGGTGAATCAAGCGAGTGCGCCTGAAGTTTTCACGTTAAGGCGCGGCAACACCCAGCGTAGCCGGCGTGTACGTCGCATAGAAGCTCGAGCCTGCCCAGGTATGGGTGGACTGGTTGTACAGCGGTGCGCCCTGCGTCCAGTTCGCGCCGAGATGCCAGTCGCCGGTGCCCGTGAACTGCGCGACTGCGGGGTACGGATAGACTGGGCGGCTGGCCGTCACGTTGTTCGACGAATCGGTCTGATACGTCATGACCGCGTTCGGCGCCGTGCCCTGCTCGGCCCACGCCGTGATCTGCGAGACGAGGTCGATGTTCGGGAAGCCTTCGCCGCCGCCGCAGTGAGCCACGCCGGGCACGAGGTACATGCGCGCGAAATCGCTCACGTTCGAAGCGCCCATCGTGTTCTGCATCGCTTCGTAGTACTGGATCGTGAAGAGCGGCGAAATGTGTTGATCCGCCCAGCCGTGCCACAGGATCAGTTTGCCGCCCGCCTTCTTGAACGCCGAGAGGTCGGGGTTTGTCGCGTCCATCAGCGGATGGTTGGCCTGCAGGTAGGTCGGGTAGAAGTTCGCATCCGTGTAGCCGAAGGTGTCGATGGTCGGCATGGTGGGCGAGCCCGTGAAGATCAGGTTATAGGCACCCGTCACGATCATGTAGCTGAACAGGTTCTTCACCGAAACCGGCGTGGCCGTCGAATTCGTCGTGGGCACCTCCACGCCCACCCAGTTCTCCTCCGAACCCATCTGCGGAGAGCCCGCCAACATGCGCTCACCCGTTGTCGCGTCCACCGGTCCGCCATAGATCTTGCTCGCGGTAGCGACTTCGGCTGCGGTGAGGCAGTTGCTCGTGTTCGTCGCGCCCTGTGCACACTGGATCGATGCGGGATCGAAGTTGCAGGTGCGCGGATCGGCGATCAGACCATCGGGCACCCCCGCCTGGCCGCCGCATGCCGCAACGACGGCCTTGTGCAGCACGAGCGCGTTGTCGGCGTAGAGTGTCGCGTTGCCGGTGCTGTCGCCGGTCGTGCTTTGCGACTCCACGCTCCAGCCGTGATACAGCGAGTTCTGGATCTGGAAGTGCGCAGCCGGCGCGCCCGCAATGATGCCGTTATAGTCGTTCGGATAGCGTTGGGCGGCCATCAGCGCTTCGCGGCCGCCGTCCGAGCAGCCGATGAAGTACGCGTACTTCTGCGTCTGGCCGTAGTACGCCTTGATGAGCTTCTCCGCCGTGAGCGTCGTGATGTGCTGCCCGCGATAAGCGAAATCGGCCTGCTTTTGCGGGTCCGTGGTCCACGTCGCGTCGTTGCCCGAGTGGCCCATGTCGGTCGCCGCCGTCACGAAGCCGCCTTCCTGCACGAGCGGGCACGTGTAGCTGAAGCTGAACGACGACTGCTGGGTCGGGTCGCTCAGGTTACCGCACAGGCCCCCGCAGCCCAGCGCCGCAAAACGCTGCGTCCACGTGCTCACCGGCAGCGCCACTTCAAATGTATTCGAAGGCGCTAGCGTGCCCTTTACGGTACAGAAGTTGACCGAAGCACCGTTGATGGTCGCCGTGGTCACGCTAGCCGAAGTAATCGCGCTGCCCGCGCCGCCAATATCGGTGATGTCGACCGACGCCAGCTTCGAGCAATCCACCACGGGCGCCACGACTGCGAGCGGCGCTTTCGACGTATCGGCGCTACTGCTGCCACTGCCGCCGCTGCCGCACGCGGCCGCGAGGGTGGCCGCCGCGAAGAGTGCGAACAGCGAGAGCAGCGACGCTGCTCGAGCGCGCACGCTCGTGAAAAGCCGTCGGGTATGCAGGTTTCTCATGCTTGCCTCCTGGTGTCGTACGTCCTGGTTTTTTTCTGATTCACTTTCACGCCTCCGATTCTGTTTTTTCTGATTAGTAAGCCTAATTACTGTGGATACGTGGACCATGCGACATGAAATGTCCAATGCAATCGCCTTGTTGCCCCTTCTATATTGCCCCTTCTATTTCCCTTATTGCCGTCTTGCTCGTGCCCTGCTACGGCCCGTACGCCGCGTTGCCGGCCGGCTCCATGCCGAACGCCCGCTTGGTCGCCTCGGCGCGCGCCGAACCGAGGAACGCGAGGAAATCCGCTGCCGCCTGCCGCTGCTGCGACACCGCACAGATCGCCGCGGAAAAGACCGTGACGAGTTGCGCCCCGGCCGGGAGCGGCCCGATCACGTCCACGCCCGGCACATCCTTTAGCTCGCTCAATTGCTGAAAGCCGATCTCGACCTCACCGGCCGCGATCAGGCTCGCCACCGGCACGCCCGGCCGCACCATCACGAGGCGCGGCCTGAGCGTTTCGGCCACGCCCCAGCGCTCGACCAGCCGCAACAGATGGTCGCCGCTAGGCCCCGTCGAATAGCCGATGCGCGCCGCGCGCAGCATCGTCTCGCGCAGTGCGCCCTCGGTGCCGATATCCGGGTGCGCCGCGCCGGAGGCGACGGCCGCCGCCATGCCGGAGCGCACGACGTCCATGCGCGCACCGACGAGGTGCCCGCCCGCCGCCAGGCGGTCGATCGCCGCCGAGGCCAGCACGGCGAAATCGAATGCCGCGCCGGCCTGCACGCGGCGCGCGGCTTCCACGCCGCCTATCGCCGCAACGGTCAGCCGCTGCCCCGTTTCACGCTCGTATTGCTCGGCGAGGCCCGCGAGCAGGAGACGCGTCGCCATCGACCCGACCCCCGCCAGTGCGGCGTTGCTTTTCACATCGTCCTTTGTCATTGACTTCCGTTTCAGTCCAGAGTGAGCGAGGCCGCCTTGTCTTGCGCTTCGCTGGTGTCGCATGGACTGCGAGCCGCTACGCGCGCGCTCACAACCCCTTTGCCTTGAGCCGCGCGTCGAGGCGCGGATACACGCGGCGCGCGTTGCCTTCGTAAATCTTGTAGCGATCCGCGGCATCGACATGCGCGGCTTCGATATAGCGCTTCGTGTCGTCGTAGTTGTGGCCCGTTTCCGGGTCGATGCCGCGCACCGCACCGATCATTTCGCTCGCGAACAGAATGTTGTCCACGGGAATCACGCGCGTGAGCAAGTCGATGCCGGGCTGGTGATAGACGCAGGTGTCGAAGAACACGTTATTCAGCAGATGCTCGCTGAGCGGCGGCTTCTTCAGCTCCTGCGCGAGGCCCCGGAAGCGCCCCCAGTGATAAGGCACCGCGCCGCCGCCGTGCGGAATCACGAACCGCAGCGTGGGGAAATCGCGGAACAGGTCCGACGTCAGGCACTGCATGAACGCAGTCGTATCCGCGTTCAGGTAGTGCGCGCCCGTGGTGTGGAAGCACGCGTTGCAGCTCGTGCTTACGTGGATCATCGCGGGAATGTCGTATTCGACGAGCTTCTCGTAGATCGGGTACCAGTGGCGATCGGAAAGCGGCGGGCTCGTCCAGTGGCCGCCCGAGGGATCGGGGTTCAGGTTGACCGCTACATTGCCGTACTGCTCCACGCACTTGACGAGTTCCGGCACGCACGTGGCGGGATCGACACCCGGGCTTTGCGGCAGCATCGCGGCCGGCACGAAATGCTCCGGAAAAAGCTCGCTCACGCGGTGGCACAACTCATTGCAGATGGCGGCCCAGGTGCTCGACACCTCGAAGTCGCCAATGTGATGGGCCATGAAACTCGCGCGCGGGCTGAAAATCGTCAGATCGAGACCGCGCTCGCGCATCAGCTTGAGCTGATTGAGTTCGATCGATTCGCGCAATTCGTCGTCGCTGATATTCAGCTCCGATGCCTTCGGCATCCCGGACGGATGGGCGATGCCCGCTATCTGGCGTTTGCGCCACGCCTCCAGCGCTGCGGGCGCCGTAGTGTAGTGGCCGTGAATGTCGATGATCATTGGGACCTCTGCTGCTGATTCGAATCGTGGCGCTACGGTACGAATTGGCCCCACCGCGCTAGTAGCCAGGGCTATTACCTAGACTGCCCAAATAATACCGCTGGCGCCAATAAGCGAGTGCGGGAGCCGACGGCTGAAAATACCGGCAACCATGGACGCGGTGGGGTTTGCGCCGCAGCGGCGCGCCCGGATGAGGCGGCGCGCCGCCCCGCCTCGCTGGCCAAACTCCGATAACTTAAATCGATGCCTCGATAAACATCTGGTAAGCGATCGATGGAATTCGAAGGGTCCCTGAGGCGGCCGATGCGCTGCGGCGAATTCGCTCATAATCGTCAGTTCCTCGGCCTGCCAGCGTACGGATGAACCACCATGCATATCGACCGATTCGAAATTCGCGTTCCCGAAGAGGCACTCGACGACCTGCGCCGGCGTTTGCGCGCCACGCGCTGGGCCAACGCTACGCCCTCGCCGGCGTGGCAACAAGGGGCCGACAGTGCGTGGCTGCGCGAGCTCGTCGCGTATTGGACAGACGAATACGACTGGCGCGCCGCCGAACGCGCGCTGAACCGGCTGCCGCAATTTATGGCTGAAGTGGGGGGTGCGGGTGGCGCAGGTGCCCAGCGCGTGCACTTCGTGCATCGGCGCGGCGCGGGCCCGAAGCCCTACCCGCTCGTCATCACGCACGGCTGGCCGGGGTCGTTCGTCGAATTCCATGCGCTGCTCGACCGGCTCTGCGACCCCGCCGCATTCGGCGCGGACCCGGCCGAAGCGTTCGACGTCGTCGTCCCGTCGCTGCCGGGCTTTGCCTTTTCACCCGCGCCGGGAGCGCCCGGCACCTCCGCGTTCCAAATCGCAGACCTGTGGGCCGCGCTGATGCGCGGTCTCGGCTACGAGCGTTTCGGTGCGCAGGGCGGCGACCTCGGCGCGGGCGTGTCCATTGCGCTCGCCGCGCGGCACAGCCCGGCCGTCGAGGGCATCCACCTGAACTTCCTGCCCAGCTCGTACGAACCCGCAATCGACGCCGCGCAAGCCCCACTCACTGAGGCGGAACAGGCCTATCTGCGTGAGAAGACCGACTGGGCGGCGCTGGAGGGCGGCTACGCGCATATGCACAGCACGAAGCCGCAAACGGCGGCAGCGGCGCTCAACGACTCTCCCGCGGGACTGGCCGCGTGGATCGGCGAGAAGTTTCGCGCATGGAGCGACTGCGACGGTGACATCGAGCGCCGGTTCTCGAAGGACACCTTGCTGACGGACCTTTCGCTGTACTGGTTCACGGGCAGCATCGGCACATCCATGCAGATGTACTGGGAGAACCGTCTTCAGCCGTTTCGCTTCGCGGCCGGGCAACGCGTGGCGCCGCCCGTCGCCTTTGCGCGCTTTCCCAAGGAGATCAATCATCCGCCGCGGTCGTGGCTCGAGCGCGTGTTCGATGTCACGCAATGGACCGACATGCCGCGCGGCGGCCATTTCGCCGCCATGGAAGAGCCCGATCTTCTCGCGGCCGACATTCGCCGCTTCTTTAAACGGTTTCGGGAATGAAGGTCACTGCGCGGCGTTGTCGCCGAACGGATGCGCGGGGGCATCCGTAGCGCGCCACGCGTAACGCCTAAGCAGCGCGGCGTAGCCTTCGATCACGAATCCGCCGCATTTGCGCCGATAGTCGTCGCGCCGCATGCGATAGGCGCGCGCCAGTTGAAACCACGGCAAGCGCGGCAGATCGTGGTGCACGAGATGGTAGTTGTTGTTCAGATACAGAAAGCGCATGACAAGCCCGGCCTCGTTGATGGCGATGCGCGCCTTCGGATGCGACGCCGCGCGATGCTCGTACAGCGAGCGGACCATCGCGAGCCCGAGCGCGGGCCAGGTGACGGCGGCGAGATACCACCACCACGGCACGCCCGCGTAACGCTGCACCCACGCGAGAAGCACCACGACGGCCGCGCAGTGCGCGAGCCACATCGGCACGGCTCGCCAGTCGCCGCTTCGCAGCGCTTTCGCCGCACCGACGAGCATCGCTGCCACGCTCATGGGCGGGCCGATCACCACACGGCCCACGAAACTCTTGCGTGCGCGCCACAGCACGCGATGCCAGCGCGGCAGGCGGGCCCACTGCTCGTGCTGCACGTAGTTGGTTTCGGGGTCGATGCCGGGCACTGTCAACGCTTCGTCGCGATGATGCGCCATATGGCTCTCGCGGTACACCGCATAGGGAAACCAGACGGCGAGCGGGGGCCAGCCCAGCGCCATGTTCAGCCATGCGAACCGTGTGGGATGACCGTGCAGCAGTTCGTGCTGGAGCGACATGTGCCATGCGCACAGCACGATGAGGCACGGCGTGGCGGCCACGAGCGTGAGCAGGCCTGAGCGCAGGAACGCCAGCACCGCAAACCAGCCGCCGTAGATCGCGGCGATGAGCAGCCACGTGGGCCATTCCGTGCGTGCGGTGAACCCGGTGGCGAGCGCGGCGACTTCCCGCGCGTGGTCTGCGTCGAAGTATTCGGCCATGTTCGCCAGCTCCCGCGATGAAGGATGGTGCCACTCCCTACGGAGAGCAAAGGAACGCAGGTCCTCACCATACCGAACGCGCGGGGCCTCACCAACCAACGAATTGCCATTTGCTTATCTCACTGTGCCGCGCGACGCGCCACGAACGCGCGCGTAGAATGCGCCCATGACCCGCTGGATCGCCTCCCTGCCGATGTACAACGTGACGCCGCAACATGCGGCGGCGTGGCGCTCGCTGTTGAGCGACAGTCTGGGCATCGTGGCGCGCTCGTTCGACATAGGCGACGTCACGATCGAGAACGCGCCGGAGGGCGAACTCATGCCGCACTGGCGCCGCGAGGACTTGCTGCTCTCGCAGACGTGCGGGTTTCCGTACCGCATGCTCGGCCTGGCCAACGAAGTCTGCCTGATTGCGACCCCGATATTCGACGCACTCGGTTGCGAAGGCCCGCGCTATCGAAGCGTGCTCGCCGTTTCATCTCAGGCGTGGGAACGCGGCGCGAAAACGCTGGAAGCGTGCCGCGGCCTGCGCGCCGCATGCAACAGCGCGGATTCGCATAGCGGCATGAACGCGTTGCGCCACGCGGTCGCGCCGCTTGCACGCGAGGGCCGCTTCTTCGCCTCGGTGCTCTGGACAGGCTCGCACGCGGCCACGTTAGATGCGCTGGCAAGCGGCGCCGCCGACGTGGGCGCCATCGACTGCGTCACGTTCGCATTGCTGCACGATTCGCACCCCGAACGGTTTGATGGCGTGCAAACCATCGGCATGACAGCGTCCGCACCCGGACTCCCGCTCATCGCCTCGCACGCACTCAGCGACGATCAGAAGCAGGCGCTGCGAGATGCGCTAGATGCCGCTCATGCAGCCGACGCCGAGCGCGCAGGCAGGTTGCGCCTGCGCGGATTCGCGCGACTCAGGGGAGAGACGTACGCCGAGATCGAAGCAATCGCGAATGCCGCCGCGCAGCAAGGCTATCCCGAACTTCGTTGAATGCCTCACGCGATGCGCGCAACAAATGCCGCGCAGCGGTCCTCCGGTTGAGTCAAACGGTCGTGCCGCAGACATAACCGGCTCTCCCCGACACTCGCCCCATAAGCCGAGCCGAACGAAGCCAACCCGGGGATGCGTGCCTCCAGCAACGCGCGGTCTTCGGCCCAATGCGCACACTGCCCACACAGTGGGCGCTTCCCGGATTGCGCCGCGCCATTCAAGTTCATTTTCCGAGCGCAAGCCAGTACGGCGCGAACAGGTGCGCCGAAAGCAAATACCCGAGCACCACGTTCACGGCCACCCCGACAGTGAACGCGACGAGCGGCCTGACGCCCGTTGACGAAAGCGCGGCGAAGCGAGTCGTGAGGCCGATGCTGAGAAAGCAGAACGTGAACGCCCACGTGCGCAACGCGACGATCGGCGCGACGAAGCCTGGCGTTACGGCGCCGCGGTATTCGGCCAGCGTGTAATGCGAAGCGACCCACGTGACAAACGCCGAAGCAATCACGAACCCGACCACGAACTTGGGAAACCGCGTCCAGATTTCGCGGGCGCGCGTCGTGGTCTGCACTTCGTCACCGGCCTCGCGGTCCCAGCGCGTGGTCGCCACGATCGCCAGCACGAAGGCCCAGATGCCGATCCAGATGTCGCGGCCCACCACCTTCATCAACACGAATGCTTGCAGCGATGCATCGGGCGCACCCGCCACTGCGCCGCTAGCGTGTCGCGCAAAGTCGCCGTAGGCCTGGGCGGCAGCAATGCCCGCCGCGTCCGCGAACTCCGAGGTGCCGATCCACGCCCCAGCCACACCGGTCGGCAGGCCGAACGCACGCGAAAGCGCCGGCAGCGCGAACACCATCACGATCGCCCATACCACGACCAGCGTGATCGCAACCGAAGCCTGCTCGCGCCGTGCGCGCACCGCGCCCGCAATCGCAATCGCCGCCGAAACGCCGCACACCGCGCCGCCCACGCCGAGCACTGCGGCGAAGCGTTGGTCGATCTTCAGCGCCCGCGCCGCGCCATAGATCACGAAAAACGTGACGAGCGAAACGATGGTAGCCTGCCCCACGGCAACTGGCCCCGCCCACACGATCAACGTGAGCGGCAGCGTCGCGCCGAGCAGCACGATCCCGACCTTGATGTAGAACTCCACGCGCAGCGCCGGCGCAAGCCAGGCGGGCACAGTGAAAATATTCGACACGATGAGCCCGAGCGCCAGTGCGATGAGCGGCGGCTCAAGGTTGTAGCGCGTGGCCTGCGCCCAGGCGCCCACGATGAAGATGGCCGCCGACGCCACGAAGAGGACGAAGAATCCCCGAATGAATTGCGCGACCGGCAAGCCGAGCGCCGCAATGGCCACCGAGAACACGGCCGCAAACCCCGCGAAAAGCGCGACATAGGCTCCCGCATGCGCGGCGAGGTTGCGAGCGAGCTCGTCGAAGTCGTTCCAGCGCCCGGGCGCCACGGCAAGGCTCTTGATACTGCCGCCCGAAGCAAACAGCCCATACGCGATCGCAATCAAGAACAGCCCGATTGCAACCGCCCACCAGTCTTCCGTCCCGAACGGCCGGCGTTGCGCGGTTACGGTTTCACCCGCACGCTTGCCACCCTCATCCGCAAGAGTCGTATGGCTCATAGTTAGTTTTCCCCTGTTCAAACCTCGTGTCGCCGGTAAACAGGCGCTACACATCCCGAAGCACGCGCCTCGCACTCAGTATGGAATGCGCATGTTCGAAACGAAAATGACTTATTCCTCTTTGCTTATGCTGCAATTGCAGCGTCTTCGCGCTCATCCGCATAATCCTCGCTATCGATGTCGTAGCCCGAGGGTTCCCAGCGGATCGCGAGCAACACGAGCAGCGACGTGAGCGGCGCGACGGCAATCACCCAGAAAACCTTCGTGCCGAGCGCCGCGGCGAGCACGGGAAAAAGGAATAGCGACACCGTGGAAGCGGAGCGCACGAGCGTCTGATTGAAGCCCACGCCAATGCCGCGCAGAGAAGTCGGATAGCTGAGCGACGCATAAGTCATGGAATGCGAGCCGGGGCCGAACCCCTGCCCGAACAGATAACCGCCCAGCAGCACAATAGCGACCACAACGAAAAAAGCGCTGCCCGGATGGCCGATCAGCGCAAGACCGATGAGCGAGACGAACTGCAGTGTGTGACCGAGCACGGTCATTTTCCACGCGCCGACGGTGGGCGCGGTACGCACGCCAATCAACCCGCCAAGGAAAGCGAACAACAGGTTCAGCGTGAGCGAAGCAACGATGGTTGTGAGCGGACCCTGCTGGAGAAAGCTCGCGATGATCACGGGCAGGCCGAAAATGATCGCGTTGTAACCGAAAGAGGACGCCGCGCCGATCGTTGCGGCAAGAATCGTGCGGCGACGATACGTGGCGTTGAAAAGCACGCCGTAGTTGCGCCATGAAGCGGCACGCGGCGCTCGCGTGGGCGCTTCGCCGCGCTCGACCACGGCATCGACGCCATACGAGCGCTTGAGAATGCGCGCCGCGCCTTCCAGATCGCCCTGATTCGCGGCCCACACGGGCGACTCGCTGATATAGCGGCTACGCACGGCAATGATGACGAGCGCCGGCACCGCGCCGAACGCGAGCGTGATACGCCAGAGCCAGCCGAGCTGATGCTCGGGCAGGATCGCATAGAGGCCGAGAATGAGCAGATAGCAGGTGCTCGTGGCCGCGTACCACGCGGGGCACCACGCCGCCACGCTGGCCGCCTTGTTGCCCTTGCCCGCCACGCGCGAGAACTCGGCGAGAAACGCCATGGCGACCGGCAGATCGAGCCCCACCCCGAAGCCCATGAGAAAGCGTGCGCCGCCCAGCACCCAGGCGTTGGGCGCGAGCCCGGCCGCGATTGCGGCCACCACGAAGAACAGCATGTCGGCCATGAATACGCGGTAGCGCCCGACGCGGTCCGTGAGATAGCCGCCGAACAGGGCGCCGAGAATCGCGCCGAACGTAATGGCCGCCGAAACGAAGCCGACTTGCACTGGCGATAGCGAGAATTCGCGTGCGATATCCTTGATGCCATAGGCGAGCGAGGTGAGATCGTAGGCATCGAGAAACACACCGCCCAGTGCGATCGCGATCACGATACGCGCGTTGCTGCCCTGCGCTGCGCCGGCGTTGACGATACGGGAGACGTCCTGAGCGGAGCGGATCACGGCATGTTGCGGGGCTTGCGCTTGCCCGGCGGCGTCGACGAGTTCCGAAGCGGGAACGGCGAGAGTGGACATGGAACGAGACTCGCGTGAGGAATGGAATCGCTGCATCCTAGCCACGTCGCTGCGTGCCGCAAAACGACGAATATAGCTAAGCAATCCTCCCAAAATTGGTTGTCCGCTTGCCGCGCGCTCTCTAGCATCGCCCTATCCACAACTCTTCGAATAATGGATTCTATGAAGAAAAGAACCTTGCTGGGCGCGATGCTGGCTTCGCTCGCGCTGGGCGTAAGTATTGGGGGCGCGACGCTCGCGCACGCGGCAGATCAGACGTTGCGCGTTGGCATCATGTCGGGTGAAGACGAGGACGTATGGCGCGTGGTGGCCGCCAACGCCGCGAAGCGCGGCCTCACGATCAAGGTGACCACGTTCTCCGAATACACGCAGCCCAACGAAGCGCTTTCCAGCCACGACCTCGACGCCAATTCGTTCCAGCACAAGCCGTATCTGGACGCGCAGATCAAGGCGCGCGGCTACAAGATCGTGCCGGTCGGCTTTACCTACGTGCAGCCTATCGGGCTGTATTCGCGCAAGGTGAAGTCAGTGGCAGACCTGCCGCAGGGCGCGACCATTGGCGTGCCGAACGATCCGAGCAACGAAGGCCGCTCGCTGCTGCTGCTCCAGGCACAGGGACTCATTACGTTGCGCGAGGACGTCGGCCTGCTGCCGACCGCACGCGACATCGCGAAGAACCCGAAGAATATCCATATCAAGGAACTTGATTCGGGTATCGTCGGGCGCGCGATTGGCGATCTGGATGCGGCCGTTGTCAATACGGACTGGGCCGTCAAATCCGGCATCAAGATTCCGCAGGAGCGGATTGCTCAGGAGAAGGTGACTGGCAATCCTTATCGCAACTTCATTGCCGTGAATGAGAAGGACGCTAACGCGGGTTGGGTGCGTGCGCTTGTGGAGAGCTATCAGCAGCCTAATGTGGCGTCGGAGATTATTGCTGTGTATCACGGGGCTACGTTGCCTGCCTGGCAGGGGGCGCCGCAGCAGTAAGGGAGTGGGTGGGGTTTGCCGCGGGGCGCCGTGATGCTTTTTGTTCGCGGCTCCCCGGCGCTTTGGCCTCTCCCATTAAATCCCATTCAAACCACTTCAGTCCCCCACCGATACCCCGCCCCAGCATGCCGCTGCGGCAAGGTAGCCTCCCCCCCAAACAACTTCTCCCGCAACGTCCCCGGCGCATACGCCGTCTTATACCGCCCACGCGCCTGCAACTCCGGCACGACGAGATCCACGAAATCCTCGTAGCTCTCGGGCACGACAGTGCGGCTCAGGTTGAACCCATCCACATCCGCCTCGTCAATCCACGCCTGCAGTTCATCCGCCACCTGCGAAGCGCTGCCGACAATCGCCGGATAGCGCCCACCCAGCTCGAACATCTCCAGCAGCTTGCGCCGCGTCCAGCCGTGTTGCTTCGCCGTCCGCGTGGCGGATTCGATCGCATTGCCCGGCGCATAATCCACGGGCGCGTCCAGATCGTATTGCGAATAATCGACACCCGTGCTCGACGCGAAATGCGCCAACCCCGCTTCACGGCTCGCATATTGCCGGTAGTCGGCATACTTCTCGCGCGCTTCGCGCTCAGTGGAGCCCGGCACCACCGCCACGCCGACGAAGACCTTCACATCGTCGGGCCGGCGCCCCGCTTGCACCAATTGTTCGCGCAACGCGCGCACTGTCTCGCGCGCGGCGGCGCGGCTTGGCGGCGAAATGAACACGCATTCCGCGTGACGCGCCGCAAAGCGCTGCCCGCGCCCCGAACTGCCCGCCTGGAACAGCACCGGCGTGCGCTGCGGCGAAGGTTCCGCCAGGTGATAACCGTCCACGCGGTAGTAACGTCCCGCATGCTCCACGCGATGCAGCTTCGCTGGATCGGCGAAAACACGCGCGGCCTTGTCGCGCCGCACGGCGTCCGCTTCCCAGCTGCCCTCCCAGAGTTTGTAGAGGACTTCCAGGTATTCGTCCGCCCGGTCGTAGCGCTCGTCGTGCGGCAGTTGCTGCTCGAGTCCCATGGCGCGCGCCGCGCTGTCCAGATAGCCCGTCACGATGTTCCACCCGATGCGGCCCTGCGTGAGGTGATCAAGCGTCGAAAATCGCCGCGCCAGCAAATAAGGCTGCTCGTAAGTCAGGTTCACCGTCACGCCAAAGCCGAGATGCTCGGTCACAGCGGCCATGGCCGGCACGACGAGCGTGGGGTCGTTCACCGGCAACTGGATCGACTCGCGCAGCGTCACGTCCACGTTGCGCTGATAGACGTCGTAGACGCCCACGATATCGGCGAGAAAAAGCCCGTCGAAGAGCCCGCGCTCCAGCGTACGCGCGAGATTCGTCCAGTACGCGAGCGTGCGGTAGTCGGTCGAGCGGTCGCGCGGGTGCGTCCACAGCCCGTGATTGATATGCCCCACGCAATTCATGTTGAACGCGTTGAGCAAAATGGGTTTGTTCGTTTTCGCCATCGTAAGGCTCGCTCCTGCGGCATCGAAGGTCCAAATGCCCATTGGAACAGCCTGCGTCCCGATCCCCTACCAGTTAATTCGCAATTGCATATCAGCTTTGCGGATGTGGACCCGGCCTACGCTTTCACGGCGTCCTGTGCTTCAATCCGCGCATCGGCCTGCGGTTCGCCCTTGAGCGCGAAAAGCGAAGCGGCCACGATCAGCATGCCGCCGATCCATGCGGGCAAGGTAAGCCGCTCGCCCAGCCACACGCCTGCAAAGAGCGCGCCGAACACCGGCTCGCTGCCCATGAGCAACGCCACGCGCGTGGGGCTGCTGCGGCTCACGGCGTAGTTCTGCACGAAGAAGGCGAACAGCGTGCAGCCCGCCACGAGATAGATCACGCTGCCCCAGAACACGCCGTGCCCCTGCCAGGGCGGCAACGGCCGCCACTGTTCGGGCGCAACAGTCAACGCGAGCGCGGCGCAGCCAATCGAAACGACGGCGGACTGGACCGCCGTCACCGTGAGCGGCGGCACGGCGCCCGACTTCATCACGCGCTTGACCGCACAGGTCGTCAATGCGCGCAGCAGCGCGGCCAGCACGACCAGCAGATCGCCGGGGCTCGCCGCCACATGGCCGCCCGTCAGGAGCAGCGCGCCAAACAGCGACACGCCAGCCGCCGCCCATTCCACCGGCCGCGGCGCGCGCTTGAGCCACGCCCACTCCACGAGCGGCGTGAGGACCACGCACAGGCTGATGAGGAACGCGGCGTTCGAGGCGTTCGTGAGCGACACGCCAAACGTCTCGGCCAGAAAGATGCCGAGCAGCAGGAGTCCTGCGCCGAACACGCCGATCCGCTCGCGCCACATCACATGACGTAGACCGCGCAGCGTGGGCGACAGCAGCACGAACGTGATGCCAAAGCGCAGCGCGAGCAGGCCGAGCACCGGGTAGACGAGCAGCGCGCCCTTCACCACGCCATAGCTCGTGCCCCAGATTAGCGCGACAGCAACAAGCAATAGATCGACGGTGCGGGGCGAACGGGTCAGGGCATTCATGGGGAACGAGCGTGCAGATTGGCCGGGAATGGGCACATTGTGCGGCAATGACTTCCCAGCGATAATCCGCTTCGACGGAACATCATTTATGCTCTGGATGCACAGATGGCACTGCCATGAATCCCGCCGACCTCCTGCCTCTGCTTCCCGACCTGGCCACCTTCGCCCGCGTGGTCGACGCCGGTAATTTCTCGGTCGCGGCGCGCCAGCTCGGCAGCACGCCTTCCACCGTGAGCCGCCAGATGCAGCGGCTCGAACGCGCGCTCGGCACGCGCCTGCTGGAGCGCTCCACGCGCAGCCTGCGGCTCACGGAATCGGGCGCCGAGGTCTACCGTCACTGCGCGGACATGGTCGAAGCCGCCGCGAGCGCGGCGCAAGCCGCCAGCCGCCTCACCGACCGCCCGCATGGCCGCGTTAGCATCAGCGCGCCGATTTCATTCGCGCAAAGCGTCATTCATCCGCTGATTTCCGGCTTCCTGCGCGCGTATGAGGAGGTGGCGGTGCAACTCATCTTTACCGACCGCGACGTCGATCCGGTGCGCGACAGCGTCGATATCGTGATTCGCCCGACGCCCACGCCGCCGCCGGGGCTCGCGGCGCGGCGGCTCGGCGCGCTGCAGTGGATGCCGTGCGCGTCGCCCGCCTATCTGCGCGCGCACGGCACGCCGAAGCACCCGAAGGATCTCGCGCGCCACGACTGCCTGTATCTCGGCGAAACGCCCGACGACAACCGCTGGACCTTCCGGCGCGGCGCGCAGGCGCATGCCGTCGAGGTGAAGGGCCGCTATATCGCCAACGACGTGGGCGCTCGCCGCGATGCGGCGCTCGCGGACTGGGGCATTGCGAGCCTGCCCGAATTCGCCGCGGCGGATGCTCTGCGCGACGGTCTGCTCGTTCGTGTGCTGCCCGATTGGTCGCTGGAGCCGCGCGCGTACAGCGGCCCGGTGTGGATGCTCTATCCGCCCAACCGGTTTTTGCCGCCGAAGGTGCGCGTGTTGATCGACTGGCTCGCGCAGCACATGCCCGGTTGACCGGCGGCCCGCGCCCCGCCGCCCGTGAGACGATCGGGCATGAACTTGAGCAGCGCCGACATTCACCCGCGCGTGTGGACCTCCTAGACTGGGTCATGGAAACGAATGCATGAACCCCTCAAGGAAACACGATGCAAACCCTGCGAACGGATGTCGCCATCATCGGCGCCGGCACGGCCGGACTTTCCGCTTACCGCGCCGCGAAGGCGGAAGGTGCAAGCGCAATCATCATTGAAAACGGCGCTTACGGCACGACGTGCGCGCGCGTGGGCTGTATGCCCTCGAAGCTGCTGATCGCAGCGGCCGAGGCGGCGCACGCGGTAACGATGGCGCCGCGTTTCGGCGTGAATCCGCTCGGTATGGAGATCGACGGCCGGGCTGTGATGGAGCGCGTGCGCCGCGAGCGGGACCGGTTCGTCGGTTTCGTCGTTGACAGCACGCTCGCGCTGCCCGAAGCGGACCGCCTGGTCGGGCACGCCCGCTTCATCGATGACGGGCTGCTCCAGGTTGGCGAGCACACGCAGGTGCGCGCAAAGAGCGTCGTGATCGCCACGGGCTCGACACCCACGGTACCCGAGTCCCTCGCGGGACTTGGCGAGCGGCTGATCGTCAACGACGACGTGTTCGCGTGGGAGGACTTGCCGCGCAGCGTGGCGGTGGTCGGTGCGGGTGTAATCGGTCTGGAACTCGGCCAGGCGCTCGCGCGGCTCGGCGTGCGGGTGACGTTGTACGGCGGCTCGCACGGCAGCGTGGGGCCGCTCACCGACCCGCGTCTGATCAGCGAAGCGCACCGCGTGTTCGGCGCGGAAATGCAGTTCGAGACGCGGGGACGTGTGGTATCGGCTACGCGCAGCGACGCGGGCGTGACGCTGCGCTATGCCCGTGCGGATGGCACGCAGTCCGAAGCAACGTTTGATTACGTCCTGGCAGCAACGGGCCGGAATCCCAACGTGGCGAAGCTGGGCCTCGCAAACACCTCGCTCGAACTCGACGCGCACGGCGTGCCGCGTTTCGACGCGGCCACGCTGCAGATCGGCACCGCGCCGGTGTTTTTGGCGGGCGACGCGAACGATATGCTGCCGCTGCTGCACGAAGCCGCCGACGAGGGCCGCGCCGCGGGCCGCAATGCGGCTCGCTTTCCCGAAGTCGAACCCGTTGCGCGCCGTGCACCGCTTGCAATCGTGTTTTCCGATCCGCAGATCGCCATGGTCGGCAAGTCACATCGGGAACTGGTGGAAGGCAGCTTCGTGACTGGCGCCGTGAGCTTCGAAGATCAGGGGCGCAGCCGCGTGATGCTCAAGAACCACGGCTTGGGCCACGTGTACGTGGACCGTACGACGCGGCGCTTCGTGGGTGCGGAATGGCTCGGGCCGGCGGCGGAACATATCGGGCACCTGCTCGCGTGGAGCGTGCAGATGGGATTGAGCGTGGACGACATGCTGGCGATGCCGTTCTATCACCCGGTGGTCGAAGAAGGCTTGCGCACGGCTTTGCGAGACGCTGCCTCGCAGCTGAATCACAAGGGCTGAGTGAATCTCGCGTGGCTAACCATTTCAATTCGCAACGGCACACACACTAACAATGAAAGCACTCGTCCTCAGCCAATACGATGGTCCGCTCGAACTGACCACGCTCGATCGCCCGGAACCGCAAACGGGCCAGGTGCTCGTGCGCGTTCATGCTGCAGGCCTCAATCCGCTCGACGTCAAGATTCGTGCGGGGAAGGCCGATCATGCGAAGCATCCGCTGCCGCTCGTGCTCGGCATCGACATGGCAGGCGTGGTGGAAGCGGTCGGCGCGGGCGTCACGCGTTTCGCGCCCGGCGACGAGGTGTACGGCATGACGGGCGGCGTGGGCGGCATCCAAGGTTCGCTGGCCGAGTACGCTGCCGTCGACGCGGACCTCCTCGCGCGCAAGCCCGCGAATCTTTCGATGCGCGAAGCCGCCGCGTTGCCGCTTGCGTTCATCACGGCGTGGTCGGGCATCGTCGATCGCGCTCACCTGGCGGCGGGTCAGAGCGTGCTGGTTCAGGGCGGCGCGGGTGGCGTCGGCCACGTGGCCGTGCAGATTGCGCGCGCGCTTCATGCGACTGTCTTCGCGACGGGGAGCACGCGCAATGCCGATGTGATTTCGCAACTGGGTGCGACGCCTATCGATTACGGCGCGCTGAGCGTCGAGCAGTACGTTCAAGCTCATACGGCAGGTGCCGGGTTTGATCTCGTCGTGGACACGGTGGGTGGCAAGACGCTCGATGCTTCGTTTGTCGCGGTCAAGCATTTTGGGCACGTGGTGAGCGCGCTTGGGTGGGGCACGCATGCGCTCGCGCCGCTGTCGTTTCGTGAGGCGACTTATTCGGGGGTGTTTACGCTTTATCCCCTTTTGAGTGGGAAGAACCGTGGGCATCACGGTGAGATGCTTGGTGAGGCTACGCGGCTTGTCGAGGCGGGGCAGCTTGAGCCGCGGGTGGATTCGCGGCGCTTCTCGTTGAACGACATCGAGCGGGCTTATGAGGCTGTCGCCGACGGGAGTGCGGCTAGCAAGGTTGTGGTTGAGATTGGTTGAGGGTAGGTTGTGCTGCGTCGCGGCGCTATACATCCGGCGACCTTGCGTCGTAACCCTTGTCTGCATCCAGCGTGATTTCTGCGTCCGGACCCTCTGCCGCTTGCCGAGCGTCGTGGCTCATGATCTTGGCCGCTTCACGCTCGGCATGACCGTCGGCGCGTGTCACGCGTGCGTTGACCGTCGCACATTGAATCCTTCGACTGCTTCGACGCATAGAACTAAGCGGTTGCTGAGTGGCCTTATTTAACGGCTTTTGCTGAAAGGCAACAGCTTTGCTCAAAGCGAGAAACGCGGAGCCGCTCGATAGCTGCCTTGGCGACGCCATGGAAATCGTTCAGAATGTCGACGACCGAATGAGAGATTACATCTACGTGGACCGCTCGGAATACACCCCGCCGGCATTTGCCGAGAGATTAAGCGAACGCATGGTCGCAATATAGCCCACCGATCGAGCAAATCGAAGAACTGCCGGACAATTTCATGGGATTGGACGACGTGCTGGCGTTCGCCGGTGCTGCCCGCCCCGTATCTCGAACGGCAAATCGCTACCGCAAGGAAATGACTTCATAACTCGGTAGCGCGTGCCCCGGATAAAGCTTCCAGTCCTTACGTATCTCGCGAACGTGGGATTGGACTGATGGTGTACGGTCGGCACACATGCTGCATCCCTCCGCCGGATACTGTCTGGGAAAACAGAAAATGCTCGCTCCTTTGCTTGCTGCATTCTACGAAACGGTTCGACAGGGCAGCGTCACGGCTGCCGCGCGACGGTTGGGGATAAGTCAGCCAACCGTCACAGCGCGCATCCAGCAGCTCGAGAAACGGTACGGCGTGCAACTCTTTCACCGGCGCGGCAGCCGCCTTGACGTGACGAAGACCGGCGCGGCGCTCATGCCGTTCATTGACCGAATGACGCAGGCGGAGAGCGACATCGACTTCGTACTGCGCAACGAGTGCGAGTTGTTCGCGGGCAGCTTCCGGCTCGGGACCACTGGCCCCTACTACGTCCTGCCGACCATCGCCGCATTTCGTCGCCGCTATCCTCACGTCCAGATCGGCATCGAGATCGGCAACTCGCAAGCCGTGCTCGACGCACTCGCGGAGCATCGCGTCGATATCGCGGTCTCATCCCATCACGTGGACGACGAAAGCCTCGAGTTGCATCGCATCGCCAGTGATCGGCTCGTACTCGTCGTCGAACCTCGCCATCCGCTTGCGGGGCAGCGCAGCGTCGACTTGAACGTGCTCGCGGCCGAAACGCTGCTGCTGCGCGAACAGGGCTCGTGCACGCGCGACGCAACGGAGGCCGCCCTTGGGCAGCGCCGCGTGGAGCCTCGGGCGCTCATCGAGATCGGCAGCCGCGAAGCGATCTGTGAAGCGATCCGCCTCGGCCTCGGCTGCGCCCTGATGCCAGCGGGCGAGGTGCCCCTCGGCTCAGCGCTCGTTTCGGTGTCCATCGAGCCGGAATGCCCTGCCGTATACGAATATCTCTACCACCTGCGCAGCCGTTCGGGCGCGCGTCTCATCACCACATTCATGGCGACGTTGGCCGAGACCATCGGGCTCCCCATAAAAAAAACCGATACGTGAATCGGGGATCTTTCGCAGAACGCAATATAGGCGTCTTGCCTGCTGCCTAATATCGCCCTCAATCGCTGGATACACCGGCGAATCTTTGCAGGGGGATAACCATGACAAGACAGGCATTCGTATACGCCGCGTATGGTCTCGCACTCGTCACCGCGCTCAGCGGTTGCGGCGACGGAGGCATGCAATCGGCGGCAAACCGGACCTTTTCAGGCGACGCGGCGATCGGATCATCGGGCACAGCCAGCGGCACGCTCAACAAGATGCTCGTGATCGAGCTCGACGGCGCAACCTATAGCGCCCTCACTGCAGGCATCTCGGGCGGCACTCTGCCGAACCTCGCGAAGCTGAACATTGCGCCTGCCTATAGTGGCGGCGTGAACAGCACGCTCAGCCAGCAACCGAATCTCGATATGCCCGGCTGGGCCACGATCGTGACCGGTTCCTGGGCCGACCGCCATCAGATCGAATCCGACGCGCCAAAACAGGCGCTGCACGCGCCCACCGTATTCTCAATATTGAAGTCCGCGGGTGCGGGCAAGTTGGGTGCAGCCGTCGATTCGCCTGGTTTCGCCTCGATCCTAACGCCCGACCAGAACGCCGGCTACATCGACACCGTGGTCAACTGCGCCTCAGTCGACAGCTGCGTGACGACTCAAGGCAAGAGCATGATCGACAACGGCTACTCGCTCGTCGTCGCCCAGTATCACTCCGCCGAAGACGCCGCTCTCAACTGGGGCCTCAACTCGTCGAATTATTCAGCCACGCTCGCACAACTCGACAGTGCCGTCGGCACGCTCGTCGGCGACGTGTCGCAACGCAGCGGGGAGAATTGGCTCGTGCTCGTGACAACCAGCCACGGCCTCAATGCCGCGGGTGGCACCGACGCCCTGCCCCTCGCGCCGGAGTCGACGAGCTTCATCGGCATCAACCAGCAACCCAACGGGCGCCTCACCAATCCGGCCGCCCCCACCTCGCTCGCGGACCTATATACCCGCGCCAGCATTGCAGACATCACGCCCACGCTGCTCGCCTATTGGGGTGCGCTGCCGAGCGCGGTGACCTATGCACTGGATGGCGGCGAACTGATCGGCCAGCAGCCGGTGTCGCAGCTCATCGGTGTCACCGGCAGCGACAATGCGAGTACGGTCCTCAGTTGGACCCCGCCTTCGAGCGGCGCGATCTCGGTGCTACGCAACGGCCAGCAGATCGCCACGCTCCCTGCAGGCACGACGACGTACACAGACAGCCAGCTCGGCGTCAGCACGACCGGCGCCTATACGTTCAACTACGTGGTGGCCGCGGGCAATGCGCCGCTCGCGTCGCTGATCCAGATCGAGTATGTGGCACCCCCTCCGCCCCC